>JAXMDG010000005.1:0-309792 GCA_046348955.1 Amaricoccus sp.
ACGCCGACGGGGGGGTAGGATTCCGTGCCGATTGACACTTTTCGGCTTCGCGTTGATAGACCTGCATGAGATCGGCGGCCGTCATTCGTCGACTGCTCGTCTTCCGGCCCAAACGCCCGACAGGCAATCCTCCCTTGCGCTGACTCCGCATACGCATGTCGAGCAGGCGGCGGACGGCGGCGAGCTTCTTGCCCCTGAGTTTCCCGGTCTCATAAGCGTCGAGAAGCAGATTCTGCGCCTCTTCCGTCTCGGCCTTGGAAATCTCCATCGCCAAGGTGATCGGAATAAGTCCGGTTTCGACCGCGGCCACCAGCCGCTCCTCGCCGCGCTCAAGGAGCGAAGCGATCATGTTAACCCAAGATGCCCCGACGCCGATCTTCTCGGCGATGGTCGCATCGCTATAGCCGCGGGCCCGTAGTGCACCGATTTCACGCATAAGGTCGATGGGGCGCGGCGTGCGTCGTGCGATATTCTCGACCAGGCTCATCACGAGGCATTCGCTCTCGCTGGCCTCGATCACCACGGCCGGGATCTCAGTCTGGCCCAGCATCTGGAAGGCTTCCAGCCGGCCTTCACCGCAGACCAGATCATATCTTGGGCCGCCAGCTCCATCACGGCGACTCACCGTGATCGGCCGCTTGAGGCCGATGGCCTCGATGTTATTCACGATCTCCCGATGCTGGCGCTTGTTTCGCGCGCGTGGGTTCAGAACCGTGATCCGGGAGATGGGGATCATTTCGATCCGGTTCGGTCGAACGGCAGGCATCAGGCAGCCTCCGCAATAGGAATGGGTGTAGCGATGTCGTAGAGAAGGTCGAGGCCGTCGAAGCGGTAGGCATCGAGCCCGAGCGCGTTGTCCTCTCCCAGCCGCAGCTTTTCGGAGAGCATGTCGATACGCGGGAACAGGTAGTAATCGAGCGGCGCGCGATTAGCGCTGTCCATCCGAACGACGATCGTGATGTCGGGCGCGAGCGAGGTATCGAAGCGCAACTGCCAGCGCAAAAGCCCGGTCGGCGTCTCGATGCACCGGGCCACCACCACGGAAAGGCTGAACTCGCCGTTGACGATCACCCGGTCGGTCTCAAGATCCTGCCAGGCAGCGCTGCCCGTAGCCTGCAATCCGTCGAGCACCTCGCGGAGAATGCCGGGATGGAGCTTACGCAGCTCGCGGTTGATTTCGACGTAGCGGTAATCGCGATCCGGCGTAAAACCGACGAGGCTGTAGGCGCGAAGTAGGCTGCCAAAGCGGGAGCTGTAGGCGCTGCTGGATGGCATCCCATCGCATTCGTCGATGACGATGCCGGATAGCAAACCCCTTTGTTGGTACAGCTTCCTCAGAGATTGCAGCATCTCCTCGTCGCTCAAACGAAAGGAGCGCGCGCCGATTATGGTCCTTGCCGCCTCGAACAGTTCGCGCTCGACGACGGCCGCGAAAGCATCCTGCGCCCTGATCCACATCTCCGGATCGTTCTGGACGCGCTTTTTCTTCAGCTTGAAGGACCGGCGATTCCATACGTTGTCGCCGACGTATTTCTCATTGATCAGAATCTGATGGACGGTCCCCCTGGTCCAGGGGCGTCCGAGATCGGTCGGAATGCCCCGTTCATTGAGATCAGCCGCAATTTCCCGCTCGCTGTATCCCTGATGGACGAAGGCACGGTAGATGCCGCGCACCAGATCGACTTCTTCCGCTGGGCCAAGCGTTAGGATCACCCGATCGGTCTGGATGCTCTTTTGCTCACCCCGTTCGAGGAGACCCTTGGTGGCGCCATGCTCGTCGATCAGGGTCCGTCGCAGGCCGAATCCTGCCGGCCCACCCTGACGATAGCCCTTCTCGATCAGCCGGCCCTGACCCGCGAACACCTTGGTTGAGAGTTCACGGCTGTATTCGCCCGCCATCGCGCGCTTGACGCCTTTGACGATGGTGGAGATCGGGCTGCCATCGTTGTCGAATTGCTCGACGCAATACTCCACGGCGATGCCGGCGCGTCGGCAGATATATTCGTAATAGGCGCTCTCGTCGGCATCCTGAAAACGGCCCCAACGGCTGATGTCATAGACGAGCACCAATGTGAAATCCGTATTCCCGGACTGCACGTCCTCGATGAGCTGCCTGAGCGCATCGCGCCCCTCAATCTTCAGGCCGCTCTTTCCCGCGTCCGCATAGGTCCGGACGATCTCTATCCCACGAGCTTCGGCATATTGCTTGATCGCGTCGGATTGGTTTTCGGTCGAATATTTTTGATGGTCCGTCGACATGCGGACGTATTCGGCAGCCCGAAGAGGAAGTTCAGGCTGCCCGGACCGATCGTGGTCGTTAAGTCTCCGGCTCGTCACATCACGCCCTCCTGAAATCGACTGCGGCGATCCGGACGACCTACCGCCGCAGCGCATGACGAGCCTCAGCCGTCACTCCGCACTGAAACCAGTGTAACTGCGGAGAAAACGGAAGATGTTGCTGAAAAAGGGCAGGAAATTACCCCCGTGGACAGGCGTCCTCGCGGGACGAGAAAACTACGCGCAGACCATCGCGGAGCTGCTGCGCAAGGAGCATGGCGACAGCCATCGCGCGATCAAGCAGCTCATGCGCCAGACCGAGGCGAGTGAGAGGACCGTCAAGCACTGGCTCTCAGGGCAACACGGGCCGGATACGGTCTATTTCCTCCGTCTCGTGGTCTCGTCGCCGGTCATCAGGGCCTTCGTTCTCGGTCTGATCGAAGGACCTGCGGCAACCCCGCTGACAGATCCGGTGGATCGCATTTCGCTCGCAAGAGCCCGGGAAGCCTATGTGGCCGGCGAAGCCGCTGGCGGTAGGCCAGCAACAGGCACGCATCCTAATGACCCTAATCGTGTCCCTGAACGCGACCCTATAAATGTCACTGATCGGACGGAACTCAACGAGCGACAACGCTGGTTCCTGGACCGAGTCGCGAACGGCCGGTGCGGCGCCAACGAGATCGTGGCCGCCTGGACAGTGAGCCTGAAAACCGCACGCCGGGACATAGCCATGCTCAAAGCAGCGGGCCTCATCAGCTATATCGGATCGCGGCGGAAGGGACGGTATCGTAGGACGCCAGGATAGCCGGAGCCGCGTTCTCGGACTGTTGCTGGACGACTGCCAGGAAGAGATGCCGTCGCCGTGCTCCTCGGAGCTTGTCCGATTTGCACGCCACAGCACGACGCGCTGCTACGCCCGAATATTCGAGCTTCCATTCAGCATCATCTATCGCCTTCTATCCGCTTAGAGAGGCGACCGAAGGAATTTGGCATGAGGCAGCAAGTCGAGCCCATCATGAAGCGCACCATCCGGCGGCATCAACTCCGGGAAATGGTCCCTCTCGCCGACACCACGATCTATGACATGGAACAGCGCGGCGAATTTCCCCAGCGCTTCTATCTCACGTCCCGCTGCGTGGTCTGGGATCTAACCGAGGTCGACGCCTGGTTGGAAGAACGGCGCCGAGCTTCACGCGCCAAGGCGGTGAAGCGTGCGCCCATTCCGGACGTCCAGCTCCGCAAGACCCGCCCCATCAAACATCCGGCTCGGGCGTAAGCAGGTCCATCGTCGGCGGATAGAGGGTCGGCGTGTATTTTTGGCCGGCGACCCAGGCGTCCACCAGGTTGGACCATTCCTGCATCATATGCCGGCGCTGATGCTCGTATTCCGCCTTGTTGTAGATGCCCCGTGACGATCGCCCATCCTCATGCGCCAGACACTTCTCGATCCAGTCGCTGTTGAAGCCCAACTCGTTCAGCAGGGTCGAGCCGGTACGCCGGAGATCGTGAACCGTAAAGGACTCCAGCGGCAGCCCTTCCTTCTTGGCCCGCTCCACCACCGCCGTCGTGATCCGATTGAACGTCGCCCGCGACATGGGCGCGTCGGCGTCATAGCGCGACGGCAGGACGTATTTGGAATTGCCGGCGCAGGTCTTGAGAGCGATGAAGATGTCGAGCATCTGCTGAGACAGATAGACGTTGTGCGCTTTCGAGCGCTTCATCCGCTCCTTGGGAATCGACCAGACGGCGTTCTCGAAATCGACCTCATCCCAAACCGCGTCCTGCAATTCGCTCTTTCGTACCATCGACAGCAGGATCAGCTTTATCCCGAGCCGGATCGTCGGCAGCGTCGCCACATGCTCGATCTGGCTGAGCATGATGCGGATCTCCGCCGGAGACAGGGATCGGTCCTTCGGCACGAAGGTCGCGATCGACGCCGGGCCAACTTCGTCGGCCGGGTTAGCGACCTTCTCGCCATGCAGAATGGCGAAGGCGAAGACCAGCTTCACGATGTCCCTGACGTGGACCGCCGTTGCCGGAGCTCCACGCTCCTTCACCTTCGCACACAGCCCGCGCAGATCCTCCGGCAGGATCTCCGGCAGCAGCCGGTTGCGAAACGCCGGAAGAATGTCGCGCTCGAAGATTGATCGACGCATGGCGCGCGTGCTGTCCGCCATTCGCGCTTCCTGAAGCCAGCGCTCACCGAACTGGCCAAAGCTCTTCGCCTCCTGGAGGCGACGCTTCTCGCGCTGCTTTTCCTGCGCCGGCGAGCGGCCCTCCGAAATGGCGCGTCGAGCATCGACCACCTTCTCACGCGCCCGAGCCAGGGAGAGCCCAGCGGGACCGTAGCGCCCCAGCGTCAACGTCTCCCGGCGGCCGTTCAGTCGGTAGTCAAGGCGGAAGACAATCGCGCCCGAGGGCTGGACCACGACATACATACCGTCACGGTCCACGATCTTGTATAATTTCTCTTTCGGTTTCAGGGCCTTAATGGCGGCGTCGGTCAACATCCACACCCTCCAGATTGGTCAAAATGTGCCGGAGAGCGCCCAATTATACCGTCAGGCCAAAAATGGCCCTTCTGATTGGCATTTTACCTGCGTTTACATCGCATTATGCCAAACAATATACCGTCAGAAGCTCTCTTAACCCTGACGGTATATGCGATTTTCGACTGAGACAAGATGCGCCATACCGTCAGCCATACCGTCATTCCGGAGGCTAACCCAGCGATAGATGCCAAAAGATTCCGAGATATTTATTTATGAATTTCAGTCGCTTATATCGCATCGTGGCGTATTTTTGGATACGCCCGGATGGGCAAAAATTATTCCCACTCGATGGTGCCCGGCGGCTTCGAGGTGATGTCATAGGTGATCCGGTTCACGCCCTTGACCTCGTTGATGATCCGGGTCGCGGTCTCGCCGAGGAAGGCGTGCGTGAACGGATAGTAGTCCGCCGTCATCCCGTCGACGCTCGTCACCGCGCGCAGCGCGCAGACGTAGTCGTAGGTCCGGCCGTCGCCCATCACGCCGACGGTGCGGACGGGCAGGAGCACGGCGAACGCCTGCCAGATCGCGTCGTAGAGGCCGTGGCGGCGGATCTGGTCGAGATAGACCGCGTCGGCCTGGCGCAGGATCGCCAGCTTCTCGCGGGTGATCTCGCCGGGGCAGCGGATGGCGAGGCCGGGGCCGGGGAAGGGGTGGCGGCCGACGAAGCTCTCGGGCAGCCCGAGCTCGCGCCCCAAGGCGCGGACCTCGTCCTTGAAGAGCTCGCGCAGCGGCTCGACGAGCGCGAGGCTCATCCGCTCGGGCAGGCCGCCGACATTGTGGTGGCTCTTGATCGTCACCGACGGGCCGCCGGTGAAGCTGACGCTCTCGATGACGTCGGGGTAGAGCGTGCCCTGGGCGAGGAACCTGGCGTCGCCGACCTCGGCCGCGCGCGCCTCGAACACCTCGATGAAAAGCCGCCCGATGGTCTTGCGCTTGACCTCGGGGTCGGAGACGCCTTCCAGCGCGTCGATGAAGCGGTCGGCCTCGTCGGCATGGATGAGCGGGATGTTGTAGTGGTCGCGGAAGAGGGTCACGACCTCCTCCGCCTCGCCCTGCCGCATCATCCCGGTGTCGACGAAGACGCAGGTCAGCTGGTCGCCGATCGCCTCGTGGATGAGGACGGCGGCGACCGACGAGTCGACCCCGCCCGACAGGCCGCAGATCACCTTCGCGTCGCCGACCTGCGCGCGGATCGCCGCGATCGCCTGGTCCTTGTAGGCGGCCATCGTCCAGTCGCCGGTGAAGCCGGCGAGGTCGGTGAAGTTCTTCAGGATGCGCGCGCCGTTGACGGTGTGGTGCACCTCCGGGTGGAACTGCACGGCGTAGAAGTGACGGCCGGGATCGGTGGTGATGGCGAAGGGCGCGTTCGGGCTCTCGCCGATCACCGAGAAGCCGGGGGCGAGCGCGGTGACGCGGTCGCCGTGGCTCATCCACACCTCCTCGCGGCCGGCGGCGAAGAGGCCGGTGAACAGGGGGTCGTGCGTTTCGGTCGGCGTGACGTAGGCACGGCCGAACTCGGCGTGGTGGCCCGCCTCGACCCGGCCGCCGAGCTGGGCCATCATCACCTGCTGGCCGTAGCAGATGCCGAGGACGGGGACGCCGAGGGTGAAGATCTCGGGGGCGGCGCGCGGGCTGCCTTCCTCGGTCACGGAGGCGGGGCCGCCGGAGAGGATGACCGCGCGGGGCGCGAAGGCGGCGAGAAAGGCGGCGTCGACCTTCTGGAACGGATGGATCTCGCAATAGATGCGGGACTCGCGCAGGCGCCGGGCGATGAGCTGGGTCACCTGGCTGCCGAAGTCGACGATGAGGAGGCGCTGGTGGTCGGGCTGGTGCGTCATGCTCGGGGAATAAGCGGAGCGGGGTCGTGTGCGCAAGAGGGCTGTCGCACGGTGTCGCACGCGTGCGAAAACAGGTAAATTATTGAAATTAAAAGGTAAAATAAGAACCGTTTACCCGATGGCAATCAGTGTTAAGCCATCGCACGGGCTTTTTTGCGAAACCCGCAGCGGCGCCAGATGCCGGCCGGGGCAACCCCCAGTCCGGTCGCGGGCCAGCATTGGCGCGCGCCCGTCGCTCAGCCAGCACCGCGCAGCAGCATCAGATCGGCCCGCGCCCAGATCAGATAGCACAGGATCAGCAAGGCCGGCGCCGCGATCGCCGCAAGAGGGACGCCTTCCGGCAAAGCGAGCGCGGCGACGAGCGCCGCCAGCGCGAGCGCCAGCGCCGGGCCGCGGCTGACCAGCACCGCGACGCGGTAGGGGTCGCGCCAGCCGCCGGCCGAGGGTCCGTGCAGCGCGCTGCCGAACTTGCCGAACGCATGGAGCAAGCCGGCCGTCGCGGCGAGCAGCGGCTCGCCAAAGAGCAGCAGCCCAAGCCCAAGCGCGAGCGCCCCATAGCCCGACAGCAGGTCGCCCCGGCGGTTCAGCCGCAGATCGGGCGGCGCGCCGCCCGCCCAGGCCCGATGATAGAGCTCGCCGCTCCAGAAGAAGATCAGCATGGCGAGGCTGATGCTGAGCGCGGCCCAACTGCCCGCGAGATGCTCGTAGCCCGCGCGCAGTCCGCCGCTGAGGCTCGCCCCCTCGCTGGCTTGCGCCCCAAGCACGGCCAGCGCCAGGCCACCGAAAAGGCCGATCGCATTGCCGATATTGTAAAGGCCGCCCGGACCGGCCATGCGCGCGCGGATCCGGTCGGGAAACGCTATCCGCCGAGGGCGCGCGCCTTGATTGACCGGCTGCGCACCGACGCTCGTCTGCTGCATTGACACGCACTCCAACCAACTGGGCCGGTGCCGTCAGAATCGGCGTGAAATCAAATCTTTAACTAAAAATATTCAACCAAGCTGCGCGCCGATGCCAGGCCCCGGATGATGAAACTTCAGGCAAACCGATACTCGCATAGGCATCGATTCGCCTCAAGCTACCAGTGCGCGCGGTCAGGCGCGGATCAGACCCATGGCCTCGAGCTTCAGGATCACCTGCTGGGCGCAATCGTCCACATCCGAGTTCTCGGTATCGAGGCGCAACTCGGGGCTCTTCGGCACGTCATAAGGGTCCGAGATCCCGGTGAATTCCTTGATCTTGCCCTCGCGCGCCAGCTTGTAGAGCCCCTTGCGGTCGCGCCGTTCGCATTCCTCGATCGAGGTCGCGACATGGACCTCGACGAAGGCGCCATGCGCCTCGACATCCTCGCGCACCGCGCGGCGGGTCGTGGCATAGGGCGCGATCGGGGCGCAGAGCGCGATGCCGCCATTCTTGGTGATCTCGGAAGCGACGAAGCCGATCCGCCGGATATTGAGGTCGCGATGCTCCTTGGAGAAGCCGAGCTCGGAGGAGAGATGCTTGCGCACCACGTCGCCGTCGAGCAGCGTCACCGGACGGCCGCCCATTTCCATCAGCTTGACCATCAGCGCGTTGGCGATCGTCGACTTGCCCGACCCCGAGAAGCCGGTGAAGAACACCGTGAAGCCCTGGCGCGCGCGCGGCGGCTTGGTCCGGCGCAGCTCCTCGACCACGGTGGGGAAGCTGAACCAGTCGGGGATGTCGAGCCCCTCCTGCAGCCGGCGGCGCAGCTCGGTGCCGGAGATGTCGAGGATGGTCTGGCCTTCCTCGACCTCGTCGCGCGGCTCGTACTGGGCGCGCTCCTGGACATAGACCATCTGCTTGAAGTCGACCATGGTCAGGCCGATCTCCTCCTGCAGCGCGCCGAACAGGGCCTGGGCGGCATAGGGATCATAGAAATCCTGGCCCTGGCTGTTCTTGCCCGGGCCGGCATGGTCGCGCCCGACGATCATGTGGGTGCAGCCGTGATTCTTGCGGATCAGCCCGTGCCAGACCGCCTCGCGCGGGCCGCCCATCCGCATCGCGAGGTTGAGCAGCGACAGCGTCGTGGTGGCCGAGGGATATTGGTCGAGCACCGCCTCGTAGCAGCGCACCCGGGTGAAATGGTCGACATCGCCCGGCTTGGTCATGCCGACGACCGGATGGATCAGCAGGTTCGCCTGGGCCTCGCGGGCGGCGCGGAAGGTCAGTTCCTGATGCGCGCGGTGCAGGGGATTGCGGGTCTGGAAAGCGACGATGCGCTTCCAGCCGAGCTTGCGGAAGAAGGCGCGCAGCTCGTTCGGGGTGTTGCGTCGGGTGCGGAAATCGTAGTGGACCGGCGCCTGGATGCCGGTGATCGGGCCGCCGAGATAGACGGGGCCGGCGCGGTGATGCAGGTAGTTGACCGCCGGATGGGCGAGATCGTCGGCGCCGAACACCTTTTCGGCTTCCCGGGCCTTGTCGGGGCTCCATTTGTCGGAGACCGACAGGATGGCGAGCACCACGCCCTCCTGGTCGCGCAGCGCGATATCCTGGCCCGGCTCGATCCGGTCGGCGAAGGCCTGGGTCACATCGAGGGTGATCGGCATCGGCCAGAGCGTGCCGTCGGCGAGCCGCATCCGCTCGACGACGCTGTCATAGTCGGCCCGGCCGAGAAAGCCCTTGAGCGGGTTGAAGCCGCCATTCATCAGCAGTTCGAGGTCGCAGACCTGGCGCGGCGAGAGATCCCAGGAGGGCAGGTCGCCCGCCTCGATCTTGAGCTTGGCGGCGCTTTCCTGCGAGACGTAGAGTTCCGGGATCGGTGCGAGGTTCGCGGCGGTCATTCGAGGCTTCCTGCCAGTGATTCGGGCTTCGGGCGCCTCCTACCAGCGTCCCGCGGCGTGGTCAAAGCGCGCGCCGACGGGCGGTGATTTTATTTTGCTGCGGTGCGGCAGGGTCACGGACTGGCCGCGATCAGGCGGTTTCCTGGCGAGGCTCGGATCCATCGTCGTTGCGCGGCGCGCGGGCGGTGTCGCTCGTGGCGCGGGCGATGGCGGAGGCGAGTCCCTCGTGCGACACCGGTTTGGCGACGAGGTCGGACATGCCGGCGGCGAGGCAGGCGGCGCGTTCGTCGGGAAAGGCGTTGGCGGTCAGGGCGATGATCGGGACATGGCAATGCGGCGGGTCGAGCGCCCGGATCCGGCGCGAGGCGGTGATGCCGTCCATCAGCGGCATCTGGATATCCATGAGGACGAGGTCGAAGCCGCCATGCTGCAGCTCGACCACCGCCTCGGCTCCGTTGGTCACCATGCGCACCATGTGGCCGTCGGCCGCGAGATAGGCCATCAGCACCTCGCGATTGGTCGCGTTGTCCTCGGCGACCAGGATCCGGGCGACCCGGACCGGGGTCGCCGGCGCGGACTGCGCCTGCAACTCGGGGACGGCGGCCACCGGCATCGCGGGGATCTGGAAGCGGAAGGTGCTGCCGAGATCGGGGACGCTGTCGACCGAGATCTCGCCGCCCATCAGCTCGACCAGTTCCTTGCAGATCGCGAGCCCGAGCCCGGTGCCGCCGCGCCGCCTGGTGATCGAGCTGTCGACCTGGGCGAAGCGTTGGAACAGCGCGGCGCGCGCCGCCTCGGGGATGCCGACGCCGGTATCGCGCACCGCGATCGAGAGTTCGGCGCGCGGGGCGGCCCGGAAATCGACCTCGACCTGCACGCTGCCGCTCTCGGTGAACTTGACCGCGTTGCCGACGAGATTGACCAGCACCTGGCGCAGCCGCAGCGGGTCGCAGTTGAGCAGCGGGGGCACGCTCGGGGCGACGTCGACCACCAGGCGCAGGCGCCGCTCCTGCGCCGTCGCCGACATCAGCGCGACGACGGCATGGACCAGCGCGCCGACATCGGTCGGCGTGGTGCGCAGGCTGATCCGGTTCGCCTCGAGCTTCGAGAGGTCGAGCACGTCGTTGAGCAGCGCCAGCAGCTGGCGCGCGGAATCGGAGGCGATGGTGGCGCGCTCGCGCTGGACCGGGTCGAGCTCGGTGCGCAGCAGCAGGTCGAGCATGCCGATCACCCCGTTCATCGGCGTGCGGATCTCGTGGCTCATGGTGGCGAGGAACTGCGATTTGGCGACCGAGGCGGCCTCGGCCTCGCTGCGCTTGGCCTCGAGCTCGGCGTTGCGGCGGACATCGGCGCTGACATCCCAGTTGACGCCCACGATCTTGCCGCTGCCGTCGGCCTCGCGATAGACCGCCCCGATCGCCCGGATATGGCGGATGCCGCCGTCGGGCAGCAGCAGGCGATAGTCGGAATCGTAGCGGCCGGTGACGTTGATCGCCTGGTCGAACTCGGCCGATGCCCGCGCGAGATCGTCCGGATGGAGCCGCCCCCGCCAGTCGAGATAGGTGCGCTGCCGCCCGTCGTCGGGCATGGCATAGAGCTCGTCCATCCGCCGGTCCCAGACCAGCCGGTTGGTGGTGAAGTCGTAGTCCCAGACCCCGACCTTGGAGGCGTCGAGCGCGAGCCGCAGGCGGCGCGACAGCCGCGACAGCTCCATCTCGCGCTCGCGCAGCGCGTCGACATTGCGCTGGCGCTCGGCGCTCAGGCGGCGGCTCACCATCATCAGCCCGAAGGTCAGCCCGACGGCGACCAGCGTCAGCAGCCAGACCGGCCAGACGGTGAGCCCGCCGGCCTCCCAGCCCTCGGTCGGCACCGCGGCCAGCTGCCAGTCGCTTCCCGCCACCCGCACGTCGGCGAGCACCGGGTGCTCGGTCAGGACCTCGGCGCCGTCGAGCAGGTCGAGCGGGCCGTCACCGTCGACGAGCGCCAGCCGCAGCCCCGAGCGGCGCGCCTCGCCGATCTCGGCCGCGGCCCCGCCGAAACCCGCCTCGGCGAAAAGCGGCGGCAGGTCGAGCAGTCCCGCGACCCGCCCGACCGTGTCCATCGCCCCCTCGCGCGGCGAATGCAGCGGCAGCCAGAACAGGACCGCCGGCGGCGACGCGTCGCGCAGCAGGCGCGTCCCGACCCGCTCGAGCGGCGCGTCTTCGGGGATGCCCGCCAGCGCGGCATCGCGAGGCGCACCCCGGGCCTTGGAGATGGAGGGGCCCTCGCTCGGCTGGATCGCGAGCGCCCGCAGCGCGCCCGGCCCCTCGATCATCCGGTCGGCGAGAGGCGCGAACTGTTCCTGGCTGAGCCGGCCGGCATCGAGCACGCCATGGCCGAACTCCGACAGCGTGCGGACCTCGGCGCGGATCGCGCGCTCCAGCCCCGAGGCGAGCGTGGCGACGCGATACTGCGCCTCCATCCGCTGGTTCTCCCGCGCATGGAACCGCAACGTCCGGTCGACCAGCAGGCCCGCGCAGAGGATCAGCATCATCGCGCCCAAGCTCGGGAGCGCGGCCACCATCCGGGAGAATCCACCCCACCTGCCGGGAAGTTTCTGCGCCAATACCGCCTCTGCCCAATCAAATCCAATATGCGGCGCCCGGGCATCTGGTTGCCGGTCAGGTCGCCCGCTTTCGATCAGCTGCCCTGTAAAATTGCATTATTGCGCGCGCAAATCAATTACTGGTTGCGGCGGGACGGTGAAGCGGCGGCGCGGCGCCCCCGCGGGACGGCATTTCGGCGACGCGGGCGGTTGTTCCGGGCCGGCGCCGCCTTTAACCATGTCGCCGAGCGCCCTTGCCGAAAGGATAGTCGATGCTGCTGCGGTCCTCGAACAATCTGATGCGCGACCGCGACGGGCCGCATGACGGCAAGGTCGCCACCGTCGAGCTGTTCTTCGACCTGGTCTTCGTCTTCGCCATCACCCAGCTCTCGCACGGGCTCCTGCATCATTTCACGCCGCTCGGCGCGGTCGAGATGCTGGTCCTGCTGCTCGCGGTCTGGTGGGTCTGGATGTACTCGACCTGGGCGCTCAACTGGCTCGACCCCGAGCTCTTGCCGGTGCGGCTCCTGCTCTACGGGCTGATGCTGGCTGGCCTCTTCATCTCGATGTCGATCCCCGAGGCGTTCGGCGCCCGCGGCCTGAGCTTCGGCCTTGCCTTCGCGGCAAGCCAGATCGGGCGAAGCCTGTTCTGCGCCTGGGCGATGGCCGGATGGTCGCCGACGCGCCACCTCAACTTCCAGCGCATCACCTGCTGGATGCTGGTCTCGGGGCTGTTCTGGATCGGCGGCGGGCTCGCGCCGCCCCACCTGCGCCTGCCGATCTGGCTGCTTGCGCTCGGCATCGAGTATGCCGGCCCGATCGCGGCCTTTCAGGTGCCAGGGCTCGGACGGTCGAGCACCACCGACTGGGACGTGCATGGCGAGCATATCGCCGAGCGCTGCGGTCTCTTCGTCATCATCTGCCTCGGCGAAACGCTGCTGATCAACGGCGCCACCTTCGCCGAGATGGAATGGACCGGGATCGGCATGCAGGCCTTCATGGCCAACTTCCTCGGAACCGTGGCGATGTGGTGGATCTATTTCCATATCGGCTATGAGCGGGCGGCGCACACGATCGAGGCGTCCGAGGATCCGGGCCAGATCGCGCGCGTTGCCTTCACCTATGCGCATATCCCGATCATCGCCGGCATCGTGCTGACCGCGGTCGCCGCCGAGCTCGTCATCGCCCATCCCGGGGGCCATACCGGGCCGGGGGCCGCGGCCGCGATCCTGGGCGGACCCGGCCTGTTCCTGCTCGGAACCCTGTGGTTCAAGAAGCTGACCGCGGGCTGGGCGCCGCTGTCGCACCTGGTCGGGCTCGGGCTCATGCTCCTGCTCGCGCTGGTATCGTCCTGGTTCACGCCGCTCGGCCTCACCCTGTCGGCGACGGCGGTGCTGATGCTCGTCGCGGCTTGGGAGCATCGGTCGCTCGGCCGGGGCCATGCCTGACGCCGCCAGCCATGTCGCGCTGCTCTACAGCATCGTGCTCGGGCCGGCGCGGCGGGTGGTGATGGCCGATCTGCGCGCCCTCGCGGCCGAGCTCGGCCTTGCCGCGCCGCGAACGCTGGTCGCGACCGGCAATCTGGTGTTTCGCGCCCCCGAGCTCGCCGAGGCGGCGCTCGAGAGCCGGCTGGAGCAGGGCTTCGCGGCGCGTTTCGGCAAGCCGGTCGACATCATCGTCCGGAGCGCCGCGCGCTGGCGGCGGCTGGTCGCGGCCAATCCGTTCCCCGAAGCCGCCGGCCGCAGGCCGGACAGGGTGGCGGTGCGGGTGATGCGCGCGCCGATGCCGGAGGCGGTGTTCGGCCGGCTCGCCGCCTATCGCGCCGATGACGAGGAAATCCGGCTGGTCGACGGCGATCTCTGGCTGCATCTTCCGCAAGGCTTCGCCCGGTCGCGCCTCGTCGCGGCGATCAAGCCGCGGCGCGCGGGGGGCGCCGGCACGGTGCGCAACTGGAACACGGTGCGCGGCATCGGCGCGCTGCTGGACGGGGAGGGGCAGGGGAATGGCTGAGGCGGGACGCATCCGGATCGGCGTGGGCGGCTGGACTTACGAGCCATGGCGCGGAAGCTTCTATCCCGACGGGCTCACCCAGAAGCGGGAGCTGGAATTCGCCAGCCGCAAGCTCACCACGATCGAGATCAACGGCACCTTCTACGGCTCGCAGAAGCCCGAGAGCTTCGCGAAATGGCACGACGAGACGCCCGACGGCTTCGTGTTCTCGCTGAAGGCGCCGCGCTTCGCCACCAATCGCCGGGTGCTGGCCGAGGCGGGCCCGTCGATCGAGCGCTTCTTTTCGAGCGGTGTAACCGAGCTCAAGGCCAAGCTCGGGCCGGTCAACTGGCAGTTCGCCGTGACCAAGAAGTTCGATCCCGAGGATTTCGAGGCCTTTCTCCGGCTGCTGCCGCCCGAGGCCGGCGGCATCGCGCTGCGCCATGTCGTCGAAGTACGCCATCCGAGCTTCGCGGTGCCGGATTTCGTGGCGCTGGTGCGCCGCTACGGCGTGGCGGTGGTGTTGGCGGGCGATTCCGATTATCCGCAGATCGCCGACCCGACCGCGTCCTTCGTCTATGCGCGGATCATGGGGACCGAGGCCACCGAGCCGGCGGGCTATCCGCCGGCCGGGCTCGAAGCCTGGATCGCCCGGGCCCGCGCCTGGGCTTCGGGCGCCGAGCCCGACGGCCTCGCGACCCACGGCGCGCCGGCCGAGCCGCGCCCCCGCGACGTCTTCCTCTATGTGATCAGCGGCGCCAAGGAGCGCAACCCAGCCGCCGCCATGGCGCTCCTCGACCGCCTCTAGCCCACCGCGGACTTCCGCAAGTTTGGCTTATGGTTAACCCAGTTTCTTGGCGCCCTCGCTCAACTCGTCTAGTTCTCGATCAAGCGGACCCGATCCGCGACCTTGGCACGGGGCGAAGCGATGGCGGTTTTTGTCGGCAGCAATCTCGGGGAGAACATCACCCCGGGCTCGGTTTCGCCGACCGTTTCGGTTGATCCCGTCGGCGCAGTTCCGGGGCCTGGCGACGATACCATCCATGGCAATGGCGGCAGCGACTATATCCTCAGCGGGGGCGGCGACGACCGCCTTTATCCCGGTGCTGGCGACGACGAGGTCTATGGCGGCGACGGCGATGACCTGATCCAGGATGATCCGCACGACGTGCAGGGGGACTACTATTCCGGCGGCGCCGGCAATGACACGCTCTATGGCTATATCGGTGACGATGCGCTCTTCGGCGACGAGGGTGCCGACCTGCTCTATGGCGGCGCGGGATACGACTCGCTCTATGGCGGCGCCGGCGCGGATATTCTGCATGGCGGGGACCAATCGGATCACTACTACGTCGATAATCCGGGGGATCAGGTCGTCGAATGGTCGCGCCAGGGCTACGACAGGGTGCATGCGACGATCTCCTATACGCTCCCGGCCAATGTCGAAGCCCTCGAGCTTTCCGGCGGGGCCGATCTGTCGGGCACGGGCAACAATCTCGGCAACAACATCGCCGGCAACCACGGGGACAACCTGCTGACCGGCCTCGGGGGCAATGACGAGCTTTCCGGCAACGGCGGTAGCGACACCCTGCTCGGCGGCAGCGGCAAGGACGCGCTGTTCGGCGGCGACTATGGCGACCGCCTGCAGGGCGACAGCGGCGATGACGAGCTCTATGGTGAGCGCGGCAACGACACGCTGCTCGGCGGCAGTGGCAACGATACGGTGTCGGGTGGGGAAGGGCGTGACCGGATCGAGGGCGGTAGCGGCAACGACACGCTCTATTCCGGCGGCGGCAGGGACACGATGGCCGGCGGGACCGGCAACGATGTCTACAATGTCGGAACCGATGGCTCGCGGGTCGTGGAATGGAGACACGGCGGCACCGATACGATCATCGCGCAGACCGACTGGATCTTGGCGAAGAATTTCGAGAATCTGGAAGTCACTTCCGGCGTCACGGGCACCGGCAATGACGGGGCCAACCGGATCACCGGCCTGGGACAGAGCCTGCTGAAGGGCCTTGGCGGCAACGACACGCTCGAGGGCAGCATGGCCGATGACGAGCTGAGAGGCGACGACGGGCGCGACCTTCTCGTGGGCGGCTTCGGCGCCGACAAGCTCGTCGGCGGGGCGGGGCACGACGTATTCCTGTTCACTGCGTATTGGGATTCGGCTGGTGCCGGAGCGGACACCATCGCCGGGGGCGGAGGCGCCATCGCCTTCGAGGGAGCGGGCAAGTCAGCGGGCGACCGGATCGATGTCTCGCATATCGACGCCGACCTGACCAAGGCTGGGATTCAGCATTTCATCTTCGGCAGCTCCCATGCCAAGGGGCACCTCTGGGCGCTCGATCTCGGCACCGAGACCATGATCCTCGGCAATATCGACACCGATTCTTCGACCGAATTCGCGGTGATCATTGCGGACGGTACCGTCGCGGCCAGCGCCTATACCAGCGCGGACTTCATCCTGTCCTGAACTCAGCGGGGGCGGGCGGCCTTCTCGGCGATGCCGGACACCCCCTCGCGCCGCTCCAGCTCGGCCAGCACGTCCGGCCAGGGCACACCCGCCGCCTGCAAGAGCACCATGAGGTGGTAGAGCACATCCGCCGCCTCGGCGGTCAGGCCGGCCGTATCGCGCTCCGCGGCGGCGACGATCGCCTCGACCGCCTCCTCGCCGAACTTCTCGGCGCATTTGCCGGGCCCCCGGGCCAGCAGCGCCGCGGTATGCGAGGCCGCCGGATCCCCGCCGGCCCGCGCGGCGATGGTCGCGGCCAGGCGCGCCAGAACGTCGCTCATGTCAGCCGCACCGGAATGCCGGCCGCCGCCATCGCCGCCTTGGCCTCGCCGATGGAAAACACGCCGAAATGGAAGATCGAGGCCGCCAGCACCGCCGAGGCGTGACCCTCGGTCACCCCCTCGACCAGATGATCCAGCGTGCCGACCCCGCCCGAGGCGATCACCGGGATCGGAACCGCATCGGCGACCGCCCGGGTCAGCGCCAGGTTGTAGCCCGCCTTGGTACCGTCGCGGTCCATCGAGGTCAGCAGGATCTCGCCCGCCCCGCGCCGCGCCATCTCGCGCGCGAAGGCGACGGCATCGATGCCGGTCGGCCGGCTGCCGCCATGGGTGAAGATCTCCCACCGCCCCGGCGCCACCGTGCGCGCGTCGATCGCCACCACGATACATTGCGCGCCGAACTTGTTGGCGCTGGCCGAGATCACCTCCGGATTGGCCACCGCCGCGGTGTTGAAGCTCACCTTGTCGGCGCCCGCGAGCAGCAGCGCGCGCACATCCTCCGGGCTCCGCACCCCGCCCCCGACCGTCAGCGGCATGAAACACTGCTCCGCGGTGCGCGACGCGAGATCGAGCAGCGTCCCCCGGTTCTCCAGGCTCGCGGCGATATCGAGGAAGCAGATCTCGTCGGCCCCGGCGGCATCATAGGCGCGCGCCGCCTCGACCGGATCGCCGGCATCCACCAGATTGACGAAGTTCACGCCCTTGACCACGCGGCCCTCGCGCACGTCGAGACAGGGGATGACCCGGACTTTCAGCATGGTCTCGTCACGGCTTTCCGCACTGGGCACACCATTTTACGTCCGTCCAACTCTTGCCCCGAAGCTGATTGAGGAGTTGCTCGGCCTGTTGCTCCGACGAAAATGGACCGTGCCACCGACCATTTCTTCCTGAATCGGATGCCTGCGTCCCTCTGCCGTTGTTGCAGTATGAACAGTCGGCTCGATGCGCTCTGCCGCGTTTATGCGTCCAGTTTTCGTAGACGAAGAATACATGGCCAGTATCCATCAGGCGGCCCGCAGCGTGACCGCCGCGGCGCCGGCCGCGATCAGGGCGGTGCCGCCGGCGCGGTTGACCAACCGGATCGCGCGCGGGCTCGCGGCCAGGCGGCGGGCGCGGGAGGCGAGCAGCGCGTAGCCGAAGGCGTTGGCGAAGGCGAGCGTCACAAAGGTCGCCTCGAAAATCGCCATCTGCGGCCAGAACGGCCGCGACGGATCGAGGAATTGCGGCAGGAAGGCCACGAAGAACACGATGGATTTCGGGTTCAGCGTGGTGACGAGCCAGGCATGGCCCAGCATCCGCCGGGGCGAGGTCGCATCGGTGCGGGCCTGCGCCTCCAGCGTGCCGCCCGCCCGCCAAAGCTTCACGCCGAGAAACACCAGATAGCCCGCGCCGATCCATTTCACCGCGGTGAAGAGCACGGCCGAGCCGGCGAGCAGCGCGCCGACCCCGAGCATAGACAGCGTCATCGCGGTCAGATCGCCTAGCGCCACCCCGGTCGCGACCGGCGCCGCGACCCGCCAGCCGCGGCCGAGCGCATAGGAGACGACGAGCAGGATGGTCGGCCCGGGGATCACCAGCAGCACGATCGAGGCGGCGGTGAAGGCAAGCCAGGTCTCGAAGCTCATGCCGTTTCTCCTTCCAACAGCGCGATCGCGGCGCGGAGGTCGAGCCGCCCTTCATAGAGCGCACGCCCCGAGATCGCCCCGTCGAGCGGCGCGCCGCTCGCCTTGAGCGCCGCGAGATCGGCGAGCGAGGACACCCCGCCCGAGGCGATCACCGGGATCGCGACGGCGCGGGCGAGCGCCGCGGTCGCCGCGACGTTCGGCCCCTGCATCGCGCCGTCGCGGTCGATATCGGTATGGATGATCGCAGCCACGCCGGCATCCTCGAAGCGGCGCGCCAGATCCAGCGCCTCGAGATCGGTGGCCTCGGCCCAGCCTTCGACCGCGACGCGGCCGTCGCGCGCGTCGATCCCGACCGCGATCCGCCCGGGATGGGCGCGGGCCGCCGCGCGCACCAGTCCGGGATCGCGCACCGCGGCCGTGCCGAGGATGACGCGGGCGACGCCGCGCTCCAGCCAGGCCTCGATCGTCGCCCGGTCGCGGATGCCCCCGCCGAGCTGCACCGGGACCGTCACCGCCTCGAGGATCGCCGCGACCGCCGCGCCATTGGCCGGCGCGCCCGCGAAGGCGCCATCGAGATCGACGAGATGCAGCCAGCGGCAGCCGGCCTCGGCGAAGGCGCGGGCCTGGGCGGCCGGATCGTCGCCGAACACCGTCGCCTGGTCCATCGCGCCGCGCAGCAGGCGGACGCACTGGCCGTCCTTCAGGTCGATGGCGGGATAGAGGATCATCGCAGGGCTCCAGGAGCTGATCCGGCGCTGATAGCGCGCTTCCGCCGGAATTGCAAAGTCGCCACGCGTCCCGCGCGACAGGCGGCGAGGTCATCGCGTCATGGCCGCCCCCGAAGCTCGCCACCATCTCGAGCGCCGCCAGGATCGCCGCCGGTAGGCCGCGATGCCCGTCGGTCTCGACCGCGCGGATCCCGTGGGGAGAGCGCGGCGAGAGCCGCCGCCCCCGGCCGATGCCTCGCCACAGCGCGCCAGCTCACCGGCCGAGATCCTTCGCGAAAGCCCGTGCTATAGCACGTCGCACGCGCCTCGAGGCGAGCGCGCAAGGGAGGAGATCATGGCGGAACAGCCGGTTGTGGGATTCGTCGGCGTCGGGCTGATGGGCTGGGGGATGGCGAAGAACGCCGTCGAAAAGGGCTTCGCGCTGCGCGTCGTCGCGCATCGCAAGCGCGAGGCGGTCGAGGATCTGGTGGCGCGTGGCGCGCGGGAATGCCGCGGCCTGGCCGAGCTCGCCGCGCACTGCGACGCGATCGTGCTCTGCCTGACCGGCGCGCCGCAGGTCGAGGCGGCGGTGGCGGCGATCCTGCCGACCGCGCGGCCGGGCCTGACGATCCTCGATGCCACCAGCTCCGACCCGCAGGTCACGATGCGCCTCGCGGCCGAGCTCGCGGCGCGGGGCGTCACGCTGATCGACACGCCGCTGTCGCGCACGCCGGCCCATGCCTGGTCGGGCGAGCTCACCACCTTCGTCGGCGGCCCGGCCGAGGCGATCGAACCCTGGCGGCCGCTGCTCGCGACCTGGGCCACGGCGATCATCCCGGTCGGCGGCCCGGTCGGTACCGCGCACGCGCTGAAGCTCGTCAACAACCTCGTCTCGCTCGGCTATGCCGCGATCTGGTCCGAATGCTACGCCATGGTCGACAAGCTCGGCGTCGCGCCGGCGGTGTTCCGCGAGATCGTCAGCAATTCGGGCATGAATTGCGGCAATTTCCAGAGCTTCTCGACCTATGCCGTCGAGGGCGACCCCTCCGCGCACCGCTTCAGCATCGCCAACGGCTTCAAGGACCTCACCTACTACCAGGCGATGGCGGGGCGCGAGCGCGGCGTCAGCCTGATGGCGGATGCCGCGCTGCAGCTGCTCAAACTCGGCATGGCCATGGGCATGGGCGAGCGCTATGTTCCGGAAATGGTCGACATCGCCCGGACGCTGAACCAGCCCCCGGCGCCGAGCGGCCGGACCTGAACCGGCTCCCTGAGGAGGCACTGCCGATGAACCCGAGCGCCCCCGCGGCCTCGCAAGGCACCGAGCTTGCCGCTGGAGCGCAGCCGGTCGCCCACGGGTCGCTGCGCTACCAGCCCGAGATCGACGGGCTCCGGGCGATCGCGGTGCTGCCGGTCGTGCTGTTCCATGCCGGGGTCACCGCGCTCGCCGGCGGCTTTCTCGGCGTCGACGTGTTCTTCGTCATCTCGGGCTACCTGATCACGTCCCTGGTGCTGCGCGACATCACCGGGGGCCGCTTCTCGGTCCTGACCTTCTACGAACGCCGGGCGCGGCGCATCCTGCCCGCGCTGATCTTCGTCGTGCTCTGCGCCATCCCGCTCGCGGCCCTGTTCCTGTTTCCCTGGCAGATCGCCGATTTCGGCCGCAGCGTCACCGCGACCATGGGCTTCTACGCCAATCAGTATTTCCTGTCGGTCACCGGCTATTTCAAACCCGGCGCCGAGGAGCAGCCGCTCCTGCATATGTGGAGCCTCGCGGTCGAAGAGCAATATTACCTGCTCGTGCCCCCCGCGCTCTGGCTGCTCTGGCGGCTCGGCCTGCGCCAGCGCGGGCTCTTCGCGCTCGTCCTCGTCGCGAGCCTCGTCAGCCTGGTCGGCGCTTCGCTGCTCGTCAGCCGCGATGCCAGCATGGCCTTCTACATCCTGCCGGCCCGCGCCTTCGAGCTCGGCATCGGCACGCTGCTCGGCATCCTGCTGCTCGGCCGCCCGCGCCCGGCCTCGCGCTGGAACGGGGCCCTCGCCGCGCTCGGCATCGCCATGATCCTCGGCACCATGCTCTTCCTGCCCCGCGACGCGCTGCTGCCCTCCTGGCTGTCGCTCGTGCCCTGCGCGGGGGCCGCGCTCATCATCGCCTTCGCGACGCCGGGGACGCTCGTCCACAAGGTGCTCGCCTCGCGCGCCTTCGTCGGCATCGGGCTCATCAGCTTCAGCCTCTATCTCTGGCACCAGCCGCTGCTGGCCTTCGCCCACGTCACCACGCTCGATCCCTCGCCGCTCCTGCTCGGCAGCCTCGTCCTGCTCTCGGTCGCGCTCGCCTGGGCGAGCTGGGCGCTGGTCGAGCGGCCGCTGCGCTATGCCCGCGCCAGCCGCGGCCGGGTACTGGCGCTGGCGGCGGCGGCGCTGATCGCGGTCGGCTTCATCGGCCATCTGCTGGTGGTCGAGGCAAACCGGCTGCATCCCGTCGCGCCCCAGGATGCCCAACTCGCCGTCTCCTTCGACGATCGCGGCGCCTATGTCGCCGGCCGCTATGTCAAGCTCCCGAACGATTTCCGCGGCGCGGCCCCGGGCCAGAAGCGGCTGCTCCTGATCGGCGACAGCCATTCCGAGGATTTCTACAACATGGCGCTCGAGACCGGCGCGCTGCAGGGCTGGGCGATCGCGACCGTCTATATCCCGCGCCTCTGCCAGGTCTATCTCGGGCCCGAGGACGTGTCCGCCCTGCTGAAGCCCGAGGACCGGCGCCGCTGCCAGGCGCGCCACGAGATCGGCCCGCTGCGCGCCCTCGTCGCGGAGGCCGACGCCGTCGTCATCGTCGCCAAGTTCGAGCCCTGGGCCGCCGAACGGATCGCCGCGACCCTCGCGGCGCTCGATCTCAAGCCGACCCAGCGGCTCGTCGTCGTCGGGCCCAAGGGCTATGGCGAAGGCGTCGCCCTGCCGCGCTTCGTGGGCTGGAGCCCGGCCGAGCGCGCCGCCTTCCGCTCGCCGCCGCCCTGGGACATCACCGCGGCGAATGACGCGCTGCGCCAAGGGGTTCCGCCCGAAAGCTTCGTCGATTTCGAGGCGATTGTCTGCCCCGACGGCCAATGCCGGCTGTTCTCCGAGGACGGCGCGCTGCTCAGCCATGACGGCGACCACCTGACCGAGGCCGGCGTGCGCTATCTCGGCCCGATCCTGCTCGATCAGCCGCCGCTGCGGCCGTTCCGCGCTCCGGCGGAGGTCACGCCATGACCGGCGAGCTGCTCGAGCATCACGATCCGCGCTTCCGGTTCCTGACCATCGGCTCGGCCAGCCTCGAGACGCTGCACGAGGGCTGCCGCTGGGCCGAGGGGCCGGTCTGGTTCGCCGATGCCGGCTGCCTGATCTGGAGCGACATTCCGAACGACCGGCTGCTGCGCTGGTTGCCGGAGCATGGCGTCGGCGTGTTCCGCGCGCCTTGCGGCAACATCAACGGCAACAGCCGCGACCGGGAGGGGCGGCTCGTCAGCTGCGAGCATCTCGGGCGTCGGGTCATCCGCACCGAGCCCGACGGCAGCCTCACCGTCTTGGCCGACGCCTATCGCGGGTGCCGTCTCAATTCGCCCAATGACCTGGTGGTGAAATCCGACGGCTCGATCTGGTTCACCGATCCCACCTACGGCATCCTCAGCGACTATGAGGGCCGCAAGGCCGAGCCGGAGCAGGACCGGCGCAACCTGTTCCGCATCGACCCGGCGGACGGCTCGATCGCGTCGATGGCCGACGATTTCGTCCAGCCGAACGGGCTCGCCTTCTCGCCGGACGAAGGCTTGCTCTATGTCGCGGATTCGGGTTTCAGCCACGATCCCGACGGGCCGCATCATATCCGCGTCTTCCAGGTGGGTGCCGACAACCGCCTGTCGGGCGGGGCGGTGTTCGCCGAAGTGTCGCCCGGCGTGCCCGACGGGTTGCGGCTCGACAGCGAGGGCAATCTCTGGGTCTCGGCCCGCGACGGCGTGCAGTGCTTCGCGCCGGACGGAACCCTGCTTGGCAAGATCCGGCTGCCGCGCACCGTTTCCAACCTCGCTTTCGGCGGCCCGAAGCGCAACCGGCTGTTCATCACCGCGACGACCGCGCTCTATTCGATCTTCGTTGCCGCCACCGGCCTGCAGCGCCCCTGACGCGGGCGACCTCGGCTCCCTATATGCGCTTCCATGGCGGAAGAGCTCCCAGGGCCCGATATCGAGGCGATGCGCGCCGCGGTGATTGCCGCGTCCCGTCGCTATTTCGACGCGCGCCGGGCGCGGGTGGACGGCTTCGTGGATCGCGGGTTCTCGCTGCGTGGCAGCCTTCGCCTGCATCGCCAGGCGCTGGGCTGGGATCTCGCGCGGGCGCCGGCCAATCTCGGGCTTGGCATCGCCCATGCGGGCACCAGGCTCGCGGCCGGGCTTGCCGGGATGGCCCGGCTCGACGGTCCGGCCCGCTGGCTCGGCAGCCGGAATCTGATCCTCGAGACCGACGTGATGCGCGAGGTCGAGCGGCTGATCCTCGTCGAGCTCCTGGAACTGCCCGACGCGGCGAGCGGTGCGGAGGGCGATGCGCTCGCCGCAGCGATCCTCGCCGATCCGGCGGTGCAGCGCCTGCTCGGCCAGGCGGGGGGGCCGCCGCGCCCGGCGGGCGATCTCGGGCGCGATCTCGGGGAATATGCCGGCGCGCGCAGCGCGGTTGGCGAGATGACGACGACCCTCGCGACGCTGGGCGCCGGCGCGGTCGCCTTCCAGAAGCTCACGCCCGGCGCGCTGACGCTGGCGCCCGCGCTCGCCGCCGCGATGGCCCAGAGCGCGGCGATCTCGGCTTTCCCGCTCGGCGCCACCGCCGGGTCGGCCTGGTACGCGATGTTCCCCGCTTCGGCCTCGGCGGGGCTGGTGGCTGGAACCGCCGCGGGCCTCATGGCCTCCGCCGCGCTCTTCGCCGCCTTCGCCGGGATCGTGGCCGATCCGGTCCAGCGCCGGCTCGGCATCCACCGCCGGCGCCTGCTTCGGCTGATCGACGCGCTCGAGCGCCAGTTCGTCACCGGCCAGGCCGCCGGCTTCACCGCCCGCGAGCACTACGTCGCCCGCCTGATGGACCTGCTCGATGCCGGCGTTACCGCCGCCCGCGCCCTCGGCCGACCCTGATCCGGGCCGCGCTTCGTCCGGGAATGCTCAATCTTCGTGGAAATCGGGTTAACGCAATTAGGATTATTAAGTAAATACAGTATGTTAGTTTGAGTCGCACGCGTGCGACCCGCACACTGGCACGGCCTTTCAGGCCAGGGCCCGCTCCGCCGCCGCCCCGAGCCGCAGCAGCCGGGCCTCGTCGCCGGGGCCCGCCATCGCCATCAGCCCGCAGCTCGGCTCCCCGGTCGGCAGGGTCAGCGCGCAGAGGCCGAGCAGGTTGCCGATCCGGGTATTGCGCAGGGCGAGGAGGTTCTCGGCCGCGAAATGCCCGGGATCGGCCAGCAGCCGCTCGACATTGGGCGGCAGGTTGGCCGCGGTGGGCAGCAGGACCGCATCGAACGCGGCCGTCGCCTCGGCCCAGGCGGCCCGCAGGGCGTCGAGCCGGGTCCAGGCCCGGAGATAGTCGACCGCCGTCACCGTCGCCCCGCCCCGGAACCGCTCCCGGACCGGCGCGAACATCAGCTCGGGCGCCGCCTCGATCTCCTCGCCCCAGCTCGCATAGGCCTCGGGCGCGAAAAGGGCCGGCGCCAGGGCCAGGGCCGGCGCCAGGGCCGCGACCCCGCCGCGCCGGATATGGGCGCCCGCTTCCGCCAGCCGGTCGACCGCCGCCTCGAAGGCCGCGCGCGGGGCCTCGGCGGTCGGCTCGAGCGCGGGGTCCTCGAGCACCAGCAGGCTCGCGCCCTCGAGCCGGGCCCCGGCAAGGTCGGCGGCCGGCCGGCCCGACAGGGCGCCGAGCAGCAGGGCCGCATCCTCGACGCTGCGGCCGAGCGGCCCGATACTGTCGAAGCGCGGGCAGAGCGGCACGACGCCCGCGAGCGGCATGAGGCCGGCGCTGGCCTTGAGCCCGACCAGGTCGTTCCAGGCGGCCGGCACCCGGACCGAGCCGCCGGTATCCGACCCGATCGCCGCCGCCGCCAACCCGAAGGCGACCGAGGCCGCGGCGCCGGAAGACGAGCCGCCGGGGGCGAGCTCGGGATCGTTGATGTTGGGCGGGGTCGCGGTCATCGGATTGACCCCGAGCCCTGAGAAGGCGAGCTCGGTCATGTGGGTCTTGCCGAGGCAGACGAGCCCGGCCCGGGTCGCGGCGGCCAGCACCGCGGCATCCTCGTCCGGAACCCGGCCGCGCAGCAGCGCCGATCCCGCCTCGGTCGCGGAGCCGGCGCTGTCGAACAGGTCCTTCCAGCTGATCGGCACCCCGTCGAGCGGGCCGCGGCGGAGGCCGGCGGCGGCCCGGGCCGCCGCCGCCTCCGCCTCGGCCCGGGCGCGCCCGGGCGTGGTGCGGGCATAGATCGCGGGGCCGGCGGGATGGGTATCGATCGCCGCGAGATAGAGCTCGGCCAGCTCGCGCGGGTCGATCGAGCCCGCGCCGATCGCCCGGCCGAGATCGGCCGCGCTCATCCAAAGCCAGCTGTCCGACATCGCCGCCTCCCGATCCGTTCGGTTGGCGAGCCTAGCGGGCGCGATCGCGATGGACAATCGCGCCCGCGCCGCCGATATCTGGGGCATGGCGCGGGATTGCGAGGTGCTGATCGTCGGGGGCGGGCTGAATGGCCCGGTGCTCGCGCTTGCGCTCGCCTCGGCGGGGATCGGGAGCATCCTGCTCGATGCCGAGCCCCGTGCCGCGATGGCCGATCCGGCCTTCGATGGCCGGGCCTATGCCTTGTCGCTGAGCTCGCGGCGGATGCTGGAGGCGCTGGGCCTCTGGGCGCGGGTGGGGCGGCAGGCTCAGCCGATCAACGAGATCAAGATCAGCGACGGCCGGGCGGGCGAGGGCGCGGCGCCCTGGTTCCTGCATTTCGACCATGACGAGATCGACGAGGGCCCGATGGGGCACTTCCTCGAGGACCGCTTCCTGCGCGCGGCGCTGATCGCGGCGCTCGAGGCCGAGGGGCGGATCGACTACCGGCCGGGGACCTGCGTCGTTGGCCAGTCGCTGGTGCCGGGGGGCGCCGAGATCGCGCTCGCCGACGGAGCGCGGCTCACCGGGCTGCTGCTCGTCGGCTGCGACGGGCGGGCGAGCCCGGTGGCGGCGCGGGCCGGCATCGCCCGATCGGGCTGGGACTATGGCCAGACCGCCCTGGTCGCGGCGATCGCCCATGAGCGGCCCCATCGCGGGATCGCCCACCAGTTCTTCATGCCGGCCGGGCCGCTCGCCATCCTGCCCTTGCCCGGGAACCGGTCCTCGATCGTCTGGACCGAGCGGCGCGAGCGGGCCGAGGCGATCGCCCGGCTGGGGGAGGAGGCCTATCTCGAGGCGCTGCGCCCGCGCTTCGGCGATTTCCTGGGCGAGATCGGGCTCGAGGGCGCGCGCTATTGCTATCCGCTCGGCCTGTCGCTCGCCGCGTCGCTGACCGGGCCGCGGCTGGCGCTGGTGGGCGACGCGGCCCACGGGATTCATCCGCTGGCGGGGCAGGGGCTCAATCTCGGGCTGCGCGACGTCGCCGCCCTGGCCGAGACGCTGGCCGGGGCGCATCGGCGGGGGCTCGATCTCGGGGCGCCGGACGGGCTCGCCGCCTATGCGCGCTGGCGGCGGACCGATATCGCGCTGCTGGCAGGGGTCACGGACGGGGTGAACCGGCTGTTCTCGACCGACAATCCGCTGCTCCGGCTGGGGCGGGATCTGGGGCTCGGGCTGGTGAACCGGCTGCCGAGCCTGCGCCGGACGCTGATCCGGGAGGCGGCGGGCCTGAGCGGCGACCTGCCGGTCCTGTTGCGCGGGCTGCCGCTCTGACCTGCCGCCCGGGGCCGTGCGAAACCCGGAGTCGCACGCGTGCGAATTCTTGTATCATATTGATATAAAACGATATTCTGATTTTCGTCAACCGAATCTCAATCAAGATTGACGGTTTCTCAAGGGGTGGGTGCGGGGCTCGGCTCTGAGGGGCGGCGTCGGCGGCGCCGCTGCTCTTGCGGGAGAGCGCCGCGGCGACGTCCCTCCAGCGGCGCCCTCGCGCGCGCGGCGCGCGGCTCCGTTGCGGCGGCTTGGGGGACGCCTCACCGGGGGAGGCGGGCGCGTGCGGCGGGTGGGGCGCCCGCGGTCGGGCTGCCTGCGGTCGGGCTGCCGGCGGTCGGGCTGCCTGCGGTCGGGCTGCCTGCGGTCGGGGCTCGGTCCGGTCGCCCCGGAGCGATGCGCGCGGCCGGGCGATCACGGCGGCGTCATTGCGGGAAACCATGCGACCGAGGCGCGCTTGTCCGGGGCGGACGGGCTTGCTAAGGCCTCGGCCAGCAAGCCGGAGGGGGGTGATGGCGAAGCCAGACGAGGAACGGGCCCCGAAGTCCCGCAGCATCGGGCCGCTCAGCGGGCTCGCGCCGTTCCTGCGGCCCTATCGGCTGATGGTCTGGGGCGCGCTGATCTCGCTCACCATCACCGCCGGCCTGTCGCTGGCTTTGCCGCTGGCCGTCCGCCGGGTGATCGACGGCTTCTTCGGCGAGAGCCTGGTGCTGATGGACGAATATTTCGGCGCCGCCATCGGCATCGCGGCGCTGCTGGCGCTCGGAACCGCGGCCCGGTTCTATCTCGTCACCCGGCTCGGCGAGCGGGTGGTCGCCGATATCCGCCGGGCGATCTATGACAGGGTGATCGGGCTCAGCCCCGGCTTCTACGAGCGGCTGATGACCGGCGAGGTGCTGTCGCGCCTGACCACCGACACCACGCTCGTCCTGTCGGTGATCGGCTCGTCGGTCTCGATCGCGTTGCGCAACCTGCTGACGCTGCTGGGCGGGCTGGCGCTGATGTTCTTCACCTCGGCCAAGCTGGCCGGGCTGGTGCTGATCGGCGTGCCGCTGGTCGTGGTACCGATCCTGACGCTCGGCCGCCGGCTGCGCGCGCTCAGCCGCGAGAACCAGGACCGGATCGCCGAATCGAGCGCCCAGGCCGCGGAGAGCCTGCTCGCGGCCCAGACCGTGCAGGCCTATACCAACGAGCCGTTCAGCCGCGCCGCCTTCGGCGACCTGACCGAGCGCGCCTATGACGCGGCGCGGCGGCGCATCGTCGCCCGCTCGGTGATGACGGCGATCGTGATCTTCCTGGTCTTCACCTCGGTCGTCGGCGTGCTCTGGATCGGCGCCCGCGACGTCCGGGCCGGCGAGATGACGCCGGGCGCGCTGGTCCAGTTCGTGATCTATGCGGTGATGGTGGCGGGCGCGGTCGGCGCGCTCTCCGAGATCTGGGGCGAGCTGCAGCGCGCCGCCGGCGCGACCGAGCGGATGGTCGAGCTGATCGAGGCGGTCGACACGATCGAGGACCCGGCGCGGCCGGTCGCGCTGCCGGCGCGCGCGCAGGGCGCGATCGGCTTCGAGGACGTGACCTTCCGCTATCCGGCGCGGCCCGAGATCGCGGCGCTCGATGGCCTGGCTCTCACCATCCGGCCGGGCGAGACCGTGGCCCTGGTGGGTCCGTCCGGCGCCGGCAAGTCGACGATCTTCCAGCTGCTGATGCGCTTCTTCGACCCCGATTCCGGCCGGATCACCCTGGACGGGATCGATCTGCGCGCGGTGACCCGGGCCGACCTGCGCCGCCAGTTCGCGCTGGTCCCGCAGGAGCCGGTGATCTTCGCCACCTCGGCGCGCGAGAATATCCGCTTCGGCCGCCCCTCGGCGAGCGATGCCGAGGTCGAGGCGGCGGCCGAGGCCGCGGCGGCGGCCGAGTTCCTGCGCCGGTTGCCGCAGGGCTTCGACACGTTCGTGGGCGAGCGCGGCGTGATGCTGTCGGGCGGCCAGAAGCAGCGGATCGCGCTCGCCCGCGCCATCCTGCGCGACGCCCCCGTCCTGCTGCTCGACGAGGCGACCAGCGCCCTCGATGCCGAGAGCGAGCGCGCGGTGCAGCAGGCGGTGGAGCGGCTGGCCAAGGACCGCACCACGCTGATCATCGCGCACCGGCTGGCGACGGTGAAGCGGGCCGACCGGATCCTGGTCTTTCAGGAGGGGCGCATCGTCGCCGAGGGCACGCATGGCGCGCTGGTGGCCGAGGACGGGCTCTATGCCCGCCTCGCGCGGCTGCAATTCACCGACGGGGCGGCCTGACCGGTTCCCCATGCTTGCCTTCCCTCCGGTCCCGTGCCCTGATGGCGGCATCGGAAGCGTGCGAGGGGGAGCCGCGAGATGGGTCTGTGGAATTTCGTGAAGAGCGCGGGCAAGGCGCTGGGGATCGGCGGGGCGGAGGCGGCCGAGGCCGCGCCGCATCCCGACGCGCTCAAGAAGGAGATCGACGATCTCGGGCTGAAGGCCGACGGGCTCGACATCACGGTCGAGGGCGACACGGTCAAGGTGAGCGGCACGGCGGCGAGCCAGGCGGACAAGGAGAAGCTGATCCTCGCCGTCGGCAATGTGAAGGGCGTCGCCAAGGTCGAGGATGCGGTGACGAGCCCGGAGCCCGCGGCGGCGCCGGTGCTGCATACCGTGGTGAAGGGCGACAATCTCTGGAAGATCGCCGAGAAATATCTCGGCAGCGGGGCGCGCAACAAGGAGATCTTCGAGGCGAACCGCCCGATGCTGAGCGATCCCGACAAGATCTATCCCGGCCAGGTGCTGCGCATCCCGGCGAAATAGGCTCGGGGCAGGCCGCAAGGGTCGTCACGCCCGTCGTCAAGGGGACCCTTGTGGCGCCTCGCGCCGCCGCGCATTCTGGGGCGAGGCCGCCGGGACAGGCGGCGTGATCCCCGGGGAGGCGGCATGGTCGAGATCGCGACGCTGGCGGATACCCGCGCCATCGAGGCTGAGATGCCGGTCGGGGCGCGCTGGACCGCTCGCACGCTTTACGAGCAGCTGCGCCAGACCGCGGGGCGCGTGCCGGATCGGCCCGCGATCGGCTTTCAGCTGCGCTCGACGCCTGGCGACAAGGCCGTGGTCCTGACCTGGGCCGAGTTGCTGGCCGAGGTCACGCGGCTCGCGAACCTGCTGCGCCGGCTTGGGATCGGCTCGGAGGACGCGGTGGCCTATGTGCTGCCGAACGGGATCGAGGCGCCGGTCGCGCTGATCGCCGGCGCGACCGCGGGGCGGGTCGCGCCGATCAATCCGTTGCTGCAGCCCGACCATATGGCGGGGATCCTGCGCGAGGTCCGGGCGAAGGTCGTGGTGACGCTGGCGCCGTTCCCGCGCTCGGAGGTGGCCGAGACCGTGGCGGCGGCGGTGGCACTGGCGCCCTGCGTCGAGACTGTGCTCGAGGTCGATCTGGCGCGCTATCTGGCGGCGCCGCTGCGTTGGATCGCGCCGCTTTTGCGGCCGCGGCGGAGGACGGCGCTGCGGGCGAAGCGCCTGGCGCTGGCGCCGGCGATGGCGCGCGAGCGGGCCGACCGCCTGGATTTCGTCGAGGCCGATCCCGAGCGGGTCTGCGCGCTGTTCCATACCGGCGGGACGACGGGCATGCCCAAGGTCGCGATGCATCGCGCGCGGGGCATGCTCTATAACGGCTGGTGCGGCAGCTATTATCTGTTCACCGAGCGGGACGTGCTGCTCTGCCCGCTGCCGATGTTTCATGTCTTCGCCGCCTATCCGATCCTGATGTCCTGCCTGATGTCGGGGGCGGAGCTCGTCATGATCACGCCGCAGGGCTATCGCGGCGAGGGGGTGATCGCGAATTTCTGGAAGTTGGTCGAGCGCTGGAAGGTGAGCTTCGTCGTGATGGTGCCGACCGCGGCGGCGCGGCTGATGCAGCAGCCGATCGACGCGGATGTCTCGAGCCTGCGGATGGCGTTCTGCGGTTCGGCGCCGATGCCGGTCGAGCTGTTCCACCGGTTCGAGAAGGCGACCGGCACGAAGATCTACGAGGGTTACGGGCTGACCGAGGCGACCTGCCTCGTCGCGGTCAATCCGCCGCATGGCGAGCGGCGCATCGGCAGCGTCGGGCTGCCCTTCGCCTATACCGACCTGCGCATCCTCGATTGCACGCCGGAGGGGGTGGTGAAGCGCGAGCTCGGGCCGGACGAGGTTGGCGAGATCTGCGTGCGCAATCCGGGGGTCAATCCGGAGACCTATGCCGAGAGCGACAAGAACCGCTTCATGCTGACCGGGTCCGGCCATCTCAGGACCGGCGATCTCGGGCGGATCGACGCGGATGGCTATCTCTGGATCACCGGGCGGGCCAAGGATCTGATCATCCGCGGCGGGCACAATATCGATCCGGCGCTGATCGAGGAGGCGTTGATGCGCCATCCCGCCGTCGCCTTCGCCGGCGCGATCGGCCAGCCGGACGCGCATTCGGGCGAGGTGCCGGCGGTCTATGTCGAGCTGGTCACGGGCGCGCGGGCCACCGTGGAGGCGCTGTTGGCGCATGCGCGGGCGGAGATCGCCGAGCCGCCGGCGATGCCCAAGCATCTGGAGATTCTGGCCGAGCTGCCGAAGACCGCGGTCGGCAAGATCTTCAAGCCCGACCTGCGCCGGCTGGCGATTGCGCGGGTCTTCGATGCGACCCTCGCCGAGGCGGGCAGCGATGCGCGGGTGGGCGCGGTCGTCGAGGACCGGCGGCTTGGCCTGGTCGCGGAGCTCGTGCCGGGCGGGGAGGGGAGGGGCGATGCGCGGGTCAAGGCGGCGCTGGGCGGTTTCGTCACCCCCTGGCGCTGGCGCGAGGCGGTCTGAGCGGCTATCCCTCCGGCCGGGATGCGCCCGCGCCAGGGCGACGGTCGGGCCGGAGGAGTTGCGATGCTTGTGGGATATCGTGCCGAGCAGGATCGGCTGGTGCGCGCGCCGGAGCCGCTGACCGCCGATCCCGGGCTGATCTGGCTCGACCTCTACAACCCGACCCGCGAGGAGGAGGCGATGGTCGAGACGCTCATCGGGCTCGACGTGCCGACGCGCGACGAGATGGAGGAGATCGAGGAATCGAGCCGGCTCTATACCGAGAATGGCGGGGTGTTCATGACGGCGGTCCTGCCCTCGCAGGCCGATATCGGCAATCCGGTGATGGCGCCCGTGACCTTCGTGCTGAACCAGGGACGGCTCGTCACCGTGCGCTATCACGAGCCCCGGCCGTTCCGCAGCTTTCCGGTGCGGGCCGAGAAGACCGATTTCGGCTGTTCGAGCGGCGAGTCGGTGCTGATGGCGCTGCTGGAGGCGATCGTGGACCGGCTGGCCGATATCCTGGAAAAGGTCGGGCGCGATATCGAGCATCTGTCGCGCACCATCTTCGGCTCCTCGTCGCGGCAGCACGACTTCACCAGCGTGCTGCGCAATATCGGTCAGCAGGGCGACCTGGTCTCGAACGTGCTGTCGAGCCTGGTCTCGCTGGAGCGGATGTTCGTGTTCATGGGGCCCGGCACCAGCGCGCGCACCGAGATCCGCGACAGCAAGGGGCGGATCAAGACGCTGGCCCGCGACACCCGATACCTGACCGAGCATGCCAACTTCCTGTCGGGCAAGATCACCTTCCTGCTCGACGCGACGCTCGGGATGATCGGCATCGAGCAGAACGCGATCATCAAGATCTTCTCGGTCGCCGCGGTGATCTTCCTGCCGCCGACGCTGATCGCCTCGATCTATGGCATGAACTTCGCAGACATGCCGGAACTGAGCTGGATCTACGGCTATCCGTTCGCGCTGCTGCTGATGGTGGGTTCAGCCGCGCTGTCCTTCTGGATCTTCAAACGTTTCGGCTGGCTCTAGGCCGGGATTGGCCGCGCAACGCGCCTGTCCCGGCTGGTCGGGGCAGCGCGCGAGGCCGCGAAGCCTCAGGCCAAGGGCAGGCCGAGCGCGGCGGTGCGGTCGCGGGCTTCGACGCGGCGGCTCTCGGAGGTCAGCGTCATCAGGGCGTCGTCGAGGCGCTCCGCCAGACCGCTCAGGCCGTTCATCGCCGCATAGACCCGCAGCTCGGCAAGGATGTCGAACATCTGGGCGTTGTCTTCCGGCAGGTACATGGTCGTTTCCACGGGTGCGTTCAGCGCTTTCACAATGTCCTAAGGAGTGACCGCCCGGCGCGATAGAGGGATTCTGCGCGTGTCGCCGTCGGAACGGCGAGTTTTTCCGGCTCAGGTTAAGCGCCGGGTCGCGGGGCGAGCGGATGGGCCTTGTACCTACTCGGATCACAATAGCTTGAGCATGCAGCGGAATTCCGCGCCGAATCGGCATGGCGGGCCGGGAGGGCCGGGCCGAAAGTGATGGCGATAGCGATTGCGATCCCGGGTCGGCCGTGTTGAGATCGTCGCAGACCAGGAAAATCTGGCGCAGCCCCGGGGGGGAAAGGATGGACGCGTTGCAGCCGATCGTCATCCAGGCGATCGCCGGGATCATCGGCGGCGGCATTGCCGGCAACCTGATCCGCGTCGCGGCGACCGCCATGCTGCCGAAAGTCATCGCCGGCGCGCTCGGCGGCATCGCCATGGGGACTCTGTTCGCGAGCCTGCTCGGCCGCGTGGTTCCCGCGATGGATCCGGCCGCGACCGGCGATGCCGCGGCCGCGGCCAGCAGCGTCGATGCCGCGGCCCTGCTGGCGCAGATCGGCGGCGGCCTCATCGGCGGCGCGCTGCTGACCGGGCTGGTCGGGGCGGCTCTGCTCCGGCGCTGAGCGCCGCGCCTACCAATGCGGCGGCGGCACGTTCGCCTCGGCCGCCGTGTCGGGCAGGGCGGCCTCGGCCTCGGCGAGCCGGCCCGCGAGATAGCGCAGTTGCGCCTGGATCAGCGCGATCCGGTCCGCCTGCTCGCGCACCAGCGCGTTCAGCTCCTCGACCAGCCGCTCCTGATGGGCGAGGGCGCTCTCGATCGCGACCAGCCGATCCTCGGCACTCATTTCGCCGCCGCCGGCTCGGCCGGCTCGATCCGGGCGATCAGCAGCTTGTCGATCCGGCGCTGGTCCATGTCGACGACCTCGAAGCGCCAGCCATAGGCGGTGAAGGCGTCGCCCGCCGTCGGGATCCGGTGCAGCTGTTCCAGCACGAATCCCGCGAGCGTCGCATAGCCATGCCCGCCGAACCGGGCCACGCCCAGCAGGTCGGCGACCTCGTCGACCGCCATCCCGGCATCGACGAGCCAGGACCCGTCGGCGCGCTGCACCGCCGCCGGCGACTCGTCGATCCCGGTATCGGGCACGTCCTTGGCGATGCTGATCAGGATGTCGGTCGGCGTCACCGCGCCCTCGAGATCGCCATATTCGTCCACCACCACCGCCATATGCACGGGCGTCGCGCGGAACTGCTCGATCAGGTTCAGCGACGGCATCTCGGCGCTGACATAGATCGGCTGCTTCGAGACGCTGCGCAGGTCCGAGCCGCCGCCCCGATAGAGCTCGAGCACGTCGCGCACATGCACGACGCCCAGCACCTCGTCGATCCCCTCGCCGCCGCAGAGCGGGTAGCGGGAATGGCCATGCCGGCGGATATCGTCGAGCACCTTGTCGATCGGATCCTCGACGCTCAGCCAGGCGAGCTCGCGCCGGGGCACCATGATCACCCGCACCGGCCGGTCGGCGAAGCGCAGGACGCCGGCGATCAGGTCGCGCTCGGTCTCCTCGAAGACGCCGGCATCGGTGCCCTCGGCGATCATCGCCTTGACCTCCTCCTCGGTCACCGTGCTGCCGCCATCGTCGCGGATGCGCAGGAGCCGCAGCACGGCCTCGGTCGAGAGGCGCAGGAACCAGACCAGCGGCCGCCCCGCGATCGACAGCCAGGTCATCGGGCGGGCCACGAAGCAGGCGATCGCCTCGGCATGGCGCAGGGCCAGCCGCTTGGGGACGAGCTCGCCCACGATCAGCGACAGATAGGTGGTGACGACCACCACGGCGGCGAAGGCGATCGGCAGGGCCCAGCGCGCCAGCGGCTCGTAGCGGGCGATCAGCTCGGCCAGCGGCGCGGCGAAGGTCGCCCCGCTATAGGCGCCGGCGAAGATGCCGATCAGCGTGATGCCGACCTGCACGGTCGAGAGGAACCCGGTCGGATCCTCGGCCAGTGTCAGGGCCTGCTGCGCCCCCCGATTGCCCGCGCGCGCCATCTGCTCCAGCCGGACCCGCCGTGCCGAGACGAGCGCGAGCTCGGACATGGCGAAGAAGCCGTTGAGCAGGATGAGGACGAGAACGATGATGAACTCGTGGATCGGCATTCGACTTCCGCGCGGCGGCGGGCTCCCTCGTGGCGACGGCTCCTCCCTTAGCGCATAGGGCCGTGCCTGGTCGACTCCCGGTCTGGTCCACGATAAGGACTGGTCTCGCCCAACCGTGGGAGATCGAGAGGCGTGCAGGCTTTTTCCGAACGCGGGTTGCGCAATGCGCTCGGCCGGTTCGCGACCGGCGTCACCGTGGTGACGACGCGGACCGAGGAGGGGCCGCTCGGCATCACCGCGAACAGCTTCGCGAGCCTGTCGCTCGATCCCGCTTTGGTCCTCTGGTCGCCGGCGCGCAAGTCGAGCCGGTTTCCGGCCTTCGAGCGCGCGCCGTTCTTCGCGATCCATGTGCTGAGCGCCGGGCAGCGGGCGCTGGCCGAGCGTTTCGCGCGGATCGGGGACGATTTCGCCGGCATCGCCTGCGCGGACGGCCGCGAGGGGACGCCGCTGATCGAGGGCTCATGCGCGCGGTTCGAATGCCGGCATGCCGCCGGTCATGACGGGGGCGATCATCTGATCGTGGTGGGCGAGGTGCTTGGCTTCAGCGAGAGCGACCTGCCGCCGCTGCTCTATTATCGCGGCGGCTACGCGGCGCTGGCCGACGCCTGACGGGGGCGCCGCTGCCGGCCGGCCTTGCCCATCGGGGCCCCGCTGCGCTAGACGGGCGCCCGACCGAGCCTTGCAGGAACTGCGACGATGGCCAAGGACAAGGACAAGAAGCCCCGGCGTCCGCGCGCGGAGACCCCGCGCGGGTTCCGCGACTATTTCGGGGCCGAGGTCCGGGCGCGCGGCGCGATGCTCGGCCGGATCACCGAGGTCTATCACGCCCATGGCTTCGATCCGCTGGAGACGAGCGCGGTCGAGACCGTCGAGGCGCTGGGCAAGTTCCTGCCCGATGTGGACCGGCCGAACGAGGGGGTCTTTGCCTGGAAGGACGAGGACGAGGATTGGCTGGCGCTGCGCTATGACCTGACCGCGCCGCTCGCGCGGGTCTATGCCCAGCATCGCCGCGACCTGCCCTTGCCTTATCGCCGCTATGCGGTCGGGCCGGTCTGGCGCAACGAGAAGCCGGGGCCGGGGCGGTTCCGCCAGTTCTATCAGTGCGATGCCGACACGGTCGGGTCGGGCAACGTCGCCGCCGATGCCGAGATCTGCGGCATGCTCGGCGAGGCGCTGGAGGCGGCGGGCATCGCGCGGGGCGACTATCTGATCCGGGTGAACAACCGCAAGGTCCTGAACGGCGTGATGGAGGCGGCGGGTGTGCTCGATCCCGCCGACCCCGACCGCGACGCCCATGCCCGTGGCATCGTGATGCGCGCCATCGACAAGCTGGACCGGCTGGGGCCCGAGGGGGTCGCGGCGCTGCTTGGCGCGGGTCGGCGCGACGAGAGCGGCGATTTCACCAAGGGGGCGGGGCTGTCGGCCGATCAGGCCGCGGTGATCATGGGCTTCATGGACGCGCGCCGCGACAGCGGTCCCGCGACCTGCGCGCGGCTGCGCGAGCTGGTCGGCGCCTCCTCCGCCGGGTCCGACGGCGTGGCGGAGCTGGAGCGGATCGCCGACTATCTCGATGCGCGGGGGCTCGGGGCGGAGCGCGTCGTGATCGACCCCGCCGTGGTGCGCGGGCTCGGTTACTATACCGGTCCGGTCTACGAGGCCGAGCTCACCTTCGAGATCCTCGATGACGAGGGCCGCAAGCGTCAGTTCGGTTCGGTCGCGGGTGGCGGGCGCTATGACGACCTGGTGAAGCGGTTCACCGGCGAGGCGGTTCCCGCCTGCGGCGTCTCGGTCGGGGTCGACCGGCTGCTCGCCGCGCTGACCGCCAAGGGCCGCGCGGCGAAGGCCGAGCCCGGCCCGGTGGTCGTGACCGTGATGGATAAGGACCGGATGGCCGACTATCAGGCGATGGCGGCCGAGTTGCGGGCCGCCGGCATGCGGGCCGAGGTCTTTCTCGGCTCCGGCAACATGGCGCGGCAGATGAAATATGCCGACCAGCGTGGCAGCGCCGTCGCCGTGGTCGAGGGCGGCGACGAGCGGGAGCGCGGCGTCGTCCAGCTCAAGGACCTCGCGCTCGGCGCGAAGCTCGCGGCCGAGATGGAGAGCCACGAGGATTGGAAGGCCCAGCCGGCGCAGCGGGAGGTGCCCCGCGCCGATCTGGTGGCCGAGATCCGCGCGATGCTGGCGGGACGCGGCTGATGGTCTCGGACCGGGCGCATCTGAAGGGGGCGCGGCGCGGCGCCGGGCTCGACCGGCTGCGCTCGGAGATCGAGCGGATCCTCGGCGGTTTCGCGGCGGCGGGGGCGACGTTCGTCGAGCCCGAGGCGCTGCAGCCGGCAGAGCTGCTGCTCGACCTCTATGGCGAGGAGGTCCGCCAGCGCGCCTTCGTGACCCGCGACGAGGGGGCCGAGCTGATGCTGCGGCCCGACTTCACCGTGCCGATCGTGCGGATGCATATGGATGGCGGCGCCGACCCGGCGCGCTATGCCTATTGCGGGCCGGTCTGGCGCCAGCAGGAGGCCGGATCGGCGCGGCCCCGCGAATATCTGCAGGCCGGCATCGAGATCTTCGAGGCGGGCGACCCGGCTGCGACCGATGCCGAGGCGATGGCGCTGATCGTCGCGGCGCTGGGCGACGCGCCGGTCGAGATCACCACCGGCGATATGGGCCTGGTCCTCGCGGCGATCGAGGGGCTCGCGACCAGCGCCGCGCGCAAGGCGGCGCTGAAGCGGCATGTCTGGCGCCCGGCCAAGTTCCACGCCTTGCTGCGCCGCTACGGTATCGAGCAGGCCCGCCTGACCGAGCGCAGGGCGCCGCTCATCGCCGCCGAGGCCGAGGGTCGGCTGTCCGATCTCGTCGCGGCGGCGGGCCCGGCTGTCGGGCTGCGCCGCTTCGAGGACATTGCCGGCCGGGCCCGGCGGCTGGCCGAGGAAGCGGCCACGCCGCCGCTGTCGGCCGGCGAGGCCGATCTGCTGGAGGCGGTGCTGCGGGTCGAGGCGCCCTCACCCCGCGCGCTCGATCGCTATCGCGAGCTGGTCGCCGACCTGCCGGCCCTGGCGCCGGCGGTCGACCGCTTCGCCGCCCGGCTCGACGCGCTCGACCGTGCCGGGATCGCCGTCGAGACGCTGGCCTTCGAGGCGAGCTTTGGCCGCACGGCGCTCGAATATTACGACGGGTTCGTGTTCGGGGCAGCGGCGCGCGGCCGTCCGGACCTGCCGCCGATCGCCTCGGGCGGGCGCTATGACGCGCTGACCCGCGTGCTCGGCCGCGGCCGCGGCATTCCGGCGGTGGGCGGCATCATCCGCCCGGAGGCGCTGGTGGCGCTCAGCGAGGGGCCGGCATGCGACTGAAGCTCGGGGTGCCCTCCAAGGGCCGCCTGCAGGAGGAGACCATCGCCTGGTTCGGCGCGCGCGGCATCGAACTGGCGCGGAGCGGGGCGGGGCGGGAATATGCCGGCCGGGTCGACGGCATCGCCGGAATCGAGCTCGTGCTGATCTCGGCCGGCGAGATCCCGCGGGAATTGCAGGCCGGACGGCTGCATCTCGGGGTCACCGGCCAGGATCTGGTGCGCGACCAGATCCCGGATTGGGACCGCCAGCTGCCCGAGATCGCCGAAATGGGCTTCGGCTTCGCCGATCTCGTGGTGGCGGTGCCGGCCTTCTGGGTCGATGTCGTCGATATGGCCGATCTCGATTCGGTCGCGGCCGAGTTCCGCGCCCGCCATGGCCACCGGCTGCGGGTCGCGACCAAGTACCACCATCTGGTGCGCAGCTTCTTCCGCCGCCACGGCGTCGCCGACTATCAGCTGGTCGACAGCCAGGGCGCCACCGAGGGCAGCGTCAAGAACCTGACCGCCGATGCCGTCGCCGATATCACCTCGACCGGCTCGACGCTCCGCGACAATCACCTGCGCATCCTGGAGGACGGGTTGATCCTGCGCAGCCAGGCCACGCTCTACGCCGCGCGCAACGCGAGCTGGAGCGCGGCGGCGGAGGATCGGCTCACCGTGCTCTGCGCGCGTCTCGGCGTGCCGGTCCCGGAGCTCGCCTGACCGCAGCGCGCCTGCCCGCATCGGACGAGTTTTAAAAAACTGGAACAACCCTCGGTAATACGGTATAGCGGAATCTATGCGCGATCCGAGAAGAATTGTCCCTACCACCATTTTGCCTTGCCCCGCTTTCCGCGCGGAGGCCGTTCGTGACTCCGGGCGGCCTTGACGAAAGCGGCTGGAGATCTCGCACCGCGCTCCCATTGGACGGGGAGTGTTAGGCGATGATCCCCGATTCGTCTGGTGGCCAAGAGGAGGGCCGCGAAATTCTCGGCCTGTCGCACCGGCTCGCGGCGATGCATGTCTGCGGCGTCGCGCTGCTCGTTCTGGTCGTGCTGTCGAGCGTGCTCTGGATCTCGGCTGAGCATAACAAGCTCGCGGTCGCCGCGTCGGAGAACCTGGTCCGGGGCGGCGTCGGCTCGTTCCGCGCGCGAGCGCTGACGCTGGTGCGCGACTATTCGATCTGGGACGAGGCCTATGACGCTGTCCAGCGCGACGACCGCGACTGGCTCTACAGCAATGTCGGTTCGGCCGCCGCCGAGATCGGCACGCTCGACCTGATCGAGCTCGTCAATCGGGACAGGGGGACGGCGTTCGGCTGGGAGCCGGGCACGCCGGCGGCGGGAGAGTCCGGGCCGCTGCCGCAGCCCCTGGTCGATGTTATCCTGAGCCGCGTTGACCGCGGCAGCGACGACGATACCGGCCGAACGGTGATCGCGGAGTGGCGTGGCGAGCCGTGGGTCTTTGCCGTCGCTTCGATCACCAAGGTCTCCGGTGCGCCGGCGGGCGTCGACAGCGCGACCCTTACCCGCCAGATCCACGGCCAGCGTCTTTCGGGCGACCGGCTGGCCCAGATCGGGCGCAATGTGCTGGTCGAAGGACTGGCCCTGTCCGATCACCCCGCGCCCGGCGAGGCGGAGATCCCGGTCAAGGATTATTCCGGCGAGACCATCGCCCATATCGTCTGGGATCCGCCGCGTCCCGGGGCGAGCATCCTGCGCCGGGTCGCGCTGCCGCTCGGCACCGCGCTCCTCGTCGTCGCGGTGATCAGCGCCTTCAGCGCGCTCTACGCGATCCGTTCGGCCCGCCGTCTGGAACAGGCCCTGTTCGATGCGAAGGCGGCCGACCGCAGCAAGACCGAATTCCTGTCGAATGTCAGCCACGAGCTCCGGACGCCGATGAATGGCATTCTCGGCGTCGCGCAGCTGCTTCAGACCACGGAGCTCGATTCCGAACAGTCCGAGCTGGTCGCCGTCCTGTTCGATTCGGCCCGGACCCAGATGTCGCTGATTTCCGATCTTCTCGATCTCAGCCGGCTGGAGAGCGGCAACTGGCAGGGCAAGATCGAGCCCTTCGAGCCGGCCGCGGTCCTGCAGGAGGTGACCGACATGGTTCGGGTTGCCGCCAGCAAGAAGCGGATCGCGCTGATCGGCGAATGGCCGATGCTGGGGGGCCTGGTGCTCGAGGGCGACGCGCGCGCCTTCCGGCAGGTGGTGACCAACCTGGTCGGCAATGCCGTGAAGTTCACCGACCATGGCAAGGTGACGGTGAGCGCGGGCGCGGCGGTGCGCGACGGACGGGCTGAGCTGCGGGTGAGGGTCGAAGATACCGGGCGGGGCATTCCGGCGGAGTCGCTCGTGCGCGTGTTCGAGCGGTTCTACCAGGTGGACGGCTCGGCCACGCGGACCAATGAGGGGACGGGGCTTGGCCTGGCGATCAGCCAGCAGCTGGCGCACCGGATGGGCGGCGAGATCCTGGTCTCGAGCGAGCTCGGCAAGGGCGCGATCTTCGAGCTGACCGCCGGTTTCGCGCTGGCCCCCGCGCCCGGGAGGACGCTCGATGCCGCCTGAGGTCCGCTCGTGACGGAGGATGCCGACTCGATCCTGATCGTCGAGGACAATCAGGTGAACGCGATGATCCTGCGCGCGATGCTGCGCAAGCATGGCTGGGACCCCTATGTCGCCTCGGACGGCGCGCAGGGGGTCGAGATGAATGCCCGCCATCGGCCGCGCCTGATCCTGATGGATCTGCAGATGCCCCGGCTCGACGGTTTCGCGGCGGCCCGCGAGATTCGCAGTGCCGGGGCGGTTCCCGCGCCGGTGATCGTCGCGGTGACCGCCAATGTCGGGCGCGAGGTCAGGGCCGCCTGCGAGGCCGCCGGGTTCGCCGAGGTTCTGTCGAAGCCGGTCGAGATGAGCCAGATGATCGACCTGGTCCGCCGCTGCCTCGCCCGTCCCCGCTAGCCTGATCGCGCCCGGAGGCTCCTCGGGCTTGGGGGGCATGGTCGCCTGCTCTTGCTCGCCGGTGGATGACGTATCCCGGCCCGCTTCCGACCCGTCTGCCACAGGCTCGCAGCCTCCGTCGGCGCCTGTCGTGGGGCTGGGCTGGAGGCGCTGATACGGCTTGCCTCGCGGCGCTTGCTGCGCGTGACCGGGTGAGTCAGGCGGGCGAGGCGGCCGGGCTCGACCCCGTCGCGCCAGCCAAATGGTTCGGGCAGGGGGGGCTCGTTGGCCGAGCGGTCACGAGATGGGGCGCCGGCCGACTTCGCGGACTTTGAGGGCGAGATCGTCGGGCGGCCGACCGAGGAGGCGAGCTTGAGCCTGCTCGATCTCCGTGCGCGTGGGCGAACTGGGCATCCACGCGAGACGGCCGGGCGCGTTGTCTCGCGCGCCCGGCTTTCGGGAACGTTTCCAGTCAGGCGGGGATTTTGAGCGGTTCCAGGCTGGTCAGGAACGCGTAGTGCTCGCGGCAGAACTCCATGTAGAACTGATGCAGCCAGTGGCCCGGGCTCAGTCCGCCATTGGCCCAGAAGGCGTAGTCTTCGAGCAGTTCTTCGCCAGGTTCGATATCGCGCAACGCGACGCAGTGATCGTCGCTCAGCTCGGGCCAGAAGCCCAGCCCGACATTGGCGATGCCGGTCTCGGCATGATTCATGAACTGCATGCCGTCGGTGTACCACAGGAATTTGTCGGAAGGGGCATGGAGATAGCCGCCATGCAGCGCGAATCGGAGGCGTTCGGGAGACAGGCTGCGAAGCTCGGCGCGGTCGGAGACATTCATCGTATGGTCGTATTCCCACAGGCGTGTGCCTGCCTTGATCGGGAACTTTGCGAAGACGCCGGTTCCATGGATATTACTGGTCTTGAACTCTACGCTTATTCTCCAGCCCAATTGTGAGTCCCTCTCTTGTTGGTTGGATTGGTTAGTCTTAAGCTTGTACTAGTGAATCATCCATCTGTACGCTTGCACTCGTATATCTCCATTCAAGATATTACCGGTGTTCGCATGCGTAGTGAGATGTTATTCCGGTTAATGAATCCTTAACGCCAAACGATAAATCTGACAATAAAATACACGCAAAAAGTGTTTAAACTTGATGGCCGGTCCGTGATCCGCGGCCGCAAGTCCGTGCCAAGCCGAACGGATGCACGCACAAGTTGTGACGCCGATGCCTTCGCCGGCCAGGGCGTGGCGGGTCTGTCGCGCCCCGCGTTGGTCCTGCTATGATCCCTGGCTGAGCCGGTCCGCGGGATCGGATGGCAGGGAGGCCGCAATGGTCGGAGCGGGTAGGTGGCGTCGTTTCGACGCGCGGGCGGCAAGAGGGCAGGGCCAGTGGTGAGGCTTCATGGTCAGGATCTCACCCGTCGCCAGCTGGCCGAACGTGCCGGCATGCTGTCGCAGGTCGCCGGCGTCCGGCTGATGACCCTGGGCGACGGGGTCGAGCGCGGCATCCGCATGCTGGAATTCCGCACCGGCACCGGCCTGCGCTTCACCGCCCTGGTCGACCGGGCGCTCGACATCGCGGATTTCGAGTACAAGGGCCAGGCGATCGGCTGGCATTCGGCCTCGGGCTTCCGCCATCCCGGCCTGCACGACTATGAGGGCGAGGGCGGGCTCGCCTGGACCCGCTCCTTTTCCGGCCTGGTTCTGACCTGCGGGCTCGACCATATCGGCTTCACCGCCGAGGTCCCGTCGCTCCACTACGATTATCCGCCGCGCGCCACGATGCGGCATTCGCTGCATGGCCGGATCAGCACGATTCCGGCGCGCCTCACCGGCTATGGCGAGCGCTGGGAGGGCGACCGCTGCTTCCTCTGGGCCGAGGCCGTCGTCCAGCAGGCCGCGGTCTTCGCCGAGAACCTGCACCTGATCCGCCGGATCGAGGCGGAGGTCGGCGGCAACGAGGTCCGGCTGTCCGACCGCGTGGTCAATCAGGGCTTCCAGACCACGCCGCACATGTTCTTCTACCATGTCAATGTCAGCTATCCGCTGCTCGACGAGGGCGCGCGCTATGTCGCCCCGATCCGAGACGTGGTCTGGGCCAGTCATGCCGAGACCTATCGCGACCAAGGCGCCGGCTACCGGACCCTGCTCGGGCCGCAGCCGCGCTTCACCGAACAGGTCTGGGAGCACGATCTCGCCGCCGATGCGGCCGGCCTCGTCCCGGTCGCGGTGCTGAACGACCGTCTCGGCCTCGGATTCGAGCTCGAGAGCCGCAAGGACCAGCTGCCCTGCGCCTATCAGTGGCAGAGCTTCCGGGCCGGCCAGTACACGATGGGGGTCGAGCCCTCGACGCACCACGCGCTCGGCGACCTCGCCGCCCGCGAGCGCGGCGAGATCATCTGGCTCGAGCATGGCGACAGCCGCTCCTACGAGGTCGCCTTCCGCGTGCTCGACGGCGCCGCCGAGATCGCGGCCGCCGAGGCCCGGATCGCTGCGATCGCGCAGCAGCCCGACACCGACTTTCCGCCTCCCTCCGGCGCCTTCGCCCGGCTCTGGGGCGCCCGTTGAGCGCCGCGGGCGGGGCTCAGGCCAGCGTCCCGTCCGCCGCGATCCGGCTCCGCCCGCCGAGATAGGGGGCCAGCATGTCGGGCAGCGTCACCGATCCGTCGGCCTCCTGCCCGTTCTCCAGCACCGCGATCAGCGTCCGCCCGACCGCAAGTCCCGATCCGTTCAGCGTATGCACGAATTCCGGCTTCGCGCCTTCGCCGCGCCGGAAGCGCGCATTCATCCGCCGCGCCTGGAAGTCCCCGCAGACCGAGACCGAGCTGATCTCGCGATAGGTTCCCTGACCCGGCAGCCAGACCTCCAGATCATGGGTCCGCACCGCCCCGAACCCCATATCCCCGGTGCAGAGCACGATCGTCCGGTAGGGCAGGCCCAGCGCCTCGAGGATGCCCTCGGCGCAGCGCGTCATCCGCTCATGCTCGGCGCGGCTGTCCTCGGGCCGCGTGACCGACACCATCTCGACCTTCTCGAACTGGTGCTGGCGCAGCATGCCCGCCGTGTCGCGCCCGGCCGATCCCGCCTCGGAGCGGAAGCACTGGCTGTGCGCGACATAGCGGCGCGGCAGCGACGCCTCCTCGACGATCTGGCCGGCGCCGAGATTGGTCAGCGTCACCTCCGCCGTCGGGATCAGCCACCAGCCATTGGTGGTCTCGTAGCTGTCCTCGGCGAATTTCGGCAATTGGCCGGTGCCGAGCATGGTCTCGGGCTTGACGAGAACCGGCGTCCAGGTCTCGGTCAGCCCGTTCCGCTCGATATGGGTGTCGAGCATGAACTGCGCCAGCGCCCGCTGCAGCCGCGCCACCGCGCCCGACAGGATCACGAAGCGGCTGCCCGACAGCCGGCCCGCCGTCTCGAAATCCATCCCCGCCCGTATGCAGGGCAGATCGAAATGCTCGCGCGGCGTGAAGTCGAAATGCCGCGGGCTGCCCCAGCGCCGGAGCTCGACATTGCCCGTCTCGTCCGGCCCGTCGGGCACGTCCTCGCCCGGTAGGTTCGGGATCCCGAGCAGCAGCGCGCGCAGCGCCGCGTCGGCCTCGCCCGCCTCGGCCTCGAGCGTCGCGATCTCGTCCTTCTTGTCGGCGACCAGCCGACGCAGCCGCTCGAACTCGGCGGTCTCGCCGCGTGCCTTGGCGGCGCCGACCTCGCGGCTCGCGGCATTGCGCTCGGCCAGGGCCGCCTCGGCCGCGGCGATGCGGGCACGCCGGGTCTCGTCGAGGCCGAGCACCGTGGCGGCGGCCGGCGCCAGCCCCCGCCGCACCAGCCCGGAATCGAACGCGTCCGGGGTTTCGCGGATCAGGCGGATATCGTGCATGGTTCGTGTCCGAGCTTCCCGGGGCGGGGCGCCCGGTCAAGATTTGGCGTCAAGATATGGTGCCCCCAGACGGACTCGAACCGCCGACCCTCTGATTACAAATCAGACGCTCTACCAGCTGAGCTATAGGGGCAGATGGCGTCGCCTTATTGCCGGAAGTTTCGCCGTCGATCAACCCGAGCCGCATCGTGCTTCATCGTGCTTTTCCCCCACGATCCCCTCTGGACAGCGCCGCGCGACTGTCCTAGTCACAGCACCCGTAGCCGGTTCGCCGGCCCGAGGCCCGGGTAGCTCAGGGGTAGAGCAGCGGACTGAAAATCCGCGTGTCGGTGGTTCAAATCCGCCCCCGGGCACCATTGCCCTTGTGATCGTGAGGATAGAGTGCCGGCCCAATCTGAGGGCGTGGACGCTTGACGGGGTTTGTGGCACGCTCCGCGCCGCTTCTGATCTAAGGGGGAACCAGGCTCGATGAGCGATCCAGTCGTGACGCGGCCCGCGATCGAGACCGGCACGGATACCCTCACCAGGAGCGCCCGTCCGCCGCTCTACAAGGTCCTGCTGCACAATGACGATTTCACGCCGCGCGACTTCGTCGTCGGCGTGCTGTCGGCGGTGTTCCGCATGCCGCCCGAGACTGCGCGCGGGGTCATGCTGACCGCGCATCGGCGGGGCTGCTCGGTGGTCGCGGTCTTCACCCACGAGATCGCCGAGACCAAGGCCAACCAGGCGACCGATCTCGGCCGCCGCGAGGGCTATCCCCTGCGCTTCACCACCGAGCCTGAGACCTGATCCGCCGGCGGGGTCGGCGGACCACCCGGCCGCGATGTCCAAAGCCTTCCGGCGGCCCCGGTGCGGCCAACCTCGTCCCTAGCTCCCGATGCGCAGCCAGGCCCGCGTGAAGCGCACCTTGGCGTCGGCCGGGATCAGCCGGGTCGCGGCGTCGAGCGTGGAATCGTCGAGACCCGTGGTCGGCTCGAAGATCAGCCGTGGCGCCGCGCCCGGCTTGAGGCCGAGCGTCGTCATCGCGTCGGTCGCGTCGAACTCGAAGCTCCGCCCCGCCGCCGCGCCATGGGCGCCGTGCTGGTGCTGACCTGCGGCCGAGCCCTCCTCGACGCCGAAGAAGTCGATCACCCCGACCTGCGCGCGCGCGCCGCGGTCGTTGGCGAGATAGACATTGTAGAGCACCCCCGGCACCTTGGCCGCCGTCAGCCCCTCGATCACCACGGTCGCCGGCCCCGCCGCGGCCGCCGGGGCCCGTGCCGCCGCCGCCGGGGCCGTGCCTCCCTCGACCTCCAGCGGCAGGTCGGTCAGGCCGCGCTTGAGGTCGGTGGCCGCCATCTGCATTCCTCCCGCCTGCGCCGCCCCGCCCGCCGACGCCGTGCCGGCCCCGGCCGTCGCTGCCGCCGCGTTGGCGGCGACCGCCTGTCCGGCGCCGGCCGGCGGGCAGCCAGCGCCGGCATCATAGCCATAGCCGAGCTGCGCGGTGGTCAGCATGTCCTTGACCTTGCGGGTCTTCAGGCTGCCGTCGGCATCAATGAACGAGAAGGAGGTGTTGAGCAGCGTTGCGTTGGACGGCAGCCGCGCGGCCTGGTTCACCTTGAGCCAGCATTCATAGAGCCGGTCGATATTGGCATGATGCAGCCAGAAGATCGGGTCGAGCGCCGCCGAGGCCTGGCCCCCCATCAGCCCGTTCGGACAGCCGCCGACGGCGATCGCGCAATGAACCGCGCCATGCGGCGCCGATTCGAGCCGGGAGCGGAACAGGGTATAGCTCGTGGCCGCCATCGCGTTGCTGGTCGAGACCGTCCCAGCCGCGAGCCCGGTGCTGCCCGCATTGAGCGCGGCATTGCGCGCCTCGACCCGCAGCGGGTTCGGCACCGTCTGGCCGGCATCGTTGACATAGGTCGCGTCGCGGAACGCTGCCGGCAGCGTCGGGCTGCCGGTCCAGTCCCAATAGGGCAGGCGCAGCGTCGGATCGTTCGCCGCCTGCTGCAGCACCCGCTCGAAATAGTAGACATACATCCGATGCCAGGGGAGGAAGGCGTCGCTGCCATGCACGCATTTGCACCAGGTCGCGGTCTCGGTCGGGTTGCTCGCCGCCCAGAGCTGCAGCCCGGTCATGCTGCCGCCCTTGATCGGCCCGCGGCAGGTCGCGCCGAAATGCGCGTGCATGTTCGCCCAATAGACCCAGCTGCGGCGGAAATCGGCGCTGCTGCGCGGGGCGCTGTTGCGCGCCATCATGACCGCGACCCCGCGACGCAGCGACTGCAGTTCGGCCGGCGTCAGCGCCGTGACCGACTTGCGCACCGCCTGGGCCGCGGCCGGCCCCGGCATCGTCGCGAGCAGCCCGGCAAGCAGGAGAAGGATCGCGGCCGCCAGCCGCCAGATCGAACGACGCATCACCCCACCTCAGGATCAAATGGAGGCCCGAACCGCTCGCGGGCCGACGAAGCAATCAATGCCCCGAGGCTACCAGACTCGCGCCCTCGCCTCAACGCTCGCCTCCGTCCCGGGCGCGACAGCCGCCCCAGAGCCCGACTGCCCGCGGTCCGGTTTTTTTGCGCGCCTCGACACCCGAGCCGGCTTCTCCGGATGGGCCTCGGTCAAGCCGCCGCGACGGTGCCGCGCGCCGCGCGCCGAACGGCGCCGCTCGAGAGGCGTCGCCGCGGCGCTTTACCGAAGCCGGCGCAGCGGTCCCCGGAGGCACACGCCCGCGCGCACCCCGGGGGGACTCTCACAGCAGCTCGCTCGGCTCCTCGGCCTCGGGCAGCAGGCCGGGGGCAGGGCGGTTGTCGAGGAGCCCCGCGGCCCGCAACTCGGCGAGGCCGGGCAGATCCCCCTCCGAGCCGAGCCCGAAATGGTCGAGAAAGCCCTGGGTCACCACGAAGGTCGAGGGCCGGCCCGGGGTCATCCGCCGCCGGCCGAGCCTCACCCAGCCGAGTTCGATCAGGAGATCGAGCGTGCCCGACGAAACCGAAACCCCGCGGATCTCCTCGATTTCGGCCCGCGTCACCGGCTGGTGATAGGCGACGATCGCCAGCGTCTCGATCGCGGCCCGGCTGAGCTTGCGCGTCTCGGTCACCTCGCGGCTCATCAGGAAACCGAGATCGGAGGCGGTGCGGAAGGCCCAGGCCTCGCCGGCCCGGCGCAGCTCGACGCCCCGGCCCTGATAGCGCCGGCCGAGGCTCGCCAGCGCCTCGGCCACGTCGCAGCCCTGCGGCAGCCGCTCGGCGATCTCGCGCGAGGTCAGCGGCGCGGTGCTGGCAAAGAGCACCGCCTCGATCATCCGCTCCTGCTCGGGCAGGGGCAGGGTGAAGGCGGTCTCCGGGGCGAAGCTCTGGCTGGTCTCGCTCATCTCGGTTCCTCGGTTCGGCGCAGATAGATCGGCTGGAAATGCCCGTCCTGGCGCACGGCGAGCCGGCCCGACTTGACCAGCTCCAACGCGGCCGCGAAGCTCGCGGCGGTGGCCGAGCGGCGGCGCTTGGGCTCGGTCGCCCAATCGTCGGGCAACCAGGCCGACAGCGTCACCCAGTCGGTCGCCGCCCCGATCAGCCCCCGCATCCGCTCGAGCGCCTGCTCCATCGTGTAGACCGGCCCGCGCTCCAGATAGAGCGGCCGGAAATCGTCGCGGGTCTTGATCCGCGCATAGGCCCGCATCAGGTCGATCAGGCTCGCGGTATGGATGGTCCGGAGCGCCCGCGTCGCCTCGCTGCCCTCGCCGCGCGCGAAGACCTCGCGCCCGAGCTGGTCGCGCGCCATCAGGCTCGCCGCCGCCTTGCGCATCGCCTCCAGCCGCTGCAGCTGGTAGGCGAGATGCGCCGCCAGATCGTCGGCCGAGGGCCCCTCGTCGCTCGGATCGGGCGGCAGAAGCAGCCGCGACTTCAGGAAGGCGAGCCAGGCCGCCATCACCAGATAGTCGGCCGCGAGCTCCAGCCGCAGCCGCTTCGCCGCCTCGACGAAGCCGAGATACTGCTCGGCCAGCCGCAGGATCGAGATCCGCCGTAGATCGACCTTCTGGCTGCGCGCCAGCGTCAGCAGCAGGTCGAGCGGCCCCTCGAACCCGTCGACATCGATCACCAGCGCCTCGGCGGCGCGCCGCTCGGCGATCTCGGCGGGATCGAAGAAATCGTCAGGCATGCGCCGCCCGCCCGCTCAGCGCCGCGAATTCCGCCTCGAGCGCCGCCGGATCGGTGGCGCCCCCCCGGTCCCGCGCCGCGAGCGCCGCGTCCGCCCGGGCGAGCGCGGCCCCCGCGAGCCGCGGCGCCGCCTCCGCCACCGCTGCCATCTCGGCCGGATCGCCGTTGCAATGCAGGACGAGGTCGCAGCCCGCGGCCAGGGCCGCCTCGACCCGCCCGCCAAAGGCCCCGGTCAAGGCCCGCATCGACAGGTCGTCGGTCATCAGCAGGCCGCCGAACCCGATCTCCTCACGGATGAGCCGCACCAGGCGCGGCGACAGGGTCGCCGGCCGGTCGGGATCGAGCGCCCGATAGATCACATGCGCCGTCATCGCCATCGGCAGGTCCGCGAGCGCCCGGAACGGCGCGAAATCGGCCTGCAGCTCGGCCTCCGACGCCGTCACCACCGGCAGGTCGCGATGGCTGTCGAGCGGCGCGCGGCCCTGGCCCGGCATATGCTTCATCACCGGCAGCACGCCGCCGGCCAGAAGCCCCTCGGCCACCGCCCGCCCGATCGCCGCAACCTCGGCCGGATCGCCGCCATAGCAGCGGTTGCGCAGCACGGGATGGGTCGCGTCGCCGGCGAGATCGAGCACCGGCGCGCAATTGACGTCGATCCCGACGGCGCTGAGCTCGCCCGCGATCAGCCGATAGCGCAGCCCCATAGCCCGGGCGCGCAGCGGCCCGACGGGCAGGCGCGCGCATTCTTCGAGCGCCGGCAGCCATTCGCGCCAATGGGGCGCCTGAAGCCGGGCGACACGCCCGCCCTCCTGGTCGATCAGGACCGGCGCCGCCCGGCCGACCGTCTCGCGCAGCGTCCCGGTCAGGCGCCGCAACTGGTCCGGGCCGGTGATGTTCCGCCCGAACAGGATGAAGCCCCAAGGGTCGGCTTCGGCGAGGAAATGTCGCTCGTCGGGGCCGAGATCGGGGCCGGCACATCCGAAGATGACCGCGCGCGGCGCCATCTATTGCAGCGTGACCGGGATGCAGTCGATCCCGCGGGCGCGCAGCGCCTCGCAGGTCGCCCGCGTCTGGTCGGCGGTCTGGAAGCCCGCGACCCGCAGCCGGTAGAAGACCCGCGCATTCGAGGTCGCCCGCTCGAGATAGAGGCTCTTCGACCCGAGCAGGTCGCCCTGGCTCGCCACCAGCTGGCTCCAGGCCTGCCGCGCGATCGCCTCGTTGTCATAGGCGCCGAGCTGGACCAGCCGGGTCCCGGCCGGCAATTGTCCCTGCGGCGCCGTCGGCGGGGCGGCGGCGGCCGGCGTGCTGGCGAGCGCGGCCGTGGCGATCGGCGCCGGGGCGACCGGCTTCGGTTTGACGGCCGGCAGGTTGGCCGGCCGAAGCTTCGGTCGCACGGCCTCCGCCGCGGCCTGGGCATCGGCCGGAGGCTCGCTGCCGGCCGGCGCGGCCGCCTCGACCATCGCGGCGAGCTCGGTCTGGATATTGACCGGCGCGGCGGTGGGCGCCGCATCGGCCGAGACCGGCAGATCCGCGGGTGGCGCGGGCGGGGGTGCGGCCTGGAGCTCCAGGTCGGCCTGGGGCGCATCCTCCTTGGTCAGCGCCGCAGGCTCGGGCCGAGCGGCCTTCGCTTCCTTCTGCACCGAGATCGTCTTGCCGGCGAGAACGGCATTGACCTCGAGACCCTGATGGGCCGCCTCGCGGCCGCCCGGATCCTGCGGGGCGACCCGGGTCGGGCCGGCCATGGCCTTGATGACCGGAACCTCGGCCGCATCCTGGGTGCCGAGCCGATAGGCCCAGAGCCCCATCGCGCCAACCAGGGCCAGGAACAGCACGGCGCCGGACCATCTCTGGACCGACGCCGGGATCAACCGATCGGGGCCAAGCCCCGCCACGGACTCGTATTCGTCGCTCAATACATCGCGCATTGGGGCCTTGCCTGTTTTCGCACACCATAGCTTGTGTGCGCCTCTGCTCCAACCCCGAAATACGCGCGGATGCGTTTAGCGCATCTCATCCATCGGAGTTACGCCCAGAATACCAAGCCCTGCCGATATGACAACCGCCGTCGCGCGCACCAGAGCGAGCCGCGCCAGGCTGGTCTCGCGCGCGTCATCACGCAGGAAACGCTGGTCCGGATCCAGCTTTCCCTGATGCTGCAGAGCGTGGAATTCCGATGCCAGATCATAGAGATAGAAGGCGATCCTGTGGGGCTCGTGATTGGCGGCCGCGACCTCGACCTGGCGGGGCCACTCGCCGAGCTTCTGCGCGAGTTTCCGCTCGCCCGCCGTGCCGAGCGGGCCGAGGTCGGCCTTGGCGAGATCGGCATCCGCGACCGCGAGCCCGGCACCCGCGGCCCGGGCCAGCACGGAATGCGCTCGGGCATGGGCATACTGGACGTAGAAGACCGGATTCTCCTTCGACTGTTCCAGCACCTTGTCGAGGTCGAAATCGAGCGGCGCGTCATTCTTGCGCGTCAGCATGACGAAGCGGGTGACGTCGCGGCCGACCAGGTCGATCACGTCGCGCAGCGTGATGAAGGTGCCGGCGCGCTTGGACATCTTGAACGGGGCGCCGTCCTTGGTGAGCTTGACGAGCTGGCACAGCTTGCAATCGAGCGGCACCCGGCCTTCGCTCAACGCGGCAACCGCGGCTTTCATCCGCTTGACATAGCCGCCATGATCGGCGCCGAGCACGTCGATCAGCTCGTCATAGCCGCGCTCGACCTTGTCGAAATGATAGGCGATGTCGGGGGCGAAATAGGTCCAGGTTCCGTCCGACTTCTTGACGGGCCGGTCCACATCGTCGCCATAGGCGGTCGAGCGGAACAGCGTCTGTTCGCGCGGCTCCCAATCCTCCGGCGTCTTGCCCTTGGGCGGCTCGAGCACGCCCTCATAGATCAGGCCCTTCTTGTCGAGCGCGGCCAGAGCCGCCTCGATCCGGCCGGTGCCATAGAGCGATTTTTCCGAGAAAAACCGGTCCATCCTGACGCCGAGCAGGTCGAGATCGGCGCGAATCAGCGCCATCATCGCGTCGATGGCGAAGTCGCGGACCTCCGGCAGCCATTCCTCGTGGTTGGAGCCGACCAGTCGTTCGCCGTGTTTCTCGGCAAGGGCTTGTCCGACCGGGATCAGATAGTCGCCGGGATAGGTGCCTTCGGGCAGGTCGCCCTCCCGGCCGAGCGCTTCGAGATAGCGGAAATGGACCGAGCGGCCGAGCACGTCGACCTGATTGCCGCCGTCATTGATATAGTATTCGCGCGTCACGTCGAAGCCCGCGAAGTCGAGCAGGTTGGCGAGCGCGTCGCCGAAGACGGCACCCCTGGTATGGCCGACATGCAGCGGCCCGGTCGGGTTGGCCGAGACGAACTCGACATTGATCCGCCGGCCGGCGCCGAGGCGCGAGCGGCCGGTATCGGCGCCCTCCGACAGGATGTCGGGGAGCTGCGCGAACCAGCGGCCGGGCGCCAGGCGGAGATTGAGAAAGCCCGGACCCGCGACTTCGGCCGTAGCGATGCCGGGGCGGGCCGCGATCAGGGGCGCCAGCGCCTCGGCGAGATCCCGGGCGGGAATGCGCGCCGGTCGCGCCAGCACCATCGCCGCGTTGCTCGCCATGTCGCCATGCGCCGGGTCGCGCGGCGGCTCGACGGTGACGGGGCCGGTATCGAGCCCCTCGGGCAGGCGTCCCGCCGCCACGAGCTCGGCCACCGCGTCGAGCACAAGTCCCTTGACCTCCGCAAACAGATCCATCGTCCCGGCATCCTTTCTGGCGATCCCGAGCGGTTAGCACAGGCCGCGGCCGCCCTCCACGGCCAATCGCGCTGGTCCGCATCGCCGCGCTGCGCTAGCCTCGCGCCCGGAGCGGCCAACGGCAGGGGCGCAGATGAAGCAAGCGGCGACAACGCTGGTCCTGGTCGGCCTCGCCACGGGCGCGCCGGCCGCGAGCCCGATCTCGCCCGGCGAGTTCGCGGCGCTGAGCGCGGGAAAGACGCTCTATTTCGACCGCGACGGCACGCCCTTCGGGGCGGAGCAATACTTCCCCGGCCAGCGCAGCCTCTGGCGGTTCGACGCGACCGGCGACTGTATCGAGGGCCGCTGGCGCGCCGACGGCGACCGCATCTGCTTCTTCTACGACGGCGCCGACGGCCCGGAATGCTGGCATTTCTGGCGCGACGGTTCCGGTCTGCGCGCGATGCTGGTCGAAGAGGGCGCCGAGACCGGCTCCGCCCTCGATCTCGACCATAGCGACGACCGGCCGCTCGACTGCCCCGGCCCGGATGTCGGCAGCTAGCCCGCGCCCGCGGCGAGCCGCTCGGCATAGCGGGCAAGCTCGGCCTCCGGCCCGCCCGGATGCGACCAGATCTCGTCCCCGAGCCCGATGAAATCGGCGATCCCGGCCAGACTGCCCGCCAGATCCGGCGTCAGCCCGCCCTCCGCGATCACCGGCAGCTCGATCATCTCGGACCACCAGCCGAACAGCTCCAGAGGCGCCAGCACCCCATCCCCGAGGCTCGAGGAACTGAGCGGCCCGAAGCTCACATAATCCGCGCCGATCTCGCCCGCGGTCATGCCCTCATGCCGCGAGGCATGGGCATAGGCCCCGACGATCGCCTCGGCCCCGAGCGCCGTCCGGGCCGCGCGCACCTGGCGCGGCCCATCGCTCAGATGCACCCCGTCGAGCCCGAGCGGCCCGACCAGCCGGAAATGATCGGCGATGACCAGCGGCACGTCGCGGGCATGACAGATCGGCCGCAGCGTGTCGGCCGCGCGCGCCAGGATATCCTCCGACCCGGTCGCGAGCGCCAGCCGGACGCAGGCGATGTCGAACCCGTCGAGCAACCGCCCGAGGCGACCCTCGAACTCGGCCAGAGCCAGCACCGGCGGGGTGATCAGATAGAGCCGGGCGGCCACGGATGCATCTGGCATGGGTGGCCGCCCGCGCCTCAGCGTTTCAGGATCGAGCGGCCGGCGAAGATCGCGTTCTCGCCGAGATCCTCCTCGAGCCGGATCAGCTGGTTGTACTTGGCGAGCCGGTCGGAGCGGCTGAGCGAGCCGGTCTTGATCTGGCCGCAATTGGTCGCGACCGCGAGATCGGCGATGGTCGAATCCTCGGTCTCGCCCGAGCGATGCGACATCACGGCGGTGTAGCCGGCGCGATGGGCCATGTCGACGGCGGCCAGCGTCTCGGTCAGGCTGCCGATCTGGTTCACCTTGACCAGGATCGAATTGCCGATCCCCTGCTCGATCCCCTGGGCGAGCCGCTTGGTGTTGGTGACGAAGAGGTCGTCGCCCACCAGCTGACAGCGGCTGCCGATCGACTCGGTCAGCAGCTTCCACCCCTCCCAATCGTCTTCGGACATGCCGTCCTCGATCGAGATGATCGGATAGGCGTCGACCAGCCCGGCCAGATAGGCGGCGTTCTCCGCGGCCGAGCGCTTCTTGCCCTCGCCCTGCATGTCATAGACGCCGTCCTTGAAATATTCGGTCGCGGCGCAGTCGAGCGCGAGGAACACATCCTCCCCCGGACGATAGCCGGCAATCTCAACCGATTTCATGATGAAATCAAGCGCTTCGGTCGTCGAGCTCAGGTTCGGCGCGAAGCCGCCCTCGTCGCCGACGGCGGTATTGTGCCCGGCCTTGCCGAGCTGCTTCTTCAGCGCGTGGAACACTTCCGACCCGATCCGCACCGCGTCGGCTAGGCTCTCGGCCCCGACCGGCATGATCATGAATTCCTGGATGTCGATCGGATTGTCGGCATGCGCGCCGCCATTGATGATGTTCATCATCGGCACCGGCAGGACGCGCGCGGACGTGCCGCCGATATAGCGGTAGAGCGGCGTGCCAAGGCTCTGCGCGGCGGCCTTGGCGCTCGCGAGGCTCGCGCCCAGGATCGCGTTGGCGCCGAGCTTGGCCTTGTTCGGCGTGCCGTCGAGCTCGATCATGATCGTGTCGATGGTCAGCTGGTCCGTCGCGCGCAGGCCCGTCAGCGCATCGCAGATCGGCCCGTTCACCGACTCGACGGCCTTGAGCACGCCCTTGCCGCCATAGCGCTTGGCATCGCCGTCGCGCAGCTCCACGGCCTCATGCGCCCCGGTCGAGGCGCCCGAGGGCACGGCCGCTCGGCCGACAGCGCCATCCTCCAGAAGAACGTCGACCTCGACGGTGGGATTGCCCCGGCTGTCCAGAATTTCGCGCGCAACGACGTCGATGATGACCGACATGTCCTGATACTCCCCCGTATCCTGTTGGGTGATCTTCTGCTCCCCGTGACTAGAGCAAAGCAAGCGGTTGGGGAACCGTCAATCTGACGGGCTCGTGCCGGCCGCGTGGCCCCACCCGCGGCCACGCGACCGGCCTCCGACCCCTGAGGGGACGGCGCGGGGGCGCGCCTTCCCCTCGGGCCGAACTCACATCGGCAGCAGGACGGTGTCGACGCCCTGGATGACGCCGTTCGACTGCATCACGTCGGGTATGACGATCAGCGCATTGCGGCCTTCCTTGTCGCCGACATAGACGCTGTTGCCCTTGGCCTGGACGGTCAGCGTCTCGCCATTGACCGTGGTCAGCGTCGCGACGCCGCCCGCGGCCGACGCCTTGGCCCGCAGATCCTCGACCGTCAGGGTGCCGGGCACGACATGATAGGTCAGCACGCCGGTGAGCTTGGCCTTGTTCTGCGGTTCGAGCAGGGTGTCGACGGTGCCGGCCGGCAGCGCGGCGAAGGCCTTGTTGTTCGGGGCGAAGACGGTGAAGGGCCCCGGCCCTTCGAGCGTGTCGACGAGGCCCGCCGCCTTGACCGCCGCGACGAGCGTGGTGTGGTCCTTGGAATTGACCGCGTTCTCGATGATGTTCTTGGTGGGATACATCGCCGCGCCACCCACCATCGGATTGGCGGCGAGCACCGCGCTCCCGGCGCCCAGGCCAAGCACGAGGGCGAAAAGGCTGGTCTTGAGGGTCTTGTGCATCTTGGTCTCCGTTGTTTCGAGCCGCCCCGCGGCCTGTCCGCGCTGGGGGTACCGCTCGATACGGGACCGCCTCGAAAAGAGTTTCAGCCGGGTTGCGCAGAATCCGGGGGAATGTCCGGGTCGTCCTCGATATAGTCGCGGGCGGAGTGGGCAGCGGTGGCGGGCATGGCCGAGCTGGAGCTGGAGGAAATGCTGGCGCGCTGCGGGCTCGGCGACCGGGCGGCGTTCCGCAGCCTCTATGCCGCGGCCGGACCGAAACTCTTCGGAGTCACGCTGCGTATCCTCGGAAATCGCAGCGACGCCGAGGAAGCCGTGCAGGAGAGCTTCGTCAAGATCTGGCACCATGCCGGGCGGTACCGCCCGGGTCGCGGCAGCGCGATCGGCTGGCTCGTCTCGATCGCGCGCAACCAGGCGATCGACCAGCTCCGCGCCCGCAAGGCGCCGACGCGCGACATTTCCGATATGATCGACCTGGCCGACCAGGGTCCGACGCCCGAGGCGAGCGCCATCGGCGCGGACGACCGGCGCCGCATCGACGGCTGTCTGGGGCGCCTGCCGGCCGACCGGGCCAGCGCGGTGCGCGCCGCTTATCTCGACGGGCACAGCTACGAGGAGCTGGCGCGGCGCTTCGAGGTTCCGCTTAACACCATGCGGACCTGGCTGCGGCGGGCCCTGATCGCGCTCAGGGAGTGTCTCGGGTCATGAGCGCGGACGAGGATTGGGGCGCCGGCTTGCCGCGGGACCCGGACGACGGTCTGGCGGCGGAGTTCGTGTTGCGCCTGCTCGACCCGGCGGAGGAAGCCGGTTGCGCCGCCCGCGTCGCGCGCGACCCGGCTTTTGCCGCGCGGGTGGCGCGGTGGCGCCGGGATCTGGCCGATCTCGATGTCGAATTCGAGCCGGTGGCCTTGCCGCCGCGTCTCGGGGCGCGGATCGAGGAGCGGCTGTTCGGCCGGCCGCCCTCGCTCGCGGCCCGGTTATGGGCGAGCGCGGGGTTCTGGCGCGGCATCGCGGTGGCGGCGGTGGTGGCGGCCGGCTATTTCGCGCTGCCGGGCGCGCCGCCGGTCCGACTGGTCACCGCGGTGCAGGGCAACGGCGTCGATCTGCTCGCGGTCTACGAGCCGGCCCGGGCGATTCTGACCGTGAACCGGGTCGCCGGCGCGGCGCAGCCCGGCCGGTCGCTCGAACTCTGGGCGGTGGTGGGGGAAAGGCCGCCGGTCTCGCTCGGCGTGTTGCCCTCCGATCCGCGGGCGCAGATCGGCATCCCGCCGGCCCTTGCCGCCCAGCTCGGCCCCGGCGCCGCGATCGCGATCAGCGACGAGCCTGCGGGCGGCTCGCCGACCGGTCAGCCGACCAATGTGCTCGCCGCCGGCAAGATCAGCGAGATTTGACCGGGGGACATGCGGCGGGTTCCCCGCTCCGCGGGGCTCGCCTTCACGCTTCCGGTTCCGCCCAACGCGTGCGGAGCCCGTTAACATGAGTTGCGATCGGGTAAACGGATTTCTGAAAGTCGTTATAAATCAATTGGTTGATCTTTGTCGCACGCGTGCGACACCGTGCGAACGCCGTCTTGTCGCCGGTCAGGCCCGCCAGAGCCGGGGCTCGGCGAACTCCACGGAATTTCCCGCCGGATCGCGCAGATAGAGCGACCGGGCCCCGTTCGGCCAACGGAAGTCCGCCTCGACCGGCACGCCCTCGGCCTCGAACCGGGCTTTCCAGGCCGCCAGGTCCCCGGCATCGGCGGCGAAGCAGACATGACCCTGGCCCTCGGCCCCGTGCACCGGGACGGGCAGCCCGCCCTCGCTCGGCCGGCGGGTCTCGGCCGGGTTGAAGATCAGCAGCATTCCCGGCCCGCAGCGATAGAAGACGTGCCGCGTCCCCGCCCGCGCCACCCGCTCGAGCCCGAGCAGCCCGCCATAGAACCGCTCGGCCGCGTCGAGATCGCCGGCATAGAGCGCGGTCTCCAGGATCGCCCGCGGCCCCGGCATCGGCGCCGCCGCCGGTCAGGCCTGCCTTGCCCGGCGGCCGGCGACCGCGGCAAGCCCGATCAGCGCGGCGCCGAGCAGCCCGGCCGAGGCGGGCAGGGGCACCGGCGCCGGCGTCGCCACCGAGGCGGAGGCGAGCGCCGCGCTCGTGCCCGACCCGCCCCCGATCCGGCCAAGCGCCTCCTGGGCGATCGCGTCATGCACCCGGTAGTTGGGATGGATCGTATCGAAAAAGGCCCGGACGCGCCCCTGGGCCCGGCTGCAGACATTGTCGTCCGCGTCGATGCAGGGCGTCGTCACGTTGCGGAGCCGATAGTCCCGGGGATGGTCCAGCAGCGAGTTGAAGAGCGAGTAGGTGTCGACGGTCCGGACCTTGAGCCCGGCCTCGCGCAGGTCCGAGACCTCGCTGTTGATCCGCCGGTTGAACGCGCGCGCTCCGGCGGTGGCCGCCTTGGCGCCGGCGGCATCGTCCTTGTATTTCGGGATCCGGCCGAGATCGGGCATCTTGAAGATCAGGAAGTCATGGACCCCGCTCGCCGCAAGAACCTGGGCGACGTCGCCGATCGTCGATGCGGCCTGCCGCCCGGCCTTGGCCTTCTCCTCGGTCGAGGCGCGCAGAATATCGTTGGCCCCGATCCAGATCGCCACCAGCGGCCGGTTGCCCCGGCGGTCGCTGTCGAGATGCCGGTAGGTATAGGCCTGGAGGCTCAGGTCGGGCAGGCCGTCGTGATCGGTCCGGGCCTTGGCCCCGCCCCAGGCCTCGTTGCTGGTCGGCAGGCCCTTGGCCTTGAAGGCCGCGGCCGTGCGCTCGGACCAGACCCGGCCATTCGAGAAGCGCCCGCGCCAGTAGGGCGGGCTCTGCGGCTCGAGATGCGCCGAGTTCCGCCAGACATTGCCGGTGTCGCTGAGGCTGTCGCCGAGGACGTGGAAGCTGGTATAATCGACCACGGCCGCCGATGCCGACCCGCCCGCCAGGGCCCCGGCCAGCAGCGTGGCCCACATAATTCTTCGCATCTCCAGCACTCTCCCCCGCGGCATTTGCCGCGAAGGTTAAGGGATGCGGATGGCCTTGCCAACTCCCGCGACTCGGGGACGCCTCGGGGACAGCTTCCGGGATGTCAGTCCGTCGGCGGCCCGCTCCCGGCGGCGGCGCGTCGGGCGGCGGCGCGGAGCCGCATCGTCTGCGCGTCCCGCCGGTTCTCGAGCCAGAGGCCGCAGCCGATCCCGGCCAGGAACCCGCCCAGATGCGCCTGCCAGGCCAGCATCCCGCCGAGGCCGAAATAGAGCACGATATTGAGCCCGATCAGCACCAGGACCCGGCGCCAGACCGGGCCGGCGGGCACGCCCGCCGCGCGATGCCGGCGCAGGTCCCAGATCGTCCAGACCCCGAGGAAGGCGAAGACCGCGCCCGAAGCCCCGACCATCGGCACGGCGCTGGCCGAGAGAAGCCCGAAGACCGCGCCCCCCGCGACCGCGCCGATCAGGAAGACCGGCAGGATGGTGCGGCCGCCATAGCGGTCCCCCACGAATCGGCCGAGGGCGAGCAGCACGGCCATGTTCATGGCCATGTGCAGGAAGCTGCCATGGAGCAGGGCGTGGCTCACGAACATCGTCGCGGGCTGGAGCGCGAAGGCGGGGACGGCACCGCGCAGGAGGGGGGACCAGAAGGCGCCGGCCTCGAGCACCCGGGTCCGGAGGGTCGGATCGGCGATCAGGCCGGCATCGGCGGCGCTGAGCAGGAGCTCGATCAAGGCGATCGCCCCGACAAGCAGGAGCAGCGAGCGCGGCAGGGGCTTGAAAGGCTCGTGCGCGGGAGGGGCAGGCATCGGAACTCCGGTCTCGGAGGGGGCGGGGCGGGGCCGATGCTGGCAACGCGCCGGCCCGGCCGCAAGGCCAAAGCGCGTCTCTCACGGGGCTTTGCGCTGGGGCGGTCGGGCCGGCCAGCGCGATCGGACAGGAGTCGCACGAAGTCGCACGCGTGCGACTCCGGTCAAGACATTGATATAATTAGATATTATAGAAACGATTCACCCGATCTCAACCTTGGTAAACGTGTGCGCTGCCGGACGCGCGGTGAACAGGGTCGGGATTGGAGCGGCCGGCTGGGCGGTCGAGGGAGGGGGAGGGCGGCGCGATGCAGGTGCTGGTGCTGGTGCGGGGCGGCGATGCCCCGCACGTCCTGCGCGCCACGCAGGCGTTGGCCGCGCGCGCCCCGACCGGGCCCGGGGCCGCGCCGGTCGGGGCCTGCGTCAGGCGCTGTCGGCGAGCAGGCTCGCATTGCCGCCGGCGGCCGTGGTGTCGATGCAGAGATGACGCTCGACCACGTAGCGCTCGGGGGCGATCAGCGCCGTTTCCAGCGCCACGATCGGGCCGGGGCGCGCGGCGAGCGCGCGGCGGATGTCGCGGAGCCAAGCCACCGGCCCAGCGGCCGCGACGAAGGCGAGGTCGGGCAGCGCCGCGAGGTCGGACGGCGCGATCCGGCCCTCGAGCCCCACGACCGGCAAGCCGGCGGCGGCGAGCGGAGCGAGGGTCGCGATGCTGTCCTCGGCCACCACCAAGGTCGGATTGCCGGCGGCAAGCGACTGGATTGCCTGGGCGAGTGCTGCCTCGATCCCGGCGCCGAGGCAGAGCACCCGGCCGCGCGGATGCAGGCTGAGCCGGTTGCTCTCGCCGGTCGGTCCGGGCAAGTCGCGGGGCGCGCGCGGCAGGGCGGCCGCCGCCTCCAGTGCCTCGGAAGGCGGCAGCAGGCCACGCAGCACCGCGATCCGGTCGGGCGCGTCCCAGACCGAAAGCTCGCGGAAGCTTGCGGCGATGGCGGAGCCGGCGATCTGCGGCCCGCCCGGCACGGACGGATAGGGGTCGGGCCCACCCCGCTGCAGCCGCGGCAGGTAGAACGGCCCGCCGGCCTTGGGGCCGGTGCCCGACAGACCCTCGCCGCCGAAGGGCTGGCTGCCGACCACCGCGCCGATCTGGTTGCGGTTGACATAGACGTTGCCGATCCGGAGCCGCGCGGTGACCCGCTCGACGCGGTCGTCGATCCGGCTGTGCAGGCCGGCGGTCAGGCCGTAGCCGCGGGCATTGATCGCATCGACCACCTGGTCGAGCTCGCTCGCCCGGAAGCTCGCGACATGGAGGACGGGGCCGAAGATCTCGCGCGCCAGCGAGTCGATGCCGTCGACGGCGATCACGCAGGGCCCGACGAAACGGCCGATATCGGGAGTATCAAGTGATTTCAGGACTTTGCCGCCGCTTCTTTGCTCGGCGACATAGGCCTTGATCCCGGTCTCGGCCTCGGCGTCGATGACCGGGCCGATATCGGTCGCGGGCTCCCAGGGGTCGCCGATGCGCAGGGTGGGCATCGCGCCCTCCAGCATCTCGAGCACGCGCTCGCGGGCATCCTCCTGGACATAGAGCAGGCGCAGGGCCGAGCAGCGCTGACCGGCCGACTGGAAGGCCGAGGCGAGGACGTCGCGGACCACCTGTTCGGTCAGCGCGGTCGAATCGACGATCATCGCGTTGAGCCCGCCGGTCTCGGCGATCAGGACCGCATCGGGGGCGGCATTGTCGGCGAGCGCCTTGGCGATCAGCCGCGCCACCTCGGTCGAGCCGGTAAAACAGACCCCGGCAATGGCGGCGGAGGCCGTCAGGGGCGCGCCAACGGACGGGCCGTCGCCGGGCAGGAGCTGCAAAGCGGCGGAGGGAATGCCGGCCTCGTGCAAGAGCTCGACGGCCCGCGCGGCGATCAGCGGCGTCTGCTCGGCCGGCTTGGCCAGGACCACGTTGCCGGCACCGAGGCAGGCGGCGACCTGGCCGGTGAAGATCGCGAGCGGGAAGTTCCAGGGGCTGATACAGACGATCGGCCCGCGCGGCCGGCCCGTCGCCGCCTCGGCAGCGTCGGCATAGTAGCGCAGGAAATCGACGGCCTCGCGCAGTTCGGACACGGCGTCGGGCAGGGTCTTGCCGGCTTCGCGGGTGGCGAGCGCGGTCAACTCGGCCGCATGGGTCTCGTAGAGGTCGGCGGCGCGGCGGAGCGTCTGGGCGCGCGTGGCCGGCGGCTCGGCCGCCCAGGCGGCCTGGCCGGCCTCGGCAGCGGCAAGCGCGGCGGCGACCTCGGCGGGGCCGGCCTCGGTGACATGGCCGACCACGTCCGCGGGATCGGCGGGATTGAGCACCGGCCGGCCGCCGCCACGGGCGCCCGCCTGCCAGACATGGTCCTTCCAGCCCGCGCGCGCCGCGATCAGGGGCGCGATCGAGGCCGGCTCGTTCACGTTCCAGCCATGGGCATTGCGGCGGGGCGCGAAAAGCTGCGACGGGGTGCGGATGCCGGGATTGGGGATCGGGTCGAACCGTTCGGCCTCGGCGATCGGGTCGGCGGCGATCGCCTCCGGAGTGAGGTCCGGGTCGACGATCTGATTGACGAAGGACGAGTTTGCGCCGTTCTCGAGCAGCCGGCGCACCAGATAGGCGAGCAGGTCGCGATGCGCGCCGACCGGGGCATAGATCCGGCAGCGCGCCCCCTCGGCCTCGTGGACGATCTCGTGCAGCGTTTCGCCCATGCCGTGGAGGCGCTGGAACTCGAAGCCTTCGCGGTCGTCGCCCGCCATGGCCAGCACGGCGGCGACGGTATGGGCATTGTGGGTGGCGAATTGCGGATAGATCCGGTCGCGCATCCCCAGGAGCTTGCGGGCATTGGCGATGTAGCTGACATCGGTCGAGGGCTTGCGGGTGAAGACCGGGAAGTCCGGCAGGCCGCGTTCCTGGGCCTGCTTGATCTCGAAGTCCCAGTAGGCGCCCTTGACCAGCCGGACCATGATCTTGCGGTCGTGCAGGGTGGCGAGTTGGTGCAGCCAGTCGATCACCCCGCCGGCGCGGCGACCATAGGCCTGGACCACGACGCCGAACCCGTTCCAGCCGGAGAGGCCGGGGACGCAGAGCATGGCGTCGATCACGTCGAGGGCGAGGTCGAGCCGCTCGGCCTCCTCGGCGTCGATATTGAAGCCGATGCCGGCGCGGGCCGCCGCGCGGGCGAGTTCGAGCGCGCGCGGGACGAGTTCGCGCATCACCTCGCCGCGATGGGGCCATTCGTAGCGCGGATGCAGCGCCGAGAGCTTGACCGAGATGCCGGGGCTCGTGCGCATGTCGCCGGTCGAGCGGGCCGAGATCGCCTTGATCGCGTCGGCATAGGCGCGGGCATAGCGCAGGGCGTCGGCCTCGGTCCGGGCCGCCTCGCCCAGCATGTCGTAGGAAAAGGTGTAGCCCTTGGCCTCGAGGGGGCGCGCGCGCGTCATGGCGTTGCCGATGGTCTGGCCGAGCACGAATTGCCGGCCCATCAGCTTCATCGCGCGTCCGACGGCGCCGCGCACCACGGGCTCGCCCAGGCGGCGCACCGTGGCGCGCAGGGCGGCGCCGGGCCGGCGCGGATCGTCGCCGAGCACGTGGCCGGTCAGCATCAGGCCCCAGGTCGCGGCATTGACCAGGATCGAGCTCGACTTGCCGAGATGGGCGCTCCAGTTCGAGGGCTCGATCTTGTCGGCGATGAGTTCGTCGATCGTCTCGGCGTCGGGGACGCGGAGCAGCGCTTCGGCGAGGCACATGAGGCCGACGCCTTCGTCGGTCGAGAGGCCGTATTCGGCGAGGAAGGCCTCCATCACGCCCGGCGCCGCGCGGGCGCGCACGCGGGTCACGAGGTCGGCGGCGGCCTTCACGATCGCGGCGCGCGCGGTGGGATCGAGCTCGGAATCGGCGATCAGCTGGCGGACCAGATCGGTCTCGTCGGCATAGGTCCGCTCGCGGATCGCGGTGCGCAGGCTCGTCAGGGGCGTGGTTTCGGTCATGGGGATTCTTGGTAGCACTGGTCCTGGGCCAGCCGTCCTGTGTATCGGGGCCGTCCGTGCTAGATGCAATGCCAAAGCCGCCCCAGGGACATCATGCTGGAACTGCGTCACGTTTCAAAGACCTATCCTACCGCCCAGGGGTTGCAGCCGGTGCTTCGCGGCGTCTCCTTGCGGGTGGAGGCGGGGCGGAGCCTGGCGCTGACCGGGGAATCGGGCAGCGGCAAGAGCACGCTGCTGCATCTGGCGGCCGGGCTCGATTCGGCCGATGCGGGCGAGATCCGGGTGGGCGAGGTCCAGGTGGGCGGCCTGTCGGATGCCGGGCGGGCGGCGTTGCGCCGGCGGCGGATTGGGCTGGTGTTCCAGCAGTTCAACCTGATCCCGAGCCTCGACGTGGCGGGCAATCTGGCGTTTCAGGCGCGGCTCGCCGGGCGGCTCGATCCGGCCTGGCAGGCCGAGCTCGCCGGGCGTCTGGGGCTCGAGGGGCTGCTCGGGCGCTATCCGGAGCAGTTGTCGGGCGGGCAGCAGCAGCGGGTGGCGATCGGGCGGGCGCTGGCGGCGCGGCCGGGTCTGATCCTGGCCGACGAGCCGACCGGCAATCTCGACGAGGCGACGGGCGATGCGGTGCTGGCGCTGCTGCTCGAGCTCGTCGCGGCGGCGGGGGCGACGCTCTTGATGGTGACCCACAGCGCGCGGCTCGCGGCCCGGCTCGACGGGCGGCGGGTGCTGCAGGCCGGGCGGCTGGCATGAGCGGCGCCATCCTCGGCGCCTTGCTCGGCCATTGGCGGCGGCATCCGGTCGAGCTCGTGACGCTGCTCGTCGGGCTTGCGGTCGCGACGGCGCTCTGGAGCGGGGTTCAGGCGCTGAACGCGCAGGCGAGGGCGAGCTATGCCGCGGCCGAGGCGGTGCTCGGGGGGCCGGGCGTGGCGCGGATCGAGGCGGCGGACGGCCAGGACTTTCCGCTCGCCGACTATGTCGCGCTGCGGCTGGCGGGCTGGAGGGTTTCGCCGGTCATCGAGGGGGACTGGCGCCGCGGCGATCTGGCGCTCCGGGTCGTGGGCATCGAGCCCCTGACCCTGCCGCGGGGGGGCGGCGGGCCCGGCGCGGAGGATCTCGCGGGCTTCCTGCTGCCGCCGCATCGCGCCTATGCCGCGGCCGAGACCGTCGCGCGGCTGGCCGACATTCCGGGTCTGCCGCCGCGAGCCGTCTCGGCGACGCTGCCGCCCGATACGCTGCTGGTCGATATCGGCGCGGCGGAGAGCTTGCTCGGCATGACCGGCCGGCTGACGCACCTGCTGCTGGCGCCAGGCGAGGCGGGGCGCGCGCTGCCGCCCGAGCTCGCGGCGCATCTGCGCCTGGTGCCGCCCGGCGAGCGGAGCGACATCGCGCGGCTGACCGACAGCTTTCACCTGAACCTGACCGCCTTCGGGTTCCTCAGCTTCATCGTCGGGCTCTTCATCGTCTATTCCGCGATCGGACTTGCCTTCGAGCAGCGCCGGCCGATGATCCGGACGCTGCGGGCCTGCGGCGTCTCGGCCCGGGCGATGGTCCTCGCCCTGCTGGCCGAGCTCGGGATCCTCGCCCTGATCGGCGGCGCGATCGGGATGGTCGGCGGCTATCTGATCGCGGCGGCCCTGCTGCCGGACGTGGCGGCGAGCCTCGGCGGCCTCTATGGCGCGGAAGTGCCGGGCGAGCTCAGCCTGACGCCGGCCTGGTGGGCCGCCGGCCTCGGGATCGCGCTTCTCGGCACGCTCGCCGCGGCGGGCGCGAGCCTCTGGCGCGCCTTCACCCTGCCGCTGCTGGCGAGCGCCCAGCCGCAGGCCTGGCGCGCGGCGGCGGAGCGCGGGCAGCGGCTGCAGCGCGCCGGCGCCGCGGTCTGCGCCGCGCTGGCGCTGGCGGCACTCGGCTTCGGCCAGGGCCTCGTCGCGGGGTTCGCCGTGATGGGCGGGCTCCTGGTCGCCGCCGCGCTGCTGCTGCCGTCGGCGCTCGCGCACGCGGCCGCGCTCGGCGCGCGCAGCGTCCAGGGTCCGGTCGGCGATTGGTTCTGGGCCGATACCCGCCAGCAGCTCGGCGGCCTGTCGCTGGCGCTGATGGCGCTCCTGCTGGCGCTCGCGGTCAATGTGGGGGTCGGGACCATGGTCGACAGCTTCCGCGAGACCTTTCTCGGCTGGCTCGACCAGCGGCTCGCGGCCGAGCTCTATGTCGGCGCCGAGGATGCCGCCGAGGCCCAGGCGATCGCCACCTGGCTCGCGGCGCGGCCGGAGGTGCGCGCGGTGCTGCCCATCGCCTCCGTCCGCTCGCGTCTTGCCGACGCGCCGCTCGAGGTCACGGGCATCCGGGATCATCCGACCTATCGCGACAGCTGGCCGCTGATCGCCGCGTCGCCCGGTGCCTGGGACGCGGTCGCCGCCGGCAGCGCGGCGATGGTCTCCGAGCAGCTGGCGCGCCGGGCCGGGCTGCGGCCGGGCGACGATCTCGCGGTGCCGACCCCGGGCGGGCCCTGGCGGCTGCGGGTCGCCGGCATCTATTCCGACTATGGCAATCCCGAGGGGGCGATGATGGTGTCGCTGCCGGCGCTGGGGCAGCACTGGCCGGAGGCGCGTCCGCGCCGGCTGGCGGTGCGCGCGGATCCGGGCGCGGTGCCGGCGCTGATCGCCGATCTCGACCGGGTGTTCGCGCTGCCCTCCGGGCAGGCGCGCGACCAGCGCGCGATCAAGGACCTGTCGCGGCGGATCTTCGAAAAGACCTTCGCCGTCACGGTCGCGCTCAACACGCTCACATTGGTCGTTTCGGGGATCGCGCTGCTGACGAGTCTGCTCACGCTCTCGAACCTCCGGATCGCGCAGCTCGCGCCGCTCTGGGCGCTCGGGATGACGCGACGCCAGCTCGCGCGGATCGAGGTCGGCAAGGCGCTGATGCTCGCGGGGCTGACGGCCATCGCGGCGCTGCCGCTCGGCCTCGCCGTGGCCTGGATCCTGACCGCGGTGATCAATGTGCGGGCCTTCGGCTGGCGACTGCCGGTGCTGCTGTTCCCCGAGCGATGGCTGGTCCTGCTGCTGCTGGCGCTCGCCACCGCCGCCCTCTCGGCGCTCTGGCCGGCCTGGCGGCTGGCGCGGACCGCGCCGCTCGCGCTGCTCGGGACGTTCTCCAATGAGCGTTAGGGCGCTGGTCCTGTGCTTCGTCCTGCCCGGCATGGCGGCGGCGCAGGGCTATGCCGGGCTCGGACGCGAGGCCGAGGGCTTCGCGCCGGTGACGCCGCCGGCGGTGCTGGCCTTTCCGCGCGACCATGGGCCCCATCCGGGCTTTCGCATCGAATGGTGGTATCTGACGGCCAATCTGCGCGGGTCGGACGGCCAGGATTACGGGGCGCAATGGACCCTGTTCCGCCAGGCGCTGGCTCCGGGACCCGAGGGAGAGGGCTGGTCGAGCCCTGTCGCCTGGATGGGCCATGCGGCGGTGACGAGCGCCGACCGGCAGCGGAGCGCCGAGACCTTCGCGCGGGGCGGCATCGGCCAGGCCGGGGTCGCGATCGCGCCGTTTCGCGCCTGGATCGACGATTGGACGATGATGGGCGGGAGCGGTCCGGGCGATGCGCTCGCCGATCTGCGACTGGCGGCCCATGGGGCGGATTTCGCCTACGAGTTGCATGCCACCGCGGACCTGCCGCCGGTGCCCGAGGGCGCGGGGGGATACAGCGTGAAGTCGGATGCGGGCCAGGCATCGTACTATTACAGCCAGCCCTTCTACCGGATCGCGGGCACCCTGACGCTCGACGGGCGGGGCGTCGCGGTGACGGGCGAGGGCTGGCTCGACCGCGAATGGTCGAGCCAGCCGCTCGGCCCCGACCAGCTCGGCTGGGACTGGTTCGCGCTGCATCTGGAGGGCGGGGCGAAGGTCATGCTCTATGCGATGCGCAGCCGGGACGCGGCGCCCTTCGTGACTGGAACCTGGATCGGCGCGGATGGCCGGGCGACGCCGCTGGCGGGCGACGCGATCCGGCTCGCGCCGCGGGGCTGGACCGAGACGGAGGGGCGCCGGCTGCCGACCGAATGGCATGTCGAGATCCCGGATTTCGGGCTCGCTGTGGACACCGAGCCGTTGAACGCGCAAAGCTGGATGGCGGTGGCCTATCCCTATTGGGAGGGGCCGATCCGGGTCCGGGGCAGCCATCCGGGCCTCGGCTATCTGGAGATGACGGGGTATCGCTGATGGACCACGATCTCGAGCCCGGCCTCAATGTGCTGGGCGAGCCCTTGAAGCCCTGTTCCTTCGATCCGATGACCGGGTTCTTTCGCGACGGCTGCTGCAATACCGGGCCGGAGGATCGCGGGCGGCACACGGTCTGCGTGCGGGTCACGGCGGAGTTCCTGGCCTTCTCGCGCTCCCGGGGCAACGATCTCGCGGCGCCGCGCCCGGAATTCGGCTTTCCCGGGCTGAAGCCCGGCGACCGCTGGTGCCTGTGCGCGGAGCGCTGGAAGGAGGCCTGGCTGGCCCAGGCCGCGCCCAAGGTGGTGCTGGCCAGCACCCATCTCGCGACCCTGCGCCACGTGCCGCTGGAGGTGCTGCGGCAGCATGCCATGCCGGGACGGCGTCCGGCCGACCTGTCCTGACGGATGTGCGAGGGTCGGAGTCGCACGCGTGCGACTCCGGGTAACGTGTTGGAGTTTATGGATAAATTGTGTCGCGTCAACCGGTTCTTCAGGAAGGTTGACGCGATCTTGACGCGCCGCGGTCAGCTCTGCGCCGGGATGGCGGGGGTGCGGGCCGCGAAAGGGCGGCGGAGGGTGGCGCCGAGTTGCTCGGCCAGCGCCACGACGCCGCGCTTGCGGCGCAGGATCGGCGCCTCGACGATGTGCCAGGAGAACATCGCATAGGCGAAGCTGAGCGGCAGGGTGAGGCCGACATTGATCCACCATTCCCGCGCCCAGGGGGCGGAGGCGATCATCTGCTGGATCGGGAAGGCGAAGAGATAGATCCCGTAGGAATAGTCGCCGCTCTCGATCAGCCAATTGCGCGGCGGGTTGGTGAGGCCCAGCCAGACCGTCACATAGGCGACGGGAATGAAGCAGAAATATTGCAGCGCCGGGGCCGACAGGCTGATCGCGCTGGCGCCGAGGGCGAGCGCCAGCAGGCGCGGGTCGGTCGGGATGCGGTCGCGATAGAGGAAGGCGCCGATGCCTGCGAGGAAGGCGGCGACGAGCACCGAGCCCGGCACGATGGCGAGCGGCCGGAAGAAGGTGCCGGACGCGAGGTCGATGGCGGGCAGGATGACGAGCAGCGACAGGAGGGCGACCAGGAAGCGGCCGCGCCGCGCGATCAGGCCGATCACCGAGAGCCCGATCAGCACGAGATAGCATTGCAGCTCGTAAGGCACGGTCCAGAGAGAGATATTGACGATGCGCGGCTCGGGATTGTCGGCGAAGAGGCCGGGCAGCTCGAAATGGATCTGGCCGAGGATGTTGCGGAAATAGCGGTGGAACATCTCGTCCGAGAAATACTGGTCGAGCGGTAGCGTGGTCAGGAGCGGGCCGATCACCAGCGCGGCGAGCAGCACCTCGACCGCGAGCGCGGGCAGCAGGCGCAGCGCCCGGAGCGTGACGAAGCCCTCGATGGTGCGGCAGCGGACCAGGCTGCTGGCCACCAGGAAGCCGCTGAGCGCGAAGAAGGAGGGCAGGACGAAGCCGATCGGGATCCAGACGATGTTGGGCAGGCCGACGAAGGCCTGGCCGCCATAGGAGGCCTGGAAGGCGTGATGCACCACGACGGCGACGGCGAGGCCGATCCGCAGATAGTCGAAGCCGCGCGTGCTGCGTGCATCCCAGCGCGCGCCAAAGGTTTCCTGCATGAAGGAATCGCCCCCGTTCCCAAAAGTTCGGGACAATCTTTAGGCGAATTGACGGCGTGTTCCGGGCCTATCGTCGTTAACGGGCGCGCGCCGGGCCGGGATGACTAACGCGCGCCGGGCCGGAGATTGGCGCCGAGCAGGACGATCACCGCCGCGACCACGATCGAGGGCCCGGTGGGGGTGTCGAGCCGCCAGGATCCGGCGAGGCCGGCCAGGGTCGCGCCCGCGCCGATCAGGACGGCGATCAGGGCCATCGCCTCGGGCGTGCGGGCGAAGGCGCGGGCGCCGGCGGCCGGGACGATCAGCATCGCGGTGATGAAGAGCGCCCCCACCACCTTGAGCGCCACCGCGACCAGGACCGCGAGCGCCAGCGTCAGGATCATCTGCTCGCGCCGGGGATCGACGCCGGAGGCGGCGGCGAAGTCGGCATTGAGGGTGGCGACGAGAAGCCGGCGCCAACGCCAGGCCAGCAGCGCTCCGATCGCGGCCGCGCCGAGATAGATGATCAGGAGATCGGCGCGGGTGACGGCGAGGATGTCGCCGAAGAGATAGCCGATCAGGTCGACCCGCACGCCCGAGAGAAAGCTGAGGCCCACGAGCCCGAGCGCCAGCGCCCCGTGCGAGGCGACGCCGAGCATGGTGTCGACCGCATAGGTCCGGCCCGAGGCCGAGGCGACGGTCAGCGCCATGCCCAGGGCGGCCGCGGTGACGCCGACCACGATGGGCAGGCCCAAGGCGAGCGCGAACGTCACCCCGAGCAGCGCGGAATGCGCGGTCGCATCGCCAAAATAGGCCATCCGGCGCCAGACCACGAAACAGCCGAGCGGCCCGGCCGCGAGCGCGACGCCGATGCCGGCCAGGGCCGCGCGCAGCAGGAAATCGTCGAGGATCACGGCAGGGGCTCCGTCTCGCTGTGGCCGTGGTCGGCATGGCCGTGCTCGACAGGGTCGAGCTCGACAGGGTCGTGGGGCGCGTGATGGTGGTGCCCGTGGTCGTGGTCGTGCCGGTAGAGCGCCAGCGTCCCCCCGGTGCCGAAGCCGAAGAGCGAGCGATATTCCGGCGCGGCAGAGACCACGGTGGGCGTGCCTTCGCAGCAGACATGGCCGTTGAGGCAGATCACCCGGTCGGAGGCGGCCATCACGACATGCAGGTCGTGGCTGACCATGAGCACGGCGCAGCCGAGCTCGGCGCGCAATTCCTCGACCAGCCGATAGAAGCGGGCGACGCCCGGCTGGTCGAGCCCCTGCGCCGCCTCGTCGAGCACCAGCATGTCGGGGCGGCGCAGCAGCGCCTGGGCGAGCATCGCGCGCTGGAACTGGCCGCCCGAGAGGTCGATCAGCTGGCGCCCTTCGAGGCCGGGGATGCCGACCCGCTCCAGCGCCGCCGCGCGCGCCGCCGGATCCCGGCTCGCCAGCGCGAGGAACCGCGCGACGGTGAGCGGCATCGTATGGTCGATCGCGAGCCGCTGCGGCACATAGCCGAAGACGAGGCCGGGGGCGCGGATCACCGCGCCCTCGGTCGGCTTCAGCGCCCCGATCAGCAGGCGGACGAGCGTGCTCTTGCCCGAGCCGTTCGGCCCGACCACGGTCACGATCTCGCCGGCATGGAGGGTGATGGCGACATCGCGCAGGATAGTCTGGCCGCCGCGGGCGATCCCGAGCCCGCGCGTCTCGATCAGCGCGCGTCCGACCGGCCGGGTCATGGATTGGCCGCGCGGCATCGGGCGCAGAGCCCCTCGGCCTCGACCACCATCGATTCGACCTCGAAGCCGCCCGCCGCCGCCTCGGCCGCAAGGCCGGACAGGCTGTTCGGCAGCTCGGTCTCGGCGACGGTGCGGCAGAGCCGGCAGACCAGGAAGGCGGCGGCATGGGCGCTGCCGCCATGGGTGCAGCCGACGAACGCGCCGAGCCGCTCGATCCGGTGGGCGAAGCCATGCGCCAGCAGGAAATCGAGCGCGCGATAGACCACGGGCGGCTGCGAGCCATGCCCGGCCGCCGCGAGCCGCTCCAGCAGCTCGTAGGCCGTCAGCGCCCGATGCGATTCGAGCAGCGTCTCCAGCACGAAGGCGCGCGCCGGCGTGAGCCGGAGCCGGCGCGCCGCGCAGGCGGCGGCGACCGCCGCCATCGCCTGACCGCGACAGGCGCCGTGATCGTGGGTCCGGAAGGCTTCCGGCTCGGGCTGCGCCTCGGGGTGGGTTGACGGTTCCATTGTTACTTTATAACAGTCTATCGGGCGTCGAACCGGCAATTTAGTCCCCGGCGCCTGTGCCTACAAGCCCTCCGCCTTCGATCGGGAGAAACCAATGTCGTGCCTCCGCCGCCTGTTGCCGGGCGCCTTCCTGTGTCTTGCCGCCGCGCCGGCCCTGGCCGTGCCCCGGGTCGCGGTCGATATCACGCCGATCCATTCGATCGTGGCCCGGGTGATGGCGGGGGTCGGCACGCCCGAGCTGGTGCTGCCGCCCGGCACCTCGCCGCATGATTATGCGCTGCAGCCGTCGCGCGCCGCCTTGCTGCAGGGCGCCGATCTCGTGGTCTGGGTCGGGCCCGAGCTGTCGCCTTGGATGGAGGCGCCGATCGAGGCGCTGTCCTCGCACGCCACGACGCTGGAGCTCGAGACCTTGCCGGGTGTGGCGTTGCTGCCGGTGCGGGTCGGGGGGCCGTTCGAGCCCGATGCCGACGAGCCGGCGCCGAAGCCGGGCGAGACGCGGCCGGACGGGCATCTCTGGCTCGATCCGGAGAACGCGGTTGCGGTCGCGCAGGGGGTGGCGGCCGAGCTAGCCGGGCTCGATGCCGACCATGCCGCCCAGTACCGGCAGAACGCGGCCGCCTTCGCCACCGAGATGGCCGCGTTGCAGGCGGTGATCAACGGGCAGATCGCGCCGGTGCGCGGCAAGCGGTTCATCGTGTTCCACGACGCCTATCAGTATTTCGAGCATCGCTTCGACATTCCGGCCGCCGGCAGCATCGAGCTCGCCGAGGGCGAGGCGCCGGGGGCCGCGCGGGTCGCCGAGATCCGCGACCGGGTGCGGCGCGACGGCGTGGTCTGCGCCTTCACCGAGCCGCAGTTCGAGCCGAAGCTGCTCGCGACGGTGATCGAGGGGACCGATGTGCGGACGGGCGAGCTCGATCCCGATGTGGGTGCCGGGCTCGCGCCGGGGCCCGAGCTCTATCCCGCGATGCTTCTGGCGCTGTCGAAGAACCTGGTGGCCTGCCTGGGGTCCTGATCGCCTCTGCCGCTCCCGCGCGGTTCGGGCTAGACAGGTCCGAGCCGCTGCCGGGAGGGTGCCCACATGACCGAGCCGATCCGCGTTCCCGTCACCCTGCTGACCGGCTTTCTCGGGGCCGGCAAGAGCAGCCTGCTGAACCGGCTGCTGGCGGAGCCGGGCTTTGGCGACAGCGCGGTGATCGTCAACGAGTTCGGCGCGGTCGGGCTCGATGGCGATCTCGTGGCGCATGCCGACGGCCAGGCCTTCGCGATGACGACGGGCTGTCTGTGCTGCACGGTGGCGGGCGATATCCGCCTGACGCTGCTGCGCCTCGCCGAGGAGGCGGCGACCGGGCGGGGGCCGGCCTTCTCGCGGCTGGTGATCGAGACGACCGGTCTCGCCGATCCCGCCCCGGTGCTGCACGCGCTGATGACGAGCGATCTGGTGATCGACCGCTATGCGCTGAACGGCGTGGTGACGGTGGTGGATGCCGTTGCCGGCGCGGCGACGCTCGATCGTTTCGCCGAGGCGCGGGCCCAGGCGGCGGTCGCGGATCTGCTGCTGATCTCCAAGACCGATCTGGCGCCCGACAGCGCGGCGCTGGAGGCCCGGCTGGCCGCGCTCAACCCCAATGCGCGGCTCCTGCGCGCGGCGGAGGCGGGCCCGGCCGAGATCTTCGGGCTGGCCGCGTTCGACCTGGCGCTGAAGCCGCCGGAGGTCGCGGACTGGCTGCGGTTCGAGGGGCATGGACAGGGGCACGGACAGGGGCACGGCCACGGCCACGGCCACGGGCACGATCCGAACCGGCATGGGTCGGATATCGAGGCCTTCTGCTATACCGGCGTGGCGCCGGTCGGGGCCTGGGATGTCCAGGATCTGATCGAGACGCTGCAGGAGGCGCTGGGGCCCGATCTGCTGCGGCTGAAGGCGATCGCCTGCCTGGACGAGGATCCGGAGCGGCCGGTGATCCTGCACGCGGTCCAGCATGTCCTGCATCCGCCGTCGCGGCCGGAGGCCTGGCCGCGGGGCCCGCGCGAGACCCGGATCATCGTGATCGCGCGGGGCGCGGGGCGGGAAGCGGTGCCCGAGGCCTTCGCGCGGTTCCTGCCAAGCCTCGCCCCCTGGCAGGCGCCTCAGCCATCGGAGCCGGGGACGGGGATCAGGCCGGCGACGCGTTGATCGCCAGGATCGAGGCTGGCGGCGAGGCCGGCGGCGACCCCGGCCCGGTCGGCGGGGCTGCGGTTCTGGCTCATCTTGCGTTTGCCGTCGATGCGGGCGATCGGCAGCCTGAGGCCGAGGATCCCGCGCAGTTGCGCGCGGAGGAAGGGCTCGGGCGCGTCGGCGACCGCCCAGGGCTCGGGCCGCGCGGCCTCGTGCAGGTCGGTGAGCCGAGAGACGACGGCGCGCAGGCGGTCGGGATCGTCGTAGATTTCGAGCGGGCCATAGGCATGGACCGCGACATAGTTCCAGGTCGGCACCACGCGCCCGGTCTCGGCCTTGGTCGCGTACCAGGAAGGCGTGACATAGGCGTCCGGTCCCGCGAACAGCGCCAGCGCCTCGCCCAGGGGCGGCGCCGATCCTTGCGGATTGGCCCGGGCCAGATGGCCGTGCAGGGTGCCGTGGGGGCCCTCGTCGGCGACCAGGAACAGGGGGAGGGGGGACGCCATCAGCCCGGCCGCGGTCGCCGTGACCAGGGTGGCGAGCGGAACCGCCCGCATCGCGGCATGCAGGTCCGGCAGTTCCTCGATGCGAAAGGCTGGCGGCACATACATCGGATGGTCTCCTCTGCGCCGAAGGAGGCCCGTGCAGGCGGCCCGGGCGTCAAGCGCCAACCGCGCCGCCGGGCGTCCGGGAGCACGGGCGCCCGCTTGCAGCGGGCGCCCGGTCGGTCATTTCTGGATGCAGGTGTCGGCGGTGTCCTTGGTGCATTCGTCGAGGCCGGTGAAGACCGGGTCATCGACCTTCTTGCCCTCGATCAGCTCGATCATCACGGTCGGGGCCTTGTAGCCCATCTCGAACGGCCGCTGGCCGACGAGCGCGGTGACGAGGCCCTCCTTGGCGATCGCGACCTCGTCGCCGATCGTGTCGGCGGCGCCGATCACGAACTCGCCCGAGGCGATCTTCGCGGCCAACGGCTTGAACAGCTCGCGATAGGGCTGCGGCGCGCCGAAGAGCGGCCAGCCGCCCATGATGCCGAACGCGTCGAGCTTGGGATTGGCGGCGAGGATGTCGGTCATCGCCTGGACGCCCTTGGCCCCGTCATCGTTGGTGAAGACCGGGCAGCCCGCGATCTCGGTCCACCCACCCTCGCCCTTGAGCGCGGCGAGGCCTTTCTCGCCGGTCAGCGCGTCGCGCAGGCCCTGGGCGCGGCGCAGGATGTTGTCCGCCCCCGGATTGCCCTCGATCGTGCAGATCGTGCCGCCATGCGGCTTCTTCGCCTTGATATATTCGCCGATCTTGTAGCCCATCGTGTAGTTGTCGGTGCCGAGATAGGTCTTGCGCAGACCCGCATCGTCCTTGGCGAGATCGGCATCGACCGTCATCACCGGGATCGTCGGGGCCGCGGTCTTGAGGGTCTGGGCGATCAGCTTGGCATTGGAGGGCGAGATCGCGATCGCGGCGGTGTCGGCCTTGCCGAGCACGTCCTGGATGATCTGCGCCTCACCGGCCTCGTCCGAGGTCGAGGCGGGCCCGGTATAGAAGCATTCGTACTTCGCGTCCGGGTTTTCCTTGTTCCATTTTAGGCAACCCTGGTGGATTGCCTCGAAAAAGGGATTGTCGAGTCCCTTCACCACAATCACCAGCTTGTCCTTGGCGGCGGCCGGCACGGCAAAGGCCGTGAATGCCGCCGCGGCGACCAGCAGGGCTTGTCTCTTCATCAAATCCTCCCATGAGCCAGGAGGGACATCGTCACGCCGCCCGCGGTCTGTCGCGTCAGGGTCGTCATGCCCGATCCGATCCCCCTGCGCCAGAGCTACCCCCACTCGGGCCAGGGCGTCAATCGGAATTATCATATAATATTAAAGGAGAAATTGTTGCGGTGCAGCAATGGCATGGCGAATTTGTATGACTATTTGATTGACCCGCGCGCGCCAGACGGCATAATGCGCGCAAGGCGTCCGCGAAGGCAGGAGGCCGCAAATCGTGGTCGCGGTGGGACCGGCTATGGGAACGGAACCGCAAGCGGCCTGTGATCAGGGAGATCGGCGTCTCGTGGCGGTGTTGGAGTTGATCAATGTCTCGAAGCATTTCGGCGCCATTCAGGCGCTCAACGACGTATCGCTGACCCTGGAGGCCGGCGAGGTCGTCGGCCTGATGGGCGACAACGGTGCCGGCAAGTCGACGCTGGTCAAGATGATCGCCGGCAACTTCTTGCCCAGCCACGGCTCGATTCGCATGGATGGGCGGGAGGTCGTCCTGCACCGTCCGGTGGAGGCGCGCCGGCACGGGATCGAGATCGTCCACCAGGATCTCGCGCTCTGCGACAATCTCACCGCCGCGGCCAATGTCTTCCTCGGGCGCGAGATGCATCGCAGGGTCGGGCCGGTCCGGGTGCTCGACTATGGCGCGATGTATCAGCGCGCGGGCGAGCTGTTTCGCGAGCTGAAATCCGAGACCCGGCCGCGCGATCTGATCAAGCAGATGTCGGGCGGCCAGCGCCAGGCGGTCGCCATCGCGCGCACCATGCTCGCGGATGCCAAGATCGTGCTGATGGACGAGCCCACCGCGGCGATCTCGGTCCGCCAGGTCGCCGAGGTGCTGAACCATATCCGGCATCTGCGCGACCAGGGGCTCGCGGTGGTGCTGATCAGCCATCGCATGCCCGACGTCTTCGAGGTGACCGACCGGGTCATCGTGATGCGGCGCGGCCGCAAGGTCGCCGACAAGCGCACGGCGGCGAGCTCGCCCGAAGAGATCACCGGCCTCATCACCGGCGCGATCGAGCAGGTCTAGGAGAACCATCATGGCCGTTACCCTCGATCAGGTGATCGCGCGCAAGCAGCACAGCTGGTGGTCGCATATCGTCAACAGCCAGACCTTCTGGGTGGTCATCGCCATCCTGATCGCCTGCATCGGCCTCAGCTTCGCCGCCGAGAGCTTCGCGACCTGGAAGAATTTCTACAACATCACCCGAAACTTCACCTTCACCGCGATCGTCGCGCTCGGCATGACCATGGTGATCATCACCGGCGGCATCGACCTGTCGGTCGGCTCGGTCCTGTGCCTGTGCTCGATGGTGCTCGCCGTGACGATGAACGCGGGGGCGAGCATCTATGTCGGGATCGGCGCCTCGGTGGCGACCGCTCTGGTCGTCGGCGGGTTCAACGGCGTGCTCGTCGCCTATCTCGGCTTTCCGCCCTTCGTGGTGACGCTCGGCATGCTGTCGATCGCGCGGAGCCTCGCGATGGTCGCCTCGAACAACACCGTCGTCTACCAGTTCGGTCCCGATCACGACAAGCTGCTCGCCCTCGGCGGCGGCTCGATGGCCGGCATTCCCAATCCGGTGATCTACATGATCGCGCTCGCGCTCCTGACCGGGTTCGTGCTGCGCTGGACCCGGTTCGGGCGCTATCTCTACGCGATCGGCGGCAACGAGCATGCGGCGAACCTGACCGGCGTGCCGGTGCGGCGGATCAAGGTCGCCGTCTACATGGTCTCCGCCCTCTCGGCCGGGATCGCCGGGATCATCCAGACCGGCTGGTTGGGCGCGGTGACCACGAATATCGGCGCCGGGATGGAGCTGCAGGTCATCGCCGCGGCGGTGATCGGCGGGGCGAACCTCGCTGGCGGCGTCGGCACTGCCTTCGGGGCGCTGGTCGGGTCGGCGCTGATCGAGATCATCCGCAACAGCCTCGGCCTGCTCGGGATCAACGCCTTCTGGCAGGGCACCTTCATCGGCGCCTGCATCATCGTGGCCGTCGCCTTCGACCGGGTGCGCCGCAGCGGGTCCTGAGGCCGCTCGACGGCGCAGCTTGACGGGAAGCAGGCGCGGCCTTAGGCGGGTCGCGCCATGGCCGAGCCTCCGATCCTGACCCTGACCGACATCGCCCTGACCTTCGGGGGCGATCCCTTGTTCGCCGGCCTGTCGCTCGCGGTCCATCCTGGCGAGCGAATCGCGCTCGTCGGGCGCAACGGGTCGGGCAAGTCCACGCTCCTGAAGCTGATGGCCGGGCTGATGCCGCCCGATGCGGGCAGCCGGTTCCTGCGGCCCGGGCTCAGCGTCGGCTATATGGCGCAGGATCCGGATTTCACCGGCTTTCCGACGCTCGAGGCCTTCGCGGGGCAGGGGGTCGATCCGGCCGAGCATTGGCGGGTCGAGATGGCGATGGAGGGCCTCGCGCTCGCGCCCGGGCTCGATCCCGCCGCCGCCTCGGGTGGCGAGCGGCGGCGCGCGGCGCTGGCCCGGATCCTCGCCGAGGGCCCCGATCTGATGCTGCTCGACGAGCCGACCAACCATCTCGACGTCACCGCGATCGGCTGGCTGGAGGACTGGCTGCGGCAGAGCCGTACCGCCTTCGTGGTGATCAGCCACGATCGCGCCTTCCTGCGGCATCTGACCGACCGCACGCTTTGGGTCGACCGGGGCGAGGTGCGCCGGCTCGATCGCGGCTTCTCCGCCTTCGAGGAGTGGCGCGACAAGCTCAATGACGAGGAGGATGCCGCGCGCCACAAGCTCGACCGGCTGATCAAGGCCGAGGGCCGATGGGCGGTCGAGGGCATCTCGGCCCGGCGCAAGCGCAATCAGGGGCGGGTGCGCCGACTGGCCGACATGCGGGCCGAGCGGCGGGCGCAGATCGCGCGGCAGGGCACGGCGCGGATGGAGTTCGAGAGCGCGACCCGATCGGGCAAGCTCGTCGTCGAGGCCGAGCGGATCGGCAAGAGCTTCGGCGACCGGGTGATCCTCAAGGACTTCTCGCTGCGCATCCAGCGCGGCGAGCGGGTGGCTCTCGTCGGGCCGAACGGCGTCGGCAAGACCACGCTGCTGCAGCTCCTGACCGGCACGCTGGCGCCCGACAGCGGCACGGTGCGGCTCGGGGTCAATCTGGTGCCCGCCTTGTTCGACCAGAACCGCGCGGCGCTCGACCCCCAGGCGAGCCTGTGGGAGACGCTGACCGGCGATCCCGGGCTCGGCGTTTCGGGGCGCAGCGACCAGGTGATGGTGCGCGGGCGGCCGCGTCATGTGGTGGGCTATCTCAAGGATTTCCTGTTCGCCGAGGCCCAGGCGCGCGGGCCGGTCTCCGCGCTCTCGGGCGGCGAGCGGGCGCGGCTCCTGCTCGCACGGCTGATGGCGCGGGATTCGAACCTGCTCATCCTCGACGAGCCGACCAACGACCTCGATGTCGAGACGCTCGACCTGCTGCAGGAGCTGATCGACGAATATGAGGGCACGGTGCTGCTGGTCAGCCATGACAGGGATTTCGTCGATCGGGTCGCGACCACCACGATCGCGATGGAGGGCGACGGGCGCGCGGTGATCTATGCCGGCGGCTGGAGCGACTATCGCGCGCAGCGCGGGCCCGACCCGGCGCCGGTTGCCGAGCCCGCGGCTCTGCGGGTGCGGACGGTCCAGCCGGCACCGGTGGCGCCCGCCCCTCGGCCGGCGCGGCTGAGCTTCACCCAGGCGCACCGGCTGGAGGCGCTGCCGGCCGAGATCGAGCGGCTGACGGGCGAGATCGGCAAGCTCGAGGCGCTGCTCGCCGATCCTGGGCTTTTCGCCCGCGACCCGACCCGCTTCGCCAAGGCGAGCGAGGCGCTGGTCGCCCGCCAGTCGGCGCTGGCCACCGCCGAGACCGAGTGGCTGGAGCTCGAGGAATTGCGCGAAGCGTCGGGCTGAGGGGGGCGGCCCCGCGCTCGCAGCTTCGTGTCGTGAAAGCGCGGGGGCGGTGGTCTAAGGATTGACGCCGATAGCGGAAAGCAGGCAATGCTGGCCGCCCAACCTTTGTGAAGGCAAAAAGAAATGCATTCGACGATGCTCAGAGGCGCAGGACTGATCGGGCTTTCTCTTCTCGCGCTGGCGGCCTGCACGCCGCCTAACAGCGGCAATGTGGTGAGCGCCAACCAGGCGCAGGTCGCGCAGACCGTTCATTTCGGCACCATCACCGGCAGCCGGCCGGTCGCGGTGCAGGGCGGCAACCAGCCGGCCGAGGTGGTGGGCATGATCGCCGGCGGCGTGGCCGGTGCCGCGCTCGGCAACCAGGTCGGCGGCGGGCTCGGCAAGACGCTCGCGACCGGTGCCGGCGCGACCGCGGGCGCCGCGGCGGGCGGGGCTGTCGCCAATGCCGCGACCTCGCAGCAATCGACCGAATGGTTCGTCAAGCTCGACAGCGGTCAGACCATCTCGGTGATCCAGGCGACCCCGGCCTTCTCGATCGGCCAGCGGGTCCAGGTGGTGCAGAGCGGCTCGAACACCCGTCTCGTGCCCTGATCCGATCCGGCGCGGGGGCGGTCCGTCCGCCCTCTCGCCCTCTCCCCAAGCCGGAGCCGCAGATGCGTGCCCTGATCCAGCGGACGAGCGGCGCGCGGGTCAGCGCGGAGGGCGCGACCCTCGGCGAGATCGGCCCGGGGATTGTCGTTCTGGTCTGCGCGACGACGGCGCGGCCGAGGCCGACTGGCTGGCGCGGAAGACCGTCAATCTGCGGATCTTCCGCGATGCGGAGGGGCGGATGAACCGCTCGCTCCTCGATATTGGCGGCGCTGCGCTGATCGTCAGCCAGTTCACCCTGGCGGCCGAGACCCGCGGCAATCGCCCGGGCTTCTCCACCGCCGCCGCGCCCGACCGGGGCGCAGAGCTTTACGAGCGCTTCGCCGAGCAGGTGCGGAGCTTCGGCGTTCCCGTCGCGACGGGCCGCTTCGGCGCCGACATGGAGGTCGCGCTGGTCAATGACGGGCCCGTGACGATCTGGCTAGACAGCGCGGCGCGCTGATCTCCGTTAACCCGTTAGCCATGAAGCGAAATCGTCCGCATCCGGGCAGGCGGGCGCGTTGAGCCGATTGGGATCCGCGTGCCATGATCGCGGCCGGGGAGACAGCCAGAAGGGTGACGTCAAATGCGCAGAACGCTCCGCAACAAGGCGGCCGCAGGGGTGCTGCTCGCGCTCGCCGCCTGGCCGGCGGCCGCGCCGCTGCTGAGCGGGGACCGACGGTCGGCGCTCGTCGCCGCGCTGACCGGGATGGGCCTCGGCGCGGCCCTCGTCGCCATCGGCTTCGCGATGGCCGTTGGTGGCCGGCGGAGAGCCATCCTCGTGCGGAACTGATCTGCGCCACCGCGCACCAGCGTCAGCGCGCCTCCGAGACGCGCGTCCGTGCCGCCGCCCCCCGGGGGCCACAAAGCCCCGGGGGGCGGCGAGGGGGGTCAGGCGGCGCGGCGGCTGCGGCGGGGGCGGCGGTCGGCACGCGGGGCCTCGCCGGCCGGATTGGCCGCCGCCGGCTTCGGTTTTCCGGGCGCGCGCTGCGAACCAGGCTTGGGGCCGGGTTTCGGACCCGGCTTCGGACCGGCCTTGGCGCCCGACCGGGTGCCCGCCGGCAGGCCGGGCGTCGGCGCCAGAAGGGCGGTGCGGGTCAGTTTCTCGACCGCGCGCAGCTTGGCGATCTCGTCGGGCGCGCAAAGCGTGATGGCGATGCCGTCCGCGCCGTTGCGGCCGGTCCGGCCGATCCGGTGCACGTAGCTCTCGGCCTCGTCCGGCAGATCGAAATTCACCACATGGCTGATCCCCGGCACGTCGATGCCGCGCGCGACGATGTCGGTCGCGACCAGCACCCGGACCCGGCCGGTGCGGAAGGCGTCGAGCGCCCGCTGCCGGGCGTTCTGCGCCTTGTTGCCGTGGATCACCTCGGCGGCGATGCCGTCCTTGACCAGATTCTGCGCCACGCGGTCGGCGCCGCGCTTGGTGCGGGTGAAGACGATCGAGCGCGCCGCGTCCTGCCCGCGCAGGATCGCGGCGAGCCGCTCGCGCTTGGCGCCGGCATCGAGCAGCTCGACCCGCTGTTCGGTGCGCACCGGCGTGGTGGCCGGCGGGGCCACCGAGACGCGAACCGGATCGCGCAGCAGGCTCTCGGCGATCTCGCGCACCTCGTCCGGCATGGTGGCCGAGAACAGCGCCGATTGGCGCCGCGGATGCAGGGCCGCGATGATCCGGCGCACCGGCTGGACAAAGCCCATGTCGAGCATGCGATCGGCCTCGTCGAGCACCACGAACCGGGTTTCGTCGAGCCGGATCGCCTTGGCGTCGATCAGGTCGGTCAGCCGGCCCGGCGTCGCGATCACGACGTCGACCCCACGCTCCAGCGCCCGGATCTGGCCGTTGCGCGACAGGCCGCCGAGGATCAGCAGCGTGCTGAGCCGCGCGCCGCCGGCGAAGGCGCGGAAGCTCGTCTCGATCTGCACCGCGAGCTCGCGCGTCGGCGCCAGGATCAAGGCGCGGCAGGTCCGCGGGGCAGGGCGCCCCGCAAGGCCGAGGATTGCGTGGAGGATCGGCAGCCCAAAGGCCGCGGTCTTGCCGGTGCCGGTCTGGGCCACGCCCAGGATGTCGCGGCCCGCCATCTGCGGGGCGATCGCCTGGGCCTGGATCGGCGTCGGGACGGTGAAGCCGCTCCGGGCCAGTCCGTCGAGCAGCGGCTGGGCGAGGCCGAATTCCGCAAAAGTCTGAATCGTCACAAGTAGGTCCTTCCCGCGCGGCCGCTTCGGGGCCTGGCGCGGTTGCCGCCCTCGTCAGGCGCATGTGACGAAAACCGGAAAACTGGAAAAGGTGCTGGGCCCTTCGGGCCGGTTGCGCCACCTTGCGCCCGCGTCTCGGGCAAGCAAGGCTGCAGATAGGCTGTGCCGGGGCCTGCGTCAAGGCGGCGCGTTTCGCAGGTGCAACTTGACAGGCGGCCACCGGTCGGGCTCGTGCCGGTGCGGGCCGGGTCAAGGGAGGTGCGAACGATGGTCGAGACCGCGTCGCCGGCGCATGGGGTCGGCTTCGCCGATGCCGCGCGGGTTTGGGGGCGCGTCGCGCTGCTGAGCTTTGGGGGGCCGGCGGGACAGATCGCGGTCATGCACCGGATCCTCGTCGAGGAAAAGGGCTGGGTCGGCGAGCGTCGTTTCCTGCATGCGCTGAACTATTGCATGCTGCTGCCCGGCCCCGAGGCGCACCAGCTCGCGATCTATCTCGGCTGGCTCCTGCACGGCGTGCCGGGCGGGGTGGTCGCCGGGACGCTGTTCCTGCTGCCCGGCATGTTGGCGATCCTGGCGCTCAGCGCCGTCTATGTGGCTTTCGGAGCGCTGGCGCCGGTTGCGGGCCTGTTCTTCGGGCTGAAGGCGGCGGTGCTCGCGATCGTGCTGCAGGCGGTGATCCGGGTCGGGTCGCGCACGCTCAAGACCCCGGGCCTGCGCGCCGTCGCGCTTGCGGCTTTCGTGGCGATCGCGTTTCTCGGCGTGCCGTTCCCGCTGATCGTGCTCGGTGCGGGGATCGCCGGCTATTTCGGCGCGCGCAGGGGCAGCGTGCGGGAAGCGCCGGCCGAGGCGGGCTCGGCGCTCGGCGACGCGGTGCCGGCCCATGCCGTGCCCGGCGCCGGTGGATCGCTGCGCGCCGCCTGGATATGCGCGGGGCTTTGGCTCGCGCCGGTGCTGGCCCTGGTGTTGCTGGTCGGCCGGGAGAGCGTCTTTACCCGGCTCGCGCTGTTCTTCAGCCAGATGGCGGTCGTTACCTTCGGGGGCGCCTATGCGGTGCTCGCCTATGTCGCGCAGCAGGCGGTGCAGCACTATGGCTGGCTGCGCCCGGGCGAGATGCTCGACGGGCTCGGCCTCGCCGAGACGACGCCGGGGCCGCTGATCCTCGTGCTCGAATTCGTGGGCTTCCTCGCCGGCCATCGCGCTCCCGGCGGGCTCGATCCCTGGACCGCCGCCCTGCTCGGGGCGCTCGTTGTGGGGTGGGTGACCTTCCTGCCCTCGTTTCTCTGGATCTTTCTCGGCGCGCCCTATGCCGAGCGGCTGCGCTTCCATGCCGGGCTCGGCGGCGCGCTGACGGCGATCACCGCCGCCGTGGTCGGGGTGATCCTCAATCTCGCGCTCTGGTTCGCGCTGCACGGCCTGTTCCGCGCGGTGCGGCCGGTGGCCTGGGGCCCGATCCGGCTCGACCTGCCGGTGCCGGGATCGCTCGACCCCGCGGCCCTGGCGCTTGCCGGGCTCGCCATGGTCGCCTTGTTCCGCCTGCGGCTCGGCATGGGATGGGTGCTCGCCGGATCGAGCCTGCTCGGCCTCGCCTGGTTCGCGCTCGGGGGCCGGCTCTGAGGCTCAGTTGGCGGGCGGGACCGGGCAGCTCAGATCGCCTTCCTCGCAGGCGAGAAAGCGGCGGAAATCGGCGCTGCGGACCTCGGTCAGCTGGATCAGGCATTCCCCATGGATCATGGGCTCGATGCTGCCGCCGGCGACGCCCGCGCTCTCGAAGTCGCATTCGGCGTCGCCGAAGGCGATCCAGGCGCGCTGAGCGGCGACCATCCGCTTGGCGGTCGCCGGGTCGTCCTTCAGCCGGGCGCCGATCTGCTTGTAGAGCGCGTTGAGCTCGGCATCGGCTGCCTCAACCTTCGCGCCGGTGCAGAGATTGAGGTCGGTCTGGGTCGCGCTGGCATCGCAGTCGGCCCGCGCCGCGTGGGCGATCCCGCCCAAGAGCAGCGCCGCCCCGATCAGGCAGGACGCCTTGGCGGTTCTGGTTGAAAGGCTCTTCATGACATCTCCTGCGCCGGTACCCGCGGATCAAAGCCCGTCGCGCTTGGCCGCGTCCCACAGCGCGTCCATCTCGGCGAGGGTCGAGTCCTGCGGCGTGCGGCCCTCGGCGGCGAGTGCTGCCTCGATCGCCCGGAAGCGCCGGACGAACTTGGCATTGGCCGCGCGCAAGGCTGCCTCCGGATCGATCTCGAGATGGCGCGCGAGGTTCGCCATCACGAACATCAGGTCGCCATATTCCTCCGCCGCCTCCGCCGGGTTGGCCGCGGCCACCAGCTCGCGGGTCTCCTCGGCGATCTTGTCGAGCACGGCGGTCGCGTCGGGCCAGTCGAACCCGACCCGGGCCGCGCGGTTCTGCAGCTTGATCGCGCGGGTGAGCGCCGGCAGCCCGGCCGCCACGCCGTCGAGCACGCTGGCCTGCGAGGGCTTGGCCGCGCGCTCCGCCGCCTTCAGGGCCTCCCAGTCGCGGGTCTGCTGTTCGGGCGACTTGTCGCGGCTCTCGGGGCCGAAGACGTGGGGATGGCGGCGGATCATCTTGTCCGAGATCGCCCGGACCACGTCCTCGAACGCGAAGGCGCCCCGCTCCTCGGCCATCCGCGCGTGATAGACCACCTGGAACAGCAGGTCGCCCAGTTCGTCGCGCAGCTCGGCCATGTCCTGCTCGGCGATGGCCTGGGCGACCTCGTAGGCTTCCTCGATCGTATAAGGCGCGATCGAGGTGAAATCCTGCACCAGGTCCCAAGGGCAGCCGCGCTCGGGATCGCGCAGCCGCGCCATGATCGCGACAAGCCGCGCGACGCCGCCGGCGGGGTCGCGGATCAGGCTGTCGGGGTCTTCCGGGCTTCTGTCCTCGGGCATGAAAGGCCCACTAGCGGGAACCGCCCGCCTTGTGAAGCCCCAAGCGCGGTGCCTGGGGCTTCCCTGCCGGCTCAGCCCTGATGGGCGGGCTGCAGGGCGCGGGCCGGGACGAGCCCGCGCAGGAAGCCGTCGACTTGTGCCGCCGCCGCCTCGGTGGTCAGGCGCGAGCGGAACTCGTGGAAGGCGTGGCCCGCCATCCGGTCGCGCAGGCCGGGGCTCTCCAGCATCGACGAGGCGCTGCGGACCCAGGTCTCGAGGTCGTTGCTCACCACGCCGCTGTCGGGGCCGAAGAACAAGGCGTGGTCGGCTTCGTCGCTGGCGATCACCGGTACCTTGGCATCGAGATAGGCGAGGATCTTGCCGAACGATTTGCCGCGGCTGAATTCCGACTGGTAGACGATCGGCGACAGGCCGATCGAGACGCCGTAGAGCGAGCGGATGAAGTCGTCGTACTTCATCAGCGGATAGAGCTGGAGATCGGCATCCGGCCCGAAGAGCGGCGCCAGCTTCTCGCGCTCGGCATCGGTGCTCGCCCCGTAGAGCCGCAGGGTGAAGCGCTTGCCCGTCGCCTTCAGCGCGTCATGGAACGCGCGGACGAAGTCGAGCTCGCGCGGATAGCGCAGCGGCGCGCGCTGCGCCCAGGCGATCACCGGCGGGCGTTCCTCGTGACCCGGGCGGGTATCGTCGGTGACCGGCGTCCCGGTCCAGACGATGCGGGTATTGGCGTTGTATCGCGCGCACCAGTTGGCGATGAACCGGCTTCCGGCGATGACGCCCTGGGCGCCGGCGCAGGTGCGCGCGATCTTGTTGTGGAGCGCGGGATCGAAGAAATCGGCATCGTCGATGTCGAGCACGTAGGGCCGGCCGAAGGCATGGCGCGCATCGTTGAATTCGTGGCGGCACTGCTGGAAGAACAGCAGGTCGGGGTCATAGTGCCGGACCAGCCGGCTTCGCTGGTCCAGCCCGAGTTGCTTCGGAACGACCGCCGTGCTCCAGCCGAGTTCCTGCAGCGCCTCGGCGATATTGTAGGCCCGGAGATGGCTCGCCCCCTCGCGCAAGCTCGAGGGGAAGAACATGGCTTTCGGCTTCGATCCCACGAGAGAGATCTGCGGATAGAGCGCTACCTCGCGATAACGCTGTCCCACATAGGTGCGAAACTGCTGATAGGTGGTCATTCACGTTCCCAAAAGATGCCTGTCACGGGATGTCGCTTTTGTTGTTGTTTTGAACTGATCCGGAGCCGGAGCGTTCCCTCGCCCCAGACCAGATCTCGGACCCACCCCTGGCCGCCCGGACCGCGGATTCGCTCGTATCGCGAACGACCGCCATCCGTAGTTCTGAAAGGAAAGGGAACACGTTATCGGACGATGCGCTAGTAGCTACAACTTCCGGTTTCGTGACGCGCGGAAATCCGCCGGTGCCCTTTCGGGTGCCGGCGGATTTCGGATCGACATGGATTCTGAGGCGCTGCTAGTTGCCGGTTTCGCGCGCGGCGAGGTCGGCCTCGATCGCATTGGTGCGCTGGAGCGCGGGCCGCGCGCGGATGCGCTCGACATAGGCGGCGGCACCCGGAAGGTCGGCGAAATCGTCGGCGGCCCACAGGGTGAACCAGCTGAGATTGCCCCCGACCAGGATGTCGGCGCCCGAGAAACGGTCGCCGACCAGCCAGTCGCGCCCCGCGAGCCCGGCGGCGAGCGCCGTCTTCATCGAGGCGAAGTCGCCCCAGCCGGCTTGGCGGGTGCTGACCTCGTGATGCTTCACATGGTCCATGAAGGCCGGTTCCATCACCGCGGTGCCGAAGGCCAGCCAGCGATAATAGTCGGCCCGGTCGGGCGTCCCCAGCGCGGGCGCCAGGCCAGCGCTGGGATGCAGGTCGCAGAGATGCGCGATGATCGCCGGGGTTTCCCAGACCGGATGGCCGTCGACCGTGACCACCGGCACCTTTCCCATCGGGTTCAGGGCCAGGAAGTCGGGTCGCTTGTTGTCGCCGCGCTCGAGGCTGATCGGCTCGAGCCGGTACTCGACGCCCAGTTCCTCGAGCAGCCAGAGCGCGCGCAGCGAGCGCGAGCGCGGGGCGTAGTAGAGGACGATCTTGGTCATCGGACCCTCCGGGTGGGCGCGCTCAGCGCGGGCCTTGAGCCTCGCGGACGATCGGATCGCCGAGCAGGCTGGTCCAGATCACCCCGCCGAGCGCGCCGCCGATCAGGGGCGCGACCCAGAACAGCCAGAGCTGTCCGACCGCGCCGGTATCGGCGAAGAAGGCGACGGCGAGCGAGCGGGCCGGGTTGACCGAGGTGTTGGTGACCGGGATCGAGATCAGGTGGATGAGCGTGAGGCCGAGGCCGATCGCGATCGGGCCGAAGCCAACCGGCACCCCGGCCGAGGTCGCGCCGAGGATGATGATCAGGAAGGCGGCGGTGCAGACCACCTCGATCACGAAGGCCGAGGTCAGCCCGTATTTGCCCGGCGACAGGTCGCCATAGCCGTTCGAGGCGAAGCCGCCGGCCACGAAATCCGCCTTGCCGGAGGCGATCAGGTAGAGCACCGTCGCGCCCACCAGGCCGCCGACGCATTGCGCGATGATGTAGGGCACGACTTCGGCCCAGGAGAAGCGGCCGGCGACGGCGAGGCCGACCGAGACCGCGGGATTGAAATGGCCGCCGGAAATGTGGCCGACGGCATAGGCCATGGTCAGCACGGTCAGGCCGAAGGCGAGCGCGACGCCCACGAAGCCGATGCCGAGATTGCCGAGATTGGGGTCGGCGGCGAGAAAGGCCGCGGCCAGCACGGCGCTGCCGCAGCCGCCGAAGACCAGCCAGAAGGTGCCGATCGCCTCGGCCGAGAGTTTCTTGATCATGGTGCGCCTGTCCTACTTTCGCTCCTGCCGGGGCGCGGAACGCAGGGAACGCGAATCCCGACGCAACGAGTTAACGCGATTTTCGCCGCCGACGGTCCCAAAAAAGAGCCCGGCGGCGGAAAAAACTGCGTCGCCACGGAAGTTAGACCGGATCGGCGGGCGGCCGAGGATCGAGGCCGCCCGCCCGGTGCGGCTCAGCGCGTCTCGCCCACCGCCTTCTCGGCGGCATGGATGGCCGCCTGCCGCTTGGCGATGACATCGCCGAGCGGCGGCCCCTGGAACCGTCGCCGCTCGAAGGCGAACCAGACGATCGCGGTCAGCACGAAGAAGCCGACGGTGATATAGAGCGCCCACTGGTTCGGCGGCTGGATGCCGATCACGAAGATCAGGATCATCGACAGGATCGAGAGGACGGCGAACAGGGTGAAGACGCCGCGCCCCATGTCCCAGGGGCCCATCTTGTCCCATTTGGGCGTGCCCCAGGCCAGCAGGCCCAGCGTGATCGGGAAGGTGAAGGAGATGAAGAGAAAGATCACCGTGCAGGACACGACGATCGTGTAGGCCGAGGTTCCGGCGACCGACACGAGCGACGACCCCCAGACGAACAGCACCGAAAGCGCGAAGGCGGTCCAGATCGCCGCGACCGGCGTGCGGTAGGTCGGGCTGACCTTGGCGAGCGCCTTCGATCCCGGCAGTCCGCCGTCACGGGCGAAGGCGAAGATCATGCGCGAGGCCGAGGTCACCGTCGCCAGGCCGCAGAGGAGCTGCGCGACGAAGACGACGAGATAGACCAGCCATTTCACCGCCGGATTGACCTGCTGGTCGAACGCCCAGAAGAACACGTTCCAGCCCTCCGCCGCCGCCTGGTCCATGTCGGGGATCATCAGCACGAAGGAGGCGAGGAACAGATAGCCGAAGAGCGCCGACCAGATCACCGACATCACCATCGCGCGGGGCACCGAATGGGCGGCCTTGATCGTCTCCTCCGAGGTATGGGCGGAGGCGTCATAGCCGGTGATCGTGTAGATCGGCAGCAGCAGGCCGAGGGCGAAGACCCAGCCGTTCGAGACCGCGGGCCAGACATTGCCGCCGGCCTCGCCCGAATAGTTCTTGAAGGTGAAGAGCCGCGACACGTCCCAGCTGTTGGCCGCCGCGAGGCAGACGACCGCGATGAGGATCGAGCCGCCGAAGATCAGCCAGCCCGAGAAGTCGGTCAGCCGGGCGGTCAGCCGGATGCCCATATGGTTGATCAGCGCCTGCCCGCCCGTGATGAGGACCAGGAAGATCGTCTGCGTCGTGATGGTGTTCTCGATGCCGAGCGCGGCGCCGAAGGTGCCGACGAAGAAGGTCCAGGTCCCGACATTGATCGCGCCCAAGACGGTGATCAGGCCGAGCAGGTTCAGCCAGGCCGTCACCCAGCCGGTACCGCGATTGCCGAGGATCGAGCCCCAGTGATAGAGCCCGCCGGCTGTCGGATAGGCCGAGCTGATCTGGCTCATCGCGACGGCGAAGACCAGGCTGACGAAGCATCCGACGAGCCAGCCGATGCCGATGCCGATGCCGCCGGCGCCCGAGGTCGCCTGCGCGAGCGAGTTGATCCCGCCCGACAGGATGCAGATGATCGAGAAGGAGATCGCGAAGTTCGAGAACCGGCTCAGGTTGCGCTGCAGTTCCTGGGCATAGCCCATCCCGTGCAGGACCTTCAGATCCTCGTGCTTGTCGCTGTCGCTGTAGTCGTCCGTCATGCCTCGCTCCGTCCGCCGCTGCGGGGCGCAAGGAGCCCCAACCCTAAACTATTGCTCGATCTTCGGATTTCTCAATCGTTTTCTCCCGATCATGCCGGGCTTGCGCCGCGCAACCGCAGCGCGACGAGGCCGCGAAAATGATAGCGGTCGGCGAAGATCGGCGGCGCGGCGAGCTGCAGGCGGGGCAGCCGGTGGAACAACTGGGGCAGGGCGATGGCGAGCTCGAGCCGGGCGAGCGGCGCGCCGACGCAGAAATGGATGCCGGCACCGAAGGAGAGCTGACCCGCTCCGCCGCGCGCCGGATCGAGCCGGCCCGGTTCGGCGAAGCGCGCGGGATCGCGGTTCGCCGCGGCGAGCAGGCAGCCGACGGTCTCGCCGCGGCGGAACCGGTGGCCGAAGGCGTCGAGCTCGGTCAGCGCGATCCGGGTGAAAAGATGCAAGGGGGGATCGAAGCGCAGCAGCTCCTCGACGCTGGCCTCGGTCGCCACCGCATCGGCGAACAGGGCGGCCGGGTCGGCGCCGGTCCCGAGGATCGCGCGCACGCCGTTGCCGATCGCATGGACCGTCGCCTCGTGCCCGGCATTGAGCAGGAGCACGCAGGTCGCGATCAACTCGTCAGGGCTCAGCCGGTCGCCCTCGGCCTCGGCCGCGATCAGATGGGTGATGAGATCGTCGCCCGGCGCCCCGCGGCGTGCCGCGATCAGGCCGCGCAGATAGGCGGCGAAGTCGCGCGCCGCCGCGGCCGCGCGATCCTCGACCCCCCGGTCGCGCCGGGCCAGATACATCGCGACCATGGCATGCGACCAGACGAGGAGCTGCGGCGCCATCGCTTCGGGCACGCCGAGCAACCGGGCGATGACGATGGCGGGCAGCGGCTCGGCGAACTCGGCGATCAGGTCGAAGCCAGACGGATCGAGCCCGTCGATCAGCCGCTCGGCCAAGGCGGCGATCTCAGGCCCGAGCCCGGCGATCCGCCTCGAGGTGAAGGCGCGCAGCACCAGTCCGCGCAGCCGCGTATGCGCCGGCGGCTCGCGGTCGAGCAGCGACAGGTCGTCGATCGCGTGGAAATCCCGCAGATGCTCGGGCCGGGGCGGCCTGAGATCGGCCGGCAGCTCGCGTCCGAAGCGCCGGTCGCGCAGCAAGGCCGAGACCGTGTCGAACCCGGCCGCGCAAGGAAACCCGTATTCCTCCCACCAGAAGAGCGGGCCGGCGCCGCGCGCCGCGTCATAGAACCGATAGGGATCCTGCACGAAGCCTTCGTCGCGCGGCGATTGGCTCAGCCGCTCCATGCCGCGCATCCGGCCCGCGCGAGCGCCCGGTCGAGATCGGCGATCAGGTCGCGCGCGTCCTCGATCCCAACCGAGATCCGCAGCAGATCCTCCGGCACCTCCGAGAGCTCGCCCTCGACCGCCTTGCGATGCTCGATCAGGCTCTCGACCCCGCCCATCGAGGTCGCCGGGATCAGCAGCTCGACCGAGCGCGCCACCGCCTGCGCCGCCGCGAACCCGCCCCGGACCCGCATCGACAGCATGCCGCCGAAGCCGCCCGTCATCTGCCGCTGGGCGACGCGGTGCCCGGGATGATCGGGCAGGCCGGGATAGAGCAGCTGCGCCACCCCGGGATGACGCTCGAAATGCTCGGCGATCGCCAGGGCATTGGCGCTCGCCCGCTCATAGCGCAGGAAGAGCGTGCGCAGGCCGCGGATCAGCAGCCAGGCCTCGAACCCGGCGATCACGCTGCCATGCAGGGTGCGCGCCCGCCGAACCTCGTCCCAGAGCGCGTCTTCATGGCGCGCGCTTACCACGCCCGCGGTCAGGTCGGAATGGCCGGCGAGATATTTCGTGGCCGAATGGAACGCATAGTCGGCGCCGAGATCGAGCGCGCGGGTGGTGCAGGGCGGCGCGGCGGTGCAATCGACGGCGATCCGCGCCCCTGCGCCATGCGCGGCGCGGGCCGCCGCCGCGATGTCGATCACGTCCCAGGTCGGGTTGGCCGGCGTCTCGATCCAGAGCAGGCGGGTGCGGCCGGGCCGAAGCGCCGCCTCGAGCGCGCCGGGCTCGGTGGCTTCGAAGAAGCTGACCTCGATGCCGCGCCGCTCTGCCAGCCAGCGCAGCCAGGCAAGCCCGCCCTGATACATGATCCGGGGGGCCGCCACATGCTCGCCGGTGCGCAGGATCTCGAGCAACGCCACCATCGCCGCCATGCCGCTCCCGAAGAGCAGGCTGCCCGCGGCGCCTTCGAGATCGGCGAGGATCGCCTCGGCCTGCTCGACGGTCGGCCCGCCATCACGCGCATAGATGTAGCTTTGCCGCGCGGCATAGCTTTCGTCGCGGGCGAACGTGCTCGACAGCTCGATCCCCGGCACGACGGCCCCGGTGCGGGTATCGATATGGCGCAGGGCCTGGGCGATGCGGGTCGCCGGGGCGAGCGGAATTTCTGGATCGCGGCTCATACCGACGATTGTGGCGCGCAAGCGCGGCGCCCGCAAGGGCGGCGACCGGGCCGGGGACGCGCCATGAGCCAAGACAGGACCTGCGCATGAAAGGCTTTGATGCGAGCCCTGTGATCGGGGTCAGGAGGCGGAAGCACCGAACTGCGCGCCGATCGGCTCGGGCAGGAACTGGGTCGGGTCCGCGGTCGGGGCCCCGGTGATGAAGCCCTGCGCATGGGTGAAGCCCATGGCGCGGACCTGGGCCAGATGCTCCGGCCGCTCCACGCCCTCGGCGGTGATGCCGACGCCGTTGGCCCGCGCCTGGGCGATGATGGCGCGGATCAGCTCGGCGGTGGCGGGGTTGCCGAGATCCTGCACGAAGCTCTTGTCGAGCTTGATCCGGTGATGCGGCAGGCGCGCGAGATAGGCGAGCGCGCTGTAGCCGGTGCCGAAATCGTCGAGCGCGATGCGGATGCCCCGCGCGATCAGCGCCTCGAGCTGGGCGATGGTGGCGGGATTGTCGCGCATCAGCACGGTCTCGGTGATCTCGAGTTCCAGCCGCTCAGGCGGAAAGCCGGTCTCGGCCAGCGCGGCATCGACCTCGGCCTCGAAGCCGGGCTGATGGAACTGGAGCGCCGAGATGTTGACGGCGAGCGCCAGAGAGCTCGGCCAGCGCACGGCCTGCTGGCAGGCGGTGCGCAGGGCCCAGTTGCCAAGCGGCAGGATGAGCCCGGTCGCCTCGGCCAGCGGGATGAAGGTCGAGGGCTGAACCTCGCCGCGCGTCGGATGCCGCCAGCGCATCAGCGCCTCGACCCCGGTCACCGCTCCGGTCGCGAGATCGACGAAGGGCTGGTAGCTCAGATGCAGCTGCCCGTTGGCCGGCGCGTTCGACAGATCGAGCTCCAGGCGGCTCTTCTCCAGATTGGCCGCGTCGAGCCGGGCCTCGTGCAAGGCGAAGCGATTGCGCCCCTCGGCCTTGGCCCGGCGCATCGCGGTGTCGGCCTGCAGCAGCAGGGCGGGCGCGGCCCGGTCGGCCTCGCCTGCCGTCACGATGCCGATGCTCGCCTGCATCACGATCGTGCGCCCGGCGAGCGTCAGCGGCTGGCCGATCGCCTCGATCATCCGGTCGGCGAAAGCGGTCGCGTGCGCTCCCGCGCTGGCGCCGAGCACCAGGAACTTGTCGCCTTCGAGCCGCACCAGCCGGTCGTCGCGGCCGATCGCCCGCTCGAGCCGCGCCCCCGTCACCGCGAGCAGCGCGTCGCCCGCCGCGACCCCGAGGGCTTCGTTGACCGCGCTGAACCGGTCGAGCCCGATCATGAAGATCGCGAGCCGGCCCGACGCGCCCGGCGCGTGCAGCGCCGTCTCGATCAATTGGTGCGCCGCCGTGCGCGGCAGGATGGCACCGCGCAGGGGCGACTCTCCCGCATCCTCGAGCGCGGGCCGGGTCAAAGCGGTGGCGCGCGGCGAATGCCAGCTGCGCCGAGCGACCAGGGGGCGCAGCAGCGCCGCGCCATCGGCCAGCCCCTCGCGCAGCGCGGCGGTCAGCCGTCGCGGCCGCGCGTCATGCACCAGCAGGAAATGCGCCCCCGCCTCGGGCTCGCCGATCGGCAGCAGCGCCGCGAAATCGCCCGCGAGTCCGAGCGCGCCCGGATCGACCCGCGCCGCGCGCCCTTCGCCGAGCGCGCGGCCGAGCGGCGGCGGCAGCAATTGCCAGGCATTGGCGGTGTCAGGATTGCGCGGAGCCGGCAAGGCCGCCTGCAGCTCGGGACTGGCGGCCCAGAGCCGGAAGGCACCCGGGCGCCAGGCAAAGACTGCGACACCCCCCAACCCGACCCGCGCCTGCATCATGCGAAAAAATGCCGGAAAAGCAGCGCGATCTGGCAGATTCTGCATCTGTCTCGCCTCCTTTCCGCCAGGTGCCTGACAACGAAATACAACCTATGGTAGCACAAGCCCTTGGCCGATTTCCAGCCGTAACGGACCGCCGGGCCGGAATTCTTGCCGCTTATGGCGCGGATACTCGGTTGACAGGGGGACAAAAAAGCAACCCCCCGAGGCCGGGCCTCGGGGGGTGCGCGGGCCTCGACCCGTGGATACGAACGTCAGTTCGGACCGGAACTCAATGTCGATGCGGACCGGATCTTCAGAGAAGACCTTCGCGCTGCATCTTCTTGCGCGCCAGCTTGCGGGCGCGGCGCACGGCCTCGGCCTTTTCGCGGGCCTTCTTGACCGAGGGCTTCTCGAAATGCTGCTTGAGCTTCATTTCGCGAAACACGCCTTCACGCTGCAGCTTCTTCTTCAGGGCACGCAGCGCCTGGTCGACATTGTTGTCACGAACCATTACCTGCACGGAGTATCACCACCTTCCAGTCTAGCGTTTCGAAATTCGGCAGGAAGGCGCTATATAGGCAAGGCGCGCCCGGCTGTCTACCGGGTGCAGCCAGAAAATTGCGGACCCCGGGGGAGGGGTTCCGGCGATGGAGCGAGCGCGATGACCGAGACATCCCAGGCCGAGCCTTTCGAGAGCGCAAACGGGGAGGCAGCGGCGGAAGCCGACGCGGTCGCGGCCCTCCGCCCGCAGGTGATCGCCGCCGCCCTGCCGCATGTTCCGTTCGACGGCTGGACCGACAAGACGCTCGCCTTCGCGGTCCAGGACGCGGGCGTCGATCCCGGCCTCGCGCGCGTCGCCTTTCCGCGCGGCGGCGTCGATCTCGCGCTCGCGTTCCACCACGCCAACGACGCCCGGCTCGCCGAGCGGCTCGCGGGCGAGGATCTGCTCGGGCTGCGGTTCCGCGACCGGGTGACCCGGGCGATCCTGCTGCGGCTCGAACTCGTGGCCTCCGAGCGCGAGGCGGTGCGCCGCGGTGCCGCGCTCTTTTCGCTTCCCAACCACGCGGCCGACGGGGCACGCGCGCTCTGGCACACCGCCGACACGATCTGGACAGCGCTCGGCGACAAGAGCCGCGACTTCAACTGGTACTCCAAGCGCGCCACCCTGTCGGCGGTCTATTCGTCCGCACTGCTCTACTGGCTAGGCGACCAGAGCGAGGGCCATATCGCAACCCGCGACTTCGTGCAGCGCCGCATCGAGAACGTGATGCAGTTCGAGGAGGTCAAGGCCCGCATCGCCAAGAACCCCGTCGCTGCCGCGATGCTGAAGGGTCCCCAGCGCCTGCTCGACCGGGTGCGCGCGCCAGAGGGTGCGCCGGACGATCTGCCGGGCTTCTGGAAGCGCAAGCCGTGAGCGGGGAGGGCGCGCTGCCGGCCGAGATGCGGGTGATCGAGATCGCCGGCCCCGGCGGGCCCGAGATGCTGCGCCCCGCGACAAGGCGGGTACCCCAGCCCCAGGCCGGCGAGATCCTGATCGCCGTCGCCGCGGCCGGGGTGAACCGGCCCGACGCTCTGCAACGCGCGGGCTCGTACGCTGCGCCGCCCGGCGCCTCCGACCTGCCGGGGCTCGAATGCGCCGGCACGATCGCGGCCGTGGGGCCCGGCGTCTCGAAATGGTCGGTCGGCGACCGGATCTCGGCGCTGCTGCCCGGCGGCGGCTATGCCGAATTCGCGCTCACCGACCAGGACCAGGCCCTGCCGATCCCCGGCGATCTCGGCATGGTCGAGGCCGCGGCCCTCTGCGAGACGCTGTTCACGGTCTGGAGCAATGTCTTCGTCCGCGGCGGCCTCCGGGCCGGCGAGAGCTTCCTCGTCCATGGCGGCAGTTCCGGTATCGGGACCACGGCGATCCAGCTCGCCGCGCTCCGCGGCGTCCGCGTGTTCGCGACGGCCGGATCGGAGGCCAAATGCCGGGCCTGCCGCGATCTCGGGGCCGAGATCGCGATCAACTACCACGACGCCGATTTCGTGGCGGCGGTGCGCGAGGCGACCGGCGGGGCAGGGGTGAGCCTGATCCTCGACATGGTGGGGGGCCCCTACCTGGCGCGCAACATCCGGGCGCTGGCCGTCGACGGGCGGCTGGTCAGCATCGCCCAGCTCGGCGGCGCCACCGCCGAGATCAACCTCGCGCAGGTGATGGTTCGCCGCCTCACCCTCACCGGCTCGACGCTGCGGCCGCAATCGGTCGCGGCCAAGGCGGCGATCGCGGCCGACCTCGCCCGCGAGGTCTGGCCGCTGCTGGCCGCCGGCCGCATGGCGCCGGTGATCGACCGCACCTTCCCGCTGGAGGAGGCGGCCGCGGCCCATGCCCGGCTCGAGAGCTCGGCCCATATCGGCAAGCTCGTCCTCACCCTGTGATCCGACCCCGCCGCATCCTCGCCTATCGCGCCAGCTCGGCCCGCAGGAAGGCCGCCATCACCTCCATCGCCGCCTCCGCCCCTTCGAGAAGGTCGAACGAGGACGGAAAGACATGCGGCATCGCCTCCCAGACATGCAGGGCGACGGGCGCCCCCGCGGACCGCGCCTTGGCGGCGTAATCCTCGCTGTCGCTGAGCAGGATCTCGGCCGTCCCGACATGGATCTGGAGCGGCGGCAACCCGACCAGCGCCCCGTGCTGGGGCGAGGCATCCGGATCCTTGGGATCGTGGCCGGCCAGGTAGCTCGCTGCGAAGGCCTCGAGGCCGGGACGGTCGAGATAGAATTCGTCGTCGGCGCGGGCATCGAGCGATGCCCCGGCGAGCGTGAGGTCGGTCCAGGGCGACATCACCACGGCGCAAGCGGGCCTCGGGGCGCCGCCGCCTTGCGCCGCCGCGACCGCGGCGAGCAACGACAGCGCCAGGCCGCCGCCCGCCGAATCCCCGACGATGGCGATCTTGCCATACCCACTTGCGGCGAGCATCGCATAGGCGGATTTCGCCGCATCCAGGGCGGCGGGAAACGGATGTTCTGGCGCCAGCGGATAGTCGAGCGCGAAGGCATCGACGCCGGTGCGCCCGGCGAACTGCCCGGCAAAATGCCGATAGGCCCAGGCCGAGCCGAGACCATAGCCGCCGCCATGCAGATAGAGCAGAACCGCGTCGGTCCGCGCGGGCTGTACCCGGCACCAGACGCCGGTCAGGCCGTCCCCGCTCCAGCGCTCGTGGCCGATGCCAGCGGCGGGCCGGATCGCCTCGAACATCTCGTCATAGCCGGCCCGCCCGTCCGGCACCGACAGGGCCCCCTTGAACGGGGCGGATTCGCGCCGGATCTCGGCAAGGACCGCGAGATCGGCAGTGCCTGCCGGATGATGCACCGGATCGTCCGCGATGTTGGTCGCCGTCATGGCATGCTCTCCTGAGCGTGTTGGGCCGGACCGTCCCTCCTCCAGGGCCGGTCGAAGACGGACCATATCTCCGGCAGGCGCGTGTCTCCAATATGACGGACGGCCATGACGGATGGCGGCGACCTCGATGCCGTGGCGCCCTTCGGCCCATGACCCGCCCAAGATGGGTGCGCCATGGGCGGGGAGCTCGCATTTGGGGCTTCAACTGCCCGGAAATCAGTCATAGATTGCGTGGTGGCGGGTTCTAGCCTTCGCGTGTGGGGCCCATTCCTGGTGGCCGTAACTATTCTTGAGGGAGCCGGCTCTGTGACTGGTCCTGGCCTATCGTACCCGGTGCCCACCTGGTCAAACAGGCTCTCAAGGATGACACGCTCCCACGGTCGCGCCGGGCCCGCCACCCCTGCCCCTGGCCCGGTTGGGCCCCGGTGAGCGATGTCGACCTGCTGAAGGAGACGGCCCGCGCCGAAGGGTATGTCGCGCGCGCCCGCGCCCATGCGGCCGGTTGTGGCGCGGCGCGTCAGGCCGCGGGCCACGCGCTGCTGGCGATTTCCGGTCATCGCGACGTGCGCATCGTGTCGGCCTATCTGCCGATCCGCACCGAGATCGACCCGCGCCCGACGATGATGGCGCTGCACGGGCTCGGCTATCGCCTCGCCGTGCCGGTGGTTGAGGCGCCGGGACGGCCGCTGCGCTTCCGGGCCTGGAGCCCGGGCTGCGCGCTCGAGCCCGGCCCGTTCAACGTGATGGTCCCGGTCGCGGGCGACTGGCTCGAGCCCGACCTGCTCATCGTGCCGCTGATCGCCTTCGATCCGCAGGGGCACCGGCTCGGCTATGGCGGCGGCTTCTACGACCGCACGCTGCAAGCCCTGCGCCTGCGCCGCCCGATCCATGCCTATGGCCTCGCCTATGAGGGGCAGCTTGTGCCCGCGGTGCCGCGCGGGCCGACCGACGCCGAGCTCGATGGCGTCGTGACCGAGGCGGGGCTGCATCGGCCGCTGGACGCCACGGGGCATCAAGGCTAAGCCGCGGCATCATGAAGCTTCTGTTCCTCGGCGATGTGATGGGCCGCGCAGGACGCGCGGCGGTGGCGGAGCACCTGCCGCGGCTCCGCCGCGAGCTGGGCCTCGATTTCGTGGTGGTGAATGGCGAGAACGCTTCGGGCGGCATGGGTCTGACCGCGCCCCATGCCAAACTGTTGCTCGAGGCCGGCGCCGATTGCGTGACCCTTGGCGATCACGCCTTCGACCAGCGCGACATGCTCGCCCATATCGAGCAGGAGCCGCGGATCCTGCGCCCGCTCAACTATGCCAAGGCCGCGCCCGGGCGCGGCTCGCGCCTGTTCGACGCGCCCGGCGGGCGCAAGGTCCTGGTGGCCCAGGTGCTCGGCCAGGTCTTCATGCGCCGGCCGTTCGACGACCCGTTCTCGGCGATCGACGCGGCCCTCCGCGCCGCGCCGCTCGGCGGGCTCGCCAGCGCCGTCATCGTCGACATCCATGCCGAGGCGACCTCGGAGAAGATGGCGATGGGCCATTGGTGCGACGGCCGCGCCAGCCTCGTCGTCGGCACCCATACCCATGTCCCGACCGCCGACACGATGATCCTCGCCCGCGGCGCCGCCTATCAGTCCGATGCCGGCATGTGCGGCGACTATGACAGCGTGATCGGCATGGACAAGCTCGAGCCCATCACCCGCTTCGTGACCGGCATGAGCAAGACGCGCTTCGAGCCGGCGACCGGCGAGGCGACGCTCTCGGGCGTCTATGTCGAGACCGACGACGCGACCGGCCGGGCGGTGCTGGCGCGCCCCTTCCGGCGCGGCGGCCGGCTGCTTCCGACGCCATGACCCGGCTTCCGTCGGCCGCAGGGCAGGCCGCGATTCTGGTGGCGGTGCTGCTGGCGGCCGGCGCGGCCTGGGGCCTCACGATCCCGCTGATGCGGGTCGCGGTCTCGACCGGCCTGCCGCCGCTCGGGCTGCTGGTCTGGCAGAACGCGGTGATGGCCGGGCTGCTCGCGCTGCTGCTCCGCCTGGGCGGCCACCCGCTCGGCCTCGCGGCGCGGCATCTGCCATCCTATGCCGCCGTCGCGCTGCTCGGCACCGTGCTGCCCGGCTATTTCAGCTATCTGACCGCGTCCTTGCTGCCCGCCGGGGTCCGCGCCCTGATCCTGAGCGCCGTGCCGCTCTTCGCCCTGCCGCTCGCGCTTGGCCTGGGCCTCGAGCGGCCCGAGCTCCGCCGCCTTCTCGGCCTCGGGCTCGGCGCGGCGGCGCTGGTGCTTCTGGCGCTGCCGGGCGCCGAGGTCCGGGACGCGCCGCCGATCCTGCTCGGCCCGGTGCTTCTCGCGCTGATCGCGCCGCTCAGCTACGGGCTCGAGGCAACCTGGCTCGCCTGGCGCGGGGCCGACGGGCTCAATGCGCTGCAATTGCTGCTCGGCGCGGCGCTCGCGAGCCTTGCCGCCACCCTGCCGCTCGCGCTCGCGACCGAGCAGGCGATCGGACCGGCGCGCCCCTGGAGCGCGGCGGAATGGGCGTTCCTCGCCGCCTCGCTCCTCAATGTCGCGGCCTATTGCGGCTATGTCTGGCTGGTCCCGCGCGCCGGCTCGGTCTTCGCAAGCCAGATCGCCACGCTCGTCACCGGCTTCGGCATGCTCTGGTCGATGCTGTTGCTCGGCGAGCGCTACGGGGTCGCGATCTGGGCCGCCCTCGCGCTGATGTTTGCCGGTCTCGTCCTGGTCCAGCCGCGCGCCGCGACGCGCTGAGCTCAGCCCCAGTCGGCCCTCAGCCGCGCCGCGTTGGCCGCGAGCCAGAGCAGCGAGACGAGAAGCGGGGCATTGTTGATCTCCCCACTCGCCACCGCCGCCATCGCCTCGGGAAGCGGCACGACGAGGCTCCGGATATCCTCCTGCTCGGCATCGAGCCCGTGCCAGCCGCCGCCCGCCCCGCTCAGATCGGCCTCGCCCACGAAGCCGGTGATATGCTCGCCCAGGATCCCCGGCGACGGATAATAGGCCGCCACCTGTTCCAGCCGCCCCAGGACCAGTCCGGCTTCCTCCACCGCCTCGCGCCGGGCCGTGGCCTCGACGGTCTCGAGCGGATCGCAGCGCCCGGCGATGGTCTCGAGGCACCAGGGCCGCGGGTCGCGCCGCGCCAGCGGCCCCGCCCGGAACTGCTCGATCAGGAGCACCGTCCCGGCCCGCGGATCGAAGGGCAGCACCGTCACGGCGTCGCCGCTCACGAAGGCCGCGCGCAGCATCGGGGCCGACATCGCCCCGTCGAAGCGGCGATGCGCCAGGTGATGCTCCTCGACGCAGAAATACTCGGTATAGGGCAGGTCGAGCCGCACCGGCGTCACGTCGGCGACCGTCAGGCCCGAGCGCAGGACGAGCGGCGTCGCCGAGGCGGCACCCCGCGCCCGCGCCACGGCGCGGAAGCCGATCCCGAGCAGGCGTTCGGCCATGTCCTCGGGCTCGCGCTGGTCGAAATGCCGCATCACCTCCTCGGCGGCCTCGCAGACGATGGCATGCCACTCGCCCGCCCAGGCCTCCGGCGTCCAGGACCGCTCCGGCTCGGCGCCGCCGAGAAACGTGTCGACCACCCGCCGCGCGCCCCCGCATTCGACGCCCGCGACCAGGGGCTTCGCACCGATCGCCACCCGCCAATACTCGAGCCGCGCCCGCTGGCCTGCGTCGAGATCGACCACCTGCCCGGGCGACACCGCCCCAGCCATGCGCACCGGCGCGAGCCGCAGCCCGCCCTGGTCGGCGGCGATCGCATGGCCGGGCAGCACGGCCGGCGCGCCGGGCGGCGGGAGGTCGGGCCCCAGGACCGCGCGGAGCAGGCGGACATCCCCGTAAGGCTCGGCAAGAAACACCTGACGCACGCTAACCTCATGCCCCATCTTGAAACCGGCGCGCGCCGGTGCAAGTGATCCGAACGCGACGCTCGCTCGTAGCACTCGCACCGACCCGAGGACAGGTGTTCCCCATGCCGATCGGCCATGTCAGCGCGGAAAAGCTCGCGGCCTATGCCGACGGAAGCCTGTCGGAAGGCATGTGTCTGATCGTCGCGGGACATCTCACCTTCTGCCCGGCCTGCCGCGCCCGGCTCGCGAGACTCGAATCCCTCGGGGGCGCGCTGCTCTGCGAGGCCGACCCGACCTGCTGCCAAGCCCCCGATATCGGCGCGGTGCTGCCGCTGCTCGACAACCCCTGCGAGGCCGAGCCCGAACTCGACGATGCCGACCTCGCCGCCGCCTTGCCCTGCGGGCTCCGCGCCCGGATCTGCACGGCGCTCGCCCGCGCCGACTGGCGCCAGGCCGCGCCGGGCTTGCAGGCGATCCAACTCGACGGGTTCGGCCCCGAGCAGGTCTCGCTGCTGCGCGGCGAGCCCGGGCTGCGCATCCCGCCCCACACCCATACCGGCGAGGAGGCGATGCTGGTCCTGAGCGGCAGCCTGCTCGATCGCGGCAGGCTGTTCCGACGCGGCCAGATCGCCTGCGCCGGCGATGCTGACGAGCACGCCCCCGAAGTGGTGGGCGCCGAGCCCTGTATCTGCCTCTTCGTGCTGCAGGGCACGATCGTCTTCACCGAACCGGGGCGGGCCACCGGCTGACCGGCGCGGGGGGGGGGGGCAGGGCGTCCCGCTGCTGCCCTGTCGCGCATGACCCAAGGCGCCCGGTCCTCCGGCGGCAGCGTCGCGCTTCGGGAAGCGCCGCGGCAACGCCCCTCTCGCGGCGCCGTTCGGCTCGCGGCGCGCGGCACCGCCGCGGCGGCTCGGAGGCGCGCCCCGCGGGATGGGTTTTGGGCGAGCGGCGGGGTGGTGACGGTTGCCCGGCTCCCGCGTCGGCCCATGGCCCCCGACCTCGCCGCTATGCCCCGCGAAACCGCCGGTAGGCGTCGAGCGCGGCGGCGCGGCCCTCTGCCGGCTCGACCAGCGGCGCGGGCGGCGGCGCGGCGGGGTCGAGGCCCCAGGCCCGGGGCACCGCCTCGAAATAGGCCAGGGCTTCCGGCCCGGGCGCGGTGCCGCCGAACCCCGCCAGCCAATGCCGGCGATAGCGCCCCTCGGGATCGAACTTCTCGGCCTGGAGGCGCGGGTTGAAGATGCGGAAATAGGGAGCGGCATCCGGGCCCGTTCCCGCCACCCATTGCCAGTTGAGCGCGTTCGATGCCGGATCCCAGTCGGTCAGGCACGCGGCGAACCAGGCGAGCCCGACCCGCCAATCGGTCATCAGATGCTTGGTCAGATAGCTCGCCACCAGCATCCGCACCCGGTTGTGCATGGTGCCGGTCACATACATCTGCCGCAGCCCGGCATCGACCATCGGCTCGCCGGTCAGGCCGCGGCGCCAGCGTTCCGCGTCCGGGTTGTCGGGCCGCCAGGGAAAGCCGTCCCAGTCGGCGCGCCAATTCGCTTCGGCAAGCCGAGGCGCGTGCCAGAGCAGGTGCCAGGCGAAGTCACGCCAGCCGAGTTCGCGCAGGAAGGCCTCCGCGCCGCCCTGCCGGCGCGCCGCATGCCAGATCCGCCGCGGCGCGATCTCGCCATAGGTCAGGTTTTCCGACAGGCCGGACGTCGCTTGCCGGTCCGGCCGGTCGCGATCATGGGCGTAGCGCGCGGCCGGTCCGTCGAGGAACGTGTCGAGCCGATCGAGCGCGGCCGTCTCCCCGACCCTCTGCCAGGGCGCGACGATCTCGGCCCCCCGACGCATCGCGGCGCCGAGCCGCCAGTCGGCGAGGCGGTCGGATCGCGGCCAGACTGCCGGCGGGGCAAGCGTCGGGGGCGCGAGAAGCGGGCCGGGATCGCTGGTGGCCAGCGCCTTCCAGAACGGCGCGAAAACCCGGAAGCCGCCGCCCTCGCGGGTCTCGATCTGCCAGGGCTCCCGCAGCAGGTGGCCGGGATGGCTGATCGCCACGATCCCGTGCCCGGTCAGCCCTGCCTTCACCACCCGATCCCGCGCCATCCAGTCGGGCGCATAGAGCCGCGACCAATGCACCGCGCCGGCGCCCGTCTCGGTCGCCAGGCCCCGCAGCGCCTCCAGCGCCGGGCCCCGACGCAGGATCAGCCGCGACCCGGCGGCTTCCAGCCGGCGGGCGAGCGCCTCGAGCCCGAGGCCGAGCCGCCACCGCGCCGCGGCCCCGAGCCGCTCGGTCTCGGGATCGAGCACGAAGACCGGCACCACCGGCCCGCCCTCGGCGGCCGCGCTCAGCCCGGGATGATCCCCGAGCCGCAGGTCACGGCGAAACCAGAACAGGCGCGGACGCGGGTCGCTCACCGGCGGGATCTCCTTCCGCAGCCATGTCGTTCGCGGCCGGAAGGTTCCCGGCCGCAGCGCGCCCTGGCTCCTTGGCGCCTCCGACCGACCGGCTCGGCACTGTCAGCCTACGGTCAGCACGCGCCGCGCGCGTCCTTGGCGCATCGGCCCGGCGGGTTGGTCGCCGGCGACCCTCGAGCCGCCGCCGGCGGACGTCCCGACCATCGCGGGGGGGGGCGCAGTCGAGCGGCTTGGGCTCACCCCGCTTTCACATCCACCACGACCCGGCCCCGTACCGCCCCGTTCAGGATCGCCCGGCCAAGCGCCGGCAGGTCGGCGAGCGTCGCGGGCTCGGCCATCGCCTCGATCTTGTCGAGCGGCAGGTCGCGCACCACCCGATCCCAGGCCCGCACGCGGTTCGCATAAAGCTGCATCACGCTGTCGATCCCGAGCAGGTTCACGCCGCGCAGCAGGAACGGCACCACGCTGCCCGGAAAATCGGCGCCGCCGGCCAGTCCGATCGCCGCGACCGACCGCCGGTATTTGAGCTGCTTCAGGATCCGCGACAGCATCACGCCGCCCACCGCGTCGATGCAGCCGGCCCAGGTCTCGCTTTCGAGCGGCTTCGCGCTCGGCTCGGCGAAATCCTCGCGCGACAGGATACGCGCGGCGCCGAGCCCGCGCAGATAGGCCTCGGTCTCGGGCCGCCCGGTCACGGCCGCGACCTCGTGCCCGAGCCCCGCCAGCAGCGCGACCGCGACCGATCCGACGCCCCCTGCCGCGCCGGTCACGATCACCGGCCCGTGCCCGGGCGCGAGCCCGTGATCCTCGAGCGCGATCACGGCGAGCATCGCGGTCAACCCGGCCGTGCCGACCACCATCGCCTGCCGCGTGGTGAGGCCCTGCGGCAGCGGCACCAGCCAATCGGCCCTGACCCGCGCCTTCTGGGCGTAACCGCCCCAATGCGCTTCGCCGACCCGCCAGCCGGTCAGGATCACCTTGTCGCCGGGCCGGTAGCGCGGATCGTCCGAGGCTTCGACGGTGCCGGCGAAATCGACCCCCGGCACATGCGGATAGGTCCGCACCAGCCCGCCCCCCGGCCCGAGGCACAGCCCGTCCTTGTAGTTCAGCGTCGAGAACTCGACCGCCACGGTGACGTCCGCCGCCGGCAGGTCGGCGAGCCCGATCTCGCGGACGCCCGCGCTGGTCCGCCCCTCGGCATCCCGATCCACCACCACCGCCTTGAAACCCATGTCCCGCTCCTCCCGTCCGACGCGGCGGAGGTTCCGGCGCGGGTGCCGGGTCTGTCAAACCCTATTCCGCCCGGAGCGCGGCGAGCATCCCGGCCTCGGCCCGTAGCGCGCGGGCGAGCACCGCGTTCTGCGCGGGCGAAGAGCATCGGCGAACCAGGGATTGGCGACGCGACATTGGTCTGGCCGGCGACGCGCCCCCTTTTTCGCCGCTTCCCGACATGCTAGGCGAGCGCCCGAGATCGGACCCGGGACGAGGAGAGGCCCCATGAACATCGACAAAATCCCCGCGGGCAAGAACCCGCCCGAAGACATCAATGTCGTGATCGAGATCACCGGCGGGGCCGCGGGCGGCGCGCCGGTCAAGTACGAGCTCGACAAGGACTCGGGCGCGATCTTCGTCGACCGGGTCGTCAATACCCCGATGTTCTATCCCTGCAATTACGGCTTCGTGCCGAACACGCTGCATGCCGACGGCGACCCGACCGACGTGCTGGTGATCTGCGATTTCCCGCTGCAGCCCGGCGTGGTGATCAAGTGCCGGCCGATCGGCGTCCTCAAGATGGAGGATGACGGCGGCATGGACGACAAGCTGATCGCGGTGCCGCTCGCCAAGGTCGATCCCTTCCAGGCCCATATCAAGGATCTGGACGACGTCCCGCAGAAGACCCGCGACCGGATCAAGCATTTCTTCGAGCACTACAAGGATCTCGAAGCCGGCAAATGGGTCAAGGTCATCGGCTGGGGCCACAAGGAAGAGGCCGAGTCGATCCTCAAGACCTCGCTCGAGGCGGTGAAGAAATAGCGCCCAACCCTCCGGCGCCTGCCGCCTTGGGGCGCGGGCGCCACCCAGCGCTGAGCTTGCTCGCCTCGGAACGGGCATCCGGCTCCCCAAGCGCCTAGCCAGTGACCCGGCCCGCCCGCCCGGACGGGCCGACCGATACCGGCCGCGGCTTTCCTGCCACGGTCGCGGCCGAAATAGTCGCCCCGCGTGTAGTCCGCTGCGTCGATTTCTTGACCGGCCGCCGCCGATGCCGAACCCTTCCCGCAGAGCCAGAGGCCCACTCTGGCCGTTCCGGGAGGATATGGTTCCATGTCGCTTCGCATGCCCCTCCGCGTCGCACTCGCCGCCGCCGGTGCCGCGCTCGCGCTGCCCCCCGTCCAGGCCAAGGCCGCCGCGCTCGAACAGACCGTGCCGCCGGTGATCCGCCTGCTCTACCAGGAAGGCACCTATGGCGAGATCGGCACCGCCTTCACCGACCCGCACCAGAGCGGCGAGGGCGCGACCCTGCCGCCCTCGGTCGGCGGCGTCACCATCCCCGGCAATACCGGCGACGTGTTCCGCTCGCGCTGGAACTTCAGCGGCGCCTTCAAGGCCGATATCAACGAACGGCTGTCCTATCTGCTGATCTTCGACCAGCCCTATGCCGCCGATACCCGCTACGGCAAAGGCACCTTCCCGGGCGGCACGCCGCCCTTCGGCTTCACCTATGACGGCAGCCTCGCCGACCTCAAGACCGACCAGCTCACCGGCGTGCTCGCCTACGACCTGGAAGGCGGCTTCAAGCTCTTCGGCGGCCTCAGGGCCCAACGGCTCGACGCCAAGGCGGCGATCCCCTTCATCAACGGCTATGCGGTCGATGCCGATCCGAACTGGGGCTATGGCTACCTGCTCGGCCTCGCCTATAGCCGGCCCGACATCGCGCTCAGGGTGGCTCTGTCCTACTATTCCAAGATCGATCACGGCCTGCATACCAACGAGACCACCGCGACCGACAGCCTCTCGGACACGACCGATATCGACACGCCGCAATCGGCCTCGCTCGAATTCCAGACCGGCATCGCGCCCCAGACGCTCGTCTTCGGCTCGGTGCGCTGGGTCGACTGGTCGGAATTCTCGATCGAGCCGCCGCTCTATGCCGCGACCACCCAGGCGCTGCTCGGCGCGCCGCGGGCGCTCGTCGACTACCAGGACGATTGGTGGACCTACAATCTCGGGATCGGGCGGCAGCTGACCGACCAGCTTGCCGGCTCGGTCTCGATCACCTGGGAGCCGAGCGTCGGCGGCATCATGACGACGCTCGGGCCCTATGACGGGCGCACGCTCGGCACGGTGGCGCTGAGCTACGACTACGGCAAGGTCAATGTGACCGGCGGCGTCACCTATGGCGTGCTCGGCGACACGACCAACCTGCTCCAGACCGATTTCAACGACGGCCGGGTCTGGGGCGCGGGTCTTCGTGTCGGCTACACTTTCTGACCCGCGCCCGGATCCGTCTGTCGCCGCTTGAACCCCGGCGAGGGCCTGACCTATAAGGCGCGCCAGATCAGCAACAGCCAGACGACGGAGCGCCTCATGGCCGGCCATTCCAAATGGGCCAATATCCAGCATCGCAAGGGCCGGCAGGACGCCGTCCGCTCCAAGCTGTTTTCGAAGCTCTCGAAGGAGATCACGGTCGCCGCCAAGATGGGCGACCCTGATCCCGACAAGAACCCGCGCCTGCGCCTCGCCGTGAAGGAGGCGAAGGCCAGTTCGATGCCCAAGGACAATATCGACCGCGCCATCAAGAAGGCGGTCGGCGGCGAGGGCGAGAACTACAAGGAAATCCGCTACGAGGGCTATGGCCCGAACGGCGTCGCGATCATCGTCGAGGCGATGACCGACAATCTCAACCGCACCGCCTCGAACGTGCGCTCGACCTTCACCAAGCGCGGCGGCAATCTGGGCGAGACCGGCTCGGTCAGCTTCCTGTTCGACCGCAAGGGCGAGATCACCTATCCCGCCACCGCCGGCTCTGCCGATGCGGTGATGGAGGCCGCGATCGAGGCCGGGGCCGAGGATGTCGAGAGCGGCGAGGAGGAACATGTGATCTGGTGCGCCGACAGCGATCTCGGCGAGGTTTCCGCCGCGCTGGAGAAAAGCCTCGGCGAGGCGGACTCCGCCAAGCTGGTCTGGCGTCCCCAGACCACGACCGAGCTCGATCTCGAGGCCGCGCAGAGCCTGATGAAGCTGATCGAGGCGCTTGAGGACGATGACGACGTCCAGTCGGTGACCGCGAATTTCGAGGTCTCCGACGAGGTGATGGCGCAGCTCTGAGCGCGATTGTCCGGCCCGCGCGCCGGCAGCCGCGTTGCCGGCCGCCCGCAGGGTGCGAGAGCGACGGGGAACGCGGCGTTCCGCCCAGGCCAGGACCCGCCCTTCGCGACGGTCGCCGCAGCCCGGGTGCCGAGCCCGGTCGGCGAGGATCTCGGTTGAGAAGCCCGTCACCGGCACGGGGGCAGGGCCAGCCGTGCCGACGCCGCGGACGAGCCGGTGCGGACGGGGGCTCGAGCCCGCGGGCGCCCACGCGGCGCTTGCCGGTCGCGGCCGCCGTCTGGACCCTGGCGGGCACGATCTCCTTCGCGGCGCGCAGCGCCGCTTTCGACAGCGCCACCGCGGCGCAAGGCTCCGGCCTGATCCCGGCAGGACCAGCTTGTCTGGGGCGACGCTCAGGACCACCGCCTTCGCATGGCAGCCGCGAAGGCGACGACGTTCGTCCCCGGACACTGCTCCGCCGCCCGCCCGCCCCAGGGCTGCGCCGCCGCGATGCCCCTGCCTTCCCTCGCCGCCAGCCGGCTGTTGGCCGGCCGGGCCGGCCCGGCCCCGTCTGGCTTCTTGAAGGATTTCATAGAGGCAGAAACCCTATCGGGCAGTCCGAGGGGCCCCGCCAACAGGCGGGGAGAAAAAAGACTCTGCGGGCAACGGCCCGCACCGAGCAGCCGCGGATCTCGCGGCTGCGCCTCTCCGTCGGAGCCACCGCCCCGAAGCCAGGAAACGGCCGAGCCGCCGCCATGGGTGCCGCGCGCCGCGCGCCGAACGGCACCGCACGCGGGGCGTCGCCGCGGCGCTTTACCGACAGCACCAGCGCGCCGGACCTCGCGCCGCCCACCCGACCATGCGCACGTTCACCAAGATTGAAATCCGGTAAACGGATCAAAAAATACCTTTAAAAATCAATGATATGGCCGGATTCGCACGCGTGCGACTCCGCCGTTTCGCACGCTTCAGACGTCCAGCTCCTCCTCATCCACGAAGCGGGCATTCTCCTGGATATACTGGAAGCGCAGCTCGGGCCGCTTGCCCATCAGCCGCTCGACCAGGTCTCCGGTCTCGCCCTCGTCCTCTGCGATCGTCACCTTGATCAGGGTCCGGCTCGCCGGTGCCATCGTGGTCTCCTTGAGCTGGGCCGGCATCATCTCGCCCAGACCCTTGAACCGGCTGACCTCGATCTTGCCCCGCCCGCCGAGACCCTTCTCCATCAGCGCCGCCTTGGCGGCATCGTCCGAGACATAGACCGACCGCGCCCCCTGGGTCAGCCGATAGAGCGGCGGGGCCGCGAGATAGAGATGCCCATGATCGATCAGGGGCCGCATCTGCGTGAAGAAGAAGGTCATCAGCAGCGAAGCGATATGGGCCCCGTCGACATCCGCGTCGGTCATGATGATGATCTTTTCGTAGCGCAGATCGTCGAGGGCGAAGCGCGAGCCGGTCTGCACCCCCATCGCCTGGCAGAGGTCCGACAGCTCCTGATTCTGCATCATCTTCGACGAGGCCGCGCCGAGCACGTTCAGGATCTTGCCCCGCAGCGGCAGCACCGCCTGGGTCTTGCGGTCGCGCGCCTGCTTGGCCGAGCCGCCGGCCGAGTCGCCCTCGACCAGGAACAGCTCCGATCCCTCCCGCGTCGCCCCCGAGCAATCCGCGAGCTTGCCGGGCAGCCGCAGCTTCTTGACCGCGGTCTTGCGGCTCGTCTCCTTCTCGGCCCGGCGCCTTGCCCGCTCCTCGGCCTTCAGGACCAGGAAATCCACGATCGCCCCGGCGGTTCGCGGGTCGGTGGCCAGCCAGTTGTCGAACCGGTCCCGCACCGCGCCCTCGACCAGCCGCGCCGCTTCCTGGGTCGAGAGCCGGTCTTTGGTCTGGCCGACGAATTCCGGTTCGCGGATGAAGACCGAGATCATGGCGCAGGCCCCCGCCATCACGTCCTCGCGGGTGATCTGCGCCGCCTTCCGGTTCGAGCTGTGCTCGCCATAGGCCCGGATGCCCTTGAGCAGCGCCGCCCAGAAGCCCGCCTCGTGCGTGCCGCCCTCGGGTGTGTTGACCGTGTTGCAGTAGGACGAGATGAACGGGTCGCGCTGCGGCGTCCAGTTGATCGCCCATTCGACCGAGCCGACCGTCTCGGGCCCGAACCGCTCGGCGAAGGCGACCCGACCGGCAAAGGGCTTGTCGGCGTAGGACTGCGCCCCCTCCAGCCGCTCGCCCAGATAATCGGCGAGCCCGCCCGGAAAATGGAAGGTCGCGCTCTCCGGCGTGTCGTCCCCGGACCCGATGCAGGCGGGATCGCACTTCCAGCGGATCTCGACGCCCGAGAACAGATAGGCCTTGGAGCGGACCATCCGCAGCAGCCGCGCCGGCTTCAGATGCGCCGTGGTCCCGAAGATCTGGGCGTCGGGATGGAAGGTCACCGTCGTGCCCCGCCGGTTCGGTGTCGCCCCCAGATGCTCGAGCCCGCCCTGGGGCAGGCCGCGCGAGAAGCTCTGCCGATAGAGCTGCCGGCCGCGGGCAACCTCGACCACCACCCGGTCCGACAGCGCGTTCACGACCGAGATGCCGACCCCGTGCAGGCCGCCCGACGTCTGGTAGGCCTTGCCCGAGAATTTGCCCCCCGCATGCAGCGTGCAGAGGATGACCTCGAGCGCCGACTTGTCAGGGAAGCGGGGATGGGGGTCGACCGGGATGCCGCGGCCATTGTCCCGCACCGTCACCGAGAAGTCGGCCAGGAGCTCGACCTCGATCCGGTTGGCATGACCCGCCACGGCTTCGTCCATCGCATTGTCGAGCACCTCGGCGACCAGGTGATGCAGGGCCCGCTCGTCGGTGCCGCCGATATACATGCCCGGCCGCTTGCGCACCGGCTCCAGCCCCTCGAGAACCTCGATCGCGCTGGCGTCATAGGCCTTGGACGCGGAATCGTCGCCGAAGAGATCGGGGGCGTGGACCATGGAGCCTCGTTTCGTTTTTGCTTGGCTTTCGCCACCTCTAGCGAAAGACTGCCGATCGGACCCGTATATCTTGATTGCGGGGACCAGCAAAGAGGAGTTGCGCGCGTGGTCGAGATCCTGCAGCGGAGGCCGGCGGTTGCCCCTTGGATGGCGTCCCACATGCTGCGCCTGCCGGGGACGGTGCCGATCGCGCCCGAGGAGTGGCTGCAGCGGGACGAGGCCTTCGCCGAGCAGATGGCCTATCGCGACCGGCTGATTGCCGAGCGGCCCGAGGCGGTGCACGCTTTGGCCGACAGTGCCGCGCCCGCCGCGTCCGAGTTGCTGGCGACGATGCTCGGCCATCTCGACGGTGCGGCGGGCTATGTCCGCGAGGGGGGCGCGATGCGGCGGCCGGATGGGGTGAGCGTGCCGCTCGACGGGCCGCCGCTTCTGGTGGCCGGTCGGCTTGGGCAGGAGGATTTCGTGATCCTCGAAAAGCCGGAGGAGGGCGCGGCCGAGCATGTTCTGACCGGGGCGATCCTGTGCTTTCCCTCGAACTGGACCCTGGCGCAGAAGTTCGGCAAGACCTTGTCGCGGATCCATCTGCCGGTCGAGAGCTACGATGCCGAGATCGCGCGGCGGGTGCAGCGGCTGTTCGATTTCATCCGGCCGGACCAGCCGATGATGCGGGCGAACCTGCTGCTCTATGGCGAGGCGGAGCTGCACAATCCCAGGGTCGAGTTCGATCGGCACCGGCCGGAGGTGCCGCGCTATCTGCGGGTCGAGCGGCAAACTTTCCTGCGGCTGCCGGTCAGCCGGGCGGTGGTGTTCGGCATCCATTCCTACGTGGTTCGGCCCGAGACGCTGCCCGAGGAGGAGCGGGAGCGGCTGCGCGATCTGCGGCCCGAGCTCTTCGCCTCGGCATGAGGGTCTTCGCGCCGACCGGGGCCGGGAGCGCGGCCGAGACCGAGACGGTGCCGGCCCCGGTCGGGCGGCTGCTGGCCGGGGAAAGGCCGTGAGCATGGCCGTGTCGCACGGTGTCGCACGCGTGCGACAAAGATCAAGTTACTGATATTGCAGTGAAATAAAAATTTCAGTAACCAAAGCTCAACCAAGGTCAACCGATCCGGCGGGCGTCAGCCCGAGGCGGACGAGGCTCGCGCGGACCTGATCGGCCGGGCTGAGCGCGATATCGACGGTGACGCCGTCCTCGTCGGGCGCGAGCGGCTCCAGATCAGCCAGCTGCGAGGCGAGGAGATCGGCGGGAAAGAAATGGTCGCGCCGGGCGCCGAGCCGGGCGGCGAGCAGCGCGGGGTCACCGGACAGGTGGACGAAGCGCACATGCGGGGCGCCGACGCGCAGGATGTCGCGATAGGACCGCTTCAGCGACGAGCAGGACAGGACGGAGCTTCGCCCCGCGCGCTCGTGCCCGGCGATCCGGCCGGCGAGGATCGTGAGCCAGGGCAGGCGGTCGGCATCGGTGAGGGGGATATGCGCCTCCATCTTCGCGACATTGGCCGGCGGGTGGTCCTGGTCGCCTTCGTCGAAGGGCCAGCCGAGCGCCGCCGCGATCCCCTCGCCGACCGTGGTCTTGCCGCAGCCGGACACGCCCATCACGACGATATGCTGGGTCATGGCGTTCATCCTTCCAGGGCGCGGATCATCCCCGCGGTCGGCCCAAAGGACATGCCCGCCGACCGCGGGGAGTCAATAGCCGCCGCTCATTGCGACGGCCTCCTGAACCGTGAGGCCGGGATGCTTCCGGCAAACCTGATATTCGGAGATCGACACGGTGCGCATGAAGTCGATCATCGCGAAAGGCAAGGGTTTGGCTGCGGAGGCCTCTATCCAGGCGTCGACCTGCTCGGCGGTCATCGAAAGCAGCGGATCGGGAGGCCTTGCAAACAATTGCGAACAGGTTTGATACGACGTGCAAGCGGACAGAGCCGTGAAAGCAGCGGGCCAAAACGATGGCGCGTACCATGGTGTACGGAGTCTCCGCGCTGACCCGCGCATTCTGTCACCTTTGAACGATGCTTTCTCGCCGGAGATGCCACGAGGCCTGCCGGGCAAGTTCGGCGGCGAAGCGGGATGCACGGAAAAGCTGTTCTTGGAGCGGTCAGCGGGCGACACTTCGAAGAAAAACCGCCGACCCCTTGGGGCCGGCGGCGTCGTTCGGGTCACATGTCCGGCAGATCAGCCGGAATAGTACATCTGGTACTCGATCGGGTGCGGGGTGTGTTCGAAGGCATAGACCTCCTTCCACTTCAGCGCCACATAGCCGTCGATCTGGTCCTTGGTGAAGACATCGCCGGCCAGCAGATAGTCATGGTCGGCGTCGAGGCTGTCGAGCGCCTCGCGCAAGCTGCCGCAGACCGTCGGGATCTCGGCCAGCTCCTCGGGGGGCAGGTCGTAGAGATCCTTGTCCGAGGCCTCGCCCGGGTCGATCTTGTTCTTGATGCCGTCGATGCCGGCCATCAGCAGCGCCGCGAAGGCGAGATAGGGGTTCGCCAGCGGATCGGGGAAGCGGGCCTCGACGCGCTTGGCCTTCGGGTTGTCGGTCCACGGGATGCGGACGCAGCCCGACCGGTTCGAGGCCGAATAGGCGCGCAGCACCGGCGCCTCGAAGCCCGGGATCAACCGCTTGTAGCTGTTGGTGGTCGGGTTGGTGAAGGCGTTCAGCGACTTGGCGTGATGCAGCAGGCCGCCGATGAAGTAGAGCGCCTCCTGGCTGAGGTCGGCATATTTGTCGCCGGCGAAGACCGGCTTGCCGTCCTTGTAGATCGACATGTTGACATGCATGCCCGAGCCGTTGTCGCCGTAATACGGCTTCGGCATGAAGGTCACGGTCTTGCCATAGGCGGCCGCGACCTGCTGGACGATGTATTTGTATTTCTGGATCTCGTCGGCCTGCTTGGTCAGCGTGCCGAAGATCAGGCCAAGCTCGTGCTGGGCCGAGGCGACCTCGTGGTGATGCTTGTCGACCTTCATGCCGATCCGCTTCATGGTCGAGAGCATCTCGCCGCGGATATCCTGCATCGTGTCGACCGGCGGAACCGGGAAATAGCCGCCCTTGATGCCCGGCCGGTGGCCGCTATTGCCGCCCTCATAGACGGTGTCGGTGTTCCAGGACGCGTCGATCGCGTCGATCTCGAACGAGACCTTGTTCATCCGGTTGGCGTAGCGGACGTCGTCGAAGATGAAGAACTCGGCCTCGGGGCCGAAATAGGCCTTGTCGCCGATGCCGCTGGCGATGAGGTAGGCCTCGGCCTTTTCCGCGGTGCCGCGCGGGTCGCGGTCGTAGGGCTCGCCCGTATCGGGCTCGACGACGGAACAGTGCACGCAGAGGGTTTTTTCGGCGAAGAACGGATCGATATAGGCGCTCTCGAGATCGACCATGAGCTTCATGTCGGATTCCTCGATGCCCTTCCAGCCGGCGATCGAGGAGCCGTCGAACATGAAGCCGTCATCGAGGAAATCCTCGTCGACGAGGTCCGACATCACCGTCACATGCTGGAGCTTGCCCTTCGGATCGGTGAAGCGGATGTCCACATAGGGGATGTCATCCTCTTTGATCGATTTGAGAATGGACTCTTTGCTCATCCTTCGTTCCTTAGCGATTTCTTCGCGCGCATAGTCTGGCGGCAGGGCATGCGCCGCGCCCCGCCCCCCCCGGAATTGCCAGGCATGTCAGAGCGCGTCGTTGCCCTCTTCGCCCGTACGAATGCGGATGGCCTGCTCGACCGGCATGATGAAGATTTTGCCGTCGCCGATCTTGCCGGTCTTGGCGGCGGCGATGATCGCCTCGACGGCGGCATCGACCTGCTCGTCGGCGAGGACGACCTCGATCTTCACCTTGGGCAGGAAATCGACGACATATTCCGCACCGCGATAGAGCTCGGTATGGCCCTTCTGCCGGCCGAACCCCTTGGCTTCGGTGACGCTCAGGCCCTGGATGCCCACTTCCTGAAGCGCTTCCTTGACCTCGTCGAGCTTGAACGGTTTGATGATCGCTTCGATCTTCTTCATGACGGCAGCTCCCAGTCCGTGGCGATGCGGTCGCCGGATTGCGCTCCGGGAAAACAGCTTGGCCGGCGGGTTTCAATGCGGCCCGCTCGTGCCCGCCGATCCCCGCCGGATTTTCCCGCGAACATGCTCATCTATTGGGCAAACTGCCCAGCGAGCAAGCAAATTAAGAAGGGCCCCGGCGGGTTGTGTCGAGGCCCCGCGACGGGGATCATTCCAGCGCCGACGGCTCGGCGGGCGGGGGGCCGGCACGGCCGGGGCGGCGCATCAGCAGGAGCAGCGGCATCACCGCGAGGGTCACGAACATCATCAGCTTGAAGTCGTCGAGATAGGCGATGAAGGCCGCCTGGGCCTGGATCTGGCCGTTGAGCTGGGCGAGGAGCGTGGTCTGGTCGAGGCCGAGGGGCGCGAGCTGGTCCATGTTGGGGGCGTAGGCGGTAAGGCCCGCGGCGAGTTCGCCGCGATTGACCGCGACATTGCGGGCGAGCTCGATCGAGACGATGGCGATGCCGACCGAGGAGCCGATATTGCGCACCAGGCTGAAGAGGGCGGCTGCGTCGGGGCGGAAACGCGTCTCGAGCGTGGCGAAGGCGATGGTGGAGAGCGGGACGAAGACGAGGCCGAGCCCGAGCCCCTGGACGATGCCCGAGACGAGCAGGGGCTGGCTGTCCATGCCGATCGAGAATTGCGTCATCTGCCAGAGCGAGAGCGCGGTGAGCGCGAGGCCGCCGAGGATCAGGAGCCGGGCATCGACCTTGTTCACCAGGCGGCCGACCAGCAGCATCGAGATCATCGTGCCGACCCCGCGGGGCGCGAGCACGAGGCCGGTCGTCACCACGGGATAGCCCATCACGCCTTCGAGCATCGGCGGCAGCAGCGCGAGGCCGGCGAGCAGGATCATCCCGACCATGAAGATCATGGCGAGGGCCATCACGAAGTTGGCGTCGCGGAAGATGTGGGGGTCGATGAAGGGATGCGCCCGTCCGGTGATATGGAGCACGAAGGCCCAGAGGCCGGTGGCGGCGAGCCCGACCTCGATCCAGCTCTCGGGGGAGGCGAACCAGTCGATCTGTTCACCACGGTCGAGGAACAGCTGGAAGGCGCCGATGGCGAGCGCGAGCATGGCGAAGCCGAAGAAGTCGAAGCCGCGGGGGCGGGGGGTGGAGCGCGGCAGGAAGGCCAGCATGCCGCCGAGGGCGAGCAGGCCGACCGGCAGGTTGACATAGAAGACATAGCGCCAGCCGAAGCTGTCGGTCAGCCAGCCGCCGAGCGAGGGCCCGACGATCGGGCCGACCATGATGCCGGCGCCCCAGATCGCCATGGCGCGGCCATGTTCCTCGCGGCTGTTGATGTTGAGGAGCACGGTCTGGCTGAGCGGCACCAGCGCCGCGCCGCCCAGGCCCTGCAGGGTGCGGAACGCCACCATCTGGCCGAGGCTGGTCGCGAGCCCGCAGGCCATCGAGGTGACGATGAAGCCCGCGACCGAGGCGATGAAGACCTGGCGCAGCCCGCAGCGGTCGGAGAGCCAGCCGGTGAGCGGCGTCATGATCGCGGCGGCGACGATATAGGAGGTGAGGACCCAGGTGATCTGGTCCTGGGCGGCGCCGAGGCTGCCCTGCATCGAGGGCAGCGCGACATTGGCGATCGTGGTGTCGAGCGCCTGCATGATGGTCGCGAGCATGATCGAGACGGTGATCAGGCCCTTGTGCGGGACCGCGGCCGGCGCCGCGGCCGCCGGGCTCATGGCGCGGCGGCGGCCGTTCCGCCTTCGAGGCCGAGCGCCGCCGCGATCGGCCGGGGCAGGCCGCGGGCATGGCCGGTATCGACCGAGACCGCGCTGCTCATGCCGGTGCGCAGGGGCGGCAGGGCCTGGTCGGGATCGAGCCGGATGCGGACCGGCACGCGCTGCACCACCTTGACCCAGTTGCCGCTGGCATTCTGCGCCGGCAGGAGCGCGAATTCCGAGCCGGTGCCGGCGCCGATCGAGGCCACCGCGCCCTTGAGCGGCTGGCCGGGATAGGCGTCGAGGGTGAGCGCGACCGGCTGGCCGACGCGCATATGCTGGAGGTCGGTTTCCTTGAAATTCGCCTCGATCCAGGTGTCGGCGGTGGCGACGAGGCTGAGGACCGCGGTCGCGGGCGTGGCATATTGCCCGGGCTGCAGGCGGCCGGTCTGGCTGATCACGCCGTCGCCGGGCGCGGTGACGACGGTATGGGAGAGGTCGAGCTCGGCGGCATGGAGCGCGGCAAGCGCCTCGAGCACATCGGGATGCTGGTCGGTCGGGATGTCGGGATTGCCGGCGAGGGCCGCCCTGGCCGAGACGACCCCGCTGTCGGCCGAGGCGACGGCGCCGCGCGCCTGCTGCAGCTTGAGCGCGCTGTCGTCGGCGGCCGACTGGCTGACCACGCCGGTCCTGAGCAGCGAGCGCTGGCGCTCGTCCTGCGTCTCGGCGGTGGCGAGCGCGTCGCGCGCGGTGGCGGCCTCGGAGACGGCCTGCTGATAGGCGGCCTTCAGCTTCTCGACCCCGAGCCGGGCCTCCTCGAGCCGCGCCCGATCGGCCTCGAGCGCGGTGCGATAGGCAGCGTCGTCGAGGGTGAAGAGCTGCTGGCCCTTGGTGACCGGCTGGTTCTCGGTCACGGCGACCGTCGCGATCGCGCCGCTGATCTGGGGAACGATGCTGATCCGGTCCTGCTTCACATAGGCATCCTCGGTGCCGACATAGCGCCCGCCGGTCACCCAGGCATAGGAGCCGCCGACGAGCAGCATGACGGGCAGGGCCACGATCAGCAGGCGCCGCCCGCTCAGCCAGCGGCGCGCCGGCCGGGCCGGCGGCTCCAGGGCGGCGAGGGCGGCGTCAAACTTGCTCTGGACGTTCATGCGGTCTTCCTCTCGGGCGCGGCACCCTCGTCGGCGAGATTGGCGATGATGGTCGCGAGCGCGGAATGCAGCACCTGCCGTTCCTCGGGCGACAGGCCGGCCTGGACCTGCTCATAGAGCTCGGCGGCGCGCGCGCGCATCGGCGCGAGCAGCGCCCGGCTGCGCTCGGTGCTGTAGAGCCGGCGCGCCCGGCGATCGTCCGGGTCGGGCAGGCGCTGCACCAGGCCCGCCGCCTCCATCCGGTCGATATGGCGCGAGAGCGTCATCGGCTCGATATCGAGATAGGCGGCGAGCGCGGCCTGCCCGATCCCTTCGTGCCGCGTGAGCTTGGCGACGATATGGAGCTGGGCCGAGGTCATCGGCAGGTCGCGGCTTTCCTGCTCGAACCGGCGGCGCAGCAAGCGCGCGGCATCCGAGAGCAGCAGGCCGAGACTCGGGGGGGACTGGTTTGGCATGGCCAACATATAATATGTCGGCTTATAATAAGCAAGGAGGCTAGGCCGGCGTCCGGCACGAGCCGCCGCGCTCCCGCCCCCGCCGGCGGGAAAGCGCGGTTTGCCTCAGAAATTGCCCTTGGAAAGCGCGCCCGCCAGATGGTCGGCCTGTCGGATCGCCAGCGCGACGATGGTCAGGGTCGGGTTCTCGGCCGCCCCCGTGGTGAACTGGCTGCCGTCCGAGACGAAAAGATTTGGCACGTCATGGGCCTGCCCCCACTTGTTCACCACCCCGTCGCGGGGCTTTTCCGACATCCGGTTGGTCCCGAGATTGTGGGTCGAGGGATAGGGCGGGGTCGGCATCACCCGGGTGGCGCCCACCGCGCGATAGAGCTCGGCCGCCTTGCCATAGGCATAGTCGCGCATCGCGACATCGTTCGGATGGTCGTCGAAATGCACGTTCGGCACCGGAAGGCCGTTCTTGTCCTTCACGTCATGGTTCAGGGTGACGCGGTTGGTCTCCTGCGGCATGTCCTCGCCGACGATCCAGAGCCCGGCCATGTTCTGGTAGGAATCGAGCGCCGAGGCGAATTCGCGGCCCCAGGCGCCGGGATCGAGGAAGGCGGCGAGGAAGGGCAGGCCGAGCGACAGGGTCTCGAGCTCGAAACCGCCGACGAAGCCGCGCGACGGATCGTTGCGGCGCTCGTCGCCGACATAGCCGGCCATCACCGTGCCGCGCCACATCCGCACCGGCTTGTCGAAGATCGCATAGGTCGAGCCTGTGGTGTGGCGCATGTAGTTGCGGCCGACCTGGCCCGAGGCATTGGCGAGCCCGTCGGGGAACATCGAGGAGGCGGAATTGAGCAGGAGCCGCGGGCTCTCGATCGTGTTGCAGGCGACGCAGACCACGCGCGCCTTCTGCCGCTGCTGCTTGCCGTCGGCATCGACATAGACGACGCCGGTCGCCCGGCCCTTGGCGTCATGCTCGATCTGGAGCGCGAAGCTGCGGTCGCGCACCTCGAGATTGCCGGTATCCTCGCCGCGGGGGATGTCGGTATAGGCGGCCGACCATTTCGCCCCCCATTTGCAGCCCTGGAAACAGAAGCCGGTCTGCTGGCAGGACACGCGCTCGTCATAGTCGGCGCTGTTGATCCCCATATGGCCGGTATTGACGTCCTGATAGCCGATCGCCTTGGCGCCGGCCTCGAAGACCTTGAAATTGTTGTTGCCGGGCAGACCGGCGCGGCCGCCGGTGCGGGTGACGCCGAGCTTGGCCTCGGCCTTGTCGTACCAGGGCGCCATCTCGGCGCTGTCGAGCGGCCAGTCGAGCAGGTTGGCGCCCGGCACATCGCCATAGGTGGTATGGGCCTTCCATTCATGGTCCTGGAAGCGGAGGCTCGCGCCCGCCCAGTGGATCGAGGTGCCGCCCACCGCCTTGACGATCCAGGTCGGCAGGTTCGGAAAGTCCTTCGCGACCCGCCAGTTGCCGGACGTCGTGCGCATATCGGTCCAGGCGAGCTGCTGGAAGCTCGGCCATTCGTCGTTGATATAGTCCTCGGGCAGGTAGCGGCCGCCGGCCTCGATGGCCACCACCTTGACGCCTTTCTGCGCCAGCTCGTTGGCCAGCACGCCGCCGCCGGCGCCGGAACCGACGATCACCACCACGCTGTCGTCGTTGAGATCGAATTTCGCGACCATGGCGTTCCCCCTCAGAGCCAGCTGATGTCGTTGAAGCCGCGGTTGATATAGCCGCCCTTGGAGAAGCTCTCGCCCTCGTAGCCGAAGATCGGCCAGACCTCGTGCTGGTTGTAGAGCCCGACCACGAGCCCGCCGCGGATCTTCTGGAAGAACGGGCTCTGCTCCATGCCGCGCAGCAGCGCCACCCGGTCGGCTTCCCAGCCGACGGAGAGATAGTCCTTGTAGCCGGCGCCACGCGCGGCGGCATCGAGGGCGGCGATGCCTTCCTCGATCATCGGCGCAGCCTCGGGCGTGTCGTATCCCTTGACCGCGACGAGGTAGAAATTGTCGGCGACCCGGTCGTGGGGATAGATGTCGCGCGCCATCTGGACGAGCGTTGCCATGGTGGCGGGTTTGATCGCCGTGGTCTCGTAGGCCCAGGCGGCGTCCGGCGCGGCGAGGAAGCCGGCGCCGATGGCGAAGGCTGTGCCCGCCATGGTGGCCGCCGCTAGCAGCTCACGACGAGACAGCCCGCGAAGTGCGGGGTTTGCAGTCATTTGGTCCTCCCTGGGCGTGCTTGTTCTTTTGGTCTTTGGCTGGCGCGGGCGGGGTCAGCGGAAGCGGCCGCCCTTCTGGATCACTTCGATCTGGTAGCCGTCGGGGTCGGCGATGAAGAAGAACCGCGCCAGCGGCTTGCCGTCATGGATGAAGTCCACGAGCTTGCGCGGCGTGAGGCCGGCCTCGGTCAGGCGGGCATGTTCGGCATCGACATCTTCGACCACCAGCGCGAGATGGCCGTAGCCGTCGCCGAGCGCGTAGGGCTCGGCGCGGCCCTTGTTCACCGTCAGCTCGAGCTCGAAATCCGCTTCGGGATTGCGCAGATAGATCAGCGTGAAGCTGTCGAAATCGATGCGGTCCGCCACGTCGAGGCCGAAGGCCTCGCGGTAGAAGCCGACCGAGCGCGCCTCGTCGAGCACGCGGATCATCGAATGTACCGCCTTGGCCATCGGCCTGCCTCCGTTCTGGTCAGGGAGAGACTAGCGCCGGCCGCCGGGGGGGTGGGTAGTATCCGGATACGACTTTACTCCGCCGCCAGGCGCGCGGCGAGGGCCGGCTTGCCGGAGGCGACGTGCAGCAGGCAGGTGCAGCGCAGCAGCGAGCTGAAATTGGCAGCCTCGCCATACAGATCCAGCACCTCGTCATGCAGGCGGGACAGGAAGGCGGGCGTGCTCATCTGCTCCTCCGCGGCGATCCGGTCGAGGATGCGCCAGAAGGCGGCCTCCAGCCGCAGGCTGGTGCTCTGGCCGTTGAGCCGCAGGCGCCGCGTCTCGGGGGCATAGCCGGAAGGGTCCTGCTCTGCGAAGATGCGGCACATCGCGGTTCCTCCCCGGGGCTTTTGGCGTTCCGACAGAAGATGGGGCTTCGCGGGAAAAGGCAAGTCAGGCGGGCAGGGCGGTGGGGCGCTCGCGGATCGGCAGGTGGACGAGGGCCGAGAAGGCCCCGACGCCGACGCCGACCCACCAGACCAGCGTGTAGGTGCCGGTGATGTCGTAGAGCCGGCCGCCGAGCCAGACGCCGAGGAAGGCGCCGAGCTGGTGGCTGAAGAAGACGAGCCCATAGAGCGTGCCCATGTAGCGCAGGCCCCAGATCTGGGCGACGAGCCCGGAGGTCAGCGGCACGGTGGCCAGCCAGAGCGCGCCCATGATCAGCGAGAACAGCACGACCGTCCCCGGGGTCACCGGGGTCAGGATGAAGGCGGCGGCGACGATGGTGCGGGCGGCATAGATCTGGGCGAGCAGGTATTTCTTGCGGAAATGCTTGCCGAGCGCGCCGGCGGCGAGGGTGCCGCCGATATTGGCGAGCCCGATCAGCGCGATCGACAGGGCGCCGAGCGCGGCGGTCGAGTGGATGCCGAGGCTCGCGAGCAGGCCGCCGGGGGCGATCGGGGCGCAGACCTCGGTGATGAAGGCCGGGAAATGGGCGGTGATGAAGCCGAGCTGGTAGCCGCAGGAGAAGAAGCCGATGAAGATCAGGGCGAAGGAGGGATCGCGTACCGCCTGACCGACGATCGCGGCCATGCCCGCCTCGCCGGGATGCTGGGTCACGGCCTCGCTGCGCAGCAGCGGCAAGAGCAGGAGCGTGGCGAGGATCAGGGCGGCGAAGACGAGGAAGACCGAGCTCCAGGGCATGACCCCGAGCAGCGTCTCGGCGAGCGGCGGGCCGAGCACCTGGCCGGCCGAGCCGGCGGCGGTGGCGATGCCGAGCACGAGCGACCGGTTCTCGGGGCTGGCGGCGCGCCCGACAATCGCGAGGATCACGCCAAAGCCGGTGCCGGCGATGCCGAAGCCGATCAGGATGTTGAGCAGCTGATGCGCGCCGGGCGTCACCGCGTTGGCTGACAGGACCAGACCGAGCGCATAGATGACGGCCCCGAGCGCGATCGCCTTGCGGTCGCCGAACCGTTCGGCAAAGGCGCCGAAGGCGGGCTGGCCGATGCCCCAGGCGAGGTTCTGGATCGCGATCGCCAGCGAGAAGTCGGCGCGCGGCCAGCCGAACTGCGCGGCGATCGGGATCTGGAAGACCCCGAAGCTTGCGCGGATGCCAAAGCCGACCGTCAGGATCAGGCAGCAGCCGAGCAGCAGCGGGGTCACGATGGGCGTCCTTGGCGCGGGCAAGGCGGCACTCCGGCTTGAGACAGGATGTGTGCAGACTGGGTCGTCCCCCGGTTCGGCGTCAAACGAATTTCGGTTGGCCCGGGCATCACCGATCGCGATGGAGGTGAGCCCGCTCATACCGTTCCGGTCCCTGGGAGAGGCCCCGGCTCGACCCTGTCTTGGGCAGCGGAGGCCCGGAACCTCGTCTGGGCGTCCTCGGGGGCGTTGACGCGCTTCGTCGACCTGATAGGGAGGACTCCCGATCGGGCGAGGGGGGCGATGACCGACTATCTGTTCCGCGACGACGCCTATTTGCGCGCCTGCGACGCGCGGGTTGTCGCGATCGTCGAGACCGAGGGCGGAATGCCGGCGGTCGAGCTCGACCGCACGGTGTTCTACGCGACCTCGGGCGGCCAGCCGGGCGATACCGGTCATCTGACCCGCGCCGATGGCGGCATGCTCGCGCTGATCGGAGCGGTGCATCCCGGCGGCGACCGGCTGCGCGTCCTGCATCTCGCCGAGGCGGGGGCGGCTTTGCCCGAGCCCGGCGAGCCCGTCGCGCTGGCGCTCGACTGGGGCCGGCGCCATCGGCTGATGCGGATGCATACCGCGCTGCATCTGCTGTCGGTCGTCATGCCCTACGGCGTCACCGGCGGGGCGATCGGCGAGGACAAGGGGCGGCTCGATTTCGACATGCCCGAGCCGCCGTCCGACATCGCCGCGCTGGAACATGCGCTCAACGACCATGTCGCGGCCGACCTTCCGGTCACTGCCGAATGGATCGAGGAAGCGGCGCTCGATGCCGCGCCCGAGATGGTCAAGACGATGAAGGTCGCGCCGCCGCGCGGCCAGGGACGGGTGCGGCTGATCCGGATCGGCGAGGGCGCGGCGACCATCGACCTCCAGCCTTGCGGCGGCACCCATGTGGCCGCAACGGGCGAGATCGGCCGCCTCCGGATCGGCAAGATCGAAAAGAAGGGCCGCGAGAACCGTCGCGTGTCCCTGCATTTCTCGGCCTGATGGCGGGGGACGCGAAGCCGGGCGAGGGGCCGATGGCGCTCTATCGCCGCAAGGTGGCCGAGGGCGCGCTCGAGGCCGACCCGGCGCAGCGCCTGGCGGTCGAGAAGCTGCAGCTGCTGGCGATGCGGCTCGCCGACTACAACCCGGCCCGGCCCAAGAAGGTCGGGCTCGGACGTTTCGGCTGGGGCCGCGACCGGCTGGAGCAAAGCGCGGTGCCCGGCCTCTATCTCTATGGCGGGGTCGGCCGCGGCAAGTCGATGCTGATGGAGCTGTTCTTTCAGACCGTGCCGGTGTCCCCCAAGCGGCGCGTGCATTTCCACGCCTTCATGCAGGAGATCCATCGCGGGATCGGCGCGGCCCGGGCCAAGGGCGGCACCGACCCGGTGCGCCCGGTCGCCGACGCGGTCGCCGACGGGGCGACGCTGCTCTGCTTCGACGAGATGCAGATCACCGACATCACCGACGCGATGCTGGTGGGGCGGCTGTTCGAGCGGCTGTTCGAGCGGGGCGTCGTCATCGTCACGACCTCGAACCGGGCCCCGGACGAACTCTACAAGGACGGGCTTAACCGCCAGCTCTTCCTGCCCTTCATCGCGCTGATCAAGGAGCGGCTGGAGCTCCATGAGCTCGACAGCCCGACCGACCACCGGATGCTGGTGGCCGGGGGCGGTCCGGTCTATCACTGGCCGATCGGCGAGGGTGCGCGGGCTGCCCTCGACGCGGCCTGGAAGCGGCTCGCCAAGGGCCCGGTGACGCCGCTCGTCCTGACCGTGCAGGGACGCACGCTCCGCCTGCCCGACCATGCCGGACGGGTGGTCCGCACCAGCTTCGAGGCGCTGTGCGGCGCGGCGCTGGGGCCGGCCGACTATCTCGCCCTCGCCGAGGCGGTCGATGTGCTGATCCTCGACGGCATTCCGCGCCTGTCGCCCGCCCGTGCCAACGAAGCCAAGCGCTTCGTGACCTTGGTCGATGCGCTCTATGAGGCGCATGTCCGGCTGATCGCCTCGGCTGCGGCCCCGCCGGAGGCGCTTTATGCCGAGGGGGCCGGCGCCTTCGAGTTCGCCCGCACCGTCTCTCGGCTGCACGAGATGCAGGGCGCGGATTGGGGGCGGCGGGCCGAGGGATGAGCCTGCGCCCGGCGCCGCCTTCTTGCGCGACCGGGCGGGGCGCTCTACCTACGGGCTTGGACGGCGAGGGAGGCGCATGATGGTGGCGGGCCGCAGGATCCTGCTGGTGATCGGGGGCGGCATCGCGGCCTACAAGAGCCTCGAGCTGATCCGGCTGTTGCGCAAGGCCGGTGCCGCGGTGGTGCCGGTCCTGACCGCGGCGGGAGCCGAATTCGTCACGCCGCTGTCGCTCGCCGCTCTCGCCGAGGCAAAGGTCCATTCCGCGCTGTTCGACCTGACCGACGAGGCCGAGATGGGCCATATCGAGCTGTCGCGCAGCGCCGATCTGGTGGTGGTGGCGCCGGCGACCGCCGATCTGATGGCCAAGCTCGCCCATGGCCATGCCAACGATCTTGCGAGCACGCTCCTGCTCGCGACCGACAAGCCGGTGCTGCTGGCGCCGGCGATGAATGTGCGGATGTGGCTGCATCCCGCGACCCAGCGCAATCTCGCGACGCTGACCGCCGACGGGGCGCTGGTGGTCGGGCCCGACGAGGGGGCGATGGCCTGCGGCGAGTTCGGGCCGGGCCGGATGGCCGAGCCGCCGGCGATCCTCGCCGCGATCGACGCGGCGCTGGCGACCGGCGGGTCGCTCGCCGGGCGGCATGTGCTCGTGACCTCCGGGCCGACCCATGAGCCGATCGACCCGGTGCGCTATATCGCCAATCGCTCCTCCGGCCGGCAGGGCAGCGCCATCGCCGCCGCGCTCGCGGCACGGGGCGCGCGCGTGACCTTCGTCACCGGCCCGGCCGAGGCGCCGCGTCCGCTCGGAGCCACGATCGTCGAGGTCGAGACCGCGCGGCAGATGCTCGAAGCGGTCGAGGCGGCGCTCCCCGCCGATGTGGCGATCTTCGCCGCCGCCGTCGCCGACTGGCATGTCGTGGCGCCGCGCGATTCGAAGCTGAAGAAGCAGGCGGGGGGCCGGCCGCCCGAGTTCGAGCTCGCGGAGAATCCCGACATCCTGCGGACGATCGCGCGCCGGACCTCGGGCCGGCCGCAGCTCGTCATCGGCTTTGCCGCAGAGACCGAGGAGCTGGTCTTCAACGCCTCGGCCAAGCGCGTTCGCAAGGGCGCCGACTGGCTGGTTGCGAACGATGTGAGCCCCTCGACCGGCATCATGGGCGGACCCGACAACGCGGTGACGTTGATCACCAAGGATGCCGTCGAATCTTGGCCGCGCATGTCGAAACAGGCGACTGCCGAAGCGCTGGCCGATCGGATAGCGACGGCGCTGGCCGGGGGAGCCGCGCAATGAGCGAGGCGGTGCTTGGGCTGAAGCTGCTTGCCGGTCGCGACCCGACCCTGCCGCTTCCCGCCTATGCGACCGAGGGGGCGGCCGGGCTCGATCTGTGCGCCAACCTGCCGTCCGCGCAGCGCGTCACCGGCCTGGAAATCCGGCCGGGCGCGCGGGCGCTGATCCCGACCGGGATCGCGGTCGAGATCCCGCCTGGGCATGAGCTGCAGCTGCGCCCCCGGTCCGGGCTGGCGCTGCGCCACGGGCTCACGCTGCTCAACAGCCCCGGCACCGTCGATTGCGATTATCGCGGCGAGCTCGGGGTCATCGTGATCAATCATGGCGCCGAGCCGGTCTGGATCGAGCACGGGATGCGCATCGCGCAGATGGTGCTCGCCACCTTTTGCCGCGCCGAGATCCGGGTGCTGGCGGCGCTGAGCGACAGCCTGCGCGGCGAGGGCGGGTTCGGCTCGACCGGGACCGGCCGGGCGCCGTGACGCCGGACGAGCTGACCCGGTATGCGCGCCATATCGTGCTGCGCGAGATCGGCGGACCGGGTCAGGTGCGGCTCGGCAAGGCGAAGGTGCTGCTGGTCGGGGTGGGCGGTCTCGGCAGCGCGGCGGCGCTCTATCTCGCGGCGGCGGGCCTGGGCGCGCTGGGGCTCGTCGATCCGGACCGGGTGAGCCTCTCCAACCTGCAGCGCCAGATTCTCTACGGCACGGCGGATCTGGGCCTGCCCAAGGCGGAGCGGGCGGCGGCCGCGCTCGGCCGGCTCAATCCGGGCGTCCTGGTCGAGACCCATCCGGTCCGGCTCGGGCCGGACAATGCGGCGGCGCTGGTCGCGTCCCATGATCTGGTGATCGACGGCAGCGACAATTTCGAGACCCGCTATTGCGTCAATGCCGCCTGCGTCCGAGCTGGGCGGCCGCTGCTTTCGGGGGCGATGAGCCAGTGGGAAGGGCAGGTGGGGCTGTTCGACCCGCGCCGGGGCGGGCCGTGCTATCGCTGCCTGTTTCCGGAGCCGCCCGCGGCGGGGCTCGCGCCCGATTGCGCAGCGGGTGGTGTCGTGGGCGCGCTGCCCGGGGTGATCGGCGCGTTGCTGGCGCTCGAGGCGATCAAGCTGATCGCCGGGGCCGGGGGCGGGCTGCGGGGCAGCCTGCTGGTCTTTGACGGGCTCTGGACCGAGACGCGGCGGATCGGCATCCGGGCGCGCGCCGACTGTCCCGACTGCCTGGGCGCCGGGCTCGCATCGCGGCCTTAGTCGAGATCGACGAAGGGCTCGGCCAGCCCGGGCACGGCGATGGGCGCCTGGAAGACCGCGCCGGCCAAGGGCTGGGCGGCGAGCGCCGCCGCGTCGAGCCCCTCGCGGGCGCTGGTGATATAGAGCCGGTCGAGCGCGGGCCCGAAGGCCGGACAGGTCGGCTGGCGGACCGGCAAGGCGATCTCGGCGTCGATGCGTCCGTCCGGCAGGATGCGCAGCACCCGGCCTCCGCCCCAGTTGGCGCACCAGAGCGCCCCTTCGGAATCGACGATGGCGCCGTCGGGACTGCCACCGAGCGGGCCGAAATCGAAGAAGGTCTCCGGATCCTGGCGGGGCCAGCCATGCGCGTCGAGCGCCCAGGTTCGGATGCATTTGTCGTTGCCATCGGAAAAATAGCCGCGGCTGCCGTCGGGGGCGAAGCAGATCGCGTTCGGGATGGTGAGCCCGGTCCGAACCAGCCGGATCTCGCCGCGATAGAGCCGGTAGAGCGCGCCAGCGCCCTTTTCGAACTTCTTGCCCATCGTGCCGATCCAGAACCCGCCCTGGCGATCGGCGCGCCCGTCGTTGGAGCGGGTGGTGGGGTCGTCCGCCTCCATCGCCGCGATGAGCTGCCATTCGCCGCTGTCGGCGTCGAAGCGCCAGAGGCCGGTCTCGGAGGCGATGACGAGCCCCCCCTCGCGGAGCCGGCCGGCCGCCGAGACGCGCTCGCCGAAATGCCAGCTGCGCGTGGCGCCAGCCTCGTCGCGGGCATGCAGGCGCTGGCCCGGGATGTCGAACCAGAAGAGCCGCCCTTCGGCCCAGATCGGCCCTTCGCCCAGCTCGCAGATCGTGTCGTCGAAGACCGTGGCCTGCATCGCAGCCTCTCCCGCTTGTTTCCCTCGGTTCTGGACCGGCTCGGACGCCGGCGCAACCGGCGTTCCGGGGGCAGGGTTCGGCAGGTGGGCCGTCAGGCTCGGGGCGCGATCACGGGCGGTCCTGGCGGGCGAGGGCGCCCTCGATCTCGTCCAGGATCTCGGGCAGCTGGATCACCGAGTCGATGACGTAGTGCGCTCCGGCGCGGGTCAGCCTGCCATAGGCCTCGGCGCGGCGGATCTCGAACTCGATCGGGTCGAGGGCCTCGGTCTCGTCCGGGGTCAGGCCGAAGACGTTGCCGGTGAGCGCCACGCCCACCGTCCAGCAGCCGCCATTGAGCCCCTCGGCGATGCCGACCTCGGTGTCGTCGACCTTCACCACCGCATGGGCCGGCCAGACGTCGAGGTCGAGGAAGGTCTTGTACATCATGAGCGGCGTCGGCCGCCCGGCGGGCGTGTCGCCGGTGCAGGCGAGGCTGTCGGGCGCATAGCCCTGCTCGGCGGCGAGCGGCAGCAGCTTTTCCATCATCGGCCGGGTGTAGCCGGTGGTCGAGCCGATCTTCAGGCCGCGCGCCCGCAGCGCCGCCACCGTCTCCACGGCGCCGTCGATGAGCTCGGCGTAGTCGCCGAGGACGGCCGTGTTCATCGGCACGAAGACCTCGTAGAGGGCGTCGATTTCCGCGTCGTCCGGCGCCTTGCCGCGGGCCTCCTCCCAGGCGGCGGCGATGCGCGGCTCCGCCATCAGCGCGGCGATGTGATCGCGCTTGGCCATGCCCATCGGGCCGCGCGCCTCGTCCACCGAAATCTCGACGCCGAACTCGGCGAAGGCCTTCACGAAGACCCCCATGGGCGCAAGGCTGCCATGGTCGATCATCGTGCCGGCCCAGTCGAAGACAACGGCCTGCAGCTTGGTCATGATGCTTGGTCTCCGAAAAGCTCCGCGAGGGTTTCCTCGGCGATGGCGAAGGCGGTGCTTGCCCCGGTACCGCTGGTGACGATGACGAGCCGGGTGTCGGGAAGCGGTGCCTCGCGGATCATCAGCCGGTCGGGGAGGGTCGCGTAGGTGCCGCTCCACCGCTCGACGACGCGGGCGCCGGGCAGGGCCAGGACGGCGTGCATCTCCTGGAGCATCAGATCGTCGAGATGCTCGCGCGAGAAAGGCGGCGGGCTCCAGTGGGTGTGGTGGGTGTCGCCGACGACGAGGTCGCCGTCCGAGCCCTGCACCACGATGAGGTGGATGCCGTGCTCGAGGAACTCCGACTGCTCGGCCCGAAGCCGCGCCAGAAGCGGCGCCGCCTCGGGCAGGTCGGCATAGCCGAGATAGCGCACGAGGGAGAGATCGGACATGACCGAGCCGGGCAGGCGAAAGCCCGCGGGCGGGCGCACCTTCATCATGTGGAGCCGGCAGCGGGCGATGCCGAGATCGGCGATCGTCTCGGGGAACAGCGTCAGCAGGTCGTCGCCGGGACAGGCGACGATGCGTGCGGCGGTGACGACGCCGCCCGTCGTCACGACCCGGCCGGGTTCGACGGCGGTGACGAGGGTGCGGCGGCGGAACGCCACGCCCTCGGCCTCGAGCCATGCGGCGAGCTTGCCGACGGCGAAGCGGCTCTCGACCCGGCGCTCGTGCGGGCTCCAGAGCGCGCCTTCGAGGGCCGTGTCGGCGAGGATGCTGCCATGTTCGGCGCGCGTCTCGGCGGCGGTGAGCAGCCGGCAGTCGGCGCCCATCTCGGTGGCGCGGAAGGCTTCGAGCACCGCCATCGCCTCGGGGCGGCGGGCGGTGACGAGAAGGCCCGCGTGCTCGACGGGGATGCCGGCCTTCGGCGCCACCTCCTCCCAGACGTCGCGCGAGCGCATCGCCCGCCGCCAGCACTCGCCCGCCTGCTGGCCGGTGACGGTGACGAAGCCGAAGTTGCGGATCGAGGCGCCGATCGCCTCGGCCTCGCGGTCGATGACCACCACGCGCAGGCCCCGGCGCAGGCCCGCCAGCGCATGGGCGAGGCCGACGATGCCGGCCCCGACGATGGCGAGGTCGAAGTCGCTCACCGCCGCCGCCAGGCCTGGGCCCGCTCCAGGCGCCGGGCGAGCAGGAGATGCACGCCGCGGGCCGCGAGGTTCGTGTAGAAGATCAACATGCACATCGCGGCCGCCGCCTGGATCTGCCCGGCGTCGTCCATGTTGAGCGCCGCGACCGCTGCGAGGGTGGTATGGGGCGAGTAGAGGAAGACCACCGCCGAGACGGTGGTGAGCGCATTCACGAAGAGATAGGCGGCGATGTCGAGCCCGGTGGGCAGCGAGACCGGCACCGTCACGCTGGTGAACATCCGCGTCATCGGCTGCTTCAGCGAGGCGGAGACGGCCTCGAACTCCTTGTCCATCGCCTTCAGCGCCGTGAGCGCGGTCAGGTGCGACACCGTGTAGAAATGGGTGATCGCCGAGATGACGAGGATCGCCATGGTCCCGTAGAGGAAGCGCAGCGGGTTCCAGGGGGCGTTGAAGAAGAAGATGTAGGAGAGGCCGAGCACCAGCCCCGGCACCGCCATCGGCATCATGGCAAGGAAGTGCAGCCCGGTGCGGGCGGCGAGGAAGCCGCGGCCCTTCTCGACCAGATAGGCGCCGACGAAGATCACCCCGGTGCCGATCAGCGCCACGTAGAGCGCCATCCGCACCGAATTGAAGTAGGAGGGCCAGCCGCCGCCATCGACCCCCTGGAAGGAGTAGTGCTTCAGGGTCAGCGCGGTGTTGTAGGGCCAGAAGGTGATGAGCGCGGCATATTGCGACACCGCGAGCACGAGCAGCAGAAGAGCTGCGATGACGAGGCAGTAGATGAGCGCCGCCCGGTCGCCGAGCGCGCTCGGCTTCGGCGCATAGGGCACGGCCCGGGCGGAGAGCAGCGCCACCTGCCGGCGGGTCACGATGCGGTCGATCGCGAAGGCGAAGATGGCGGGGATGAGGAGGATGACCGAGACGACCGCGCCCATGGCGAAGTTCTGCTGGCCGATCACCTGCTTGTAAATGTCGACCGCCAGCACGTTGAACCCGCCCCCCACCACCTTCGGCACGCCGAATTCGGTGATGGTGAGCGTGAAGACCACGAAGGCGGCGGAGATGAGCCCGTACCGGGCGCCTGGCAGGGTCACGGTGAGGAAGGTCTTGACCGGCGAGGCCCGCAGCGCCTGCGCCGCCTCGTAGAGACGCGCGTCCGAGATCGCGAGGGCGGTCGAGATGATGAGCATCGCGTGCGGGAAGGTGAAGAAGACGCAGCCCGCCACGATCCCCGGCGCCCCGTAGATGGTGCCGCCCATCAGCAGATCCTTCAGGATCCCCTGGTTTCCGAAGAGATAGACGAGGCTGATGCCGGCGAGGAGCGAGGGCACGAGGATCGGCACCATCGCCACGGTGCGGAAGAAGCCCTTGAACGGCATGCAGGTCCGCTGCAGCGCGCAGGCGAAGCCGAAGGCCAGAGCCACGGTGATGACGGTGGTGATGAGCGAGACCGCAAGGCTGTTCACGATCGACTGGGTGAGCGCCGGCGTCTGGAAATAGGTGACGTAGTTCGCGAGCGAGCGCACGGTGCCGGCGCGCAGCACCAGCCGCCGCAGGTCCTTGCCGCCGGCCTCGACCCAGGTGCCGGGCTCGACCGGCTTGCCGAAGGCCTCCAGCACCGCGCCGGGCTGGGCACGGATGCGGATCTTCTCCACCGGGACCGCCTGATAGGCGCTGTCGCGGAACATCTGCGCCACGGTGAGCGAGGCGGACCGCCGCGCCTGCGCCACCGGGTCGGAGAGGCCGAGCGCCACCTGGTTCTCGGCGAGCGTCCCGATCGGATGAAACCCCGCGCCGTTGTCGACCTCCAGATCGTAGGCGCCGAAGTCGAAGGTCCTGACCTCGGTCGATTTCGCGAGCATGGTCGCGAGCGGCAGCGCCAGGCTGATGACGAGATAGGCGCCGATCAGGAGCACGAAGAGCAGGGTCAGCCGGTCGTCGCGGCCGGCTTTCGCCCGGATCGCCGGGGCGGCGGCGCGGCCGGCATCGATGTCCGCCACGCTAGCCATGCGCCTGCCCCCTCGCCTGCGCCTCGTCGAAGACCCGCACCCGCTCCGGCGGCAGCCAGACCTCGAGCCGCCCGCCCTGGGCGAGATGCACGCGCCGCGCCAGGTTCTGGCTCAGCTGCGCCACCAGCGGCGCGTCCGCGAAGGCCGGGTGCTCCAGACGGGTGCGCACATGGCTGCCCAGGAACTCGACCGGCCCGACCTCGGCGTCGACGAGGTTCGAGAGCGGTGTTCCGGGATTCGGCACCTGGATGTCCTCGGGCCGGATCGCCACCGTCACCCGTTGCCCGGCCGCATGTCCGTTCGGCAGGCAGCGGAGCGGCAGACCGCCCACCCGTACCTCGTCGGCCGCGATCATCTCGCCGGGGAAGAAGTTCATCGCACCGATGAAGTCGGCGACGAAGCGGGTCTTCGGCGTGTCGTAGATCTCTTGCGGCGTGCCGACCTGCTCGACCACGCCGACATTCATCACCACCAGCCGGTCGGCGATGGCGAGCGCCTCCTCCTGGTCGTGGGTCACCATCACCGTCGTGACGCCGAGCCGGGCCTGGATGTCCTTGAGCTGCTGGCGCAGGTGCAGGCGTACCTTGGCGTCGAGGGCCGAAAGCGGTTCGTCGAGCAGGATCAGCCCCGGATTCGGGGCGAGCGCCCGGGCGAGCGCCACGCGCTGCTGCTGGCCGCCGGAAATCTGCGCCGGATACTTGTCGCGGTGCTCGTAGAGACCGATCATGTCGAGAAGCTCGGCGACGCGGGTGTCGATGGCCTTGCGCTCGTTGCCGCGCGTCTCCAGCCCGAAGGCGATGTTCTGGCGCACCGTCAGGTTCGGGAAGAGCGCATAGGACTGGAAGACGATCCCGAAGTCGCGTTCCTCGGGGGGCAGTGCCGAGATGTCGCGCCCGCCTTGGAAAATCGTCCCGCTCGTCTGGATGTCGAGCCCGGCGATGGCGCGCAGGAGCGTGGTCTTGCCGCAGCCCGAGGGCCCGAGAAAGCAGACGAATTCCCCCTCGTTCACGTCGAGCGAGACGTCGTTCAGGGCCAGGAACTCGCCGAAGCGTTTGCTGACGTTGCGGATCTCAAGATAGGCCATGGATCGTCCCCCCCCCGCGAAAAGTCCCCGCGGCGAGGCGGCCGGAGCCGCCCCGCCGCGCCATCGGGTCGTGCAGCGGTGTCAGCCCTTGGGCTCGGACTTCGCGCCGAAGCGGGCCTGCCACTTGTCGAGGATCTCGGCCCGCTCGTTCGCCGCCCACTCGAAGTCGTTCTTGATGAGCTTGTCGCGGATGTCGGTCGGCAGGCCGGCGATCGGCTTCTCGAAGGCCGGGTTCGCGAGGATCGCGAAGTTCTCGGCATAGATCTTCATCGCGTCGTCGGAGACCGCCCAGTCGATCAGCGCCTTTGCGGCCTCCTCGTTCGGGGTGCCGGCGATGATGGCCGAGGCTTCCATTTCCCAGCCGATGCCCTCGGAGGGGATGACGGCCGCGATCGGCGCGCCGTCGGCCTCGAGCTTCGCCGCGCGATACTCGAAGGAGATGCCGATCGGGTACTCACCCGACGCGGCCATGGTGCAGGGTTTCGAGCCCGAATGCACATAGGTCGCGATGTTCTTGTCGAGGGCGTCCATGTAGGCCCAGCCCTTCTCGTCGCCCATCATCTGCAGCCAGGCGGAGACGTCGAGGAAGCCGGTGCCCGAGGAGGCCGGGTTCGGCATGACGATCAGGCCCTTGTATTCCGGCTTCGTCAGGTCGGCCCAGGAGGTGGGCATCTCGAGCCCGCGCTTCTGCATCTCGACCTTGTTCACGCAGAGCGCCGAGGACCAGGCGTCGGAGCCGACCCAGTAAGGGGGCTTGTCGTCGTCCACGAAGCGCGGGTCGAGTTTGTCGAGGCCGGCGGGGGTGTAGGTCTCGAGCATCCCCTCGGACTTCAGGAGCAGGAGCGAGGTCGCGGCGGTGCCGAGCACCACGTCCGCGACGGGATTGTCCTTCTCGGCGAGCAGCTTCGCAGTGATGACACCGGTCGAGTCGCGCACCCAGTTGATCTTGATGTCGGGATGCTGGGCGTTGAAGCTCTTCGCGTAGACCGGCAGCAGGTCGGCTTCCAGGGCCGTATAGACGGTGAGCTCGGCAGCGCCGGACAGGCCCGGCAGCAGCGCGACCGCGACGGCCGCGAGGGCGACAGATGTCGTTCGCATGATGGTATCCTCAAGGACGATCAGGATCGGGGGCGACCCTAGGAGTCCGCCATGACGCTCGCATGACGCGGTCATGACGGCCTCGCGACGGCGCTGCCCGTTCCAGTCCGAGGGCGCGCCATCGGGCGACGTCCGGCTCGTGCGACCCATCGGTCATTGCACTTGCCGCGCGCGGTCCGATAGTGCGGGGGGCGCGCGCGGGGCAGGGAGGCACGGGGCGGGGCATGGCTGAACCGAGTGGGAATGCGGAGGCCAGGGGAGAGATCGTCGAGGCGCGGGTCACCGATCTGGTGATCCGGCTCGCCTTTCTCGGGGCCTTCGCCTATTGGTCGATGGAGCTGGTGCGGCCGTTCCTGCCGATCGTGCTCTGGGCCGTGGTGCTCTCGACCGCTCTCTATCCGGTCCATCTCTGGCTCTCTGCCCGGCTTGGCGGCCGGCAGCGCCTCTCCGCCGCCTTGCTGACCAGCCTCGCCTTCGTCGTCGTGGTCGGCCCGGTCGGGCTGCTGGCCGCGAGCTTCGTCGAGACCACGCAGATCCTTGTCCGTGCGATGCATGCCCATACCCTGACGGTGCCCCCGCCGCCGCCGGTGCTGGAGACCTGGCCGCTGGTCGGCGATCCGCTGCACGACGCCTGGGAACTCGCCGCGACCAATTTCGACGAGGCGATCCGGCAATATGGCCCGGTGCTGCTGCCCGCGGGCGAGACGGCGCTCGGCAAGGTCGCGGCGCTCGGCGGCGATGTGGCGATGTTCGTGATCTCCGTGCTGATCGCGGGCTGCCTGTTCCTGCCGGGCCCGCGGCTCGTCGCCGGCGCCCGGCGTTTCGCTGGCCGAATCATGGCGCCGCGCGGCGCGCATTTCGTCGATCTTGCCGGGGCCACCATCCGCAACGTGTCGCGCGGGGTGATCGGCGTCGCGGTGCTGCAGGCGATCCTGGCGGGGATCGTCCTCAAGGTCGCGGCTGTGCCGGGGGCGGGTCTGCTCGCCTTCGCGATCCTCCTCCTGTGCATCCTCCAGATCGGTCCGGCCGTGATCCTGCTGCCGGTGGTCGTCTGGGCCTGGATGAGCCTCGCGCTCTGGCCGGCGCTGGCGCTCAGCATCGCCCTGGTGCCGATTCTGCTGATCGACAACGTGCTGAAACCGATCCTGATCGCGCGCGGGCTGACGACGCCGACCCTCGTGATCCTGACCGGGGTGATCGGCGGCACGCTCGCCTATGGCATGATCGGCCTGTTCCTCGGGCCGATCGTGCTCGCCGTGTTCTACGAGCTGCTGCTCGCCTGGGTGGCGCTCGACCCGCCGGTGGCGGCGGCGGGCGAAACCCGGCAGGAATGAGCTTCGCTGCTGCGCCCGCCCGCGAACATGCTATGATCGGGGCATCGTGACGACCGACGCCAAGCCCGCCCGCTCCTCCCTTCGCCTGCCGCTCATCGACGGACTGGCCGGTTATCGTCTCGGTTGGCTGCGCAACGATGTCTCGGCCGGGCTCGCGATCGCCGCGGTCGGCCTGCCGAGCGCGATCGCCTATCCGGCGATCGCCGGCCTGCCACCGCAGACCGGCATCTATGCCAGCATCGCGCCGCTCATCGCCTACGCGCTGTTCGGCCCGTCGCGCCGGCTGATCGTCGGGCCGGACGCCGCGACGATGACGGTGCTCGCCGCGACCATGGCCGCGATGCCGGGGCTCAGCCAGGCCGATCGGGTGGCGGTGGCGGGGATGCTCGCGATCGCGGTCGGCGGCCTCTGCCTCGGAGCCAGGCTGCTGCGGCTCGGAGCGATCGCGAGCTTCCTGTCGCGGCCGATCCTGACCGGCTTCTTCGCCGGGATCTCGCTCGATATCATCGTCGGCCAGATCGGCAAGCTGACCGGGCTCAAGATCGATTCCGACGGCCTGATCGGCCCGCTGATCGAGCTGGTCTCCAAGGCCGGCGCCATCCATTGGCCGACCCTCCTGCTCGCCGCGGCGATGTTCGCGCTGCTTCTGGCCGCCCCGCGGCTGCGCTTGCCGGTGCCGGGCCCGGTGATCGTGGTCGTGCTGTCGGTGATCCTGTCGGCGGTGTTCGACTTTGCGGGCCACGGCATCGCGGTGGTGGGCGACCTGCCCACGGGCCTGCCGCGTCTGTCCCTGCCCATGGTCGGCGGTCTGCCCTGGGACGAGCTGATCGGCGGCGCCGTGGCGGTGTTCCTGGTCAGCTACGGCGCCGGGATCGTCAGCGCGCGCAGCTTCGGGGTCAGCGGCGGCTATCGGGTCGACCCGAACCGCGAGCTGGTCGGGTTCGGGGCCGCCAATCTCGGCGCCGGCCTGTTCGGCGCCTTTCCCGTGACGGCGTCGGATTCGCGCACGGCCATCAATGCCTCGGTCGGCGGGCGCAGCCAGATCGCCGGGATCGTCGCGGCCCTGGCGCTGGTCGCGACGCTGCTCTTCCTGCAGGGCGCGCTGCGCATCCTGCCGATTCCGGCGCTCGGCGCCATCCTGGTCGCGGCGGCAATGAGCCTGATCGATCTCGGTGGGCTCCGGCAGCTCTGGCGGATCAGCCGGATGGAGTTCGCCTTCGCGATGATCGCGCTCGCCGGGCCGATCGGGTTCGGCGTGCTGAGCGGCGTGCTGGTGGCGGTCGCGGCGACGCTCGCCTATCTGCTGCGCAACATGATGGATCCGCGCGTGGCGATGCTCGGGCGGATTCCCGGCCACCAAGGCTTCTACAAGCTGCATCGCAGCCCGACGGCCCGGCCGGTGCCCGGCCTCGCGGTGCTGCTGATCGAAGGCAACCTGCTCTTCTTCAGCGCCGACTATCTGCGCGACCAGTTCGAGGCGATGGCGGCGGGGCTGCCGTCCGACGTCCGTTGGCTCCTGATCGATGCCAGCGCGATCGTGCAGGTCGACAGCACCGGCGCGGCCATGCTCGAGGAGGCGCGGCTCGGGCTGGCGCAGCGCGGCGTCGCGCTGGCCATAGCCGAATTGCACGCGACGGCGCGGGGCGTCCTCGAGCGATCGGGCCTGATCGAACGGATCGGCCCCGATATGGTGTTCGAGGATCTGGAAGACGCGCTCAGCGCCTTCGAGACGAGGAAACCCACCCCGCCCGGCAGCGTGCCCGCGGCAGGGCAGTGAAGGGGAGCAAAGCATGGGCAAGAAGCACAAGACCGATCCGGCCGACGGGGCGCATCCAGCTTCCCCCGATCTCGACCGGAAACAGCGCAACCGGGCCTACGAGAAGGAAATCGCCCGGCTCCAGGTCGAGATCGCGCATCTGCAGGCCTGGGTGAAGGCGACGGGCGCCCGTATCGTGATCATCTTCGAGGGGCGCGACGCGGCCGGCAAGGGCGGGGTGATCCGCCGCCTGACCGAGCGGGTCAGCCCGCGGGTCTTTCGCGTGACGGCGCTGCCCTCGCCGACCGAGCGCGAGAAGAGCCAGATGTATGTCCAGCGCTATTTCGCGCATATGCCGGCCGCGGGCGAAGTGGTGATCTTCGACCGCTCCTGGTACAACCGCGCCGGTGTCGAGAGGGTGATGGGCTTCTGCACCGAGGACCAGGCGAAGCGCTTCCTCCAGCTCGCCCCCGCCTTCGAGAGAACCATCGTCGACAGCGGCATCCAGCTGCTGAAATATTTCCTCGATGTCAGCGAGGAGGAACAGGAGCGCCGCTTCCGCCAGCGCATCGACGATCCGCTGCGCCAGTGGAAGCTTTCGCCGATGGATCTCGAATCCTATCGCCGCTGGTGGGACTATACCGCGGCCTATGACGAGATGCTGCGGACCACGAACTCGGCGGCGGCACCCTGGTGGGTCGTGCCCTCGGACGACAAGAAGAGCGCCCGGATCAACTGCATCAGCCACATCCTGAAGACCATCCCCTATGAGCGCGTGCCGTTCGACGAGCCGAAGCTCGGCAAACGCCAGAAGCGACCCGACAGCTACGAGCCCGATCCGATGGCCCGCAACATCGTTCCAGCGATGTTCTGACGCTGCCCGGGGGGCGAGGGGACGCTGCGGCCCGATCCGGGGGGCGAGAGCCTTCCGCGCCCGCGCCCGTATCGACAGGCGCGGGCCGAGGGGGGGCCTTCCCGGGAGGCCCTCGGCCTTCAGCGCGCGCCGTGACGGGACGAAGGCGGACCTTGTCGTTCCACCGAGCACGAGGGGCGATCCGGCGGCCGCGCCGATCGCGGTCGTGATTCGTGGCCGGCGGCCCGGACACTGTTTCGAGCGCGCGACGTTTCCCGGCGATAGCTGCCGCTCACAACCGTCGGGCGCCCGCCTGTGCCCTTCATCTCCCGTTCATGCAGGTTGCGATTGGGTAAACCCACTCCAAATTGTCGTTATAAAACAATGAGAAGGTCTTTGTCGCACGCGTGCGACGCCCCTTGCGGACCCGTGGGGTGGATGCGTTACCCACCCCGTCGGGCCGCTCCTCAGACCTTGTCGGGCGCCCAGTTGAGATAGAGCCCGACATCGCCCGGGATCCCGCCCGGAAAGTTGATGATCATCGCCTTCAGCTTGTAGCCCTGGGGTCGGCCCAGCTCGTCGAAACGCTCGTAGAACTCCTTCGCCTTGCCCTGCAGCGTGGTGGGCCAGGTCGGATCGGCGTTGTTGATCGCCCGCCCGCTATCGGTGCAGAGATCCGAAGGGAAGCTGTAGACCATCGCCTCGAACTTGCCGTCCTTGACCGCGTTCATCACGAGCCGGCGGACCATCGCGGTCTCCTCCTCGGTCACGTGCTTGCTGAGGAAATCCGAGGCGAAGGCCGAAAGCCGCTTCTCCTCGGCTTCCCGCGCCCTGGCCTGCAGGTCGGCCTTGTCCATCTCCTGTTGCAGCACGGTCATGCGCAGTTGCTCGGCGCTCATCGGCGCGCCAGTCGGATCGATCTTGTCAGTCATCTCGGGTTCCGCTCTGGTTCGGGGGGGGCCGGTCCGGCCCCCGGGGGGCTTGCCTGCCCTAGGCAGGTATGATCTGCCCTTCCTTGACCGAGATCAATGCCCGGAGGCCGCCGCCCTCGCGGCGGAGAGCGACTTTGTCCGACGCCAACCCGCACCCGCATCCATCGAAATACGACCGGCTGATCGCCGCCGCCCGCGGAGCGACCGCGCCGGTCACGATCGTCGTCCATCCCTGCGACGAAACCTCGCTGCGCGGCGCGCTCGATGCCGCGACGGCCGGCCTCATCGTCCCGGTCCTGGTGGGCCCGGAGGCGAGGATCCGCGGCCTGGCCGCCGAGCACGGGCTCTCGCTCGGCGATGCCCGGATCGTCGACGCCGCCCACAGCCACGCCGCGGCAGCCTGCGGCGTCACGCTGATCCGCGAGGGCAAGGGCGAGATGCTGATGAAGGGCAGCCTCCATACCGATGAACTGATGCATGCGGTGACGGCGGCGGAGACCGGTCTTCGGACCGAGCGGAGGATCAGCCACGTCTTCGTGATGGACGTGCCGGGCCATGCCGACACGCTGTTCATCACCGATGCGGCGATCAACATCTTTCCCGATCTCGACGTGAAGCGCGATATCATCCAGAACGCGATCGACCTCTGGGCCGGGGTGGGGCTCGGCGTGCCGCGGGTCGCGATCCTGTCGGCGGTCGAGACGGTGACGACCAAGATCCCGTCGACGATCGAGGCGGCGGCCCTGTGCAAGATGGCCGAGCGGGGCCAGATCACCGGGGGGTTGCTCGACGGGCCGCTCGCCTTCGACAACGCGATCGACCCGGAGGCGGCGCGGATCAAGGGCATCACCTCGCCGGTGGCGGGGCATGCGCAGATCCTGGTGGTGCCCGATCTCGAGGCGGGCAACATGCTGGCCAAGAACCTCACCTTCCTGGCGCATGCCGATGCCGCAGGCGTGGTGCTCGGGGCCCGCGTGCCCATCGTGCTGACCTCGCGCGCCGATTCCGTGCGCTCCCGGCTGGCCTCCTGCGCCGTCGCCGCGCTCTATGCCGCGGCCCGGCGCCGAACGCCGCAAGTCGTGGGGTGAACGGCGGTCACGGATCGCGGCGGCATCGGGGGCGGGGCCTCGCCCGCGGATCCTTGGCTCCCATGAGACCCGAAAGGTCGATGGCCGACAAACGTCGGCCCGGAGCGGACGGCTCGCGGCGCGCCGGACCTCGCGCGGGTAACAGCCGGAGCGCGCCAGCCGAAGCGTTCAGAGATAGTCGCCGCGGGACAGGCCGTATTTCGCCATCTTCTCGTTGAGGGTGCGGCGGGGCAGGGCGAGTTCCTGCATCACGGCGCTGACCGAGCCGGTATTGCGGCGCAGGGCGTGGTCGATCAGCATCTTCTCGAAGGCGTCCACATGCTCCTTGAGCGGCTTTTCCGCGTCGAGTGCCATCACCGGCGCCTGGAACCCATCGTCGATCAGCAGGGCCGAGATGTTGTGGTCGCCCCGACGCGCCTGCAGCACCGCGCGCTCGGCGAGATTGATTAGTTGGCGGATGTTCCCGGGCCAGGGAGCCTGCACCAGATTGGCGGCGTCACCCGCATTGAGCGTCGGCGGCTCGCAGCCATATTCCTCGGCGAACTGTATGGTGAAATGCGAGAACAGGGTCAGGATGTCCTCGCCCCGGGTCCGGAGCGGCGGCGCCTCCAGGATCAGCCCCGCGAGCCGGAAATAGAGGTCGTCGCGCAGCACGTCGGCCGGGGGCGTGCCCGCGCCCAGCCGGCTCGACACCGCGATCACCCGGATATTGTGCAGCCGGGTCGAGGCGCTTTCCGGATCGGTCGCGTTCAGCGTCTCGAGCAGGCGCGCCTGCGCGGCAGGGGGCAGCGCCTCGACATCCTCGAGGCAGAGCATCCCGCCATCTGCCTGGTCGATCAGCGGTTTCTCGGGCCAGTCGGCGCCGCCAAACAGCATCGGCTCAACCTGCTCCGGCGCGACGCTGGCGCAGTTGAGCGTGATGAGCGGCTTGCTCGCGCGCGGGCTGCAGGCATGCAGCGCCTTGGCGATCAGGCTCTTGCCGGTGCCGGTCTCGCCGAGGATCAGGACATGGCCGTCGGCCTGCGCCACGTCGAGGATGGCCTCGCGCAGCTTCTCCATCGAAGGGCTCGCGCCCATCAGCCGCCGGGTCAGGACGCTGGCATCCGACAGTTCCCGGCGCAGGGCGCGGGTCTCCAGCGTGCGCGCCCGAAGCTCGCTCGCCCGGGCGCAGAGTTCGGTCAGCCGGTCGGGATCGAACGGCTTCTCGACGAAGTCGAAGGCGCCGATGCGCATCGCCTCGACGGCCATCGGCACGTCGCCATGGCCGGTCATCAGGATCACCGGGAGGCCTGGATCGACCGATTGCAGCCGCCGCAGCAACGCCATCCCGTCCATGCCGGGCATCCTGATGTCGCTCACCACCACGCCGGGGAAATCGGTGCCGAGCACCTTCAGCGCGGGTTCCGCCCCGTCGAAGGTCACGGGCTCGAAGCCCGAGAGCTGCATCCATTGCGAGACCGATTCCCGCAAATCGGCCTCGTCGTCGATGATCGCGACTGTGATCTTGTCGGTCATGGTCGTCACTCCGCAGCTTGGGCCTGCGACCGGTCGCGCGGCAGCAACAGTTCGAAGACGGCTCCGCCGTCCGGTGCGTTGCGCGCCACCAGCCGCCCGCCGAGTTCGCCGGCGAACCCGGCCGAGATCGCGAGGCCGAGCCCCAGACCCTCGCCGGGTTTCTTGGTCGTGTAGAAGGGTTCGAACAGCTTGCCCGGATCCTTGAGCCCGGTGCCGTTATCCTCGATCGAGAGCAGGATCATCTCGCCCTGAACCAGGAAGATCTTGATGCGCTTGTCCTCCAGGCCCTTCACCGCGTCGAGCGCGTTGCGCAACAGGTTGACGATGATCTGCTCGATCCGAAGCGGGTCGGCCATCACCAGCACCGGCTCGGACGGCAGCGTCGTGGTGATGTTGACCGCCACCTTGCCGAGCTGCGGCGCCATCATCGAGAGCGCCGCGCGCACGCTGTCGCGCAGGTCGACCGGCTCGAGGTCGAGATCGCTCTTGCGGGCATAGGATTTGAGCTGCTTCGTGATCCCGCCCATCCGCTCGATCAGGTCGTCGATGCGCTGGAACGAGGAAAGCGCCTCCTCGGGGCGGCGCCGGGTCAGGAGCAGGCGGGCGCCGGCGAGATAGGTCTTCATCGCGGCGAGCGGCTGGTTCAGCTCGTGGCTCACGGCGGCCGCCATCTGACCCAACGCCGCCAGTTTAGACGTCTGCTCAAGGGTTTGCTCAGCGTCCTTCAGGTTCCGCTCCACCCTCTGCCGCGCCGCGATCTCGGCGGACAGCCGTCGGTTCAGGATGCGCAGATCCTCGGATTCGCGCTGGATGCGCCGGCTCTCGGCCCGGGTCCGCCGCGACACCAGATAGAAGGCCAGCGCCAGCAGCAGCGCCAGCACCATGATGATGAGCGCGAGAACCCCGTTCACCCGCGCGCGCACATCCTCGAGCCCGGCGAAATAGGTCAGGCGCCAGTTGCGGAACCCGACCGGCACCTCGGCGCGGATATAGGGGGTGCCGGCGATATAGACGTAGGGCGAGTCCCCGAAGGTCTGGCGGGCGCTGCGGATCGCCTGGGTCATCCGCGACGGATGCGCGCCGGTGGCGAGCAGGTTGTCGAGCGAGTTCTTGCGCCAGTTGGGCTCGGAGGCCAGCAGCACGTTGTTCTCGGAATTGGTGACCACGACCTTCACATGCGACCGACGCCAGCCCTCCTCATGCGCGCCGAGATCGACGGTGACGACGATCACCCCAAGCAGCTGGCCATCGAGCTCGACCTTGCGCGCATAGTGGAAGCTGTAGGCGCCATCGTCGTTCTCGATGATCGAGAAGATCGTCCCGGTATCGGTCGCGGCCAGGGTGAAATAGGCCTTGTCGCCGTCATATTGCTCGAGCGGCTGCTCGTCGCTGGCCGCGACGATCCGGCCCTTGGCGTCGAGCAGGAAGATCGAGCCCGCGCCGATCTCCTCGCGGAAATCGGCGAGCCGGGCCTCGGCCTCGGCGAACTGCCCGGATTTCAACGCGATGATCAGGATCGGATCGCGCGACAGCAGGAGCGGCACCACCGAATGGCGCTGCATCGCGCTCTGGATCGAGCCGGCATAGAGCGTGGCGCGCAGGGTCGCGTCGGTCTGCTGGCTTTCGCTGAAGCTGCGCGTCAGGTAGATCTGGCTTGCCCAGATCACCAGACCCATGATCAGGATCGAGACGAACAGGCCCAGACGCATCCAGAGACGGCTCGGATGCGCGATCGGCCGAGGCTTGGCGAGCGGCAGCTTCATCTGCTCCAGATACGCCCGCCCCGCCCGGGGCTCAAGCGCCTTGCAGCGCGCCCGCCCCCAGAGCGGCGTCGAGGCCGGCGAACATCCGCGCGCCGTCGGTCCCGCCATGGGCCGGATCGACCGCGCGCTCGGGATGCGGCATCAGCCCGAGCACGCGGCGATTGGGCGACAGGATGCCGGCGATGTTCGCCGCCGAGCCATTGGGATTGACGCGGTAACGGAACGCGATGCGGTCCTCGTCCTCCAGGGCCGCGAGGGTCTCGGGATCGGCGACATAGTTGCCGTCGTGATGGGCGATCGGATAGCGGACCGCCTCGCCCGGGCTGTAGCCGCGGGTGAAGGCGCTGTCGGCGCTCGCGACGGTCAGCTCGACCGGAGCGCAGATGAACTTGAGGCCGGCATTGCGCATCAGCGCGCCGGGCAGCAGGCCCGCCTCGATCAGCACCTGGAAGCCGTTGCAGACGCCGAGCACATGGCCGCCGGCGGCGGCGAAGGCGGTCACCGCTCTCATCACCGGGGCGCGCGCGGCGATGGCGCCGCAACGCAGATAGTCGCCGAAGGAGAAGCCGCCCGGCACCGCGACGAGATCGAGCCCGGCGGGCAGGGCGGTCTCCTTGTGCCAGACCATCGTCACCTCGGCGCCGGCGGCGGCAAGCGCCACGGCGAGGTCTCGGTCGCAGTTCGAGCCGGGAAAGACCAGGACGGCGGCCTTCATGCGGGTCTCCTCAATGGGCGAAATCGGTGATGACGGCGACGCCGGGCGGCGTCGGGCCGTTGAAGGCGCGAAGCTCGGCCGAAGCGTCGCCCAGCGCCACCTCGCGGGCGATCAGCGGCGCGAAGTCAACCGCGCCCTGCTCGATCAGCGCGAGCAACGAAGGATAGCGCCAGGACGGCATGCCACGGGTGCCGAAGAGCGCGAGGTTCTTCATGTAGACCGCGTTCATGTTGACGTCCATGCGCGCGGTATGGCCGACGGGCATGCCGACCTGAACGTGGCGCCCAAGCGGCGCGAGGCATTCGATGGAGGCGTTGGTGGTGGCCGCGATGCCGAGCGCCTCGACCGAGACCTGGGCGCCGCCGCCGGTGATGTCGCGGATCGCCGCGGCCGCGTCGGTATGCCGGGCATCGACTGCGGCATCGGCGCCGAGCGCGAGCGCATGGGCGAGTTTCTCGGGCACGATATCGACCACAACGACCCGCGCGCCGAGCGCCTTGCCGATCAGCATCGCCGACAGGCCGACGCCGCCGGTGCCATGGATCGCCAGCCACTCGCCGGCCTTGAGATCGGCGCGGCCGGTCAGCGCATGCCAGGCGGTCGTGGCCCGGCAGCCGAGTGCCGCCGCCACCGTGGGGGCCAGCCGTCCGGGCAGGGGCGCGAGATTGTGGGCGAGCGGCACCGCGATATGCTCGGCGAAGGCGCCGGGCTCGGCGAAGCCCGGCAGCCGCTGGTCGGGACAGGTATTCTGGTTGCCGGACTGGCAGGCCGGACAGTGGCCGCAAGCCAGGATGAAGGGCGCCACCAGGCGGTCGCCGAGCTGCCAGCCGCTGCGGGGACCGGCCTCGACCACCTCGCCGCAATATTCGTGGCCGGGGATCTGGCCGGGCTTGACGCGCGGATGCTCGCCGGTCCAGCCATGCCAGTCCGAACGGCAGATGCCGCAGGCCAGCACCTTCAGCACCACGCCGTCGGGCTCGCAGACCGGGTCGGGCACCGTCTCGATCGCCAGATCCGCGTTGTAGGAACGGAGGACCGCGGCGCGCATCGGCTCAGGCGAGCTCCACCCGATAGGATTCGATCACGGTGTTGGCGAGCAGCTTCTCGCACATCGCGCCGATCTGGGCGCGGGCGGCGGTCGGGTCGGTCTCGGCGAGGTCGAGTTCGATGACCTTGCCGATCCGGACCTCGCCGACGCCGCCGAAGCCAAGGCTGCCGAGCGCGTGCCGCACCGCCTCGCCCTGGGGGTCGAGCACGCCGGGCTTCAGGGTCACATGGACACGGGCCTTCATCAGTTCACCAGCTTGGGGCCGGAATGGGTGCGGCCGTTGGTCTTTGGCATCACGCCGAGCCGGCGCGCGACCTCGGTATAGGCATCGGCCAGATTGCCGAGATCGTGGCGGAAGACGTCCTTGTCGAGCTTGCGCCCGGTCTCGATGTCCCAGAGGCGGCACGAGTCGGGCGAGATCTCGTCGGCGACGATCAGGCGCTGGAAATCGCCCTCATAGACCCGGCCGATCTCGATCTTGAAGTCGACAAGCTTGATGCCGACCCCGAGGAACATGCCGCTGAGGAAGTCGTTCACGCGGAGCGCGAGCGCGATCATGTCGTCGATATCCTGCTGGCCGGCCCAGTTGAAGGCGACGATATGCTCCTCGGTGACCAGCGGGTCGTGGAGGGCGTCGTCCTTGTAGTAGAACTCGATGACCGGCCGGGGCAGCTGCTGCCCCTCGGGAATGCCGAGCCGCTTGGAGATCGAGCCGGCGGCGTAGTTGCGCACCACGACCTCGAGCGGGATCATCTCGACCATGCGGATCAGCTGCTCGCGCATGTTGAGCCGGCGGATGAAATGGGTGGGCACGCCGATCGCGTTGAGCCCCGACATGAAATGCTCGGAAAGGCGGTTGTTGAGGACGCCCTTGCCCTCGATCGTCGCCCTCTTCTGCGCGTCGAAGGCGGTGGCATCGTCCTTGAAATACTGGATGAGCGTGTCGGGCTCGGGCCCCTCATAGAGGATCTTCGCCTTGCCCTCGTATATCATCCTGCGGCGGGCCATGACTGTCTCCGAAAATGCCAAGGGGAAAGGGGGGCATGCGCCCGCCTTTCCCGTCCCCCGCTCTGTATACCTTGGCCGGAACCTCGGCAAGCACTGTTGCCGCGGCTCAGGCGGCGTGGCGGGTCTGCCGGATCCGTCGCCCCTCGGCATCGAACAGGAACTGGCGGCTGGCATCGGGGGTGAGATGCACGAGCTCGTCGACCGCCAGCCGATGCTCGCCGAACTTGCGCACGGTCAGCAGGCCGTGGCGCTCGGTGCGCACGAAGATGTTGGTCTCGCCGCCGAGATGCTCGACATGGCTCACCGTGCCGGGGATCGCGCCGGCCTCGCGGCTGATCTCCAGATGCTCGGGCCGGATGCCGAGGGTGCCGGCCGGCTGGCCGAGGGCGGCCGCGTCGAGGAAGTTCATCTGGGGCGAGCCGATGAAGCCCGCGACGAACAGGTTGTCGGGATCGTTGTAGAGCGCCATCGGCGCGCCGACCTGCTCGATCCGGCCGCCATTGAGCACCACGATCCGGTCGGCGAGCGTCATCGCCTCGACCTGGTCGTGGGTGACGTAGATCATCGTGGCCTTGATCTGGCGGTGCAGGCGCGCGATCTCGATCCGGGTATTGACGCGCAAGGCCGCGTCGAGATTCGAGAGCGGCTCGTCGAACAGGAAGAGCTTCGGGGTGCGCACGATGGCCCGGCCGATCGCGACGCGCTGGCGCTGGCCGCCGGACAGCTCGGCCGGCCGCCGGGCGAGCAGCGCGTCGAGCGACAGCAGCTTCGAGGCCGTCGTCACCCGCTCGTCGATCACGGCCCTGGCCGTGCCCGCCTGCTTCAGCCCGAGCGCCATGTTGTCCCGGACGGTCAGGTGCGGATAGAGCGCGTAGGACTGGAAGACCATGGCGATCTCGCGGTCGGCGGGCGCGGTCGCGTTGACCCGCCGGCCATCGATCAGGATATCGCCCGAACTCGCATCCTCGAGCCCCGCGATGATCCGCAGCAGCGTGGACTTGCCGCAGCCCGAGGGTCCGACAAAGACGCAGAACTCGCCGTCGCGGACCTCGAGATCGACGCCCTTGATCACGTCGGTCGAGCCGAAGCTCTTGGTGACGGCGCGGAGAGTCAACTGGCCCATGGGCGGCTCCTAAAGCGTGACGGGACGGCCGCTGCGCACGCTCTCGTCCGCGGCGAGACAGACGGCGAGCGAGGCGACGGCATCCTGGACATGGCGGGTCAGGTCGAGATCCGCCGCGATGGCGCGGGCGACGAAGGCGGCCTCGCGGTTGCAGAGATCCTGATGCGCGGGCTCGTCGGCCATCGACAGATCCTCGTCCTCCTCGCCGACCCGGTGCACCCGGATGAGCGAGGTCCGGGTATGGGTGTCGATATCGTCCGAACGCGCGGCCTCGGGCATCCGGATCGAGACGGCCCCGTTCGGCGAGATCACGTCCTTCACGAAAAACGCGGTGTCCGACATCATCGGCCCCCAGCCCGCCTCGTACCAGCCGAGCGAGCCGTCGGCGAACAGAACCTGGAAATGGCCGTAATTGTACATGTCCTCGGCGATCTCGCGCGAGAGCCGCAAGCCCATCCCGCGCACCTCGACGGGCCGCGCGTCGGTGATCTGGCACATCACGTCGACATAATGGACACCGCAATCGACGATCGGCGGCGTGGTCCGCATCAGCGCCTTGTGGACGGCCCAGGTCGGACCGCTGCTCTGCTGGTTGAGATTGAGCCGGAAGACATAGGGCCCGCCGAGATCGCGCGCCTCGGCGATCAGCCGCTGCCAGGACGGATGATGGCGCAGGATGTAGCCGACCACGAGCTTGCGCCCAGTCGCCCGCGCGGTCGCGGCGACACGCTCGGCATCGGCGAGGCTGGTGGCGAGCGGCTTCTCGACGAAGACATGCGCGCCGGCCTGCATCGCGGCGACGGCGAGATCGGCATGGCTGTCCGAATAGGTGGCGATCGAGACGAGATCGGGCCTCAGCCGGGCCAGCGCCTCGGCGAAATCGGCGAGGAAAGGGTAGGGCCGAAGCGGCTCGGGCAGAACCGGGGCCGAACGGTTGACGAGACCGACGATCTCGAAGGCGGGATCGTCGTGATAGGCGAGCGCGTGCGAGCGGCCCATATTGCCGAGACCGACGACGAGGGTGCGGATGGGTGTCATCGGCTTGAACCATATATGCGAGCGGAGCGGACCGCCGCGGGCATGGACCCGTCGCGGCTGGACATGGTGAACCGGTTAACGGCACAGAAACCCCTGAACAGGATCGCCGGGGCGGTCGGTCGCGGGAAGGGGGCATGCGGACCTGGGGTTAATGGCGCCTTGGTCGTCCGCCCCCCTTCCGACACGCGGCCCTTCCGACAGACCCGAAGCGTGGCGCGCGGCGGATGCGCGACAGGGATCATTTCACCGCTCCCGAGGTGATGCCGCGGATCAATTGGCGCGAGAAGATCAGATAGAGCACCAGAACCGGCAGGATCGCGAGGCTGAGCGCGGCGAGCACGGCGTTCCAGTTGGTGACGAACTGGCCGATAAAGACCTGGGAGCCGAGGGTGATCGTCTTCGTCGCCTCCGATGGCGCGAGGATCAGCGGGAACCAGAGGTCGTTCCAGATCGGGATCATGGTGAAGACCGCGACCGTCGCCATGGCCGGCCGAACCAGCGGCAGGACCAGGGTGAAGAAGATGCGGTACTCGCTCAGCCCGTCGATGCGGCCGGCATTCTTCAGGTCGTCCGAGACCTGGCGCATGAATTCCGAGAGGATGAACACCGCCAGCGGCAGACCCTGCGCGGTATAGACGAGGATGAGCGCCATCAGCGTGTTGACGAGCCCGCCCGCCACCATCATCTGCAGGATCGCGACGGTGCCGAGCCGGATCGGGATCATGATCCCGAGGGCGAGATAGAGCCCCATCAACAGATTGCCGCGGAACCGGTACTCGGCCAGCGCGAAGGCCGCCATCGCCCCGAACAACAGCACGCCGGCGAGCGCGGCGACGGTGACGACCAGACTGTTCTGGAAATAGTGCAGGAAGTCGCCCTGGCCCAGCACCGTGCGATAGCCGACCAGGTCCCAGGTCGCGGATGTCGGCAGGGCCAGCGGCTCGGCGAAGATCGCCTTCCGCGACTTGACCGAATTCACCACGATCACGAAGACCGGGAACAGCGCGATGACCGTATAGAGGATCAGGATGCCATGGGCGGCGGCCGAGCGGCCGAACGAGGCGCGGGATTGGCTCATCGGGCGGGCCTCAGAACTGGTAGCGGCGCAGCCGCGTCTGGATGCCGAACAGATAGAGGCAGACGCCGACCAGGATGATGAAGAACATCACCGTGGCGATCGTCGCGCCCATGTTCGGGTCGCCGAGCTGCAGCTGGAAGCCGAAGAACGTGCGGTAGAGGAAGGTGCCGAGGATATCGGTCGCGAAATTCGGGCCGGCAAGCGCACCCTGGCTGACATAGATCAGGTCGAAGGCGTTGAAATTGCCCACGAAGGTCAGGATCGAGATGATGCCGATCGAGGGCAGGATCAAGGGCAGCTTGATCTTCCAGAACTGGGCGGCGCCGGTGATCCCGTCCATCTCGGCCGCCTCGATCACCTCGTCGGGGATCGAGAGCAGCGCGGCATAGATCAGCATCATCGGGATGCCGACGAACTGCCAGACCGAGATCAGCGCGAGCGTGGTGAGCGCGGTCTCCTCCTTGCCGAGGAAGGGGGCGAACCAGGATTTGAGCCCGACCGCGGCGAAGAGGTCGGGGGCGATGCCCCAGATCGGCGACAGGATCAGCTTCCAGGCGAAGCCGACGATGACGAAGGAAAGCACGGTGGGGACGAAGATCGCGGTCCGATAGAAGGCAGCGCCGCGCAGGCGGGGCGAGGAGAGCAGGGCGGCGAGCAGCACGCCGATCGGGTTCTGGACCAGCATGTGGATCAGGAAGAACCAGGCATTGTTGCCGAGCGCGTTCCAGAAGCTCGCCGACCAGCGCGGATCGGTGAAGAGCGTGCGGAAGTTCGCGAGCCCGACGAAACCGCTCGCCTCGCCGATCTTGCCGAACAGCGACAGGTTCAGCGTCGCGAACAACGGCACGATCATGATCGCGGTATAGATGGCGAGCGCGGGGGCGAGGAAGACGGGAATATGCCAGCGGAACGGGCGACGGTCGTCGGCCATTGGCGCGCCTCCAGAGGGGAAAGGAGCCCCGCCGCGGTCGGCGGGGCCTAGGCTCGGCAGGCGGGCAGTTACGGTTGCTGCGGGGCGTACCAGGAGGCGAGGCCGTCCTGCAGCCGCTGGGCGGCGGCTTCGGGCGTCTCGGTGCCGCGCACCACGTTGGCGGCGGCGTTCCAGGTCTCGTTCTCGAGATTGGGGGTGCCGCGCGACAGGATCTGATAGGTCGAGCGAATGGTGGATTTGCAGGTCTCGCGCCAGGACACGAATTCCTGGGCCAGCGGATCCTTCAGCGTGACCGGGGTATTCGACAGCGAGAAGAAGCCGGGCAGGGCGTTGGAATAGATCTCGGCGAATTCCGGGCTACCCACCCAGTCGAGGAAGGTCTTGGCCTCTTCGGGATGCTTGCTCGCGGCGTTGAGCCCCATGGCGATATCGACGTGATCGGAGATGTAGCAGCCATCTCCGGCGTTCGGCACCGGCGGCGGGAAGGCGCCCATCTCGAACTGGGCCTGCGCCTTGAAGCCGGCGATCTCCCAGGATCCGGCGGGATAGATCGCGGCGCGGCCGAGCGTGAACAGGTTCTGGCTGTCGGGATAGGTCTGGGCCTCGAAGCCGTCGCCGAGATAGGGCTTCCACTTGGCGATCTCTTTGAACGGCTCGACCCATTGCGGATCGGTCAGCTTCTGGCTGCCGGCGATCAGCGCCAGCCTGCCTTCCTCGCCCTTCCAGTAGTTCGGGCCGATATTCTGATAGCCCATCGTCGCGGCTTCCCACTGGTCGTTGGTGCCCATCGCCATCGGGACATAGCTGCCGTTCTCCTTGATCTTGTCGAGCACGGCGAAGAAGTCGGCCTCGGTCTTGGGGGGCTCGATCCCGAGCTCCTTGAAGATGTCCTTGTTGTAGATGAAGCCATGGATCACGCTCGCGATCGGCACGCAGAAGGTCTGGGTGCCGTCGTCGGTCGACCAGGCGGCCTTGGCGAGCGTGCCGAAATTCTTCATCGCCGGCAGGCCGGTCAGGTCGGCGAGCTGGCCCTTCTGGAACAGGTTGAGCGAGGCGTCGAACGGCCGGCAGGTGATGAGGTCGCCGGCCGAGCCCGCATCGAGCTTCGAATTCAGCACGGCATTGTATTCGGCCGGGGCGGACGGGTTGAACTTCAGCTTGATTCCGGGATGGCCGGCCTCGAAGGCGGGGATGATCGTATCCTGCCAGATCGTCAGGTCGTCATTGCGCCAGCTCTCGATATTGAGGGTCACGTCCGCGGCCATGGCGGCCGAGCCGCCGAGCAAGGTCGTGGCGAGCAGCAGCCCGCGCAGGGTCGTTCTTGTCATCGCAGTCTCCCCGTTGTCGGTCCCCCTCGGGACCGGTCGTCAGTCTTGCCCGAGCGTGGCGAGCGCCGGGCCGACATGGCCGCCGCTCGCCGCGAGCAGGCGCTGCGCGGCTGCCGCGTCGGCCGCGCCGCCCGCGATCAGGATCGCGGGCTTCACCGCGCCCCCCGCGGCGGCGAGCGCCGCCGCCGCGCGGTCCGGATCGGTGCCGGCGAGCGCCGCGACGATCCGCGCCGCGCGGTCGCGCAGCTTGGCATTGTCGGCCACGACATTCACCATGTAGCCGTCGTGAACATGGCCGAGCCGCAGCCCCATCAGCGTCGAGATCAGGTTGAGCGCGATCTTGGCCGCCGTGCCAGCCCCCATCCGGGTCGAGCCCGCGACCAGCTCCGGCCCGGTATCGAGCAGGATCGCGATATCGGCCAGCGCGAGCAGCGGGCTCCCCGCGACATCGGCAAGGCCGATCACCGTCGCGCCCGAACGCCGCGCGCCATCGGCCACCGCGACCGTGTAGGGCGTCCGGCCGCTCGCCGAAACGCAGATCAGCACGTCGCCCGCCCGCGGCGCGAGCCGCGCCAGGTCGGTGGCCGCGAGCGCGGGATCGTCCTCGACCGCCCCGGTCAGCGCGAGCAGCGCCGCCGTCCCGCCGGCGAACAGAACCGGCGTGCGCGCGGGCGGGATGCCGAAGGTGCCGGCAAGCTCCAGCGCGTCCGCCAGCGCCATCAGGCCCGAACTGCCCGCGCCCACATAGGCCAGGCGATGGCCGCCTCCGATCGCCGCCGCCGCCGCCTCCCCCGCCCGGGCGATCGCGCTCAGACTGGCCCCAACGGTCGCCGCCGCCGCCGCCTGCGCCTCGAACAGGCGCTCCGCCGCCCGCTCGGGCGACAGGGACTGAAGGCCCTTCGCCTGCGGATGCGGTTGCTCGGTTCTGGCGGACATGGCGACTCCCTGATTGGCGCCAATGATGCCAAAAGAATACCAATTGTCCAGATGATTCGAGAGATGGGCGGATTTCAGCCCGAACGGGGATGCGACTTCCCTATTTGGTATTAGTTTGGTATCGTAGCTGCGAAGGGGAGTCGCGATGGATCTCTATCTGGGCGTCGATGGCGGCGGCAGCGGCTGCCGGGCGGCGGTGGCCGATGCGGCGGGGCGCGTTCTCGGCACGGGCGAGGGCGGCGCCGCCAACATCATGTCCGATCCCGAAACCGCGCGCAGCAATATCCTCCAGGCCATGGCCACGGCACTCGCCCAGTCTGGCACCGGCGCCACACCCCAGGCGCTGCACGCCGTGCTCGGGCTCGCCGGCGCCAACATCGCCGAGGCGTCGGGCTGGCTCGCGGCGCGATTGCCCTTCGCCAGCGCCCGCATCGTCGGCGATGCCGAGATCGCGGCGCGCGGCGCGCTCGGACCGGCGGACGGGGTGACCGCGGCGATCGGCACCGGCTCGATCTTCGCGATCCAGCGCGCGGGCCATGTGCGCACGCTCGGCGGCTGGGGCTTCCGCCTCGGCGACCAGGGCGGCGGCGCCCGCCTCGGCCAGGCGCTGCTCGAAACGGCCCTGCTCGCCCATGACGGGCTCCTGCCGCGCTCGCCGCTGCTCGATGCCGTGGTCGCCGAAGCCGGCGGGCCGCAAGGGCTCGTGCGCTTCGCCGCGGTCGCGACCCCGGCGGATTTCGCTACCCTCGCCCCCCGCCTCTTCACGGCCGAGGCGGCAGGCGACGCCGCGGCGACCGCGATTCTCGCGCGCGCCGAGGCGGAGATCGCGGCGCCGATCGACCTCCTGCTTGCCGAGGGCGTGGACCGGCTCTGCTTCCTCGGCGGGCTCGGCCGCATCTTCGGCCAACGGCTCGCCCGCCGCTACGGTGCCCTGATCCAGCCGGCGCTCGGCACCGGGCTCGACGGCGCGCTCGCCATGGCGCGGGAAGCGGCATGAACGGCCGGATCTTCGCCCCCGACAGCTTCCAGGATGCCGGCGCCGGCCCGCTCTATCTCCAGCTCAGCCGCCGCATCGCCGACGAGATCGCCCGCGGCAGCCTCGCCCCCGGCCAGAGCCTGCCGCCCGAGCGCGAGATGGCGAGCCTGACCGGCCTCAGCCGCGTCACCGTCCGCAAGGCGGTCCAGAGCCTGGTGCGCAGCGGCCAGCTCATCCAGCGCCGCGGGTCGGGCACCTTCGTCGCGCCCCGCATCGAACGCGTCGAGCAGGCGCTCTCGATGCTCACCTCCTTCTCCGAGGACATGGCGCGCCGCGGCAAGAGCGTCCGGTCCGTCTGGATCTCGCGCGCGCTCCACGTGCCGGCGCCCGACGAGATGATGGTGCTCGGCCTCGCGGCCCAGGACCGGGTCGCGCGCCTCGAACGGGTACGGCTCGCCGACGAGGTGCCGATGGCGATCGAGCGCGCGGCGCTCGCCAGCTCGATCCTGCCCGACCCGCAATCGGTGGAGGGCTCGCTCTATGCGGTGCTGGCCCGGCGCGGCCTGCGCCCCACCCGCGCGGTTCAGCGCATCTCCGCCGCCAATCTCGGGCCTCTCGATGCCGGCCTGCTCGAGGTGCCGACCGGGGCCGCGGCGCTCCGGATCGAGCGCGTCTCCTACCTGCCCTCGGGCCGCGTCATCGAGTTCGTCCGCTCGATCTATCGCGGGGATGCCTATGATTTCGCGGCGGAACTGCAGATTCCTGCCGAGCTGGAAAGGGATGCGACATGAGCGAGCAACCGACCTTCATGCAGCGCGAGGTGGCCGAAATTCCGGCCGCCGCGCGCCGCTTCCTCGACGGCGCGCGCGACGAGATCGCGGCCACCGCCGCGGCGATGCGCAATGCCGATCCGGGGCTGCTCGTCACCGTCGCGCGCGGCTCCTCCGACCATGCGGCCACCTATCTGAAATATGCGGTCGAGCTCGCCGCGGGCGTGCCCGTCGCCTCGGTCGGCCCCTCGGTCGCCTCGATCTATGGCCGGCAGCTCTGGCTCGGCAACGCGGTCTGCATCGGCATTTCGCAGTCCGGCCAGAGCCCGGACATCGTCGAGATGATGAAGAGCGCGGGGGCGGGCGGGGCGCTGACCGTCGCCGTCACCAACTTCGCCTCCTCGCCGATGGCGCAGGCCTGCAATCACACATTGGCGCTCCGGGTCGGGCCGGAGCAGAGCGTCGCGGCGACCAAGACCTTCGCGGTCTCGGTGCTCGCGGCGCTGGCGCTCACCGCGGAATGGCAGGGAGATGCCGAGCTCAAGGCGGCGGTCGAGGCCGCGCCGGACGCCTTCGAGCGCGCGCTCGGCTGCGACTGGTCCCCGCTCGCCGACCGGCTGGCCGATGCGGGGTCGCTCTTCGTGCTCGGCCGCGGACCCGGCTTCGCGATCTCGAATGAGATAGCGCTCAAGTTCAAGGAAACCTGCGGCATTCATGCCGAGAGCTACAGCGCGGCCGAGGTGCTGCACGGACCCTCCGCCCTGGTCAGCGCCCGCTTCCCGGTGCTCGCGCTCGGGGTCGAGGATGCCGCGCTCAGCCAGGTAATCAGCACGGCGGAACGGCTGGCGGGGCAGGGGGCGGACGTGTTCCTGACGGCCGAGGGCGCGGGGCCCCGCGTGACGGTGTTGCCGAGCGTCTCGGGGCTGCATGCGCTGGTCGCGCCGCTGGTGCTGATCGTGTCGTTCTACGTCTTCATCGAGGCCCTGGCGCGGCGGCGCGGCCTCAATCCCGACCAGCCGCCGCATCTGCGCAAGGTCACGGCCACGGTATGAGCGCGACGGTCTTTCGCGGCGCGGCGATCTTCGACGGCGCGCGGCTGCTGGAGGAGGCGGCGCTCGTGGTCGAGGAGGGCCGCGTGGTCGCGCTGGTCCCGCAGGCCGAGGCGCCGCCGGGCGAGACGGTCCTGCTTGCAGGCGGCGTGCTGGCGCCCGGCTTTCTCGACCTGCAGGTCAATGGCGGGGGCGGCCTGATGCTGGGCGATGCCGCGAGCGTCGAGGGGATCGCCGCGATCTGCGACGCCCATGCGCGGTTCGGCGCGACGGGCATCCTGCCGACGCTGATCACCGACACGCCCGAGGTCACGCGCGCCGTGGTGGAGGCCGGGATCGCCGCCGCCGAGGCCGGGTTGCCGGGTTTTCTCGGCCTGCATCTCGAAGGCCCGCATCTCGATCCGCGCCGCAAGGGCGCGCACGATCCCGCGTTGATCCGGCCGATGACGGATGCCGATCTTGCCTTGCTTGTCGAGGCCGCGCGCCGTCTTCCGGCCCTGATGGTGACGCTGGCTCCGGTCAGCGCCACGCCCCAGCAGATCGCTGCCTTGAGCGGGGCGGGAGCTGTGGTCAGCCTCGGCCATAGCGAGGAGGGCTATGCCGCCTCCATGGCGGCCTTCGCGGCCGGGGCGCGCTGCGTCACGCATCTCTTCAACGCGATGAGCCCGCTCGGCCATCGCGAGCCCGGCCTGGTCGGCGCCGCGCTCGATGCCGCCGATGCCTATGCCGGGTTGATCGCGGACGGCATCCATGTCGCCCCGCCGGTGTTGCGCCTCGCCCTCGCGGCCAAGCGACAGCCCGACCATGTCTTCCTGGTCAGCGATGCGATGGCGGTCGCGGGGACCGACCTCGCCGCGTTCAGCCTGAAGGGCCGTCGCATCCTGCGCCGCGACGGGCGCCTGACGCTCGCCGACGGCACGCTCGCGGGCGCCGATATCGACCTGCCCGCCTCGATCCGGTTCCTGGTCGAGCAGGTCGGCCTCGCCTTGCCCCAGGCGCTGCGCATGGCCAGCGCAATTCCGGCCGCCTGCCTCGCCCGTCCGGATCTCGGCCATCTCGGCGCCGGGGCGCCGGCCGACCTCGTCCATCTCGGCCCGGATCTCGGGCTCCGCGCCGTCTGGCGGCGCGGCCAACAGCTGTGAGAGACTCCTGTGAAACGCGCGCGCCACGCGCCTACGCGCTTAACAGAGATTGCCATTCGGTAAACGGGTTTTGAAAAGTATTTTAAAAACAGCAGCTTGATCTTTGTCGCACGCGTGCGACGGCCCCCTTTCGCACGCCTCCCCGTGCGATGCGTCCTCTTTCCCGGCGGCCTTTCAGGGCCTCGCTGCCGGCCCGGTGGCGCGCGCGGGGGTCAGGGATTTCCCTCGGCGGGTTCGGCCGGGGCTTGCGGATTGGGGGCCACCGGGACAGCGGCGGTACCGGTTGGCTGGCCGGCGACCCAGTTGCCCTGATAGACCTGCCCGCCGGAATAGGTCATCCGGCCCTCGCCCTGGCGTTGGCCCGCCACGAAGCCGCCCTCATAGACGTCGCCGCCGACATAGGTCGCCTTGCCCTGGCCATCGAGCAAACCGGCCTTCCAGTTGCCTTCGAGCACCGTGCCGTCGGGCAGCGTCATCCGCCCCTGGCCCTCGCGCTGTCCGGCGACGAAGCCGCCCTCATAGCGCGTGCCGTCGGGAAAGATCACGATGGCGAGGCCCTGGCGGAGATTGTCGTGCCAGCCGCCATCGTAGGAATAGCCATCGTCGGAGACATACTTGCCCTGGCCCTCGCGCCGCCCGTCGAGGAAGGTCCCGGTATAGCTGACCCCGGCCGCATAATGCGCGACCCCGATCCCGGTGATCGCCCCCTCGCGCCAGTCGCCCTCATAGCCGCTGCCATCGGCGGAGGTGAGCTTGCCGCGCCCGTCGGGCTGGCCGGCCTTGAAGGTTCCCTCATAGATCGAGCCGTCGGCATAGGTCGCCTTGCCCTGACCCTCGAGCCGATTGGTGACCCAGTCGCCGGTGAAGGAAGTGCCGTCCGCGGTGGTGAGCGTGCCCGCCCCCTGGCGGGCATCGGCCACGAAGCCCCCGACATAGAGATCGCCGGCCGCCGTCGTCGCCCGCCCGAGCCCGTCGCGCTTGTCCTGCTTCCAGGCGCCTTCGTAGCGCGCGCCGTCCGGGCCGGTGAGGACGCCTTCGCCCTCGATATGCCCCGCGATCCACGCCCCCTCGTAGCGGCTGCCATCCGGCCGGGTCAGCGTGCCGGTCCCTTCGGGCGCGTCATTGGCCATCGCCCCCTCATAGACCGCGCCGTCGGGATAGGTGATCTTGCCCTTGCCAGCCTTCACCCCGGCCTGCCAGTCGCCCTCATAGACGGCTCCATCGGGCGTGGCGCGCCGAGCGGTGCCCGACAGGCGGCCGTCGACGAAGCTGCCCTCGCTCCGGGTGCCGTCGGCGGCGACGGCGACGCCCTTGCCCTCGATGCGGCCGTCGATCCAGCCGCCCTCATAGAAGCTGCCGTCGGGATAGGTCATCTTGCCCTGGCCATCGGGCCGACCGCCCTTGAAGCTGCCGGCATAGACCGCGCCGTCGGGAAAATGCGCGACCCCCTCGCCCTCGATGCGACCCTCGACCCAATCGCCTTCATAAACATAGCCATTGGGCAGCCGATAGGTGCCCTTGCCCTGCTGGCGCCCGTCCTGGAAACCGCCGGTATAGACGGCGCCATTGTCGTACTGCTTGGTCAGGACCTTGGTCTGGGCGTAGGCCGCACCCGAAGCCAGGCCCGCCAGCAGGGCCGCGGTGCAGATCGCTGCGCGTCTCGTCAAGCTGCTTCTCCCCTGGCGGCGGCGCCTGCCGCCCGTCCTCCGGCTGTTCGCTGGTCCCTGTTTAGGCAGGGGCCGGGGCCGGGACAATGGGCTTTGGGGCGCCCGATGGCGACACCCTATTCGGCCGCGGCCGCATGGGTTTCGGCCTGCGCCCGGACCGCACGGCGGGCGCGGAGCTTCGTGACCTGCTGGTCGGCCAGCACGCCGACCAGGATCACCGAACCCATCACCGCGAAATTGAGCGAGGAGGGGATGCCGAGCAAGTTGACGAGGTTCTGCAGCACCTGCAGCAGCACCGCGCCCAGCACCACGCCGACGATCGACCCCTCGCCCCCGCGCAGCGAAAAGCCGCCGAGCACGGCGGCGGCGATGGCATAGAGCTCGTAGAAGCTCCCATGCGAGGCCGGCGAGATCGAGCGGGTATAGGTTGCGAAAAAGATCGCGGCGATGGCGGTCAGCACCGCGCAGATCACATAAGCCGCGACGATCACCCGCCCGGTCGCCACGCCGGCATAGCGCGCCGCCTCCTCGTTCTTGCCCACGGCGAACAGGTAGCGCCCGAAGACCGAGCGGTGCAGGACCACCCACATGATCGCCGCGACAATCAGCATCGCGATCAGCGAATGCGGTATGCCGAAGGTCCGGCCGATCGTCAGCCAGTCGAGCGTCGGGAAGGTCTGGCCGAACACGAAGCCCGCAGTCGCGTCGGCCGTATAGAAGCGCGCCACGCCGCGATAGATCAGCAGCCCGCAGAGCGTGACGATGAAGGGCTGCAGGTTAAGCCGCGTGATCAGCAGGCCGTGCGCCAACCCGATCAGGCCCCCGAGCGCCAGCATCAGCAGGATGACAAGAGGCCAGGGCATGCCGTGATTGACCACGAGATCGACAAACAGCACGCCGAGCAGGGCGATCACCGAACCGACCGAGAGCTCGATCCCGCCGGTGATGATGACAAAACCCTGACCGATGGCGAACAGGCCGAAAAGCCCGACCAGGTTCGCGGTGTTGGCGAGGTTCACCGGCGAGACGAAACGCGGATTGATCAGCGCGACGATGGTCCCGACGACGAGGATCAGCACGAGAAGCCCGAGATCCTTCTTCTGCATGCTCAATCCCCGTGCCCAACGGCCAGTTCCAGAACCCGATGCTCGGAAAAGTCCGGCCGCTCGAGGCTGCCGGCGATCCGGCCCTCGCGCATCACCGCGATCCGGTCGCTCACGCCGATCACCTCCTCCATGTCGCTCGAGATCATCAGGATCCCGACGCCGCGATCGGCCAGCGCCCGCAGCATGTCGTAGATCTCGCGCTTGGCCCCCACGTCGATCCCGCGCGTCGGCTCGTCGAAGATGATCACGCGGGGTCGCATCGACAGCCAGCGGGCCAGCACGACCTTCTGCTGATTGCCCCCCGACAGCGACAGAACCAAGGTCTCGACGCTCGGGGCCCGGATGTCGAGCCGACGCCGCTCGGTCTCCGCCAAGCCGGCCTCGGCGTCACGGCGGATCAGTCCGGCCTCGGCATAGTCGCCGAGCTGCGGCAGGGAGATGTTCTGCGCGATCGAGAAATCGAGCAGGATGCCGCAGGCCTTGCGATCCTCGGGCACCAGATAGAGGCCGCTGGCGATCGCGTCGCGCGGGTTGGCGGCGGCCACCTCCGCGCCGTCGAGCCGCACCGTGCCGCCAAGAGCCCGCTCGACCCCGAAGAGCGCGCGAGCGAGCTCGGTGCGGCCGGCGCCGATCAGCCCGGCAAGGCCGAGGATCTCGCCGCGCCGCACCGTCAGCTCGATGGCCCGATCGGGATAGGCGCTGGTTCGATAGCCGGTGATCTCGAGAATCGGATCGCCGGGCGGGGCGGCTGGGGGACGGTAGATCGATTTCAGGTCGCGCCCGATCATCAGGCGGATCATCGCCGCCGGGCTGATCTCGTGACGGGCCAGATGGCCGACCAGCCGGCCGTCGCGCAGCGCCACGACCCGGTCGGCACAGCGCTGCACCTCATCGAGCCGGTGGGAGATGAAGATGACGCTGACCCCGGACGCCTTGAGATCGGCGATGACCTTGATGAGCCGGTCGGTCTCGGACAGCGTCAGGCTGGAGGTCGGCTCGTCCATGATCACCACGCGGCTGTCGAGCGACAGCGCGCGGGCGATCTCGACCAGCTGCCGCTGGGCGAGCGACAGTGCCGCCACGGGCGTCGAGGGCCCGAAATCGGCCCCCAGTCGCGCGAAGAGCGGCGCGGCATCCGCCGCGACCTTGCGCCGGTCGACGAGTCTCAGCCGGCCGGTGACCGGCTCGCGCCCGATATAGACGTTGGAGGCCGCGTCGAGATTGTCGAAGAGGTTCAGCTCCTGGTGCACGAAGGCGATCCCGGCCGCGATCGCGCCCGGGACGGTCATTGCCGCGTGCTCGGCCGCGTCGATGCGGATCTGCCCACTGCTCGGGCGCACGACGCCCCCGATGATCTTCATCAGCGTGGACTTGCCGGCCCCGTTCTCGCCCACGAGGCCGATCACCTCGCCGGGCGCGACCGAGAGGCTCACCCCATCGAGCGCGACCACGCCGGGATAGATCCGGCCGATATTGATGAGCTCGAGAAACGGCTCGTCCATGCGGCAATCCGGAAAAGGGGCGGTGCCCGGCCGAAGCGCTGGCCCCGGCCGGGCGGACGGCTCAGCTGCCGCTGACGCTGTCGATCTTGGCCTTGAGATCGGCCTTGAAGGCGTCGACATTGCCCTTGTCGATGACCTTGGTCGGGATGATGATGAGCTTGTCGGCCGGGATCTTCGACTTGTCGCCGCCGAGATAGGCCGCCATCAGCTTCATGCCCTGATAGCCCCATTCGAAGGGCTGCTGCACGACCGTGCCCGCGAACGAGCCTTCCTTCACCGCGCCGAGCGTCACCGGATCCTCGTCGAAGGCGACGACGGTGATCTGGCCGAGCTTGCCGGCCGCCTGCAGCGCCTCGTAGATCTTCGGCGAGTTGTAGGAATAGAAGCCCACCATGCAGGTGATGTCCGGGTTCGCCGCCAGCACGTCATCGACGTTCGAGCGGGCGCGGGCGAAGTCGATATCGTCGCCGCGCACGTCGACGAGGTCGATCTTGTGCCCTTCGACCGCCTTCTTGAACCCGGCGATGCGCTCCTTGGCATTGTCCGCGCCGAGCAGCCCGACAAAGCCCATGCACTTGCCGCCCTTGGGCAGCGCCTTCACGGCGAGCTCGCCCGCCTGCACGCCGGCATCGGTGTTCGACGAGCCGATATAGGCGACCCGGTTCGATTGCGGCGCGTCCGAGTCGGTGGTGAAGAGCGGGACCTGCGCGGCGATCTTGTTGAAGGCGTCGGTCGAGGTCTTCGGATCGACCGACGAAATCATGATCGCGTCGGCGCCGGCCGCGACCAGGTCATCCATCAGCGCGTTCTGCAAGGCCGCCGTCGCCTGCGCCGGATAGCGCAGCGACATGTCATAGCCGCTGCCGAGTTCGCCCTGCGCCTTCTTGACCCCGGCCTCGGCCAGCTTCCAGAAGTCGGACGCGCCGTTCACCACGAAGACGAGCTGCTTTTTCTCCTGCGCCTGTGCCGCCAACCCGGCGACAGCCAGCGCGGCGGCCAGACCGGCCACCACGAAACGGTTCATCACTTTCCTCCCCAGGCTTTTTCACGGTCTTGCGGTGCGCCTCGCGGTCGCCGCGGCATCGAAGGGTGCCGGCAGAGAGTGTCCCATTGTTGCTAATATTCGTCAACTCGGAAAACTGCATCGCCTCGTCTCGTTGACATATCAATCTGTTAATGATGATAATATGCTTTGGCGATCGGCCGCGTCGATGGTTCGCAAGCAAGGTTGGTGGCATCGCAATGAAGGACGAGCGGCAGGACAGGGCCAGGGTGGCCGGATCGGCGCCGACCATGATGGATGTCGCGATGGCTGCCGGGGTGTCGCAGGCCACGGTCTCGCTGATCCTGAACAATGTCCAAGGGTCGCGGCTCTCGGCCTCGACCCGCGCGCGGGTGCGCGAGGCGGCCCGGGCGCTCGGCTATGTGCTGCCGGCGCGCAGCCAGGCCGCCGCGAACCCCGCCGGCGCGACGGTGATCGGCTTCGTCTCGGACGAGATCTCGACCGATCCCTGGTGCGCGATGGAGCTCGATTCCGTGCGCGAGAAGGCGTGGTCGCATGGGCTGACGGTGATGGCCGGGGTGACCCACGGCGATCCCGAGCTGGAGGCGGCGGTGTTGGCCCAGTTCGGACGCCAGCCGCTGGTCGGGCTGATCTATGCCACGATCCTGACCCGCCACATCCAGCCGGTCGCCCCGCTGTTCCAGGCCCGTACCGTGCTTCTCAACTGCTTCGTGCAGGACCACGCCCTGCCGTCGGTCGTCCCGGGGGAACTGCTCGGCGGCTATGTCGCGACGCTCTGTCTGATCCGGGCCGGGCACCGGCGGATCGCGCATATCCATGGCCAGGCCTGGACCGACCCGGCGCGCGACCGGTTGCGCGGCTATCGCCGGGCGCTGGCCGAGCATGACATCCTGGTCGATCCCGCGCTTGTCCTGCCCGGCAACTGGGAGCCGACGGCGGGCTATGTCCATACCCGGTCATTGATGGCGCTGCCCGATCCGCCGACGGCGATCTTCGCGGCGAGCGACATGATGGCGCTCGGGGTCTATGATGCTCTGCGCGAGCTCGGCCTGCGCATTCCGCAGGATGTCTCGGTGGTGGGCTACGACGACCGCGAACTCGCGCAGTTCATGCGCCCGGCATTGACGACCGTGGTGCTGCCGCATGCCGAGATGGGCCTGCAGGCGGCGGAACTGCTGATCGACGGTCCGGTCGGGTCCGAGGGGAGGCAGCCCCAGATCAAGGTCGAATGCCCGCTGGTCGAGCGCGAGTCGGTCGCGCCGCCGCGCAGCTGAGGAGGGGGGAGCCGATGCTGATCCTCGTCACGGGAGCCGCCGGCAAGGTCGGCCGAACCCTGATCGCCCGCCTGCTGGCCGATCCGACCTTCCGCGGTGCCCGGCTCCGCGCGCTCTGCCACAATCGCGCGCTGCCCCCGGATCCGCGCCTCGACCAGGTCCATGGCGACATCGCCGACCAGGCGGTGGCCGAAACCGCGGTCCAAAACGTGACCCATGTCGTGCATCTCGCCACCTGCAAGGAGATGCCCGAACGCGTGATGGACGTGACGGTGAAGGGCCTCTTCTGGCTCCTGGAGGCGTTCCGGGCCAGTCCGACCGCGCGCCGCTTCGTGCTGATCGGCGGCGATGCCGGCGTCGGCCATTTCCACCACCGCCAGGACGGGCCGGTCACCGAGACGACGCCGCACCGGGCCTATCCGGGCTGCTACGCGCTCTCCAAGGTGCTGGAGGAGGTCATGCTCGCCCAGGCCGGCATCCAGTACGGGCTCGACTGGACCTGCCTGCGCGCGCCTTGGATCATGGAGAAGGACGATTTCCGCTGCAGCCTGTCGTTCGGCGACGACATATTCGGCGCGCCCGACTGGAAGACGCTCGTCCCGCCCGAGACCGCCGCGCGCGCCCGAGCCGAGGGGGCGGTGCCGCTGCTGCGCGACGCCGATGGCCGGCCCCTGAAACGCAACTTTGTCCATGTCGACGATCTGGTCTCGGCGATCCTGATCGCGCTCGATCATCCGGCCGCCCGACAGCGGCTCTACAATATCGCCATGGACGAGCCGGTCGATTACGGCGCGCTCGCCACCTATCTGGCTGCGAGCCGCGGCCTGCCGGCGATCGACATTCCAAGCGCCTTTCACTCGACCTGGCTCGACAATCGCCGGGCCCGGCTCGAGCTCGACTGGCGCCCGGCCTACGACCTCGCGCGGCTGGTCGAGGCGTCCTGGACCTGCGCGCGCGCCCCCGACGATCCGAGGCAGGTCTGGTATCCGGGATGACTTGGCGCCGCGCGCGAAGGCCGAGCTTCCATCTGGCGCAGGGATCGACGGCCCGTTAAAACACGTCTAATCAGATAGAGATTAGCGTGTATAGGGACGATCATGGAGAAGCTGGACCTCATCGACCGGAGGATCGTGGCGGAGCTGATGCGCGACGCCACCCAGCCGGTGGCGCAGATCGCCGGGCGGGTGGGGTTGACCCAGACGCCGTGCTGGAAGCGGATCCAGCGCCTCGAAGCATCGGGCGTGCTCACGGGCCGGGTCGCTTTGGTCGACCCGGCCCGGATCGGACTCGGCCTGACCGTCTTCGTCGATATCCAGGCCCCCGACCACAGCGCCGCCTGGCGCCAGGCCTTCGGCGCGGCCGCCATCGCGATGCCGGAGATCATGGAGGTCTACCGGATGGCCGGCGAGACCGACTACATGCTGCGCGTCAGCGTTGCCGACATGGCGGCGTTCGACGAGTTCTATCGCCGGTTGACCGACGCGGTGCCGATCAAGAACGTGACCTCGCATTTCGCGATGGAGCGGATCAAGGCCAGCACGGTCTATCCCGTCGATACCGAGACCCGTTGAAGCGCCCCCGAATCGTCCCCCAAACCGCTCCCGGCGACGCGCGCCAGCCTGAATGCCCGTCGCGGGTGAACTCTTCTCCCGTCGCAACATCCGCGATCTCAATCTCCTCCCTCGGGCCGAAACAAAACACGATAAATTCTATCGTGTTTCATGATTTTGATCTCTTGGGTGAGGCCCGACAGGGGACAGCAGATCGCTAGGAGAGTGCGACAATGACGGCCATCCGCCGCGATCCTGCCGGCTCCCGCGGCCGCGCGCGCCAACCGGTCGAGCCCGGATCTCCGGCGCTCCGGGACCGGATCCTCGACCTGCCCGGGGTCAGGCGCGACAACCCGGCCCCCCGCTATCCGGATCGGTTCGCCGAACCGGTCGCGGCGACCGCCTGACGGCGGCCCGCTGTCGGGCCCGGCGCCGGCCCGCTCCCCCCGGGGGACGCGCCGGGCCCGACAAACGACCTTGTCCGCCGCTGGCCATCGGCACCGTCCTCCCGCTAGGCTGGCCAATGCAATCCGACCCCGGGGAGACCGATATCATGGCCCGAACCAGCTCCAATCCGATCGCGCTCGGTGCCGCCGCGCCCGATTTCGCCCTGCCCGATGCCGACGGCACCCTGCACCGGCTCGCCGACTTCGCCGCGGCGCCGGCCCTGCTCGTCGCCTTCCTGTCGAACCATTGCCCCTTCGTGCTGCTGATCCGCGAGCAATTCGCCCGGCTTGCCCGCGACTATGCCGACCGAGGACTGGCGGTGGTCGCGATCAATTCCAACGATGCCGGCGCCTATCCGGAGGAGGCGCTCGACCGGCTCGGCATCGAGGCTCGCGAGCAGGGCTACGCCTTCCCCTACCTCAAGGATGCCGACCAGGCTACCGCCCGGGCCTATGGCGCGGCCTGCACGCCCGACCTCTATCTCTACGATGCCGCGCGCCGGCTCGCCTATCACGGTCAGTTCGACGAGGCGCGCCCGGGCAACGGCAAGCCCGTGACCGGTGCGGACCTGCGCACCGCGATCGAGGCGCTGCTTGCCGGACGCCAGCCAAGCCTGCCGCAGACCCCGTCGATCGGCTGCAACATCAAGTGGCTGGCCGGCACCGAGCCCGTCGCCTGACCCTTCGATCTTCACTTGACTAAATCAGTCAGGAAACAGTAGCAGGCACGAAGTCTATTCAGCAGCCAGCCGCCGCGCCGCTTCGCGCGCCCGGGCCAGCCAATCCAGGGGCGGGGACCGGCATGCGGATCGCAGGAAATGACTGGCATGGTGACTGGCGCGGCTGCGGGCGGCAACGAGCCTGCCTGCTCGCGGCGGTTGCCGCTCTCGGTGGCGGCGAGGCTGACGCGCAGGAGGCCGAGATCGCGCTGCCGACCCTGACGATCGAAGGCGGCGCCAATACCGGCTTCTTCGGCGAGCTCTTCGCGGAAACCTCGGGAACGGTGATGAAGACCGACGACCCGATCGTCGACACGCCGCGTTCGGTCAGCGTCGTCACCCAGCAGCAGATGCAGGATCGCGGCGCGCGCAGCGTGACCCAGGCCCTGCAATATGTGCCCGGCGTCTATTCCGGGAATTACGGCCTCGACAATCGCGGCGACTGGTCGCTGGTCCGCGGCTTCGCCCCGGCCTCCTTCCAGGACGGGCTGCAGGCGCAGTTCGGCTACTACAACAATACCAAGCCGGAAGCCTTCCTGCTCGACAGCGTGTCGGTGCTGAAGGGGCCCTCCGGCATGCTCTATGGCAACGGCTCGGTCGGCGGCATCGTCAACACCTCGTCCAAGCTGCCCGACCCCAATGCGCCGAACATCGTTCAGCTCGATTTCGGCACCAACGATCTGTTCCAGGCCAATCTCGATATGGGCGGCGAACTCGGCTCGGACGGCAAGCTTCGCTATCGCCTGGTCGCGATGGGCCGCAGCGCCGACGGCCAGATCGACTTCACCTCCGACGATGCCGGGGCCGTGATGCCCTCGCTGACCTGGACCCCGGACGAAGACACCGCGTTCACGGTGCTCGCGCTCTACCAGAAGGTCGAGACGAGCCCGATGATCCAGTTCTATTCCCTCTACGGCACGCTCTATTCGGCACGTCCTTTCGCCAACGGCGATTTCCTGCCGCCTGACGCCTTCATCGGCGAGCCCGATTTCGACAGCTATGACGCCGAGCAGCAGTCGGTCACGCTGTTCGGCACCCACCGCTTCACCGATGTCTGGAGCGTGACCGGGACGCTGCGCTATCTGGCGAGCAGCGCCAGCTATCAGCAGGCCTACTGGGCCTACGACAATCTCGAGACCGGCCGCTACAATCCCGATGGCACGATCAACCGCACGGCCGAGGCCGCGGACAACGATTCGCATTCCTGGGTCGGCGACCTGCATGCCAGCGCCGATTTCGCGCTCGGCTCCACCCAGCACGCGGCTATGCTCGGCGTCGCCTTCACCGACGGGCGGTTCAACTACGATTGGGGCTATGCCGAAACCGGCGGACCGATCGACCCGTTCGACCCGCACTATACCGGCGTCGGCAAGGCCACGATCGTCGACTATCCGGAAATGGAGCTGAAGCAGCAATCGATCTATGCCCAGGACCAGATCACCTGGGACCGGGTGACCGTCCAGATCGGCGGCCGCTATGACTGGATCGTATCCGACGCGCAGACCTGGAATCCCGCCGATCCGACCCAGCGTCTCAAGGACGGCGCATTCTCGGGCAGCGCCGCCTTGCTCTATGCGTTCGACAACGGGATGGTGCCTTACCTCAGCTATTCGGAATCCTTCGAGCAGGAGGCGACCGGCACCGATCTCGCGGGCAACGCCTTTCTCCCGACCCGTGGCTCCCAGTACGAGGCCGGCGTGAAGTACCAGCCGCCCGGTAGCAGGTCGCTGCTGACCGCCGCCGTGTTCGAGATCACCAAATCGAACCTGTTGCAGCCCGATCCCGACAATCCGCTCTTCTCGGTCCAGACCGGCGAGGCGACGGTGCGCGGGATCGAGCTCGGCGCCCAGGCCGAATGGCGCGGCTTCTCGGTCGATGCCGGCTATTCCTATCTCGATACCGAGGATGCCGATGGCGAGCGCTTTGCCGGGGTGCCCCAGAACCAGGGCTCGGTCTGGCTGCAATATGCCGCCTCGGATGGGCTCAGCGGGCTGTCGGGCGGCATCGGCGTGCGCTATGTCGGCGCGATGGCGTCGGGCGATGTGATGACGCCGGATTTCACGCTCTATGACGCGATGCTCGCCTATGAATGGGATCGCTACCAGGTGATGCTGACCGGACGGAACCTCGCGGACAGGACCTATCTGACCAGCTGCGATGCCGATAGTTGCTATATCGGCGAGACCCGGACCATCGGTCTGTCGCTGACGGCCAGGTTCTGACCTTGGCAGGTCGAGGCACGGCAGCGGCGCGAAAGGCTGTGTTAACCTTGGTGGAAATTCGGTAAATGGTTTTTATATTTCTGTGTTATATCAGTAATATAGCTGGAGTCGCACGCGTGCGACAACCGCGTTTCGCACGCCGTCCGGGTCGATGCGGGACCTCGGTCGCCGTCCCGCCCGAGGCTTGGCAGCCGGACCGATCGCCTGTAGGACGTGACGGAGACGCGGCGGCCGGTGCGCGGCGTCCCCAGCGAGCCGGCGCCAGTCGCGCCATGCCAGCCAGATCGCAGCAAGACGCGTGGAAGCGGGCCCGTCCCCGGCAGCGTCATGGCCGGGGGGGAGTGATGGGACAGGGCAACGCGGCGGCGGTCTCCCGTCAGGACATGGTGCGGTTCCTTCGGTCGGTGGCGCTCCTGATCGCCCTCGCCGCGCCGGCAGCCTCGGCCCTCGCGCAGGAGACCGGGGCGCCTCCCGTCGAGCCGGCTCCCGCCGTCGACAGCGCCGCGCCCGCCGGCCCCCGGCCCGGCACCGCCCCGGCTCCGATCGGCGCGCCCGCGCTCGACCCTGCGCCTCCCGTCGGTCCCGCTGTGGCTCCCCAGGGGATTGAAGCGCTGCCGCCCGAGACGATCATCGCTCCCGCTCCCGGCATCCCGGCCCCGATATCGGCGGCGGCGCTGCTGCCGCGCGACCTGTCTCCCCTCGGCATGTTCCTCGCGGCCGATCGGGTGGTGAAGGCGGTGATGCTTGGCCTCGCCCTGGCATCGCTGGTGACCTGGACCATCTTCTTCGCCAAGGGGATCGAGATCATCGCCGCCGGCATGCGCCTGCGCGCGGGCCTGCGCCAGATCCTCGCCGCCCGCGACCTCGAAAGCGCCGACCGCGCCCTCGCCGGCCAGAGGGGGCCGGCGCCCGCCATGGTGCGCGCCGCCTTGCAGGAAGCCCGCGCCTCGGCCGAGGCAATCGCGCGCGGGGAAGGGCAGGGGCTGCTGCCCCGCATCGCCTCGCATCTCGGCCGGATCGAGGCCGGTGCCGGGCGCCGTCTCGCCGCCGGAACCGGACTGCTCGGCACGATCGGCGCGACGGCGCCCTTCGTCGGGCTTTTCGGCACGGTCTGGGGGATCATGAACAGCTTCATCGGCATCTCCGAGGCCCAAACCACCAATCTCGCCGTGGTCGCGCCCGGTATCGCCGAAGCCTTGCTCACCACCGCGATCGGTCTCGTTGCCGCGATCCCGGCGGTGATCATCTACAACCTCTTCGCCCGCTGGATAGCCGGCTATCGCTCTCGCCTCGCCGACACCGCGGCGGCGGTCGAGCGGCTGGTCAGCCGCGACCTCGATCATCGCCGCCTCGCACCGGCACCGCTGGCCCGGGCGGCGGAGTAGCGTCATGGCGGGCAGCCTTGGGCCTGGCGGAGCCGGCGGCGACGAGATCGAGGAGCTGCACGAAATCAACGTCACGCCGTTCATCGACGTGATGCTGGTCCTGCTCATCATCTTCATGATCGCAGCGCCGCTGGCGACCGTGGATGTCGCGGTTGATCTGCCGACCTCCAACGCGGCGCCGCAGCCAAGGCCCGACGAGCCCCTCTACCTGACCCTGCGTTCGGATCTGGGCATGACTCTCGGCGAGGTTCCCGTCACGCGGGAGGCTCTCGGTTCGGCGCTTCAGGGCGCCACCGGGGGCAAGATCGAAACGCGGGTCTTCCTGCGCGCCGACAAGACGGTCGCCTATGGCGAGCTGATGCAGGTGATGGACCTGCTGCGCCAGGCCGGCTATCTCAAGATCGCACTGGTCGGGCTCGAAACGGTCCCACCTGACCAGGCGGTCCGTCCGTGAGCATCGTGACGGCCGAGCCGGCCGGAAGCGTCCGCTTCAGTGGGCGCGCCCTGCTCTGGATTGGCGCCGCCGTCGCAGCACTGAGCGCGCATGGCGCAGCGGTGCTTTGGGCGATGCATCAGCCCCCGATGGGCTCGACGGGCCCGGCGCCGGTCCCGGCGGTTCTGATCGATATGGCACCGGCCCAGGCCGCGCCCGCTGACGAGCAACAAGCCGCGCCCGATCTCGTCGACGCGCCCGAGATCAAGGCGCCCGACGCCCCCGCGTCCATCGCGCCGCCGCCAACGGTCCAGCCCGACCTGCCGTTCGACATGCCCGACCCGCCGAGGGTTCTCGCCGAGCGGCAAGCGCCCGACCTGCCGCCGGCCCCGGACCTGCCACCGCCCGTCCCCGATGCCGTGAGCTTGCCCGAGACGATGCCAGCGCCGACCTCACGGCCGCACACGGCGGCGGCTGCGGAGACGACGCGCACCGCGAAGAAGCCCGAGCGCCCCGTGGCCTCCAAGGAGACCAGGCGGGCCACCAGCCCGGACGCAGCGCCCCCCGGGCAGCAGGTGCCCGCCCAGACCGCCAGCGCCGGCGGCGGCGGCAGCCCCACGGGCTGGCAGACACGGCTGATGGCCCATCTCGAGCGGCTGAAGCGCTACCCTCCCGGGTCGCGGCAGCGCCGGGAGGAGGGCGTGGCGCTGGTGCGCTTTTCGATCGACGCGAGCGGCAATGTCCTGTCGGTCGACCTTCAGCGCTCCTCCGGATTCCCCGAACTCGACGAGGCGGCGCTGGCGCTGGTCCGACGCGCCTCGCCGGTTCCAGCCCCACCGCCCAATGTGGCGCGCACCTTCAGCGCGCCGGTGCTGTTCGACATGAAATAGCCGGTCGCCCGTCCCCGCAGCTGCCGCAACAGGGCCTCCGGGCGACCGGGCGGGACCAAGGCGACAATAAAGCCGCCGAAGGCTGCCGCCCCGAACCAAATCGTGAAGCCCGCTCCGCCGCTCGGTCCAAGCAGCAGCAATCCCGGCAGAACCGCCGCCGCCCACGCGATCGGGGCATGGCTGGAACCGCCCGGCGGCGGCAGCCGGAAGACCCGACGGCGTTTCGGATCGGTCGCGCTGAGATAGCCGAGCGCCGCCAGGCTCGCCGCGATCGCCAGAGCCGTCCCGCTCATTCGGCCGGCTCCGGTCGCATTGCCGGCCGGTCGTGCCGTTCGCCCCGGGTGTGGTAGAGAAGCGCGACTCCCGCGAGCAGCAGGAGCACATCGACAGTCAGAACGTCGCTCTGGCTTTCCAGGGTTGCCCGCGCCCAATCCATGCCTCCAGTACCAACACGAAGGACCGGCAGCAGGAGGCAGGCGATCCCAAGCAGCCGTCCATACACATGATGCAAAGCGGCATCGTCGCGCTGCCATAGCCCGATCGCAATCGCGATCGCGGCTCCGATCGCGAAGCCGATGGGCGTCCAACGGAACGGATCCCCGGCCGGTCGGGTCAGGAAGAAGGCCCAGGCCGAGGCGATCATCCCGAACGGCAACCCATAGGCCGCAACCTGCACCACCCGCCCGAAGCCGCGCCAGAGCGGCGATGCCTGCCGGCGCCGGACCTGCATCCTGAGGCCAGACAGAACGACATGGCAGAGCGTGACCCCGAGCGCGCCCCAAAGCGCCTTGGAGGCCAGGCCGGCGAAATGGCCGTAGTGCAACGGATACATGAGCCCATAGAGCGCGCCGCCGGCCGATGGGGCGGTGCCGATCGGCGCCTGACGGCCGAGAAACCTGCCGTGCGCGTCATAGACATTGGTCACATAAAGCATGCCGCCCTCGGCCGGGTCGTGCCAGACATGGATCCGGGCATCCGCCCGGTCGAACCGGGCAATATCGACGAAGGTGATCGGCCCCGGCGCGTGGCTCCGCGAGTCGGCAAGGATCGCGTCCAGGCTGGCGGTCGCGAGCGGCGTTGCGTCCTCGGGAACCTGGGGCTCGAACAGCGTTGCCGACATCTGCCCCTGGTCGCCGCCGAAGGCGACGGCCGCCACCAGCGGGAATCCGATCGAGCTTGCGAAGCTGAAGAACGAGCCGGTGAAGGCGAGCAGGAAGGCGAAGGGCAGGCTCCAGCTCGCGGCCAGCACATGGCGATCGCGCGCGCCGGCCAGCCGCCCGCCGGGTCGCTCCGCAACGAAGAGATCGCGGATCACATGCCGGTGGATCAGCACGCCTGACACGACCGCCGCCATCATCATCAGGCCGAGGATACCGGTGACGACGAGCCCCCAGGGCTCGGGCAAGTAGAGCCGCACATGCAGATCGACCAGGAAGCGGCGCAGCGCGCTGCTGTCCCAGGCTGCCGGATGGTGCCAGACGAAACCGTCCTGCTGGCCGAGCACGGCGCCGCTCGTGCCGTCGACCCGGAAGATCCGGCCGAAATCGTCCTGGGCGCCGGTATCGGGGTTTTCGGCCTGCATGTGGAAAAAAGCAAAGAAATCGGGACCTTCGGCGCCCCAGATGCCGATCTCCTCGAGCTGTGCTGGATCGTCCAGCTGGGTGGCGAGCCGCCGGATCACCGCGTCGAGCGGCTGGTCGAGCGGCGGGGATACCCGGACGGCACCGGCCGACCAGCGTCCGATCTCGGCGGCGAAGACCGCGACCGCGCCGGTTGCGATCACCGCATAGAGCAGCAGGCCGAGCACCACGGCGCTCCAGCCATGGATCGCCGTCAATCGCTTCAGCTGGATCTGGGAGAGGGCCATCGTCGGACCTAGCCGAGCAGGACGACCGCGACCGGCGCGGCCTGACCGAGGGCGATGACCGACAGCAGCACGGCCCCGCGCGCCAGGTCGGGTTCAAGGCATGCATAGAAGAACGGAGCCGCCCAGATGAGCGGCAGCAGAACCAGGGGCAGCGCGATGTCGTTGACCCCGGCTGCGCCCGCCGGAACCCAGAGCGGCATCGCCATCATGGTCGCCAGCGAGGCAACCAACGCGACCGGTCCCGCCAAGATCCAGCGCGCCGCGACCGGGTGTGCGCGGATCGCGACCGCTGCCCGGTGGAACGGCCAACCGGCCCGTTGCAACCTGTCCATGGAGAAAATCCCGCCCCCGCTGCCCGAATTGGTTGGCTATCGCAGCTGTTGGCGTGGCTGAGGGCAGGGTAGGGCAATCGACCTGAGGGCGCAACCCGCGGATTGCGCCCTCGAACCGGGATCAGGCCTTGGCCTGGCAGGTCACGCCGTTGCGGAAGGCCGCGCGGCCGCCGGGCTCGAAGCTGATCGTCTCGATCTGGCTCGCGACCAACCGTCCGTCCGTCGCGGCGATGGTGCGGTAGAGGCTGTTCACATAGATGCCGCGCAGCCCACCGCCATCGACGACGATCAGATAGGCCGCGACCTCGCCCTTCTGGGTCACGACATGCTGCCCGTCAGCGGTCGGCGCCGAGCCGCTCTGATCGGTCGCGGCCATTCGTCCGCCGGGCGGCTGGCATTCGATGACGGAGGCCGGATCGCCCTGGAACCGCAGCACCGACGAGCCCGGCTGGCCGCGGCCATCGGAGACCAGCGTGAAGCCCTGGGCGACCAGCCGCTCGACCGCCGCGCTCTCGGGGTCGGCCGGGGTCTTGGCTGTCGGCGCGCACCCCACCGCGAGGCCGAGGAGCGCGAGAAGAAGCGGAGCTCGCATGGCCACCTCCCTTACCAGAAGCCGCTGCGGCGGACGGCGCCGATGCCGGGCGTGGTCCCGGTCAGGATCGCGTCGATCTGCTCGGGCGTCTCCGTGGCGCCCGGCGCAATCGTGAGCGCCGAACCGGCAGCGACCTGCGCCGGATCGAAGCCCGGATAGCGCGCCAGCAGGTCGGCGATCACCGTGGTTCGAAACGCCGCCTCGGCCCGCGCCCCCTCCGGATTCTGGCTCAGATATTGTCGCGCCTGGGCCGCCGACGAGAAATCCCGCGGCGCGGCGGCGGAGGTCGCGCCGGCGGCCGGTGCCGCCTCCTGCGCGGCTGCGGCGCCCGCGAGCGCCACAAGCAGGACCGAAACGCCAAGAACCCGCCGATGCTGCATCTTGAGCCCCCCCGAGCCTTCTTTGCCGGGAAAGTTGGCCAGATGCCCCGGACCCTGTCAACGAAAACCGCTACTGGCAGTAGTCGCCGCGCGTCAGGTCGGTGCTCTGGAATGTGCCGCTCGCCTGCGCCTTCTGGAAGTAGCGGCAGGCAAGTTTCGGATCGTGGGTGAAATCCTGGAACGACAGGCAATCGGCGGCCGGGTTGAAGGCCCAGGCATCGCCAGCCTTGGCGGCTCCGATATAGCGAGTGCAGGCCTCGAACATGTCGCGCGGAACGCCGCTGCCGATATAGTAGGCGCGGGCTGTCTGCGTCAGCGCGGGGCCATAGCCCGCATCGGCCAGTTGCTGGAACAGGCCGAGCGCGCGCGCGCTGTGGCCGTTCACCTCGAGCGTCCGAGCGTAGATGAAAGCGATGCGCATGTCGCTCGGCCGTCGCGCCTGCTCGGCCTGGCACTCGGCAACGGCGGCGCCTTGCTGGTCGGCCGCAACGAGGCCCGCCCCGGCGGGATCGTCGATCACCGGGCGGTGGTCGACCCAATCCCTGGTCATCTGCTCGCAGGGGCTGGCGGGCGCGGCGGCGCGGCGCTGGCGGCCGGACCCAGGCGCGGGCTTCGCGGCGGGCGGCTGAGGGATGGTCGCCTGGGGTTGCGGCGCGACGAAGCCCTGCGCCCGGGCATCCGAAGCCGGTTGCGCCACCAATGCCAGCCAGACGCCGATGATCAGGACCGCGCGCATTGCCAACCCCCTGTTGCAGCCGGATTTCCTGGACGATAGCATGCGGTTGCTGCCCTTGTCGCGGGCATCCTTGGCGAGGCTTTGCTGCGGCAAAAGTCTCCTCCGACGCGGGGAAGGCGTGCAACGAATCGCGAAATATGCTCCAGAATGGGGGCAGGGGGGCGGCCCACCGCAACGGGCCTGTCGGTGCATGCATTCTCATGCGGGCCGTCGGCGCGGAAGCTCCGCACAAACTGGACCCTGGCGCGGCCGCGCCGTCCTTTGGGGGTGCCTATGTCTTTTCGTCGTCTCAGCGCGATGCCGTTGGTCGCCCGCTTCGCGGCCTGCCTGATCCTCCTTGCCCTGGCATTGCCCGGCCTGGCGGCGACCGGCGGCGACACTCCCGACGCGGGGCTGTTCGGCAAGCGCGTGGCACTCGTCATCGGCAACGGCGCCTATGGCGATCTCGGCACGCTCCCCAATCCGCCGCGCGATGCCGCGGACATCGCGGCAAAGCTCACCGACATGCATTTCGAGGTCATTCCGGTGATCAATGGCGATCGTGACGCCATGCGCGATGCGCTGCGCCGCTTTCAGGCCGAGGCGGTCCAGGCCGACGTGGCGCTGGTCTATTATGCCGGGCACGGGCTTGCGATGAACGGCCAGAACTATCTGGTGCCGATCGGCGCGCAGATCAGCCTCGAGCCCGATGTCGAGGACGAAACGATCAGCCTCGACGATGTTCGGCGCCGGCTGGACTTCACGGGCGCCAAGGTGATGATTGTGATCCTCGACGCCTGCCGCAACAATCCGCTTGCCCAGACCCTGCGGGTCAAGGCGGCGCAGATCGGGCGTAGCTTGGCCGCGCCGGCCGAGGGCGGGCTTGCCCAGGTCAATGCCGCCAGCGGCATGATGATTGCTTACGCGACCGATCCGGGGAAGGTCGCCTTCGACGGGACCGACCAGCGCAACAGTCCCTTCACCAAGGCCCTGCTCGACAATATCGCGACGCCGCAGATCGACGTCCGGGTCATGTTCAGCCGGGTGCGCTCGGCCGTGGTCGCGAGCACCAACAGCGAGCAGCGCCCATGGGTCGAGGACGGGATGGAGGGCGAGTTCCAGTTCAATCCGGTGCCACCCGAGCCGGAGAAGCCAAAGGAGCCGGAGCGGTCGGCCGATCTGCTCGCCTGGCCCGCGATCCGCGGCAGCAGCGATCCGGCGGTGTTCGAGAGCTTCATCGCGACCTATCCCGACAGCGTCCTGATCGGCGATGCCCGGGACCGGCTGGCGCAGCTGCGCGATCCCGCGGCCGAGGCGGAGACTTGGAAGAAGCTGGCCGGAACCACGGACACGGCGGGCTACGAGATCTTTCTCCGCCGCTATCCGCAGGGCGACTATGCCCAGCTGGCGAGCTTCACCTTGCAGGGGTTGGCCTGGCAGCAGATCGCCCCGAATGACCTTGCCGCGATGCAGGACTTCCTGCGCCGCTTCCCGACGGGCTCGTACAGCATGCTGGCGCGCCACGCGATCGAGGACCTCCAGGGACGGCAGAGCCAGGAAGGCGCGGCAAAGGCGGCCTCCGCGGCCCCAGTTCTCGCGACGGCGCCGCAGCCGGCACCCGCGATCGAGCAGGCGGCGCTGGCGGCCGACAAACCTCAGACGACGCGGCTGCTGACCCTGGTCCAGCCCGATGGCGCGGCGGAGGCGGCCGCGCTGGCGCGGACCGGCGAGATCGCCCCGGCCAGCATCCAGTTTGCGCTGGTCGCGCTCGGCTATTACGATGGCCAGGTCGACGGCAAGTTCGGCCCGGCCTCGCGCAAGGCGGCGGCGCGGTATCAGGCGCATCTCGGGACCGAGCCGAGCGGGACGCTCCAGCCGCGCGAGATCGTGACGCTGATCGCGGCCGCGGCCGATGCCGGCGATCCGGGATCGGAGACGGTCTATGGGCTCATGTATGCCCAGGGTCAGGGCGTGCCGCAGGACTACGACAAGGCCGCGACCTGGCTCGGCCGGGCCGCAGCGGCCGGCAATGGCTATGGCCAGATGAATCTGGGCGTGCTCTATCGCGACGGGCTCGGCGTGGACAAGGACCCGGCCGAAGCGCGCCGGCTGTTCCGCCTGGCCGCCGATAACGGCGTCGAGCAGGCCCGCGCCGCCCTGCAATCAATGGACTAGCACGGGAGTCGCACGCGTGCGACTCTGGTCAACACATTGATTTAAAACGATAATATTTTCCGCGTTAACTCAATCGCAACAGGGGTTAATCGGTGGCGGGCCGATCTAGATGCGCGGGAGCGGAGGGAGGGCGCCGGGATCGAGCCAGCGCCAATCCGCCATGCGGTTTCGGAACCAGCTGCGCTGGCGCTTGGCGAATTGGCGGGTCGCGGTGATCGCGGACGCGGCGGCGTCCTGGAGGTCAAGCCGACCGTCGAGATGGGCGATCAGGTCGGCGGCGCCGAGCGCGCGGGCCGAGGGCAGATCGGGCGGAAGGCCGAGCGCGCGATAGGCCGCAGCCTCGGCAAGCGCGCCGTTCCCGACCATGACGTTAAAACGCGTCTCGATCCGATTGTTTAAAATACCTATTTCCGGACCAAGCACGATTCGGTCGCAATCCGCGGCTCGGAGAAGCGGCGCGGCGCGGGCGCGGTGCCAGTCACCAAGGCCGCGGCCCGTGGCGATCAGGACCTCCCAGGCGCGCTGAACACGCATCGGATTGGCGCGGTCGATCCGGGCGAAGGTCGCGGGATCGCCGCGCGCGAGGTCGGCGAGCAAGGCGTCGAGGCGACCGTCGGCAAGGGTCGCCGTCGAGGCCGCGCGGATCTCGGGCGGGATCTCGGGGATTTCGGTCAGTCCGTCAAACAAGGTGCTGAGATAGAGACCGGTTCCGCCGACGATGATCGGGCGACGGCCGGCAGCCGCCAGCTCGGCAAGCAGCGGCGCGAGATCGCGCAGCCATGCGCCGACCGAATAGCGCAGCTCGGGCGCGACATGGCCGTAGAGCACGTGCGGCGCGCGCGCGAGCTCGGCCGGATCGGGACGCGCGCTGAGCACGCGCCAGCAGGAATAGACCTGGAGCGCATCGGCGTTGATCACGGTGCCGCCGTCGCGCTCGGCGATCCTGAGCGCGAGCTCGGACTTGCCGCTGGCGGTCGGACCGGCAATGACGAGCGGACGGATCATGGTTCGACTGAGTCCGGATAGCACCTTGATAACATAATTCTCATTATCCGATTCACGTTCTACATGGCGCCAGCCAGGCCCGATGCTCTCGCCGCGTGGGTCGCGCGGCATATCAATGCACGCGCCGGACGAGCCGGACGGCCATCCCCGGCCGAGGACGCGGCGCTGGCCCGGAAGATCGGTTGACCTGAGGCCGAAATCGTCCTGCTATGCATTGACCAAGCGATCGCCATGGGGAGACGACGATGGCCAACGACACGATCAATGGCAAGCCGATGCACGTGGCCGTACCGGGCCTGGCGCGGGCTTGTCTTTCGGGCAAGCTCGATCGGCGCGAATTCCTCGCGATGGCGACAGCGCTCGGCGTGACCGGCGCCGCGGCCTATGGGCTGCTCGGCCTCGGCCTGCCATCGGCGGCGCGCGCCGAGGACGTGACCCCCGACGTCGCGACGCCCGGCGGCACGATCAAGATCGCCATGGCGGTGATGCGGATCGAGGATCCTCGGATCTTCGACTGGTCCCAGATGGCCAATACCGCGCGGCCGATGGTCGAGTCGCTGGTACGCTACACCACCGACTTCACCTTCGAGCCCTGGTTGCTCGAAAGCTGGGAAGTCAATGACGATGCGACGGAATATGTGCTTCATCTGCGTCCCAAGGCGAAATGGACCAACGGCGACGACTTCACCGCCGACGATGTGATCTTCAATTTCGGCCGCTGGGCCGAGAGCCATGTGCCCGGCAATTCCATGGCCGGCCGCATCGCCTCGATGATTGAGAAGAAAGGCGAGGAAAAGTTCGTCGGCGACGTGAAGAAGGATGACGGAACCACCGTCAAGGAAGAGCAGACGCGCGAGATCTTCGGGCTGAAGGACGGCGTCGTCGAGAAGGTCGACGACAAGACGATCAAACTGCATCTGCCGGTTTCCGACATCTCGATCATCCCGGGCTTCTGCGACTATCCCGCGCTGATCGTGCATCGCAGCTTCGACGCGACCGGCGCGAATCTGACCAAGAACCCGATCGGCACCGGGCCTTGGGTTCTCGACAGCGTCGATGTGGGCGTCAAGGCCACGCTGAGCAAGCGCAAGGATGCCGGCGGCTGGTGGGGAGACGAGGCGTTCGGGCCGGTCCTGCTCGATGGAATCGAGTATATCGACTACGGCACCGACCCGTCGGCCGAGATCGCCGCTTACGAGGCGGGCGAGATCCATACGAGCTACGAGACCCCGCCGAGCTATGTGAAGATCTTCGACGATCTCGACCTGAAGAAGTCGGAGGCGCTGACCGCCAACACGGTCTGCGTGCGGATGAACGTGAAGAACCCGCCCTTCGACAAGAAGGAGGTGCGCAACGCGGTTCAGCTCGCCGTCGACAATTCGGTGGTGCTCGATCTCGGCTATCAGGGGCTGGGGCTTGTCGCCGAAAACCATCATGTCGGGCCGATGCATCCGGAATACGCCCCCCTGGCGCCGATCGCGCGCGATCCGAAGAGGGCGATGGAGCTCATCACCGCCGCGGGCCATGCCGGGACCGAGATGGAGATCATCTCGCTCGACGACGACCTGAACCGCAATACCTGCGACGCGGTGGCGGCGCAGATGCGCGATACCGGCATGAAGGTGAAGCGCACCGTGCTGCCGGGCAACACCTTCTGGAACAACTGGCTCGGCTATCCGTTTTCCTCGACCGAGTGGAACATGCGGCCCTTGGGCGTGCAGGTCTATGTGCTGGCCTACAAGTCGGGCGTGCCCTGGAACGAGACCGGCTTCTCGGATCCGGAATTCGACAAGCTGCTCGAACAGGCGCTCGGGCTGGCCGACCCGGACAAGCGGCGCCCGCTGATGGCGAAGATGGAGAAGATCCTCCAGGATTCGGGTGTGCTGATCCAGGCCTACTGGCGCAAGACCTTCCGGCACATGACCCAGGATGTGAACGGGCTCGTCATGCATCCGACCTTTGAGATCCATCTCGAGAAGACCTGGCTCGCCCAGGGCTGACGCGCCCTGCCCCGGCGCGCGCTCCTGCGCGCCGGGAATGCCGGAGGTTGGCCAACATGCTGGTTTTCCTTCTGAAACGTCTTGGCGTGATGGTCCTGACCGGGCTCTGCCTGACGGCGATCGTGTTCGGGCTGGTCAATCTGAAGCCGAACCTCGTCAAGCTCGCCAAGGAGCAAGGCAACAGCCGGATGTCCGACCAGCAGGTCGAGGTCTGGCTGGACGAGCACGGCTTCAACCGTCCTTGGGTGGTGCGCTATGTCGAGTGGCTGTCCGGCGCGGTTCGGGGCGATTTCGGCCTGTCGAGCCGGTTTCGGGCGCCGGTCAATGCGGTGATCTGGCCGCGGCTGGCGCTGACCGGGATCCTGATGTTCTGGGTGATGGTGGTGATGGTGCCGAGTGCGCTCGTCATGGGCGTGCTCGCCGGCATGCGGGAAGGGTCGAAGGGCGACCGGGTGCTCTCGACCATCGCGATCGCCGGGACCTCGACGCCGGAATATGTCTCGGGCGTGGTCCTGACGGTGATCTTCGCGAGCAAGATGGTTGGATTGCAATGGTTTTCCGGCTCGGCAACCAAGGCGGCCGAGGATGGGCCGACGCTTTATACCTTCGCCCTGCCGGTGCTGACGATCGCGATCTACGGCATGGGGTATATCGCGCGGATGACCCGGGCCTCGATGGCCGAGGTGATGACCCAGCAATATATCCGCACGGCGCGGCTCAAGGGGTTGAGCTTCCATGCGATCGTGATCCGGCATGCCTTGCGCAACGCGCTGATCGCGCCCTTCACGGTGATCATGCTGCAATTTCCCTGGCTCCTGACCGGGGTCGTGATCGTGGAGACCCTGTTCAACTATCGCGGCTTCGGCTGGCTGCTGATCGAGGGCGCGGCGAACAACGACATCAACCTGCTGCTCGGCTGCTCGATCGTCGCGGTGGTGATCGTGCTGACCACGCAGCTCATCTCGGATATCGGCTATGTCTATCTCAATCCGCGCATCCGGGTGAGCGGCTGAGATGGTGTTCCTGTCGCCGGGCGAGATCGTCCTCGGGGTGCTGCGGCAGTTCCTGCCGGTCTTGCTGGCGCTTGCGGCGATCCTGGTGGCGAGCGTGGTCTGGCGTCGCCGGCTGGGTTTCTATGGGCGGATTTTCCATAGCGGGATCGGGGTGGTCGGGCTGGCGCTGCTGCTGTTCTGGGTTCTGACCGCCCTGATGGCGAGCTCGGTCGCGGTGTTCGACCCTTATGCGCAGATCCGGGCGATGCAGAACCAGCTGCCGGGTGCGATCGAGGCCCAGAGCGGGTTGGCCTATCTGTTCGGCGGCGACGCGCTCGGGCGCTGCGTGTTCAGCCGGATGGTCTATGGCAGCCGGACGGTGATGGCGATCGCGCCGACCGCCACCTTGTTCGCCTATATGGTCGGGATCATGCTCGGCCTGCCGGCCGGTTATTACGGGGGCCGGCTCGACACGGCGCTGAGCTTCGTCGCCAATCTGGTGCTGGCCTTTCCGGTGATCCTGCTCTTCTATCTGCTGGTGACGCCGGAGATCCGGCAGACGCCGATCCCGCTCGCCATGGCGGCGGTCCTGTTCGCCTTTCCGCTGCTGTTTCTCGCGACCTTCTTCGCCAGCCGCTATCGCGAGCGGCCGGGGATGCTCTGGGCGACGGTGGGGCCGGTCGTGGCCGTCGGCGGCTTCGTCTATCTCGGGCTGATCGGGGTCTGGGACCCGACAGGGATGATCGCGATGGAGCCGAACACGCTCAACATCTTCCTCGCGGTCGTCTTCATCACCGCCCCGACCATCTTTCGCATCGTCCGGGGCCTGACGCTCGACATCAAGACGCGGGACTATGTCGCGGCGGCGCAGACGCGGGGCGAACGGCCCTGGTACATCATGCTGTGGGAGATCCTGCCGAATGCGCGCGGGCCGCTGATCGTCGATGCCTGCCTCAGGATCGGCTATACCACGATCCTGCTCGGGACCCTGGGCTTCTTCGGGCTCGGGGTCAGTCCGGAGAGCCCGGATTGGGGCTCGACGATCAACGAGGGGCGCAAGCTGCTGCGGCTCTATGTCCATCCGGCCTTGCCGCCGGCGCTGGCGATCATGAGCCTGGTCCTGGGGCTGAACCTGCTCGCCGATGCGCTGCGCGAGCAGTCGATGCGGGATTGAGGCGGGTTCGGAATGGGGGAGCGGGCGATGGCGGAGCCGATTCTGGAGATCGAGGATCTGTCGATCAGCTTCTTCACGCGGGCGGGCGAGATCCCGGCGGTCATGAACTTCTCGGCCCGGGTCGAGGCGGGCCAGGCGCTCGGGCTCGTGGGCGAGAGCGGCTGCGGCAAGTCGACGGTGGCGCTCGGGGTGATGCGCGATCTCGGGCGGAACGGGCGGATCGTCGGCGGCTCGATCCGGTTCAAGGGGCGCGATCTCGTCGCGATGCCGGAGGCCGAGCTGCGCCGGATCCGCGGGTCCGAGATCGCCATGATCTATCAGGAGCCGATGGCGAGCCTCAATCCCGCGATGAAGGTCGGGCGCCAGCTGATGGAAGTGCCGATGATCCATCAGGGGATCGACGCGACCCGCGCCCGGGCGCAGGCCCGGCGCGTGGTCGAGGCGGTGCGGCTGCCCGATCCCGCGCGCATCCTCGAATCCTATCCGCATCAGCTGTCGGGCGGGCAGCAGCAGCGCATCGTCATCGCCATGGCGCTGATGTCCGAGCCGGCGCTCCTGATCCTCGACGAGCCGACCACGGCGCTCGACGTCACGGTCGAGGCCGGCATCGTCGATCTGGTCAAGGATCTCGGCCGCGATTTCGGCACCTCGATGCTGTTCATCAGCCACAATCTCGGGCTGGTGCTCGAGACCTGCGACCGGCTCGCGGTCATGTATTCCGGCGAGGCGGTGGAGACCGGGCCGATCGCCGAGGTCTTCGACGCGATGCGCCATCCCTATACCCAAGGCCTGTTCCGCTCGATCCCGCTGCCCGGTGCCGACAAGCTCAGCCGGCCGCTGGTCCCGATCCCGGGCAGCTTCCCCCTGCCCCACGAGCGCCCGCCCGGCTGCAATTTCGGGCCGCGCTGCGCGCATTTCGAGCCCGGGCGCTGCGACGCGGCCGAAGTGCCGATGCTGGCGGTGAGCCCCACCCACGCGACACGCTGCCTGCGCTGGCGCGAAATCGACTGGGAGGCGCCGCCAGAGGCCCGCGCGGGCGCCACGGCCGCGCCCGTGGGAGGCGTGGTGCTCAAGGCCGAAGCGATGCGGAAATACTATGCCATCGGCTCGAACGCCCTGTTCGGCGGCGCCTCGCGGGTCGTCAAGGCCAACGAGACCGTGAGCTTCGAGGCGCGCGAGGCCGAGACGCTCGCCATCGTCGGCGAGAGCGGCTGCGGCAAGTCGACGCTCGCCAAAGTGCTGATGGGGCTCGAGACCGCGAGCGGCGGCGCGATCCTGCTCGGCGATCTGGAGATCGGCAGCCGGCCGGTCGCGGCGCGCGATGTCGGCACGGTCGCAGAGCTGCAGATGGTGTTCCAGAACCCGTTCGACACGCTCAATCCGAGCCAGACGGTCGGGGCGCAGATCGTCCGGGTGCTGGAGAAGTTCCGCTTCGGCCGCAGCCAGGCCGAGCGCGAGAGCCGGATGTTCGAACTTCTCGACCTCGTGCGGCTGCCGCGCGCCTACGCCCGCCGCCTGCCGCGCCAGCTTTCGGGCGGGCAGAAGCAGCGGATCGGCATCGCCCGCGCCTTCGCCGGAACCCCCAAGGTCGTGGTGGCCGACGAGCCGGTCTCGGCCCTCGATGTCTCGGTCCAGGCGGCGGTGACCGACCTGCTCATCGACATGCAGCGGCAGAACCGCACCACCATGCTCTTCATCAGCCACGATCTCGGGATCGTCCGCTATCTCGCCGATCGGGTCTTGGTGATGTATCTCGGCCATGTCGTCGAGATCGGCACGACCGAACAGGTCTTCGAGCCGCCCTATCACCCCTATACCGAGGCGCTGCTCTCGGCGGTGCCGATCGCCGATACGCGCGTCCAGAAGACCCGCATCGTCCTGCAGGGCGACATTGCCTCGGCGGTCAATCCGCCGCCGGGCTGCCCGTTCCAGACCCGCTGTCCGCGCAAGCAGCAGGTGCCGGACGGACGCTGCGAGACCGAGCTGCCGCCGATGCGCGCCCTGGCGCCCGGCCATCTCGTCCGCTGCCACCTGCCCGACGCAGTCCTCGCCGCGATGCAGCCCGTGATCCGCCTGGCCGACCCGGCCGCCTGAATGCGGGCGATTCGCAACAAGGAGGCTGATTTCCGCGGCGCGCTCGGCTAAAGTGCCGCGATGGCCTGGTCGCACGCCGAGGGGATCGGCGGATTGTTGCGCGTTCCGGGGAGAGTATGGGGTGGTTTCTGCACGAAAGCCGGGGTGCCGGCTCTCGGCGAATTGACGCCGATCGCGGCCTTTCCCGAGGGATTTCGGTCGGATCTGGCAATTTGTTGACGGATTTGCAACGGAGCCGAGGCTTCACGGAGTAGCAACAGTGCTCTACGAGGCTGGCGCGAGGCGCATCGGTGCGCAGGAGGATTGGTGATGCGCGAGCAATTGAACGGACCCGAGGCGGCCTTCCGCGGCATGTTCGGGCTCTTTGCGAGCGTCGCGGTGTTCAGCATATTCGTGAACCTGCTGATGCTGGTTGGCCCGCTCTACATGCTTCAGGTCTATGACCGCGTGCTGCCGAGCCGGTCCGAGGAGACGCTGCTCGCGCTCACAATCCTGATCGCGGCGCTCTATTCGTTCCAAGGCATGCTCGACTATGCCCGGGCCCGGGTCGCGGCGCGGATCGGCGTGCTGGCCCAGAGCCGGCTCGATGCGCGGGTGTTCCGCGCGGTGCTGCGCCGCTCGGTCGTGTCGAGCGAGCGCTCCAAACCGTCCTCGGGGCTGAAGGATCTCGAGGCGGTGCAGAAGCTGCTCGGCTCGCCGGTCCTGTTCGCGGTCTTCGACATGCCCTGGGCGCCGGTCTATATCTTCGCGATCTTCACCTTCCATCCCTATCTCGGCTATCTGTCGATTGGGGGCGGCCTGATCCTGGTCGGCGTCACCATGCTGAACCAGATGCTGACCCGCCGCCCGGAGATGGAGGCGACGGCCGCCAGTCTCCAGGGCGACGCCTTCGCCGAGACGATCCGGCAGCAGGGCGAGATGATCCAGGCGCTCGGCATGCGCGGCGCGGTGCTTGCGCGCTGGCAGAAGATGCGCAACCGGGCCCTGGCGGCGCAGCTCACGTCCGGCGACAAGGTCAGCCAGTTCTCGACCATTTCCAAGACCTTCCGTTTCTTCCTTCAGTCGGCGGTGCTCGGGCTCGGCGCCTATCTGGTGATCCATGGCCAGATGAGCGCCGGCGCGATGATCGCGGGCTCGATCCTGCTCGGGCGCTCGCTCGCGCCGATCGAGCAGGCGATCGGCGGCTGGCCGCTGGTCCAGCGGGCGCGCCAGGGCTGGAAGAGCCTGAAGCTGTTGCTCGAATCGACGCCGGAACAGCCGGACCGCACCGCCCTGCCCCGGCCGCGCGCGATTTTCGAGGTGAACCAGATCACGGTCTTCCCGCCGGAGCAGCAGCGCGCAAGCCTCAGGATGCTCGATTTCGCCATCCATCCGGGCCAGGCGCTCGGGGTGATCGGCGCTTCGGCCTCGGGCAAGTCGACGCTCGCCCGCGTGCTGACCGGGATCTGGCGGCCGGCTTCGGGTGCCGTGCGGCTCGATGGCGCGGCGCTCGAACATTACGATCCGGACGTGCTCGGCAGCTATATCGGCTATCTGCCGCAGGACGTGGTGCTGTTCGACGGCACCGTCGCCGAGAATATCGGCCGGATGCAGGAAAAGCCCGATGCCGAGGCGGTGGTGATCGCCGCCAAGAAGGCCGGCGCCCATGAGATGGTCCTCGGTCTGCCGCAGGGCTATGACACGCCGGTCTCGGCCGGGGGCGCGCGGCTCTCGGGCGGACAGAAGCAGCGGATCGGGCTGGCGCGGGCCTTCTATGGCGATCCGGTGATCATGGTGCTCGACGAGCCGAACTCCAATCTCGACGCCGCCGGGCAGGATGCGCTCAATCTCGCGATCCGCCAGGCCAAGTCCGAGGGCAAGGCGGTGGTGATCATGGCGCATCGGCCGGCGGGCATCGCGGAATGCGACATGATCCTGATCGTCGACGGGGGTGTCGCCAAGGCTTTCGGGCCGCGCGACGAGGTGTTGAAGGCGCATGTCCGGAACTATGCGCAGGTTGCGGGGCAGACGTCATGAGCACGGGACCGACCAATCGCTGGGGCGTCAGCCGGCTGGTGCTGGGCGGCTATGTGGTGATCGCGACCCTGGTCTTCGGGATCGGCGCCTGGGCGGCCGTGGCGCGGATCTCGGGGGCGGTGATCGTTCCCGGCGTGCTGGAGGTCGAGGGCAACCGGCAGGTGGTGCAGCATCCCAATGGCGGCGTGATCTCGGCGATCAAGGTCAAGGACGGCGACATCGTCAAGGCCGGCGACGTGCTGATCGAGCTCGAGGGAGACGATATCATCTCCAATCTCGGCATCGTCGAGGGCCAGTGGTTCGAGATCCTGGCGCGGGAGGGCCGCCTCGATGCCGAGCGCGACGGGCTGAAGGATATCACCTTCAGCGACGAGCTGACCTCGCGGGCCGACGATCCGGCGATCGCAAAGCTGATGACCGCGCAGCGCCAGCAGTTCGCGGCGCGCGCCAAGCTCAATGCCGAGGAGAGTTCGCAGCTCGCCGAGCGCGAGAGCCAGATCCAGCAGCAGATCGTCGGCATGCAGTCGGTGCAGGTCGCGACGCGCGAGCAGATGGCGCTGCTCTCCAAGGAGATCGACGCCCAGCAGCAGCTGCTCGACCAGGGCCTCACCCAGATCAGCCGGCTGCTGGCGCTGCAGCGGAACTATGCCGAGCTCAAGGGCAATGACGGCCAGATCGACGCGGGCATGGCCGAGAATCGCGGCAAGATCGCCGAGATCGAGATCAACCGGGTGCAGATCGATTCCAAGACCCGCGAGGATGCGATCACCGAGCTGCGCGACCTCGAATTCCGCGAGATCGAGCTGCGCGAGAAACGGATGAACCTCAAGGATCAGGTCGAGAAGCTCCTGCTGCGGGCGCCGGTCGGGGGCGTGGTCTACGGCAATACCGCCGACACGCTGCGCGGCGTGATCCGGCCGGCCGAGCCGATCATGTATATCGTTCCCGCCGACGCCCCGCTGATCGTGCGCGGCCATGTCCAGCCGACCAGCATCGACCAGGTGCAGATCGGCCAGCAGGCGGTGCTGCGCTTCTCGGCGTTCGATGCGCGCACCACGCCCGAGATCTCGGGTCACGTCCAGGCCTTGTCGGCGGACGCGATCGAGGACAAGGCGCGGGGCACGCGCTACTACAATGTCGATATCCAGATCGATGCCGGCGGGCGCGAGAAGCTGGTGGGCCGCAAGCTCCTGCCCGGCATGCCGGTCGAGGCCTTCATCGGCACCGACGAGCGCAGCCCGCTCAGCTATTTCGTGAAGCCCTTCACCGACTATTTCTCGCGCGCCTTCCAGGAGGGCTGAGGCCGCGACAAGGGCACCGCGCCTTGCCTGGGCGCGGTGCCTGGTCCGCTCGCTTGGCTTCGCGCGAGCGTCACCCCAACCGATTGCGGAACAGCCAGCCGGCCAGGGGCAGCGTCACCGCCGCCACCGCCAGCAGCGGCACGAAGTTCGGCGCGACATCGCCGAAGGTCGCGCCCTCGAGATAGACGCGCCGCACGGTGTCGATCCCGAAGCGAAGCGGGTTGGCATAGGTCGCGACCTGCAGGATCCACGGCATGTTGCGGACCGGCGTGAGCAGCCCCGACAGCAACATCAAGGGCATGATGATCATGAACGTGTAGAGCATCGCCTGCTGCATCGTGAGCGACACCGCCGAGATCGACAACCCGATGCCGACGCTCGCGGCGGTGAAGGTCAGCAGCCCGAGATAGAGCAGCGGCAGCGAGCCGTGCATCGGGATGCGGAACCAATAGAGAATGATCAGCAGGATGATCGTCGACTGCGCCAATCCGACGAAGATCGCCGGCAACGCCTTGCCGATCAGGATCTGCGTCGGGCGCAGCGGCGTGACGAGAAGCTGGTCGAACGTGCCCTGCTCGCGCTCGCGGGCGACCGAGAGGGCGGCGATCATCAGCGTCTGCAGCATCGAGAGCGAGGCGATCATCGCCGGCATCATGTTCCAGCGCGACTCGTAGTTCGGATTGAACCAAGCCCGGCGGACGATCGTGACCGGCGAGGTGACCCCGAGCGACGCCGCGTTGTAGGCGCCGACGATCGCGGCGACCTGCGCGGACGCCGCGCCGGCGGTGGCGGAGTTGCGGCCGTCGAGGATCACCTGCATCGGCGCCGCCCCCCCGCTGGCGAGGCGCGATTCGAAGTCGGGCGGGAAAGCGACGACGAGAAGGGCGTCGCCGCTGTCGATCTGCGCGGCGATCTGGCCGGGGCTCTCGAGCGTCGCGACCCGCTTGAAGACGCCGGTGCCGTCGATCCGCGCCAGGATCTCGCGCGCCGAGCCGCCGCCGCTCAGATCGAGGACGGCATAGGGCGCATGCGTCAGGTCGAAGGTCGCGCCATAGCCGAAAAGCAGCGACTGGACCAGCGCGGGGGCAAAGAGCAGCGTCCGGTTGGCCGGGTCCTTGAGCAGCGCCAAGAGCTCCTTGCGGATCAGCGCCAGGGTCTGCGCGAGGAAGAGGAGGGCTGCCTGCATCGCTCAGTCCAACCGCTTCGCCAGGGTGCGCCGGGCGATCAGGATCAGGATCAGCGCATAGATCGCGAGCGCGGCATTGGCGCGCAGGATTTGCGGCCAGTAGTCGCCCGCCATGAACAGCGTCTTGATCAGGCCCATGAAATAGGTGGCGGGCAGGATCCGGCTGACCAGCTGGATCGCCACCGGCACGTTTCTGAGGTCGAAGACGAAGCCCGACAGCATGAGCGCCGGCATGAAGCTCGCAAGCAGCGCCATCTGACTCGCGGCGAACTGGTTGCGGGTGACGCCGGAGATCACGAGCCCGAGCGCCAGCGACACGAGGAGGTAGAGCATCGACGAGACGATGATGATCGACAGCGAACCGCGGATCGGCACATGGAAGATGAAGCGCGCGGCGATCAGGCAAAGCGCGATGTCGATCGCGCCGATGACGAGGTAGGGGGCGAGCTTGGCCAGCACCATCTCCATCGGGCGCGCTGGCGTGACGAAGAGCGACTCGAGCGTGCCGCGCTCCCATTCCCGAGCGATGAGGAGCGAGGTCAGGAACGCCCCGATCAGTGTCGTCACCAGCACGATCAGGCCGGGGACGAGGAACCAGGTCGAGTCGTTCGCCTCGTTGAACCACATCCGCTGCACGATCTCGACGCTGGCGCCGGCGGGGGGCGGATTGCCCTGGCGGTCGGCATTGTGCTCGAGCGCGCTCATCACCGCGCCCTGGGCATAGCCCTCGATCGCCTGCGCCGTATTGGAATCGACCCCGTTCAGAATCAGTTGCAACTCGCCGCCGCCGGCCGAGACATTGCGGATAAAGTCGGCCGGCACTCGCAAAATCGCGTCGGCCGTGCCGGCGCGGACGAGACCCTCGGCCTCGACCATCGAATGGGTCCAGATCGGGGTGATGTATTCCGATCCGACGAGCCCGGCGACGGCATTGACCGCGGCGGCGGAGCTTTCCTCCATCACCACAGCGATACGGGCGTCCTTGACGTCGAAGGACAGGCCGTAGCCGAAGAGCAGGATCATCACGACGGGCAGCAGGATGCCGACCACGAGATTGCTCCGGTCGCGCAGCATCTGCCGCGTCTCCTTGCGGGTCAGCGCGGCCAGGCGCCGGATGGCGGCGCGGGTCATGCCGCCTGCCGCTCGCGCCGGGCGCGGGCGTCCTTGACGATGGCGATGAAGGCGCTGTCCATGTCGGTCGCGCCGCCATCGCCCGCCATCGCGCGGACCTCGCGCGGGGTGCCGATCGCCAGCATCGCGCCCGCATCCTGGATGGCGATGCGGTCGCAATATTCCGCTTCCTCCATGAAATGGGTGGTGACGACGATGGTGACGCCACCTTGGGCGAGGGCGGTGATGGTGCGCCAGAACGCGCGGCGCGCCAGCGGGTCGATGCCGCTGGTCGGCTCGTCGAGAAACAGGATGTCGGGTTGGTGCAGCAGCCCGGTGGCCATCGCCAGCCGCTGCTTGTAGCCGGCGGGCAGGATCCCGCTCCGCGCCGCCGGGTCGAGGTCGAACTCGGCGATCACCGCCGCGATCCGGTCGCGCAGCGCCCGGCCACGCAGGCCATAGGCCCCGCCGAAGAATTGCAGATTCTCCCGGACCGACAGGTTGCCGTAGAGCGCGAACTTCTGCGCGACATAGCCGATCCGGGCGCGCGCCTCGGCGCGCGCGGTGCGGAGGTTCAGGCCCGCCACCTCCAGCGTGCCGCTGGTGGCGGGCAGCAATCCGCAGAGCATGCGGAAAGTCGTGGTCTTGCCGGCGCCGTTCGGGCCGAGCAGCCCGAAGATTTCGCCGCGCGCCACCTCGAACGAGGTGCTGGCGACGGCGGTGAAATCGCCGAAGGTGCGCACGAGATCGCGCACCACGATCACCGGCCCGTCCTTCGCCGCGGCCGGTGCCGTGCCAGCCTCGGCCGGCGCCGCCGGCGCCTCGTCGGCCTCAGCGCGCAGGAGCATCATGAACGCGTCCTCGAGCTCCGCGGGGCGCGGCGCGACCGGGTCGTCGTCGAGCAGCGCCGCGAGCCGTCCCGCGTCCGCCCCCGGCTGACGGATGAAGCGGACATTGCCGCCGCGCGGCACGGCGTCGATCACCAGATCGGGCGCGTCGATCAGCCGCGCCTGCAGGACCCGCGCCGGACGATCGGCCGGCGGCGTGGCGGTGAAGGTCAGGCCGCGCGCCCGTTCGCGCAAGGCGGCGGGCGGGCCGTCCGCCAGCACCCGGCCGCGATGCATCACGAAGACCTGGGCGCAGCGCTCGGCCTCGTCCATATAGGCGGTGCTGACGATGACGCTGAGCCCCTCGCCGTCGACCAGCTGCTGGACGATCTGCCAGAGGTCGCGCCGCGACAGGGGATCGACGCCGACGCTCGGCTCGTCGAGCAGGAGCAGGTCGGGCGAGCGCACGAGGGTGCAGGCGAGCCCGAGCTTCTGCTTCATGCCGCCCGAGAGCTTGCCCGCCGGCCGCTCGGTGAAGCGCGCAAGGTCGGTCATCGCCAGCATCCGCGCGAAGCGTTCCTGCCGCTCCGCCATCGGCACTCCGTGCAAGTCGGCATAGAGGTCGAGGTTTTCCTGCACGCTCAGGTCGTCATAGAGCCCGAAACGTTGCGGCATGTAGCTGATCCGGTCCTGCACCGCCTGCGGCGCGCGCGCCACGTCGATGCCGAGCACCGTCAGCGTCCCGGCATCGGGCCGCAGCAGGCCCGCGAGCATCCGCATCAGCGTGGTCTTGCCGGCGCCGTCCGGCCCGACCAGCGCCGTCAGTTCGCCTTTTCGGACCGAAAACGCCAGCCCGTCGATCGCCGTGACATCGCCAAGGTCGCGGTCGTGGAAGACCTTGCGCAACCCCTCGGCCGCGACGGTGCGCTCGCTCACGAAGCCGCCCCGACCGGGATGCGCACCGTCACGGGCTGACCCAGCCGCAGCATGTCGGCCTTGTCCTCGACGATGACCCGCACCTCGTAGACGAGGCTGGTGCGCAGCTCCTCGGTCTGGACCTGCTTCGGGGTGAATTCCGCCACCGAGGAGATGTAGCCGATCTTGCCCGCCACGGGCTCGGGACCGCTGTCCGTGAAGACCTGCACCGCCATCCCGGGCCCGATCTTCCCGAGATCGGGCTCCGAGACGAAGACCCGCACCCATTTCGGATCGGTGAGCGCCAGCGCGAAGATCGGCGAGGCCGGGGTCACCATGTCGCCGGGCTCGCGCAGGCGCGAGCGGATGACCGCGTCGGCCGGTGCCCGCAAGGCGCCCTGGTCGATCTGATAGCGCAGCAGCTCGAGCTGCGCCTGCGCGGATTGCAGCTTTGCCTCGGCCGCGGCGATATCCTCGGCCCGCGCGCCCGCCAGCATCAGGTCCAGGGCCGCGCTCGCATGGTCGACCTGCGCGCGTGCCGATTGCGCCGACGCGTTCGCCCGGTCCATGTCCACCTGGCTGACGGCGCTGCTGTTGGAGGTGACGAGCCGCGCGGTCCGGTCGCGATTGAGGTCGGCCAGGGCCGCATCCGCCTGGGCGCCCGTCAGTGTGGCCCGGGCCTGCGCGATCTCCTCCGGCCTGGAACCGGCATGCAGCTCCATCAGCGTCTGGCGTTGCGCCTCGACCGCCGCCGCCTGGGCCTTGGCCTGCAGCTGCAGCGCCTCGGTGTCGAGCTGGCCGATCACATCGCCACCCTTGACGAGATCGCCCTCCTCGACCTTGAGCTCGCTGATCCGCCCGCTGCCATCGAAGGCGAGCGCCACCTGCCGGATATCGACATTGCCATAGAGCGTCAGCTCGCCGGCATTGCCGGCCTGACGGTGGTGCCACCACCAAGCGCCGCCAGCGGCGACCAGGGCGACGACGAGCAGCGGCAGGATCTTCTTCATCGGCGAGTTCCCTTGCGGGTGCGAGCCCGACAGACGATTCGCTCGGTCCGAACCCGTGCTGATTTTCTATTGCGCGCCGGCAAGAGCGTCGAGCCGCCAAAATATTCCGGGCGGCGATGACCGGCACCATCTCCCCTGCCCGCCCTGGCGGCAGCGCGCGCCTCGGTTGCGCCGCAGCATCGCCGCCGCTAGGCTTTCCGCGGTCGGGCCGCTCGCGGCGCGGAACGGGAGAGACCGATGCTCAAGGAATTCCGGGACTTCATCGCCCGCGGCAATGTGATGGATCTTGCCGTCGGGATCATCATCGGCGCGGCCTTCACCGCGATCGTCAACAGCCTGGTCAACGACCTGATCAATCCGCTGATCGGGCTTTTGACCGGCGGGGTCGACTTCTCGAGCCACGTGCTCCGCTTCGGCGAGGGCGAACATGCCGCGACCTTCCGCTGGGGCGCTTTCGTCACCAACGTCATCAACTTCCTGATCATCGCCTGGGTGGTGTTCCTGCTGGTCAAGGGCCTGAACACCGTGCGCGACGCGGTGGTGCAGGAGAAGGAGGCCAAGCCCGCCGGCCCAACCCAGGAGGAGCTGCTGACCGAGATCCGCGACCTGCTCAAGACCCGCCCCCTGCCGCCGGTCTGAGCCCGCCGAGGCCGGATTTCATACGGCGTCAGAGCGATGGCCACCTTGCCTCATTCGGGCTCGGCGGCACCGATGCGGGCCAGGATCGCGCGCCGGACGGCCGGATCCTCGGCGGTCACGGCCGCGGTCAGCGACAGCAGCTTCTGCCGCGTCTCGTAGAGCTGGTCGAGCAGCGACACCACCAGGGGCAGCGTCTCGCCCTCGACCTCCAGCTCATAGGTCAGCGTGCAGAGCAGCCGCACGCGGGCGCATTCCATCTCCGAGAAGGCGGGCGGCTCGCTGCCCGGGGTCGGCGCAACCAGCTCGTCACGGATCCAGGCCTCCAGATCGCCGCGGCGCAGCCGGGTGATCGTCGCGGTCAGCTCCTCGATCAGCATCATGGCAGCATCTCCTTGCGCGGATTCTGGACGGAGCGCGGCGTCCAGCCTTCGAGGAACGCGGCGAGCTCGGGCTCGTCCCCGGTCGGCAACACCACCTTCAGCGTCACGAACTGATGGCCACGCCGCCCGGATTTAGGATCCAACACACCCTTGTCGCGCAGCCGCATCACCTTCCCGGTATTCGAGCCCGCGGGCACCGTCAGGCTCACCGGCCCCGAAATCGTCGGCACCTCGACCCGCCCGCCCAGCACCGCCTCCTTCAGCGTCACCGGCAGGTCGAGATGGATATCGTCGTCCTTGCGATGAAAAAAGGCATGCGGCTCGACATGCAGCTCGACATAGGCGTCGCCCGGCTCGCCCCCGCCATAGCCGGGGCCCCCCTGCCCTTTCAGCCGCAGCATCTGCCGGTCCACGGCCCCTTCCGGGATCCGGACCTTGAGCTGCTTGCCATCGGGCAACGTGATGGCTCGCGCGGCCCCGTTCACCGCATCGAGGAACGCGACCGGCAGGCTGTAGCTCGCATCCTGTCCCCGCGCCTTGAAGTCGAAATCGCCGCTCGTCCAGCGCGCCCGCCCGCCCTGCCTGCCGCCCCCGGCGCCGCCGGCGAAGGCGCGCGACAGGAACTCCTCCAGATCCTCGTTGCTGGCGAAGCCCTCCTGGCTCGCATGGCTCGACCAGGCCGGATTGTCGGCGAAGTCCCGATAATAGCGCGGCTGCGGGGTCTCGGCCCCGGTCGCGTCGATCTCGCCCGCGTCGAACCGGCGCCGCTTCTCCGGATCGCCCAACAGGTCATGCGCCGCCGTGATCCCCTTGAACCGCTCCTCGGCCGCCTTGTCGCCGGGATGCAGGTCGGGATGGTGCTTGCGGGTCAGCTTCTTGAAGGCGTCGCGGATCTCCTTGTCGGTCGCCGTCTTCTTCAGGCCGAGGGTCTCGTAGGGATCGGTCATCCGCGGGCATTCCTTCGTCTTCCGAGGCGCCCGAAGATAGCGCCGCAGCACGGCGACGTGGAGCGAAAAACGCGCCCCCCGGCCGCGCCGTCGCCGCGCGCGCGGGTTGACGGACTTGCGAACAAACCAAAAACAAGGCTTGATGCGCGCATGTCGCTCGCACTATCCGAACCGCCCGCCTATCTCGACCGGCTCAATCCCGAACAGCGCGCCGCCGTGCTGCACGGATCCGGGCCGCTGCTCGTCATCGCGGGGGCGGGCTCGGGCAAGACCAACACGCTCGCGCACCGGGTCGCGCATCTGATCGTCGGCGGCGCCGATCCGCGGCGGGTGCTGCTCATGACCTTCTCGCGCCGCGCCGCCGCCGAGATGACCGGCCGCGTCGCGCGCATCGCCGCCACGGCGATGGGCGACAAGGGCCGCAGCCTGACCGAGGGCCTGACCTGGGCCGGCACCTTCCACGCGGTCGGCGCGCGGCTCCTGCGCGAGCATGCGGCCGAGATCGGCCTCGATCCCGGCTTCACCATCCTCGACCGCGACGATTCCGCCGACCTGATGCAGTTCTGCCGCCACCAGCTCGGGCTCGGTCGCGGCGAGAAGCGCTTCCCCGCCAAGGGCACCTGCCTCGCGATCTATTCCCGCGCCGTCAATGCGCGAACCGGCCTCGAGCCCGCGCTGGCGGAGAGCTTTCCCTGGTGCGCCGGCTGGGCGGCCGAGCTCAAGGCGCTGTTCGCCGCCTATGTCGAGGCCAAGCAGGCCGGCAACATGCTCGATTACGATGACCTGTTGCTCTACTGGGCCGAGATGGGAACCGAACCCGATCTGGCCGCCGCCTTGCAGGCCCGGTTCGATCATGTGCTGATCGACGAATATCAGGACACCAACCGCCTGCAGGCCGCGATCCTCGCCGCGCTCAAGCCCGACGGGCGCGGCGTGACCGTGGTCGGCGACGACGCCCAGTCGATCTATGCCTTCCGCGCCGCCGAGATCCGCAACATCCTCGATTTCCCCGCCCGCTTCGATCCGCCCGCCCGAATCGTGACGCTGGAGCGCAACTATCGCTCGACGGTCCCGATCCTCGCGGCCGCGAACGGCGTGATCGCCGCCGCCGAGGAGCGCTTCGCCAAGGCGCTCTGGACCGACCGTCCGGGCAGCCTGCCCGCGCTCGTCCAGCTGCGCGACGAAACGGCGCAGGCCGGCTATGTCTGCGAGCAGGTGCTGGCCGCCCGCGAGGCCGGCATGGCGCTCAAGGCGCAGGCGGTGCTGTTCCGCACCGCCCATCACAGCGGCCCGCTCGAGGTCGAGCTCGTCCGGCGCAACATCCCGTTCGTGAAGTTCGGCGGACTGAAGTTTCTTGATGCCGCCCATGTCCGCGACCTGCTCGCCGTGCTGAGGCTCGCCGAGAATCCGCGCGACCGGGTGGCGGGGCTGCGGGTGCTGCAGCTTCTGCCCGGGATCGGGGCGGCCGGGGCGGATGCGCTGCTCGCCCGGCTCGGCGCGGCCGCCGACCCCGTGGCGGCGCTCCGGGCCGCGCCGGTGCCCAAGCGCGCGGCCGATCATTGGCCGGATTTCGTCGCGCTCTTCGCGATGCTGCATCAGCGGTCGGGCTGGCCCGCCGATCTCGAGGCGGCGCGGCTCTGGTATGCGCCGCATCTCGACCGGCTGCACGAGGACGCCCCGACCCGCGCCGCCGACCTGATCCAGCTCGAGGCGATCGCCGCGGGCTTCGGCTCGCGGCGGGACTTCCTGACGGAGATCACCCTCGATCCGCCCCAGGCGACCAGCGACGAGGCCGGAATCCCGCATCGCGACGAGGATTATCTGATCCTGTCGACCATCCATTCCGCCAAGGGCCAGGAGTGGCGCCAGGTCTTCGTGCTGAACTGCGTCGATGGCTGCCTCCCGTCCGACCTCGCCACCGGCACCAAGGCCGAGATCGAGGAGGAGCGGCGGCTGCTCTATGTCGCGATGACCCGCGCCAAGGATGCGCTGCATCTGATCGTGCCGCAGCGCTTCTATGTCCATGGCCAGGCCGCCCGGGGCGACCGGCATGTCTATGCGGCGCGCACCCGTTTCCTGCCCCCCGCCTTGCTGCCGCATTTCGAGCGCCGCAACTGGCCCGAGATCGCCATGTCCGACCCGGCCGCGCCGATCCAGGGGCCGCGCCGGGACCTGACCCAGCGCCTGCGCGGCATGTGGGATTGATCAGCGCACGGCGGTGATGTCGCTCGGCTTGACCTCCGCGCCGCCATCGAGCACCAGCACCGTGTCGCCGTCGGAATTCTTGCGCGCCTCGGTCACCTTGCCGAAGACCTGACCGGTCTGGGTCGAGAGCAGCGTGTCGCCGTTATAGCTCTCCAGGCTGAAGCTGTACTGGCCGTTCGCGACCGCGTTGCCGTTGCTGTCGGTCCCGTTCCAGCTCACATCGGTCGCGGTCGGCGAGACGGCACTGCGCGAGACCTCGCGGCCGAAATCGTTCTTCACCACCAGCACCGCCTTGGTCGCGCTGTCGACCGGCGAGACGCCGACGTCGATCGGCTTGCCCGAGAAGGCGGCGCTCGTCGGAGCCCGGACCTCGCGGCCGATCCAGCCGGCCAGGCTCTGCGCCCCCGACCCGTCGAGCGAATCGAGGATCTTGTCCAGCCGTGTGTTGGAGCCGATCTGCTGCTCGACGCTTGAAAAGCTGGCGAGCTGGGCGACGAAGGCGGTCGAATCCATCGGCTGCAGCGGATCCTGGTTCTTCATCTGCGCGGTCAACAGCTTGAGGAACGTGTTGAAATCGCCGCTCAGCGTGTTGCTGCTCGACTTGGTGTCGTCCGCGCCGGTTGCGGCGCCGGTCTTCTTGCTGCTGCTGCTGTTGTTGGCCGATGCGGTCGGACTGGTCGCAGGCGTCACGGACATGGATCTCTCCCGAAGGGTCCAGGGGTCAGAGTCGGATATCGAGGGGGCCGTCGCCTCCCCCGCGTGTCACGGGCGGAGCCGCGCTTGGCGCGGCGCCCGGCATCGGCGCCGCCGACGCGGCCGCGGCGAACGAGGCGGTGGGGGCCTGACGGCGATCGCCCTCTGTCGGGGTCTCGCGGCCCCCCGTCGCGAAATCGAGGCTCACATTGCCATAGCCGGCATCGCCGAGATCGCGGGCGAGCGCCTCGCCGTGCCGGCGCAGCAGCGCATGGGTCTCCGGGCGCTCGGCGACGACGGTCGCCTGCAGGCCCTGCTCGGTCGGGGTGAGATGGATATGGACGCGCCCGAGCTCCGGCGGATCGAGCCGGATCTCGACGCGCCGGTCCTCGGTCCGGCCCACCGCGAGCGTGATCTGGCCGATCACCGAATGGGCGGTCGCGGCGGCATGGCTCGCCGCCTCGCGCGGGAAAGCCTGCGCGGCCGCCTGCGCGCTCAGCCGCCAGTCGACATTGCCGGTCGGCGTGAGCGTCAGCCCCCCCGCCGCCGGGTCGGGCAGCGCGATCCGCGCATCGCCCGCCGCGGCCGGCGGCGGCGGCGGCGCGGCCGGTGCCGCGGCATGGGGCGCCGGCCGTGCCGTCTCGGCCCGGGGCACCATGGCCGTCGCCTCGCCCTCCCCGCGCACGCTCCGCGTCTCGGCCTCCGTCTTCTCCGCCACCGGCGCGCCCTTGGGCGACACGGCCTCCGGCATGGCCGTGGCCTTCCCTGGGGCCGCCTGGTCCGCGCTCTGCGCTGCGGGCAGAGCCGCGCTCCCCATTGGCGGCACGGCCGGCACGGCGGGGACCGCGGCTCCAGCCATGCCCGCCCCGGGAGCGGCCGCGATCGGAGCCGTGGCCGCCTCGCCCTCGGTCGCCGCGACGGGTTCGGCGGCTGCGACGATGGCGGCCTGAAGCTGAGCCTGGGGCTGAGCCTGGGCCACCGGGAGCGGCGAGCCGGCCGCCGCCGGCTCCTGCCCCTTCTCCGCTTCGGCCTCCGGCCCGGCCTTCGCCGCCTTGCGACCCTCGGCCGTCACCTTCTCATCCGCCCTGGCCGGATCGCCGGCCCTCTCTTCCTGCTTCAGCGCCGCATCGAAATCCTCGGCCTGCCCGTCCTTGCGGTCGCGGGCGCCGGCCTCGGTCGCCGCCTTTTGCCCCCCGGGGGCAGCACCCGCGGCGCCCGGCTTCTCGTCCTGGCTTTTGCGCCCCTGCGGCGCCGGTGCGGGCCGAGGGCCCAGGGCGACGATGTCCGATCCGGTCATGCGGGCTCCGATTGGGGCGGGAGGGCGGTCGAACCCTCATCGCTCCAAAGCCTTACGATTTATTTACCGCCCTCCCCCTAGCCTCTGCGCCGACAGGACCGAACCCCCGAGGCCGCCATGGACGTCACCGCTGTCGGACCGAGACCGACCCCCTCGCCCCTCGATCCCGCGGCCCGCAAGGACGCCGCCGCCCACAAGGCCGCCAAGGATTTCGAGGCGACCTTCATCGCCGAGATGCTGAAGAGCTCCGGCCTGAACGAGATGCCGCAGGGCTTCGGCGGCGGAGCCGGCGAGGAAGCCTTCTCGAGCTTCCTCACCCAGGAATACGCGAAACTGATGACCGAGCGCGGCGGCCTCGGCCTCAGCCAGCGCATCTACGAGACCCTCAAACAGAAGGCGACCGGCTCATGATCGGCAGCATGCTGACCTCCACCCGCTACGAGCGGGTGCTGAAACTGCTCGACCAGGAGCGCAAGGTGATCCTGAACGGCCCGCTGAGCGAGCTCGGCGCGCTCGTCGAGCGCCGCGAGGCCGCGGTCGCCGAGATCCTCGACGCCGAGGCCGAGCTGCCCGAGGCCTTCCTCGCGGCGCTGAAGGCCAAGGCCGAGCGCAACAGCCGCCTCCTGCTCGCGAGCCTCGCCGGCGTCCGCTCCGGCGCCGACCAGATCGACCGGATCCGCGCGGCGCGCGAGCGGCTGCGCACCTATTCCGCCGACGGTCAGCCGGTCGAGGTGCGACAGCCCGTCATCACCCGCGATCAGCGCGCCTGACCCCCGCAAGGGCTGGCCCCGGAACCCCGGTCCGGCGCCCGCCCTCGCGCAAACCGGCACCCCGGCGCCCGCCCTCGCGCAAACCGGCGCCCCGGCGCCCGCCCTCGCGCAAACCGGCGCCCCGGCGCCGGTCCCCCAGCGCCGGCATTGCCTCCGCCGGCGGAATCGCCCACGGTTCCAGTCGTCCCGCCCAGCGGGCGCTCCTCGAACGGAACCGTCCATGACCTCCTGTGCCTCCTACGGCGCCACCGCGCCGCAAGCCCGCCTCGGCCCGCTCACCATCGAGCGCCGGACGCCGGGCCCGCGCGACGTCGCGATCGACATTCTCTATTGCGGCGTCTGCCATTCCGACCTGCACACCGCGCGCGACGAATGGCACAGCACCGTCTATCCCTGCGTCCCCGGCCACGAGATCGTCGGCCGCGTCTCGGCCGTCGGCTCCGACGTCACCCGCTTCGCCCCCGGCGCGCTGGCCGCCGTCGGCTGCCTCGTCGATTCCTGCCGAACCTGCGAGAGCTGCCGCGACGGGCTCGAGCAATATTGCGAGACCCGCCCGACCGGCACCTACAACGCCCCGGACGCCCATCTCGGCGGCCGGACCTATGGCGGCTATTCCCGCAGCATCGTCGTCGACCAGGATTTCGTCCTGCGCGTTCCCGAAGGCCTCGACCTCGCCGCCACCGCGCCGCTGCTCTGCGCCGGGATCACCACCTACTCGCCGCTCCGCCACTGGAAGGTCGGCCCGGGCCAGCGCGTCGGCGTGGTCGGCCTCGGCGGCCTCGGCCATATGGGCGTCAAGCTCGCCCGCGCCATGGGGGCCGAGGTCGTGCTCTTCACCAGTTCGCGCAGCAAGATCGAGGATGGGCTCCGGCTCGGCGCCCACGAGGTCGTGCTGTCGCGGGACCCGGCGGCGATGGCCGAACAACGCGGCCGGTTCCATTTCATCCTCGACTGCGTCTCGGCCGAGCATGACATCTCCACCTATCTCCGCCTGCTGCGCCGCGACGGCTCGCTGGTGCTGGTCGGCCTGCCGGAGGATCCCATGCCGGTCGAGGCCTTCGCGCTGGTCGGCGGCCGCCACAGCCTGTCGGGCTCAAGCATCGGCGGCATCGCCGAGACCCAGGAAATGCTCGATTTCTGCGCCGAAAACGGCATCGCCGCCGATATCGAGATGATCCGGATCGACCAGATCAACGACGCTTTCGAGCGGATGCTGCGCTCGGACGTGAAATACCGCTTCGTCATCGACATGGCGTCCCTCGCCGCCTGACTGGAGTGCCCCCATGACCCACCCCGCTTTCGTCCCCGGCGCGGTCGCCACCATCACCGGCGGCGCCTCCGGCATCGGCCTCGCCGCCGCGCGCCGCCTCGCCAGCCTCGGCCTCACGATCTGCATCGCCGATCGCGGCGCCGACCGGCTCGACGCGGCGGTCGCCGCGATCAATGCGGCCGGCGACGTGCCGGTGATGGCCGTCGAGATCGATGTGAGCCGCCCCGACGATCTCCGCGCGCTGGAGGCCGAGGTGACGGCGGCCTTCGGCGGCACCGACATCCTGATGAACAATGCCGGCATCGGCCCGGGCAGCACCGTCCTCGGGCCGGATGAGAACTGGCAACGCGTGATCGACACCAATCTCTGGGGCGTGATCCGCGGCACCCAGATCTTCCTGCCCGGCATGCTCGCGCGCGGCCGCCCGGGGCTCGTCGTCAATACCGGCTCGAAACAGGGCATCACCACGCCCCCCGGCGATCCGGCCTACAACACCGCCAAGGCCGGCGTGAAGGTCTTCACCGAGGCTCTGCAGCACGACCTGCGCAACCGGCCGGACTGCCGGATCAGCGCGCATCTGCTGATCCCGGGCTTCGTCTTCACCGAGCTGACCCGGGGCGAGCGGACCGAGAAGCCCGCCGGCGCCTGGACGCCGGAGCAGACCGTCGATTTCCTGCTCGCGAGCCTGGAGCGGGGCGATTTCTACATCCTCTGCCCCGACAACGACGTGCCCCGCGCGCTCGACGAGAAGCGCATCGCCTGGGCGGCCGGCGACATCATCGAGAACCGCCCCCCGCTCTCGCGCTGGCATCCCGACCATGCCGAAGCCTTCGCCGCCTTCCTCCGCGGCGCATGACCCTGAATCGCCGCGTGATTGCTTCGGTCTCGTCCCGCTCCATCGGACGACGCCCGGCATGCGCCTGCCCCGGGGCTGGCGCGCTTCGCTGACGAACGCCGCTCAAGGCGGTGCGCCCGCCGGGGGCAGGCGAGCGCACGCCGCGTCACCGGCGAAATTCCGTTGCCGCTCCCTCCCCCGCATAGGCGTACCCGTTTGTCCCCACGCCCGAAGGCTGGGTGGGGCGCATGCTGGCCTCTGGCGTCGGGTCGCCTTGGTCGCATCAGCGCGCGCGTCTCGGAGGGACCGCTTCAAGCATTAAGGAAGCTTGCGATTCGGTAAACAGATTTAGATAGTTCCTTTAATATCAATATCTTGATCTTTGTCGCACGCGTGCGACGCCCGTGCGACGGGCCGATAGTCGGAGCGGATCACATGGTCCTTGCGCGGCCCCCGGACCCGCCATTCGGCCCGCCAGAGCGGCCAGGCCCGGAAATCGTAGCGGACGCGGTAGAAATCGGGTGGGCAGTCATGCTCGGCCTCGGGCTCGGCCTCCAGGGCCGCGAAGGCGTGGAAGAAGCGCCCATCCCCGAAGCGGACCACGATCCGGTCCCCCGCCGCCTGCCAGAGATAGCGCCGCTCGCCCCGGACCGGCACCGCCGCCGCCGCGCCGAGCGTGAGCCAACCCTCCTCGCGATAGGCGAGCCCCTCGGGCGTGGGCCGGAACGCGGCGTGGCCCTCGAAACGGCCGGTCTGGCCGGCCCTTGCATCCTCGATCCGCCGGGTCAGGCTCCAGCCGCCGATGAAAGCCTCGATCTCCATCGCTTGTGCCCCTCCCGGCGGCAGTCTATCAGGCGGCAACGTCCCCTCAATCGCGAAAGGCCAGCGATGATCCCGCGCTATTCCCGCCCCGAGATGGTCGCGATCTGGTCGCCCGAGACCCGGTTCCGCATCTGGTTCGAGATCGAGGCGCATGCCGCGGACGCCCAGGCCGCGCTGGGGGTGATCCCGAAATCCGCGGCCCAGGCGATCTGGAAGGCCCGCGACGTCGAGTTCGACGTCGCCCGGATCGACGAGATCGAGGCGGTCACCAAGCATGACGTGATCGCCTTCCTGACCCATCTGGCCGAGTTCGTCGGCGAGGAATCCCGCTTCACCCACCAGGGGATGACCTCCTCGGACGTGCTCGATACCTGCCTCAATGTCCAGCTGACCCGGGCGGCCGACATCCTGCTCGCCGATCTCGACGGCCTGCTTGCCGCCCTGAAACGGCGGGCCTACGAGCACAAGGACACGGTCACGATCGGCCGCAGCCACGGCATCCATGCCGAGCCCACGACCTTCGGGCTCAAGCTCGCGCAGGCCTATGCCGAGATGGCCCGCAACCGCAACCGACTGGAAAAAGCCCGCTTCGAGGTGGCGACCTGCGCGATCTCGGGGGCGGTCGGGACCTTCGCCAATATCGACCCCGCGGTCGAGGCCCATGTCGCCCAGGCCCTGGGATTGCGCCCCGAGCCGGTCTCGACCCAGGTCATCCCCCGCGACCGCCACGCGATGTTCTTCGCGACCCTGGGGGTGATCGCGAGCGGGATCGAGCGGCTCGCGACCGAGATCCGGCACCTGCAGCGCACCGAGGTCCTGGAGGCGGAGGAATATTTCTCGCCCGGGCAGAAGGGGTCCTCGGCGATGCCCCACAAGCGAAACCCGGTCCTGACCGAGAACCTGACCGGGCTCGCCCGCCTGGTCCGGAGCGCGGTGACCCCGGCGCTCGAGAACGTCGCCCTCTGGCACGAGCGGGATATCAGCCATTCCTCGGTCGAGCGGGCGATCGGGCCGGACGCGACCATCACCCTCGATTTCGCGCTGGCCCGGCTGACCGGGGTCGTCGACAAGCTCGTCGTCTATCCCGGGACCATGCTCGCCAACATGAACAAGTTCCGGGGCCTCATCCATTCGCAGCGGGTCCTGCTCGCGCTGACCCAGAAGGGGGTGAGCCGCGAGCAGGCCTATGCCCTGGTCCAGCGCAACGCGATGAAGGTCTGGGAGCAGGGCGCGGATTTCCTGACCGAGCTCAAGGCCGATCCGGAAGTGCGCGCGGCCCTGACCGAGGCCGAGATCGAGGCGAATTTCGACCTCGCCTATCATACCCGCCATGTCGACGCGATCTTCGAGCGGGTCTTCGGGACCGAGTGAGCCGGTCCCGCGGGCCCGGGCCTTCGCGCCGGTCGCGGGGCCGGGCACGCGAGTCCTGGTGCTCGGCAGCCTGCCGGGGGCGGCCTCGCTGGCGGCGGGCCAGTATTATGCCCATCCGCGCAACGGCTTCTGGCGGCTGATCGGGGCCGTCATCGGCCGCGAGCTCGGGCCCCTCGGCTATTCCGAGCGGCTGGCGGCGCTCGAGGCGGCCGGGATCGGGCTCTGGGATACCGTCGCCTCGGCGGTTCGACCGGGCAGCCTGGATGGGGCGATCCGAGGGATCGAGCCGGCCGAGCTCGGCCAGCTGGCGTCCCGCCTGCCCGAGCTTCGGGCGATCGGCTTCAACGGGGCCAAGGCGGCGGCGGTCGGGCGCCGGCAGGCCGGGCTGCCGCAGGTCGCGCTGATCGATCTCCCCTCCTCGAGCCCCGCTTTGACCCTGCCCTGGACGGACAAGCTCGCCCGATGGTCGGTGCTCAGGGACCATCTCCGTTAGCCGCCCGGCACGTCGCCCTTGTCGCACGCGTGCGACAAGGATCAAGCCATTGATATTGCACGATATTGCAAAATCTGTTCACCAAATCGAAGTCTTCGTTAACGCGCGCGACGGCTGTGGAGCCCGACGCTGCCGCCGGGGGGCCCTTACGACTTCTCAGCGGGCGGCCCGGCCCCTATACTCGCGGCCGCATGGGACCGTTCGGGCTCGCCTTCTCTGATCCTCGCGCGCCCCGGCCCAAGGCGGGGCGACGCTGAGCCATGCCTTTCCCGCGGATCGACGACGATATCCTGCTGACCCTGACGCTCGTCATCGCGCTGGTCGCGCTCGCCTCCTTCATCTCGGTCTATCTCTATGGCCGCTTCGCCAAACGGGCCCGCGGCGCGCCGTCCTGGTCGATCCCGATCGCAGGGCCGGAGACCGAGGCCGACCGGACGGTCGCCCCACTGACCGCTTCCCATCCCGGCGAGACCGGGATCATCGTGCTGGCGCGCGGCCGCGATGCCTTTCGCGCCCGGGCGCTCTCGGCCCGCGCCGCCGGGCGCAGCCTCGACATGATGTATTATCTCTGGCGCGGCGACCTGACGGGCAGCCTGCTGGTCAGGGAAGTGCTCGCCGCGGCCGATCGCGGGGTGCGGGTGCGCCTGCTGCTCGACGACATCAATACCCGCGGGCTCGACCCGGAATATCTCGCGCTGACCGGCCATTCCGGCGTCGAGGTGCGGCTGTTCAACCCCGCCAAGAACCGGGTGACCTCGCTGCGCCGCGGTGCGGAGATGGCTCTGCGGCTTCTGTCGGTGACCCGACGGATGCACAACAAGGCCTGGATCGTCGATGGCCGGTTCGCGGTGATCGGCGGGCGCAATATCGGCGATACCTATTTCGACGCCGCGCGCGACATCAACTCGTCCGACATGGACGCCGCGCTGATCGGTCCCGCCGTGGCAGCGGTCGAGACGATCTTCGACACATATTGGAACAGCCCGCTGACCCTGCCGATCACCTCGCTCTGGAAGGACCGCGAGGCCGACCTGCGCGGGTTCCGCCGATCGCTCGCCGCCATCGCCGCGGGCGGCGACGCGCAGCGCTTCCTTGAGGCCACGCCGCCCGATACCGGGCTCGGCGCGGTCTTCGGCGGCGAGCCGGCGCTGCACTGGAACGACGCGCCACGGATCCTGTGCGACCCGCCCGAGAAGACCCAGCGCGGCGAGCCCGACCGCTGGATGATCCGCAGCCTCGCGCCGCTGATCGCCGCCGCGAGCCGCGAGGTGCGGGTCACCACCGCCTATTTCGTTCCCGGCAAGCAGGGCGTCGAGGGACTGCGCGGGCTGGCCGAGCGTGGGGTCGCGGTCTCGGTCCTGACCAACTCGCTCGCCTCGACCAACCAGGTCACGGTCCATGGCGGCTATTCGGAAGCCCGGCCGGCCTTGCTGGAAGCCGGGATCCGGCTGTTCGAGCTTCGCCCGCAGGATCCGAGCCTCGGGCGGATCACGCTGTTCGGCACGGTGGGCGCGACGCTCCATGCCAAGAACTTCACCCTGGATGGCCGGCTCGGCTTCATCGGTTCGTTCAATTTCGACCTGCGCTCGGCCTTCCTCAATACCGAAATGGGGCTTCTGGTCGACGACGCGGCGATCACCGCCGAGATCGAAGCGGTGTTCGCCGCCGAGACCGCGCCCGCGCGGAGCTACGAGGCCCTGCTCGAGGATGGCGCGCTGCGCTGGCGCGACCAGGACGGGACTATCCTCCGGCACGAGCCGCAGGCCAGCCGCGGCCGACTGCTGGTCGCCGCGATCGTGCGCCTGTTGCCGGTAAAGCGCCAGCTCTGAGCCCCGCCACATCGCGGCCCGATGCGGCTCGCGCTCGTCGGAGGAATCTCGAATTGCATCCGTCAAATGATCGGTACCGGCGATATGGGGCTTTCGGTTTGCCGCACCGGACCAGCCCGGGCCCTGTCCGATTGCCGCATCAGGGGAAATACCGGGCTTAGGGGATTGGCGCGCCGCGATTTTCCCGTCAAACTGGCGATCGGGGTAGGAGTGAGGATCGCGATGAAGCTCGGCCGCGGGGCGGCAATTCTCGGCCTTGGTGCGTTGGCGTCGCTGGTGTCCGCCAACGGTTGGGCCGATGAGGCGATTCCAGCGGCAAGCCCGCTGCCGCCTGCCCGCGCCGCGACCCCGGCCGCCGCCGACGCGGCGGCGCTCGGTTCCCTGCCCTCGACCTTTTCCGGCGACCTGCCCTGCCCCGATTGCAGCGGCATCCATGCCGCGCTCAATCTGTGGCCGGACCGGGTTTTCAGCCTGTATCGCCGGCGTCTCGACGGCCATGGGACGCCCCAGGACGCCATCGGGCGCTGGTCGTTCGACGCCAAACGCCAGGTCCTGCTGCTTTGGGATGGCGAGGAGAAGACCGAATTCGCAGTCGAGCCGCCCGACCGGCTGGTCCTTCTCGCCGCCGACGGCACCCGGCAGGCCGCGGGCGCGACGCTGACCGGCACGCCGGGGATCACGCCGCTCGACCTGCGGTTGCCGATCCGCGGCATGGTCAGCTTTCTTGCCGACCGGGCCCGAATCACCGAATGCCTGACCGGGCGCGACTTCCCGCTGGCGCCGGAGCAGGATTTCGCCACGCTCGAGGCCGCCTATCTCGCGGCCGGCGTGGCGCAGGGCAAGCCGCTGATGGCGAGCTTCGAGGGCGGCATCACCGAGCGTCCCAAGGCGCGGGGCAGCGGGGCCGAGACCGTGGTCCTGGTCAACCGGTTCAACGGGGTCTGGCCGGAAGAGACCTGCGAGCAAGCGATGAGCAATACCAGTCTGGCCAACACCTACTGGAAGGTGGTCCGGCTCGGGAAGACCGACATCAAGGCCGGCGTCGGCGGGCGCGAGCCGCATCTCGTGCTGCATGAGGGCGAGGGGCGGTTTTCGGCAACCATCGGCTGCAACCAGCTGAGCGGCAGCTTCACCCGGACCGGCGACCGGCTGGCGTTCGGGCCGGCCGCCTCGACCCGGATGGCTTGTCCGCCGCCGCTCGATGCCTGGGAGCAGATGCTGGGCAAGAGCCTGGCCGCCACCACCTCCTGGCGGGTGAACGGCCAGGCGCTGGAGTTGCTCGACGCGACCGGGATGCAGATCGCGCTGTTCCAGTCGGTCGCGCTGCCCTGACCGGCGCGGCCCGGGCCTTAACCTTTTCGTAACCTTCGGGCTGCGCCCGGCGAATTTTTCGCGCATGCTTGTCAAACTTGTCGCGATTGCCGGAGGTTCGATGCTCACCCTGCAGATCAGCAGCCAGTTCGACGGCGCGGCCCGGCAGGGCGGCACCGGCTGGTATCGCGCGCCGGGCCAGTGCCGGGTCGAGATCGTCGCGCTGTCTGAGCGCCCGGCCGGCCCGCTCCCGGTGACGCTGGCGACCGGGCTCGATCGGACGGTCTGCGACGGCGTGGCGGTCCGGTCCCCGTCGCTGGCCGCGGCCGAGGCCAATCGGGGTTTTTCGGTCGGGACCTTCTATCTGCCCGGGCAGATCGTCGACCGGTCCGCCTGATCCCGCCCGGCTACAGCGTCGCGGGGCAGGTCAGGCCGTTCAGCAGGGCGCGCGCCGAGACCGGGTTCGAGGCCTCGTCGAAGCTCAGCCGGAAATAGAGGCGGGCATCGGCGAGCTTCAGGTCGACCATGTAGTGCCGGCCGGAATCGCGCATCCTGAGCGGCCGCCCGTCGAGCAGGTGCAGCAGCCCCCAGGGTCCGGCGAAGCCGGCATGGGCGCCGCCGGCGAAGGCGATCGAGGCGCCGCGCGCCGGGTCGGGGCCGGGCCAGCGGAGCGTGGCCGGCGGGGCCGCCTTGTCGATCGACGCCTCGCTGCCCCCGAGCGCGATCCGTGCCGAGCCGTGCTGGCCGTAGACCTCCACGGTCAGCGGGACCGAGGCGAGCCCGCCCGGGACGAAATAGACCGCCCCGAGCGCCGCGGCCCGCTCGAAGAAGGCGGCGCTGTCGGCCGAGAAGCCCGAGAGCCGCGCTTCGGGCTTCCAGCGCCAGGGGGTCTCGCTGCTGTCGATCAGCGGAGCCAGGCGCTCCTGGAAGAACCGGGCCACCAGCCCGTCCTGGGCGAACAGGCCCGCGAGCTGGAGCGGGTCGGCATCGGGGCCGTCGGCGAACGGGTAGCGGCCGGCGATGGCGGCGGTGCAGGCCGAGGCGATCCGGCTCTGCCAGGCCTGCAGCTCGGGCCGCCGGCCGAGTGCTGGGTTCTCCGCCGCGGTCTGCGCCAGGACGTCCTCGATGATTTCCACCACCAGCGCCGGCGCCTGCTGCAGGGTGGCGATCGAGCTGGCCTGGGCCTGCACGCTCATCAGGCGCTGCTCGCCGAGATCGGCATTGGCCTCGACCGAGGCCAGCGCGACATTGAGGCCGAGAAACAGGCGCGAGACCGCGTCCATCCGCCCTTGCTCGACGAACTGGATCGCCGGGCCGAACGCGGTGGCGACGCGCGTCTGGTCGGGATGCGGCCGGGTTCGATCCTCGCCGCCGGATTGGCGCCAGACCTCGCGGATCAGCGCCGAGAGCGGCGAGCGGGCCGCCCCGAGCGCGCCGCTGATCGCAAGCGCCCCGGGCTGGTCGGTGAAGGGCCGGACCCGCAGATCGGCGAGATAGTCCTTCCAGGTCGCGAGGGTCCGGATCTGCAGCAGGTCGAGCACCTGCTCGGGCTGGGCCGGCATCGCTCGCGCCCCGATCAGCCGGTCCGTCTCCGCCTGGGCCTGCGCGATCGCCGCGGCGGCGCCCCCATCGCGGGTAGCCGCCCAGCCGGCCGCGGTATAGAGCCCGGCGATACCCTCGGCGAGCGGGCGGCCCGAGCGCCGGACCAGGACCGGCACCAATCCGGGGACCGCCGCCGCGATCCGCCAGTCGGGCAGCGCCGCCGTCGTGTCGGCGCGCCGGAGTTCGAGGAAGGCCCGCTCGGCAGCGCCACCGTCGGCCGCGATGGCACGCGCCTGGCCAAGCGACTCGGCGTCCTCGCTGCCGGGATCGCGCGCCGGCCCCGACAGGGCCGTCACATGCCGGGCGAGACCGGCAAGCTCGGGCTGCGCACCGGCGCGATCGGCGAGCCAGCCGGCGAGATAGACCGGCTGCCAGTCGGACTCGCCCGCAAGGATCGCCCGGGCCCGCAGCGTGTCATAGAGCGCGGTCGGGTCGCCGTCGGTCGCGACCGCCGCGTCGATCGCCGCCCAGAGCGGTGCCGGCAGCAGCGCGTCGGCGACCTGCCCATAGCGCCGGCCCGCCGCGACCGCCGGGTCGAAAGCCGCGATCCGGTGCACGAGGCCCACCGGCGAGCCGGGCGCCGCCGCCTCGACCGAGGCGACAGCCGCCGCCATCCGGTCGAGCGCGGCCGCACGCTGTTCCGGCGGCGCGCTGGACGCCGCCGCGATCGCCGCGGCGGGATCGGGCATCCCGGCGAGCAATGCGTCGCGATAGCGCCACTCGGCCCAGCCGACCCAGGCGGCCAGCCCGGCAGCGACCAGCAGCAAGACCCAGATCGCCGCGCCGCCATGCGCGCTGTCGGCCGGCCGCGACGCCTCGCTCGCCTCCAGGCAATGGCGCAGCAGCCGCGCCCGATCGCGCTGCGCCGGTCCCGCGCGCGACGCGGCCTCGGCGCGGCGCCGCAGGGGCTCGAGCCCGATCCCCGCTCCGAGCGGCAGCGCTGCGGCCAGCGCCCGCCCCCAGGCGCGCGAGCGCAGCGCCGGATTGCTGCGCGCCCGCGCGTCGGTCAGGGTGATGAGCGCATCGCGGGCATCGAGGATCGCGTCGGGCGCGATCCCGGCGCGGCGGGCCGCCTGCTCGAACTGGCCGATCAGTCGGCGGAGCTCGGTCGCGGTTTCGGCCGGGTCGGGCTTGCGGGCACGGGCGAGCGCGTTGGCAAAGCCAATTGCCGGCCCGGCGAGACCGGCAAAGGGATCGCTGGCGAACCCTGACGATGGCCCGGCCTGGCCGGGAGGCGCGCGCACCACCGTCTTCGGGTCCTGCTCGCTCACAGCTTGCCTTCGGCTCTCCACTGGCGCAACAGCGCCTCGCCGACCTCGAAATGCATCGAATCCTCGCGCTCATAACCGGCGCCCCAGTACCAGCCGGCATCGTTGAACAGCTCCGCCAGGGGCAGCAGGCCGAACTGGGTGCTGCGGTCGCCCATCTGGTCGAGGGTCTGCTTGACCGTGAGATCGACCGCGAGGCCCCAGGCATGCGACGAGACCGCGCCATTCGAGCCGCGCACATAGCGGGCGCAGAGCGCGCCGGCGGTGCCGATCGCGGCAAAAATCCCGGGATCCTCCTTCTGCAACCGGTCCATCACCGTCTGGAGCGAGTCGAGCGCCGGCGCCATCATCGTCAGGGTGAAGCCGGCGATCTTGCGGGTCTGAAGGCTCGCCAGCATCCGCGAATTGGTCACCGGCTGGCAATCCTGGCTGTAGGTCTCGCGCGGATTGCCGAGCAGCTCGAGCAGGAATTGCGGGCGCGGCCGCTCGATGCCGCGATTGTAGCGGTCGGTCGCGACCTCCATCCGGTCGATCAGGCCTTCGGTCTCGGGTGGCGGGGCGTTGCCGCCGAACTGGTCGGGCTGGACCGCCGCCACATCCGGGGCCAGATCCCCGGATCCCCCGGGCGCCACCGGGGCGGCGGCGCGCAGCGCGTCCTGGTCGGCGGCGAGGGCCTTGACCCTGTCGGTCAGCGCGTCGATCTGCCGGGCCTGGCCGTCGACCTGCCGCTGCAGCCGCGCGAGGGCGGCGTTGCCGCCCTGGTCCGCGCCGCTCAGAAGCGCGCTCACCAGGGCGAAGGTCGCGGCCGCGAGCACCAGGCTCAGCCCGATCACCACCGACGCGACGAGCCCCCCGGCCTTCACCCCGCGTCGGCGCCTCCGGCGCGAACCACCACGACCGAGACATTGTCGGGGGCGCCCCGATGCAAGGCGGCCTCGACCAGTGCGCGGCAGGCCGCGTCCGGCCCCTCGGCGGTCGCGAGCAGGGCGGCGATCTCCGCGTCGCCGAGGCAGCGGATCAGGCCGTCGGAGCAGAGCAGCAGCCGGTCGCCGGGGCCGAGCGGGGTCTCGGCCAGCGCCACCGCGACCGCCTCGGTCGCGCCGATCGCCCGGGTCACCACGTGGGATTGCGGATGGTCCTCGGCGTCGGCGGGGGCGATCCGGCCCTGATCCACCAGGTCCTGCACCACCGAATGGTCGCGCGTGAGCTGGGCGAGTTCCCCCCCGCTCAGCCGATAGGCCCGGCTGTCGCCGACCCAGGCCACCACCGCCCTGCCCTCCAGCACCAGGGCGGCGACGACGGTCGCGCCCATCTGGCCGAACCCCTCGCGGGCCGCGCGTTGGCGCACCGCCCGGTTGGCGGCCTCGAGCGCGGTCACCAGGGGGGCGGGGCCGGCCGCGTCATGGGGGACATGCGACAGCGCCTCGATCACCAGATCGGCGGCGAGATCGCCGTGGCCATAGCCGCCCATCCCGTCGGCGACCGCCCAGAGCGCGCCGGTCGGATCGGTCAGGATCGCGTCCTCGTTGTCGGGCCGCCGGCATCCGGCATGGGTGAGCCCGGCGCCATCGGCCGGCGGGCGGCGCGGGACGCGGGTGATCGGACCGGTCATGGGCGGCGGGGTCGGGACTGGGTCATGGCCTCTGGACCCCAATCGGCAGGGCGCCGGCGCGGCGCGTCCGGTGCGCGGCATTTGCACCGGTCCCCAGGGTATAATAATATTGGCGACCGCGAAACAGCCTTGCCGGGAGGATTGCTGCGATGACGGTCCCGATGCCCCGCCCCGCGCTGGCGCTCGCGGCCTTGGCGCTCGCCGTGGCGGCCATCGGTCTGCCGGCGGGCCTTGCCGGGGCGCAGGATCTGAGCGAGGCGCAGCTCACCGCACTGTTCCAGGATCAGATCGAGCATATCCGGGCCGCGACCGCCGAGCCGGGGCTCGGGGCGTCGCGGGGGCTGACGCTGACCAAGATCGCGCCGGCCGGCGGCGATGCGGGTCAGGATGGCGGGCCGGTCAGCATCGAGGCGGCGACGGTCGCCGCGGGCAACGGCACCAAGAAGGTGCTCGATCTCGGCCAGCCGGCCAGCCAGACCGCCTCGGCCGCGCCGGGCGAGGCGCCGCTGCTCTATCTGGCGCTGCCCAAGGACGAGCAGGTGCGGTTTCAGGTGACGTTCGCGTTCGATTCCGCGGCGATCGCCCCGGACCAGGCCCCTCGGCTCCGGGTGGTCTGCGACGCGGCCCGGGGGGCCAATGTCCAGCAGTTCCGGATCATCGGCCATACCGACGCCGCGGGGGACGCGGCCTATAATCAGAAGCTGTCGACGCTGCGGGCCGAGGAGGTCGAGCGGTTCTTCGTCAAGGATTGCGGGATCGATCCGGCCAAGCTGCAGGCGGTGGGCGTGGGCGAGCAGTTCCCGTTCGACGCGAAGAACCCCAAGGCCGGGGTCAACCGCCGGGTCGAGTTCCAGGCCCTGAGCTGAGGCCGGGGGCGGAGTCGCACGCGTGCGACTCTGGTCAAGTCATTGATTTTGCTGGATGTTGGTCGCCGACGGTAACCGGATTTTCATCAAGGTGAACGGGGGCGGCCGCTCCCTGCAAGCCGGATGCCGTCATCCTGTGGCGTCCGCGGGCGCCGCTCTCGGAAGCGCCGCGGCGGCGCGGCTCCGGGCGTCGCCGTTCGGCGCGCGGCACCGTCGCGGCGGCCGGGGGCGCTTCGCTTCGGCGCGTGGGCCCGGGATGGAGCGGACGGCCGCCGGGCTCATTCGAAGGCGTAGGTGAAGCCGTCCTGGCTTGCGCCGACCGTGACGCGGGAGAGCGGCGCGCCCTCCAGCGCGCGGTTCAGCACGCCGCGGCTGAGCTCGGGCAGGAGCGTGTTGGTCAGGATCGCGTCGATCATCCGGCCGCCCGATTCGATCTCGGTGCAGCGGGCCTGGATCAGATCCAGCACGCCGTCGCCGATCACGAGCTCGGCCGCGTGGCTCGCTTGCAGCCGGGCGGCGATCTTGCGGAACTGGTGTCGGGTGATCGCGGCGATCATGGCGTCGGACAGGGGATAGTAGGGGATCGTCACCAGGCGACCGAGCAGGGCGGCGGGGAACATGCCGAGGAGCGGCGGGCGCAGCGCCTTGTCGAGATCGCCGAGATCGCTGCGCCGGCGGCCGCCTTCGGTCAGGCGCATGATCGCGTCGGAGCCGACATTCGAGGTCAGCAGGATCAGCGTGTTCTTGAAGTCGATCCGCCGCCCCTCGCTGTCGTCCATCATCCCCTTGTCGAAGACCTGGAAGAAGATCTCGTGGACATCGGGATGGGCCTTCTCGACCTCGTCGAGCAGGATCACCGAATAGGGGCGGCGGCGCACCGCCTCGGTCAGGATGCCGCCCTTGCCATAGCCGACATAGCCGGGCGGCGCGCCCTTGAGCGTCGAGACGGTATGCGCCTCCTGGAATTCCGACATGTTGATCGCGATCAGGTTCTGCTCGCCGCCATAGAGCATCTCGGCGAGCGCGAGCGCCGTCTCGGTCTTGCCGACGCCCGAGGGGCCGCAGAGCAGGAAGACCCCGATCGGCTTTTCCGGTGCGTCGAGACCGGCGCGGCTGGTCTGGACGCGCCTGGCGATCATCTCCATCGCGTGATCCTGGCCGACGACGCGCTCGGCGAGCAGGCGGGCCAGCGAGAGCGCCTTCTCGGTCTGGCTGGCCAGCATCCGCCCCATCGGCACGCCGGTCCAGTCCTGCACCACGGCGGCGACGGCGTTGCGGTCGACGGAAGGCAGGATCAGCGGCGTCTCGCCCTGGGCGGCCGCGAGCTCGGCCATCAGCGCCTTGAGCTCGGCCAGATCCGCCTCGCGGTCGGGGGCGGGCGCGTCCCCTGCCCCGGCGGCCCCCGTCTCGGCGGCTCGGTCCTCCGGCGGGGCGGCGGCATCGAGCGGAACGCCCTCGCCGCGCAGGCGCGCGCGCAGGGCGAGGAGGCGCGCGACCAGGTCGCGCTCGGTCGCCCAGCGTGCCTCGGCGGCGTCGAGCCCGGCGCGCGCCTCGGCGAGGCCCGCCTCGACGCGGGCGGCGCGCTCGGCGACCTCGATCCCGACCGCCGCCTCGCGCGCGATGATGCCCCGCTCGACCTCGAGCACCTGGAGCCGGCGCTGCAGATCCTCGATCTCGGCCGGGGTCGCGTGCTGCGAGACCGCGACGCGGGCGCAGGCGGTGTCGAGCAGGCTGACGGCCTTGTCGGGCAATTGCCGGGCCGGGATATAGCGGTGCGACAGCGCCACGGCCGCCTCGATCGCCTCGTCGAGCACCTGGACCTGGTGATGCGCCTCGAGCACGCCCGCGACGCCGCGCAGCATCAGCACGGCCGCCGCCTCCTCCGGCTCCTCGATCTTCACGACCTGGAAGCGGCGGGTCAGCGCGGGATCCTTCTCGATATGCTCCTTGTACTCGGCCCAGGTGGTCGCGGCGATGGTGCGCAGCTCGCCGCGGGCGAGCGCGGGCTTCAACAGGTTGGCGGCGTCCCCGGTGCCGGCCGCCCCGCCCGCGCCGATCAGGGTATGCGCCTCGTCGATGAAGAGGATGACCGGGCTCGCGGAGGCCTGGACCTCGTCGATCACCGCCTTCAGCCGCTTTTCGAACTCGCCCTTGACGCTGGCGCCCGCCTGCATCAGCCCGATATCGAGCATCTGCAGGCTGACGCCCTGCAGCATCGGGGGCACGTCGCCCCGCGCGATGCGCAGCGCGAACCCCTCGACCACTGCGGTCTTGCCGACCCCCGCCTCGCCGGTCAGGATCGGGTTGTTCTGGCGCCGGCGCATCAGCACGTCGATGATCTGGCGGATCTCGGGATCGCGGCCGATCACCGGGTCGATCTTGCCCGCGCGGGCACGCGCCGTGAGGTCGGTCGCGTATTTCGAGAGCGCGGATTCCCCACCCGGCGCCCGGCGCGGCGCTGTCTCCGGCGCGGGCGCGGCGGGCGCGCTCGCCTCGACCGAGCCGCCGAGCAGGTCGTCGAGCCGGGCGGCGAGCGCGTCGGCATCGACCTTGTCGAATTCCGGGCTGATCTTGCCGAGCAGGCCGTCGAGCACCGGGGTCCTGCGGGCCGCGAGCAGCACATAGGCCGAGCGCACCTGCTCGTCGCCGAATTGCAGCGCGCCGTAGGTCCAGGCCTCCTGGATCGCGAGGAAGATATGGTCGGAAAATTCCTCGATCGAGCCCGCGCCATGCGGCAGCTTGTCGAGCGCCGCGGTCATGTCGGCGGCGAGACGGCCCGGCTCGATGCCGGATGCGTCGAGCAGGAGCTGGAAGTCCGAACGCTCGGCCCGGGCGAGCTGCTCGATCCAGTGCACGAGCTCGACATAGGGGTTGCGCCGGGTCTTGGCGGAGTCTGTTGCGCCCGCGAAGGCCCGCAGGCAGGTCGGATCGAGCTTGCCCACGAGCTCCTTGCGTTTCAGGCCCTGCGATCCCGCCATTGGCTGGCCTCCCCCCGCGGGTCAATTCCCGCGCCCCTGCCTCGCCTTCGGCTGACAGGATGGCACAAAGCTGCGATGATACAAAGCGCCGCCTGCCGCAGGAGAGAGGCCCGATGATCGACCCGCTGCCCGGTGACATCTTCCGCAAGGGCCAGGTGCTCAACAATACCTACGAGATCGAGGGGGTTCTTGGGCGCGGCGGCACGGGCGAGGTCTATCGCGCGCGCAACCAGATCACCGGGCGGGTGGTGGCGATCAAGGCCTTGAACCGCGCCTTCTCGGGCAATGCCGACTATCTCGAGCTGATGAAGCGCGAGGAGGAGATGCGCGAGATCCGCCATGACGCGGTGGTGCGCTATACCGATTGCAGCCGGAGCGCCGAGGGGCATGTCTATCTGGTGATGGACTATGTCGACGGCACGCCGCTCAGCGAGGCGATGGCCGGGGGGATGCCTGCGCGCGACCTGATGGTGGTGGCGCATCGGGTGGCCGAGGGGCTGGTCGTGACCCATGGCCGGGGCATCGTGCATCGCGACCTGTCGCCCGACAACATCATCCTGCGGGGCGGCGAGGCGGCCCAGGCGGTGATCATCGATTTCGGGATCGCCAAGGACAGCAATGCCGGCGCGCGGACCATCGTCGGCAATGATTTCGCGGGGAAGTACGAATATGCCGCGCCCGAGCAGATGGACGGGCGGGCCGAGCCGCGGTCCGATCTCTATGCGCTTGGCGCCTCGCTGCTGGCGGCGTTCCGCGGGCAGGTGCCGGATGTCGGGACGAGCCCGGGCGCGGTGATCCGGCGCAAGGGGCAGCCGCTCGATGTGAGCGGTGTGCCCGAGCCCTTGCGGGGTCTGATCGCCGATCTGACCCAGCCCGATCCCGCGCGCCGTCCGCCCAATGCCGCCGCCGTGGTCGCCGAGATCGAGCGGATGCTGAAGCCCGAGGCGCGCAAGGCGGTGCGGTCGCGCCGGCCGCTCTGGTGGGCGGCGGCGGCGCTCGTCCTCGCGGTCGTCGCGGGCCTGGGATTGTGGGGCGGCGGGATTGTCGGCGGTCTGCCGGTGGCGGCGCCCTACAAGCTGGAGGCGGCGTCCGACCCGGCGCGCCTCTCGGGCTATGCGCCCGACGCGGCCGGGCGGCAGGCGATCGAGGCGGCGTTCGGGGAAGCGACGCGGGCGGGTGTGCCCAAGGAGGCGCTGGTGCTCGCCCGGGGGGCGCCGGTGCCGGACTGGAGCGCGGCGATGGCGCGCCTGATCGGGCTCGCCGCGCCGCTCGAAGGATGGGTGCTCGCGGCGCGCGACGGGGACGTGCTGCTGACCGGGCAAGCGCCCGATCGGGCGACGCGGGACGATATCGCCGCGCGGCTCGCGGCGCTGGCGCAGCAGGCCGGGCTTGCGGGGCGCGCGCAGATCGGGGTCGGGCCGGCGCATCTGAGCGCCGATGCGGTGGCCGGGATCCTGGCCCCGCGCGCCACCTGCGGCCCGCTGGAGCAGGCGGCGCCGACGGACGGCGACTATCCGGCCGGAAGCGAAATCGCGGTGACGGGCGCGGTGGCCCAGCAGGCGGATATCGAGGCGATCCGGGCGGCCTTGCAGGCGCGGATCGGCGACCGGACGGCGCGGCTCGATCTCGCGGTGCTGAACCCCGAGCTCTGCACGGTGCAGGCGTTGCTGCCGCAAGTGCCGATCGGGCCGCTCTCGATCGTCTTCGGCAACGGGGCGACCGACAGCGATACGGTCACGCCGAACATGGCGGGCGTTTTCGCGGTCGGCGACCATCCGGTGGTCGATGTGCTGGCGCCGGGCGATCTCGCGCAGGGGTATCTCTGGGTGGCGGTCGCCGACATTTCGGGGAAGGTCTACAACCTGCTGCCGAACCAGGCGCGGCCCGAGCAGGCCTTGGCCCGGCTCGGCGCGCTCGACGGCGCGGTGCGCCGGATCCGCGTGCTCTATCCGCCGCGCGAGACCAGCGCGACCGACTATTCGCGGCCGGGGGTGAGCGTCGACGCGACCTTCGGCAAGACGCTGGTCCTCGTGCTGCAGACCGACAAGCCGCTGTTCGCCACGCTGCGCCCGATCGAGGAATCGGTCGAGTCGTTCGCCAAGGGGTTGCGCGAGGCGCTGGACAGTGGCGGGACCCGGGTAGTGTCGGTCACCAGCCGGCTGATCGACACCAAGCAATAGCAGGTTTTCCGAGCGCAAGGCCGGAATCATGGTACCATATTTCGCTACCCGCGAATTTTTCCGCACCGACTCGGGATTGCGTTTTTGTTCGATTTCGACCCTTGGCTAAGGCCGTTGGAGGGCGGGAATCCGTCCGGCGAGAGCCTGCGCAACGACCCCCGGTTTCACGAGATCGAGCGGCTGATGCAGCCGCGCGTCGAGGTCGTCCGCGACGAGCGCAACAATCCGGTGGCGCAGAACCGGCTGCCGGTCGACTGGGCCGACGTGCTGCGCAAGGCCGAGGACCTGCGGCCCCTGGGGCGCGACTTGCGGCTGCTCGTCATCGTGACGCGGGCGCTCGCCAACGAGCGCGGTTTCGTCGGGCTGGCTGACGGGCTGACGCTGATCGCCCGCTCGCTGCACGACCATTGGCCGAGCCTGCATCCGGAATTGCGCAACGGTGTCGGCCCACGCGACGCGGCCTTGCGCCGGCTGAACGCGCTCGCCCAGCTGCAGGCCGATCCCGACGGCGTGCTGGGCGACCTGCGCGCGATCGAGGCGATGGCGCCGCGCGGCGTCGGGCAGATCACGGGGCGGGATCTGGAGCGGGCGGTGCTGAGCGTGCAGGCGGTGCTGGCCGAGGCGCCGAGCCTGGCGACCACGGCCGACAAGACCGCGCTCGCCGCCGCCCATGACGCGCTGCTCGACCGCGTGGGGCGCGGCTGTCGGGCGCAGGCCGATCTCGATGCGGGCGTTGTCGCAGCGCTGCTCGACGGCGCGGGCGCGGCCTCCGCCGCGCTCGCCGCCGTGGAGGCCGCGCTCCGGGCCGGGATCGGCGCGGAGACGGCGCCGGCGCTGCCCGACCTCGCGCGCTTCCTGGCCGGGGTCACGGCGACCCTGTCCCGCGCCACCGCCGGCCCCGCGGCGGCTGCCGCGTCGGCGGAGCCGCCGCCGACCGCCGCTCCGGCACCCGGCGCGCCGGCAATGGCGGCGGCGGCAGCCGCGCCCGCTGCGCCGGGCAGCTTTCCCGACCGGCTGACCAGCCGCGACGAGGTGATCCGCTGCCTCGACCTGATCATCGGCTTCTACGACCGGGGCGAGCCCTCGAGCCCGATCCCGCATCTCGCCCGGCGCATGCGGCGCATGGTGCCGATGAATTTCCTCGAACTGATGGAGGATCTCGCCCCGTCCGGGCTGAAGGAATTCCGCCTGATCGCCGGCGTTCCCGACGCGGGCAAACCATCGCAAAAGGCAAAGGGTGAATGAGCGTGAGCGAGAGCAAGGCAAAGGTCATCGAACGCAACCGGGCGCCCCGCGTCCAGATCGCCTATGATGTCGAGCATTACGGCAGCCCCACGACGATCGAGCTGCCCTTCGTGATGGGCGTGATGGCCGACCTCGCGGGGGATTCCCAGACGACCGAGGCGACGAAGTCGGTCCAGGACCGCAAGTTCGTCGAGACCGATGCCGGCCGGTTCGGCAAGTTCATGGAGGCGCTGGGGCCGCGGGTGAAGGCGCGGGTCAAGAACACGCTGCCCCAGGCGGACGGCGCCGAGAAGGACGAGGAGCTGGCGATCGACCTCACCTTCAACGCCATGGGCGATTTCGCCCCGGACCGGATCGCGATGCAGGTGCCCCAGCTCGCCGAGATCCTGCGGATGCGGCGCCAGCTCGAGGAGCTGCTCGGCTTCATGGATGGGCGCGTCGATGCCGAGAAGCGCATCGCGCAGCTCCTGAACAACGAGCCGCTGCTGCAGCAGATCGCCGAGCACGCGGCCGGCGACAACAACGACGACAAGCTGGGGGGCTGAGCGATGGCCGAACAGGAAAAGGCCGCCGCCCCCGGACCGGCCGAGGCCGCGGCGGTCGATCTCGGCGAGTTCAGCGAGCTCCTCGAGAAGGATTTCCGGGTCAAGAAGGACGACAGCGAGAAGCTGCAGGGCCTGGTGCGCAACCTCGCGCTCGCCGCCCGCGCCCGGTCGGAGACGACGGCGATCTCGTCCAACGCCATCAAGTCGATCAAGTCGCTGATCGCCGGCATCGACGCGATGCTGAGCGCGCAGGTCAACGAGATCCTGCATGCGCCGGAGGTGCGCGAGCTGGAAGGGACCTGGCGCGGGCTCTGGTACCTCGTCAACAACACCGAGACCGACCAGAAGCTGAAGATCCGGGTGCTCAACATCTCCAAGGAGGAGCTGGCCGACACGCTCGAAGACTATGAAGGCCAGATGTGGGACAAGAGCCCGATCTTCGAGAAGGTCTATCGCGACGAATACTCGACCTTCGGCGGCGAGCCGATCGGCGCCCTCGTCGGCGGCTACGAATTCTCGAACCATCCGAAGGATGTGGGGCTGCTGCGCAACCTCTCGGGCATCTGCGCCTCGGCCCATACCCCCTTCATCGCCGCCGCCTCGCCCAACCTCTTCCGCATGGACAGCTGGCAGGAGCTGCCGAACCCGCAGGACCTGCAGCAGATCGTCTCGAACCCCGCCTATGCCTCCTGGCAGTCGCTGCGCGAGAGCGAGGATGCCCGCTATATCGGCCTGACCATGCCGCGGGTGCTGGCGCGCCTGCCCTATGGCGCGGAGACGGTGCCGGTGAAGGGCTTCGCCTTCGAGGAGGAGGTCCAGCAGGACCACAACAAGTATGTCTGGATGAATGCCGCCTTCCCGATGGGGGTGAATATCAACCGCAGCCACAAGCTCTATGGCTGGGGCACCCAGATCCGGGGCGTCGAATCCGGGGGCACGGTCACCAACCTGCCGGTCCATACCTTCCCGACCGATGACGGGTCGGTGGCGATGAAATGCCCGACCGAGGTGGCGATCGACGACCGGCGCGAGGCGGAGCTCGCCAAGCTCGGCCTGATGCCGATCCTGCACCGCAAGAACACCGATCTGGCCGCCTTCATCGGCGCGCATTCGCTGCAGGACGACGAGGCCCGCGCCGGGCGGCTGGTCGATCCCGACGCCCAGGCCAACGAGCGGCTGAGCGCCAACCTGCCCTATCTGTTCCCGGTCTCGCGCTTCGCCCATTATCTCAAGGCGATCGCGCGCGACAAGGTCGGCACCTTCAAGGAGCGGGCCGACATGCAGACCTGGCTGACCGAATGGATCAACCGCTACGTGCTCGCCAATCCCGCCTTCGCGGACGACAAGGCCCGCGCCAAGCGGCCGCTCGCGGCAGCCGAGGTGCAGGTCGACAGCGTCGAGGGGCGCCCCGGCTACTATGCCGCGCGCTTCTATCTGCGCCCGCACTACCAGCTCGAGGGGATCAATGCGTCGCTTCGGCTGGTCTCCGAACTGCCGTCGGTCAAGCAATAGGAGTGGAGAGAGAGATGGCAAGCTCGCCTCGGCCCGGCCAGAGTTCATCGAGTTCGAGCGGGTCCAGCAGCTCAAGCAGTTCCAGCGTCACAGGGGGGCCCCGATGAAGATCGACGGATTTCTGAAGGTTCCGGACATTCCCGGACCGAGCATTCGCGACGGGCATGAGGAAGAGATCGAGGTCCATGGCGTCGATTTCAACATGCAGGCGCCGTACGACCCGAACAACCTGTCGCGCCGCGGCCGGGTGGCGCTCGACAAGATGGTGTTCGTCAAGCACTACGACATGTCCTCGCCCTATCTGAAGAAGGCCTTGTTCGAGAATACTCCTCTCGACGAGGTGGTGTTCTCGGCCCGGCGCACGATCGGGGGCGAGACCAGCGACTATCTGGTGGTGACGATGACCGACGCCTCGGTGATGAGCTACCGCCTTCACCCTTCGGTCGAGGAGCCGGACGTGATCGAGGAGGAGGTCGGCTTCGCCTTCCACAAGGTGAAGTTCGTCTATGACGACGACCACGAGATCGAGATGGACGTCCAGGTCGGCAAGTAGCGGTGTCGCGGGGCATCCAGTCCGAAGCGGGGCAGCAGGCCCGGCGGGAATCGGTCCAGCCGTCGCTGTGGGATCGGTTGCTCAACGACCTGCCGGGACTCGATTCCGAGATCGCGGGCCTGCGCGCGGCCCTTGGGGCCGAGCTCGGGTCCGAGCGGCTGGACCGCTTGCTGGCGGCCGGGCCGCGGGCGATCGAGACCGAGGCCGAGCTCGGCCCGGACCAGCGGCCGCGGCTGAAGCGGCTGCTGGCGCAGGAGCGCCGGCGCGCCGATCTGGAGGCGCGCGGCATCGTGGTCTCGCCCTCCGTCCTGCGCGAGGCGGTGCGGCGCGACATCGAGGCGCTGTTCAACACCGAGCGGTTCGAGGCGGCGCCGATGTTCAGCGATGCCGAGGTGGCGGCGCGTCCCGACGACCCGCCCTCGCTCGCCGATTTTCCCGAGGTGCGGCGCAGCGTGGTGAATTACGGGGTGCCGTCCTTTTCCGGCCGGTCGAGCCGGGATTTCGACCGCGAGGCGCTGGCGCGCGAGATCCAGGCGATCCTCGCCTGCTTCGAGCCGCGGCTGAAGGCCAGCGCCACCAAGGTGACGGTGGCGACCGCCGACCGCAATGCGGGTCTGCGCATCGAGATCGACGCGCTGCTGATCATGGCGCCGGCGCCCGAGCGGCTGCGGCTGCGCACGATGATCGACCTCGATAGCGGGCGGGCGCGGACCGACCTGCGGGAGACCTGACTTGGACCGGGTCTTTCTCGACTATTACGAGGAGGAGCTCGGCCATATCCGGGGGCTGGCCGCGGAATTCGCCGACATGCATCCGACGGTGGCGCGCAATCTGTCGCTCGACACCGTTCCCTGCCCCGATCCTTATGTCGAGAGGCTGCTCGAGGGCGTGGCCTTTCTCGCGGCGCGGACCCGGCTCAAGGTCGATGCCGAGGGCGCGCGGTTCGCGCGGGCGGTGATCGAGGCGCTCTATCCCGACCTGGTGGCGCCGGCGCCGGCGGTCGGGATCGTGACATTGACGCCGGGCCAGCAGGTCCAGACCATGCCGGACGGCCATGTCGTGCGGCGCGGTACCCGGCTCGTCTCGGCGTTGCGGCCGGGTTTGTCCACGCGCTGCTCCTTCACCAGCGTGCAGGACGTGACGCTCTGGCCGGTCGAGATCGCCGGGATCGATCATCTGCAGGATCGCAGCGCGCTCGCGGCCGCCGGGATCGGGCGTCTCGGCGGTGTCGCGGGCGAGTCGGGCTTGCGCATCCTGGTCGGGCGGGTCGGCAAGGGCGCGCTCGCCGATCTCGGGCTCGACCGGCTCGACCTCCATTTCGCGGGCCGGGCCCCCGCCCTGTTCGATGCGATCTTCGGGGCCTCGGTCGCGGCGGGCGCCCGGCCCGAGGGGCGGGAGCAGGCGCTCGCGCCAGTTGGCTTGCCGGCGATGATCGGGCTCGACGACGCGGAGGCGCTGCTGCCCCCGACAAGGCCGAGCTTCGAGGGCTATCGGCTGTTGCGGGAATATTTCGTGTTTCCCGAGCGGTTTCATTTCGCCCGGTTCGACGGGCTGCGGCCGGTCCTGCGCCGCGCGGCCGGGCGGCTGGAGCTGGTGCTGCTGTTCCGCCGTCCGGTGCCGGAGCTCGCGGGGCTGCGGCCCGCCGATCTGGCGCTGCATGCGACACCGGTGGTCAATCTCTTCGAGCGGGACTGCAACACGATCGAGATCGACGGGCGGCGGACGCGTCAGGTCGTCCATGCCGACCGCACCCGGCCGCGCGATTTCGAAATCCAGCGGATCACCCGGGTCGAGGATGCCGATGCCGAGGGCGCCGAGGCGGTGGTGCCGGAATTGTTCAGCCTCGGCCAGAACCGGGGCAGCGGCTGGGTCTATTCGGTCGAGCGCCGCCCGCGCCGTCCGGGCGAGGACGAGCGGCGCCAGGGCCAGACCCGCACGAGCTATGCCGGCGACGACCTGTTCCTCGCCCTGTCGCGGCCGGAGGGGTCGCGGACGGCCCGCCCGATCCGGCGGCTCGACATCCGCGCGCTCTGCAGCAACCGCGATCTGCCGATCCTCGACGACAGTCCGGGCCTGTCGCTCGAGAGCGGCGACCCGGTCGAGGCGGTGCGGCTCGCCGGCGCGCTGCGTCCGCCGCGGCGCGCGATCCCGGCGCTGCTGCCCGGCGGCCCGGCGGGCGACACCCGGGCCGACGAGCTGACCTGGCGCCTGGTGGCGCAGCTCTCGCTCAACTTCCTCAGCCTCGCGGAGGAGGGCAAGGCGGCCGCGCCGCTGCAGGCGCTGCTGGAGCTCTATGCCGATCGCGGCGATCCGGCGCTGGCCCGGCATGCGCGCGCGATCACCGAGGTCGGCGCGCGGCCGGTGATCGAGCGGCTGGCGCTCGCCGGGCCGATCTGCTTCGGGCGCGGGGTCGAGGTCACGCTGCATGTCGACCGTTCGGTGCTGGCCGGGCAGAGCGCGCTCTTGCTCTCGGCGCTCATCGCCCGGCTCTTCGCGCGGCACGCGGCGGTCAATGCCTTTGTCCGCACCCGCACGCGCTTGACCCAGGACCAGGAGGATGTGCCATGGCCGATGACGCCGGGCAGCCGCGGCCTGATCTAGCGCCGCCGCTCGGGCTGGCGACCGAGGAACTGACGATGGATGGCCCCGCCGCCGAGGCCATGGACCTCTTCGAGCTGCTGCGCCGGCTCGAACGCGGCGGGCGGCGCTTCGGCTGCGGCGGCCGGCCCGAGGACGAGCCGGCCCGGCTCGGCCAGCAGGTGCGCCTGGCCTTCGCGGTGCAGGACGTCGCGCATTTCCGCCCGGCTTCCGGCACCGCCCCGGCGCAGGTCCGCGTCGCCGCTCTCGGCCTGCTCGGCCCCGAAGGGCCGATGCCGCTGCACCTGACCCGCTGGGTCTTCGACCGCCTGTCGCAGCGCTGGTTCGCCGAAGGCGCGGCCGAGGCGGTGCGCGACACCACCTTCGTCGATTTTGCCGACCTGCTGCAGCACCGGCTGATCGGCCTCTACTACCGGGCCTGGGCGGATTCGCGCCCCGAAGTGCAGGTCGAGCGCGCCGCCGGCGGGCGCGTCGCCGGCCTCCTCGGCGCCCTGGCCGGGATCGGCCTGCCCGGCACGCGCAGCCCCGACGATCCCGCCCTCGACGCCTTGAAGCTGCGCCACGCCACCGGGCTCGGCCTCGCGGTCGATGGGCCGGAACGCCTGACGCGGATGCTGCGCGACCTGCTCGGCGTCCCGGTCGCGCTGGTCGAGTTCGTCGGGATCTGGATGCCGATCCCCGCCCGGCTGCAATCGCGCCTCGGCGGCCCGCTCGCGGAACTCGGCCGCTCCGCCACGGTCGGGGCCTGCAGCTTCCAGCGCCAGACCCGGATCGAGCTGCGGCTCGGGCCGCTCACCCGCGCCGAGTTCACGTGCCTGCTGCCCGGCAGCCCGATGCTGGCGAGGCTGCGGCGCCTTGCCCGCCACGTGCTCGGCGAAACCCTCGATGTCGATCTGCGCCTGATCCTAGCCCGGGCCGAGATCCCGCCGGCCCGGCTCGGCACCGCCGCGCTCGGGCGCAGCGCCTGGCTGGCGCATCGCCGCCAACAGGACGCCGCCGACCTGCGCCTCCGCGCGCTGGTCGGCCTGCCGCTCGGAGCCGCCGCATGAGCCTCGTCCTCAGCCTGGAACAGGGGCCACGCGCCCAGCCGGTCCGACAGATGCGGCTCGCCGAGGGGCGCCTGGTGATCGGCCGGGGCACCGATGCCGACTGGCGCATCGACGATCCCGACATGTTCGTCTCGCGCCGGCATTGCACGATCACCGGCGGAGCCGAGGGCTATACCGTCACCGACAATTCCGCCGGCGGGCTCTATATCGACGAGGCGCGCAGCCCGCTCGGCGCCGGCAACAGCACGCCCCTGCGCAACGGCATGCGCCTGCGCCTCGGCGATTTCGTGCTGCGCGTGGCGATCGCGGCCGAACAGCCGCTGGCGCCCCTGCTTGCCTCGCCGTCGCCGCCCCCACCGGTCGCGCCGCCGCCGGCCCGCCCGCAGCCCGAGCTCGACAGCGACGATTTCTTCTCGATGCCGGTGCCGCGCGAGCCCACCGCCGCGCGTCCGTCCGGGCTGCCACGGGCGTTCGAGAAACCCGTCGCCAGCCCCTATTTCGCGCCGGAGCCGGCGTCGCCCGACCATCCGGCCCCGCCGCAATTCGACGATCCCTTCACCCTTGACCCGATTCCGACGCCGCCGGCCGCGCCCGCGGGCTTCGACTGGACCGACCCGTCGCCGCAGCCGCCCGCGGCCGCGCCGGCGGCAGGCGGCTTCGACTGGGGCGCGCTCCCCGCCGAGGCCGCACCGCCCGACCCGGCCCCATCCCAGACAGCGGCACCCGCTTCGCCACCGGTCGCCGACCTCCGCGACGCCTTCCTGCGCGGGCTCGGGCTCGACCCGGCCGAGATTGCGGCTCGCGATCCCGTCGCGCAGATGGAGGCGTTCGGCCGCGACTACCGGCTGATGCTCGAAGGGCTGATGCATCTCTTGCGCAAGCGCGCGCAGGAAAAGGGCAATGCCAGGATCGCCCAGACCATCGTCGGCGCGAGCGAGGTCAATCCGCTCAAGTTCCTGCCCACGATCGAGGACGTGCTGGTGACGCTGCTGGCCGAGCGCAGTCCGGGCTTCCTCGGGCCCGAGGCCGCGATCACCGGCGCGGTGCGCGATCTGGCCCAGCACCATGTCGATGCCTGGCACGGCGTCCAATCGGCGCTGGCGGCGATGATCCGCCGCTTCGACCCGGCCGCGCTGGAGGAGGAGCTGAAGGCGCATTCGACGCTCGAGACGCTGCTGGCGGGCGGGCGGCGCGCCAAGCTCTGGGAGCTCTACGAGGAGCGCTATCGCGAGATCGCCCGCAGCGCCGAGAACCGCTTTCTCGGCGAGGTCGGCGCGGATTTCCGCGAGGCCTACGAGAACAGCAAGGGGGACCGATCATGATCGCGCGACGCAGCTTCCTTCTCGGAACCGGAGCGCTGGCGCTGGCCGGCTGTGGCGGCAAGCCGCCGGGACCGACGACGGTCGCGCTCGCCTTCGCCGGCGGGGCGGGGATGAATCCCGGGCCCGATGGCAGCGACCGACCGGTGACGGTGTCGGTGCTGCGGCTGAAGGATCTCGGCGCCTTCAACGGCGCGGACTATTTCGCGCTGTCGGGCGACCCCGCTGCGGCGCTCGGCGGCGCGCTCGTCGGCATGTCGCAGGTCGCGGTGCCGCCCGGCGGAACCGCCGCGCTCGACGTGACCTTCGAGCCGGAGGCGGCGTTTCTCGGGCTCGTCGCGCTGGTGCGCGATCCGAACGGCAAGGTCTGGCGGGCCAGTGCGCCGGTGGTGCCGCACAAGGCGGCGACCGGCAAGGTCACGCTCGGCCCGGGCGGCGTCTCGCTCGCGCTCGCCTGACGCCGGGTCTTCTAGGGGGAACGAATGAGCGAGGCGAGCAAGGTCCTGTGGTCGGAGGGACTGTTCCTCCGGACCCAGCATTTCCAGCAGCAGGACCGCTACGGCGAGGCCCTGGTCCGGGGGGCGCTGCAAGCCGGCCGGCTGCAGACCTTCGGCTTCTCGGCGCTCGCGCTCGACCCCGCGCTCGCCGATGCCGGTCGGCTGGCGATCCGGACGGCGCGCGGCATCCTGCCCGACGGCACGCCCTTCGCGATCCCCGAAAGCATGGACGCGCCCGCGCCGCTCGCGGTCGGGCGCGAGATGGCGGGCCCGGTCCTGCTGGCGCTGCCGGTCGAGATCCCGGGCGGCGCGAGCTTCGACCCGCATCATGCCGAGCCGACCGGCGCCCGCTATCGCGGCGCCATCGTCACGGTGCGCGACGCGGTGCAGGGCGGCGCCGATCCGGAGGAGATCGAGATCGCCCGGCCGCAGCCGCTGCTGCTGGCGCCGGGTTCGGCGGCGGGCGGCTACAGCGCGCTGCCGGTGGCCGAGTGCCTGGGCTTGCGCGCCGATGGCGGCGTGGCGCTGGCCGAGGGCTTCCTGCCGCCCGCGCTCGCGACCCAGGCGGTGCCGGCCTATGCCCAGCTGATGAAGGAGGTGGTGACCGGGCTCGACCGGATCGCCGAGGCGCATGGCAAGATGGTTCTGGGCGGTCCATCGCGCACCATCGAGAACCTGCTGGTGCTGGAGCTGGCCAACAGCGCGCGGCCGCGGCTCGTCCATATGCTGGCGCAGGATCTGTTCCATCCGGCCGAGCTCTATCTGGAGCTCGCGGGCCTCGCGGGGCGGATGGCGACCTATGGCTCGGGCTCGCGCCGGCTGACCGAGCTGCCGGCTTACGATCATATGGCGCCGGGGCCGGCCTATGCCGCGCTTGCCGACACGCTGCGCTCGCTGATCCTGACGCTGCGCTATGTCGAGCCGAAATCGCGGGCGCTGCCGGTGATGAGGCATGCGACCAATGTCTGGAAGGTGCGGATCGACAGCCCCGAGATCCTGGCGAGCAGCCGGATCGTGCTGCGCGTGGGCTCGGAACTGTCGGACGACGCGCTGCGGCGGATCTTCGTCAACCAGGCGACGGTCGGGTCGGCCGACCAGTTCGACGCGCTCTGGAAGTCGCGGCTGCCCGGCATTCCGCTGAAGCCGCTGCATTCCCAGCCGCGCGAGATCCCCTATGACGGCGACCGGCTGTGTCTGGAGCTCGACCAGAAGAGCGAGCACTGGGCCTCGCTGCAGGCGGCGCCGGGCTTCGTGGTCGGCGTCTCGGGCGTGCTGCCGAGCGAGCCTCAGGTCGATTGCTTCGCGGTCAGCAGGTGAGGCGATGGTCGAGTACGATCCTTTCAACCTGTCGGCCGATACCGGGCGCACCCGGGTCCGCCCGGCCGCCGCCGCCGCGCGGCGGACGCCTGCCGCGCCGGCCGGATCGGTGGCGCGCCCGAGCCGGAACAGCGGCAATCCTCTGGTCAATGCCTTCTCCTCGCTCCTCGAATTCGCGCCCGAGCTCGAGGATGCCGTGTCGCCCGGCGATCCCGAGGCGCTCCGGGCGCGGCTGCTCGACGAGCTGACCGCGGCGCGCGACCTCGCGGTCTCGGCCGGGGTGCCGATGACGCGGGCCGACGGCGCGGCCTGGGCGGTGGCGGCACTGCTCGACGATCTCGCGCTCAACACGCCCTGGGGTGGGGCGAGCGCCTGGCCGCGCCAGCCGCTCGTGGTCGCGCTGTCGGGCGATGTCGATGCCGGCGCGCAGTTCTTCGTCCGGCTCGACGAGCTCGAGCGCAATCCCAACCGCGACCCGCAGCTGCTCGAGCTCTGCTACTTCTGCCTCGCGCTCGGCTTCCGCGGCAAGTACCGGGTCCCGGGCCGCGCCGGCGACCGGTCGCTGCAGGCGGTGCGCAGCTCGGCCGCGCGCTTCCTGCGCGGGGCCGAGGCCGAGGCGGCGCCGCTGTCGCCGAACTGGCAGGGCGTGATCGCCGAGGACGCGCCGCGCCGCTTCGCCCTGCCGATCTGGGTGCTGGCCGTCGCCGCGCTCGCGCTCGCGACCGCGATCTATGCCCTGCTCTCGATCCGCCTCACCGACCAGGCCGACCGGCTGACCGCCCTCGTCCACGCCCTGCCCCCACCCGAGCGCGCCGAGATCTACCGCCCCGCGCAGGGCGAGACCAAGGTCGCGAGCCCCACGGTCAGCCCGGCGGGAACCGTGGACTTCGCCCTGCTGCCGCTCGTCCAGGCCGCGGTCCCGCGCGGGCTCCTGGCGGCCCTGACCGGGCGCGAGACCGTCTCGGTCGCCACCCTCGTCCTGCAATGGGCAAGCCCCGAGATGTTCCAGTCGGCCCGCCCCACCCTGACCGACGGGTTCGAGCCGCTGATCGACGCGATCGGCCAGGTCGTCGCCGCCAATCTCGACGTGATCGGCAAGGTCACGGTCATCGGCCATACCGACAGCGTGCCCTTGCAGACCAGCAACCCGCTCTCCTCGAACCAGCGCCTGTCGGAGGCGCGGGCCCAGACCATCGCCGACCTCCTGATCGCCCAGGGCGTGCCGGCCGACCGGGTCTCGGCCGAGGGCCGCGCCGCCACCCAGCCGGTCGCCCCCAACGATACGAAGCAAGGCCGGGCCCTCAACCGGCGCGTCGAAATCCTGATCGAGAAGAAGCTCTGATGGGCCTCCTGCGCGCGCTCTGGGGCTTGCTCACCGCCCGCTGGCTCTGGACCCTGATCGGGCTCGTCCTTCTCTCCGTGCTGATCTGCACCTTCGGCCCCGGCATCTCGGTCTATGGCGCGGCCCCGCTCGCATCCGACCTCACCCGCGCCGGCCTCGTCGCCGCCCTCTTCCTGACCTGGGCGGCCTGGCAGATCGCCCGCGCGCTCCGCGCCCGCCGCGCCAACCGGCTCTTCGTCTCCGAGATCGCCCTGGTCCCCGACCGGCCCCTGTCGCCCGGCGCGGACAATGTCGCGGCGGTCGGCGCCAAGTTCCAGGAGATCCTCGGCGAGCTCAAACGCCGCAAGCTCGCCGGCAAGCGCTTCCTGCGCGACATGCCCTGGTACGTGATCATCGGCCCGCCCGCGACCGGCAAGACCACGGCGCTGCGCCAGTCGGGCCTCTCCTTCCCGCTCGACCTCGGCGACGATCTCGCGGGGATCGGGGGCACCCGCAACTGCGACTGGTTCTTCACCGAGGACGCGGTGCTGATCGACACCGCCGGCCGCTATGTCCAGCAGGAAAGCGCGCCCGAGATCGACGCCGCCGAATGGCTCGGCTTTCTCGACCTGCTCAAGAAGCATCGCGGCCGGCGCGCGCTCAACGGCGTGATCGTCGCGCTCTCGATCGAGACCCTGTCCGAGGGCGACGCCGCGATCCGCGCCCATGGCCGGCAGATCCGCAAGCGCCTGCTGGAGCTGCGCGAGCGGCTGGAAATCCGCCTGCCTGTCTATCTGATTCTGACCAAGGCCGACCTGATCGAGGGCTTCGAGCCGTTCTTCGGCGGGCTCTCGACCGCCGATCGCGAACAGGTCTGGGGCGCGACCTTCGCCCCCGGCGCCCGCATCGACGGGGCCGAGGTCGGGCGCGAGCTCGCGCTCCTCGCCGGCCAGCTCGAGGGCCGGCTCGTCGCGCGCCTCGAGGCCGAGGAAGCGCTCGGAACCCGCGCCGCGATCTTCCGCTTCCCCGCCCAGGTCACGAGCCTCGCCGAGCCGATCCGCCTGCTCGTCGACACCGTCTTCGGCGAAAGCCGCTACGAGGAAAGCGCCTGGCTGCGCGGGGTCTATTTCACCTCCGCCACCCAGGAAGGCACGCCGATCGACCGGCTGACCGCCGCGCTCGCCTCGTCCTTCGGCCTGCCCGCCTTGCCGCGCCCGGCGCCGCCCCGGTTCGAGAGGCGCAGCTTCTTCCTCAAGCGCCTGCTCGGCGAGGTGATCTTCCGCGAGGCCGGGCTCGGCCGGCTCGACCCAGCCGCCGAGGAAAGGCGGCGCTGGATCTGGCGCGGCGCGGCGGTCGCCTGCGCGGGGATCGTCGTCCTGGCGGGGCTGCTCTTCACCCTCTCCTATCTCGCCAATCGCGGCGCCATCGCGGCCCAGGCCGACCAGCTGGAACAGCTCCAGGCCACGCTCGCGCCCGTCGCCGCCCGGCAGGTGCCGCTCGATCCACTCGATCTCGGCCTGGCGCTCGACGCGGTGACCGAGGTCGCCAATGCCCGCACCCCCGCGCCCGGCGGCATGCTCGCCTGGATCGGCCCCTCCGCCGGGCCCGAGCTCGCCCGCGCCGACCGCGATGCCTATGACCGGGCGCTGCGCAATATCCTGGAGCCGCGCATGGTGGCTCTGCTCGAAGCGACGATGTGGCGCCAGATCCGCGATCCCGACTTCCTGCTCGGCGCGCTCAAGACCTACCGGATGATGACCGGCGGCGCCGCGATGGACACCGCCTTCGCGGTCGATTGGTGGCAGACCAGACTGCCCAAGGCCGCGCCGATCCCGCCCCTGCCGACCCAGGCGGCGGCCGAGCACCAGTTGGCCGCGTTCGAGCTGATGGCCCGCGACGCCGATCCGATCCCGCCCGATGACGCGCTGGTCACCGCGGCGCTCGCCAGCATCTGCTCGATCCCCCTGCCGGTGCGCGCCTATAACGCGCTGCTCTCCGATCCGGCGGTCACCGCGTTGCCGGACTGGATCCCCGCGGGCTTCGCCGGCCCGAACGCCAGCAAGGTGCTGATCCGCCGGTCCGGCAAGACACTCCGCGTCGGGATCGACGGCGCCTTCACCTATGACGGCTTCCACAAGGCCATCCTCGACCGCTTGCCCGAGATCGCCACCCAGCAGGCGATGGACCGCTCGGTCTTCGCCGGTGGCTGCACCGAGAGCGCCGAGACCACGGTCTCAGCCTTGTCGCAGGATATTCTCCAGCTCTATTATCAGGACTATATCGCCCAGTGGGACGGGTTCCTGCACGATATCGCGTTGGCGCCGCTGACCAACCTTCAGGTCGCCGGGCAGAATCTCAAGGATCTCTCCAGCGCCGACTCCGCCTTGAAGCGGCTGCTCCTCGCCGTGGTGGCCGAGACCGACCTCGCCCGCCCGACCGACAGCGCCACCGCCGCCGCCGCGCCGCCCTCCTTCTTCACGAAGGTGCTCACCAAGCTCGGCTCGCTCGGCAAGCTGGCCTCCAAGAGCGCGAAGCTTATCCCCGCCGCCGGCAATGCCGCCGATATCGACCTGTCGGGCCAGCCGGTCTCGGCCCATTTCAAGCCGCTGCGCGCGGTCGTCACCGAAGTCGACGGCGCGCCGCCTTTGCTCGATGGCACGGTGGCCGCGCTGACCCAGCTCTCCAGCGTGATCCAGACCGTTTCGGTCAGCCCCAATCCCGAGGATGCGATCAAGAAGCAGGGTGGGCTGGCCGAGCTGACCGGGGCGGTGACGAGCCAGGCCGCGCTCCTGCCGGAGCCGCTCAATGGCTGGTTCACCGGTCTGGCCGGCGATACCAGCGCCATCACTCAGAAGGCCGTGGCGACCGATCTCAACGCGATCTGGCGGGCCGATGGGCTGCCCTTCTGCCAGGCGGCCCTGGCCGGGCGCTATCCGTTCGATCCGTCCTCGACCATCGACGTCAACCCCACCGATTTCGCGCGGGTCTTCGGCCCCGGCGGGCTGATCGACAGCTTCACCAACGACCATCTGTTGCCTTACGTCGATACGAGCCATCGCCCCTGGCGCTGGCGCGCCGATCTCGGGCTCGATCCGCGAAGCCTCGCCGCCTTCGAGCAGGCCCGCGCGATCCGCGACAGCCTGTTTCCGGGCGGGGCGGGCCCCAGCATGAACTTCTCGCTCGAGCCCAAGGATCTCTCGCAGGACGCGACCCGCGTCACGCTCAATCTCGACGGCCAGCTGCTCAGCTATTTCAACAATGCGACCCGGCCGATGCCGATGTCCTGGCCGGGCAAGGACGGGACCGGGGTCATCTTGCTGTCGTTCCAGCCGATCGACGGCTCGCCCGAGGTGATGGTCAGCGAGACCGGCAGCTGGGCATGGCTCCGGATGCTGAAATCCGGTCGGCTGAGCGCGACCGACCAGCCCGACCTCTTCAAGCTGCGCCTGTCGGCCAAGGGCCACTATGCCGATTTCGACCTGCGCTCGGCCAGCGTGGACAATCCGTTCGACCTGACCATGTTCGCGAAGTTCACATGCCCGACCCAGATCTAGGCTGCTTCGGCAAGATCCCCGGCGCCGGGGATTTCCTCGCCTGGACCCTGCCCCGCGCCTTCACCGGGCCCTGGGACCGGGCGATCTCGGCCGAACTCGCCGCCCGCCCCGATCAGGGCCCCCTGGACCCGCGCGCCTGGCGCTTCCTGCTGCCCGGCGGCGCGCTCGGCCCCCTGCCCGCCGCCGGCATCTGGCGGATGAGCGCCGACCGCGCCGGCCGCCGCTATCCGTTCCTGATCGCCCGGACCGGCCCGCCCCCCGATCCGGCCTGGTTCGACGCCGTCGAGCCCCTGCTCGCCGGCGCGGTCGCGCAGGCCTGGCCGCCCCCGACGCTCCGCGCCGCCCTCACCGCCCTGCCGCCGCCGGCGACCGCCGTCGCCCCCGCCCCGGACCTGCGCTTCTGGCACGGCACCACGCTCTTGCGCTTCGCCGATGCCGACGAGCTGACCCGCGAGGGCTTCAGGGCGATGCGCGCCGCCGAGACGCGCTGAGACAGCACCCTCCACGCCGGAACCGGCGCGGAAGGCACGCTCACCCGCCACCGGCACGGCTGTGCCCTCGGAAAGTGGCAGTGCCACCCTCGCTGCAGAAACTGGAAACCTTCGTGAAGATCCGGTATAGATCCGAAAAATTAGCACGTTATATCAATATGATAACCTCAGTCGCACGCGTGCGACTCCGCGCTGTCGCACGGCCCGATCAGTTCTGCTTGATGCTGCTGCCCTTGATGATGACGTCGCTCGAGGCCTTGACCGTGATCTTGCCCGACCCGTTCAGCGTGATGTCCTTGCCGTCCAGGGTGATCGTCCCGTCCTTCTTCATCGAGATCGTCGCGGCGCCGCATTTCAGGACGATCGAATCCTGCGCCTCGATGCTCAAGGCCTTGCCGACCGCGATCACCCCGTCCTCGCCGATGCTGATCGAGCCGGCCTTGCCGACGCTCAGCGCCAGCGCCCCGCCCACAGAAATCTTGTCGTCCTGGGCGATCGAGGTCGTCCGCCCCGCCCCCACATCCACCGTCGCCGCCGCCCCGACCGTCAGACTGTAGGCCGCGCCCACGCTGACCGTCTGGTTCGTCCCGATGCTCCAGCTGTCATTGACGCCGATATCGTGGCTCTGGGCCAGACCGACCGAGACCTGCCGCATCGCGCCGATCGTGTTGACCTGGGCCGCGCCCACCGTCCGGGTCTCGGCCGCGCCGACCGTATCGACCCGCGCCGCGCCCACCGTCACGGTCTGGACCAGCCCGACCGTCTGGGTATGGTTCGCCCCGATCGTCTCGGTCGAGTTCGAGCCGACCCCGATCGTCTCGTCGATCCCGACGCTCAGCGACCGGTTCTTGCCCACGCTCTCGGTATCGTTCGAGCCGATGCTGACCGTCCGGTCCACACCAACCTTCGTGGTCTTGTTGTTGCCCACATCCTCGTCGAGATCGACCCCGACCGACTGTTTCGCGTCATTGTCGATCCGATCGGACTGGTCGTGCCCGACATGCTTCGAGCGGTCATGCTTGACAAGCAGCGCATGGTCCTTCTGGGCCTGGAAATTCACCAGCTCCTCGCCCGCCTTGTCCTCGAACATCAGCTCGTTATAGCCGCCGCCCCCCGGAGACGAGTTCGACTTCCAGCCCGACTGGGTCGCGTGCCCCGACAAGCCGTAGGGCGGCATCTGCGCGGCGTTGTAGACCCGGCCGGTGACGATCGGCCGGTCGGGATCGCCGTCGAGAAAGTCGACGATCACCTCCTGCCCGATCCGCGGGATCTGGATGAAGCCCCAGCCCGCACCGGCCCAGGCCTGCGACACCCGGATGAAACAGGTGGTGTTCTCGTCCTTCTTGCCCAGCCTGTCCCAATGGAACTGTACCTTCACCCGGGCATATTTGTCGGTGAAGATCTCCGCCCCCGCCGGCCCGACCACGGTCGCGGTCTGCGGCCCGCGCATCACCACCCGCGGCGTGCGGCGCGGCGGGCGATAGGGCAGCGCCGTGGGCGCGAGCTCGAGCTCGATCCGGAAGGTCTCGGCCTCCGGCGCCAGCCCGACCCGGTGGCCGGGATCGGTCAGGCGGTAGCGCGCCCGCACCACCAGATGCTTGACGTTCTGGTCGGCGCGCGGAAAGCCCTCCAGCGTGAAGGTGCAGCCCGAAGCGAGGCCCCGCACCGTGCCCGCCGCCCGGATCCGCTGATGGCCCGCCTGCAGCTCCTCGCGCCGGATCGTCGCGACCGCGTCGCCCCGCGCGAGCGCCAGATGCGCGCCGGGATGGCGATAGACCTCGCCCCCCGCCTCGGCATGGCCGAAGGGATGCTCGGACTGCGCCATCAGATCGGCGGCGGGCTTCTCGAAATCATAGTCGGTATGGGCATAGGAGCCCGGCGTCAGCCGCCGCAGCGGAGCCCATGTCGAGAGATATTCCCGGTCGCGCCGCGCCGCCTGCCCCTCGAAATGGAACGGCACCGTCTCGTAGCCGGTCAGGGGCTTCAGCTTGCCCATCGCGTCGAACAGGACGAGCGTATGGCCGTCCTCCCGATAGTCGAAGAACGTGCCGATCCCCTCATGCTCCATCAACCGTTGCACGAAATCGAGGTCGGTCTCGTCATACTGGACGCAATAGTCGCGGGCCGGATAGCTGGCCTGGAGCCGGAGTTCGACCTTGGCGAGCGGATAATCCGCGAAGACCTTCTCGATGATCTCGATGACGGTCATCCCCTGGAAGATCCGGCAGTCGGTCGACTGACCGAGCAGCCAGAGCCAGGGATGCAGGTCGAGCTCGTAATGCGCCCGTTCGCCGTCGATCCGCATCAGGCGGAACTCGGTCGCCAATCCATGGATCCAGCGCTTCGGATCGCCGCTCTCGACTTCCACCGCGACCGGGGTCCCGACGACCTTGAGCGGGTCGATGTCGAAATCGGTGCTGGTCAGCCCGAGCGTGAAGGCAAAGCCCTCGCCGATCGCGTCCCATCCGACCAGGTGGGTGAAGGTGACCGCTTCCTTCAGGCTGCTGCGGACGACAGTCGTGCGGTCTTCCGTCATGCGTTCCGCTTCCCGTTCCCGCGACGGCCGAGATCAGGGGCCGATCGGCGCAGTGTACAATATTTCCCACGCCGCGGCCAAAGTCGTTTCGTGGACAAGAGCCGGCTTCCGGAGTAGAATCACCGCTGCAACGAGGGTTTTCACCATGCGTGGCTCCTCCAAGTTCCGCAGCTTCGGCCGGGCCGTTCTGATGGGCTCGGCGATCGGGGTCGGCATCGCGGGCTGCACCATGCCCGAAGGCGGTAGCCCGGCCACCACGCAGCCGAGCGGGCAGCGCGAGCTCGATTACGGTCAGGCGGTCGCCTCGCACGATCCGGCCCAGGTCACGCGGTTTCTCGAGACTTATCCGACCAGCGGCCAGGCCGCGAGCCTCCTGAACCAGATGCCGGCCGAGGTGCTCGCACAGGTGCCGAGAAGCGCGGTGCTCGGCCTCAACGAGGGCGTCAAGCGGCAGCTGACCCCGAGGGTGCGCGGCCAGTTCAGCATCCCGGTCGATACCGGCGGCAGCGGCGGCGGGGGGGTCGGCGGCGGCCATTATGGCGGCTGATCCGGCCCGGCACGGGTGAGGCGGCTTGACCTGCCCATGCCGGGCCCGCCTGCGCCCGGCCCCAGCATCTCGGTGGTGGTGACCTGCCACAATTACGGACATTTCCTCGAGGACTGCCTCGCCTCGCTCCGGGCCCAGACGCGGCCCGCCGATCAGATCATCGTCGTCGATGACGGCTCGACCGACGACAGCCGGTCAGTCCTGGGCCGCCAGCCGCCCGGCCTGACCATCCTCGCGCAACCGAACCGGGGTCAGGCCGCCGCCTTCAACGCTGGCTTTGCGCGGACGACGGGCGATCTCGTCCTGTTTCTCGATGCCGACGACATGCTGCTCTCCGACGCGCTGGAGACACTTGCCGCCGCCTGGCATCCGTCGCTCGCCGCCCTCGGTTTCGGCCTCGCGCTGATCGACGGCGCCGGCCAGCCGTCGGGTGCCTATCCGGTCGAGCCGGTCGAGGGGGACATGCGTCCGGAATTGATCGCGCGCGGGCATTTCCGCTTCATGCCGACCTCGGGAAACATCTTCACGAGGCAGAGCATCGCGCCCGGCTTTCCGTTGCCCGAGGCGCGGTGGAGGATCAGCGCCGACGCGGTGCTTCTGCGGCTCGCGGCGCTCGCCGGCCCGATCCGCGGCCTGCCCTTCGTGCTTGGCAGCTACCGCGCCCATGGCGGCAATTCGTACCATCGCAGCGCGGCGCCCGAGATGCGTTTCCTGCGGCGGGCCATCGAGGATATGGCCGACGCGTCGCTTGCCGCCGCGGATGCGCCGGACGTGCTGATCGGCCCGGAAGCGGACCTGATCCGCCTGCAGCTCATCCTCGCCCATCTGCGGCTCCGGCTGGGCCTTGGGGGCGCCGACCGGTCCACGCTCGGGACCGCGCGCGATCGGATTCGCGCCCTGGCGATCCCGGCCCGGGCCCGGCTGAGTCTCGGGATCGGGCTGCGGCTCGCGGCGCCGGCCCTGCATCTCGCGCCCGCGACGCGGGGCTGGCTGCTGGCGCAGGACGGGCGGCCGCGCTGGCTCCAGGCTCTGCTGACATGGGCGCTCGGCCGCGCGCTCGACGACCGGCGCCGCGCGCTGCACCGGTCGCGCTGGGCGCCGCCGGCGCTGCCCGGGGCGGTCGCGATCGGCCAGGCCGCCGCCTTCTGCAACGCCTATGACTGGCGCGATCCGGGAGCGACAGGACGGCGGCGGCTCTGCCATCCTTGGGGCGAGATCCTGGTCGCCCTGCCCGCCATGGCGCATGGTTGCCGCATCGGCTTCGACCTCAAGGCGACCGATCGCCTTGCCGACACGCCCCTTGCCGTGACGCTCGCCAAGGGCGACGAGGTGCTCGCTCGCTGCACCCTGCTGGGCGAGGACCGGATCGCGCTGGTTCTCGAACCGTCCGAGACGCTCGGCGAGGCGCCGATCCGCCTGCGCCTCTCGGCCCGCCTCGCCGGGCATGGCTGGCTGCGCGCCTGGCTCGCGCCCGCCGCGCTGCTCGAAATGTCCGGCCTCGTGGTCGAGCCGCTCGGCCCGCCAGAGCCCCGGCTGCTGCTCGGGCTCGGCGAGGTCCGCCGCTTCGCCGACATCGCCGCCGCGACCCAGATCGAGCCCGCCTTCGATCCGGGCGCTCCGCCCGGGCCGATCGAGACGCCGCGGCTTGTGCTCGGCCTCGTTCGCCCGGCCCTGCCGCAGCCCGCCACGCTGGTGATGCGCTTCGGGCCAGCACAGGCGCCGGGCACGCTGACCGCCGGCGCGGAGGGGATCGTGCCGCAGCGCGCCCGGATCGGTCCGGGGGCGGAGATGCGCGTGCCCCTGGCCCCGCGCCGCGACCGCGAGGACCGGCCCCTCGACCTCACGCTCGATCTCGAGCCTCTCGACCCGCTCGACGCCCCCGGCTTCGACCTCGCGAGCCTCGGGCTCGCGGGCGCCGACGACCCGCTCAGCCCCGGCACCATCCGCACCTTCGGGCCCGATCCCGATCCGCTGCTCGGCGAGGGCTGGATCCCCGGCCCGACCGGTGCGCTCCTCTACGAGTCGCTCGGCACGCTGCGCCTCGCCTTCGCGCCCTCGACCCCCGACGATGCCCGGCTGCATCTGCGGCTCGCGCCCGTCGAGCCGCTGCCGCCCGACGCCGCGCTCGCGCTGGTCGTCTCGGCCGAGACCGGGCCGCTCGCCCAGATCCGCCTGCGCGGCGACTATGAGCTCGCGGTCCCGCTCGGTCCGGCGCTCGCGGGGGGCAGGCGCCGGATCGAGCTCGGCCTCCTCGTCGTCCTCATGATCGAGGGCGACGGCGAGCCCACGCGGCGCCCCGGCGCGCTCTGCCTGCGCGCGCTGCGCCTCGACGCGGCCGGCAGCGCGATCGCCGCGCGGCCCGCGCTCCGGCCGGACCCGCCACGCTCCCTCGCCGCCGCGATCCGCGACGCCGCAGCGCTCGCCGAGACCCACGCCCCACCCGCCGCGCTCCGCGAGGCGCGCGACCGGATCCGCGACCGGCTCGCCACCCTCGCGCCTGGAGCCGTGCGCAGCGAGCTTCTCAACACCGCGACGCTCGGCCGCCTGCTGGCGCTCGCCCGCGCCTGCCACGCGGCCGGCCTCGCCGCCGCGCCCCCCGCCGAGACCGCCGCCGAGACCGCCGTCGTGACCGCCGCGCTCTGCGGCCCGGACGCGGCCGAGGCCGCCCGGGCCCTCGCCCTCGCCATCCTCACCGTCCCGCCCTGGACCGCGCTCGGCCCGCGGCCGCCCAAGGCGCTGCACGAGGCCTTGCGCGCCAACCCCTGGGCGCTCGCCCACTATCTCTGCGAGACCGGCCCTGCGCCCGGCGCGGCCGATCTCGCCGCCTGCCGCGCCCATACGCTCGCGCTCTGGACCTTCGCCCGCGACGCCTTCCTCGCCGAGCCGCGCGGCAGCCGCAACGATCGCCTCGCCGAGGAGATCCTCGGCCAGCTCCACCCCCATCCGCTGCTCTTCGGCCCCGGCTCCCTGCGCGACCTCGCCCGCGCCCGGTGCCGCGCGACGGAGGCCTACCTGCTCAGCCGCGGCCACCGGATCACCCTGCCGCCCCCGCCCGATCCCGCGCCCCGGCCCCGGCTCCGGCTCGGCGTGCTGCTGCGCCATCTCGGCCCGGTGCCGGAAACCTGGATCCTGAAGGGCACGGTCGGCCAGCTCGATCCCGCCCGCTTCGAGACCCACCTGTTCCTCGCGGAGGCCTGCGACGCACCCGAACCGCCCCCCGCCGGCGCCCGTCTCGTCCCCCTCGACGGGCTCGACCTCGCCGCGTCGGTCGAGACGATCCGCGCGGCCGAGCTCGACCTGCTGCTGCTCGGCGGCTTCTTTCTCGGCCACGACCGGCTCGCCGCGATCGCCGCCCACCGGCTGGCCCCGGTCCAGCTCGCGACCACGGCGGTGGCGCCGATGACGACCGGCCTCGCGAGCGTCGATGCGATGCTGACGAGCCGCGCCAGCGAGCCGCCCGACGCCGCCGCCCAGTATAGCGAGCGCCTCTGTCTCGCCGACGGCCCGGTGCAGCGCTTCGATTTCGGCGCCCCGCCGCCGGAGATGCCCGACCGCCGCCTCGCCCGCGCCCGGCTCGGCCTGCCGCCCGACGGCGTCGTGCTGATCAGCGGCGCGGCGCTCGGCAAGATCGGCGACGACCTGCTCGAAACCTGGCTCGCCCTGCTCGCCGCCGTGCCTGAAGCGGTTCTGGTGCTCTATCCCTTCGCCCGCAACTGGCGCCGGCCCCAGATCCGCGCCGGCTTCGAAGCCCGGCTCGCTGCGGCGGCCGCCCCGCGCGGCGTCGGGCGCGATCGCGTGCTGCTGCTCGACAGCCTCGACCACGCAGCGGTCGAGCGCCTGCTCGCCCTGGGCGATCTCTATCTCGACAGCTTTCCCTATGCCGGCGCGACCACCCTCGTCGAGGCGCTGCGCGCGCGCCTGCCCGCCGTGGCGCTCGCGGGCGACAGCCAGCGCGGGCTTCAGGGCGCCGCCTGGCTGCGCGAGGCGGGGCTCGGCGACCTCGTCGCGACAACCCCCGATGCCTATGCCGCGACCGCCGCGCGGCTCGCGCGCTCGCCGGCCGACCGCGCCGCCGCCCGGGCCGCGATCCGCCTGCCCCCGGTCCCCGATCCCGACTTCACCCGGAGCTTCGGCGCGCGCCTCGTCGCGCTCTCCGGCGTCCCGCTCCAGGCCGCCCCGCGCCATCTCTTCCATCATATGCCCAAGGCCGGCGGCACCAGCACCCGGCGGATCTTCGCCGACTGGTTCGCGATCCGCGACGACGACCGCCCACCCTGGAGCCTCGCCCCTGCCCCGCCGCCGCCCGACCTCGCGACGCTCGGCCCCGAGACCCTGATCTGCGGCCATTTCAACAGCCCGGGCTATTTCCTGCGCGAGCGCTATCGGGGCCTGCTCGGCGCGCCGGACTGGCGGCTCATCACCTTCCTGCGCGATCCGCTCGAAACCGCGCTCTCCTACCACGCCTTCGAGGCGAGGCATCGGCCCAAGGCCGAGCCGGACTTTCGCCCCCTCGATCTCGACACCTATCTCGCGACCTGCCCGCCGCCTCTGGCCGAGCATCTCGCCTCCGTCTCCGACGATTGGCGCCGCGCGCTCGACGCCTATTGGTTCATCGGCACCCTCGACCGGTTCGAGGACGGCCTCCGCTGGCTCGCCCTCCATTTCGGCAGGGTCCTGCCCGCGACGATCCCCCGCCTCAATCCGGGCCCTCGTCCCCCTCGCCCGTCGCAAGCGGCGATCGACACGTTCCTCAGCAACAACGCGGAGGATTTCGTGATCTACCGAGCCGCCGCGGCACGCAGCGCGGCGATCCTCGAGACCAACCCGCGGCCCGCCTGACCGAGCCACGCCCCGGCTTGCCGACCGCCTCCCTCACACGGCCGATAACGTTTTCTTCAACCATCCACAAATAGGGTACCCGCAATGAACTTGAATCAGAACGGGGAGCGTCATGGCAAAATTTGAATACCAAACGGCATTCAACGTCAAAAAATATTCAAATGTTGACGACATAGACGAGAGCACAGGAACACTCACGACATCTGTACTTTCAGGGTACAACGGGAGCTGGAAGATTTCCTTCATCGGCGGCCCATTCAAATTCCCCCATGAGGACGCCGAGGGCAAGTCTCTAAGCGGACCGGTGACCGGCATGACGTTCGCGAAGGGCGGCTCGGTCGCCCTCAAAATCACGGGGCTCAAGATGGAGTTCGCGGATTTCGACAATGCCGGATTGCACCACGGGACCATCGGCGCGACGCAGTTTCTGTTCCACGGCAACGACACCATCCTGGGCTCGAAACAGGCCGACACACTGTCGGGCTATTCGGGCAACGACAAGATTGCGGGCAATGCCGGGGACGACGCCCTGTTCGGCGGCGACGGCAAGGACTTCATCACCGGAGGCGGCGGTGCTGACAGCCTCAGCGGCGGGGCCGGTGCCGATCGGTTCATCTTTACCAGCGCTTCCGAGTCGCAGGGCCGATTTCATGACGTGATCGAAGACTTCAGCCACCAGGACAAGATCAACCTGACCAAGATCGACGCCAATGCCGGCAAGAAAGGTGATCAGGCCTTCAGCTTCATCGGGTCCGACAAATTCGACCACCATGCCGGCGAACTGCGCTTCAGCAACAAGATGCTTTCCGGCGATGTCGATGGCGATGGCAGCGCGGATTTCAGCGTCGAGTTCGCCAACAGCATCCATGTGAGCGCAACCGACATCTGGCTCTGACCCGCCTTGCGGGCATTCAGAACCGGTCAGCGGCCCTCGCGGCGCCGCTGACCGCAAGATCCGGGCCGCGGGGTGCCAGGCGCTGCGCTACCGCAGCAGATTTTCCACCAGGCCCCCGATCAGCTGATCCGCATCGCGCGTCGGCGTCCAACCGGGATAGGCCCGCGCGAAGCGGCGGTTGTCGCTGACCCACCACATGTGATCGCCATAGCGCGCCTCGTCATCGTAGGCGACGACCGGCCGGCGGCCGGCCCGTGTCGCGGCGAGGTCCAGCGCCTCGATCACCGAGACGGTGGCCCCTGGGCCTCCGCCGATATTGAAGACCCCGCTCTGCGGCGCCGCGACCGCGCGGGCGAAAGCCTCGGCCAGGTCTTCGACATGCAGGTTGTCGCGGACCTGAAGGCCGCGATGGCCGATCACCCGGTAGGGCTCGCCCGCCACCACCTGCCGGCAGAGATAGGCGAGAAAGCCGTGGTCCGAGACCGCGCGATGCTCGGGGCCGGTGATGCAGCCGGCGCGAAAGACCTGCGCGGTCAGCCCGAAGCGCGCGGCATATTCCTGCACCGTCAGGTCGGCCGCTGCCTTCGAAACCCCGAACAGCGAATGCCGGCACTGGTCGATCGACAGGCTCTCGTCGATACCGTGCCGGGCGAACGGGTGCCCCACCGGCAGCGCGAACCGCGTCGCGCGCGCGACGAGCGGCAGCCGGTTCGGCGCGTCCCCATAGACCTTGTTGCTGCTCATGAAGAGGAAAAGCGCGCCCGGCGCATGCGCCCGCACCGCCTCGAGCAGCGTCAGCGTCGCCCCTGCATTGATCGCGAAATCGACCTTGGGCGCGCCCGCCGCCCAGTCGTGCGAGGGTTGCGCCGCGGCGTGGAGCACCACCGCGAGCCGCTCGCCCCAGGCGGCGACCAGAGCCGCAACGCCCGCCTCGTCGCGCAGGTCGAGCGCCACATGGCGATAGCCCGGCAGCTCGGCCTCCAGCACCGCGCGCATGGGCGCCGTGCTCGCCCCGGCCCCGAAGAACCCCGCCCGCGCATCGCTGTCGAGCCCGACCACATCGAGCCCCAACCCCGCGAAGCGCCGCGCCGCCGCCGACCCGACCAGCCCGAGCGACCCCGTCACCAAGGCCACCGACCCGCCGCTCACCGCCCCCGTCTCCAGCCTGGTCTCCAGCCTGGTCTCCGGGCTCGCCTATACATCACGGCCGCTTTCCTGTATTTTGTCGGGCAGCACAGGGGGAGAGCCTCCCTTTTACCATGCAAGCGAATTTCGCCGCAATCCCGCTGGCTTCCGCCCTCGCCCGGCTCCTGCTGCTGCTGGCTCTGCTCGTTGGCCAGGCGCGCGCCGACGACCAGGGCCGCCGCGTGGCGCTGGTGATCGGCAACGGCGCCTACCGGAACGCCCCAACCCTCGCCAACCCGCCGAACGATGCCGCCGACATGGCCGCCAAGCTCCGCGAGCTCGGCTTCGAGGTGGTGCCCGGCACCGATCTCGACATGGCGGGCTTCGCCGCGACCCTGCGCCGCTTCGCCCAGGCGCTCGACGGCGCCGACGTCGCGCTGCTCTTCTATGCCGGCCATGGGCTGCAGGTCGACGGCGTCAACTACCTCGTGCCCGTCGATGCCCGGATCGAGGCGAGCTCGGATCTCGACTTCCAGGCGGTCAAGCTCGACAGCCTGATCGCCCTGATGGACAAGGAAGCGCCGCTCTCGATCATCCTGCTCGATGCCTGCCGCAACAACCCGCTCTCGCGCGCGCTCACCCGCTCCGCCGCCACGCCCGGGCTCGCGCCGCAGAGCATCGCCTCGGGCTCCTACATCGCCTTCTCGACCGCGCCGGGCAATGTCGCCTATGACGGCGAGGGCACGCGCAACAGCCCCTTCACCGCCGCCCTGCTCGAAAATCTCGGCCGCGAGAATGTCGATATCCGCCTGATGATGGCCGATGTCCGGGCCGAGGTCTGGCACCAGACCCGCGAGAAGCAGCTCCCCTGGGAGAACAATTCCCTGATCGGCCGCTTCTACTTCAAGCCGGGCGAGACCCAGCCGCCAGGACCCGACGCCGCCCTGCTGGCCGAGCGCGACGCCTTCGACAAGGCCCACGCCGCCGGCACCGCCCAGGCCATGCAGGACTTCCTCGCCACCTACCCGAACGGCCTCTTCGCCGATATCGCCCGCTCCTCGGCAGCCGCCCTCACCCAAGCGCCCGCCACCACCGACGACATGGTCTGGCGCACCCTGAGGACGAGCGTGCTGCCGGCGGACTTCCAACTCTATCTCGGCCTCTTCCCCCAAGGCGCCTATCGCGACCTCGCCGAGGCCCGCATCGCCGCCCTCGACCGGGCGGCGACCATCGCGGGCGCCGTGCTCGAGGACGGCCAGCCCCTCGCAACCCGAGCCGACCTGCGCCGCGCGGTGCTCGACAAGGCCACGGACCTGCCGCTCAGCTTCGTGCAATTCGGCCTGATCGCGCTCGGCTACCCGATCGCCGACCCCGCCGGCCTCCTCGACGCGCCGACCCGCCGGGCGATCCGCGCCTACCAGGCCTCGGCCGGCGCGCCGCAGACCGGGGAGCTCACGCCGCGCCAGATCCTCGACCTGGTGCTGGCGGCAGCCGTGATCGGCGACCAGCATGCCGAAACCGCCGTCGGCGTGATGACCGCCTCCGGCATGGGGTTCGACCAGGACGACGCGGTCGCGCGCCTCTGGCTCGCGCGCGCGGCCGACCAGGGCAATTCCTATGCCCAGGCCAATCTCGCCCTGCTCTGGCGCGACGGGCGCGGCGGACCGAAGGATATGGGCAAGGCCCGCAGCCTGCTGCAGGCCGCCGCCGCCCAGGGCCTGCCCGAGGCCGGGCCGCTTCTGCGCGCGCTCGGCGGCTGAGATGCGCCCGCTCCTCCTCGGCCTCGCCCTGCTCGCCACCCCGCCGGACCCCGCCCGCGCCGAGCTCGTCCTGCCCCAGCCCGACGAGCGGCTGACCCAGGACTGCGCCGACTGCCCGCCGCTCGTCACCCTGCCCGACGGCTCGCTGATCTCGCAGGCCCCGGTCACCCGGGCCCAGTTCGCGGTCTTCGCCAGGGAAACCGGCTTCGACCAGCCCGGCTGGGGCTGCAAATGGCGCGCCCCCGGCATCGCGCAGCAGGACGACCACCCCGTGGTCTGCGTCAGCTTCCAGGACGCCACCGCCTACGCCACCTGGCTCAGCCACCATGCCGGCCACGCCTACCGCCTGCCAACGGTCGCCGAGATGCAGAAGGCGGCGCTCGGCGGCCAGGACGGCCCCTATTGGTGGGGGGGAAGCGTCGGCCGCAACCGCGCCAACTGCCTCGGCTGCGGCTCGGCCTTCGACGGCAAGGGCACCTCGCCGGTGACCGCCTTCGCCAAGAACCCCTACCACCTGCTCGATGCCGTCGGAAATGTCTGGATCTGGACGACGGACTGCGCCGAGAGCGGCTGCGACGAGCGAAGGCTGATCGGCGGCAGCTGGTCGAACCCGCCGGCCGATCTGCGCGTGACCAAGACGATCTGGAACGGCACCGCCATCCCCTTCGCCACCTACGGCATCCGCGTCCTGCGCGAAGCCGACTGAACCCGAGGCCCCCGATGCGATCCGCCGCGCTAGCGCTCCTCCTGCTCCTCACCGCCACGGCGGGCTTCGCGCAGGCAACGCGCGACCTCGTCCTCACCCCGCCCGCCGGCGCCCCGGCACTGACGGTCGCCGAATCCCGCGACTGCGCGGACTGCCCGGTGATGGTGACGATCCCCGGCCATATGACGATCGGCAAGTTCCCGGTGACGCGCGCCGAGTACCGCGTCTTCGCCCGCGAGACCAAGCTCGACGCGATGGGCTGCACCTTGCGCGGCGCGGTCAAGCGCTCGCTCGTCCCGACCGCCAACTGGCAGGATCCGGGCTACGAGCAGGCCGACGACCATCCGGTGGTCTGCGTCAACTGGCTCGAGGCAACCGCCTATGCCGACTGGCTCAGCGCCCGGACCGGCAAGTCCTACCGGCTGCCGACCGTGGAGGAATTGTCCGAGGCGGCGGCCGCCGGCACCGGCACCGCCTTCTGGTGGGGCGACGGGTTCGAGGATGTCTGCCGCTACGCCAACGTCGCCGACGCCTCCTTCAAGCGCGCCTATCCCAAGGACGAGCGCCCGCTCGTCGCCTGCGACGACGGCTATGTCCACACCTCGCCGGTCACCGCCTTCCCGCCCAATCCCTGGGGCCTCTACGACATGGCCGGCAATGTCTGGAACTGGACCAATTCGTGCCTCAAGGGCGACTGCGCGAACGCCCAGTTCCGCGGCGCCGGCTGGGATGTCCCGTTCGCCAAGCTGTTTCGCAGCGACTATTCCTTCGGTGACCGGATTCTGCTGCGCAACGACGTCATCGGCTTCCGCCTGCTGCGCGAATGACGGTCATGATTGGAAACCCGGGCGCTTTCCATGATGAGGCCGCGATGGTCGCGATGCCGCGCCCCTGCCGCCCGACGCAGGCGGTTTTCCCGCCCCGCCGGGACCCGCGAGAGTGACGCCCCGGCGCATCCTTGTGACCGGCGGCGCCGGCTTTCTCGGCAGCCATCTCTGCGACCGCCTGGTCGGCGCGGGGCACCGGGTCTTCTGCCTCGACGACTTCTCGACCGGCCGGCGCGCCAATATCGCCGCCCTGCGGGACCATCCGGCCTTCGCGCTCATCGAGCATGACGTGACCCGGCCGCTGCCGCCGCTCGCGGTCGATGCGATCCTGAACCTCGCCTGCCCGGCCTCGCCGCCCCAGTATCGGCGCGATCCGCTCCAGACCCTCAAGACCAGCGTCTATGGCACGGTCAACCTGATCGCGCTCGCCCGCGCGACGGGCGCCCCGATCCTCCAGGCCTCGACCTCGGAAGTCTACGGCGACCCGGTCGAGCATCCGCAGACCGAAGCCTATTGGGGCAATGTCAACCCGATCGGTCCGCGCTCCTGCTACGACGAGGGCAAGCGCTGCGCCGAGACCCTGCTTTTCGACCAGCACCGCCTCGCCGGCCTGCCGATCAAGGTGGCGCGCATCTTCAACACCTATGGCCCGCGCATGGATGTCGAGGATGGGCGCGTCGTGTCGAACTTCATCACCCAGGCCTTGCGCGGCCGACCGATCACCATCCATGGCGATGGCAGCCAGACCCGCAGCTTCTGCTATGTCGACGATCTCGTCGAGGGCCTCGTCCGGCTGATGGAGGCGCCCGCCGCCGTGACTGGCCCGGTCAATCTGGGCAATCCCGAGGAGGCGACGGTTCTGGCGCTGGCCGAGCTCGTCGTCGCGCTCACCGGCTCGCGCTCGCCGATCCACTGGAAGCCGCCGATCGAGAACGATCCCGCCCGGCGCCGCCCCGACATCGCGCTGGCCCGCGACCGGCTCGACTGGCAGCCCCGGACCCCGCTGCGCCAGGGCCTCCTCCAGACCATCGCCTGGTTCGACGCCCTGCTCGGTGCCCCCCCTCGCGCCAGACACGCGCCCCGTCCAGGCTGAACCGCGCGCTTGTGATGCGCGCCCTCCTTGGTGGTGGCCGCAGATCAGCACGCGCGCGCGCCCCGCACCCTGCCGCCTTTCTTGCGCCCGCGAGGACGCCCGTGGCTTCGTCCGCACGGCAGGCCCCAGGCTTTCGGGACAGGGGCGCATCTGCCTGCGCGGCTTGGCCGTCGGCCCGTCAACCAAGGTTTCGATCGGGTAAACGGATTCAGAAATATCGTTCATTATCAATATGATGACCGGATTCGCACGCGTGCGACTCCGGTTCGTCGCACGGGGCCGCGATCAGGCCCGGTCGGGCAATTCGGCGCGCAACGGAACCCCAGCCGCCTCGAGCGGCCCCTCGGCGCGGTCGAAGCGCAGAAAGGCGAGCGCCCTTTCCCCCGCGCTCGAGAACAGGGTGCCGGCCGACCGGTCGCCCGCCCGGATCTCGGTCCCCGGCGGCGGCGGCGGCCCGTCCAGGGCCACGGCGACCAGACCCTTCTTCAGGTCGGTCTTGTGCTTCATCCGGGCCGTGACCTCCTGCCCGACATAGCAGCCCTTGCGGAAGTCGACGCCCCCGAGCCGCTCGAAGCCCATCTCCAGGATATAGCTCGCCTCCGGCACCAGCTCGATGCCCGTCTCCGGCACCCGGTGGGCGACCCGGAGCGCGGTCAGCGCCTCGGGCTCCAGCGGCGCCAGCGCGACGGCCCCGGGATCGGCGACATAGGCGCGCCAGCCGAGCGCGGGGTCGCGGGGATCGGCGAAGGCAAGGGGCAGGTCGGGTCGCTCCCCGATCCCGACCAGCACGGTCCGCGGGTCGGCCTCGATCGTGACCGCGGCCCGCAACCGGTAGAGCCCCAGCCGCTGCGCCAGCGCCGCCGCCCGCCCGGCCGCGACATCGACCAGCACCGCGTCCCCGTCGGCCACCAGCAAGAAATCGAACAGATACTTGCCCTGCGGCGTCAGCAGCGCGGCATAGACCGGCCCCTGATCGAGCCGGCGCACATCGTTGGTCACCAGGTTCTGCAGGAAATGCCGCGCATCCGGCCCTCCGACCCGCAACAGCGCCCGATCCTCCGCCGCAAAGCCCGCGCTCGTCACGCCATCGCCTCCGCACCCGCGAATTGCAGGGCATAGAGATCGGCATAGAGCCCGCCAAAGCCCAGAAGCTCGGCATGGGTGCCCTGCTCGATGATCCGCCCGCGATCCATGACCACGATATGGTCCGCGTCCAGGATCGTGGCAAGCCGATGGGCGATGACGAGCGTGGTCCGGCCCTCGGCCAGCCGGTCGAGGGCGGCGCGGATCGCCGCCTCGCTCTCGGCATCGAGCGCCGAGGTCGGCTCGTCGAGCAGGAGGATCGGCGCATCCCGCAGGATCGCCCGGGCGATCGAGAGCCGCTGGCGCTCGCCGCCCGAGAACTGCCCGGCCGAGGCCACGACCGGGGTATCGTAGCCCAGCGGCAGCGCCGAGATGAAGCCGTCCGCCGCCGCGGCGCGCGCTGCGGCCTCGATCTCGGCCCGGCTCGCGGTGCGGCGACCGAAGCCGATATTCTGGGCGACCGTCGCCGAGAGCAGCACCGAATCCTGGCTGACCACCGCGATCTGATCGCGCAGCGAGGCGAGCGTCAGCGAGCGCAGGTCGCGGCCGTCGAGCAGGATCCGCCCCCCGGTCGGGTCATAGAGCCGCGGCAGAAGGTTGAAGACCGTCGACTTGCCCGCCCCCGAGCGCCCGACAAAGGCGGTGCGGGTGCCGGGATGGATGGCCAGCTCGAAATCCTGCAACGCGACATGCCCGTCCGGATAGGCGAACTGCACCTGCTCGAACCGGATCTCGCCCTTGGCGCGCGCGATCGTGTCGGGCCCGTCGAGGATGGTGTTCTCGACATCGAACAGCATGAAGACCCGGTCGAGCGCCGCCGCGCCTTGCTGGGTCTGGGCATAGGTCGAGCCGAGCCGCCGGGCCGGCGTCGTCGCGACGCCAAGCCCGGTCAGCAGCGCCGTGAAGTCGGCGATCGTGATCGTGCCATGGCTCATCCGCCAGGCCACGACCCAGAGCATGATCGCGATCGCGATCCCGGTCAGCGCCTCCATCAGCGGCGAGACCCGGGCGCTCCACTGGTTCTGCTTGTTCTTGAGCCCGAACAACCGCTCGAACACGCTCTCGGCATTGGCCGCGAGCGGCTCCTCCAGCCGGTAGGTCCGCGCCATCCGGATGCCCGACAGGCCCTCGGTGACCTCGGAGGTCATCGCCGCGACCTCGGCCTGGGTCTTGCGGCTCAGCTTCTTCAGGCGCGAGCCGATCATGTTGACGGGCAGGACCGCGAGCCCCAGGACCAGGATCATGGTCAAGGTCAGCGGCCAGTCGATCGAGAGCATCACCCCGAAGGTGACGATCATGATCAGCACGCCCGAGATGCCGCCGAGGATGCCCCGGACCGCGCCGCCGACCAGCGCGATGTCCGAGGAGAACCGCGCGGCGAGCCCGGCCGGCGCCTCGGTCTGCAGCTTGGCGAGGTCGGTCCCGACAAGTTGCCGGAACATATGGGCCTGCAAGTCGGCCTCCATCCGGGTAACGAACCGGTTCGAGGTGATCTCGCGCAGATAGTCCGCGCCGCCCCGGATCACCGTCAGCGCGATCACCCCGGCCGGGCCCCACCAGATCACGCTGAAATCCCGGGTCTGGAACGCGTCCATCACCAGCTGGATCATCTTGGAATAGCCGGCGGAGGCGACGGCGACGATGATCATCATCAGAAGCGCGAAACTCACCAGCCGCCAGCTCTTGGCCAGCCAGTCGCGCCAGAGCCGGTAGAACGGAAGGAACTGGGGATCGCGGGACTTGGCGGAGGCTCTGGGCATGCGGTCGGTCCCGGGGTCGGCGCGGCTGGGGGCCCTGCTAGCACGCGGGCCCGCGCCGGCGGAAGCGGAATCGGCATTTCCTCGCCCCTGCCGTGCGGCTAGCCTGCAAACGCAGAAAACGGAGCTTCGAGAGCGAGATGAGCCTTTCCTTCGGGCGCGAGGTGCGCGTCATGCCGGGTCCCTCGATGATGCCCGACCGGGTGCTGAACGCGATGCATCGCGCGGCGCCCAACATCTATGAAGGCGAGCTCGTCGGGCTGACCGAGGGACTGAGGCGCGATCTCGCCCGCGTAGCCCGGACCGAAGCCGGGGTCGCGATCTATATCGGCAACGGCCATGCGGGCTGGGAGGCCGTGCTCGCCAACCTGCTGGCGCCGGGAATGAAGGCGCTCGTGCTTGCCACCGGGCGCTTTGGTCTCGGCTGGGCGGCGACCGGTCGGCAGATGGGTCTCGATATCGAGGTGATGGATTTCGGCTTCCGCGTCGCGGCCGATCCGTCCCGCCTCGAGGCGCGGCTGCGTGCCGACCAGGGGCACGAGATCAAGGCCGTGCTGAGCGTGCAGACCGACACGGCGTCCTCGGCGCTCAACGCCGTGCCGGCGCTCCGGGCGGCGATCGACGGGGCGGGGCATCCGGCGCTCCTCGCCATCGACTGTATCGCGAGCCTCGCCTGCGACCGGTTCGAGATGGACGAATGGGGCGTCGACGTGATGGTCGCGGCCTGCCAGAAGGGGCTGATGACCCCGCCCGGCCTGACCTTCGTCTGGGCGAACGGCAAGGCGCTGACCGCGCGCGTCCCCTGCCCCAGCCCTTACTGGGACTGGGGCCCGCGGATGGATCCGAAAGGCTTCTACCAGATCTTCTGCGGCACCGCTCCCACCCATCATCTCTACGGCCTGCGGACCGCGCTCGACATGATCCTGGCCGAGGAGGGTCTTGAAAACTGCTGGGCCCGGCACGAGACCTTCGCTCGGGCGGTCTGGGCCGCGGTCGAGACCTGGGGCGCGCGCGGCGCGATCGAGCTCAACATCGCCGAACCGGAGGCGCGCAGCCGGTCGGTGACGGCGATCCGCACCGGACCGGGGGACGCGACGCGGCTCCGGCGCTGGTGCGAGCAGATGGCAGGCGTGACGCTGGGCATCGGGCTCGAGGCGCCGGGCTCCGATCCCGACAGCCTGTTTCGCATCGCGCATATGGGCCATCTGAACCCGCCAATGCTGCTCGGGACGCTGGCCAGCGTCGAGGCGGGGCTCGACGTTCTCGGGGTGCCGCATGGACGCGGCGCGGTCGAGGCGGCGGCGGCGGTCATTGCCGAGGCGACGCGTGGGCTTGCGGCGAATGGGCTTCCCACAGCTTCGTGACTCGTTCTAGAAGTACCGTGCGCGCCCGCCCTTGTCGGAAGCGCGGGGCAAAGAACAAGGGGAAAAACATGACACGGGCACTCGTTCTCGCCGCACTGGTCGCTTTCGCCGCTGCCGGTTGCACCAGCAATCCTCAGACCAACGCCGAGATGAAATGCGCCGGCGGAATTCTGGGTGGGGCGGCCCTGGGCGGCCTGGTGGGCAACCAGTTCGGCAAGGGCACGGGCAAGAGCGCGATGACCGCGGTCGGCGCCGGTGCCGGTGCGGCGGCCGGCACCCAGGCCTGCAAGTAGCCTCCCCGACAAGGGTCGGAGGCGGCGCTCCATCGGACCGGGGCCGCCTCCGGGACGCCGGGTTTGGACGCGGCAGCGAAAAGGCTCCGCCGCGACCGTCCCTCATTCGGTCCTGCAACGGAGCTGCATTCCAATGGCTGACCTGATCGCCGTCAAGTTCGAGTCCGAGGCCAAGGCCGAGGAAGTGAGGACCAAGGTTCTCGACCTGCAGAAGGATTATCTGATCGATATCGGCGATGCCGTGATCGCGGTGAAATCGGAATCCGGGCATGTGAAGCTGAACCAGCTGATCTCGACTACCGCCGCGGGCGCGGCGGGCGGGAGCTTCTGGGGCCTGCTGGTCGGGATCCTGTTCATGAACCCGCTGCTCGGCGTCGCAATCGGGGCGGGTTCGGGGGCGCTGGCGGGCGCGCTGACCGATGTGGGGATCAACGACCGGTTCATGAAGGACCTGGCCGCCCAGGATATCCAGCCGGGCGAGGCGGTGCTGTTCGTCCTGGTCAAGAAGGTGACCGGGGACAAGGTGCTCGAGCAGCTGCGCGGGGTCGGCGGGACCGTGCTCCAGACTTCGCTCGACCATACCCGCGAAGAAAGGCTGCGCGAGGCCCTGGCAGGTACCCTGCCGGCCGAGGCTGCGCCGGCCGAAGGCGCACCGGCCGCGGGCGCCTGAGGCGAAACGAAGCGGAGTCGCACGCGTGCGACTCCGACCAACCTTTTGATATACAACGGAATTTTAAATTCCGTCAACCAATTCGCAAGGAAGCTTGCCGCGCCGTTACCGCCCCTCTCGCGAGGGCGGGCATCGTCCAGCGCGGCGATCCTCAGGGCGCGGGATGCTGCTGGACCGCGGCGGCGAGGCGTTGCTCGCTCGCGGCATCGACCTCCAGATGCTCCTCGCCGAACGAGCCCGCCTCGGGATCGCGGTAGACGGCGAGGTCGAGCTGGCCTTCGCTGCGGGCCACGATCGTCGAGACGACGGCGTCGCCCGTCACATTGACGGCGGTTCGGATCATGTCCATCAACCGGTCGACACCGAGAATGATGGCGATCCCCTCGACCGGGAGGCCGACCTGGCCGAGCACCATGGTCAGCATCACAAGCCCGACACCCGGAACGCCCGCGGTGCCGACCGAGGCCAGAACCGACATCAGAATCACCGTCAGATAGCCGCTGACCCCGAGATGGACGCCATAGACATTGGCGAGGAAGACGGTCGCGACCCCCTGCATGATCGCGGTTCCGTCCATGTTGATCGTCGCCCCGAACGGCACGGTGAAGGAGGCGACCGCGTTCGAGACGCCCATCCGCTCGGTCACGCAGCGCAAGGTCACCGGGATCGTGGCGTTCGAGCTCGCCGTCGAGAAGGCGAAGACCTGGGCCGGGCGGATCTTGCGCAGGAAGATCAGCGGATTGAGCCGCGAGAACAGCCAGAGCACCAGCATCAGCGTCACGAAGAGATGGACGAGGAGTGCCGTCACCAGCGTCACGACATAGGAGATCACCGGCAGGAACAGGTCGATCCCCTGCTCGGCGAAGGTCTTGGCGATCAGGCAGAACACGCCGTAGGGCGCGAAATGCATGACGATGCCGACGACTTTCATCATCAGCTCGTTCATGTATTCGCTGGCGCGGGCGAAGGGCGCGGAGCGATCGCCGAGCATCACCGCCGCGATCCCGAGCACGATCGTGTAGAAGATGATCTGCAGCATCTCGCCCTTGGCGAAGGCCTCGACCGGGTTCGAAGGCACGATCCCGGCGAAGACCTGCCAGACCGAGGGCGCCGCCTTGGCCGCAACGCCCGACGTGTCGATGCCCTGCATCTTGAAGCCCGCGCCCGGGCCGATGACGAGGGCGATCAGGATCGCCGCGGCGATCGCGATCGCCGTCGTCAGGATATAGAGACCGAAGGCCTTGCCGCCGACCCGGCCGAGCGCGCGCAGGTCGCCGATCCCGAGCACGCCGCAGATCAGCGAGAAGAAGACCAGCGGCACAACGAGCATTTTCAATGCGTTGACGAACATCGTGCCGATCATCGCGAAGAGACCGCCGACGATGTAGGTGGCGACGAAGTCCGAGCCGATCCGGTTGAAGACGATCCCGACAAGCAGCCCCGCCAGCATGCCCGCCATCACCTTGACCGTGAGGGATGGCTTCCGCCGTCCCGTAGCCTGTCCTGCGACCTGCATCGCCCGTCTCCCCCGTGGCGCCATGCGTCAGTCTGGCACAGCGCGCGCGCCATGCAAGCGCGCCGGCCCGCTGCGCTTTTCCTCGCGCGCCACGGTTTGATCCCGATCAAGGCGTTTCACACCGCCGCGGCTAGGAATAGGGTCGCTCCCAGGAAGCGAGGAGGCTTGCACCCGTGACCCAGACCAGCGCCGAAGCGCCGCCGCCGCTTTATGCAGCGCGCGAGCCCATCTTTCCGCGCCGAGTCTCGGGCGCGTTCCGCCGCCTGAAATGGTGGATCATGGCCTTGACCCTAGGGGTTTATTATCTGCTGCCCTGGATCCGCTGGGATCGCGGGCCGCATCTGCCGAACCAGGCCGTGCTGGTCGATCTGCCGAATCGGCGGTTCTATTTCTTCTTCATCGAGATCTGGCCGCAGGAATTCTATTTCGTCGCCGGGTTGCTGATCATGGCGGGGCTCGGGCTGTTCCTGTTCACCGCCGCGCTCGGGCGGGTCTGGTGCGGCTATACCTGCCCGCAGACCGTCTGGACCGACCTCTTCATCCTGGTCGAGCGCTGGATCGAGGGCGATCGCAATGCCCGGGTGCGGCTCTGGAACGCGCCCTGGACCGCCGCCAAGGTCCGGCTCCGCGCGATCAAGTGGACGGTCTGGCTCGTGATCGCGATCGCCACCGGCGGCGCTTGGGTGTTCTATTTCGCCGACGCCCCGACGCTTCTGCGCGAGCTTGTCACCTTGCAGGCCCCAGGGGTCGCCTATTTCTCGATCGGGCTCCTGACCGCCACGACCTTCGTCTTCGGCGGCTTCATGCGCGAGCAGGTCTGCATCTATATGTGCCCCTGGCCGCGCATCCAGGCGGCGATGATGGACGAGGAGACCATCACCGTCGCCTATCGCGACTGGCGGGGCGAGCCGCGCGGCAAGCACCGCAAGGGCGCGGGGGCGGAATCCCTCGGCGACTGCATCGACTGTTCGGCCTGCGTCAATGTCTGTCCGATGGGGATCGATATCCGCGACGGCCAGCAGCTCGCCTGCATCACCTGCGCGCTCTGCATCGATGCCTGCGACGACGTGATGGGCAAGGTCGGCAAGCCGCGGGGCCTGATCGACTATATCACCCTGACCGAAGGCGAGAAGGAGCGCGGCGGGGCCGCCCCCTCGCCGGTCTGGCGCTCGATCTTCCGGCCGCGCATCCTGCTTTATACCGTGCTCTGGGGCGGGATCGGCATCGGGCTCCTCACCGCGCTGATGCTGCGGTCCGACATGGCGATGTCGGTCGAGCCGGTGCGCAACCCGATCAATGTCACGCTGTCGGACGGGTCGATCCGCAATTCCTACGAGCTGCGGCTGCGCAACATGACGGGCTATGACCGAACCTTCAGCCTGTCGGCCAACGCGGCCGATCCCTTGCGGCTGGAGCTTCAGGGCCAGCCCGGGCGGTCGGTCACCGTGCCGGCCAACGCGACCCTGCGCCAGCGGGTCTATCTGACCTCGGCGCCGGACAGCCCGGCCAATGCGCAGGCGCTGGTTCCGGTCGAGATCGTCGCCGAGGATGGCGATACCGGCCGCAGCGCCTCCGAGGCAACGGTGTTCCACGGGCGTCAGAAATGAGCACCGCCCGACTCCTGACCGGGCGCAGAGTTGCCTGGATCGCCGGTTTCAGCTTCGCCTTGGTGCTCGGGGTCAATGTTCTGCTCGCCTATGTCGCGGTCCATACGTTCTCGGGCACCGTGGTCGATGACAGCTATGTCGCGAGCCGGAGCTTCGACGCCGAGCGCGCCGCGCAGATCGCGCTCGGCTGGAGCCTCGAGATCGACGCCGACCAGCGGGGATTGCGTCTCGACGTGGTCGATGCCGCGCATCAACCGGTGCGTCCGGCCTCGATAGAGGTTGTGGTCGGCCGACCGAGCACCGACCGGCAGGACCAGGTGCCCGTGCTCGCGGAGACCGCGCGCGGCTACGAGGCCGCTATGCCGCTTGCGCCGGGGGCCTGGCGGGTCGAGGTGGCGGCGACGGCGCGGGACGGCACGGTCTTCCGGCAGAGCCGCGAGATCTATGTCGAGGCGGGATCGTGACCGATGCCGCCTACCCCACGGCCATGGGCTGCGCCGCCTGCGCCGCGGCCCCCGAGCCAGGGGTGGCGCGCGGGCCGCGCCCCGCCGCGGCGCTGCGGCGGATCGAGCTGTCGCTGCCGACGATCCATTGCGCGGCCTGCATGACCGGCGTCGAGGCCGGGCTGATGGCCGAGCCCGAGGTCGCGGCGGCCCGGGTCAACCTGACGCTGAAGCGCGTCTCGGTGACGGTTGAGGACAGTCCCGGGGCCGAGGCCCGGATGATCGCCGCGCTCGAGCGCCGCGGCTATCCGGCGCGACCGCTCGACAGCGCCGCGCTCGCCGCCACCCGCACCGATGCCGAGGGGCGCGACCTGCTGGCGCGGATCGGCGTCGCGGGCTTCGCCTCGATGAACGTGATGCTGTTGTCGGTCGCGGTCTGGCTCGGGGCGTCGGGGCCGACGCGCGAGCTGCTCTATTGGGTGTCGGCGGCGATCGCGGTGCCGGCGGTGCTGTTTTCCGCCCAGCCGTTCTATGCGTCGGCGTGGCGGGCGATCCGCGCCGGGCGGCTCGACATGGATGTGCCGATCTCGGTCGCGATCCTGCTGGCGCTCGCCAATTCCTTTTCCGAGACGCTGCTGGCCGGGCGCTATGCCTATTTCGAATCGGCGGTGATGCTGACCTTCTTCCTGTTGGTCGGCCGCTATCTGGCGCATCTGACGCGCGCCCATGCCCGGTCCGCCGCCGCCGAGCTGGCCGCGCTCGAGGTGCATATGGCCGACCGGATCCGCGCCGACGGCAGCCGGGAGACCGTGCCGCTCGACGCCTTGCGCGACGGCGATCTGGTGGCGGTCGCGCCAGGGGGCCGGATTCCGGTCGATGGCACCGTCGCGGCCGGGCGGTCGGAGATCGATCCCTCGCTTCTGACCGGCGAGACGCTGCCGCGCCCGGTCGGGCCGGGCGACCTGGTTCGCGCGGGGATGCTGAACCTGACGGGTGCGCTGACGCTCACGACCGGTCCGCTGGGCGAGGAGACGCTGCTGCGCCAGATCGCCCGGCTGGTCGAGGCGGCCGAGCGCAGCCGCGGCCGCTATGCGAGCCTTGCCGAGCGCGCCGCCCGGGCCTATGCGCCGCTCGTCATCCTGCTGTCGCTGGCGGCTTTCCTGCTCTGGGGGATCGGCACCCGGGATTGGCGGCTCGCGACCAATGTCGCGGTGGCGGTCCTGATCATCACCTGCCCCTGCGGGCTCGGCCTCGCGGTGCCGGCGGTGCTGACCGCGGCCTCGGGCCGGCTGTTCCGCGACGGCGTGCTGCTCAAGGACGGCACCGCGCTCGAGAAGCTCGCCGAGATCGACACGGTGGTCTTCGACAAGACCGGCACGCTGACCACCGGCCGCCCGGTCCTGACCAACGCCGCCGACCTGCCGCCCCGGGCCTTCGCGCTCGCCGCCGGGCTCGCCGCGGCCAGCGCGCATCCCCTGTCGCGCGCGATCGCCGCCGCCGCGCGGTCCGCCGGCATCGCGCCCGCCGAGGTCAGGGACATCACCGAGATCCCGGGCCACGGCACCGAGGGGCGCAGCGGCGGAGAGAGGCTGCGCCTCGGGCGCGCCGACTGGGTGGGGGCGGAGGCGGCGCTCGACGAGACCGCCGCCTGGCTCCGGATCGGAGCGGCGCCGCCGCTCGCCTTGACCTTCGCCGACGAGCTGCGCCCCGAGGCGGCGGCCACCGTGGCCGCGCTGCGCGGGGCGGGGCTCGCGGTCATGCTGCTGTCGGGCGATGCCGACCGGCCGGTCGCGGCCATCGCCGCGCGGCTCGGCATCGCCGACTGGACCGCCCGCGCCACCCCGGCCGACAAAGTCGCCTGTCTCGACACCCTGCGCGCCGAGGGACGCCGCGTGCTGATGGTGGGCGACGGGCTGAACGACGCCGCCGCACTGGCCGCGGCGCATGTCTCGGCCTCGCCCGCCTCGGCGGTCGATGCGAGCCGCGCCGCCGCCGACCTGATCCTGACCGGCGGCAGCCTCGATCGCGTCGTTTCGAGCTGGCGCCTTGCCCGGCTCGCGCGGCGGCGCATCCTGCAGAACTTCGTCTTCGCCTTCGGCTACAATATCTTCACCGTGCCGGTGGCCTTCGCCGGGCTGGTGACACCGCTCTTCGCCGCGCTCGCGATGTCGGGAAGCTCGCTCGCCGTCTGCCTCAATGCGATGCGGCTCCGGGTCCGGCCATGACGGCGCTGGTGATCCTGATCCCGGCCTCGCTGGCTCTCGGCCTGCTCGGGCTCGCCGGCTTTCTCTGGATGCTGCGTCACGGCCAGTTCGACGATCCGAAGGGCCAGGCGACGCGCATCCTATCGGATCGCTACGACGACCACCCGGCTCCGGACCGCGACGAGTCCGACCCCAAGCCGTGAGCCTTTCCAAGGCCTTGCTTGAAGCGCGCGCCCGCCTGGCGCGGAATGCGCGTTCCGTTCGCCGAACCGTCGCAATCCGCTTGACGGCCCCCGCCCCTGCCCCTAAAAGGCCCCGGTGACGCCGCTTCTTGCCTCGGCAGATCGGGTCACACGAGATGCGCGGTTGTAGCTCAGTCGGTTAGAGTGCCGGCCTGTCACGCCGGAGGTCGCGGGTTCGAGCCCCGTCAACCGCGCCATCCCCCCCAGCCCGACGGGCCCGCGCTGATGGCCCGGCTGTCGGGCTCGATCACGAGCGGCTCATGACAGTGCCCGGGCAAGACGGGCTTGCTCCAGCGCGAAATTCCGGGGCAGTCTGCCGCCCTGCGACTGCCGAAGGAGGCCCGGGCGATGGATGAAACACAACAGATCGAGCTGGAAGCCGCCGCCTTCCGCGCCCTGCGCGATCACTTGCGCGCCCGGCCCGACGTCCAGAACATCGACCTGATGACCCTTGCCGGCTTCTGCCGCAACTGCCTCGCGCGCTGGTACCAGGAGGCCGCGGCCGAGCGCGGGCTCGACCTGTCGCGCGAGGAGGCGCGCGCGACGGTCTATGGCATGCCCTATGCGGACTGGGTCGCGCAGCACCAGACGCCCGCCCCCGCCAAGCCGCGCTATACCGACAATCCCTGACGCCGGACGGTCAGGTCGCGCGGGCGCGAGCCTCGGCGATATAGATCTCGCGCAGGCGGCGGGTCAGCGGGCCCGGCCGACCGTCGCCGATCGCAGTGCCGTCGATCTCGACCACCGGGGTGACGAAAGCCGAGGCGGAGGTGAAGAAGGCCTCGCGGGCGGCCTTCGCCTCCTCGAGGGTGAAGGCGCGTTCCTCGACCCGGATCTGGGCCTCGCGCGCCAGCCGCAGCACCGCGGCGCGGGTGATGCCATGCAGGATCGCGGACGAGAGGTCCCGGGTGACGACGGCGCCGTCGGCGGTGACGATATAGGCGTTGTTCGAGGTGCCCTCGGTGATCAATCCGTCCTCGACCATCCAGGCATCGTCCTTGCCGGCCTTCTTGGCGGCCATCTTGCCGAGCGACGGGGCGAGCAACTGGACCGTCTTGATGTCGCGCCGCGCCCAGCGGATGTCCGGGATCGCGATCACGCGGATCCCGTCCCGCCCGCTCGCCGAACCGATCAGCGGCTTGGCCTGGGTGAAAAGCACGAGCCCCGGGGTCGCGCCGACGGGAAAGGCGAAATCGCGGTCGGCAGCGCCACGGGTGACCTGGAGATAGACGAGCCCTTCGGCGACATCGTTGCGCGCGACCAGCTCGCGGTGGATCGCCTCGAGCTCGGCGTCGCTGACCGGCAGCCCCATCTCCAGCTCGCCGAGCGAGCGGTGCAGGCGGGCGCGGTGGCCGTCGAAATCGACGAGCCGTCCGTCGAGCACGCTCGTCACCTCATAGACCGCGTCGGCGAACAGGAAGCCGCGGTCGAAGACGCTGATCTTGGCCTGGTCCTCGGGCAGGTAGTCGCCGTTCACATAGACGGTTCGCATGGTCATCCCCAAAGTTCGGGCGTGGCGGGATGCACGCCCTCCTCGTCGTAGCGCAGGCCATGGTCGCGGTCGCGCGCGAGCAGGAGCGGCCCGTCGAGATCGGTGAAGGCCGCGCCCTGCGCCACCAGCACCGCCGGGGCCATGGCGAGCGAGGTCCCGACCATGCAGCCGACCATGATGCCGAAGCCCCCCGCGCGGGCGGCGTCGCGCAGCGCCAGCGCCTCGGTCAGCCCGCCGGTCTTATCGAGCTTGATATTGACGAGGTCGTACTTGCCGGCGAGCCCGGCGAGGCTCGCCCGGTCATGGCAGCTCTCGTCGGCGCAGACCGGCAGCGGACGGGCCATGTCGGCGAGCGCGGCGTCGGCGCCGGCGGGCAGCGGCTGCTCCACCATCTCGACCCCGAGCCGGAGCAGAGCCGGGGCGAGCGCGGCATAGGTCTCGGGCGTCCAGCCCTCGTTGGCATCGACGATGATCCGCGCCTGCGGGGCGCCGGCGCGCACCGCCTCGAGGCGCGCCATGTCGCCCTCGCCGCCGAGCTTGATCTTGAGCAGCGGACGCCTGGCATGTTTCGCCGCCTCGGCCCGCATCGTGGCGGGATCGGCCAGCGACAGGGTATAGGCGGTCAGCCGCGGCAGGGGCGGCGGCAGGGCGGCGAGGAACCAGACCGGCATCCCCTTGCGCTTCGCCTCCCAGTCCCAGAGCGCGCAATCGACGGCATTGCGCGCGGCACCGGGCGGCAGCGCCTCGGCCAGCCGCGCGCGGGTGAAGGGCGGCTCGAGCGCCCGAATCTGCGCGAGCACGCTCTCGACGCTTTCGCCGTAGCGCGCGTAGGGAACGCATTCGCCGCGCCCGCGCGCGCCGTCACCCTCGAGGGTGACCGTCACCACCCGCGCCTCGGTCCGCGAGCCGCGGCTGATCGTGAAGATCTGGGCGAGGGGAAAGACCTCCTCGACGGCGTCGAGCCTCATTCGAGCGCATCCACCAGCCGGCCGGCGCCGGTGCGGAACGGATCGACCGTCGGCAGGCCCATCCGCGCCTCGATCTCGGCCAGATAGTCGAGGGCAGCCGGCTCCTCGAGCCCGGACGTGTTGATCGAGATGCCGACGACGCGGACGAAGGGATTGACCATGCGCGCCATGGTGAGCGCGAGCTCGCGCAGCGCCTCGAGGCTCGGCAGCGCATAGCCGGGCAGGCCGCGCAGATGGGTGCGGGTCGGCTCGTGACACAGGACCAGGGCGTCGGGCTGGCCGCCATGAATCAGCGCGAGCGTGACACCCGAATAGGAGGGATGGAACAGGCTGCCCTGCCCCTCGATCAGATCCCAATGGTCGGGCTCGTTGTCGGGTGTCAGCCATTCGATGCTGCCGGCCATGAAGTCGGCGATGACCGCGTCGAGCGGCACGCCGTCGCCGGTGATCAGGATCCCGGTCTGGCCGGTGGCGCGGAAGGTCGATTTCCGGCCGCGCTCGCGCATCTCGCGGTCCATGGCGAGCGCGGTATACATCTTGCCGATCGAGCAATCGGTGCCGACCGCGAGGCAGCGCTTGCCGCGGCGCTTCCTGCCATTGGCGATCGGATACTTGACCTCGGGCACCCGCACGTCGTGCAGCTTGCGCCCCCGCGCCATGGCGATCGAGAGCAGATCGGGCTCGTCGCGCAGCAGGTTGTGCAGCCCCGAGGCGAGGTCGAGCCCGAGCTCCATCGCCTCGCCGAGGATGCTGAGCCAGGCGGGCGCGATCACGCCCCCACGATTGGCCACCCCGACGACGAGGGTCCGCGCCCCCGCCGCGACCGCCTCGGCCAGCGTCATGTCGGGCAGGCCGAGATCGGCGCGGCAGCCCTCCATCCGGTACTGTCCCACCGCTGCCTCGGGCCGCCAGTCGCGAATCCCTTGGGCGACCTTGGCGGCGAGCGGATCCGGCGCGTCGCCGAGAAACAGCAGGTAAGGCGTCTCGATCATGGCATTTCCTCCGGGCCGGCCCGTCCTCGACCATAGCGCGGGCCCGGCCGCTTTTGCCACGGCAAAGCTGGCAGAACGCGGCGCGGCGGGCTAGGGAAAGGGCGGCAACCGCAGGGAGAAGGCAATGGTCTCGGCACTGGGCAAACTGATCCGCTGGATCGTGATGGCTCTGGGGGTTCTGCTTCTCCTGGTGCTGGGCGTGCGGGCGATCGTGGCGCTGACCGACCGGAGCCTGGCGCCGTGGCACAGCTTCGCCCCTCACGAGCCGTCCGCGGCCGAGATCGACGCGATGGACTGGTCGGTCTGGCGCGCCGCCGAGGACCGGGTCTTCGAGGAGGTGCGCGAGAATGTCACGCTGAAGCTCACGCCCGACCAGCAGGTGCCGGAGAACCGCTTCTGGGAAGGCAGCCCGCTCTATTCCCCGGGCTTCGGCACCGACTGGAACCGCTCCTTCGTGCTGATGCCCGATGGCGCGCCCAAGGGTGCCGTGGTGCTGCTGCACGGGTTGACCGACGCGCCCTACAGCCTGCGGCATGTCGCGGAATACTATCGCGACCACGGTTTCGTCGCGGTCGGCGTGCGGATGCCGGGGCATGGCACGGTGCCGGGCGGGCTCGCCGCCGCCGACTGGCACCAGTGGCTCGCGGCGACCCGGCTCGCGGTGCGCGAGGCGGCGCGGCTGGCCGGGCCCGGCGCGCCGCTCGATATCGTGGGCTATTCCAATGGCGGCGCACTCGCCATGGTCTATGCGCTTGATGCGCTCGAGGACCCGGCGCTGGCCCGGCCTGACCGGATCGTGCTGCTGTCGCCGATGATCGGGATCACCGCCTTCGCCCGGTTCTCCGGGATCGCCGGCTGGCCGGCCTTCCTGCCCGGCTTCGAGCGCGCCGCCTGGCTCGATCTCTTTCCCGAATTCAATCCGTTCAAGTATAACAGCTTCCCGGTCAATGGCGGGCGTCAGTCCTGGCTGCTGACCCAGGCGGTGCAGAGCCGCATCGACCGGCTGTCCAGCACCGGCAAGCTCGCCGGGATCGCGCCGATCCTGACCTTCCAGGCGGTCACCGATTCGACGGTCAGCGCCGGAGCGGTGGTCGACCGGCTCTATGCCAAGCTGCCCGCCAATGGCAGCGAGCTCGTTCTCTACGACGTCAACCGGGCGGCCGAGCTCGCCCCGCTGCTCGGCCGCCCCGCCCGCGATGCGATGGGCCGGATGCTGCCGCCGGGGCCCCGCGCCTACGAGACCGTGACGATCGGCGATGCCGGCCCCGGCGACCCATCCGCGGTCGCGACCGTCACGCCGCCGGGCGGAACAGCCGAGACGGTGCCGCTCGGGGTCGCGTATCCGCGGGCGATCTATTCGCTGTCGCATGTCGCCCTGCCCTTCCCGCCCGACGACGGGCTCTATGGCTACGATCCCGATCCCGCCGACGATTTCGGCATCCGGCTCGGCGCGCTGGCCGGGCGGGGCGAGCTTCGGACCCTGACGGTCGGGCTCGACTGGTTCGGGCGGCTGCAGGCCAATCCGTTCCATGCCGACATGTTGAACCGGATCGGCGCCTTCGCCGGGCTCGAGAACTGATCGCGGACAGCGCTCATCGGCCGGGTCGCAAACGGGAAACAGACCGGCGCCGATCCGGGGCTTTATCGCCGGGACCGGCAGGATATCTGACCGGAACCAGGACGGGAGGTCGAGGATGGGATTCCTGCGCGACGGCGAGTGGGACGAGGGCGGCTACGACACCAGCGCGACCGGCGGGCGGTTCCAGCGCCAGCCGACCCGGTTCCACAACTGGATCACCCCGGACGGTGCCCCCGGCCCGACCGGAACCGGCGGCTTTCCGGCCGAGAGCGGGCGCTACCACCTCTATGTCTCGCTTGCCTGCCCCTGGGCGCACCGAACTCTGATCGTTCGGGTTCTCAAGGGGCTGGAGGCACATATCTCCGTCGATATCGTGCATCCGCTGATGGGCGCCGACGGCTGGAGCTTCGATCCAGGCTTCCCCGGCTCGACCGGCGATCGCCTGGGCGGCCGGCGCCTCCTGCGCGAAGTCTATACCGACGCCGATCCCGAGATCACCAGCCGGGTGACCGTGCCGGTTCTGTGGGACAAGGCGCGCCAGACCATCGTCTCCAACGAGTCCTCCGAGATCATGCGGATGCTCAATTCGGCCTTCGATCCGCTGACCGGCAACCGGCTGGACCTCTGGCCCGAAGATCTGCGCGCCGCGATCGAACCGATCAATGCCCGGATCTATGACGGGCTCAATAACGGCGTCTACCGCGCCGGGTTCGCCACCAGCCAAGCCGCCTATGACGAGGCGGCGGCGCAGGTCTTCGACACCCTCGACTGGCTGGAGGCCCGGCTCGAAAGCCAGCGCTATCTCCTGGGCGCGCGCCTCACCGAGGCGGATTGGCGGCTCGCCACCACGCTCTTCCGCTTCGATCCGGTCTATCACGGGCATTTCAAATGCAACCGGCGGCGGCTGGTCGACTATCCCGCGCTGTTCGCCTATGCGCGCGACCTCTATCAGATGCCGGGCATCGCCGGGACCGTCGATTTCGCCCAGATCGCCGCGCACTACTATGCGAGCCATCGCTCGATCAATCCAACCGGCATCGTCCCGGTCGGCCCGGCGATCGACTGGACCGCACCGCACGGACGCGAGCGGCTCCGGACCGCCTGAAGGTCAGGTCCGGGCCTGGCGCGTGCCGTAATGCTGGACGAGCGCCGCCATGTCCTCCAGGCGCGCCGGGCTGCGCAACAGGCCGCGAGCGTTCGGGACCAGCTCGAAGATGGCGCTATCCGAGAAGAAGCCGCGCGCGGTCACCGCGATGATCGGCACCTCCGGATTGCGATAGGTCGCGAAGTCGGCGACCTCGAGCGCGCCGCCCTCCGGAAACTCCATGTCGAGCACGATGGCGGCGAAGGATTGCCGGCGCAGCGCCTCATAGGCCTCGGCCACGCTGGCAACCTCGGTGCAGACCAGCCCCTGCCGCGTCAGGAAGCCCGCCCAGATCCTGGCGAGATCGGCATCCTGTTCGACGATGAGCACCTGCACGCCCGGTCCCGCCTCGCGGTTTGAGAAATCCTGCCGCCCCCGAAACGCCAAACGGCGAGCAGGGGCACGCCCCGCCCCGCTCCTTGCGTTCCGTCCGCCGCGCGCATGGACGATCATAGTACAGAATTCCTGGCTTTTGCAAAGTCACCCGCTCGCTTCGCCGCCAAAAGTTCGCGAAATGCCGGTTCCCCCAGACTACCGGGGGGGTTGCGCGCCGCAGGCGTCCCGGTGAAGGCTCGGCGCAGTGAAAACGGGGAGGTCATCATGGAATCCGACATCGTCATTCTGTCCGGCGCGCGTACCGCGATCGGCGGCTTCGGCGGCAGCCTCGCGGCGATCCCGCCGTCGGCGCTGGCGGCGCAGGTCGCGAAGGCCGCGCTCGACCGCGCCGGCGTGGAGCCGGGCCAGATCGGACAGGTCGTGTTCGGGCACGTGATCAATACCGAGCCGCGCGACATGTATCTGAGCCGCATCGCAGCGATCGATGCCGGCGTGCCCGACACGGTCCCGGCGATGAATGTCAACCGGCTGTGCGGCTCGGGTGCGCAGGCCGTGGTCTCCGCCGCCCACGCGCTGGCGGCCGGGGATGCCGACTTCGCGCTTGCCGGCGGTGCCGAGAGCATGTCGCGCGCCCCCTACGCGCTGACCACCGTCCGCTGGGGCCAGAAGATGGGCGACCTGACCGGCATCGACATGATGGTAGGCGCCCTCACCTGTCCGTTCGGCACCGGCCATATGGGCGTCACCGCCGAGAATGTCGCGGCCGAGGCCGGGATCAGCCGCGCCGACCAGGATGCCTTCGCCCTCGAGAGCCAGATCCGCGCGGCCGCCGCGATCGAATCCGGCAATTTCGCCTCGCAGATCGTTCCGATCGAGATCACCGTCAAGCGGCAGACCGTTGCCTTCGACCAGGACGAGCATCCGAAGCCCACGACCCTCGATGCCCTGGCCAAGCTCAAGACCGTCTTCCGCAAGGATTCGACCGTGACCGCCGGCAATGCCAGCGGCATCAATGACGGTGCCGCCGCCCTGGTGCTCGCCCGCGCCGACGCGGCTGCCTCGGCGGGGCTCAAGCCGCGCGCCCGCATTCTCGGCTCCGCGCTCGTCGGCGTGCGGCCCGAAGTGATGGGCTTCGGCCCGATCCCCGCCGTCCGGCGTCTGCTGGAGCGCACCGGGCTGCAGGTCGGCGATTTCGACGTGATCGAGTCGAACGAGGCCTTCGCCGCCCAGGCAATCGCGGTCAACCGCGCCCTCGGCTTCGACACCGCGAAGGTCAATCCGAACGGCGGCGCGATTGCGCTCGGGCATCCGATCGGCGCGACCGGGGCGATCCTGATCATCAAGGCGCTCTATGAGCTTGAGCGGATCGGCGGACGGCGCGGCCTGATCACCATGTGCATCGGCGGCGGCCAGGGCATCGCGCTGGCCATCGAGCGCATCGACGCCTGACCTGTCCAAAGGCTCGCCTCCGTCCGAACCAGGACGGGGGCGAGCCCGCTTCAGCTGCCGCCGCCGCGAAGCGACGCGAGCTGACCGGGCTCGAGCGGCGTGTCGGAATAGATCGCCTCTCCCTTCACCGGCCGCACCCATTCCTTGTTCTGCCCGACATCGCTTTCATAAACGAAGCGATCCTTCACGCCTGGGATCTGCGCGAAGTCCTGGCGCAGCGATTCCGGGAACAGGGTCGTATGCACGTAGTGGTCGAAGGGCGGCACCGACTGCAGCACCGCGGCCGTGGTCAGCGCGCATTCGAGCTTGAAGCTGCCGCCGCGGGCCTGGGCGTTGGCGATGATCCGGTCCGCCTCCTCGCGGGACACCGGCACCTTCTGGGCCTCGACGAAATAGTCGAACCGGGCATGGTAGCGTTCGTAGTAGTCGACGAAGCGCGGCGACATCCCGTAGTGGATGTCTCCCGAGCGCGGCAGGTCGGGATGGGTGAAGGTGCCGGCCGGATCGTAGAGGACTTGCTGCGAGCCGTTGATCAGCAGCCCCGAATGCGCCGACTTGCCGGTCTTGGTGTTGACCATCGACATCAGCGTGACCGAAGGCGCGTCGGGGCTCACATAGCGGGCGCGGGCAATATCCTCGGGGCTGGCGGGCGTGTAGACCTCGCAGCCGGAAAGGCTCGCCGCGACCAGCAAGGCCGCAAGGCACCGCAGCAGCATCGGCATTCTCCGCTGGCGCCGTCGCTCAGCTGTTGACGAGCGCGAGGAAGATCAGCACGCCGATCGCGCCGCCGAACAGATAGATCCAGAAGCGGATGAAGGCGCCGAACATCTGCTGATGTTCGGCAATGTCCATCTCGCCGTGCTTGTGCTCTGCCGCCTGGTGCTCGGCCATGCCTGTCACTCCCGTCTGCCCGGTCGGCGTCTCTGCGCCCGCGGGCTGCACTCTAGCCGGCCGGCCGGCCGCTGTCAGGCGGAAACTGCGGCGGTCGGAGCGGCGATCCGCCGCCCCGACTCAGCCCAGGTCCAGCGCCTCCAGCCCCGCCGCGCCCTCGCAGGCCGCCTCGCAGAGCGCCCGGGCCTCCGGCAGCAACCGGCGCAGGTGGAAGGCGGCCAGCGCGGCCCCCGCGCCCTCGTCTCCCTCGGCCAGAGCCGTGCGCAACAGGTAATGTCCGCCCAGCGTCAGCGCGAAGGCCCGCAGATAGGGCACCGCCCCGGCAGCCCGGTCGCGCGCGGCGGCGGCGAGCATCCAGTCGGTCGCGGCCGCGAGCCGATCGGCGGTCCCGGCCAGCTCGGCGCTCGCGCCCGCCTCGGCGCTCGCCCCTATCTCGGCGATCAGTGCGCGCGCGGCCGCGCCGCCATCGGCGAGCTTGCGGCCGACCAGGTCCAGCGCCTGAATGCCGTTGGTGCCCTCGTAGATCGCGGTGACCCGCACGTCGCGGTAGTACTGCGCGACCCCGGTCTCCTCGATATAGCCCATGCCGCCATGGACCTGCACGGCGAGCTCCGCCACCGCGCAGCCGGTATCGGTGCCGAAGGCCTTGGCGATCGGCGTGAGGAAGGCGGCGCGCGCGGCCCATTCCGGCCCCTCGCCCGCCTCCGCCAGATCGAGCGACAGCGCGCAATCGAGGCAGATCGCCCGCGCCGTCGCGGTCAGCGCCTCCATGGTCCCGAGCATCCGGCGCACATCGGCATGGCCGAGGATCGTCTCGACCCCCGGCATCGTCGTACGGCCCTGCCGCCGCTCGGCCGCGAAGGCGCGCGCCGCCTGCAGCGCCGCCTCGGCCTGGCTCAGGCCCTCGATCCCGACGCCGAGCCGGGCATTGTTCATCATGGTGAACATCGCCGCCATTCCGGCGCCGGGTTCGCCCAGGATCCAGCCGGTCGCGCGTTCGAACGCCATCACGCAGGTCGGGCTGCCATGAAGCCCCAGCTTGTGCTCGAGCGAGACCACCCGGACCCCGTTGGCCACACCCGGCCGCCCCTCCGCATCGGGCAGGAACTTCGGGACCAGGAACAACGAAACGCCCCGCGTCCCCTCGGGCGCGCCGGGCAGCCGCGCCAGCACCAGATGGCAGACATTCTCGGCCAGATCGTGGTCGCCCCAGGAAATGAAGATCTTCTCCCCGCTCACCGCATAGGTGCCGTCGCCCCGGGGCTCGGCGCGGGCCCGCAGCGCGCCGACATCCGAGCCGGCCTGCGGCTCGGTCAGGTTCATCGTGCCGGTCCAGTCGCCCGCCACCAGCCGCGGCAGATAGAGCGCCTGCAGCGCCGCATCGGCATGGGCGCTCAGCGCGTCGATCTGGCCCGCGCTCAACAGCGGACAGAGCGACAGCGCGAGGTTCGCCCCCGCCATCATCTCGTTGACGCAGGCGAGCCAGGTCGCGGGCAGGCACTGCCCGCCATGCTGCGGATCGGCCGCCATGCCGATCCATCCACCCTCGGCGATCGCGCGATAGGCGGCGGCGAAACCCGGGCTCGTGCGCACGACGCCGTTCTCCAGCCGGGCCGGCTCCAGATCCCCGGCGCGCCGGAGCGGCGCCATCACGTCCTCGGCGAGCCGCGCCGCCTCGCCCAGCACGACCGCCAGCAGCTCGGGCGTCGCCTCGGCAAATCGCGCGGTCGCGGCCAGCCGCCCGGCGCCGAGCACCCGGTCGAGCAGGAACCGCATCTTGTCCACCGGAGCCTGATAGCCCACCGATCCCTCCCGCCGATCGTGTTTCGCGCCTGCTCGTTGCGGCCTGCCGCCGCGCGGTGTAGGCATGGGGCTTGCTGTCCCCGATCCCAGTCTAGGGCCGGGGGAGGGCGGCGAACAAGGCAAACGCGGCACCCGATCGGGAATTCAGTGACCGAGGCGAAGACCATCACTCTACCGGACAGCGAGTCCGGCCTGCGCTCCGCGGTCGCGCTGCTCCAGGCGGGCGACCTGGTGGCGTTCCCGACCGAGACGGTCTACGGGCTCGGCGCCGATGCCGGCAACGACCGCGCGATCGCCCGGGTCTTCGCCGCCAAGGGGAGGCCGGCCTTCAACCCGCTGATCATTCACCTGCTCGACCTCGCGGGGGCCGAGCGGATGGCCGAGCTGCCGGCGCCGGCCCTGCTTCTGGCGCGGGCCTTCTGGCCGGGGCCGCTCACCCTCGTGCTCAACCGCCGCGCCGACGCGCCCCTCTCCGAACTCGCGACCGCGGGCCTGCCGACCGTCGCGCTGCGGGTCCCCGATCATCCGATCGCCCAGCGGCTGCTCGCGGCGTTCGGACGGCCGCTCGCTGCGCCATCGGCCAATCCGTCGGGCGCCGTCAGCCCGACCCGGCCCGACCATGTGCGCGAGGGGCTGGACGGGCGGATCGCCGCGATCTTCGAAGGCGGGGCCTGCCCGGTCGGGCTCGAATCGACCATCCTCGGCTTCGACGGCGACATCCCCGTGCTGCTGCGCCCCGGCGCGCTGCCGGTCGAATCGATCGAGGCGAAGCTGGGCCTGCGGGTCGATGTGCGCGCGCTGCGCCATGTCGCGGCGCCTGGCCAGCTCGAGTCGCACTACGCGCCCGACGCGATGCTGCGGCTCGAGGCCGCGGGGCCTGGGGCGGGCGAGGTCTGGCTCGGCTTCGGGCCCATCGAGGTGCTGCGGCCCGGCCTGAACCTGTCGCCCGCGGGAGACCTGACCGAGGCCGCGGCCAATCTCTTCGCCCATCTGCGCGCCGCCGACGCGCTCGCGCGCGAGACGGGCGCGACCCGGATCGCGGTGGCGCCGATCCCGATGCATGGCCTCGGACTCGCGATCAACGACCGGCTGCGCCGCGCCGCCGCCCCCCGCCCCGGCCAGCTCGGGATCTGACCGCGGCACGATCCGCGCGGAACCGCCGCCGCACGCGCGCGACCAAGTCTATGCCCTTGACATAAAACGACTGTCCGGAAATCGTCGGCCAGATCGCGATCGGCGTGACTGCGTTGGCCTGGTCAGGCCCGGCCGCCCTCGGTCGAGAGCAGGCGCGGGTCGATCGAAATGGACCGCAGGGCCGCCTCCCACTTGCCGGTATCCCGGTTGCCGAAGACCAGATCGGGCTCGGCCGGCGCGGTCAGCCAGCCATTGGCCTGAATCTCGGTCTCGAGCTGGCCGGGGCCCCAGCCGGAATAGCCGAGCGCCAGCAGGGCCCGCTCCGGCCCCTTGCCGCGGGCCATGTCGCGCAGGATGTCGACCGTCGCCGTCATCGAGAAATCGTCGTTGACCCGCAGGCTCGCCCCCTCGACGCGATAGTCGGCCGAATGCAGCACGAAACCCCGACCATGCTCGACCGGCCCGCCGAAATGCACCCGCGTCTCCGGCAGGCTCGCGCCGCCGGTCGAAATCTTAAGCTGTTCCAGGAGATCGGCGAAGCGCAGCTCCGGCGCGGGCTTGTTGACGATCAGCCCCATCGCCCCTTCCGAGGAATGGGCGCAGAGAAAGATCACCGAGCGCTCGAACCGCATGTCGCCCATGCCGGGCATCGCGATCAAAAGCTGGCCGTCCAGGAAATACGAAGTCGGGTCATCCATGCGCGGACCATGGGCCGGTTCGCCGCCGAATACAAGCAAACCGCGCGCGCCCGGCATGCTCGAGGCTTGACACCAGAAGTGTTCGCATATAAAACATTCGTACGCACTACGAACTTTTCTCCCGACAGGCGCCCGACAGCGCAGCGGGACGAGGCCAGGGCGCCCGCGCTCCGCCATGTGGCGGAGCCGGGCCCGCACGCCCCCGTCCCGCTGCGCGGCAGAGGCCGCCGCACCAATGAGGAACGCCCCCATGAAGCCCTGCATCATCTGCGTCGCCATCACCGGATCGTTGCCGCGCAAGGCGCACAATCCCGCCGTGCCGATCTCGGTCAGCGAGCAGGTCGAATCGACCCATGCCGCCTTCGAGGCCGGCGCGACGATCGTCCATGCCCATGTCCGCAACGAGGACGAGACCCCGAGCTCCGATCCCGAGCGCTTCGCGCGGCTGCTCGAAGGGCTGCGCAAGCACTGCCCGGGCATGATCGTGCAATTCTCGACCGGCGGCCGTTCCGGCGCCGGGCGCGAGCGCGGGGGCATGCTGTCGCTGCGGCCCGACATGGCCTCGCTGGCGGTCGGATCGAACAATTTCCCGACCCGCGTCTACGAGAACAGCCCCGACCTTGTCGGCTGGCTGGCCGGGGAGATGCTCGCCAACAACGTCAAGCCGGAGATCGAAGCCTTTGATCTCAGCCACATCTTCCAGGCGGTGGCGATGGCGAAGGAAGGCAGCCTCGCAAGCCCGCTCTATGTGCAGTTCGTGATGGGCGTGAAGAACGCGATGCCTGTCGATCGCGAGGTCTTCGACTTCTATGTCAAGACCCTGGCCAGGCTGGCGCCCGACGCGGAATGGTGCGGCGCTGGAATCGGGGCGCACCAGCTCACGCTGAACGAATGGTGCGTCGCGTCCGGCGGCCATGCCCGGACCGGGCTCGAGGACAATCTGCGGCTCGACCGCGACACGCTGGCGCCGTCGAACGCGGCGCTGGTCAAGCGGGTCGTCGAGCTTTGCGCGCGCTACGACCGGCCGGTCGCGACCCCGGCCGAGGCGCGCGCGCTGCTGAAGCTGTCGGCGGCGTAGCGCTCCCGGCGAGGAGGGGGCCCCGACCGGGGCCCCCGCCAACGTCGCTCGATCCGCCCGCCCCTTCGCGCCGCGGCTCAGGACGGGTTCTGAACCTCCGGCGCGAAGGTCATCGCGACGCCGTTGATGCAGTAGCGCTGATGCGAGGGCGGCGGGCCGTCCGGGAACACATGGCCGAGATGGCTGCCGCAGGTCGCGCAGTGAACTTCCGTGCGCAGCATGCCGTGGCTGCGGTCGGTTTCGGTTTCGACGGCGCCTTCGACCGGTTCGTTGAAGCTCGGCCAGCCGGTGCCGCTCTCGAACTTGACCTGGGCGCGGAAGAGCGGGGTACCGCAGCCGGCGCAGGCGAAGGTTCCCGGGCGCTTCTCGTGGAGCAGCGCGCAGCTGCCGGGCCGTTCGGTGCCATGACCGCGCATCACCGCATATTGCTCGGGCGAGAGCAGCGCGCGCCATTCGGCATCGCTGCGGGTGATCTTGTAGGCTTTGGTCGCCATCATCCCCTCCTCATGGACTCAGCCCCGATATGGGGCTTTCAGCCCGCCGCGACCAGGGACGCGATCCGTTGGATCGCCAGGCGATAGCCTTGGGTGCCGAGGCCGGCGATCACCCCGTCGGCGCGCAGCGAGACATAGGAATGGTGGCGGAAGGCCTCGCGCCGATGCACGTTCGAGATATGGACCTCGATCACCGGCCCCTCGAAGGCGTTGAGCGCGTCGAGGATCGCAACCGAGGTATGGGTGAAGGCGCCGGGATTGATGGCGATCCCGCAGGCGCCCTCGCGCGCCTCGTGGATCCAGTCGATGATCTGGCCTTCCCAGTTCGATTGCAGGAAACGGATGCTCAGCCCGACCGCGTCGGCCTGGTGGGCACAGTCGCGCTCGACATCGGCCAGCGTCTCGCGGCCATAGATCTCGGGTTGGCGTTTGCCGAGCAGGTTCAGGTTCGGCCCGTTCAGGATATAGATCGGCTTGGTCATGGTCGCATCCGCTGGTTTGAAAGGGGAGGAAGTTTGGCCCTGGTGCCCGGTCAGCCGTCCCGGGCGGCCCAGGTCCGCTGCGCCACCGCCTGGCGCAACTCCGTGCGCAACTGCGCCACGGCGAAGTCGGCGAAGCTCGACCGGATCCGCCCGGCCTTTTCGGCGACGAAGAGCGAGACGGGGACGGGTTCCGCCAGCGGGATCCGGGCGAGGCCCGGCAGCAGCGGGCCAGCGACCGAAAACTCGTCGATGATCGCGAGACCGAGCCCATGCGCGACCAGGCTGACCACGGTCTGGGCGAATCGCGCCTTGACCGACAGCCGACGCTCGAGGCCTGCCATGGCGAAGGGACGCGCGGTGATCTCGCCATACGGATCGCGCGCGTCGACGCCAACCAGCGGTTCGTCGGCGATGTCCTGCACCGAGAGGATCCGCGCGCTGGCCAGCCGATGCGCCTCGGGCAGGATCACCACGAGCCCCCCCTCCCCGATCGGCTGGAACTGCAGCGAGGGATGATCGAACCGGTAGCTCGTGGCAACGAACTCGCCGCGCTCGAGCAGGAGATAGTCGACCGTCTCCTCGATCTTCAGCACGTTGAGGTCGATATAGAGCTCGGGAAAGCGTCGCCGGACCTGGAGCACCGTCCGCGCGGCCAGATACTGCGCGATCGACGGCATCGCGGCGAAGGCGAGCTCGGATTCGGCCCCCCGCCGCAGCCGGGCCAGCGCGAAGGTGAGACCCGCCATCTTGTCGTAGATCTGGTGGATCTGCTCGAAGACCGGCGCCGCCTCCGCCGCCGGGATGAACAGCCCCGCCTTGCGCTCGAACAGCCGCACCCCGAGCGAATCCTCGGTATGCTTCACCAGCCGGCTGATGCCGGGCGCCGAGACATTCAGGAACTCGGCCGCTCCGTTGATCGTGCCGGTCATCATGACGGCCCGGATCACCTCGACCTGACGCAGCGTGAGATCGCGCATGGTGGGCGACCCTAGGATCACCGGCCGCACGGCGGCAAGGGCAAGTTGCCCCGCCGGCCGCCCCCTGGCCTACCAGGTGTTGGCGATCATCCCGGTCAGCGCCGAATTCTCCTCCTGGATCTCCATGATCCGCGCCTTCACCACGTCGCCGATCGAGATCACCCCGATCATCCGGTTCGCCTCGATCACCGGCATGTGGCGGAAGCGGCCGTCGGTCATCTGCTCCATCACCGAGATCGCGCTGTCCTCCGGGTGGCAGCCGATCACCGCGAGCGTCATGAGATCGCCCACCCGCTGGTCGAGGCAGCTCGGCCCCACCGTCCCGAGCGCGCGCACGATGTCGCGCTCCGACAGGATCCCGTCGACCGAAGCGCCGTCGTCGCTGACGATCACCGCGCCGATCCGATGCTTGGCGAGCATCTCCGTCGCCGACTTGACACTGTCGGTCGATTTGACCGTCAGGATCTGCTGGATCGGCTTGCCGCGAATTATATTACGAACGATCATGTGGCTTCCCCCGAATATTCATTCAATTTCTAGCCGAAAGTCTCCCCTAGGCCGGCGGCGTCTGTCAAGGCGGAGCATCGCCGAGCGCGGCCCTCATCCGCTCGACCACGATGTCGGCCATGCGGTTGATGCGCGCCACCCGGGCATCGTCCTGATGGCGCACCAGATAGAAGGCGCGGGTCAGCCGGATCTCGTTCGGCAGGACCATCGCGAGCTCGGCATGCTCGCGCCCGACGAAATCCGGCAGGATGCAGATCCCGCCCCCGCTCAGGCACCAGCGGAGCTGCATGATCAGGCTGTTGGAGGTCAGGGCCGGCTCGGTCTCGCGTCCGAGCAGCGCGTAATAATCCAGCTCCTTGTCGAAGATCATGTCCGAGATATAGCCGATCCCGCGCAGACCCCGCAGATCCTCCATCCCGTGCACCGGCCCGAGCTCGGCCAGCAGATCGCGACGCAGATAGAGATGCAGCCGGTAATCCGCGATCTTGCGCACCGTCAGCCGGCCGGCGGAGGGCGGCGAGACGGTGATCGCGAGATCGGCCTCGCGCTTGGAGAGCGAGAACATCCGCGGCAGCGCCACCGCCTGGACCTGCAGCTCCGGATTGTCGCGGCTGAGCGCGTCGCACGCCTCGATCAGCAGATAGTTCGAAACCCCGTCCGGCGCCCCGATCCGCACCGTCCCGGACAGCCGGCTCGAATGGCCGCCCACATCCTCCGCCGCCGCAGCGGCCTGATTCTCCATCGCCTGGGCATAGGCGATCAGGCTGCGCCCGGCCTCGGTCGGGGCATAGCCTTGCGGGCTGCGATCGAAGAGCTTGGCCCCGAGCGCCTCCTCGAGCGCCGTGATCCGCCGCCCGACGGTCGCGGGGTCGAGCCCGAGCAGCCGGCCAGCCAGCATCAGCCGGTGATGGCGCGCCACCGCCAGAAACACCCGCAGATCGTCCCACCGCATCGCATTTTTTTGCATGACACCACCCATAGCACACCCGACGAGCTCTGCAAATTTGCAGAGCAATCTTGGTTATTTTTTGTCTGCCTCCAAGCCGTAAACTGGCTAGGCTGCCGGAAACCAGCCTGCGGGAGGACCACCCATGCGCGAGATCGGCCATTTCATCGACGGCCAGTTGGTGCCGGGCACCTCCGGCCGCTTCGCCGACGTCTTCAACCCCGCCACCGGCGAGGTTCAGGCCCGCGTCGCGCTGGCGAGCGCGGCCGAGCTCGATGCCGCCGTCCAGGGCGCGGCGCGGGCGCAGCCGCTCTGGGGCGCGACCAATCCGCAGCGCCGGGCGCGGGTGCTGATGCGCTTCGTCGAGCTCCTGAACCGCGACATGGGCAAGCTCGCCGAGGTGCTGAGCCGCGAGCATGGCAAGACCCTGCCCGATGCCGAGGGCGATATCATCCGCGGGCTCGAGGTCGCGGAATTCTGCATCGGCGCGCCGCATCTGATGAAGGGCGAGTTCACCGATGCCGCCGGCCCCGGCATCGACCTCTATTCGCTGCGCCAGCCGCTTGGGGTGGCCGCGGGGATCACCCCGTTCAACTTTCCCGCGATGATCCCAATGTGGAAATTCTGTCCGGCCATCGCCTGCGGCAATGCCTTCATCCTCAAGCCCTCCGAGCGCGATCCGAGCGTGCCGCTGATGCTGGCAGCCCTGATGCAGGAGGCGGGCCTGCCCGACGGCGTGCTGCAGGTGGTGAACGGCGACAAGGAGGCGGTGGACGCGATCCTCGACCATCCCGACATTGCGGCGGTCGGCTTCGTCGGCTCGACGCCGATCGCGCAATACATCTATGGCCGAGGCTGTTCGAACGGCAAGCGCGTCCAGTGCTTCGGCGGCGCCAAGAACCACATGATCGTCATGCCCGACGCCGATCTCGACAAGGCGGTCGATGCGCTGATCGGCGCGGGCTATGGCGCGGCCGGCGAGCGCTGCATGGCGATCTCGGTCGCGGTGCCGGTCGGGCAGGCGACGGCGGATGCGCTGGTCGAACGGTTGATCCCGCGCGTTGAGTCCCTGAAGATCGGGCCGTATACCGCTGGAAAAGACGTTGATTTCGGTCCCGTCGTAACGCGCGAGGCCCAGGCCCGCATCCTCGGCCTGGTCGACAAGGGCGTCGAGCAGGGCGCGAAGCTGGTGGTCGATGGCCGCGGCTTCCGCATGCAGGGCTACGAGGGCGGCTTCTTCGTCGGCGCCTGCTTGTTCGACCATGTGACGACGGACATGGATATCTACCGCCAGGAGATTTTCGGTCCCGTCCTCTCGACGGTGCGGGCCGGCAGCTATGACGAGGCGCTGCGGATCACCATGGACAACGAATATGGCAATGGCACGGCGATCTTCACCCGCGACGGCGACACCGCGCGCGATTTCGTCGCCCGGGTCAATGTCGGCATGGTGGGCGTCAATGTGCCGATCCCGGTGCCGCTCGCCTATCACACCTTCGGCGGGTGGAAGAAGTCGGCCTTCGGCGACCTGAACCAGCATGGACCCGATGCCTTCCGCTTCTATACCCGCACCAAGACCGTCACGGCGCGCTGGCCGTCGGGCATCAAGGAGGGCGCGGCCTTCTCGATCCCGACGATGGAATAGCGGCAGGCGGACGAGGCATGGGCGACCTGCATATCCGGATCGAAGGCCGAGCCGGGCGGATCACGCTGGCCCGCCCCCAGGCGCTGAACGCGCTCAGCCGCGCGATGATCGCCGCGATCGACGCCGCGCTCGTTGCCTGGCGCGATGCGCCCGAGGTGGCGCTGCTGCTCATCGACGCCGAGGGCGAGCGCGCCTTCTGCGCCGGCGGCGATATCGCCGAGATCTACGAGACCGGCCGGCGCGGCGACTTCGCCTATGGCCGCGCCTTCTGGGCCGAGGAATATCGCCTGAATGCCCGGATCGCGCTCTGGCCAAAGCCGGTGGTCGTGCTGGCCCAGGGTTTCGTGATGGGCGGCGGGGTCGGGATCGCCGGCCATGCCCAATTCCGCGTCGTCGGCGAGACCAGCCGGATCGCCATGCCGGAATGCGGCATCGGGCTGGTCCCCGATGTCGGGGGCAGTGATCTTTTGGCGCGGGCTCCGGGGCGGCTTGGGGAATATCTCGGCCTGACCGGTCACCGGATGGACGCTGCCGAGGCGATCGAATGCGGGTTCGCCGACTTCTTCGTGCCGGAACGTTCCTGGTCCATGCTGGCCCGCGATCTCTGCCGTCTCGGCGACCCGGCGGCGATCCTCGACCATCGCGCCTCGCCCGGACCCGCCGGGCTGCTGGCGGTTCGGGAGGCGATCGACGACGCCTTTTCGGCCCCGGATCTCGCGACGCTGGCGGTCCGGCTCGAGGCGAGCGACTGGGGCCATGGCGTCTTGAGGGAGCTGCGGCGGCGCTCGCCGATCGCGATGGCCTGTACGCTGGCCACCATCCGCGCCGCCCGCGCCGCGCCGGGGGTCGTGGCGGCGCTGACCCGCGAATACCGCTTCAGCGCGCGCGCCTGCAGCCATGGCGACATGCTGGAGGGCATCCGTGCCGCGATCATCGACAAGGATCGCAATCCGCAATGGCAGGGCGCCCTGGACCGGGTGCCGGAGGCGGAGATCGCCGCGATGCTCGCGCCGCTCGGCGATGGCGAGCTGCGCCTGACCTGAGGCGCGCGACCGCCATTTACCTTGGTGAAGATCTGGTTAGCAGGATTCTTTTTTCATATATGTTTCAATATTTTAGGTGGAGTCGCACGCGTGCGACTCCGTGCGGGTCGCACACTTTCGGGTCCTAGTCCGGCACCCGAAGCACCGTCGGCAGCCCTGTGGCTTCGAAGGGCGAGAGCGTCAGGCTGGTCGCGATCCCGTCGGGTCCCAGGGCAAAGCTCGCGGTCGAGGGGATGTCGGGCACCTCGGGATCGGGATAGTAGAGAAAAAGGTCCCGATCGAAATGCCGGAGCGGATAGCGCTTCGCCCCATCCGGCCCGAGCACGAGGGTCAGGTCCGCGCCCTGCCCCGTCACCGCGACCGGGCCGATATAGGCGTTGGCATAGCGGCCGAGATAGGCCTCCGCCGGCCTGGCCGGGCTGGCCGGGTCGGGCGGCGCCGCGAAGGCGGCCCTGGCGGCCGCCATCGCCGGCCCGAACAGGCCGAGATAGGCGTTGTTCCAGCCGGTCAGATAGTCCTGCGCCAGCGCCCCATCGAACACGAAATCGAAGAAGCTGTCGGCCAGCCCCTCCGGCACGCCGGTCGGGAAGGCGTTGGCCAGGACGACGATGCCGAGCCCGGAATCGGGCAGCAGCGAGACCAGGGTCCGAGCGCCCTGGCTGAAGGCGCCGGCATGGCCCCAGCTCAGCCCGTGGCGACCATATTCCACGTTCCAGCCGAGCCCGTAGAATTCGGGCACGCCGGTCACCGGATTGGGCCCCCGGAAGAACATCGGCTCATGGGTCGCCGCGAGCGCGTCCGCTGGGATCAGCTGCTCGCCCTCGAAGCGCCCCTGGCCCAGTTCGAGCCGCATCCAGGCGCCAAGATCGCGGGCGCTCCCGCTGACCCCGCCCGCCGGCGCCTCGGCATCCGCGCTCCGCTTGACCGCCGCGGTCCAGCCCTGGCCGAGATCGACATGCAGGCTCGCGGCGTTCGGGCGGGCAAGGAAATCCGAATGGCGCGAGCTCGTGCTCGTCATCCCGAGCGGGCGATAGAGCATCTCCTCGGCCACAGTCTCCCAATCCTTGCCGGTCGGCCGCGCCGCCGCCAGCGCGCCCATCGTGAAACCGGCATTGCTATAGGCATAGCCGGCCCGGAAGCTGGAGGCCGGCGACAGCAAAGCGAGCCGGGGCAGGATCGCGTCGCGCGCATAGCCAATGGCCTCGAGATCGTTGCCGGCATTGCCGGGCAGGCCGCTGCGATGGTTGAGGAGGTCGCGCACCGTGACCTGCTGGCTCGGATAGGGGTCGTGCAGCTGGAAGTCGGGCGCGAGCTCGGCGATCCGGCTGTCCCAGTCGAGAAAGCCCTTGCCAACCAGCGCCGCCACCACGGTCGAGGTGATCGGCTTTGAGAAGGAGGCGAGCTGAAACACGGTATCGGGATCGACCGTCTCGGGCCGGCCCACCATGCGCAGGCCGAAGCCCTTGAGATAGACGACCTTGTCGTCATGGACGACCGTGATCGCGAGTCCCGGGACTGCCCCCTCGGCCACCAGCCGCGTCGCCATCGCATCGAGTGCCGCAAGCCCGGCGCTGACCTTGTCGTCGGGAACCGGGCCGGCGCCGGCCGGACCGGACCCGGCAAGGCCCAGGGTGAGGGCGAGGGCCAGCGCGATCAGGCCCCCAGCCGGGCGAGCGATCTGTGGCATGCGGCGTTTCCTTCCTGTCCGGTTTTGGGCCGACCGTGGCATGGTCCAGTTCGGCGGGCAAGTCAGCGCGCGGGATCCTCGGCGAGGCAGGCGCCCAGGCTGCCCGCGCCATAGCCCCGCGCGAAGGCGGCCTCGCGGTCGGGCAGGAGACCTATTCCGAGGCTGTTGCGCATCCAGGGCGCGCCGTGCCCCCATTCGGCCTGCGCCTCGGCCACCCGCCGGCTGCCCTGGAGCATGTCGGAATAAAGCCCCGGCCGCACCGGGCCCAGACGGTCCTGCGCGTCGGCGGCCCAGACGCCCGCCAGGCAATCGGCCTGCAGCGCGACGGCGAGGTCCATTGCCTGGCGCTGGCGCGATCCCGCGACTGCGGATTTGGCCTCGACCTCCCGAAGGATGCCGAGCTGGTCCTGCAAGGCGGCCGCGGCCTGCTGGGCGACCAGAAGCTTGATGCCGGGATCCTCGATCTCGCGCAGCTGGTCGGTTAGCGCGGCGAAGAAACGCAGGTCGAAGGCGAGCATCCGGTCCTTGGGGCAGTAGAACGGCCCCGTCGCCCCGTCGCGCCCGGCGCATGCCGAGGGGGTGGCGCGCACGAAGAAGAAGTGGTCGGCGAGCGCGTAGCGGCCGAGATCTTCCGCCCGGACCAGCCGCGCCCAGGTTGCCTGGACATCGTCGAGCACCACCTCGACGCGCCGCGATTGCAGCTCGGCCTGATCGGACGAAATGCTGTGCGTCGGCATCGTGCTCGCCTGCTCGCGCCACGCCCAACCGCCGATCATCGCCAGCGCCAGCAAACCGAGGATTGGCACGAGCAGGCTGGGGCGGCGGCGCGGAGGGGAAGCAAGAGCTGGCTCGGCCATCGGACTCTCCATTTTGCACAAGGTGGGGCGCTTGACGCGCGCGCCAGCCTGTGATGCCTGGGGTCCGGGTATCGCGAAGGGTTGAATAAAGTGCTACGCAGTCTCGGGGCCGACCCGCGGGGTCGCCGATGATCCCGCTGAAACGCCATGCCATGGGAGCCGCCGCGGGTTCGGCGGCGCTGTTGGTCGGGGCGCTGGCCTTCCAATATCTCGGTGGCCTCGCCCCCTGCCACCTCTGCCTGTTGCAGCGCTGGCCGCATGCGCTGGCCGTGCTGATCGGGCTCCTGATCCTCGTTCTGCCGCGCCGCGGCCTGGCGCTGGTTGCGGGGCTCGCTCTGCTGGTCGGCGCCGGAATCGCTGCCTATCATGTCGGGGTCGAGCAGCATTGGTGGGCGGGCCCGACGAGCTGCACCGCGCCAAAGCCCGGTAGCCAGTCGGCGGCTGACCTGCTGAAACAGATCGAGGCGACGCCGGTCGTCGCCTGCGACCAGATCGCCTGGAGCCTCGCCGGCATCTCGATGGCCGGCTGGAACCTGCTCGCGTCGCTGGCGCTCGCCGTGCTGTGGCTCCGGGCCTATGCTTCGAGTTCGGCGTCCCAGTAAAGATAGTCCATCCAGCTCTCGTGCAGATGGTTGGGCGGGAACTTGCGGCCGATATTTTGCAGTCGCTCGGGAGTTGGACGAGCCGGCGTACGGCGCAGATGCATGCCGGCCTGCTTCAGGCTCTTGGAGCCTTTGGCGAGGTTGCACGGGCCGCAGGAGGCAACGACATTCTCCCAGATCGTCCGGCCGCCCTTGGACCGCGGCACGACATGATCGAAGGTCAGATGGTCCTTGGCCCCGCAATACTGGCAGGTGAACTCGTCGCGCAGGAACAGGTTGAAGCGCGTGAAGGCCGCGGTGCGGGCGGGCTTCACATAGTCGCGCAGTACCACGACCGAGGGGATGCGGATGCGGAAGGAGGGTGAATGCACCATCGCATCATACTCGGCCAGCACCACGACCCGATCAAGGATTGCGGCCTTGATCGCTTCCTGCCAGGGCCAGAGCGACAGCGGCAGATAGGAGAGCGGCCGGAAGTCCGCGTTCAGCACCAGTGCCGGATGGTCGCGCAGCCCCGTCGGGTTGCGAATGAAGCTGGGCGTGTGGGTGCTTTGCAGCATGAGCCGATCCCTTGCCCGGGCCTGCCGCGCCGCGCCGGATCATGGCGCACCGCCCTGCCCTTCTTGGAACTATATCTCGTCAAAGCGAGCTGACAAGCCTCTAGATAGCGATAATCCCTATCGCTGCTGCCACAATATCGCGCAGGACGGACACTTTTGTGACGGCGCTCAGCCCGAAATGGCGAGGCGCTGGCGGATGAAATGCAGGGCCTGGCTCAGTCCGTCGGGGGCGATGCCGTGTGCGGTGCCGCGAGAGACGTGGGTGTAGGTGTCGATACCGGCCTCGGTCAGATGCTCGGCCGCCTCGCTCAGATGCTCGAACGGAACCACCGGATCGGCATCGCCATGGACCAGCAGGACGGGGGTCGGGCTGGTAACCTCGGTGACCAGCCGTTCGGGCCGCAGCAGGCGCCCGGAAAAGCCGACGATGCCACCGAGCGGCTCCTTGCGCCGCAGCCCGACCTGCAGCGCCATCATGGTGCCCTGACTGAAGCCGAACAGGATGGTGCGAGCCGGCGCGAAACCCTCCTCCGCCACCTCGTCCAGCCAGTGGTCGAGCAGACCGAACGAACGCTGGGCCGCGGTCTCGGCCGCCACCGGGGATGAGCCGTCGAGCCACGGGATCGGGAACCACTGGAAGCCCATCGGATTGTTCGCGCAAGGGTCGGGCGCGTTCGGCGCCAGGAACTGGGTGTTGGGCAGATGCGGCGCCAACGGCTCGGCAAGCCCGATCAGGTCCTCGGCGTCGGCGCCATAGCCGTGGAGAAAGATCACCAGGCTGTTGGCTGTGCCGGAGGCCGCAGGGCGCTCGACGGTGGTCAGAATGGTCATCGGACGCCCTCACGCTGATTGATCCGATGGTAATAGGACCAGAGCAGACGGGCCGCAACCGCCCGCCAAGGCGACCAGGCGAGGCTCCGGGCGCGAAGCTCGGCTTCGCTCGGCCGAGTCCCGAGGTCGAAAAGCGCGCGGGCCGCGTCGCGCAGGGCGAGATCGCCAGGGGCGAAGACGTCGGCGCGGCCGAGACTGAACATCGCATAGATCTCGGCGGTCCAGACGCCGATTCCCTTGATCTGGACCAGCTCGGCCACGACCTCGGCGTCGGGCAGGGTGCGCAATGCCGCAAAATCGACAGCGCTGCCGGCGATGGCGCGGGCATAGGCGATCTTCTGGCGCGACAGCCCGCAGGCGCGCAGGACTTCATCCTCGAGCGCGAGGAGTCCCACCCTGTCGGTCGCGCCAGCCGCCTGAAGCCGGCCCCAGATCGCGCTCGCCGCAGCGGTCGAGACCTGTTGGCTCACGATCGCCGAAAACAGGGTTTCGAACCCGTCGGGCCGCCGGCGCAGGGGCAGCGGGCCGATCTCGGCCAGCGCGCCGGCGAAGCGTGGCTCGATCCTGGCCAGCCAGGCCGCCCCTTCGGCGACGTCGGCATCGGTCTCGATGATCCGCCCGATCATGCGTGCCTCTCCCCGCAGCCCTTCACGGCGTTGGTTATCAGTTCTCAACACACTTTTGCATAGATGCCGCGCGAGAGACCGGCCGCGAGGCCCCAACTGATTGCGACCCCGTCTGGCACATTCCGAGGAGCAGGCATGGAACAGGCCCTTTCGATCGGCGACCTTCTGAGCATGCTCCGGCGGCGCCTTCCGGTTTTGCTCTCGATCCTGGTGGTCGGGCTGGTGGCGAGCGCCATCTTCGTGCTGGAGCAACCGCCGGTCTATCGGACCGGGGCGACGATCGTCGTCGAGAGCCAGACGATCCCGGACGAGCTCGCGCGCTCGACGGTCGATCTGTCGGCCGCGGCGCGACTGCAGCTGATCCAACAGCGGCTGATGGCACGCGACAATCTGATCGCGATGATCAACAAGCTCGGCCTTTATGCCGACGCGCCCGCGATGAAGATGGCAACCAAGGTCGACCTGCTGCGCAAGGCGACGTCCTTCGAGACGCTGAACGAAACCGGGGCCGCGCCGGGAGCGCCGGCTGGCGCCAACCTCTTCGCCTTCACCATCTCGTCCGAGCTCAGCGATCCGCAGCAGGTGACGGCGGTGGTCAATGAGTTGGTGGACAGCGCCATCGCCAGCAATCTGGAGGTCCGCGCCAATCGCTCGCGCGACACGCTCGCCTATTTCCAGCAGGAAGAGCAGCGGGTCGGCGCCGCGCTCGCCGACATGGAAGGCCAGATCACCGATTTCAAGAAGGCCAATGAGGGCGCCCTGCCCGAGAGCCTGCAATCGCGGCGCGACGCCCTGGCCCGCAACCAGAGCGCCGATCTCGATATCGACCATCGTATCCTCGACTTGCAGACCCGGCAGGCGGACCTGACCGCCGCCCTCGCCGGAGAGCGTCCGCTGGCTGGCGCCGCGCAGGATCCGCTGGAGGCCGAACAGCAGAGCACCGAGCTCGAGTTGGCGCAGAAGCGTACCGTGCTCGGCCCGCGCCATCCCGAGATCCGCAAGCTAGAGGACAAGCTCGCGGCCCTGAAGTCGCTGACCACCCCCTCGGCGCGCAAGGGCGACGCTTCGGCCGGTGCCGCCGAAGCGCGGCGCGCAGCGATCGAGCGCCAGAGCGCCCAGCTCGACGACCAGATCGCCCAGCTTCGCGCGCAGAAGCAGGGCCTGGCCGACGAGCGTAGCCGCTTGGAGGATTCGATCCGCCAGACCCCTGAGGTCGAGATCGGACTCAACGCGCTGACGCGCCGGATGCAGGATCTGCAGACCGAATATACCGACGTGGCGCGGCGGCGCGACAATGCCCGCACCGGCGAGCAGCTCGAGACCAGCCAGCAGTCGGAGCGGTTTCAGGTGCTCGAAAGCGCGCTGGTGCCCGAGGATCCGGTGGGGCCGAACCGCAAGAAGCTGATGCTGATGGCCGGGGGGGCTACGATCGCGCTGGCTTTCGGTGTCGCGTTCCTGCTGGAGCTGCTCAATCCCGCGCTGCGCAACAGCGGCCAGATGCAGCGTCAGCTCGACTTGCGCCCGGTCGTGTCGATCCCCTATGTCGCCGTACCCGGCGAGCGTTGGCGCCGGCGCGGCATCTGGGCGGGAAGTCTCGGCCTGCTCTGCTTCGGCCTCTGGCTCGCCGAGCCGGTGATCGACCGCTATGTCCCGCTCAAGCCCCTGGAGAGCCGGCTGGGCGCGCTGTTCGGCGGCGAGAAGCCGGCCGAACCGCCATCCTCCTGACCTCCCCGCGCACCCTCCGCCGCGCTCCACCGGTGCGCGGCGCAGACGTCCCGCCAGCGGCGCCCTTTGAGGGCGCCGCGGCCATACCTTAGAGCAGGAAGTCGGTGGCGGTGTAGTCGGCCGCGTGGATGCGGGCGCCGTCGGCGATGGCGAGCTCGAATTCGGGCGCCGTATCGCGGTCGGTATTGCCATAGACATAGGTGACGCTGCCGACATCCTCGAGCCAGATGTGGCCGCGGCTCTCGCCGCCGCCGAAATGAAAGCTCTGCTCTCCCGATCGCAGGGTGTCGGCGTCGATATGGTGCAGGTCGATCCGGTCGCCCGAGCCCGCGCCGGGGGACTGGAAAGCCGCCGCCCCGCCACCACCCGCGAGCCGGTCGGTATGGTTGGGCGTCGAATCGCCGGAATAGAAACGGAATGTGTCGCGGCCGGAGCCGCCGACCAGCGTGTCGGCACCGTGGCCGCCGGTGAGGGTGTCGTTGCCGGCGCCTCCCTCAAGTTGGTTGGCCGCGTCGTTGCCGCGGATCGCGTCCTTGCCGCCGCCGCCGATCGCGTTCTCGACCAACGACCGGTCGCTCCCGCGATAGGTCAGCGCGTTGAAGATGTTGCCACGGGCGAAGCCGTCATTCGGGCCGCCGCCCAGATCGGCGAGTTGGGTGGTCGAGAAGACCGAATACTTGCCCGGCCGCAGGTCGATCTTGAGATCGGTCGAATAGGCCGAAAGGTCGTAAGTGTCGCGCCCTCCTCCGTCCCAGACGGTCGCGAAGATCCGGTTGGCGCCCGGAGTGATCGCAGCTGCGCCGTTGACGTAGGTCGTGCCGCTGTCGGGGCGCCAAGCATAGACCGTGGTCCCGGAATTCACCGCATAATTGGCACCGTAGAGCGCTTGCAACGCCGCGATGTCGCGCATCATGTAGGTCTGCGGCGCGCCCCAGGTCTCGAACTCGTAGCCGGTCGGTGAGGCGCCTTGATAGGCGCGATAGGTCATCACCGTAAATTCCGGTGTGTCGCTCGATTCGGGCAGGATGCCGAGGCCGGTATTCTCGTGCGGGTGCTTCAATCCGAGCGCATGGCCGGTCTCGTGGAGGATCGTCATGTAGTCATAGTTGCCGGCGACCGGCTTGCGCCCGGCATTGCCGAACCAGGCATCGCCAGCCTGCGCGGCCTCACCTGGCAGGTAGGTATAGGCCGAGGGCGCATCGCTGGAATTCGCATAGCGGATCAGGCCCGCGCCGCTGCCGGAGCCGGCATAGGTCACCTTGAGGTTGGTGAAGCCCTCGATGGCAAAGCCGGCATGAGCGGCGCGGGCGCCCGCCCCATCGGAATCGAGGGCGGCGCGGACCGCGGCGAGCTGGCTGGCGCTGAATCGCGAGAAACCCTGCCGCTGCGCCGACCAGCCATCGGAATCGTAGTCGCTCCAATAGGAGCCGCCGTAATCGACAGGGCTGTCGGGATCGGAATAGGAGACCGCGCCCACCCAGCGGGTTCCCCCGAGCAATCCGTCGACCCGATCATTGCCCGTGGCCGTGGCCGTCGCCGACGCGCTGACACTCATCACCATCTCCGTCCGACCAACTCTGCCTTCAGATACAGGCCGGCATGCCGCCCGCTCAACATGGAAGGCGTTACCTCGCTAGCAGTTGCTTAACCGAGGGCGCGAGGGGCTTAAGCATTTGCTTGCAGTTCCGGCGGGATCATGCCGCCCTGCGCCGGGCCTTGCCGGGGAGTCGAGCCATGGATCTGATGTTTCTGCTGGTGTCGGTGCTCGGCCTCGCCGTGCTCGCGAGCCCGGTCGGTCTGGCTTTGCTGGCCATGCGGCTTCGACGGGTCGAGCGTGAGCTTGCCGAGCTCAGGGGGGCTTGGGCGAGCCAACCGGTCGGGCCTCGATCGGAACGCCACGGGTCAGCCGGAGAGCAAGGCACGGCCCAGGCGGTCGAGACGGATTCAGAGATGGCCACCCCGGCCGAGCCCGCGGCTGGACCGCGCGCCACACCCTGGAGCCCGGCCCAACCGCCGCGCCCGTCAGTGCCGCCCGAATTGCAGCCGATCGCTCCGTCCATCGCGACGCCCGCCGTGCCGAGGCCGGAGGCTCCGTGGAACGGGATCGAGGAGGCGCTGACCTCGCGCCTGATGGTCTGGGTTGGCGGCGTCGCGGTGGCGCTGGCGGCGTTGTTTCTCTATCGGATCGGCGTCGAGGAAGGGTGGCTCGGCCCCTGGACGCGGGTGCTTCTCGGGCTCGCGCTCGGCGTGGCGCTGATCCTCGCCGGCGATTGGGCCGAGCGGACCCGCCCTGCTCTCGCCCGCGCCATGCCGCCCGACGCGGCCGGCCCGGCCCTGACTGCCGCCGGGCTCTTCGCGCTCTATGTCAGCCTCTATGCCGCGCATGCGCTCTGGGCGCTGATCGGGGCACCGGTGGCCTTTGCCGCGCTGGCGGCTGTCAGCTTCGCGGCGATCGGGCTGGCGCGTCGGCAGGGCTGGTTCGTGGCGCTGCTCGGGCTCGGAGCGGGCTATCTGGTGCCCGCGCTGCTGCGCAGCGCCACGCCCGCGCCAGTGCCGGTTTTCCTGTTCCTGTTCGCGTTGAGCGCAGGCTGCTTGGCATTGTTGACGGTACGCCGCTGGTGGTTCCTCGCTTTGCTGGTGCCGGTCGGCGCTGTTGGCTGGCCGCTGGTCTGGCTGTTCCGGGTCGGAGCGGAGGGGGATCAGGGTGTGGTCGGGCTCTATTTGCTCGGCATTGCGGCCCTGTTCGGGCTATTCGGGACCGACCTGCCGGTGAAGCGCCCCGAGGAGCCGGCGCGCGCCTGGATCGTGGCTCTGGTCAGCCACAGCTCGGGATGGGGCTTCCTGGCCAGCGGGGTGATGCTGACCATGTCGGCGCTGGTCTACGACTACAACCGCGTGGCGATGTTGCTTCTCGGCGGCTATGCCGCGCTCGGGCTCGGGCTCGGCCGGCGCCATCGGGCCTTCGAATCGCTGGCGGTCGCGGCGGCCCTGGTTGTCGCAGCGGCGCTTCTGCTTTGGCCCGAGCCGATCTTCGTGACTTCGGGGGAGGAGCTGGCGCGTCGGGGGATCAGCCAGGGGATGGCCGGGTTCGGACCCTTCCTGCTGCCGCCCGAGCTTCGGGGTTTCGCCTGGTCGCTGGCGGGTTTCGCCGCCCTGTTCGGCCTCGGCGGGTTCGCTGCGCTGCGCCGCGCGCCAACCCCAGGGCTCTGGGCCGGGCTGTCGGCATCCATGCCGGTCTTGATGCTGGCGCTCGGCTATTGGCGGATCGGCGGGCTCGCGGTCGATCTCGGCTGGGCGGGGCTCGCGGCGGGGTTGTCGCTTGCCTGCTTCGGCGCCGCAACGGTATCGGCCCGCATGCTCCCGGCGGAAGCGCGGGAATCGCCGGTCGCTCTCTATGCCGCGGCGAGCACGGCGGCACTGGCGATCGGGTTTGGGGCGGTTCTGCGGCGGGCCTGGCTCACCATTGCCTTGGCGATCGAGATGCTCGCGCTCGCCTGGATCTGGCGGCGCTGGCCGATAGAGGCGCTGCGCACCATCGCGTTCGGGTTGATCGCCGTCGTGGTCGTGCGGCTGACGGTCAATCCGGCATTGCTCGACTATCAGGGATTCGGCTGGACGCTCTACGCCTATGGTTTGCCGGCGGCCTGTTTCATCGCCGCGGCGCGGCTGTGGCGGCAAGGCGCGGAGGACCCGCTGGCCGACCTTTGCGAGATTGCCGCAGCGGGATTCCTGCTGCTGCTCGGAGCTCTACAGCTGCGGCTCTGGACCGCGGGCGCGATCGATGCGGCCAGCTATGGCCTGACCGACATGGCGGCGCAGTCGCTCTGGTGGCTCGCCGCAGCGGCGTTGTTGCTCCGGGCGGATCTGGCGCCCCGCCTGCCCTGGGCGCCGACGGTCGGCAGGGGGCTTTTGGTCCTCGCGATGGTCCAGCTCGTCGTCGGGCATCTGGGCTTCGCCAATCCGCTCGGAACTGGAGAGCCGGTCGGAACCCTGCCGCTTCTCAACCTGCTCGGCGCCGCCTATCTGGCGCCGGCAGCGCTGCTCGGTCTGATCGCCGCGCGCGGGGACCAGCTTGGCCCGCGGCTCCGCGCCGCCGTGGGGGCGACGGCCGGGCTGCTCGGCTTCGCTTGGGTGACGCTTGAGGTACGCCGCGCCTTCCACGGAAGCGTGCTGCTCCTCGGGCCCGAGACGCGGCCGGAGGCGGCGGAGATCTACAGCTATTCCGCCGTGTGGCTGGCTTTCGCACTGGCCCTGCTCGCGATCGGGATCGTGGGGCGCAGCCGGGTCTGGCGCGCCTTCGCGCTCGCGGTCCTGGTCGCGGCCGTCGCCAAGGTCTTTCTCTATGACATGAGAGACCTTGGCGGGCTGCTGCGCGTGCTCTCCTTCCTCGGGCTCGGGCTGGCGCTGATCGGGATCGGTCGGATCTATCGCCGCTTCGTCTTTGCCTAAATCGGATCCTGCTCGGCAGGGTCGAGGCTGCGGACCGAGGCCTCGCCCTCGATCGCGAACAGGCCGAACCCGTTCGGATGCAGGACGATCGTATCGCCGCGATGTTCAACGCCCTCGGCGACGGCCGGCTGGCCCAAGCCCTTGACCGCAACCCGCTGCATCTCGGGAGAGAGGTTGAAGAGGCAGCAGACCGCCCCGCCCCGGCTGAAGGCGAGGACCGGGTCGGCCGTGTCGAAGAATCGGCTGCGCCCGGTTCGGAGCTCGGGCACCTCGCGCCGAACCTGCAGCATCCGGCGGTAGAAATGCAGAACCGAATCCGGGTCGTCGAGTTGCCCGGCCACGGCGTTCGCCGCCTGGGCCTCCTTGACCGGCAGCCACGGCTTGCCGTCCGAGAAGCCGGCGCTCGGCTGGGTCGCGTCCCAAACCATCGGGGTACGGCAATTGTCTCGGCCGATCGGCTCGGGCCAGAAGCGGATGCCCTGCGGATCGGTCAGCTCGTGCAGCGCCAGCTCGGTGTCGGTCTGCCCAAGCTCGTCGCCCTGATAGAGGCAGATCGAGCCTTCGAGCGACAGGAGCAATGCACCGGCAAGCTTCGCCAGCGGCTCGCGCCCGATCCCGTGCCGCTTCCAGCGCGAAACATGCCGCACGACGTCATGGTTCGAGAACGCCCAGGTCGGCCAGCCGTTCGGGGCACCGCTGTAGAAATCCTCGATCTGGGTCCGGAAGAAGGCGGCGTCGAAGCGACCGCCCAGCATCTCGAAGGAGTAGCATTTGTGAAGGCGCGCCCCGGTCGTGTACTCGCCCATCATCCGGATCGCGTGATGGCTCTCGCCCATCTCGCCGACCATGGCACGGGCCTCGTATTCGTCGAGCAACGCGCGCATCCGCTCGAGGAAGGCCAGGTTCTCCGGCTGGTTCTTCGAGAAGATATGGTACTGCATGTTGTAGGGGTTGCCCTCCGGCTGGCCATGGAGCCGATAGTCCGCCGGATCGTCGCGCAGCAGCTTGTCGTGGAAATAGAAGTTGACGGTATCGAGGCGGAACCCGTCCACGCCCCGGTCCAGCCAGAAGCGCATGGTCGAGAGCAGCCAGTCCTGGACGTCGCGGTTGTGGAAGTTGAAGTCCGGTTGCTCGGCGAGGAAGTTGTGGAGGTAGTATTGCCGTCGCCGCGCGTCCCACGCCCAGGCGCTGCCGCCAAAGACCGAAAGCCAGTTGTTGGGCGGGGTGCCGTCATGCCGGGGATCGGCCCAGACATACCAGTCGGACTTGGGATTGTCGCGGCTGGTGCGGCTTTCCTTGAAGAACGGATGCTGGTCCGAGGAATGCGACAGGACCTGATCGATGATGACCTTGAGCCCAAGCTCGTGGGCGCGCGCGATCAGGGCGTCGAAATCGGCCAGGCTGCCGAAGGTCGGGTCGATATCGGTATAGTCCGAAACGTCATATCCCATGTCGGCCATCGGCGAGGTGAAGATCGGCGACAGCCAGATCGCGTCGACCCCGAGATCGGCGACATAGGGCAACCGCTCAATGATGCCGCGGAGGTCACCGATCCCGTCGCCGTTGCTGTCCTGATAGGACCGCGGATAGATCTGGTAGGTTACGGACCCGCGCCACCATTCGCTCATTCGTGCCTCCCCCTGAGCCTTCAGCCGGACCGTTCCACGGAACGCGCGGGGGAGGCAAGAGACAAGCGCGGCGCCGGGGGATCCCGGCGCCGCAGCGGCTGTCAGCCCTGTCGACCGGCCGACCCGGCCCCGCTCAGGTCAGGATGGTGAGGTGGCTCTGCAGCAAATGTCCCACCTCGTCGGCGTCGGCCCCGAGGAACATGACGCCGTTGCCATTCCCGAGATCGAGATAGGTGTCGCCACCGAGATCGGTCAGACGATCCACGAGCGCGTCGGCCGTGACCGGACCGATGCCGTTGATGTTCTGGGTCACGGCCAGCCTGTCCTCGGCGGTGAAGTCCTCGATCGTGTCGACGCCATAGGCGCTGCGCATCTGGAACATATCCGACCCGTCGCCGCCGATCAGATAGTCGTCGCCAGAGCCGCCATTCACCAGATCGTCGCCCGAACCGCCGTCCAGATAGTCCGATCCGCGGCCACCATGCAGCGAATCGTTGCCGTCCTCGCCAAAGATCACATCGTCGCCGCGTCCGAAATCGTCGAGACCGGCAGCGAAATCGTTGCCGGCGCCGAGCATGATCATGTCGTCGCCGCCGCCGCCCTCGACCCGGTCGTCACCAGCGCCGGTGCGGATCGCGTCATCGCCAAAACCGCCGCTGACCGTGTCGTCGCCCGCGCCGCCCGTCAGGGTATCGTCGCCGTTGCCGCCATCGAGCGAGTCGTTGCCCGCGCCGCCTTGGAGCAGATCGTTGCCGAGGCCGCCGGACAGCAGGTCATTGCCCTCGCCGCCTTGCAGCGTGTCATTGCCGTTGTCGCCCGACAGGGTGTCGTGCCCCTTGCCGCCGACGAGCAGGTCATTTCCGTCCTGGCCGCGGAGCCAGTCGTCGCCATCGTCACCGTAGAGCTTGTCGTCGCCGAAGGAGCCGTGCAGCGTATCGTTTCCTGCGCCGCCATGCAGTTCGTCGATCGCGCCGTGCTTGCCCGCGCTCCAGGCCGCAAAAGCCGAAGCGGAAGGCGCGACCTCGTTCTGGGTCAGCCAGCGTACGTCGAGCAAGTCGTTGCCCTCGCCGCCATAGAGAATATTGGCGCCGCTGCCGCCATGCAGCAGGTCGTTGCCGCTGCCTCCCAGCATCAGATCGTCGCCCGCGCCGCCATAGATCGAATCGTTTCCGGCGCCGCCCAGCAACAGATCGGCGCCGTTCTCGCCATAGATCTGGTCGTCGCCCGCGCCGCCGAGGATCAGGTCCGCCCCGTCCCCGCCATGGATCGTGTCGGCGCCTGCGCCCCCCACGAGAAGGTCGGCCCCGCTGCCTCCGGACAGCGTGAGGCCGCCCAGTACTGCCGCACGATGGAGAGCGGAATCCAAATTGATCATGTCGAACACCCCCTGATTGTATCTCGCGTCCGCCGCCCCCGACCCACCACGGTATGGACGGCTTCCCACCGCCCGTTCCACCACGTCCTGAGTAACTACCGGGTAAATGCTCAAGTTTTATCATTCAGGATTTGGTTATAACTTTACTTACGGTTGTTCAAATTCGTTAGCTATTCAACTATGGGTATTTACCGCTTGTTTACGTGCAGTGCAGCATTGAAGTCCCCGGCGATCTCATCGCGGGAAGCAGGAGGGGAAATCCATGGCGACCATTCCAGGTGGCGCATTCAACGACTTCATTTTCGGAACGTCCGCCGCCGATTTCATTGCGGGTGGTGGAGGCGACGACAACATCTTCGGAGCTAGCGGCGATGACGTTCTGCATGGGGATGCGGGCAACGACACGCTGAACGGCGGCACCGGGGACGATGTGATCCATGGCGGGACGGGCGACGATCTGGTGCTGGGGGGCACCGGCAACGACGCCCTGTTCGGCGACGAAGGCAATGACACGCTGAGCGGTGGCGTCGGCGACGACCAGATGCATGGCGGCGCGGGCAACGATCTCATGCTTGGCGGTGCCGGAAACGATTTGGTGGAAGGCGGCGCCGGCGACGACAGACTGATGGGCGAGGCCGGCAACGACACGCTGTATGGGGGGGCCGGCAACGACAGTCTCGACGGCGGCGAAGGCAACGACCTGCTGTCCGGCGGCACCGGCGACGACACCGTGCTCGGCGGTGGCGGCGACGATTCCATGGTTGGAGGGCTCGGCGACGACCAGCTGTTCGGCGGTGCAGGCAACGACTCGCTCGATGGTGGGGCGGGCGACGACCTGCTCAATGGCGGCGCGGGCAACGACACGCTGGCCGGCGGGGCGGGCGACGACGTGATGGTCGGCGGTGCCGGAAACGATCTGTTCGTCTTCTCCGGCGGGGGCGACATGGTGATGGACTTCAGTGACGGCGACGTGCTGCAGATCTCGAAGGGGCTGGAAGGCGTCTCGCTCGAGCATGCCAGCGACGTGACCGACTATGCGATCGACCTCGGCGATGCCGGCACGCTGATCGATTTCGGCCAGGGCGACAGCATCATGCTGAATGGCGTCAGCTACGACGACATCGCCGCCGATCCGTCCAAATTCGTCACCCTGGTGTGATCTCGGGCCGGCGGTCTCGCCGCCGGTCCTTCGGTTCTCCCTTCAACCCCGCGAGCCCGTCATGAACATGCGCGCCGACGTTCCGCGTCCGACCAGCGTTCCTTTGCCGAGCGCTTCCCTGCTGCCGGCCAGTCTGGTGCCGCTGTCTGCGGAGGTCGCGGCGGTGGTGTTCGATGGTGGGCAAGCCGCGGTTCGGCCGGGCGAGCGGGTTCGGCTCGCGATCCGTCTCGATGGGCGTCCGTTGACGCGGCCGCTGATCTCGACCAGCCTCGAACTCGCCGATGGCGGGCGGCGACACATCGCCCTCATCGGAACCGGCGCCGGGAGCCTCGCGCAGCACCGGCTCGATCTCAGCCTTGGCGACCGCGTGGTGGCCGCGATCGATCCGAGCTGGCTGCAGCCGGCGCTGGCCGATGGCGGAGCGCTGATCGACGGCCTGTCGGACCAGGGCCGGCGGCGCCTGCTGAAGCTTTTTCTCACCACTGGGGCCTCGCTTTTCGGGCAGAGCCACGGCTCGGCCTTTGCGCAAGCAGCGCGCGAGTTGATGGCGCTGATGGGCGTCCGGGCAGCAGAGATCCTGTCCTGCTGCCCGGTTGGGCGGGCCGGGCATATTCTCTGTTTCGAGCTCCCACTGGCGCCCGAGGATTGCGTGGTGGGCGAGTTGGTGGCGCTTGACAGCCCGCGGATGCGGCGGGTCACCGGCTTTCGCCAGCTTGCGGAATCGGCCAAGGGCGGCGCCCGGCTGTATTTGTTCCTGCCCGGCGAAGCGGCGCCGTCGGTGCCGCTTGCGAGCATCGGCGCCGTTCCAGTTCTGCTGCCCGCACCCGATGCCGAAGCCGGATTTCGGCCGCTGGTGCCCTGGTTAGAGCAGGCGAGTACGAGGGCGCGGAACTGGGCGGAGGCGTTGATCGGCGCGCTGGCCGAGCACGATCCCGCGACCGCGCTTCTGGTCCAAGAGCTGCGCCATGCCACGGATGCGCCGCCAGCCTTGGCGGTGCGGCACCTGTCGGCGACGCCGCGCGGCCTCTTGCTCTCGCTCGCGCTGGCCGACCCGAACCGCCTGATCCGGGGCGTACAGATCGAGCGGGGCGGTGCCTCGGTGATCCTCGCTGCGGGTGAGGATGGCTGGCCGAGCACGCGGATCGCGCGCTATCTCGCCCTGCCCCGAACCGATTGGCGCAATGACGGCTGCCGGATCCGGCTGGTCTTCCAGTCCGGCCGGCTGCACACGGTGCACGAGGGGCAGCTCGCCGCCTTTGACGGGAGCCTGCCTGTCGACTGGGAACCGCAGGCGGCCCCGGAGCTTGCCGCAGCGCTCGGCGATCTCGACACCGCGCCGGCGCCACGCCGGCTAACTTCGTTCGGGATTCCGACCGCCAAGCCGTCCGTCGGCCTGCTGGTGGCCGTGGGCGACAATCTCGACCTGATCCGAGCGCGCGCCGCGATGATCTTCCGAGAGTCCGGCGGCGCCAGGATCGAGCTCGTCTATCACGCGGCGGAGGGCGATCTCACCAGGGCGGCAGCTGCGGCCTTGGCGGCGGCCGAGGCGGTCTACGGCCTTGCGCATCGGCTGGTTACCGTGCCCACCGGCACCTCACCGAGCGGGCAGCTGCTCGCCGCCCTGGCCGAGGTCAGGGCTGAAGCGGTTCTCGTGCTCGGCGCCGACGTTCTACCAGCGGCGCCCGGCTGGCTCGCTGCGCTGCGGCGAGCGGCCAAAGGGCCGGCTCCTCTCATGACGCCACTCCTGCTTGGTCCAGATGGCGCCCTGCGCTCCGGGCCCTATCTTGGGATGCCGGCGGACGACCTGCCGAGACGCGCCGGTCGCAAGGCCGTCGCTGCAATCGGCACCGACTGCGCGCTACTGACCCGACCGGCGATCGAGATGCTCGCCGGCTTTACCCGACCTTATCCGAATCCCGACATAGTGTTGGCCGAGATGGCGGCTCGCCTCGAGGCGCAGGGATTTCCCACCCCGGCGCCTCTGCGGCCGCGCTTTGTCCGTTACCGCGAGCAGGCCAAGCCAGGCGCGCTGGAGCAGGCAGTCGATGCGGCAGCGCTGCGCCAGTGCCTGGCGCCATGGCAAAAGGGTGAGGTGAGCGAATGAACCGGACAAGCATTCTCCAGATCGCTCACGACCACCCGGACTGGACCGCCGGCGGCACCGAGATCCTCGCTCACGACCTGACGCGCGCCCTCGACAGCCACGAGGGCATCTCGGCGCGCTTTCTCGCCGCGGCGACCGCGTTGCAGCGGCCAGATGACGCGCCAGGCACCCTGTCGGCGCACGGGTCCGATTTCGTGCTGCGCACCGGAGCCTATGACCGGTTCTCGATGGTCCGGCTCGACGGCACCGACTGGCTGGCCGGCCTTGCGCGCGTGCTGCGTACGGTGCGCCCGGACATCGTCCATCTGCACGGGCTCGACCGGATCGGCGTCGAGGTCATCCCCGCGGTGAAGCGGATGGCGCGCAAGGCTCGGATCGTGCTGACCCTGCACGATTATCAGCTGATCTGCGCCAATGACGGGCTGTTGCTGACCCAAGGCGAGGGCGCGCGTTGCCGGGGAGCCCGCGCCGATCGCTGCCATGGTTGCTTTCCCGCGATCAACACCGCGCGGCATGCGCTGCGCAAGGCGCATCTGATGGCCGTGCTCGATCTCGTCGACGCCTTCATCGCGCCGAGCCGCTTCCTGCGCGAGCGCTTCATTGATTGGGGGCTCGACCCCGCCCGTATCCGGCTGGTGCCCAACGCCGTCGCGGGGCTCGAGGCACCTCAGACAGCGCTGGAGACCCGCGCAAGGCGCAACCGCTTCGCCTTCTTCGGCAACATTGCGCCGCACAAGGGACCGCTCGTGCTGCTCGACGCCGCCGCCCGGCTCGGCGGCGAGGATGTGTCGGTCACTCTGCACGGGGGCCTTCGCTGGGCTGAACCCGCCTTTCGCGCCGCCTTCGAGGCAGGGCTCGCGGCCGCCCGGCCGGTCGCCCAACATCTCGGCCCCTATGACCGGTGCGAGGTGCAACGGCTGATGCGAGGCTGCGACTGGGTGGTCGTCCCCTCCCTCTGGTGGGAGAACGCGCCTCTCGTCATCCTCGAAGCCCAGGCTGCGGCACGCCCGGTGATCTGCAGCGGCCTCGGCGGCATGGCAGAGATGGTGACGCACGGCATCACAGGCCTTCATGTCCCGGCCGGCGACGCCGCGGCACTGGCCGAGACCATGCGTCAGGCTGCGTCCGACCCTGATCTTTGGGAGCGTCTGGCCGCATGGGCGCCGAAGACTGGTGCCCATGATGCCTTCGTCGCCCAGCATCTCGAGCTCTATTCCGGCCTCTGCAATCGGGTGCCCGCATGACCCCCGACGGATCCGACTTCTCACACCATCGCGACATTGTGAGCTTTGCTGACACGCAGGCGATCCTGCTGCATGGCGGCCGTGCCCTTTTGCTGTTCGAAGGGCTCGACCATGCTCCGCCGCGCCAGGGCCGACTGGTCGAGCCGGGCCGTGAGCAAGCCTGGACGGCGGAGTGCTGGCGCCTGACCGCGGATGGGCGGGACAGCTGGTGCGGCCTCGCGGTGCTTGACGCGCTGCCTGCGGCGGGCGCTAGCCTGGCCGAAGCCGGTTCCTTGCGCGAATGGCGCCTCGCTGCACCGCCGCGCATCGACATCGCCCCGCAGCCGCTCGCTGACCTGGTGCGGCGCAGCGGGGTGGACAGTCGGGCGGTCTTCGGCTTCCTGGTGCGCCATCTGCTGGAGGGGCGGCGAACCGATACGGCCGAGACCCAGGCCCATCAGGCGTTCGCCACCGGCTTCTTCACCGCGGCGGCCGAACGCGACGGCTTCATCGAAATCCTCGGCTCGCCCGATGGCGGTGGCCTGTTCGCCCAGGGCTGGTCGATGTCGCTCGCCGCCGGGCCGATGACGCTCGCGAGCGTTGCCGGCGAGCTCGCGGTGCGCGAGGTCGAGGTGGCCTTGTTCCAACGCGACGACATCCTGCCGCCGGGCCACGGTTTTTGCTTCTTCGGCAAGGGCTGGCGCGACGAGACGCTGGCCTCGGTCGATGCTGTCTTCTTCGAGAATGAGGGCCGGCTGCTGCGGCTCGATGTGGTCAACGGGGCAGCCGTGCAGCTTGGCGAGGCGGCCGCGACAGCCCATGTCGCGGGTATGCTGCCGCGCCTGATCGCACCCGATGCGACGCGGCGCGCCTTCAAGCGGGTCTGCCGGCCTTGCTATCACGGCATCGACACACTGTCGGGCACCAGCCTGCCGATTGGCGCTGCGTTCGATTCGTTGTTGCAGGCGCCGAATGGCAGCCTGCTCGCCATCGGCTGGCTGCTCGATCCCCTACGCCGGGTCGACCGGGTGCTGATCAAGAGCACACGCAACCTCTATGCGCCAATCAATGCGAGCTGGTGCGCCCTGCCGCGGGCCGACCTCAACAAGGGGTTCGGTAGCGATCCACGCTTCGCTGGACTGCTTGACGACAGCGACATCCTGCATGGCTTCATCGTCCAGGCACCGGCCGAGCGCGCACAGACCGAAGGGGCCGATCTCTATCTGGAACTGGTGCTCGACGACGAAAGCTGCTTGTTCAAGCCGGTGACCGTCACGCCATTCGAGACGGCCGCCCGGCTGCCGCAGCTCCTCGGGGGACTGTCGCCGCACGAGCCCGAGCTCAAGCGCATCGTCGAAGACCAGCTTGCGCCGTTCCTTGCCAGCGTCCGGCCCTCGGCGCGCGCGCCGCGGCGCGGCGCGATGCGCCCAATCATGCTCGGCACTGGGACGAGCCAACGCGACGTCGCCGCGATTTTGCCGTTCCGGAGCCTCGCCGAACTGCAGCCGGTTCTCGGCCTGCTCGCCGATACGCCCGATGCGCGGCGCCTGGCTCTGACGCTCGTTGCGGCGCGCTCGGTCGCGACCGACGTGCTGACCCGGCTCGGCGATGCGTTTTGCTTCTATGGTTTGGAGGGCAGTCTGGTGCTCGCGGCCGAGCAGGAGACAATCGCCGGCAGGCTCGATGCCGGAACCGCGGCGACCGATGGCCGCTGGATCCTGTCCTGGACGCCCTCGGCCCTGCCGAAAGGACAAGGTTGGCTGGACCGGATGGTCAGCGAGGCAGAGAGCCTCGGTGACGCGCTGCTCTCACCCGCGCTGACCTATGAGGATGGTTCGATCTATTTCGGAGGCATCGCGTCCGAAACGCCATCGGCCGATCTCGGCTGCGCCTTCGCGGGCTACGGCGCCGAATGGCTGCCGCATGGCGCGCCCAGGCGGGTGGCTGCCGGCGCGCCCGAGATCGCGCTGATCGGTCGCACCCTGCTCGATGCGGTCGGCGGCTTTTCTGGCCATCTGTTCAGCGATGCCTTCACCCATGTCGACCTTGCGGACCGCCTGCGTCGAGCGGGCGCGGCGAGCTACTGCTCCGGCGCGGTCGAGTTCTGGATGCTCGACGATCCGCATGCCGCCCAGCTCGCGCCCTTCGCGCGGTTGATGCAGCAGGTCGATGCGAGCCTCATCGAGCGGCGCAGCGGAGAAACCCGGAAATGAAGGCCCTGATCCTCAGCCACGCGCATCCGACCTTCTCGATAGGGGGGGCGCAGGTCGCTTCCTACAACCTCTTCCAGGGCCTGAAGGAGCAGGAAGGCTGGGACGCCCACTATCTGGCCGGCGTCGGTCCACCCGTCGCGCGCCACCGCGCGACGCCGCTCATGTCGCTTGGCCAGGGGCCGGACGAGACGCTCTACTGGTCGAACGATTTCGACTGGTTCCATCTCGGCTCGAACGAGCTCGAGGCGATGATGAAGCATTTCGAACGCTTCCTCGCCGACCTCCGACCCGACATCATCAATTTCCACCATGTGATGGGCTTCGGCATCCAGGCGATCCGCGCCGCCCGCCGCGCGCTTGGCGATGTGCCGATCGTCTATACGCTGCACGAGTATCTGCCGATCTGCGCCCATCACGGCCAGATGATCAAGGCGAAGACCGGCGCGCTCTGCTCCAAGGCCTCGCCGTCGGAATGCGGGGTCTGCTTCCCCGAAATCGGACCGGCGAACCTGATGCGTCGCGAACTCTTCATCAAGAGCTTCTTTGCTCAAGTCGACGCCTTCGTCTCGCCGTCGCGCTTCCTGCTCGGCCGGTTCGCCGATTGGGGACTGCCGCGCGAGAAGCTCGTGATGATCGAAAACGGGCTCGAAGCCGGACCCGCCGCCCTGCCCCGCTCCATCCTGCCAGGCGGGCGACGCAACCGCTTCGCCTTCTTCGGCCAACTCAATCCGTTCAAGGGCATCAAGGTGCTGATCGAGGCGGTGACCCGCATTCCGAACGATGTCTGGGGGGACTCAGTCCTCTATGTCTTTGGCGGCAATCTCGAGCACCAGCCCGAGGAGTTCCAGGCCGGCATCAAGGACCTGTTCCGCATCGCTGGCCGGCGCATCCGGTTCATGGGCTCCTACAAGAGCCCGGACCTGCCCAACCTGATGCGCGAGGTCGATTGGGTGATCGTGCCCTCGACCTGGTGGGAGAACGCGCCCGTTGTCATCCAGGAAGCGTTCCATCACGGCCGCCCGATCATCGCCTCGGACATCGGCGGCATGAAGGAGAAGGTCCGGGACGGTGCCGACGGGCTGCATTTCCATGTCGGCAATGCCGAGAGCCTGGCCGAGAAGATGACGCGGGCCATCCGCGAGCCCCAGCTCTGGGACCGGCTGCGTTCCGGCATCCGCCCGCCGACCAGCGCCACCGCATCGGCAGAACAGCATGCCCGGCTGTTCGAGCGCTTGCTAGCGCGCCGCGCCGGAGCCGAGACCCTGCCGCGCCGGGTGCAAGGAAACTGAGCATGCGCTATCCGAACACCACGCCGGCCTATCGCGCCGCGCGGCGCGACCTGCTCCGCGGGACGGCGGCGGCGAGCTTGATCGGGCTCTTCGCCAACTTCCTGCATCTCGCGATGCCGCTCTACACGATCCAGATCTATGACCGCGTGATCGCCAGCGGCAGCTACGACACGCTGGTCGCGCTCTCGCTTCTCGCGCTGACCGTGCTGAGCTTCCAGGGACTGCTCGACTATCTGCGCTACCGGATTTTCGGCATCCTCGGCGCGCAGGTCGGGGGCCAGCTCGGCCGGCCGGTTTTCGAAGCGGCCGTCGAGGCCACCCTGCGCGACGGCGCCGGCAATGCGGCGGGCGCGATGCGCGATCTCAGCGATCTGCGCACCTTCATCTCCAGCGGCGCCATCGCGCTGCCGATGGATCTGCTGGTCGCGCCGCTCTTTCTCTTCGTGCTGTTTCTGCTGCATCCTGTCTATGGCATCGTCGGCCTGGCTGCGGCGGCCACGCTGACCGCACTGGCCTTCGCGACCGAAATTCTGGCGCGGCGACCGACCTCGCGCGCCACCTATGCCGCCAGCGCCACCCAGCTCGAGACCGTGGCCGCGATCCGCAATGCCGAGGTCATCACCGCGATGGGGATGCTGCCCGCGGTCTCCGAGCGCTGGCGGCAAAGCCACGCCGAGACCATCGCGAGCGTCGACCGTCGCCGGGCGACCGCCAAGGCGCTGCATGTGATCGCCAAGGGCCTGCGCGTCGGACTGCAGATCGGCATCGTGGCGACCGGCGCCGTGCTGGTGATCCAGCGCCAAGTCTCGGGCGGGACCATCATCGCCTCGACCGTCCTGATGGCCCGCCTGCTCCTGCCCTTCGAGCACATGATCGACGGCTGGCGCAAATGGGTCGATGCGATGGTCGTGCATGACCGCCTGCGCGAGGTGCTGAACCGGGGCGCCAGCAACCGGTCCGCGACGCCCATCGCGCTCGCCAACGGCAAACTTTCCGCCGACCGGGTGACCTATGTCCCGCCCGGCCACGACACGCCGCTCATCCGCAACATCTCGTTCCAGCTCGAAAGCGGTGAGCTCCTGGGCGTCGTCGGCCCCTCCGGCGCCGGCAAGAGCACGCTTGCGCGCCTTGTGATCGGCCTCTGGGCCCCGACTGCCGGTTCGATCCGCCTCGACGGCCAGAGCACGTTCAAGCACGAGCGGTCGAGCTTCGGCGAGGCGGTCGGCTATTTGCCCCAAGACCCGCTGCTGCTCGATGGTTCGGTTCGCGAGAACATTTCCCGCTTCCGCCGGACCGACATTGCCGAGGTGGTCGCGGCCGCCCGGCTCGCCGGAGTGCACGAACTGATCGGCGGTCTGCCGCAGGGTTACGAGACCCGCCTGTCCGACGCCGGCGCCCGCCTCAGCGGCGGCCAGCGCCAGCGCATCGCGCTCGCCCGCGCGGTCTTCGGCGATCCGAAATTGCTGGTGCTCGACGAACCCAACTCCAACCTCGACGCCGAGGGCGAGGCCGCCTTGGTCGAGGCAATCGAAGTGATGCGCAAGCGCGGCGCCACCGTGCTCGTCATTGCGCAGCGGATGTCGATCCTGAAGCGCGCCGACAAGCTCCTGGTGATGAAGGACGGAGCCGTCGCTCAGTTCGGCGCCCGCTCCGAGGTGATGGCCGCCCTGGCGCCGCGCCGCAGCGCGGGCGACGCCGTCGCGCCTCTGCCGCTCCGAGGGACCAGCCGATGACCGCCCTGCCCCATGACGACGAGGCGACTCTCAGCTACCGCCCGGTCTTCGTGACCGCGCTCGCGGTGATCGCCTGCCTGACCGTGGCAGGCGTCGGGTGGGGCATGTTTGCCCGCCTCGACGCCGCGGTGGTCTCGCATGGCGTGCTGCTCGCCGAAAGCGAGCGCAAGACCGTCGAGCATCTGGAAGCCGGCATCCTGGACCAGCTGCTCGTCAAGCCCGGCGATCATGTCGAGGAAGGCCAGATCGTCGCCACGCTCGACGCCACCCAGCCGCGCGAGCAACTCGCCAAGCTCCGCGCCGACTGGCTCGGCCTCACTTTCGAGATCTGGCGCCTTGCTGCCGAAGTCGCCGGCGCCACGACGCTCGACGCCAGCAGCGCACCCGACGTCCCCGAGCCCGAGCGCGGCGCCGGGATCGCCGCCCAGCAGGGTCTGTTCGACGCGCGCCTTCGCGCCCATGTCGGCCAGATCGACTCGCTCCAGCGCCAGATCGCAAACCTTCAAGGCCAGATTGCCGCCAACGAGGCGCAGGTCCGCTCCGCCGAGCAGCAGCTCAAGCTCTGGACCGAGGAGCGCGACTCCACCGCTTCGCTGGTGGACAAGGGCGCGACCCCGAAGCAGAAGCTGCTGGAGCTCGACCGCACCATCGCCTCGCTGACTGGCGACCGAGACGAGTATCGCGGCTTGGTCGACGCAGCCCAGCAGGACATCGCCCGAGCCCGCGCCGACATCGAAACCCTCGTCCAGCAACGCCTCGCTGAATCGGGCCAGAAGCTCTCCGACGACCGCCGCGCCGTCGCCGGCCTCGCAAGCCAGATGCGGGCCGCGCAGGACGTCCTGGAGCGCCACAACCTGCGCGCGCCCCAGAGCGGCTTCGTCGTCGACATCCATACCAAGACGCCCGGCGCGGTCATCGCCACTGGCGCGCCGGTCATGGACATCGTCCCCGACAGAGACCGGCTCGTCGTCCAGACCAAGGTCCAGCCCGAGAATATCGACACCGTCCATCAGGGCCGCCCGGCCAAGATCCGGCTCATCGCCTATCCCCGCGCCATCTCGCCGGTCGTGACCGGCGAGGTCATCTTCGTCTCCGCCGACATGCTGACCGACGAGCGCGACGGCACTGCCTATTTCGATGCTCGCATCAGCATCGACCCGGACAGCCTCAAGCAGCTCCCGGGCATCGAGATCAGCGCCGGCATGCCCGTGGAGGTCTCGATCGAGACCGGGGAGCGCAGGGCTGGCGACTATATCCTCGCGCCGCTGCTCCGCCGCATTCACCATACGTTCCGCGAGGAATGACCGGCGGCGCGCGCATTCACCTTTCGTCAAGGTCAGCCTGCCTAGCCTCACTCCCGGGGGACCACAGCAAAAAGAGGGAGCAAACCCGACCATGGGAAACAGCATGAGCGAATTCACCTTCACCCGTGCCGACTACCAGGCCTTCGACCAGCGCGGCCTGCGCGTGCCCGGCCTGCGCGATACGCGCACGCTTGCGAGGGGATCGCGCATCGAGGCGCCGACCTCGATCCTGTCGGTGGTCACACCTGGCGCCTTCCTCGACGTGGGCGCCTTCTGCAACCTCTCGGGCGGCACCATCAACAATGTCCGCTTCGGCCGCTACTGCTCGGTCGCCAGCGGCGTGATCGTTGGCGCGCACGAGCATCCGACCGACTGGCTGACCAGCTCGCGCACCGCTTACTATCCGCAGGTCAACGGCTGGGACGAGCTGATGGCCGGTCCCGACGCCGCCTCGATCCACAAGCGCAAACGCCCCTTCCCGTCGAGCTGCCCGATCACCGAGATCGGCCCCGATGTCTGGATCGGCCAAGGCGCCTTCATCAAGTCGGGGCTTACCGTCGGCGCCGGTTCGATCATCGGCGCGCGCGCCGTCGTCATTCGCGATGTTCCGCCTTATTCGATCGTCGTCGGCACGGGTCGCATCCTGCGCCTGCGCTTTCCCGAACCGGTCGTCGAACGCCTGCTGGCGCTGCAATGGTGGCGCTATTCGATCTACGACCTGTTCGATGCACCCTTCGACCGCATCGAGGAGGCGCTCGACGTGATCGAGGCGAAGGTCGCCTCCGGTGCCGTCGCCCCCTATGCGGGCGTCGAAATTCTGCCCGACGATCTGTGCAATCCAGCAGCCTTGGTCGCCAAGCTGCCTACCGCGCCGCTGGCGCGGGCCAGCTGACCCGTCGACGGACCAAGTCACGGTCGGGCCCGATCCGGCAATCGGGGCCGACCGCCATCCGCACCAGATAGAGCCAGGGCTCCGTTCCGACGGTGGCGAAATTCGCGTCGTCGCTCGCCGGGTCCAGCAGCGCGGCATAGGCATAGGCATTCGGCGCCCCGCATTCGCGCGCCCAGAGCAGCGGCGCCTCGAGAATCGGCCGCGGCGCGCTCCAATGGATCAGGTCACGCGAGACCGCCCCATAAAAGCCCGTCGCCTCGGGCCGTCTGAGCGGCAGCAGCGCCAGATACTCCCCGGTCGCGGCAACGCGCACCACATCCGACACCGTGCCCTCGAGCCCGGCCAGCGGCGCGCAGACATGCGCCGCCGGGTCGACCACCGGCTCGCGGTAGGGATCGACGAAGCGCACCGTGAAACCGCTGCCGTCCCATCCCCGCCAGTCAGCGGCCCCGCCGACCACCGGCCGACGCAGCAGACAGGCCCCGCGCCGCTGCGCGCCAAAGGCCTCGGCGAACACGAAGACATAGAGGAAATCGCCGTTCCGGATGATGTTGCTTGGAGTGAAATACCCGGTCCGGTGCCCCTCATCGCCCGCATAGCGATAGGGCAGCGCGGCGACCAAGCCCACCCGCCGGAAGCTCGCCCCGCCGTCCTCCGACACCGCCGCCACGATCGCGTTGCGCCAGCAGGCGGCATAGTCCGCGGCCGGGCAGCGATCGGGGCGCCGATTGCCATGATATTCGTCATGGACCAGCGCCTCGATTCGCCCGGTCCCGTCGGCATAGGTCGCGGCGATCCAGCCGCGATCATCATAGGCCCCCGGGTCATCCGCCCGCGCGCCCTGAAAGACGATGGCACAGCCGTGGACCACCCGGTCGAGATCGGGACCGGCCGCGCGGCGATTGACTTCGGCCCCGGCGATCATCGCAACGCCCTCTGCGCCCCGCCAGGCGCGCGCCGGCGCATCGGGAACGTCCCAACGGTCGCAGGCGTCGCGCGACCAGTCAAAGACCGTCTCCTCCGGCCCCGCGATGATCGGCAAATCCTGCCCCGCCGCCGGCACCGCCAAGAGCGAAAGGAGAGCGATGCAAATAATGCGCAATGAACCGACTCCGCTTGGCATCTCGTTAAGCATCGGGCGCTACGCAACGGAGCTAGCCGCCGAGCTTGAAGAAAGGGTTGCCATGCCAGCTGAGCCGCAGACCGCAGCCGCATCCGTCGCCGACATCGGCGAGCGGGTCTATGGCGTCTTCGACCTCGTGCGGCCAGATCGGGTGGCCGGCTGGGCCATCGACCGGGCCAGCGCCGGCGCCACCGTCGAGGTCGAGCTGCGGCGCGAGGGCAAGCCGGTCGCGACCGTGCGCGCCGACCGCCATCGCCCCGACCTGGAGAAGGGCGGGATCGGCACCGGCAAATACGGCTTCGTCGCCGAGATCAGCCCACCGATCGAACCCGGCTTCGACTTCACCCTGACCGCCATCGCCCGCGCGACCGACGGCACCGCCGGCACGCTGAAGCGCACCGCCGGCCGCTCCGGCACCGTCGCCCCCGAACAGCGGGTGGTTGAGCGGATCTTCGAGGAAGTCACCGCGCTCGCCCGGACTGCCCCGCCCCCGGCGCCCGCCCCCACCGCCGCCGAGCTCGACAGGCTGGCCGAACTCGCCGGTCGTATCGAGATGGTCCAGATCCGGCTCGAGGCCGCGCTTGCCGCCGCCAACCCGCCGAAGCCTCGCGCCGATGCGCGCGGACTGAGGGGTATCGTCCTTGTCACCGCCGCGATCGCGCTTGGCTCGCTCGGCCTGGGGCTCTATTCCTTGCTCCTCGCCTGACGCACGAAGGGAGCCGTGGCCGGCCGATGAAGATCCTCTTCATCCACGACAACTTCCCGGCCCAGTTCGGAGCGCTTGGTCTTTGGCTCGCCCGCTACGGCTGGGAGGTCGCCTTCGCAACCGCGGCCGAACAGGTAAGCGCGCCGGGCTTCCGCATCCTGACCTACAAGCCTCACCGCAAGCCTTCCGGTGAGACCCACCCCTACGCCCAGGCGATGGACAGAGCGGCGATCAATGCCCAGGGCTTCGTCCGCGCCGCGCTCGCCTGGCGCGCGGCGGGATATTCGCCCGACGTGATCGTCGCCCATTCCGGCTGGGGTGCCGGCATGTTCGCCCGGGACCTGTTCCCGCGCGCCACTTTTGTCGCCTATTGCGAGTGGTGGTACTCCTATCCAGGCGCCGACGTGACCTATCTCGCCGAGCTCGAGGGCAGACCCTTCGCCCCGAGCCTCGAAGGGCCGATGCACGAGCGCGCCCGCAATGCCCCGATCGCGATGGATATCGCTGCTTCCGAGGCGGTGCTCTGTCCGACCCGCTTCCAGGCGGCACAGTTCCCGCCGTTGCTCCGGCCCGCGCTCACCGTGCAGCATGACGGAATCGACACCGATTTCTACGCCCCTTCCCCGGCCGAGCGGCGCTCGACCCTCGGAGGGCTCGTTGCCGAGGATGCGCGGCTCGTCACCTATGCGACGCGGGGTATGGAGCCGCATCGCGGCTTCCCGCAATTCATGGCGGCCCTGCCCCGCATCTTCGCCGCCGACCCCAAGGCCGTCGCGGTGATCGCCGGCGAGAACCGCGTCGCCTATGGCGGCCAGTCGCTTCGGGGTACCGACTGGAAGGCGAAGGCGCTGGCGGAGAACGATCTCGACCCGTCGCGGGTCCTGTTCACCGGCCGCCTGTCGCGACCCGACTATCTGCGCCTGCTGCAGCGGTCGGACGCGCATGTCTACCTGACCGTGCCCTTCGTGCTGTCCTGGTCGATGCTCGAGGCGATGAGCGTCGGCTGCGCCCTTGTTCTGTCCGATACCGAACCGGTCCGCGAGTTCGCCGGTCCAGATCAGGCCCTGCTGGCCGACCTGGGCCGCCCGGCGACCATCGCCGAGTCCGTGCTGGCGATCTTCGCCGATTCCATCGGGGCTGAGACCCGCCGGGTCCGCGCCCGCGACGCGATTCGAGACGGTCTCGGCATCCGCCAGATCTATCCCGCAAAAGCCGCTCTGTTCGAACGACTGCGCGCTTAGGGTGCGGGCTCATATCTTGGCGCGCCAGATGCGGACCGCGGCGATCTTGCGAGCGGAGGGGGTGTCGAGATTTCAGTCGCAACGCGTGGCCAGACCATGAACCGCCAATATTGTTTATGAATCCATCGGCCAAATTCCTCTGTCGGTAGATCCAGGTCGAGCGAAGCTACCCTTGCGGTCCATGCACGACGGGCCCACGCGCCGTTTCTGCGGCGAGGTCGCGAATGGCATTGGTGCGGTGCGGGTGGGCGCCTTTCTCGACCGACCGCTGGAAGGCGACTGGCCCTACCTCTGGATCGACGCGACCTACCTGAAGGTCCGCCAGAACGGACGCATTGTCTCGGTGGCGGTGATCGTCGCGGTCGGGGTCGACGCCGACGGGCGCCGCGAGGTGCTCGGCATGGAC
>JAXMDG010000006.1:0-262176 GCA_046348955.1 Amaricoccus sp.
CGTCCCGACGCTTTGCCGCATCGACGCGACCGCGCAAGGAGCCGCTTCGCTGGGGCGCGCCGAGGCCTCCCGATCTAGAGAGCCGCCTCGCGGAGCGCGCGCATCAGCGCCTGCAATTCCAGCCCGCCCTCGCTGCCCGACCGTCGGGTGAGCCCCACGGGGCCCGCGACCGGGATGCCGCCGAGCTCGAGCGCGACGAGCGTGCCAGCCTCGATCTCGTCCGCCACCACGCCGCTCGAGATGAACCAGACCGCATCCGACATCCGCACCAACCCCCGGCCGACCGCGAGCGACACGGTCTCGACCACCGCGTTCGGCAAGCTCTCGCCACGGCTCAGGAAGAATTGCTCGACCACGGTCCGGATCAGCGCTCCGGGCGGCGGCAGGATCATCGGGAAGCGCGCGAAATCGAGGCCCGGGGCCTCGACCAGAGGATGGCCGGCGCGCGCCACCGCGACCACGGGCTCGACATAGAGCTGCTCGAAGACCAGCCCGACCATCTCGGGCGGCGGCGCCAGGCGGCCCACCACCAGCTCGAGCACCCCCTCGCGCAGTTGCGACAGCAGGAGCCAGTTGGGGCCCGTGGTGACGCGCAGCGATCCGCCTGGCATCGCCTCGGCGAAGGCGAGTGCGGCGCGCGGCATGATCCGGGTCGCGACCGTCGGCAGCACGCCGACCGAGAGCCGCCGCCGGCTCCGCTCGGGCTCGCGCATCGCGCGCACCCCGCGCTCGAGCTCGGTGAAGGAGAGACCGGCATGCTTCTGGAACAGCCGGCCCGCCTCGGTGAGCCTCAGCCGCCGGCCGACGCGGTCGAACAGCGCGACCCCCAGCCGATCCTCGAGCTCGCGCAGCGTCTTGGAAACCGCGGGCTGGGTGATCGCCAGCGCATCGGCCGCCTGACCGACGCTTTCCAGGCTGGCGACCTTCAGGAAACAGCGCAGATGGCGATAGCCGATTCCGTTCACTCATTGCCTTTCGGTTATGAATTTGGCTCAACATATCATTTTACATAACTGAATGAAACTGAGACTATCGCTTCAAGCCAAGGGGATTGGGCGCAGCGACGCGGCTCCGGACCCGAAAACACCAACCAAGGGGGAAAGCGAGATGTCTGACCGCCATGATAGCGGCATGGCAACCCGCCGCAGCGTGCTCGGAGACGCGCATGTCGACCGCGCCGAGGCCAGCAAGACCGAATTCGACGCGCCATTCCAGGAACTGATCACCGAAGCGGCCTGGGGCCATGTCTGGTCGCGGCCGGACTGGAGCAAGCGCGAGCGCTCGATGGTGACGATCGCGCTCCTGGCCGCGCTCGGCCATGACGAGGAGGTCGCGATGCATGTGCGCGCCACGCTCAATACCGGGGCGACGCCCGAGGACATTCGCGAGGCGCTGCTGCATGTGGCGATCTATGCCGGGGTGCCGGCGGCGAACCACGCCTTCAAGATCGTGAAGAACACCTACAAGGAAATGGGGATGGAACCATGACCCAGACGGCCGAATTCTTCCAGCGCGACCGGACCCTGCATCCGCCCGCTCTGACGCCCGCCTACAAGACCAGCGTCACGCGCTCGCCGCGCTATGCGCTGCTGTCGCTGCAGAACTCGCTCAGCGAAGTCACCGGCCCGACCTTCGGGCACAACGATCTAGGGCCGCTCGACAACGACCTGATCCGCAACTACGCCCATGGCGGCGAGCCGGTCGGCGAGCGCATCGTCGTCCACGGCCGCGTCCTCGACGAGACCGGACGGGGCGTCCCGAACACCCTCGTGGAGTTCTGGCAGGCCAACGCCGGCGGCCGCTACCGCCACAAGAAGGACACCTACCTCGCGCCGATCGACCCGAACTTCGGCGGCTGCGGGCGGGCGCTCACCGACGAGAACGGCTACTACTACTTCCGCACGGTGAAGCCCGGCGCCTACCCGTGGCGCAACTGGGTCAACAACTGGCGGCCGGCCCACATCCACTTCTCGGTCTTCGGCTCGGGCTTCGCCCAGCGGCTGATCACCCAGATGTACTTCGAGGGCGACCCCCTGCTGAAGCACTGCCCGATCGTCCACGCGATCCCCGACGCCGACGCCGTCGACCGCCTGATCGCGCCGCTCGACCTCAACGCCGCGATCCCGCTCGACAGCCTCGCCTACAAGTTCGACATCGTGCTGCGCGGCAGCCGCTCGACGCTCTTCGAAAACCGCCTGGAGGGGAACTGAGCCATGGCGCAGCCTCTGAACTATCTCCGCGAGACCGCGTCGCAGACCGCGGGCCCCTACGTCCACATCGGCCTCGCGCCGGGCGCGGCCGGCTTCGACATCTTCGAGAAGGAGCTCGGCCACGACATCGCCGGGCCCAACGCCGCGGGCGAGCGCGTCACCGTCGAGGGCACCGTCTACGACGGTACCGGCGCCCCGATGAAGGACGTGCTGATCGAGGTGTGGCAGGCCAACGCCGCCGGCGTCTACGCGAGCCCGCAGGACCGCCGCTCCGGCGATGTCGAGGAAGGCTTCCGTGGCTGGGGCCGGATCATCTCGGACTTCTCGACCGGCCTCTTTTCCTTCGAGACGGTGAAGCCGGGCATCGTCCCCGGCCGCAACGGCCGGCCGATGGCGCCGCACCTCAACCTCTGGATCGTGGCGCGCGGCATCAATATCGGGCTCAACACCCGGATGTACTTCTCCGACGAAACCGCCGCCAACGAGGCCGACCCGGTGCTGAACCTGATCGAGCAGGTCAATCGCCGGCCGACCCTGATCGCCCAGCGCAGCGGCAATACCTACCGGTTCGACATCCGGCTCCAGGGCGAGAACGAAACCGTGTTCTTCGACATCTGATCATGGGAACCGCGATCTTCGACCATCCCTGGCTCGGCGGCCTGGTGTCCGACCCCGAGACCGAGGCGCTGCTCGGGCCGGAGGCCGAGATCGCCGCCATGATCGACTTCGAGCGGGCGCTGGCCGCGGCCGAGGCCGCGTGCGGGGTGATCCCCGCCGCCGCCGCGTCCCGGATCGGCGCCGCGCTCGAAGGGTTTCGCCCCGATCTCGCCGCGCTGCGGTCCGCGACCGCGCGCGATGGGGTGGTGGTGCCCGACCTCGTCCGCCAGCTGCGCGCCGCCGCCGGTGAGAACGGTGCAAGCCTCCATTTCGGCGCCACCAGCCAGGACGTGATCGACACCGCGCTGATCCTGCGGCTGAAGCCGCTGGTCGGGCTCTGGCGATCGCGCCTCCGCGCGCTCGATCACGCGCTCGGCATTCTTGCCGAACGCTTCGGGGACAAACGCCTGATGGGCCGCACCCGGATGCAGGCGGCGATCCCGATCACCGCCGGCGACCGCATCGCGGCCTGGCGCGGCCCCCTGCCCCGCCACCTGGCCCGGCTGGACGCGCTGGAGCGCGACCTCCTCGTCCTGCAGTTTGGCGGCGCCGCCGGCACGCTCGAGAAGCTCGGCCCCCAGGCCGGCGCCGTGCGCGCCGCGCTGGCCGACCGGCTCGGCCTCGGCGACGCGCCGCAATGGCACAGCCAGCGCGACCGGATCGCCGCGCTCGCCGACTGGCTGGCGCTCGTCGCCGGCACGCTGGGCAAGCTCGGCCAGGACGTCGCGCTCATGGCCCAGGGCGGCGAGATCCGGCTTTCCGGCGGCGGCAAGTCCTCGGCGATGGCCCACAAGCAGAACCCGGTCGCCGCCGAAAGCCTGGTCGCGCTCGCCCGCTTCACCGCGGTGCAGGTCGGCGGCCTGCACCAGGCAATGATCCACGAGCAAGAGCGATCCGGCGGCGCCTGGACGCTCGAATGGCTGCTGCTGCCGCCGACCCTCCTCGCGACCGGCGCCGCGCTCGTCACCGCGCAGACCCTCGTCGGCGCGGTGACCGAGATCGGCTGATCGCGCGCGCCACGGAAGCCGGAGGCGAGCCGGCGCGCCTCGGGCTGGAGGCGTCCAGGCACTCGCCCTCGCCCCCCCCGGGCCACCGCTCCCCGGGGCGGAGCCGGCTGAGCCGCCGCGACGGTGCCGCGCGCCGCGCGCGGAGCGACGCCGCCGCGGCGCTTCACCGAAAGCGACGGCCCGGCGGAGGGCATTGGCCTCGCTTGAGGGGCTGCGTAAGGTGGCCGTCCTCTGCCCTTACGCGAGTCGCCATGACCCTCCCGACTGACCAGCTGATCGCCCGGACCATCGCCTCGGAGATCGGCGCCCGGCCCGACCAGGTCGGCGCCGCCGCCGCCCTGCTCGATGGCGGCGCCACCGTCCCCTTCGTCGCGCGCTACCGCAAGGAGGCGACCGGCGGGCTCGATGACGGCCAGCTGCGCACACTCGCCGACCGGCTCGTCTATCTGCGCGAGCTCGAGGCCCGGCGCGCCAGCATCCTCGGCTCGATCCGCGACCAGGGCAAGCTCACGCCCGAGCTCGAGGCGAGCATCGCCGGCGCCGCCAGCAAGGCCGCGCTCGAGGATCTCTACCTGCCCTTCAAGCCCAAGCGCCGGACCAAGGCCGCCATCGCCCGCGAGCGCGGGCTGGAGCCGCTGGTCGAGGCGATCCGCGCCGACCGCCGGACCCCGCCCGAGACGCTGGCGCAGACCTTTCTCGGCCCCGAGGTGCCCGATGCGAAGGAGGCGCTGGCCGGCGCCCGCGACATCCTGACCGAGACCCTGTCCGAGGATGCCGACCTGCTCGGCCGGCTCCGCGGCTTCCTGGAGAAACAGGCACTGCTCACCGCGCGCCTCGTCCCGGGCCAGGAGGAGAAAGGCGCGAAATTCTCCGACTATTTCGCGCATAGCGAGCGCTGGGCCGGGGTGCCCGGCCACCGGGCGCTCGCCATGCTGCGCGGGAGCAAGGAGGGCGCGCTGACGCTCGATATCGGCCCCGATCCCGAAGCGGGCGCTCCGGAGGTCGAGGCGATGGTGGCCGCCCGGCTCGAGGCCGGCAGCGACGGCCCAGGCGACCGCTGGCTGCGCGATGTCGCCCGCTGGGCCTGGCGCACCAAGCTCAGCCTGACCATGATGCTCGACCTGCTGGGCCAGCTGCGCGACCGCGCCCAGGAGGAGGCGATCACGGTCTTCGCGCGCAATCTGCGCGCGCTGTTGCTCGCCGCGCCGGCCGGGGCGCGGCCGACCATGGGGCTCGATCCGGGCGTGCGCACCGGGGTCAAGGTCGCGGTGGTCGATGCGACCGGCAAGCTCGTCGCGACCGACACCGTCTATCCGTTCCAACCCAAGAACGACCTGCGCGGGGCGCAGGCGACGCTCGCCGCCCTGGTCCGCCGCCACGGGGTCGAGCTCATCGCGATCGGCAACGGCACCGCCAGCCGCGAGACCGAGAAGCTGACCGCCGAGATGCTCGCGGCCCTGCCGGCGCCGAAGCCCACCAAGGTCGTGGTCTCCGAGGCCGGCGCCTCGGTCTATTCCGCCTCCGAGCTCGCCGCGAAGGAGTTTCCCGGCCTCGATGTCTCGCTGCGCGGCGCCGTCTCGATCGCGCGGCGGCTGCAGGACCCGCTGGCCGAGCTCGTCAAGATCGAGCCCAAGGCGATCGGCGTTGGCCAGTATCAGCACGATGTCGACCAGCACCGGCTCGGCCGCGCGCTCGAGGCTGTGGTCGAGGACGCGGTCAACGCGGTCGGCGTCGATCTCAACATGGCCTCGGCCGCGCTTCTCGCCCATGTCTCGGGCCTCGGCCCGGCGCTCGCCGAGGCGATCGTCGCCCATCGCGACGAGAAGGGCGCGTTCCAGAGCCGCAAGGACCTGCTCGCCGTCCCCCGCCTCGGGCCGCGCGCCTTCGAGCAATGCGCGGGCTTTCTCAGGATCCGCGGCGGGGCCGAGCCGCTCGACGAATCCGCGGTCCATCCCGAGGCCTACGGGGTCGCGCGCCGCATCGTCGCCGCCTGCGGCCGCGACCTGCGCGCGCTGATGGGCGACGAGGCGCGGCTGCGCTCGGTCGATCCGGAGGATTTTGTCGATGGCAGCTTCGGCCTGCCCACGGTGCGCGACATCCTGGCCGAGCTCGCCAAGCCCGGACGCGACCCCCGCCCCGCCTTCGTCACCGCGACCTTCGCCGACGGCGTCGAGACCATCGGCGATCTCAAGCCCGGCATGATGCTGGAAGGCACCGTGACCAACGTGGCGGCCTTCGGCGCCTTCGTCGATATCGGCGTGCACCAGGATGGGCTCGTCCATGTCAGCCAGCTCGCCGACCGGTTCGTCAAGGATCCGCACGAGGTGGTGAAGGCGGGCGATGTCGTGCGCGTCCGGGTGGTCGAGGTCGATGCCGCCCGCAAGCGCATCGGGCTCTCGATGCGCCGCGACCGCGCCGACGATCCCGCCCCCCGAAAGCCGGACACCCGAAAGCCGGACACCCGCAAGCCCGACCAGCGCAAGCCCGAGCCGAAGCATGCCGCCAAGGCCGCGCCGCGCCCGGGACAGACCGACCCCGCCGCCCCCACCGGCGCCCCCACTGGCGCCCTCGGCGCGGCCTTGCTCGACGCGCTGCGCAAGCGCTGAGCACACCGCGCCCGGCCGGCGCCCACCCCCGGACGCCGGCCGGCCAGATCCGACGCCATCGCCCGTCCGGCGGACACCGCCGCTCTCGACCGCCCTCGTCACGCCGTTGGGGGCCAAGCGCGCCCAGCCCTGTTTGGCTTCTTCAAAGGATTTCATAGAGGCAGAAACCCTATCGGGCAGTCCGAGGGGCCCCATCAACAGATGGGGAGACCAAAGACTCTGCGGGCAACGGCCCGCTCCGGGCAGCCGCGATCTCGCGGCTGCGCCTCTCCACCCGCGCCGACGCACCGAAGCCTGAAGACGGCTGAGCCGCCGCAACGGTGCAGCGCGCCGCGAGCGAGAGGCCGCCGCCGGAGAGGCGTCGCCGCGGCGCTCTACCGAAAAGCGACGCCAGCCAAGTCTCGCGCCGTTCGGTAGATGCGCCCGCCGCTCACAGACGCATACCCGGCAGCCGGCTCGCCTGTATCATCCAGTCCGTCAGCTGCGCCTCGTCGAACGAATCGGTCTCGTGGATATCGAGATAGCGCACCTCCGCCTGGCGCGAGGCGCCGGGCGGAGGCGGGTCGAGCAGCGCCCCACGGAAGAAGGCAAGCTTCACATAGCGCGCATAGCAATGGGTGCTCAGGAACCAGCCCTGGTCGCCGACCCCATAGAAGGGCGAGTTCCATTTGACCGCCTTGCGCACGCCAGGCACCGCGCGCTCGATCAGCCGGTCGAGGCGCTCGCCCACCGCGCGCTTCCAGCCCGGCATCGCGGCGATATAGGCCTGCACCGGACCATCGCCCTCGCCTTTCGCGATGCGCGGATTGCCGCCAGCCAGCAACTCCGGGGATCCAGGCCGCCCGGGGCCATCATCCTGCATGCCGCCTCCTCCCGGTCTTTTTGACATGGGGGGCCATTCTATCTATGCCGGTCCCGCATGCCAGAGCGAGGCCGCGCCCGATGTCCGACGATCCCCTGCTCCAGCCGTTCCAGCTCAAGCATCTGACGCTGCGGAACCGGATCATGATCACCAGCCATGAGCCGGCCTATACCGAGAACGGCATGCCGACCGCGCTCTACCGCGCCTATCATGTCGAGCGGGCGCGCGGCGGGGTGGCGCTCACCATGACCGCGGGCTCGGCCTCGGTCTCCCGCGACTCGCCCCCCGCTTTCGGCAACGTGCTCGCCTGGAAGGACGAGGTGGTGCGCCATCTGCGCCTGCTCGCCGACGCCGTGCATGACGAGGGCGCCGCGGTGATGATCCAGCTCACCCATCTCGGGCGTCGCACGCGCTGGGATACCGGCGACTGGCTGCCGGTCGTCTCGGCCGGCCATGCCCGCGAGCCGGCGCACCGGGCCTTCCCCAAGCCGGCCGAGGACTGGGATATCGAGCGGATCATCGCGGACTATGCCGCGGCCGCCGAGCGGATGCAGGCGGCTGGCCTCGACGGGATCGAGCTCGAAGCCTATGGCCACCTGATCGACCAATTCTGGTCGCCGCGCACCAATGACCTCGACCCGCCCTGGGGCGGCTCCCTCGACAACCGGATGCGCTTCTCGCTCGAGCTGCTGAAGGCGATCCGCGACCGCGTCGGCGACCGGTTCCTGGTCGGCGTGCGCTTCGTCGCGGACGAGGTCGTGCCAGGCGGGATCACCCGCGCGGAGGGGCTCGAGATCGGACGGCGGCTGAAAGCGAGCGGCCATGTCGACTTCCTCAACGTGATCCGCGGCCATATCGACACCGATGCCGGCCTGACCGGCGTGATCCCGATCCAGGGCATGCCAAGCGCACCCCATCTCGACTTCGCCGGCACGGTGCGCGCCGCGCTCGATATCCCTGTCTTCCATGCCGCGCGCATCCAGGATGTCGCGACCGCCCGGCATGCGATCGCCAGCGGCAAGCTCGACATGGTCGGGATGACCCGGGCGCACATGACCGACCCCCATCTGGTGCGCAAGATCGCCGAGGGGCGCGAGGACGACATCCGGCCCTGCGTCGGCGCCAACTACTGCCTCGACCGGATCTATCAGGGCGGCATGGCGTTCTGCATCCACAACGCCGCCACCGGCCGCGAGCTCGCCATGCCGCACGCGATCCCGCCCGCGCCCGAGCCGCGGCGCATCGCCATCATCGGCGCCGGCCCGGCCGGGCTCGAAGCCGCCCGGGTCGCCGCAGAGCGCGGCCATGCCGTCACCGTCTTCGAGGCCGCCGACCAGGCCGGCGGCCAGATCCGCCTCGCCGCCCAGCAGGAGCGGCGGCGCGAGATGCGCGCCATCGTCGACTGGCGCCTGGAACAATGCGCAAAACGCGGCGTCGCCTTCCACTTCAACAGCTGGGCCGAACCCGAGGACGTGCTCGCGACCGATCCCGACGCCGTGATCGTCGCAACCGGCGGCCTGCCCCATGCCGCGATCCTCGACCAAGGCAACGACCTCGTCGTGTCGGCCTGGGACATCCTCGCGGGCGACACCCGTCCCGCCGCCTCGATCCTCGTCTTCGACGATGCCGGCGACCATGCCGGGCTGCAGGCCGCCGATCTCGCCGCCGCCGCCGGATCCGCCGTCGAGATCGTCACCCCCGACCGCAGCTTCGCGCCCGAAGTGATGGCGATGAACCTCGTCCCCTATATCCGCAGCCTGCAGGCCCGCGCCGCCCGCTTCACCGTGACCTGGCGCCTGCGATCGGTGACCCGCGACGGCAACCGCCTGATCGCCACGCTCGGCAGCGACTACGGCGCGGCCGAGCAGACCCGCAGCATCGACCAGGTCGTGGTCAATCACGGCACGCGCCCGCTCGACGACCTCTATCTCGCGCTCAGGCCGCTCTCGCGCAATCTCGGCGCCGTCGACCACGCCGCGCTGGTCGCCGGCGCCCCGCAGGCCGCCATCCGCAACCCGGACGGCCGCTTCCAGCTCTTCCGCATCGGCGACGCCGTCGCCGCGCGCAATATCCATGCCGCGATCTACGACGCGCTCCGCCTCGTGAAGGATCTCTGAGCCATTCCCTCTCGGACGATCGCCTGCCGCCATGATATACTCGCGCCGCGCCAGGACGGCGCAAAGGGGGGGACGAGATGGCGGGACTGGGGCTCCATGTCAGGCTGATCGGCCTGTCGATCGCGATGACCTGCGCCGCGCCGCTTGGCGCCTGGGCGGCGAGCTGGGACCATGCCCATGGCGACGCGGCCAATTCGGGCTTCCTCGACCTTGCCACCAGTCCGGCCCGGACGCCGCTCGCGGTGATCGGCGGGCTCGGCGGCTTCGCGCCGGGCGTCGGACCCATCGTCGGCCCCGACGGCACGGTCTATCTCGCCAGCACCGACGGCGTGCTGCGCGCCCGCCATCCCGATGGCAGCGCCTATTGGCAGCGCGCGGCCGACACCGCCGGCGAGGCCTTCCTCGCCCCGCCCGTGGTCGACAGCGACGGCTCGATCTATGCCGTCACCACCAAGCGCTATACCGACCACCGCGTGACGCCGGCCGTCACCCGTCGCGAGGCCCGGCTCTATCGCTTCACCCCAGGCGGCGGGATCGGCTGGGCCGCGACCCTGCCCGACCATGGCAGCATCGTGCGGGGCCCCGATCTCGGCACGGTCTCCGCACCCCCCAACATCCTGCATCAGGGCGATGCGACGACGGTCCTCGTTCCGGTGGCCTATCGCGGCCTTTCCGATACCGAGCTGCGCCTGGTCGCCTTCCAGAGCGGCACCGGCACGGTGATCGGCGACACCCTCCTCGGCATCGAACATGACGAGGTCTTCGGCGGCGACGGCCATCCCGATTGGTTCAAGGTCGTGTGCATGCTGCCGCCCTGGGCCTATTGCCTGCTCCCGCCGATCGGCTTCCAGCCCAGCGCCGCGACGGACAGCCCCGACCTCCTTCCGCCGAATATCGGCCAGCCGATGCCGGGGGTCGCGATCACCGGCACCGACATCGTCGCGACCGACATCTTCCGTTCGGTCCTCCATCTCGGCTTCGACCCCGCGACGGGCTTTGTCGTGCGCTCGCGCCTCGACCGTCCCGGCATGGTCGCGCTGACCGCGGCCACCGTGCTGCCGAACGGCGAGAGCGTGACCGGAGAAACCGACATGCATGTCGACGACGAGCATGGGCTCGTCGTCGATGGCGGTCATCTGCTCTTCACCGGCCCGCTGGAAACCCAGGTCGCGGATTCGCTCGTGCCGACCTCGATGCCGGCCCATACCGGCGACGGCCGCATCGTCTTCGCCGAGTATGGCGGCCTCTTCACCCTCGACGGCCAGACGCCGCTCGCTTCGGTCGGCTATCCAGCCGCGACGATCGCTTCGCCGGCGATCTCCCGGAACGAGATCTATGTCTCGACGGCCAGCTCGCTGCGCAGCTACGATCCGGCCTCGCTGGCGCTCCGGGGAGCCTTCGCCTGGTCGGGCGGCGGCTTGTCGAGCCCGGCGATCGGGCCGACGGGCCGGATCTACGCGATTGCCTCCAACCAGCTTTTTGTCTGGGCGGCCCCGCTCTGCGTCGAAAAGCCGTCGTCACCGCTCTGCCATGTCGCCTTGCCCACGCACCTCCACCCCCTCCCGTCGCTCTCCGGTCAAGTGAGGTAGGCCCAGACCACCGGCGAGGCGCGCCTCCGACCTCCCGGCCCCGAAGATCCGGCGCGCCCCCGACGTCGAGCAGGCGGGGGGCGTTGGCAGTCCCCTCCGGGTGCCGGGCGCGCTCGATCGGTGCGCGGGTGGGCGCACGGGTGGGCGCACGGGCTGCAACGCTGCGATTGCTGGGAAAGGGTCTGGATGGGCGGACCCCCGCGCGGGACGGGGATCCGCTGGTCGCGTCAGGCGTCGACGAGAACCTTCTCGCGCTTCAGCGCGAAGTCGAACTGCACGTGCAGATCGGTGTCGGCGTCCGGGGTCGGCACGAACTCGGCGATCAAGTCGTCCTTCACGGCGAAGACCGAGTCGTTGTCGAGGTAGGTGGACGAGCCGTCGAAGATCTGGCTGACCAGCGTTCGATAGCCGGGCTTCTGGATCATGAAGTGCATGTGGCCGGGCCGGTAGGGATGGTGGCCCATGTAGCGCAGCAGCTCGCCCGCCGTCTCGTCCTCCGGGATCGGGTAGGGCACGGGGCGCAGCGCGCGGAAGGCGTAGCGGCCCGCGGCGTCGGTCTGGAACCGGCCGCGGAGGTTGAAGTCGGGCTGGTTCGGATCGTGGTTCTCGTAGAGGCCGTTCGGCGCGTCCTCCCAGACGTCCATCAGGACGCCCTCGAGCGGCTTGCCTTCGTCATCGGTGACGACGCCCTCGAAGAGCACCGTCTCCTCGCCGTCGAAATGCTTCTGCACCACCGAGGCGCCGGCCGGCAGGATCGGCGGGTTGTCGCGGTAGAACGGCCCGAGCACGGTCGAGGTGCTCTCGCCGCCGGTGACGGGGTTCGTCAGCATGTCGACCAGCACCTCGACGCCGAGGATGTCGCCGAGCAGGATGAATTCCTGCCGCTTGTCGTCGGTGATCTGGCCGGCGCGGGCGAGGAAGTCGCAGGCGGCGAGGAACTCGCCATGCTGCAGCTTCACCTCCTTGCAGAAGTCGTGCAGGTGGCGGAGCGCGGCGGTCATGATCTCGCGCTGGCGGTCGGTGATGGCGCCGTTCTGGCCGAGCGAGGCGGTGACGACGTCGGTGATGTTGTCGAGCGTTACGCTTCCCATAGGTTTCTCCCCCTGAGCTGTTGCTTGCTGTCGGAATCCGGGCTGGCCGGAGGGGCGACACCATCATGCATCTCAGAGCGGCGGCTGGGAACCAATGCCTCGGTCGGTATCGGGCAATACCCTGACCCGGGACCGTCGGGGTATCGGGACATACCCTCCCGTCCATTGCCCGGTGGCAGGTCGGAGGCGCAGTGTCGGCGCGAGAGAGACAAAGGACACCAGGGGAAGACCCATGCTCGACCTTCTGCGCCAGATGCAGGCGCGCCTCGACCACACGCCGCACCTGCTCCGCCTCGGCCGGCTCGTCTCGGAGACCGTGCTGCTGCGGGTGGACGGCGACGAATATTATCTCGTCTTCGACAAGGGTCGCCTCGCCGAGGTGGCGCCGGGGCCGAGCCGCAAGACGCCATGGCGCTTCGCGATCTCGACCGACGCGGACGCCCTCGCGGAATTCTGGAAGCCGCGGCCGAAGCCAGGCTTCCACGACATCTTCGGGCTCGTGACGATCGGGCGGGCCAAGATCGAGGGGGACATTCTCGCGATGGTGAAGAACCTGCGCTTCTTCAAGGAGTTCCTGGCCCTTCCGCGCGAGGAGGCTTTCGCATGACGATCGAGCCGATCACCGGACGGTATCTGACCGTCGAGGTCGCGGGCGCGAAGCGGCGGATCTATTTCGAGGAGGCCGGGACCGGCCAGCCGGTGCTCTGCCTGCACACCGCCGGTGCCGACACCCGGCAGTGGCGGCACCTGATGAACGACGCAGGCGTAACGCAGAGCCATCGGCTGATCGCCTTCGATATGCCCTGGCACGGCAAGAGCCTGCCGCCGGAGGGGTTCGAGACCGAGGAATACCTGCTGACGACCGAGCTCTATGTCGAGACGGTGCTGGCGGTGGTCGACGGGCTCGGCCTCGACCGGCCGGTGCTCGCCGGCTGCTCGATGGGCGGGCGGATCGCGCTGCAGCTCGCCGCGCTCCACGGCGACCGGTTCGCGGGCTTCATCGCCATCGAGGCGTCGGACTTCCAGCCGGCCTGGTACGATATCGACTGGTTCCACCGGCCCGACGCCCATGGCGGCGAGATGGGCGCGGCGCTGGTCTCGGCCAACATCTCGCCCTATGCGCCGAAGGCGGAGCGGTGGAACACGCTCTGGATGTTCATGGCCTCCGGCCCCGGCGTGTTCCGCGGCGATCTCAGCTTCTATACCCGCGACGACAGCCTGATCGGGCGGCTCGGGCAGATCGACACGGGCCGGACGCCGGTGCATATTCTCGTCGGGGCCTACGATCTCACCTGCACGCCCGAGGATGCGCGGCGCACCGCCGCGGCGATTCCCGGTGCGACGCTCGCGGTGATGGACGAGCTCGGCCACTTCCCGATGAGCGAGCACCCGGAGGGCTTCCGGCCGTTCTTCGTCGATGCGCTGGCGCGGATGCGGGTGCCGATGGCGGGCTGATCGCCGGCGTCAGCCCCGGCCGACGAACGGCATCTTGGTCGCCATCAGGGTGATGAACTGGACGTTCACGTCGAGCGGCAGGCTTGCCATGTCGACGACCGCCCGGGCGACGTGCGCGACGTCGATGACCGGCTCGGCGGCGAGCCGGCCGTCGGCCTGCGGCACGCCCATCGTCATTGCCGCGGTCATGTCGGAGGCGGCATTGCCGATGTCGATCTGGCCGCAGGCGATGTCGAAGCCGCGGCCGTCGAGCGAGAGCGCCTTGGTAAGCCCGGTGATCGCGTGCTTCGACGCGGTGTAGGCGACGGAGCCGTAACGGGGCGCGGTCGCCGAGATCGAGCCGTTATTGATGATCCGGCCGCCCTGCGGGCTCTGGTCGCGCATGGCGCGAAAGGCGGCGGAGGCGACGAGGAACGCGCCGTCGAGATTGACCGAGACGATGCGCCGCCACTCCTCCCAGGTGACATCCCCGGCGAGCTTCGCGGCCATGCCGGCACCGGCATTGTTGAAGACCGCGTCGAGCCGGCCGAAGCGGGCATGACTCTGCGCGAACAACGCCTCGACGGAGGCCGGGTCGGTGACGTCGGCCGGGATCGCGAGGGCGTCCGGCCCGAGGCGGGCGGCGACCTCGGCAAGCCGTTCCCCGTTGCGGGCGGCGATGACGGTGGCCCATCCGGCCGCCGCGAAGGCCGCCGCGGTGGCGGCGCCGATGCCCTGGCTCGCGCCGGTGACGAGGACGACGCCCCGGTTTCCGCTCATTCTGTCCTCCTCCGCATCGCCTCGCGGGCCAGCGCCCGCTCGCGCAGTCCGATATAGAGCCCGCTCGCCGCGACGATCGCCGCGCCGAGGATGACATAGGCGTCCGGCGGCTGCGCGAAGATCAGCCAGCTCGACGCCGTCATCGCGACGATCTGCACATAGGTGAACGGCGCGAGCGTCGAGGCGGGGGCGAAGCGCGAGGCGATGGTGACGAGCTGGTGGCCGCCCCAACCGAAGACGCCGATGGCGGAGAGGGCGAGCCAGCTTGCCGCGTCGCTCGGCCAAGTCCACGCGCCCGCGGCGAACGGCGCCACGCCGGCGGTGGCGACGAGGCCGGCATAGAACTGCTGGGTGTTGGTGGTGTCGCGCCCCGCCAGCATCCGGGTCAGGATCGTGTAGAGCGAGCCACAGAGCGCTGCGGCTAGGCAGAGCAGGATCGCCGGATGCAGGTGGCCGGTCCACGGCCGCGCCACGACGAGGATCCCGCCGAACCCGACCAGCATCGCCATCCACCGCCGCAGCCCGACGGTCTCGCCGAGCAGCGGGATCGACAGGAGGCAGATCCAGAGCGGCGCGGAGAACATGATCGCCGCGGTCATGGTCAGCGGCAGGAAGGAGAGGGCGGCGAAGTTGAAGAGGGTACTGCCGAGCAACGCGAGGGCGCGGATCGACACGGTCGGCAGGTTCGCGGTCTGCCAGAGCCGTTCGGCGGAGGCGAGGCCGACGGCGCAGACGATCGCGAGATGGACGGCATAGCGGACGAAGGCGACCTGGGTTGCGGGCAGGCCGTGCAGGACCAGCCACTTGGCGCAGGTGTCGATGCCGGTGAAGCAGAGCAGCGCGAGGAGCAGCAGGCCGATCGCGGGAAGGACGCGATCCTCGATCGGTGGTGGGACGGCGGCGGGCATCGGGGGCCTTCGGGGAGCGCAGGCAGGGGACATGCCTATAGCGCACCGGGCGCGGCGATTGTCGAGGGCGATCAGGCGGCGGCCTGCCCTGCCCCGCTCAGGCGCCGAACGCGATGCCCTCGTCGCGGTACATCTGCCGGACGAGCTTCAGGATCAGGGCGATCTCGGGGGAGGCGTCGTCGCGCCGGGTGCTCATGATGAGGGGCGACCAGGCCTCCGCCTCGTCGAGGGCGAGGTAGGCGACATTGTCGCGGCGGAGCGTCGCGACCGAGGCCGGGACGAGGGCGATACCGCTTTCCGCCGCGACGAGGCCGAGGGCGGTCTGCAACTCGCGGACCTCGTGCAGCGCGGGAATGCGCACGTCGCGGGCGCGGAAGAGCGCGATGACCTGATCGGCAAAGCTCGGGCGCGGCGCCTTGGGGTAGACGACGAGCGGCAGCCCGGCGAGGTCGGCGAGGCGCAGCGGATCGGTGCGGCCGGCGAGCGGGTGCGATCCCGGCACGGCGGCAAGCAGCGGCTCGTTGCGCATGAGCACCCGCGCGACCGCCGGATCGCCGTGCGGCATGCGGCCGAACCCGACATCGATGCGGCGGTCCCTGAGCGCGGCGACCTGCTCCAGCGAGGTGAGCTCCAGGAGCGAGACCTCGACCTCGGGGCGGGCGGCCCGGTAGCGGCGGATCACCTCGGGAAGATAGCCGTAGAGGGTCGAGGCGACGAAGCCGATCCCGAGGAGCGGCCGGCCGGTGGCGGCGAGACGGCGGGTCATCTCGGTCATTGTCTCGATATGGTCGAGCGCCTGGACCGCCTGATCATAGAACAGGCGGCCGGCTTCGGTGAGCCGCACCGGGCGCGAGCCGCGCTCGATGAGCTTCACGCCGATCTCCTCCTCCAGCTGCATGATCTGCCGGCTGAGCGGCGGCTGCGCGATGTTGAGCCGGGCGGCGGCTCGGGTGAAATTCTGGGTTTGGGCTACGGCGACGAAGTAGCGGAGCTGGCGGAGTTCCATGGCGATACCGCTCGGGTATGGTGTGGACCTCGTCGGTATTGGGAAAGGCGGTGTCAGGCAAGGTATCAGGCGAGGACAGGGCGAGGGAGGAGGAGAAGCGGGCGATGCGGAGGAAGGATGACAGGGATGCGAACGGCGGGAGCGAGGACGGGCGCAGTGCCCCGCGGATCGTGTCGCGCTGTGGGGAGGACTGCCGGGCCTGCGGGCGGGCCGCGGCCTGCGCGACCTTCATGAAACACTCCGCACGCGCCACGGAGCGCCTGCGCGCCGGTTCCAGCGAGGGGCGCCGGACGTGACCGAGATGAATCTGAGACGGCTCACCTACTTCCTCGCGGTGGCGGAGGAGATGCATTTCGGCCGGGCTGCGGAGCGGCTCGGGATGGCGCAGCCGCCCCTGAGCCGACAGATCCAGCAGCTCGAGGAGGAACTCGGGGCGGTGCTGTTCAACCGCGGGCGGAGCGCGATCACGCTCACGCAGGCGGGCGCGCGGCTCTACGAGCGCGGGCGCGCGGTGATGCGCGAGGTCGAGGATGTCCAGCTCGAGATCCGGCGCATCGGCCAGGGCGCCGAGGGGCGCCTTCGCATCGGCTTCGTCGGGTCGTCGAGCTATGGCATCCTGCCGAACATCATCAAGACCTTCCGGGCCGGCCATCCCGGCGTGAATCTGAGCCTCATCCCGATGAACAATGCGAGCCTCTATCGCGGGCTGGTGCGGCGCGAGATCGACGTCGCCTTTGCCCGGCCGGCGCTGGAGGACCCGGAATTCGTCACGAAGAAGCTCTGCGACGAGGAGCTGATCGTCGCGATCCCCGACTCGGTCGAGCTCCCGGACGATGGTGCGGGCGCCGCGGTCGACCTGCGCGACCTCGCCGGCGAGACCTTCGTGCTCTACCCGGAATTCCCGCGTCCGTCCTATGCCGACTTCGTGCTGGCGCAGCTGGCGACGCTCGGGATCACGGCGGAAAAGCGGTTGTTCACCAACGACCTGCAGACGGCACTGAGCTTCGTCGCCATCGGCGAGGGGGTGTGCGTGGTGCCGGAGTCGGTGGGCTCGGCCGCGCGCAACGGCATCCGCTTCCTGAAGATCCGCCCGCCGCTCGGCACCACGGCGCTGTCGGTGAACCACCGGATCGACGAGCAGGGCGTCCATGTCCACAAGTTCGTCAAGGTTGCGCAGGACGTCGCCCGCAAACGCGCCTGAGCGCGGTTGACGGAATACCGTGGCGGTATCGCCGGGCCGGAGGCGGGCACGTACAACCCATGTACAAGCCATGTACATCCCATGCACCGGATTTTGGTCCGATCCGAGGTTGAAGGAGCGCGGTCGCGGTAATACTCTGTCGGTAAGAACGGAGGTTCCAATGCGTGTCACGAGCAAAGGCCAGGTAACGATCCCCCAGGAGCTGCGGGAGGCGACCGGGATCCTGCCCGGCACGGAGGTCGAGTTCGTGCTGGGCGACGACGGGGTCATCCGGCTGACGCGGCAGGTGGGAACGCCCGCGGCGGTCCGTGCCGCTCTCGATGCGCTGCGCGGCTCGGCGCGTGGTGGCCTGACGACGGACGAGATCATGGCGATGACGCGGGGCGAAGATTGAGGTCCTCGGTCCTCGTCGACTCCAACATCCTGATCGACATCGCGAGCGACGGTGACGCCTGGTCGCGCTGGTCCTACGAGGCCGCGGACCGGGCGGCCGCGGGCGGGGCCCAGCTCGTCATCAATCCGCTCATCTATGCCGAGGTCTCCGTGGCGTTCCAGCGGATCGAGGATGTCGACCGACTGCTGCCGGAGGCGGTTTTCGTTCGTGAGCCCTTGCCATGGGATGCGGCGTTCCTGGCGGGCAAGGCCTATCTCGCCTATCGGCGGCGAGGCGGGACGCGAACGAGCCTGCTGCCGGACTTCTACATCGGCGCCCATGCCGCCGTGGCGGGGCATCGGCTGCTTACCCGTGATGCGCAGCGTTGCCGGACCTACTTTCCCACCGTCGAGCTGATCGCGCCCTGACGTCAGGAAGCCGCCTCGTCGAGGAGGCGCGCGCCGGGGAGGCGGGCGGCCTTGCGGTCGAAGGTGACGAGGCCGGGGCCGCCGGCGCGCCAGGCGGCGACCGCGGTGGCAAGGTCGTCGGCGGACTCGATCAGGATCTCGCGGGCGGCGAGCAGGCCGTCGAAGGCGTCGGCGATCCGCGACCGATCGAGCGCGTCGGTGCGCTCGAGGACCCAGGCGAGTTCCAGGACGACTTCCCGGCAGACGAAGGCCGGGGTCGCGGCGTCGAGGCCGGCGAGGAGGTCGCGGGCACGGCGGGCCTGCGCGGGATCGTCAGCGACGAGGAAGCGGACGAGGACGTTGGTGTCGAGGGCGATCACCGGAGGCCGGCGTCGTGTGCCGCGCCGTCGGCGATGCCGGCGTCCATGTCCTCGAGGGTCGCCGGCATGCGGTCGGGACCGCGGAGCGACCCCTCGAGTTCCAGCACCGAGCGGACCTTGAGGAGGCGCACCTCGTTGCCCTCGACGACATAGCGCACGCGATCACCGGGAGCGATGCCGAGCGCGTCGCGGACCGGCCGCGGCAGCGTCGTCTGGCCCTTGGCGATGATGGCGGACTCTTGCATGGATCGCCTTGCCAGTTTGCGAAGGTCATTGCGTTACAGTGAAATGTAATGCGGGGGTCGTGGGGGTCAACCGAGGTCGCCGCCGCCGACCGGGACGGTCAGGCCGGTGATGTAGCTCGCTTCGTCGGAGGCGAGGAACAGGATCGGGGCCGCCTGCTCGTCGAGGGTGCCGTAGCGGTGCATCAGGCTGGAGGCGAGGGTCTGCTCGACGATGGCCGAGGTCGTGCTGTCGTCGCCGCCCCTGGCGGGCTCCCGGGCGAGGTTGCGGGGGGTGCGGCGCGGCGGGGCCTCGGTGCCGCCCGGCGCGGTGGCGACGACGCGGATGCCGCGGCCGGCGACCTCCCAGGCGAGCGAGGCTGTGAGGGCGTTCACCCCGCCCTTCGCCGCGGCATAGGGGACGCGGTAGAGGCTGCGGGTGGCGATCGAGGAGACGTTGACGATGGTGCCACGGCCCGCCGGCAGCATGTGATCGAGGGCGGCGCGGCAGCAGAAGAGCGTCGGGAAGAGCGAGCGGCGGATCTCGGCCTCGATCTCGGCCGGTTCGTACTGCTCGTAGGGTTTCGCCCAGATGGTGCCGCCGACATTGTTGACGAGGATGTCGATGCGGCCGTGGAGGTCGACGGCGCGGGCCATGGCGACGGCGCAGCCGTCCCAGGTCTCCAGATCGGCGTCGAAGGCGTGGGCGGCGCCCCCTGCCCGGCCGATCGCCTCCACCACCTCGTCGCGGTAGGGGGAGCGGTCGACGATGAGGACGCTGCCGCCCTCGGCGGCGGCGCGCTCGGCCACGCGGCGGCCGATGCCCTGGGCGGCGCCGGTGACGACGATGGACTTGCCGGCGAAGCGGCCGGGGATCGCGGCGGCGGTGAGAGAGGGGGCGGCGGTCATGCTGCGGCCGCCACGGTCTCGGTGGGGTTGAACTTCTCGAAGTGGAAGCTGCCGGGCGTGACGCCCAGCGCAGCCATGTGGGTGCGGACGGCTTCGACCATCGGCGGCGGGCCACAGAGATAGACGTCGACGTCGCCGTTGTTGAAGTCCTCGAGGCCGAGATGGTCGGTCACGAAGCCCTTGCGGGGGTGGTCCTCGTCGGGCGCGGCGAGGATAGTCACCAGCTCGACGCCGCCGATCCGGTCGGCAAGCGCCTGCACACGGTCGAGCTCGACGAGGTCGGCGGCGCGGGTGACGGCGTAGTAGAGGCGGATCGGGTGGGCGGTGCCCTCGGCCGCCACCTTTTCCAGCATCGCAAGGAACGGCGCGAGGCCGGTTCCGCCGGCGAGCCAGAGCTGCGGGCGCTCGATCGGGCGGAGATAGAAGGCGCCCATCGGGCCGGTCAGCTCAAGACGGTCGCCGGGCTTCGCGCGGTGGCCGAGCCAGGTCGACATTGTGCCGCCGGGAAGGTTGCGGATCAGGAACGAGCCTTCGGCGCCGCCGGGCAGCGAGGAGAAGGAATAGGAGCGGTGGGCATCGGTGCCGGGGACGCCGATATTGACATACTGGCCGGGGAGGAAGCCGACGGGCTTCGCGAGCCGGACGCGGAGGCCGAAGGAGGTGGCGGAGAGGGCGTCGACGGCAATCACCTCGGCCTTGACGGTTTCGGGCGCGGTCTTGCAGGCGAGCGAGGAGGCCGGCACCTTGACCACGCAGTCGGATTGCGGGGTCATCTGGCAGGTGAGGGCGTAGCCCTCTGCCGCCTCCTCCTCGGTCATCGCATCCTCGAGGTAGAAGCCGAGCTCGAAGGCGCCCTTCTCGACATGGCACTTGCAGGTGCCGCAGACGCCGTCGCGGCAATCCATCGGGATGTTGATCTTCTGGCGGAAGGCCGCGTCCATCACGAGCTCGTCCGCGGCGCAGTCGATGACGCGGGTGACGCCGTCCTCGAAGTTCAGGGCAATCTGGTAGGTCATGGGCGTTTCCTCCCGGTCCCGTCCGCTCAGGGCGCGGACGGGCGGCTGGTTGTTGGCTCTCGGGGTTCGCGGGGGTTGGGTGGATCCCCCACCCGTCGGGGCGGCTCAGATGTGATAGACGTCGATGACGTGATGGATGTGGTCGTTCTTGAGGACGACCTTCTTGTCGACGATCAGCGGCCGCTCGCCGCTGGTGTCGAGGGTATAGAACGACGTGCCCCAATGCTGGTCGGTGGCGGCGTAGCGGTAGCTCAAGGTCTGCCAGTTGAAGCGGAGCTTCAGGGTGCCGGGCTCCCGGCTCAGGATCTCGATGTTCGAGATGTGATGCTGGGTGCGCGGCTCCGGCAGGCTCGTCGCCGAGGAGCGGTCGGTCTTGATGCGGAAGACGCGGTCGATGATGCCCTGCTTGTCGGGGTAGTAGATCAGCGAGATCTCCGACTGCGGGTCCTCGGTCAAAGCGTCGAAATCGTCCCAGGCCGGCATCCAGAACGGGCAGTCCTCGTGGTAGAAGCCGAGCCAGCGGTCGAAGTCGCGGTCGTCGAGGGCGCGGGCCTCGGCGTAGAGGAAGGCGGCGATCTCGTCGAACGAGAAGGTGGCGGCGGGGCGGTCGAGGGTGAGGGTGGACATGCGCGTCACTCCGCGGCGATGGCGTGGGTGGCGCGTTCGGCGGCGATGGCGGCGCGCATCCGCTCGGTCCACTGGCTGTGCTGGACGACGAAGAGGCCCTCATCCTCGGTGCGGGCGCCGGAGAGCAGCGGGTTCAGGCCGATCGCCTTGGCGTCCTCGTCGGGGCCGGTGATCCACTGCTTGGCGCCGCGGGTGAGGTCGTTCCATTTGGCGAAGGCGCCGCCGGCATAGCCGCGCTGGGTGGCGCGGAACTCCTCGGTGTCGTCGGGCGTCGCCATGCCGGAGGCGTTGAAGAAGTCCTCGTACTGGCGGATGCGGCGGGCGCGGGCTTGCGTGCCCTCGCCCTTCGGCGCGATGCAGTAGATCGTGACCTCCGTCTTGTCGACGGCGACCGGGCGGAAGACGCGAAGCTGGGACGAGAACTGGTCCATCAGGAACAAGTTCGGATAGAGGCAGAGGTTGCGGAGGTAGCCGATCATCCAGTCGGCCTTGGCCTGGCCATGCTCGGCGACGAGCGCATCGCGCTGCGGATAGAGCGGGCGGTTCGAGGGGTCGGCCCAGACCGTCCAGAGCAGCAGGTGGCCGTTGTCGAAGGAATAGAAGCCGCCCTTCTGCTTGGCCCATTTCGAGGCGTCGTTCGCCTTGATCTTGTCCTCCTTGCCCTCGGTGCCGCGGCGGGAGGTGGTGGCGACGTAGTTCCAATGGACGGCGGACACGTGGTACCCGTCGGCGCCGTTCTCGGCCTGCAGCTTCCAGTTGCCATCGTAGGTGTATGTGGACGAGCCGCGCAGCACCTCCAGGCCCTCGGGCGACTGGTCGGCGACCATGTCGATCATCTTCCGCGCCTCGCCGAGATAGTCGGCGAGCGAGAGGACGTCCGGGTTGAGGCTGCCGAAGAGGAAGCCGCGGTAGCTCTCGAAGCGGGCGACGCGGGTAAGGTCGTGGCTGCCCTCGCAGTTGAACTGGTCGGGATAGCCGGCGCCGGCCGGGTCCTTGACCTTCAGGAGCTTGCCGGTGTTGGCGAAGGTCCAGCCGTGGAACGGGCAGGTGAAGGTCGCCTTGTTGGCCCGCTTGAAGCGGCAGAGCATGGCGCCGCGATGCGAGCAGGCATTGACGAGCGCGTGCAGCGCGCCGGTCTTGTCGCGGGTGATGACGACGGGGACGCGGCCCATCTGCACGGTGAAATAGTCGTTCGGGTTCGGGATCTGGCTCTCGTGGGCGAGGTAGATCCAGTTGCCCTCGAAGACATGCTTCATCTCGAGCTCGAACAGCTCCTCGTCGGTGAACATGTCGCGGCGGGCGCGGAAGACGCCGTTCTCGGGATCGTCCTCGACGATGCCGTCGAGGCGGGCCTCGAGGGCGTCGAGGGTTTCGGGCGTAGGCATCGGGCAATCCTCCTCCGTGGGCCGCCGGCGAGGGGCCGCGGCCTTCGTTGCGGGTCAGGGGTTGGGGGCCGTCAGGCGACGGGGTGCAGGCTCCGGGCGCGGTCGCGCCGGTAGTGGTCGACCTTGGAGGGGTCGAGGGAGACGCCGAGGCCCGGGCCTTGCGGCAGGTGGACGGCGAAGTCGTGGTAGGCGATCGGCTGGCTCAAGATCTCGTCCTTGAGCAGCAGCGGCCCGAAGAGCTCGGTGCCCCAGTCGAGATGCTCGACGGTCGAGAAGAGCTGCAGCGCCGCGGCGGTGGAGACCCCGGCCTCGAGCATGGTGCCGCCATAGAGGCCGATGCCGGCGGCCTCGCCGATGGCGACGACCTCTGCGGCGCGCTTCAGCCCGCCGGACTGGCCGATCTTGACGGCGAAGACATCCGCCGCGCGCTCGGCGGCGACGGCCAGCGCGTCGGCCGGGCCGTTCAGCTGCTCGTCGGCCATGATGGCGATCTCGGTGCGCTCGGTCAGCGATTTCAGGGCCGCGAGCGAGCCGATGCGGATCGGCTGCTCGGCCAGCTCGACGCCGATCGCCTGCAGGCCGGCGAGGCCGCGACGGGCCTCGGTCAGGCTCCAGGCCTGGTTGACATCGACCCGGATCGAGGCGCGGTCGCCGACGGCCTTCGCGATCGCCTCGACATGGGCGAGATCGTCGCGGACGCTGCGCTTGCCGATCTTGAGCTTGAAGATGGCGTGCCGGCGGGTGGCGATCATCTCCTCGGCCTCGGCGATGTCCGTCGCCGACTTGCCGGAGGCGAGCGTCCAGGCGACCGGCATCGCTGTCCTGACCGGGCCGCCGAAGAGGCGCGCGACCGAGACGCCGAGGCGGCGGGCGAGGCCGTCCCAGAGCGCGATCTCGACGGCGCAGCGGGCGATCGGGTTGCCGCGGACCACCTTCTCGACGAGGGCGATGGCGCCGTTGACGTCGTCGGCCTCGCGGCCTTCGAGGATCGGGGCGATATAGGTATCGATCGCGACCTTGATCGATTCCGGGCTCTCCGGGCCGTAGCTCATGCCGCCGATCGAGGCGCCCTCGCCGAGGCCGGTCGAGCCGTCGGAGAAGCGGACGGTGACGAGGACGATCGACTGCATCATCATCGTCGTCATCGAGAGCACATGCCCGCGGATCGTCGGGATGTCGAGAAGGGTGGTCTCGATCCGCTCGATCTTGGTCATCGGTTTCGGCCTCCAGCCTGCCTTGCGTTGTCGCGAAGATGGCCGAAAGACCGGCCCCGAGTCCAATACCGGGATGGTTTCGGGCAATACCCGCCGCGGACGGCGCTTTTCGTGTCGCTCTCGCTCGGACGCCTACGCCCTCAACACGCGGGCCTTGAGGATGGGCGAAGCGGCGAAGACCGGGCGCATGCAACAGCTGGCGCATCCTCAAGAGCCCTCGGACGGCCCAGTCGATTTTTTTGTGTTTGCGATGCGTACCTGCCGCGCGCAACCATCGGCAGAGCTACCCCGGCGGAACGCCAAAACCTCCGCGTCACCCCACCCGGTAGTTCGGGCTCTCCCGGGTGATCTGCACGTCGTGCACATGGCTCTCGCGCAGGCCGGCATTGGTGATGCGCACGAACTCGCACCGGCCGCGCATCGCCTCGACCGAGGCATGCCCGGTATAGCCCATCGCCGCCCGCAGCCCACCCACCAGCTGGTGCAGCACCCCCGCCACCGGCCCCTTGTAGGGCACCTGCCCCTCGATCCCCTCGGGCACCAGCTTGTCGGCCGAAGCCTCCTTCTGGAAATACCGGTCGGCCGAGCCGCGCGCCATCGCCCCGAGCGAGCCCATGCCGCGATAGGACTTGAAGCTGCGGCCCTGATAGAGGATCACCTCGCCCGGCGCCTCGTCGGTCCCCGCAAGGATCGAGCCCACCATCGCGGCACTCGCCCCCACCCCGATCGCCTTGGCGAAATCGCCCGAGAACTTGATCCCCCCGTCGGCGATCACCGGCCGCCCGGCCTTCGCCGCCTCGGTCGCGCAATCGAGGATCGCCGTCATCTGCGGCACGCCGACGCCCGCCACGATCCGCGTCGTGCAGATCGAACCCGGCCCGATCCCGACCTTCACCGCATCGGCCCCCGCCTCGATCAAGGCTCGCGTCGCCGCGGCGGTCGCCACGTTGCCCGCCAGAACCTGAACCCCCGGCGCATGCGCCTTCAGCCGCGACACCGCGTCGAGCACCGCGCGCGAATGGCCATGCGCGGTGTCGATCACCACCAGATCGCACCCCGCCTCGACCAGCGCCACCGAGCGCTCGAACCCCGCATCGCCCACCGTCGAGGCCGCCGCCACCCGCAGCCGCCCCAGCGCGTCCTTCGCGGCATGCGGGTTCAGCACCGCCTGCTCCAGATCCTTGATCGTCAGAAGCCCGGTCAGCCGGCCGCCGTCATCGACCACCAGCAGCTTCTCGATCCGCCGGCTCTCCATCAGGCTCTTGGCCTCATGGAGATCGGCCGGCTCGCGCAGCATCGCCAGATTCTCCGCCGTCATCATCGCGCCCACCGGCGTCGCGTCGTCGGCCGCGAAGCGCATGTCGCGGTTGGTGACGATCCCGAGCACCACGCCGCGCTCGTCCACCACCGGAAACCCGGTGATCCGATAGCGCTCCTGCAAGGCCTTGGCGTCGCGCAGCGTCTGGTCGGGCCGCAAGGTCACCGGCGCATAGACCACGCCCGACACGAAACGCTTGACCCGCTGCACCTCGGCCGCCTGCGCCTCGATGTCGAAATTCCGATGGATCACCCCGAGCCCGCCCGCCTGGGCCATCGCGATCGCCATCCGCGCCTCGGTCACCGTGTCCATCGCGGCACTCAGAAGCGGAATGTCGAGCGCGATCTCCGCCGTGATCCGCGTGCGCGTGTCGGCCGCGCCGGGCAAGACCTCCGAGGCGCCCGGCACCAGCAGCACATCGTCGAAGGTGAGCGCCTCGCGCAGTTCCATCTCAGACTCTCCCGTTCGCGTTCGCCCGTCCTATTCCACGCCGCATCGCAAAAGGGAAGCCCACCGCCCTACCCCGCCTCCCCCTCGGGCGCGCCGCGGAACCCGGTGGCGACGATGTACTTCTCCGACGAATCCGACCGGCTCGCCGGCGGCTTCACATGCGCGACCTTGGCGAAGGCCCGGTTCAGCCGCTGCACCAGCGTGGATTCCGCGCCCCCCGCCAGCACCTTGGCAATGAAGGTCCCACCCGGCTCCAGCACCTCGAGCGCCAGATCGAGCGCGGCCTCGCACAGCGCCATGATCCGCAGATGGTCGGTCGGCGGATGCCCCGACGCCGCCGCCGCCATGTCCGACATCACCACATCGGCCCGGCCGCCCAGCCAGTCGCGGACCTGCGCATCGGCCCCCTCCTCGAGGAAATCGAGCACATGCAGCTCCGCCCCCGGGATCGGATCGACCTCCTGCAAGTCGATCCCGAGCACCCGACCGACCGGCTTGCCGCGCCGCTCGCCCAAGGCATTGACCCGCGCCACCGCCACCTGGCTCCAGCCGCCGGGCGCATGGCCGAGATCGACCACCCGCGCCCCCGGCTTCAGGAACCGGTACTTGTCGTCGAGCTCGATGATCTTGTAAGCCGCCCGCCCGCGATAGCCCTCGGCCCGCGCGCGCGCCACATAGGGATCGTTCAGCTGCCGCTCCAGCCAACGCGTCGAGCTGAGCTTGCGGCCCTTGGCGGTCTTGACCCGCACCCGCAGGTCGCGCCGCCCGCGGCCCGACCCGGGCTTGCCATCCTCGGCCATGCCAGGCACCTCCTGCCCCCTCTTCCCGCGCCCCGGCCCCCGCGGTCAAGGGAGGCGACGCGACGGGGATCAGTCCACGAAGGCCTTCTCGATGACGAAGGCGCCGGGCTCGGAGTTCGACCCTTCCTTCATCCCGGCTTCCTCGCAAAGCGCCTTGTGCTCCTGCAGCATGGCGAGCGAGCCGCAGATCATCACCCGGTCGGTCGCGGGGTCGAGCGGACCGCCGGTCGCGGCGGCCAGCCGCCCGTCGCGGATCCAGTCGGTCATCCGCCCCATCGACGGGCTCTGCTCGCGCGTCGTCGTCGCGATATGGGTCAGCTTGTCGCCCACCATCTCGCTCAACAGCTCGTCGCGCGCGATCCGGTCGACCAGGTCATAGCCATAGGCGAGCTCGCCCACCTGGCGGCAGGTCTGGGTCAGGATCACCTGCTCGAACCGCTCATAGGTCTCGGGCTCGCGGATCAGGCTCGCGAACGGCGCGATGCCGGTGCCGGTCGAGAACAGGAACAGCCGCTTGCCCGGCGTCAGCGCGTCATGAACCAGCGTGCCGACCGGCTTCGGGCGCATCACGATATCGTCGCCCTCCGCCAGATGCTGCAACCGCGAGGTCAGCGGCCCGTCCTCGACCTTGATCGAATAGAATTCCAGCTCCTCGTCCCAGGCCGGCGAGGCGATCGAATAGGCGCGCAGCAGCGGCTTGCCCTCGACGACGAGCCCGATCATCGCGAACTCGCCCGAGCGGAAACGGAAGCCCGCGGGCCGCTCGGCCGCGAACGAGAAGGTGCGATCGGTCCAGTGCCGGATATTCCGCACCTTCAGAACAGCCATGCCCCTCAGGGCCTTGTCCACCACCTGATCCATGCCACCAACTCCCCACCGGCCATCCGGATTTCGCCGGCTGTTGCATTGTCCGGCGCATCGTGCAACCCCCTGCACGATGCGAAAGGCGGTTTTACCGGCAAGGCCCGGGGCGGGGACAAAATTGATCTCCGAAACCCCTGGCGCCTGGAACGGAGCCGGTCGGCCCGGCCGGGCCTGATGCACCGCAGCAACGGTCTGCGGCGCGAATCACGCACTCGATTGACCGGCCGCGGCAACTGCCTTATATGGCAAGCACAATGTGAACCTCAATCCGGGGGTTCGGGCCGCGCGATGAGATGCGGCCATCCTGCCGCAACATCACGACAACAGGCTGCATGACAACATTTTCCGAGCTTTCCCTGGATCCCAGGGTCCTTCAGGCCGTATCCGAAGCCGGATACGAAACCCCAACGCCTATTCAGGTCCAGGCGATCCCGCACGCGCTCGAAGGGCGCGACGTGCTCGGCATCGCCCAGACCGGCACCGGCAAGACCGCGAGCTTCGTGCTGCCGATGGTCACGCATCTGGCCAACGGCCGCGCCCGCGCCCGGATGCCACGCAGCCTCGTCCTCTGCCCGACGCGCGAGCTCGCCGCCCAGGTGGCCGAGAATTTCGAGAAATACTCGAAGCATCTCAAGCTCACCATGGCGCTCCTGATCGGCGGCGTCAGCTTCAAGGACCAGGACAAGCTCATCGACCGCGGCGTCGACGTGCTGATCGCGACGCCCGGCCGCCTGCTCGACCATTTCGAGCGTGGCAAGCTCATGATGACCGGCGTGCAGATCATGGTCGTCGACGAGGCCGACCGGATGCTCGACATGGGCTTCATCCCCGACATCGAGCGTATCTTCAAGCTCGTGCCCTTCACCCGCCAGACGCTGTTCTTCTCGGCGACGATGGCGCCCGAGATCACCCGGATCACCCAGGAATTCCTGCACAATCCGGTGCGCGTCGAGGTCGCCCGCCAGGCGACCACCTCCGAGACCATCGAGCAGTTCGTCTGCAAGCATGTCCCCAAGCGCAAGGATACCGGCGCCTCCGAGAAGCGCGAGCTGCTGCGCCGGCTGATCCGGGCCGAGGGGGATGCGCTGCAGAACGGCATCATCTTCTGCAATCGCAAGGTCGATGTGGATGTCCTGTCCAAGTCCCTGCAGAAGCATGGTTTCGATGCCGCCGCGCTGCATGGCGATCTCGACCAGGCGCTGCGGACCCGGATCCTCGGCAAGTTCCGCGATGGCGAGCTCAAGCTTCTGATCGCGTCCGACGTCGCCGCGCGCGGGCTCGACATTCCGAATGTCAGCCATGTGTTCAATTTCGACGTGCCGATCCATTCCGAGGATTATGTGCACCGGATCGGTCGCACCGGCCGCGCCGGCCGTTCGGGCCGGGCGATCACGCTCTGCCTGCCGCATGAGCAGAAATATCTCGACAAGATCGAGGAGCTGGTGAAGAAGGCCGTCCCCGAGCTGCCGAGCCCGATGGTCCACGCCACCGTCGATCCCGAGCCTGCCGTTGCGGCGGCCCCGGAGCGTCGCCGTGGCGGCCGCAAGCGCCAGGACGAGCCGCGCGCCGCGGCGCCGGCGGAGGCACCCGCCGTCGTTGCCGCCCCCGCGCCGCAGGCACCCCGGCCCGCCCCGGTCGCCGGTGGTCGGCGCGGCGAGGCGGTAACCGGCATGGGCGACCATGTGCCGGCCTTCCTCCTGCGCGAGTTCCGCTTCGATCCGGCCCCCGAGATCGAGGTGGCCGCGCCGCCCCTCGCCGAGGTCCCCGCGGAGGATCCCGCGGCCGAGCCCGCCAAGCCCCGCCGCGCCCCGCGCCGCCGGCGCGCCGCGACCGCACCCGAGGAAGGCCCGGAAGCCTCGCCGACCGCCGCCTGACCTCGCGCCCCGCTTGCTGCGGGGCGCGCGCGCGCGCACACACGTCTTCATCAAGATTGAGATTTGGTGAATCGTTTTTTGATTCACCTTTTATATCAGAGGGATAGCCGGAGTCGCACGCGTGCGACTCCGGCTTTTCGCACGCCTGTCACCCGATCAGCGCATCGCTCGTCGCCGCGCTGGTGACGCTCAGCGTGTAGGTTCCGATCCGGTCCGAATAGTCCGCTGCCACCAGATAAAAGGTCCCGCCTGCCGTCGCCTCATAGACCAGCTGGGCATCGTGGCTATTCGGGGTCTCGTCGGCATCGGCAACGAAATTTCCGTCCGCGTCCAGCAAGGTCAGGTAGGGATCGGGCAGCGTCCCCTGCCCGCCCGATGCCCCTTGCAGGTCGACGGTATAGGTCTGCCCCTCGGTCAGGCTGATCCGGAACCAGTCCTGGTCAAAGGAAACGCCGATCTCGCCCTGAACCGTTTCGCCCGCCGCGACCTTTCCCGTCGTCCCGGTATCCCCGGAAAAGTCGTCGACATAGGTCTTGGCCGCGACCGAAAGATGATACGCGCCGACCTCACCGTCGGAGGTGGAAGCCTCCAGGAAATAGCTCCCTGATTTCTCGGCCAGGAACACGATCTGCGCATCGAGCCCCCCGCCGCTGTCATCGTCGCCGGCCAGGCCGAAGGCCAGGTTATCGGCATCGTACAGGGTCAGATACGGATCCGGCAGCCCGCCCTTGCCTTGGTCGCCTTTGAGGTCGAACGTGTAGACCTGACCCGCCGTAAGGTCGATCTTGAACCAATCGGCATCCTGGCTGACCTCGATCACCCCGGCCTGGCTCTCGCCCGCCGCGACCCGCCCCTCCGTCGACCCGTCCGCGCTAAAATCGTCTTGGTACCAGCGGATCTGGCTCGAAACATCTCCGGTATAGCCCTTGAGCACAACGTCGTGGAGCCCACCGAACGTGTTCCAGCTTACATAGGTGTCGCCGTTCACCTGCCAGGTCGAGAAGCTGCCTCGCCCAGGCTCCGGGCCAGCATCGAAGGCATCGTAAAGCAGGTCCACCCGCGTCAGGTCGAGGATGTCATGCGCCCCGAAATCGTGGATCACATCGGCCTGGCCCGAGGCAAAATCCCCGGCATCGCGGTCGTCGAACCGGAACGTGTCCGCCCCCGCCCCGCCATAGAGATCGTCGTGCCCCCGCCCGCCGACAAGAGTATCCGCGCCCGCTCCGCCGCGCAGCAGATCCGAGCCCGTGCCCCCATGCAGCAGGTCGTCGCCATCCCCGCCATAGAGGCTGTCATCACCGCGCCCGCCCACCAGGCTATCGTCGCCGCCCAGTCCCGAAAGCCGGTCCCGCCCGCTGAATCCGAAGATCCGGTCGGCCGTTGCGGTGCCGCTCAACACATCCCGGGTCCAGTCGCCAAATATGTCCGACATCAATGCTCTCCTTCAAAAAAACCTTCCGCCTCGAAGTGAGCGCCGCCAAGAAATCAGGCTGGGCCGTCCCGGTCAAAATCCCCGGGCAGCCATCGGGTATCGGGGGCCATGACGCACCCCGATCGATCCAATTTCACCGACAGCCTTGATCAGCCCACGCCCACGAAAATTCACGGCGCCTCACACAACCGTGAGTGTGCACCTCAAAGCATCTTGCTGTCAATCCGCAGCTTTTGCGATCCGTCAAGGCTCCAGTCGGCTGATCATGACCGTGCAGAGCGGCTTCTTGCCGATCAGGTCGTTGCAACAACGCGCGCAGGCTCGCGCCGCGAGCTGCTCCAGCGCGTCGTCGTCCTCAAGCTCGGCGCGCTTGGCTCGGGCCAGATTGCGGCCGATCTCCTCCTCGATCGCCCCAGCCAGCCCGTCGCGCAGCCGCGGCACGTCGGGCAGACCGGTCGTCTCGACCCAGGCGCCGCCGATCGGCTTGCCCGCCTCGTCGATCAGGATGCTGACCACCACGTGCCCGCGCAGGGCCATCCGGATCCGGTCGCGCACCACACCGTCCAGCGCCCCGATCAGCTCCGTCCCGTCGAGATAGACCCGCCCGGTCTCGATCTTCTCGGCAAAGACCGGCTGCGGGCCGGTCAGGTCGAGCATGGTCCCGTTGGGCGCGATCACCGCCGGATAGCCCCGATGCGCGGCATATTCCGCGTGGGTGCTGAGATGCCGGTGCTCGCCATGCATCGGCACCACCGCGGCAGGCCGCAGCAGGTCCTGCATCACCGCGAGATCGGGGCGGTTGGCATGGCCCGAGACGTGATAGCGCGCATCGCCGTCATCGACCAGCCGCACGCCCTTCTCGCTCAGCGCGTTCATGATGCGCGCGACGCTGACCTCGTTGCCGGGGATGGTCTTGGACGAGAACAGGAACGTATCCCCCCGCTTCATCTCGAGACCCATATACCGTCCCGCCGCGAGCTGGGCCGAGGCGGCGCGCCGCTCGCCCTGGCTGCCGGTCGCGAGCACCAGAAGCCGGTTCCTCGGCAGCTCGGCGGCGTCGATCACATCCATCACCGGCGGAAAGTTGTCGAGAACCTCGGCCGTGCGAGCGGTCTTCAGCATCGTGTTCATCGCGCGGCCGAGCACGACGACATGCCGCCCCGCGGCATGGCCCGCCTCGGCCAGCGTCTTCAGCCGCGCGACATTGGAGGCGAAGGTCGTGGCGACCACCATCCCCTCCGCCTCCTGCATCAGCGCCCGGATCGGCTCGGTCAGCGTGGCCTCCGAACGCCCGGGATGCTCCGAGAAGATGTTGGTGGAATCGCAGGTCAGGACCTTGACGCCCGCATCGCCGATCGCCCGGAAATATTCGGAATCGAACGGATCGCCGACCACGGGGGTCGGGTCGGTCTTGAAATCCGCGCTGTGCAGGATGCGGCCGGCGGGCGTGTCGATCACCAGGCTCGAACTCTCGGGGATCGAATGCGAAACCGGCACGAAACCCACGGTGAAGGGGCCGGCGGTCACCGTATGCGGCCAAGGCAGCACCTGGCGAACCTGGCCGCTATCCTGCCCGGCCCGCTCCATCTTCTGCTGGGCGATCGCGGCGGTGAAGCGGCGGGCATAGACCGGCACCTTCAGCCGCGGCCAGAGCAGGCCAAGCGCACCCACGTGATCCTCGTGGGCATGGGTGATGAAGATGCCCTCGAGACGGTCGGACCGGGCCTGGATATAGGCGGGATCAGCCATGATCAGATCGACCCCGGGCGTTGCCTCCATGGTCGGGAAGGTCACGCCGACATCGACCAGGATGAAACGCTCGGCGTCGCGCGGCCCATAGCCGTAGAGATACATGTTCATGCCGATCTCCCCCGCGCCGCCGAGCGCGAGGTAGATCAGCCGGTTCTGTGGTGCCATTGGTCTCGGGTTACTCCCTGTTCAAGCGATCGATCAGCACTAGGCCGTGGATGGTCAGGCCGGTATCGATCCGTTGCAGCACGTCTGTCCCTTGCGCAAAGAGGGTGGACAGTCCCCCGGTCCCGACAACGGTCATCTCGGTATCGCGCTCGGCGCGGATGCGGGCGCAGAGCCCCTCGATCAGACCTACATAACCCCAGTAAACGCCCGACTGCATGCAGGCGACGGTGTTGGTGCCGACGACCCGTTCGGGCCGCGTGACATCGATGAAAGGCAGCGCGGCGGCGGCATCGTGCAGCGCCTTGAGCGACAGATTGACGCCCGGCGCGATCACGCCGCCAACATAGGCGCCATCTTCGTCCACGACATCGAGCGTGGTCGCGGTGCCGAAATCGACCACGATCAGGTTGCCGCCATAGCGGTCATGCGCACCGACGGTATTGACCAACCGGTCCGCACCGATCTGCGTCGTCGGATCGACCCGGGGCAGCACCGGCAGCCGCACGTCCGGGCGCCCGACCACCTTGGCCCGCGTCTGGAAATAGCGGTCCGAAAGCACTCTGAGATTGAACAGCACCTGCGGAACCACCGAGGACACGATCACCGAGCCGACCTCGGGCTTCATCCCGGCGAATTCCAGCAACTGGCTCAGCCAGACGAAATATTCGTCCGCTGTCCGCTGCCGGTCGGTGCTGCAGCGCCATTCCGCGACGACCTTCGCCCCATTGTGGAAGGCGAAGACCGTATTGGTGTTGCCGACATCAATCGCGAGCAGCACGCCGATCAGGCTCCAATTCCAAAATGGACATCCCCGGCCGGCAGGATCACCCGGCCTTCCGCCGTCGCCAGAACCAGCGCCCCGGTCTCGTCGATCGTCTCGAACCGCCCCTCGACGACACGGCCGGGCAGCCGGGCCGTCAGCGGTTCGCCCAGGCGCGCCGCCCGCCCGAGCCAGGCGCTGCGGACCGGACCAAAGCCCTCGCGCTGCAACCTCGCCTCCCAATGTGCGACGGCCGGGGCGAGCAGATCGAGAAATCCCTCGGGCCCCAACACGATGCCGCTGCCCTCGAAGAGGCTGATCGGGCGGGTTGCCGCCGGCTCCAGCTCCTCGACCTCCGGCACCGACCGCAGATTGACCCCGAAACCGATCGCCAACATCAACCCGTCGGCCCGCGAACCGGCGGTTTCAAGCAGGATGCCGGCCAGCTTGCGGCCCGTGAGAAGCACGTCATTCGGCCATTTCAGCGAGAACAGCTCGGTCCGTCCCGTCGCATCGACCAGCGCGTCATGCAGCCCCAGGGCGGCGACGAAGGACCGCTGCGCCGCGGCCGGCGGCGGCCCACTGACCGGCAGAAGCAGGGTGGCACCGAAATTGCCGGCCGGCTGGCTCCAGGCCCGACCGCGCCGGCCGCGCGCGGCGGTCTGGTTGTAAGCAAGCAGCCATTGCGGGCTCGAAACACCCGCCGAAGCCCGACGCAGGGCCTCGGCATTCGTGCTGTCGAGCTCGGCGAAGACTGCGCGCTGAACACCCTCCGGCCAGTTGGTCATAGTGTCAGGGCACAAGCGTCGCGGCGGCCGCAGCGGCCAAGGCGTCGACGCCGAACAGGTTGACCACGCCCACCACCATGACCAGCGCCGACGCGGCCAACAGGCCCCAATGGAGCAGTGGCATCTTGCCGTCGAGTGCGTCGGCCGGCTGACCGAAATACATCAGATAGACGATGCGCAGATAGTAGAAGGCGCCGATGACGCTCGCGATCATGCCGCCAACCGCCAGCCAGATCAGCCCCGCATCGATCGCGGCCTTGAGCACGTAGAACTTGCCGAAGAACCCGACCAGCGGCGGGATACCCGCGAGACTGAACATCAGGACCGCGAGGGCAGCCGCCCGCGCCGGCTCGACCTTGCTGTAAAGCCCGAGCGAGGCGATGTCGGTCACCGGCTCGCCACCCTTCTCCATGTTGAGGATGAAGGCGAAGGTGCCGACGCTCATCACCACATAGATCGCCAGATAGATCAGCAGCGCCTGCAGCCCGAGCGCGGTGCCGGCTGCAAGGCCCATCAGCGCATAGCCCATATGGCCGATCGACGAATAGGCCATCAGCCGCTTGATGTCGCGCTGCCCGATCGCCGCGATCGAGCCGAGGAACATCGAGATCAGCGCCAGGAAGGACAGGATCTGCTGCCATTCCGGCACCGCGCCGCCGAAGGCACCGAACAGGACGCGCGCGAACATCGCCGCCGCTGCCACCTTGGGCGCCGTCGCGAAGAACGCTGTGACCGGCGTCGGCGAGCCCTCATAGACGTCCGGCGTCCACATGTGGAACGGCGCGGCCGAGACCTTGAACGCCATGCCGGCCGACAGGAAGACGAGGCCGAAGATCATGCCGAGCGACAGGGGGCCAGCGCCCGCGACCTGGGCGATGCCCTGGAAGCTCGTCGTTCCGGAATAGCCATAGACCAGGCTCGCGCCATAGAGCAGCAGCCCCGAAGACAGCGCGCCCAGCACGAAATATTTGAGCCCGGCCTCGGTCGAGCGCAGGCTGTCGCGGCGGAAGGCCGCGACGACATAGAGCGACAGGGATTGCAGTTCGAGCCCGAGATAGAGCACGATCAGGTCGGACGCCGATACCATGGTCATCATGCCGACCGTGGCGAGCAGGATCAGCACCGGATACTCGAACTTCATCAGGTCGTTTCGGACGAGATAGTCCTGGCTCATCGCGAGCGCAGCCGCTCCGCCGAACAGGATCATCACCTTGGAGAACCGGGCGAAGCCATCGCTGACGAAGCTGCCGCCGAAGGCTTCGCGCGTACCCTCCGGCTGGAACCCGACCCAGAGGCCGACCACCACCAGCACCGCCACCGACAGCCAAAGCACGCTGCGGCTGACATCGTGCCGGCTGTAGGCGCCCCACATCAGCGCGCCCATGGCGCAGAGCGCCAGGACCATCTCGGGAGCGACTACGGCAAGATCCTGGGAAAGCATCGCGGTCTCTCAGTTCTGGGCAAAGGTCGCGGCAGTGGCGGCCGCGGTCTGGGTATGATGGACGAGCGCCTCGACCGCCGGCCCGATCACGTCGAGCACGAAGGACGGATAGACCCCGAGCAGGATCATCGCGGCGATCAGCGGCACGAACAGCAGCTTCTCGCGCCCGTCCATGTCCTTGATGGTCTTCAGGCTCTCCTTGATCAGGTCGCCGAACACCACCCGGCGATAGAGCCAGAGCGCATAGGCCGCCGACAGGATCACGCCGAAGGCGGCGAAGAAGGTGACCCAGCTATTGACCTGGAAGGCACCGGCCATGGTCAGGAACTCGCCGACGAAGCCGCTGGTCCCTGGCAGGCCGACATTGCCCATCGTGAACAGCATGAAGACCAGCGCATAGACCGGCATCCGCACCACGAGCCCGCCATAGGCCGCGATCTCGCGCGTATGCATCCGGTCATAGACCACGCCGACCAGCAGGAACAACGCGCCCGAGATGAAACCATGGCTCAGCATCTGGAAAATCGCGCCATCCACCCCCTGCCGGTTCAGCGCGAAGATCCCCATGGTCACGAAACCCATATGCGCGACCGAGGAATAGGCGATCAGCTTCTTGATGTCCTCCTGCATCAGCGCAACGAGGCTCGTATAGATGATCGCGATCACGCTGAGGGTGAAGACGAAGCCCTGCATCACGTCGGACGCGACCGGGAACATCGGCAGGCTGAAGCGCAGGAACCCGTAGCCGCCCATCTTCAACAGGATCGCCGCCAGCACGACCGAACCGGCGGTCGGCGCCTGAACGTGGGCGTCCGGCAACCAGGTGTGAACCGGCCACATCGGCATCTTGACCGCGAAACTCGCGAAGAAGGCGAGCCACATCAAGGTCTGCGCCCCGCCGACGATATGAATTCCAAGCACCGAGATCGGTGCCGAGCTGAAGGAATAGCTCATCAGCGACGGAATGTCGGTCGTGCCGGCCTGCATGTACATCGCGACGATCGCGATCAGCATCAGCACCGAGCCGAGCAGCGTATAGAGGAAGAACTTGAAGCTCGCATAGATCCGGTCCTTGCCGCCCCAGATGCCGATGATCAGGAACATCGGGATAAGGCCCGCCTCAAAGAACACGTAGAACAGGATCATGTCGAGGGCGCAGAACACGCCGATCATCAGCGTCTCGAGCACCAGGAAGGCGACCATATATTCCTTGACCCGGTCGGTCGCCTCCCAGCAGGCGAGGATCACGATCGGCATCAGCACGGTCGTCAGCATCACGAACAGCACCGAGATGCCGTCGACGCCCATCTTGTAGGTCAGCCCGCCGATCCAGCCGCGCTCCTCGACGAACTGGAAGCCGGGATTGGACGCATCGAAGCCGAACAGCACGAAGAGCGACAGCAGAAAGGTGGCGCTGGTGGTGATCAGCGCCAGCATCTTGGCATTGCGCCGTCCCGCCGCGTCGTCGCCCTTCAGAAAGAACAGCAGGACGACCGCACCGATCAGCGGCAGGAAGGTTACGAGCGAGAGGAGGCTGTTCATCTTAACCTGCGCTGTAGAGGCTGATCCAGGCGATCAGCGCGACGAGACCGATCACCATGGCGAAGGCGTAGTGATAGAGGTAGCCGGACTGCGCTCTCCCCGCGAGCCGGGTCACGAAGGGCACGATCCCCATCGCGACACCATTGATGCCCCCGTCGATCACCGCCCCATCGCCTTCCTTCCAGAGGAACCGGCCGAGCCATTTGGCCGGCTGGACGAAGAGGAAATCGTAGAGCTCGTCGAAATACCACTTGTTCAGCAGGAACAGGTAGAGCGGCCGTTGCGTTGCCGCGAGACGGCCCGGCAGGGACGGATTGACGATATAGAACCAGTAGGCAAGCCCGAGCCCGATCAGCATCGCGAAGAATGGCGACATCTTCACCAGCGCCGGCGAATGATGCGCTTCCTCCAGGACGTGATTGTCGGGCCCCATGAAGATCGCCCCGATCGGCTCGATCGCCCCGTGCTCGGTCGCCGTCTCCTGCGCAACCACCGGCGCATGCTCGGCCTCCGGCGCCCCCGCGGCATGCTCGGTCCCCGGCGCTGCCTCGGCCTGCTCTGCCGCGGCATGCTCCGCCGCGGGCGCGGCCTCGGCATGCTCGGCGGCGGCGGGCGCTGCCCCTTCCGCATGCTCGGCCGCGGCGACATGCTCCTCGGGGATGCCGAAGAAATGCAGCACCTTCTCGTGGTTGCCGAAGAACGACCCGTACCAGATCATCCCGGCGAACACCGCCCCGGCCGACAGGACCCCAAGCGGGATCAGCATGGAGCGTGGGCTCTCATGCGCATGATCATAGGCGTGATGGTCGCCCCGCGGCTTGCCATAGAAGGTCAGGAAGATCAGGCGCCAGGAATAGAACGACGTCATCAGCGCCGAAATCACCAGCATCCAGAAGGCATAGACCGAAACCCCGGTGCCGCCCGCCCAGGCACTCTCGATGATCGCGTCCTTCGACAGGAAGCCCGCGAAGCCGATCGAGGTCAGCGGGATCCCGACACCGGTAATCGCCAGCGTACCGATCAGCATCGCATAGAAGGTCAGCGGGATCTTCGCCTTCAGCCCGCCATAGTTCCGCATGTCCTGCTCGTGATGCATCGCATGGATCACCGAGCCGGCGCCGAGGAACAGCAGCGCCTTGAAGAAGGCATGGGTGAAGAGATGGAACATCGCGGCCGAATAGACCCCGACGCCCGCCGCCACGAACATGTAGCCGAGCTGCGAGCAGGTCGAATAGGCGATCACGCGCTTGATGTCGTTCTGTACCAACCCGACCGTCGCCGCGAAGAAGGCGGTCGTCGCGCCGACGAAGGTGATGAACATCTTGGCGTGCGGCGCGAACTCGATCACCGGCGACATGCGGCAGACCAGGAAGACGCCGGCCGTCACCATGGTCGCGGCATGGATGAGGGCCGAGACCGGGGTCGGGCCCTCCATCGCGTCCGGCAGCCAGGTATGCAGGAACAGCTGCGCCGACTTGCCCATGGCGCCGATGAACAGCATCGTCGCGATCACCTCGGACGCGGTCCACTCGCCCCAGAGGAAATGCAGCTTCTGGGTCGCGAGGCCCGGCGCCGCGGCGAAGACATCGTTGAAGCTGATGCTGTCGACCGCGACATAGACGAGGAAGATCCCCATCAGGAAGCCGAAATCACCGACGCGGTTCACGACGAAGGCCTTGATCGCCGCGGCATTGGCGCTCGGCTTGCGATAGTAGAAGCCGATCAGCAGATAGGAGGCGACGCCGACCCCTTCCCAGCCGAAAAACAGCTGCAGCAGGTTGTCGGCCGTCACCAGCATCAGCATCGCGAAGGTGAAAAACGACAGATAGGCAAAGAAGCGCGGCTTGTAGCTCTCGCCATGCTTCCAATTGTCGTCATGCTCCATATAGCCGAAGCTGTAGAGATGGACGAGCGACGAAACCGTCGTCACCACGATCAGCATGATCGCCGTCAGCCGGTCGAGCCGGATGCCCCAATCGGCCGCGAGCGTACCCGACACGATCCAGCGGAACAGCGGGACCGAGCGGGTCTCGCCGCCGAAGCTGAAGAACACGATCCAGGCCAGGAAGCAGGCCAGGAACAGCAGGCCGGTCGCGATGATCTGAGCGTTGCGCTCGCCGAACCAGCGATAGCCAAAGCCGCACAGGATGGCCCCGACCAGCGGCGCGAACAGGATGATCGTGGTCATCGCCTCAGCCCTTCATCACATTGAGGTCGTCGACGGCGATGGTGCCGCGATTGCGGAAGAAGCAGACCAGGATCGCAAGCCCGATCGCCGCCTCGGCCGCCGCGACCGTCAGCACGAAGAGCGTGAAGACCTGCCCGACAAGGTCGCCGAGATAGGCGGAAAAGGCGACCAGGTTGATATTGACCGCGAGCAGCATCAACTCGATCGACATCAGGATGACGATGACGTTCTTGCGGTTGACGAAGATGCCGAAGATGCCGGTCACGAACATCAAAGCCGCGACCGTCAGATAGTGCCCGAGTCCGATCATAGTCCCTGCCCCGGCTTGATGTCCAAAAGCTCGATCGCCGTCGCGGGATCGCGATACATCTGCGCCAGCACGTCCTGGCGCTTCACGTAAGTCCGCTTGCGCAATGTCAGCACGATCGCCCCGATCATGGCGACCAGAAGCACCAGGCCCGCCATCTGGAACAGGAAGACGTACTTGGTATAGAGCAGATCGCCCAGCGCCCGGGTATTGTGCACCTCGGACGGCACCGGCGTCACCGCGGCGCGCAGCCCCTCGGCCAAGGGCGAGGACTGCCAGGCACCGAACACGAAGCCAAGCTGCACCAGCAGGACAATGGCGATCAGCAGCCCGATCGGCAGATACTGCGCCATCCCCGCCTTGAAGGCCGCGAAATCGACGTCGAGCATCATCACGACGAACAGGAACAGCACCGCGACCGCGCCCACATAGACGATGAGCATCAGCATCGCGACGAATTCGGCGCCGAGCAGCACGAACAGGCCCGCGGCCGAGAAGAAGGCGAGGATCAGCCACAGCACCGAATGCACCGGGTTGCGCGCCAGCACCACGAGAAAGCCCGAGATCACCGCGGTGATCGAGAACAGGTAGAAGGCGAAGGCGGCGAAGCCCATGATGGTCCCCTTCAGCGGTACGGCGCGTCGAGTTCGAGATTGCGGGCGATCTCCGGTTCCCAGCGGTCGCCGTTCGCGAGCAGCTTGTCCTTGTTGTAGAACAGCTCCTCACGGGTCTCCGTCGCGAACTCGAAATTCGGCCCCTCGACGATCGCATCGACCGGGCAGGCTTCCTGGCAGAAGCCGCAATAGATGCATTTCGTCATGTCGATGTCATAGCGGGTGGTCCGCCGCGACCCGTCCTCGCGCGGCTCCGCGTCGATGGTGATCGCCTGCGCCGGGCAGATCGCCTCGCAGAGCTTGCAGGCGATGCACCGCTCCTCGCCGCTCGCATAGCGGCGCAGCGCATGCTCCCCGCGGAAGCGGGGCGAGAGCGGCCCCTTCTCGTGCGGATAGTTGAGCGTCGCCTTCGGCTTGAAGAAGTACTTCATGCCGAGCCTGAAGCCGCCGATGAAGTCCGCCAGCAGGAAATATCGCGCTGCCTTGTCGAACGGAATTCCCATCATCAGCCCCCCAAGGCCCAGCGCTGGTAGGCGCCCCAGAACCACCCGTAATGGGCGAAGATCCCCACCAGCACCACCCAGCCGAGGCTCAGCGGCAGGAACACCTTCCAGCCGATCCGCATCAGCTGGTCGTAGCGATAGCGGGGCACGATCGCCTTCACCATCGCGAACAGGAAGAAGAAGAAGAACATCTTCAGCAGCATCCAGAGCAGCCCGTCCGGCAGCCCCGGGATCGGGCTGAGCCAGCCGCCGAAGAACAGGATCGAGATCAGCGCGCACATGAAGAACACGCTCATCAGCTCGCCGATCATGAAGAGCAGGAACGGCGTCGAGGAATATTCCACCTGATACCCCGCCACCAGCTCCGACTCCGCCTCAGGCAGGTCGAAGGGCGGCCGGTTGGTCTCGGCGAGCGACGAGATGAAGAACAGCGCCACCATCGGCAGATGCGGCAGCCAGAACCAGGAGAGCAGCCCGAACCGCCCTGCCTGCGCCTCGACGATATGGCTCAGATTGAGCGATCCGGTCGAGATCAGCACGCCGACGATGATGAGCCCCAGCGACACTTCGTAGGAAATCATCTGCGCCGCCGAGCGCAGCGCGCCCATGAACGGATATTTCGAGTTCGAGGCCCAGCCGCCGATGATGATCGCATAGACATGCAGCGAGCTGATCGCGAAGATGAACAGGATCCCGACATTCATGTCCGAGATCACCCAACCCGGCGCCCAGGGGATCACCGCCCAGACGATCACCGGCAGCACGAAGCTCACCATCGGCGCGAAGAAATACAGGATCTTGTCGGCGCCGGCCGGAACCACCACCTCCTTGACGATGTATTTCAGGAAGTCGGCGAAGCTCTGCAGCAGACCCCAGGGACCGACCACGTTCGGCCCCCTGCGGATCTGCACCGCCGCCCAGACCTTGCGGTCGGCATACATCAGGAAGGCCAGCGCCACCAGGATCAGCACGGTGACGAGCAGGCACTGCCCGAGGATCAGCAGGAACAGACCGAACCCGTGTTCGAAGAAACCCATCGGCCTACTCCGCCGCCAGGGGCTGCGCCCCGGTGCTTGCCAGTTTCGCGAGCTCGGCCATCACCTGGCTCGCCCGCGCGATCGGATTGCTGAGATAGTGCTGGCGGGCCGGCGCGCCGAAATCCACCGGATCGACCGCGCCAAGCGGGACCGGAACCCAGCCATTGGCCGGCACCTGATCAATCGCCGCGAGATGCGGCACCGCCTGGAACAGCTGCGCCCGCAGCGCGGCGAGCGTATCGAAGGGCAGCACCGCCCCCAGCTGCGCCGACAAAGCGCGCAGGATCGCCCAGTTCTCGCGCGCCTCGCCCGGCGGAAAACCGGCGCGGTTCGCCATCTGCGGCCGCCCCTCGGTATTGACGAAGATGCCGCTTTCCTCGGTATAGGCCGCGCCCGGCAGGATGACATCGGCGCGGTGCGCGCCCCGGTCGCCATGGCTGCCCTGGTAGATCACGAACGGCCCCGGGGCCAGGTCGATCTCGTCGACGCCGAGATTGTAGACCACCTCCGCCCCATCGAGCGCCGCGCCGATCCCGCCCTCGGTGACGAAGCCGAGATCGAGCGCCCCGACCCGCGATGCCGCGTCATGCAGAACCAGGAACTTGCCACCGCTCCGCTCGGCCAGCGCCATCGCCGCGCCAAGCACCGCCGCCCCGTCGGGCCGCGTCAGCGCGCGTGCCCCCAGGATCACCAGCGTCCCCTCCTCGGGCTGTGCCGCCTCGAGCAGGCTCGACAGCGCCTGCGGCCCAGCACCCAGCCAGGAATAGGGATAGGTGAGGTCGACCGGCTCGCCGATCAGCGTCACCCGCGCCCCGCGCAACCATGCCTTGCGGATCCGGGCATTCAGCACCGGCGCGTCGGACCGGGGATTGACCCCGACCAGATGCACCACCGCCGCGCTGTCGATATCGCCGATCTGCGCCGACCCGACATAGGCCGACCGGTTGCCGGCAGGCAGCGCCGCCCCATCGATCCGCGCTTCGACCGTGCCGCCAAGCGAGGCCGCCAGCGCCTTCAGCGCATAGATCGCCTCGACCGACGCCAGATCGCCCGCGATCGCCGCCAGCTTGCGCCCCTTGACCGCGGCGGCGACCGCGGCAAACGCGTCGCCCCAGCTCGCCGGCACCAACCGCCCGTCCTTGCGGATATAGGGCCGGTCGAGCCGCTGCCGCCGAAGCCCGTCCCAGATGAAGCGCGACCGGTCGGCGATCCATTCCTCGTTCACGCCGTCATGGTTGCGCGGCAAGATCCGCATCACCTCGCGGCCCTTGGTATCGACCCGGATATTGGTGCCGAGCGCATCCATCACGTCGATCGACTCGGTCTTCTTCAGCTCCCAAGGCCGCGCCGTGAAGGCGTAGGGCTTGGAGGTCAGCGCGCCGACCGGGCAGAGATCGATCACGTTGCCCTGCAGCTCGGAAGTGAGCATCCGCCCGAGATAATTGGTGATCTCGCTGTCCTCGCCGCGGCCGATCTGACCCATCTCCGGCACGCCCGCCACCTCGGTGATGAAGCGCACGCAGCGGGTGCAGCTGATGCAGCGCGTCATGCAGGTCTTGACGAGCGGCCCCAGATCGAGGTCGAGCGCCGCCCGCTTCGGTTCGCGATAGCGGCTGAAGTCCACCCCGTAAGCCATTGCCTGGTCTTGCAGATCGCACTCGCCGCCCTGATCGCAGATCGGACAGTCCAGCGGATGGTTGATCAGCAGGAACTCCATCACCCCTTCGCGCGCCTTCTTGACCATCGGCGACTTGGTCTTGATCACCGGCGGCTGCCCCTCGGGCCCGGGGCGCAAATCCTTGACCTGCATCGCGCAGGAGGCGGCGGGCTTCGGCGGCCCGCCCACCACTTCGACCAGGCACATACGGCAATTGCCGGCGATCGACAGCCGCTCGTGATAGCAGAAGCGCGGCACCTCGACGCCAGCCTGCTCGCAGGCCTGCAGCAGCGTCAGCCGCGGATCGACCTCGATCTCGACATCGTCGACGATGAGCTTGCGCAGGTCGGCCATCAGTTCCCTCCCCGGCCCCGCAGCACCGGCCATTCCTTGAAGGCCAGCACCCAGAGCGAAATGACGTTGGCGAGCGGCACGAGCATCAGCAAAGCCCAGGCCCCGGAATGGCCGGTCCGCGACCAGAGCTTCCAGTAAGGCACGATCAGCACCGCGAGGATGACGAGAACCGGGATCACCCCGAGCCCGCCGGTATAGTGGTGATAGTCGAAGGTCTCGACCGTCGTGGTTTCCATGCCCCTACTCCGCCGCGATTCCGCTGCAGCCCTTGACCCGCCAGAGCCGCGCCGCCTCGAGCCCGGCCCAGCCGAACGCCGACTCGCCGTCCCCCTCTGCCCGCAGCAGAGCCAGCCTCTCCAACCCCTCTTCGAGCGTCGGACGGTGCCCTGCAGGCACCCACCACATCACCAGATGCCGCTCGCCCATCAGCTCGAACCATTCCGCCCGGCGCTCATAAAACTGCCGGTGCACGGTGTTCCAGACGAAATGCTCCAGCGCCTCGACGCTCTCCCAGACCGTCAGGTTCGCGACGAAGCGCGGATCGCCGCCGATCTTGGTGTCGGTATTGCCGGTATTCGGCTCGCCCGAACCCTCCATCATCCAGACGAAGCCCGGGCTGCGCTTGCCGATCCCGTTCACACGATCGAGCGCCGCCATGAAATCGGCCACGCGCGGGTCGTCGGTCTCCGCCAGGAGGCGGCCGACATTGAGCTGCGCGAGATGGCGTTCCCCCGGCTGCATCGTCCTACTCCGCCGCCACCGCGCTGATCCGCCCGGTCCGCTTCGCCTTGATCCGGTCCTCGATCTCGTTGCGGTAGTGCCGGATCAGCCCCTGAATCGGCCAAGCGGCAGCGTCGCCGAGCGCGCAGATCGTGTGGCCCTCGACCTGCTTGGTCACGCTGAGCAGCATGTCGATCTCTTCCGGCTCGGCATCGCCGGTCAGAAGCCGGTCCATCACCCGCATCATCCAGCCCGTGCCTTCGCGGCAAGGCGTGCACTGGCCGCAGCTCTCGTGCTTGAAGAATTTCGACAGCCGCCAGATCGCCTTGATGACGTCGGTCTGCTGGTCCATCACGATCATGCAGGCGGTGCCGAACGAGCTCTTGAGCTCGCGCATCCCGTCATAATCCATGATCGCCGTCTCGCAGAGCTCCGCCGGCAGGATCGGACAGGACGCGCCGCCCGGGATCACCGCCTTGAGGTTCTTCCAGCCGCCGCGCACGCCGCCGCCATGCTTCTCGATGAGCTCCTTCATCGGGATCGACATGGCTTCCTCGACCACGCAGGGCGTGTTCACATGGCCCGTCAGCCCGAACAGCTTGGTCCCGGCATTGTTCGGCCGGCCGATCGAGGCGAACCAGGCGCCGCCGCGGCGCAGGATCGTCGGGGCGACCGCGATCGATTCCACGTTGTTGACCGTGGTCGGACAGCCATAGAGCCCGGTATTGGCTGGGAAAGGCGGCTTCAGCCGCGGCATGCCCTTGCGCCCTTCCAGGCTTTCGAGCAGCGCGGTTTCCTCGCCGCAGATATAGGCGCCGGCGCCGTGATGGACCTTCACGTCCATATCCCAGCCCGAGCCGCAGGCATTCGGGCCGAGCAGGCCCGCATCATAGCATTCGTCGATCGCCGCCTGCAGCGACTCGCGCTCGCGGATGAACTCGCCGCGGATATAGATCCAGGCGGTATGCGCGCCCATCGCGAAACCGGCGACCAGGCAACCCTCGATCAGCGTATGCGGATCGTGCCGCATGATCTCGCGGTCCTTGCAGGTCGCGGGCTCGGATTCGTCGGCATTGACCACGAGATAATGCGGCCGACCGTCCGAGCCTTTCGGCATGAACGACCATTTGAGGCCGGTCGGAAAGCCGGCGCCGCCGCGGCCACGCAGGCCCGACAGCTTCATCTCCTCGACGATCTTGTCACGCCCCCGGGCGAGGATCTCGGCGGTATTGTCCCAGTGGCCGCGGGCGCGGGCGCCCTTCAGGCTCCGGTCGTACATGCCGTAGATGTTCGTGAAGATCCGGTCCTTGTCCGCCAGCATGTCCGTCCCTCGTCCTCCGCAGGGGGCCCGCCGGGCCCCCCTTACCACCCCGCGCCGTCCGGTCGGCCGTTCAGTTCAGCAGGCTGCCCCCGGCAAGCGTCCGGGCCTGCTCGATCCACTCGTCGCGCGTCGCCCGACCGGTGAAGCCCTGCAGATTCTCGTCGATCCAGGCCAGCTCTTCCGGGCCCCAGGATGCGATCTGGTCGAAATGGAAATAGCCGAGCTCGTTGAGCTGGCCCTCAAGCTTCGGCCCGATCCCCTTGATCCGCTTGAGATCGTCGGCGCCCTCGTGGCGCGGCTGACCCAACGCGGTCGGCCGCGCATTGTCGGCCGTCTCGACCGGCGGCTGCGGCTCGGCGATGATCTCCGCCTCGAACTCCTCCGGAGCGGGCTCGCCCTCGGGCGCGGCCTCGGCCACCGGATTGGACTCTGGCTCGGACGCAAACTCGGGCTCGAACGCCTCCAGCACCGAATCCGCCTCGGCGACCGCTTCCGTCGCCGCTTCGACCAACGCCACCGGCTCGGTGATCAGCTCCGCCTCCATGGCGTCGAGCGAGCGCTTGCGCTCCGGCGCCGGGCCGCCCTCGGCCGGCAGCACCGAGACCCTCTCGCCCGTTCCCATCCGGCTCAGCATCCAGCCCGCCATCGCGAACGGCGCCGCGCCCATGAGCAGCCGCACCGGTCGCCCGGCCCGATGGACCCGGACCGCGGTATCGAACATCAGCTTGCTCGCCAGCATCGCCGACCCCACGCCCGCCAGCATCCAGACCGGACCGAGCGGCGCCTTGTCCTGTTCGCTCATTGCCTCTCCTCTCACAAACCGCCCGCCGGGGCGCCCGCCGCCAGCTCGCGGGCTTGCTCGACCCATCGGTCGCGGCTGACCCGTCCCTTGAACCCTTCCAGATTCTCGTCGACCCAGGCCACTTCGGCCTCGGACCAGCCGGCAATCTGGTCGAAATGATAGTAGCCGAGCCCGTGCAGCATCGCCTCGAGCTTCGGCCCGATCCCCTTGATCAGGGTCAGATCGTCCGGCCCGCTGACCCGCGGCGCGTCAAGCCGCGCCGGCCGCACGCCGCTCAGCACCACGGCGACCGGCGCCCCGGTGATCCGCGCGATCGTGTCGCCCTTGGTGCGCGCCAGCAGGATCGAGGCATTGACCTCCTCCACCCGCTCGCCAGCCAGGCTGGTCTGCGCCCCCAGCGGCTCCGATCCGAAACGGCCGTTCTGCGGGCCGGGCTCCGGCACCTCGCCGGCGGCGAGCCGGTCGAGCAGCGCCACGAACCCCTCCGCCGTCAGGTCCTCGTAGAAATCCTTGCCGATCTGCGCCATCGGCGCGTTCGAGCAGGCGCCGAGGCATTCGACCTCTTCCCAGCTGAACCGCCCGTCCGCCGAAACCTCATGCGGATGCGGCGCGATCTTCTCGCGGCAGACCTTCATCAGATCCTCCGCCCCGCAGATCATGCAGGTCGTGGTGCCGCAAACCTGCACATGCGCCACGCTGCCCACCGGCTGCAGCTGGAACATGAAATAGAAGGTCGCGACCTCGAGCACCCGGATCTCGGCCATGTCGAGCAGCTTCGCGACATACTCGATCGCCGGCCGCGTGACCCAGCCCTCCTGCTCCTGCGCCCGCCAGAGCAGCGGGATCACGGCGCTTGCCTGCCGCCCCTCGGGATATTTGGCGATCTGCGCCTTCGCCCAGTCCAGATTGGCGGGCGTGAACGCGAAGCTCGCGGGCTGTTCGGGAAAAAGTCGGCGCAGCATCAGCGGTCCACCTCGCCAAACACGATATCGAGCGAACCCAAGGCCGCCGAGACATCCGCGAGCATGTGCCCGCGGCAGATATGATCCATCGCGGCGAGATGCGGATAGCCCGGGGCGCGCAGCTTCACCTTCCAGGGCTTGTTGGTGCCGTCCGCCACCAGATAGACCCCGAACTCGCCCTTCGGCGCCTCGACGGCGGCATAGACCTCGCCCGCCGGCACGTGGAAGCCCTCGGTATAGAGCTTGAAATGATGGATCAGCGCCTCCATCGAGCTCTTCATCACGCCCCGCTTCGGCGGCGTGATCTTGCCCCGCGACAGCACATCCTCGCCCTTGCAGGTCCCGAGCTTGTCGAGGGCCTGCAGCACGATCTTCGTGCTCTCGTACATCTCGGCCATCCGGCACAGATACCGGTCGTAGCAATCGCCGTTCTTGCCGACCGGGATCTTGAACTCGAATTCGTCATAGCACTCGTAGGGCTGCGCCCGGCGCAGGTCCCAGGCCATGCCCGACCCGCGCACCATCACGCCCGAAAAGCCCAGATCCTGGCATTCCTGCTGGCTGATGATCGCGATATCGACATTGCGCTGCTTGAAGATGCGGTTCTCGGTCAACAGCCCGGCAATGTCGTCGAGCACGGCGGGAAAGGCCAAGGCCCAGGTCCGGATATCGGCGATCAAATCCTCGGGCAGGTCCTGATGCACGCCGCCCGGCCGGAAATAAGCCGCATGCAGCCGCGCCCCGCAGGCCCGCTCGTAGAAGATCATCAGCTTCTCGCGCTCCTCGAAGCCCCAGAGGGGCGGCGTGAGCGCGCCGACATCCATCGCCTGCGTCGTGACATTCAGAAGATGGTTCAGGATCCGGCCGATCTCGGAATAGAGCACCCGGATCAGCTGGGCCCGGCGCGGCACCGGCGTCTCGGTCAGCCGCTCGATCGCCAGACACCAGGCATGCTCCTGGTTCATCGGCGCCACATAATCCAGCCGGTCGAGATAGGGCAGGTTCTGCAGATAGGTCCGGCTCTCCATCAGCTTCTCGGTGCCGCGATGCAGCAGGCCGATATGCGGATCGCAGCGCTCGACGATCTCGCCGTCGAGCTCGAGAACCAGACGCAGCACGCCATGCGCCGCCGGATGCTGCGGCCCGAAATTGATGTTGAAATTCCGGATCTTCTGCTCGCCGATCATGTCCTCGACGTCGTTCAGCCGCTCAGCCATCTCAGGCCTCCGTCCGGTAGGCGATCACCCACAAAAGCACGATCAGCCCGAGCGGCACGATGCAGGCGATCGCCCAATAGGGGCTGAGGCCCGCGCGCTCGGTGATCTTCCACATCGGGATCACGATCAGCAGCATCCCGATCAAGCCGAGGATCAGCGTCATGCGTCAGGCGCCCTTCTTCTCGTCGCCGGGCAGGATGTAGTCGGCACCCTCCCACGGGCTCATGAAGTCGAACTGCCGGTATTCCTGGGTCAGCTTCACCGGCTCGTAGACCACCCGCTTCTGCTCCTCGCTGTAGCGGACCTCGACATAGCCGGTGGTCGGGAAATCCTTGCGCAGCGGATAGCCGGAAAAGCCGTAGTCGGTCAGGATCCGCCGCAGGTCGGGATGCCCGGAAAACAGCACCCCATACATGTCGAAAACCTCGCGCTCATACCAGTTGGCGTTCGGGAACACGCCGAGGATCGACGGCGCGATCTCGTCCTCGCCGATCTCGGCCTTGACCCGGATCCGCTGGTTCAGCGGCATCGACAGCAGGTGATAGACCAGATCGAACCGCTTCTCGCGCGCCGGCCAGTCGACCGCGGTGACGTCGATCAGCGTGGTGAAGCGGCAGGTCGGGTCGGATTTCAGCCAGGCGAGAGCCTCGGGGAGCGCGGCGGCCGGGACCGTGACGGTGATCTCGCCGGTGCGCGGATCGGTCGTCGCCACCGCGTCCGGACGCCGGGCAACGATGGTCTCCTTCAGTTCATCGAGGGCGGTGCTGTCCATGTCCTGGCTTCCTGCTTGGCTTCTCTTGGGGACGGCGGCGCCCTAGCGCACGATCGTCCCGGTCCGGCGAATCTTTCGCTGCAATTGCAGGATGCCGTAGAGCAGAGCCTCGGCGGTCGGCGGGCAGCCTGGAACGTAGATATCGACCGGCACGACGCGGTCGCAGCCCCTCACCACCGAATAGCTGAAATGATAGTAGCCGCCGCCATTGGCGCAGGATCCCATCGAGATCACGTAGCGCGGCTCGGGCATCTGGTCATAGACCTTGCGGAGCGCCGGGGCCATCTTGTTGGTCAGCGTGCCCGCGACGATCATCAGGTCGGACTGGCGGGGGCTGGCGCGCGGCGCGGTCCCGAAGCGCTCCAGATCGTAGCGCGGCATCGAGGTATGCATCATCTCGACCGCGCAACAGGCGAGCCCGAAGGTCATCCAGTGCAGCGACCCGGTCCGGGCCCAGTTGATCGCCGCCGCCGTCGAGGTCACGAGAAAGCCCTTGTCGGCCAGCTCGTTCGATAGGGTCCGGGTGACGGCAGCCGCGTCCGCCTCGTTGGCCAGCGCCGGGCTCGGGCTCGGTTCGATCACTCCCATTCCAGCGCTCCCTTCTTCCATTCATAGGCAAAGCCGATGGTCAGCACGGCGAGAAACACCATCATCGACCAGAAGCCGAGATCGCTGAGATTCTGGAAGCTGACCGACCAGGGGAACAGGAACGCCACTTCGAGGTCGAAGATGATGAAGAGGATCGAGACCAGGTAGAAGCGCACGTCGAACTTCATCCGCGCATCGTCGAACGCGTTGAAGCCGCATTCATAGGCCGAGACCTTCTCGGGATCGGGGTTGCTGATCGCCACCACGACGCCCGCGATCACCAGCACCAAGCCGAGCACGATCGCGAGTCCAAGGAAGATCAGGATCGGCAGATACTCACGCAAGAGTTCGTCCAAGACCCGCCCCTCCTCACTCGCGTCTGCCGACCGCATCGGTCTGGCACAACCCCGCACGAGGATTATCCGCCGCATCGCACAACGTCAACCGACCGCAGCGGGGAACAACACCCTTCCGATGCGCCCCCGAGGACAGGCCGGTCACGTCCGGCAAGACCGGCGCGACAGCGCATCCGAGGCCCGGCCCGAGCGGTCGTTCGGCGCCCGATGCGGCGAAGGGACCCGGCGCGACGGGCGACACCTGCCGCCACCGAATCGCGACGGCGCCGGCTCCCGCCAGGTGGGTCGGCCAGGTCTCCGTCGAGGCCGAAGCCCGATCTCGCGCCGTCGCTCGACGCGCCGCCCCGGCATTCCCGGCCACGGCCCAGCGCGGCCGACCCCAATCGCGCCGGCCGTTTCATCCCGATTGCGGAGCCGCTGTCGCCGGACCGATCCTTTCCGCCCCCGGGTCCGCCCCCAAGGGCATTCCGCTCCGGGGCCCGCCGCCGCCGGAGGGGGATGCCGGCGGCAGCCGCGCTCCCGAAGCGCCACCAGACGCCTCCCCCCCCGGCAGGACCAGACCCGCGCGCGCCGGGTCGCCGGGCTCTCCCCTGGCTCCCCCCGCCATCGCCCGCCGGCCGTCCATCGGCCGCCGGAACCTCAGGAGGCCCGACGCGCCAGGCCCCCGGCCAAGGCGGGCCGCGGGGTCGCCGCTGCGAGGGCGCTCGGTTCCCCCTTCCCCGGCCGCTTGCCTCGGATCCGGCCGCGCCCCAGACCGTCGAGCGCTCCCCCCCGGCGCCCAACCGACACGGCCCGTCGACGTTCCGCCCCTGGTCCTCGCCGCAAGCCGGCTGTTGTCCCGGGCGCACGCCCGGTCCCGTCTGGCTTCTTGAAGGATTTCATATGGGCAGAAACCCTATCGGGCAGTCCGAGGGGCCCCATCAACAGATGGGGAGAAAAAAGACTCGCGGGCAACGGCCCGCACCGAGCAGCCGCGGATCTCGCGGCTGCGCCTCTCCGCCAGAGCCCACGCCCCGGAGCGACGAGACGGCTGAGCCGCCACGACGGCGCCGCGCGCCGCGCGCTCAACGGCACCGCTCGCGGGGCGTCGCCGCGGCGCCCTCCCAAAGGCACCGCGGCCGCTCGCATGGCGCTCGTCTAGATCAAGGGGACAGCCTGGCGGGCACGCGCGCCCCCCCCTACTCGGCCGCCTCGGCGTAGCTCTCGACCGGAGGGCAGGAGCAGACGAGGTTCCGGTCGCCCCAGACATTGTCCACCCGATTGACCGGCGCCCAATATTTGTCGACCCGGAAGGCGCCCGGCGGATAGCAGGCCTGCTCGCGGCTGTAAGGCCGGTCCCAGTCCCCCACCAGATCCTCGACCGTGTGCGGCGCGTTGCGCAGCGGATTGTTCTCCGCGTCCATCCGCCCCTCCTCGATCGCCCGCGCCTCCTCCCGGATCGCCAGCATCGCGGTCACGAACCGGTCGAGCTCGGCCTTGGGCTCGCTCTCGGTCGGCTCGATCATCAGGGTCCCCGCCACCGGCCAGCTCATGGTGGGCGCGTGAAAGCCGCAATCGATCAGCCGCTTGGCGACGTCGTCGACGCTCACCCCGGCCAGCTCCTTCAGCGGCCTTGTATCCACGATACATTCATGCGCCACCCGGCCCCGCCCCGACGCATAAAGGATCGGATAGGCCCCCCGCAGCCGCGCCGCGATATAGTTCGCGTTCAGGATCGCGATCTTCGTCGCCTGGGTCAGCCCCGCGCCCCCCATCATCAGGCAATAAGCCCAGGAAATCGGCAACAGCGACGACGAGCCGAAATCGGCGGCCGAGACCTGCCCCGCCCCCGCCACCTCGCCGGGCAGGAACGGCGCCAGATGCGCCTTCACCCCGATCGGACCCATCCCCGGCCCGCCCCCGCCATGCGGGATGCAGAAGGTCTTGTGCAGGTTCAGATGGCTCACATCCGACCCGAAATCCCCCGGCCGCGCCAACCCGACCAAGGCGTTCATGTTGGCGCCGTCGAGATAGACCTGGCCCCCATGGGCATGGGTGATCGCGCAGACCTCGCGCACCGTCTCCTCGAAGACCCCATGCGTCGAGGGATAGGTGATCATGCAGGCGGCGAGCTCGGCCGCATGCGCCTCCGCCTTGGCCCGGAAATCCGCGAGGTCGATATCCCCGTTCGCGGCCGAGGCCACCGGGACCACCTTCATCCCCGCCATCTGCGCGCTCGCCGGATTGGTGCCATGCGCCGAGACCGGGATCAGGCACACCGTCCGATGCGCGTCCCCCCGGCTCCGATGCCAGGCCCGGATCGTCAGAAGCCCGGCATATTCCCCCTGCGCCCCGGAATTCGGCTGCATCGAGATCGCGTCATAGCCGGTGATCGCGCAGAGCTTGGCGCTCAGATCCCCGATCAGCTCGGCATAGCCCTCGACCTGGTCGGCCGGCGCCAGCGGATGGATGTCGGCGAATTCCGGCCAGGTCACCGGCATCATCTCGGCCGTCGCATTGAGCTTCATCGTGCAGGAGCCGAGCGGGATCATCGCCCGGTCGAGCGCCAGATCCCGGTCGGCCAGCCGGCGCATATAGCGGGTCATCTCCGCTTCCGCCCGGTTCATGTGAAAGATCGGATGCGTCAGATAAGGACTCGTCCGGATCAGCCCCTCGGGCAGCCGGTATTCCCCATCGAGATCGCGGTCCAGCATGTCGCCGCCAAAGGCCTGCCACACCGCCTGCGTATGCTCGCGCCGGGTCCGCTCGTCGAGCGTCACCCCGATCCGGCTCGTGCCGATCTTGCGCAGATTGATCCCCCGGGCCTCCGCCGCCTTCAGGATCACCCCCTGCAGCGCGCCCACCTCGACCGTCACCGTATCGAAGAACGCCTTCGGCTCCACCGCGAATCCCAGGCTCTCCAGCCCCTTCGCCAGCCGCACCGTCTTGCGGTGGATGCGCTGCGCGATCGCCTTCAGCCCCTCGGGCCCGTGAAAAACCGCATACATCGACGCCATCACCGCCAGCAGCGCCTGCGCGGTGCAGACATTCGAGGTCGCCTTCTCGCGCCTGATATGCTGCTCGCGCGTCTGCAGGGCCAGCCGATAGGCCCGGTTGCCGCGCGCGTCGATCGAGACCCCGACGATCCGCCCCGGCATCGACCGCTTCAGCGCATCCTTCACCGCCATATAGGCGGCATGCGGGCCCCCGAAGCCCATCGGCACCCCGAAGCGCTGGGTCGAGCCGACGGCGATATCCGCCCCCATCTCGCCCGGCGGCGTCAGCAGCGTCAGCGCCAGCGGATCGGCGGCGACGCAGGCGAGCGCCCCCGCCGCATGCAAGGCCGCGATCGGCGCCCGGAAATCATGGACCCCGCCATGGGTGCCGGGATACTGGAAGATCGCCCCGAAGACCCGGCCGGGCTCCAGATCGACGAACGGATCGCCGACGATCACCTCCCAGCCGAGCGGCGCCGCCCGCGTCTCGATCACCGCGATCGTCTGCGGATGGCAGCCGGCATCGACGAAGAACGCCCCCGCCTTCGACTTCGCCGCCCGCTGGCACAAAGCCATCGCCTCGGCCGCCGCCGTCGCCTCGTCGAGCAGGCTCGCATTGGCGACATCGAGCCCGGTCAGGTCGCAGACCATGGTCTGATAGTTCAGCAACGCCTCCAGCCGGCCCTGGCTGATCTCCGGCTGATACGGGGTATAGGCCGTGTACCAGGCCGGATTCTCCAGGATATTCCGCTGGATGACCGGCGGCGTCACCGTTCCGTGATAACCCTGCCCGATCAGGCTCGTCAGCACCCGGTTCTTCGCCGCCACCTGGCGCAGCCGGTGCAGCGCGCCCTGCTCGGACAAGGCGGGCCCCCAGTCGAGCGGATGCTGCTGGCGGATCGCCAGCGGCACCGTCTCGTCGATCAGCGCGTCGAGGCTCGGCGCCCCCACGACCCGCAGCATATCGGCGACCTCGGCCGGGCTCGGACCGATATGCCGGCGGTTGGCGAAGTCATACGGGTGGTAAACGGATTCCTCGAACGCCATCGTGCCTCCTCAGGCGATGTATTCCTGATAGGCCTCTTCATCCATGAGGCCCTCCAGCTCGCTCGGATCGGCGAGCGTCATCTTGAAGAACCAGCCGTCTTCCAGCGGGTCCTCGTTGACCAGAGCGGGATTGGTGACGATCGCCGGATTGACCTCGGTGATCACCCCGTCGAGCGGCGCCGCGATGTCGCTCGCGGCCTTGACCGATTCGATCGTCACCACCTCGTCGCCCTTGGCGACGGTGATCCCCTCCTCCGGCAGCTCGACAAAGACCAGATCCCCGAGCTGCTCGGTGGCATATTCGGTGATCCCGACCGTCACCTCGTCACCGTCCAGCCGCAGCCATTCGTGCTCTTCGGTGTATTTCAGCATCCGTCTCTCCCGTTGGCGGGCTCAGCCGCGTTTGTAACCCGGTTTGACAAAAGGCAGCCTCGCCACAGTGACAGGCAGCATTTTGCCGCGCAACATCGCGAGAAGCCGGGTGCCCGGCGCGGCCAGCTCGATCGGCACATAGCCCATTGCAACCGGCGCTCCGACGCTCGGCCCGAACCCGCCGGAGGTGATCGCGCCAACGGCCTCGCCCCCCTCCTCGGCATGGAGCGTGACACCCTCGCGCATCGGGGCGCGCCCCTCCGGCAACAGCCCGACCCGGCGCCGCCCGGCGCCCGCCGCGATCTGGCCGAGGATCATGTCGGCCCCGGCAAAGCCGCCCTCGCGCGCCCCTCCCCGCCTCCGGGCCGGCTGGATCGCCCATTCCAGCGCGCCCTCGACCGGCGTCGTATCCTGGCCGATATCGTGGCCATAGAGGCAAAGACCCGCCTCCAGCCGCAGCGAATCCCGCGCCCCGAGACCGATCGGCAGGACCTCCGGCTGGCCGAGCAGCCGTTCGGCCAGGGCCACCGCCTGCGCGGGCGCGACCGAGATCTCGAAACCGTCTTCGCCGGTATAACCCGAGCGCGACAGCAGCACCGGCACCCCGTCGAGCTCGAGCGCGCGGAAATCCATGAAGCGCAGATGGACCAGATCGGGATTGAGCCGGCCCAGCACCGCCTCGGCCGCCGGCCCCTGCAGCGCGAGCAGCGCCCGGTCGAGCCTCTCGACCGCGCAGACCGCGCCGAGCGCCGCCTCCAGATGCGCCTCGTCCGCCGCCTTGCAGGCGGCATTGACCACCAGGAACAGGTGATCGCCGCGATTGGCGAACATCAGATCGTCGAGGATACCGCCGCCCGCTCGGGTGAACAGCCCGTAGCGCTGCCGCCCCTCGGGCAGGCCCAGCACATCCATCGGCACCAGCGCCTCCAGGGCGCGCGCCGCATCCTCGAGCCGCCCCGAGCGCGGCCGGAGCGCGATCTGCCCCATATGGCTCACATCGAACAGGCCGGCGGCGGCGCGGGTATGCAGATGCTCCTTCAGGATCCCGGTCGGATACTGGACCGGCATCTCATAGCCGGCGAACGGCACCATGCGGGCCCCGCGCGACAGATGCAGCGCATGGAGCGGCGTGCGCGCCAGGGAGTCGGGCTGGGCGGGGTCGGTCGTCTCGGTCATCGCAAACCTCCGGCGCTGGCTCGTCGCACCCGAGGGCACCAAACGCCCCGGGCCGTCTCGCACCCCCTCTGTCCTTCTCGCCTGAGATCGCTATCCCGTCGGCGGGCGCCTGCGCGCCACTCTCCAGAGTTCCGTCGCAGGATGGTCCTTGGGCCTGAGAGTTTCCGGGGCGCGGTTGCTCCTTCGGCACCGGCTCGAAGCCGGTTCTCCCGTCCTGCGGTGGCGAACTTAGGCGGCGGCCGCGCGTTCCGCAAGCCGCCACGATCGTCCAATTGTCGCAGCGCGCGCCGCGGGGGGACACGCGCCCGTGCCGGCCGCCGCCCGACCGGTCGCGATCCCGCGCCGCCCCGTCGGCTCGGCCGACCGGCCGCAGCCAACGGGCCGCAGCCAACGGGGCGGAACCGACGGAGCGGAACCGCCGCCTGCGGCCGACATGAAGCCCGGCCGTACCGATCGGGGCCGGAAGGGGGAAAACGGGGGGGTGGCGCCCCGACGCCTCCCAACCGCCCTTCCGGCTCCGCTTCGCGCCGCGCTTCGGCCAGGCTTCTTCGAGGATTTCATATGGGCAGAAACCCTATCGGGCAGTCCGAGGGGCCCCATCAACAGATGGGGAGAAAAAAGACTCGCGGGCAACGGCCCGCACCGGGCAGCCGCGGATCTCGCGGCTGCGCCTCTCCGCCAGAGCCACCGCTCCGGAGCGACGAGACGGCCGAGCCGCCGCCATGGGTTTCGCGCGCCGCGCGCCGAACGCGGCCGCTCGCGCGGCGCCGCCGCGGCGCCCTCCCGAGAACGCCGCCGGCCCCGGTCAGCGCCCGTTCACTTTCCTTGCCATCGGGTAAATGCAATTCAATAAATCACGTAAAATCAAATAGATGATCGGAATCGCACGCGTGCGACTCCGCTCTGTCGCACGGGCGGCCTCACACGAGGTCGAGATAGGTCATCACCACGCCCGGCTCGTCCGGCATCGCCTCGTGCCGGAAGCCGAGCGAGCCGATCAGCCGGTGCATCCCCGAATTGTCGGCCAGCACCATCCCCTCCAGCCGCTCGATCCCGTCGGCCCTGGCATAGTCGATCAGAATCCCCATCAGCACATGCCCGAGCCCCCGGCCATTGAGGTCGCTCCGGATCAGCAGCGAATATTCCGCGCTCCGATGGTCGGGATCGGCGCTCATCCGCGAGACCCCGGCCATCTCGCCGGCCGCGTTGACCGCGATGAAGGCGATCTCCCGGTCATAGTCGAGCTGGCTCCAGCGCACCGCGTCGGCCTCGCCGAAGCCCCGCCGGGGCGCCAGGAACCGCATGCGGATATGCTCGGCCGAGACCTTCTCGAAGAAGGCGGGATAGAGATTGGCATCGGCCGGCAGGATTGGCCTGAGCGTATAGGGCTCGCCCTTCAGCACCAGCTCGCGCCGCCAGCCGCCGGGATAGGGTCGGATCGCCATGTCCGGATTGGGCCCCTTGCGCCCCAGATCGGCCGGGTCGATCTCGATCCGCGCATCGAGCGCCAGCACCCCCTCCGCGTCGGCCAGCAACGGATTGACGTCGAGGGACCGCAGGCAGGGAAAATCCTCGATCATGTGCGACAGCGCCATCAGCGCCCCCACGATCGCCGCCTGGTCCGCCGCCGGCCGCCCGCGATAGCCCGCGAGCAGCGCGCCGACCCTCGTATGGCCGATCAGGTCGGCCGCGAGCCCCGAATCGAGCGGCGGCAGCGCGATCGCGGTGTCCCGCGTCACCTCGACCGCGATCCCGCCCGCCCCGAACAGGATGACCGGTCCGAAGATCGGGTCCCGCGCCATGCCGAGGATCAGCTCCTGCGCCTGGCTGCGCTCCACCATCGGCTGCAGCGCGAAACCTTCGAGCTCGGCCTCGGGCAGCGCCGCGCGGAACCGCCGCGCGATCCCCTCCGCCGCCAACCCCGCCTCCTCCGCGCTCGCGAGCCCGAGCACCACCCCGCCGATATCCGACTTGTGGCTCACCTCATGCGACAGGACCTTGACGACCAGCCGCTGCCCATCCGCCAGCATCTCCGACGCGACCGCCCGCACCGCGCCCGGGCTCGCCGCCACCCGCAGATCCGGGACCGGCACGCCATAGGCCGCCAGCACCGCCTTGGCCTCGGGCTCGCTCAGGACCGCGCGCCCCGCCGCCGCGACCCGCGCGAAGATCGCGGCCGCCCGCTCGCGGGCATCGGCCGGCGTCGCCGCCAGCGCCTCCTCGACGCTGCGGTCGGGCACCCGCAGCAAGGCGGCCTGCGCCCGGCCCCAATTGGTCAGATGCCCGACCGCCGCCGCCGCGGTGCCCGGATTGTCATAGCTCGCCACCCCCGCGCCGCGCAGGATGCCGCGCGCCGACGACGCGGCCGACCCGCCCAGCCAGCAGGACAGGACCGGCTTGGTCCCCACCATGCCCTTGCGCACCAGCCCGGCCAGCCCCTCGGCGGCAGCGGACGAATCGGCGATCCCGGTCGGGCAGTTCATCACCAGCAGCGCATCGACTCCCCGATCGGACGCCACCGCCTCGACCGCCGCGACATAGCGCTCGGCCGGCGCGTCGCCCAGGATATTGACCGGATTGGCCCCGCTCCAGCCGGCCGGCAGCAATGCCCCCAGGGCCGCGATCGTCTCGGGCCCGAGCGCCGCCAGCGCGCCGCCCCCCTCGTTCAGCCGGTCGACCCCGAGCACCCCGGCTGCCCCGCTGTTGCTCACGATCCCGAGCCGGGCGCGCAGCATCGGCCGGAACCGCGCCACCGTCTCGGCCGCCTCGAACATTTCGCTCAAGCCCCGGACCCGCAGCGTTCCGGCCCGCCGCAGCGCCGCCTCCACCACCGCATCCGCCGCCGACAAGGCGCCCGAATGCGTCGCCGCCGCCAGCGCCGCCTCCTCCGACCGCCCGGCCTTCAAGACGATCACCGGCTTCAACCGAGCCGCCGCCCGCGCGGCCGACAGGAACTTGCGGGCCGAGGGGATGCTCTCGAGATAGATCAGGATGGCCCGCGTCCGACCGTCGCCGGCCAGCAGGTCGAGATAGTCGCCGACATCGACATCGGCCATGTCGCCAAGCGTCGCCACCTGCGAGAAACCGATGCCCCGCGCCACCGCCCAGTCGACCAGGGCCGAGGCGATCATCCCCGATTGCGACAGCAACGCGAGCTGCCCCGGCGCCGGCCCCTCATGCGCGATGCTGAGATTGAGGCTCGACCAAGGCAGGATCAGCCCGGCAGTGCTCGGTCCGATCACCCGCAGCAGATGCGGCCGCGCCGCGTCGAGCATCGCCTGGCGCAGCCCGTTCTTGGCCGTCACCCCCTCGCTCATCACCAGCGCGATCCGACCGCCCCTGGCGCCCAACGCCGCGATCAGCGCCGGCACCTCGGGACCCGGCGCCAGGATCACCGCCAGATCCGGCGCTTGCGGCAGATCGGCGACGGCCGCGAACGGAGCGCCCTCGCCCCCGACCCGCCAGACCGGACCGGCAAAGCCGCTGGCTTCGAGATTGCGCAGGACCGCCGCGCCAGCGGAACCCGGCCCCTGCGGAGCGCCGATCACCGCGATCGAGCGCGGCTCAAGCGCCTGGTCGAGATTGCGAATGGTCACAGGACGTCAGCCTCCCCGGTGCGCGGCACCAACTCCGCATGCTGCGGATGCTAACAGCCGCCCGAGAAAAATGGCAGAGCGTTTTCCCTCGTGGCCTGCACTATGCTAACGCGATCGCGCAAAGCTAACGCGATCGCGCAAGGGAAAGGACGGCGCATGAAATGGTCCGCCAGGCTTGGCCGCATCGCGGGCATCGACGTGAGGTTGCATGCCAGCTTCGCGCTGATCTGCCTCTGGGTCGCCTGGCTCTCCTGGCGCGACACCGGCAGCCTCTGGGGCGTGCTGAACGGGGTCACGCTGGTCCTGTTGCTGTTTCTCTGCGTGCTGCTGCACGAATTCGGCCATGCACTGACCGCGCGGCGCTTCGGAATCGGCACGCGCCACATCACGCTCTGGCCGATCGGCGGCATCGCGCTGCTCGAGGCGATCCCGGACCGGCCGGGACAGGAGGTCGTGATCGCGCTCGCCGGCCCCGCGGTGAACCTGGCCATCGCCGCGGCCCTGGCGCTGGTCGCGCCGCTGGCCGGCAACGGGACGGCCGGCGGGATTCTGCAGGTCCTGATCCATGCGAACCTCCTGCTCGCAGGCTTCAACCTCCTGCCGGCCTTTCCGATGGATGGCGGGCGGGTGCTGCGCGCGCTGCTCGCCATGCGCTTCGACCGGGTGCGCGCGACCCGGATCGCGGCGATCGTCGGGCGGGTGATGGCGGTCGGGTTCCTGGTCGCCGGCTTGCGCGGCAATCCGGTGCTGATCCTGATCGCCGGTTTCGTCTGGTTCGCCGCCGGCGCCGAATCGCGGGCCGTCGCCGCGCAGACCCGCCGGCGGGCGGCCGCGGTCCCATCGAGCGAGGGAGAGGCCAATGCATGAAGTCCTGAGCGCGGCCCAGATGCGCGAGGCCGACCGGCTGACCATCGCCAACGGGGTGCACGGCATCGCGCTGATGGAGGCCGCGGGCGAGGCGGTTGCCGACGCGGCCGCCGCCCTGGTCCCGTCTGGGCCGGTCCTGGTCCTGGCCGGGCCGGGCAACAATGGCGGCGACGGCTTCGTCGCGGCGCGGCGGCTCGCCGAGGCCGGGCGCGAGGTCCGGCTGCTCCTGCTCGGCGATCCCACCCGACTGCGCGGCGACGCGGCGCTGGCGCGCGCCGCCTGGCCGGGGCCGGTCGAGCCCGCCGCCCTGCCGCTGCCACGCGCCAGCCTCGTCATCGACGCGCTGTTCGGGGTCGGGCTCGACAGGCCGCTCGACGGCCTCGCCGCCGAACTCGTCGCTGCGGTCAATGCCGCCGGCATTCCGGTCCTCGCCGTCGACGTCCCGAGCGGGCTCGATGCCGACAGCGGCCGCCCGCTCGGCTCCGCCATCCAGGCCAGCGCCACGGTCACCTTCTTCCGCAAGAAGCCCGGGCACCTGCTCTATCCGGGCCGCGCGCTCTGCGGCCCGCTGACGCTGGCGCAGATCGGCATCCAGGATCCGGTGATCGCCGAAACCGGAGCGGTCGCGGTCGAGAACACCCCCGCGCTCTGGCTTGGCGCGCTGCGCCCGCCGCGGGCCGAGGCGCACAAATACCAACGTGGCCATGCACTCGTCGTGTCCGGCCCGCTCAGCCGCACCGGCGCGGGGCGGCTCGCGGCCGCGGCGGCGCTCCGCGCCGGGGCCGGACTCGTGACGCTCGCGAGCCCGGCGGCCGCGCTCGCCGTCAACGCCGCGCATCTGACCGCCATCATGCTCGCCCGGGTGGATGGCGCGGCCGAGCTGGCCGCAACGCTCGGCGATCCGCGCTTCAGCGCCCTTGCCATCGGTCCCGGCCTCGGACTCGGCGCCGACCAGCGGGCCATGGTTTTGACGGCGCTGGCCGCACCCCAGGCCTGCCTGCTCGACGCCGACGGGCTGAGCGCCTTCGCCCCCGACCCTGCCTTGCTCTTCGCGGCGATCGCCGGTCGCGCGGCCCCGGTCATCCTCACCCCCCATGACGGCGAGTTCGCCCGGCTGTTTCCCGACCTGGCAGGCGTGGGGACCAAGCTCGAGCGGACGAGGACCGCGGCGCAGCGCAGCGGCGCTGTCGTCGTGCTCAAAGGGCCGGATACGACCATCGCCGCGCCCGACGGTCGGATCGCGATCAACAGCAACGCGCCGCCCTGGCTCGCCACGGCGGGGTCGGGCGACGTGCTGGCCGGCATCGCCGCCGGTCTGCTCGCCCAGCGCCTCGGCGGTTTCGAAGCCGCGTCAGCCGCCGTCTGGCTGCATGGCGCCGCCGGGTCCGATCTCGGACCCGGCCTGATCGCCGAGGATCTGGCGCCGGCCCTGCGCCCGGTCCTGGCCGGGCTCTGGAACCACGGGCGCTGACCCGCACCCTCAGATCATTCGGACAACCGATCCGGCAGGCCTTTGGGACGGAAGCTCGCCTCGTTGAACAGATCCTCGACATCGAAGGTCGAGGCCTCGCCAACCCGGTCCAGATTGTCGCGCAGCCAGGCATCGGTCCAGCGCCGGCCGCGATCGTAGAGCAATGTCAGATAGTCCCATTCGGCATTGAGCTTGCTCGAGGCCGACAGGTCCTGCACTTCCTCGTCCACATGGATCATGTGGAGATAGAGCTGCGCCGCGCCCAGATCGCTCTCGCTCCCGGCCTTGCGCGCAATGCGCTGCGCGAGCGCCAGCGTGCGCAACTCCTTGATCAGGCTGGTATTGAAGCTGATCTCGTTCATCCGGTTGATGATGTCGCGCGCCGAGCGCGGCAGGACGTGGCGCACCACCGGGTTGATCTGAACGATCACGATATCCGGGCTCGCCTCGTTGATCACCAGCGGATAGAGCGCGGGATTCGCCGAGAAGCCGCCGTCCCAATAGGCCTCGCCGTCGATCTCGACAGCCTTGAACATCTGCGGCAGGCAGGCCGAGGCCAGCACCGCGTCCGGCCCGATCGCTCCGGTCGAGAAGACCCGAGGCAGGCCGCTGCGCACGTTGGTGCCGGTCACATGCACCCGGATCCCGTCCGGCCGGTTCACGGCTGAAAAATCGACCTGCTGCACCAGCAAGTCGCGCAGCGGGTTAAGGTCCAGCGGATTGAGCTCATAGGGCGAATAGAGCCGGCCGAGCCCTTCCATCATCAGATAGCCCGGCGAATGATCGAGGCTGTAGCGCCCGAGCATCCGGTCCCACCAGGTGCGCTGCGCCGGCGAGAACCGGGCCGCATCGCTCACCGCCTTCCAGAACGCCCGGAGCTTCTGCTGCGCGCCCGTGCGCCCGCCCTGGGCATAGCCGTCAGCCAGCACCACCGCGTTCATCGCGCCGGCGCTGGTGCCGCTCACCTCGGCGATCTGCACCCGTGGCTCATCGAGCAGCCGGTCGAGCACGCCCCAGGTCAGCGCGCCATGCGAGCCGCCCCCCTGCAAGGCAAGGTTGACCGGTTTTATGCGCTGTTCCATCGGGTCCCCCAACCGCCGCGTTGCTGCAGCGCAATGGTCTTAGACCCGCACGAAATTTCAGGCAACGCGCGCATTGGTCGCGGGGGCGCAGGATCAATCCCGGCCGCCGGAATCCCAGATCGCGCCGCCCGCCATTCCCAACGCTACTCCAACGCCGATCCCGATGGCGGGATTGTCGAAAAAGGCAATCCCCATCATCGCGCCGATCGCCGTACCAATTGCAAGCGACATCATACCCCCGTCTGAACGAGCCAGCCGAGAATACCATGTTCGCACCCGCACAAGCCAGCGCGCGCCGTCGCAGGAGAAGACCTGCGGCGGTTCCGCGCCGACGGCGTCAATCCGCTCAGTCGAGTTCGAGCTCGACCAGCAGATCCTTGGCATCGACCTGGGCGCCGGGATGGACATGCACCGCCTTGACCTTGCCGGCCTTGTCGGCATGCAGGCCCGTCTCCATCTTCATCGCCTCGATCGTCACCAGCATGTCGCCCGGCTTCACCGGCTGCCCGGCCGAAACCGCGACCGTGGCGATCACCCCCGGCATCGGCGCCGCGACATGGGCGGGATTGCCCGCCTCCGCCTTCGGCCGCTTCGGCGTCAGCGCCTGGATCTTGCGGTTCGGGACCCGCACCGTCCGCGGCTGCCCGTTCAGCTCGAAGAAGACCCGGACCTCGCCGTCCTCGTTGGTCTCGCTGATCGCCTGCAGCCGCAGCTCGATCGTCTTGCCCGGATCGATCTCGATCGCCGTCTCCTGCCCCGGCTCCATCCCGTAGAAATAGACCGGCGTCGGCAAGGTCCGCACCGGCCCGTAGTCGCGATGCCGGTTGAAATAGTCGGTGAAGACCTTGGGATACATCAGATATCCGTTAAAGTCCTCGTCGTCGATCGCCTCGCCCTCGCGCGCGAGCTTGGTGGCATCAGCCCGCAGCTTCGCGAGATCGGCCGGCGCCATCACCGCGCCCGGCCGCTCGGTCAGCGGCGCCTCGCCCTTCAGCACCTTCTTCTGCAACGCCGCCGGCCAACCGCCCGGGGGCTGGCCGAGATTGCCCTTCATCATGTCGACGACGCTGTCGGGGAAGGCGACCTCCACGGCCGGATCCTCGACCTCGGCGCGGGTGAGGTTCTGGGCCACCATCATCAGCGCCATGTCGCCCACGACCTTCGAACTCGGCGTCACCTTCACGATGTCGCCGAACATGCGGTTCACCTCCGCATACATGTGCGCGACCTCGTGCCAGCGCTCCTCAAGCCCCATGCTCCGCGCCTGCGCCTTGAGGTTGGTGAACTGGCCGCCCGGCATCTCGTGCAGGTACACCTCCGACGCCGGAGCCTTCAGCCCCGCCTCGAAGGCGGTGTACTGGGTGCGCACCGCTTCCCAATAATCCGAGATCTGGCGGATCGCCTCGATATCGAGCCCGGTATCGCGCTCGGTATGCAGCAACGCCTCGACCACCGAGCCGAGGCAAGGCTGCGAGGTATTGCCCGAGAAGCTGTCCATCGCGGCGTCGACCGCATCGACCCCGGCCCGCGCAGCCGCGAGGATGCTCGCCGCCGCGACGCCGCTGGTATCGTGGGTGTGGAAATGGACCGGAAGGCCCACCTCCTCCTTCAGCGCCTTGACCAGCGTATAGGCGGCAGCGGGCTTCAGCAGCCCCGCCATGTCCTTCAGGCCCAGCACATGCGCGCCGGCATCCCGCAGGTCCTTGCCCATCGTGACATAGTATTTCAGGTCGTATTTCGCGCGCGCGGGATCGAGCAGATCGCCGGTATAGCAGATCGCCGCCTCGCAGATCTTGCCCGACTCGACCACCGCATCCATCGCGACGCGCATGTTCTCGACCCAGTTGAGGCTGTCGAACACCCGGAACACGTCGATCCCCGACTTCGCCGCCTGCGCCACGAAGGTCGTCACCACATTGTCGGGATAGTTCGTATAGCCGACACCGTTCGAGGCGCGCAGCAGCATCTGCGTCATCAGGTTCGGCATCGCCGCGCGCAGGTCGCGCAGCCGCTGCCACGGGCATTCCTGCAGGAAGCGATAGGCGACGTCGAAGGTCGCGCCGCCCCAGCATTCCACGCTGAAGAGCTGCGGCAGCATCTGGGCATAGGCCGGCGCCACCTTGATCATGTCGAACGAGCGCATGCGCGTCGCGAGCAGGCTCTGGTGGCCGTCGCGCATCGTCGTGTCGGTGATCAGCAGCTTTTCCTGCGCCAGCATCCAGTCGGCGACCGCCTTCGCCCCCTTCTCCTCCAGGAGCTGGCGCGTGCCCGCCGGCGGCGGATCCATCGACACGACCGGCGGCTTCGGCGCCCGCGCCTCGGCCGGCGGCTTCGGCCGGCCCGCGGTCTCCGGGTGCCCGTTGACCGTGATGTCGGCGATATAGGTCAGGATCTTGGTCGCCCGATCGCGCCGCGCGGTGAAATGGAACAGATCCGGCGTGGTGTCGATGAATTTCGTCGTATAGGAATAGTTCAGAAACGTCGGATGTTTCAGCAGATTCTCGACGAACGCGATATTGGTCGAGACGCCCCTGATCCGGAACTCGCGCAAGGCCCGGTCGAGCCGCGCGATCGCCATTTCCGGCGTCGGCGCCCAGGCCGTCACCTTCTCCAAGAGCGAGTCATAGTAGCGCGTGATCACCGCGCCCGAATAGGCGGTGCCGCCATCGAGCCGGATCCCGTGGCCCGTCGCGCCGCGATAGGCGGTGATCCGGCCATAATCGGGGATGAAGTTGTTCTGCGGATCCTCGGTGGTGATCCGGCACTGGATGGCGTGGCCGTTCAGCTTGATCTCGTCCTGGCTCGCCTTGCCGGTCGCCTCGGCCAGGGTCGCGCCCTCCGCGATCAGGATCTGGGCGCGCACGATGTCGATGCCCGTGACCTCCTCGGTCACGGTATGCTCGACCTGCACGCGCGGATTGACCTCGATGAAGTAGAATTCGCCGGAATCCTTGTCCATCAGGAACTCGACGGTGCCGGCGCATTCGTAGTCGGCGGCGCGGGCGATCCTGAGCCCCAGCCCGCAGACATAGTCGCGCTGCTCCTGCGTCAGATACGGTGCCGGCGCGCGCTCGACGACCTTCTGGTTGCGCCGCTGCACCGAGCAGTCGCGCTCCCACAGGTGATAGATCGTCCCGAACTGGTCGCCGAGGATCTGCACCTCCACATGGCGGGCATTGAGGATCATCTTCTCCAGATAGCCCTCGCCATTGCCGAAGGCGGCCTGCGCCTCGCGCCGGCCCTCCAGCACCTTGTCCTCCAGCTCGTCGGGCCCCATGATCGGGCGCATGCCGCGGCCGCCGCCGCCCCAGCTCGCCTTCAGCATGAACGGATAGCCGACCGCCTCGGCCATCCTCCGCACCTCGGCCATGTCGTCGGGCAAGACCTCGGTCGCCGGGATGACCGGGACGCCAGCCGCGATCGCCACCTTGCGCGCCGAGGCCTTGTCGCCGAGCTTGCGCATGGTCTCGGCCTTCGGGCCGATGAAGGTGATGCCCGCCTCGGTACAGGCATCGACGAAATCCGGATTTTCCGACAGCAGCCCATAGCCGGGATGGATGGCATCAGCCCCGCACATCTTGGCGACGCGGATGATTTCCGGGATCGACAGATAGGCCGCGACCGGCCCCAGCCCCTCACCGATCCGATAGGCTTCGTCGGCCTTGAACCGGTGCAGCGACAGCTTGTCCTCTTCCGCAAAGACCGCCACGGTGCGCTTGCCCATCTCGTTGGCGGCCCGCATCACCCGAATGGCAATCTCGCCGCGATTGGCAACGAGGACCTTCTGGAAGCTCTTCATGGATGGATGTTCCCCCGACCCGGCACGGAAGTTTCGATTCCTAGACTAGTGCGGCGCAACATACAATTGCACGAGATCCGGCCTTCAGGACCGCATGCCGGCCCGGCATGCCCAACTTTTCGGCATTCCAGACCACGACGCCATCCGCTTCGGCAAATCGGTGCTCGAACCGCCGTCGGACGCGCGTCAATGCAGAACCCGATTCTCCGCCGGAACCGGACGCGGATCGACCGGGGCGAGAGCCACACCCGACATCAGATCCTCGATGAAATGGCTGAGCAGCTCGGCGCGCCCCCCGACCCCGGCCTTGCGATAGACCGCGGCGCACTGCGCCTTGACGGTGCCGGCGCGGGTCTGGCGCAGATCGGCGATCTCGGCAATGCTCAATCCCTTGATCGAAAGCAGTGCCACCTCGCGCTCGGACGGCGTCAGCGCCCAGCGCTGAAAGCTTTCCTCCAGCAGCTCGAGAAAGGCGCCGCTCGCGACGCGCATCCGCCCCTCCATCCGGCGATTGCGCTCGAGCGCGCCGGACAGCGCGCGCAGGCCGAACACTGTGCCGAGCAGCAACGCCAGCACCGCCATCGCCTCGATCGCCGGCGGGACCGGATCGTCGCGCATGTCGAGCGCCACGTCATAGACGAAATAGGCCGCGCACAGCGCCTGAAGCGCCGTCACCGCGACGAGCCCGCGGTGACGGCCGATCTGCGTCCAGTCGATACGCGGCATGCGGGCTCCCGGGGCGGGCCGGGCCTAGCTGCGCTTCAGCCCGGTGATCATCGCCTTCACGAGATTTTCCCCGTGGCGCAGGCTCTCCCAGACTACCCCGCCCAGATGCAGCGCAACAAGCCCCAGGGTGGTGTTGGCCACGACAGCGTGAAAGGTCTCCATCGCGTCCGAGCCGAACCAGGCATCGGTCGTGAGCAGCCAGCCGCTGCCTGCGGTCAGCGCCAGCAGGCTCATCAGCGCCACGACCATCGCGCCCCCCGCCGGGTTGTGCCCGACATAGCGGGCCTCGCGCCCCGCGTAGAGATCGCGCAGATAGCCGAAGAACCGGCGCGGCCCGGGCACGAAATCGGCGAAGCGCGCATGGCGCGTGCCGACGAAGCCCCAGACCACGCGGATCGCCAGCACCGCGGCGATGGTCAGCCCCAGCGCCTCATGCAGGCTGCGCGGATCCTGGAACAGCCAGGCCAGCGTGAAGCAGCCCACGGTGATCCAGTGAAAGCCCCGCACCACCGGGTCCCAGACGCGCAAGGCCGGTTCGGCCTCGCCGTCCTCGGCGGTGACGCTCATGACTTGATCTGCGCCCCGGTCTCCGGATCGAAGAACAGCTCGACCTTCTTGCCGTCGCTCTTGCCGTAAATCTCGTAGCAGCCGTTCGTCACCTTCAGATTGGTGATCTGGCCGCCGGCCTCCTCGAAATTCTTCGCCACCTGCCACATCGGCAAGGGCGTCGCCACCGCCTTGCAGCTCGGCTCGGCGAAGGCCGGGGCGGCGAGCGCAAGCAGCGGCAGCGCCAGGATGATGCGTCGGGTCATGGATCGTCTCCAGCTTGTCCCCCGGCAAAAGCGCCGGGTCGGGCCGATCCCTGGCCCGCCGGACCAAGGGACGCCATTGCACCCGCGGCCAAGACTCCCCGCCCTAAACCTCGGTTTATGCCGCTCAGGGTCAGCGCTCGGTCAGCTTCAGCTCGATCCGCCGGTTGCGCGCCAACGCCTCGGGACTCGTCCCCGGATCGATCGGCTGGAATTCGCCAAAGCCCGTCGCGGCCAGCCGGTTGGCCGGGATCCCCTGCACCGCGATCATGTATTTGACCACCGACAGGGCCCGCTCGGTCGACAGCTCCCAATTGTCGGCATAGGGGCTGCCCGGGCTCACCGGCGTCGTGTCGGTATGGCCGTCCACCCGCAGGATCCAGTTCACATCCGGCGGAATGTCGGCCGAGACCTCGCGGATCACCTGCGCCACCCGCGCGACCTGCGCCTGCCCCTCGCCGCCCAGCACCGCCGAGCCCGGCGCGAACAGGACCTCCGAGGGGAAGACGAACCGGTCCCCCACCACCTGAACCCCCTCGCGCGCCCCCAAAGCCTGCTGCATCTTGCCGAAGAATTCCGAGCGATAGCGCGACAGATCCTTCGCCTCCGCCTCCAGCCGCTTGCGCTCGCGCTCCTCGAGCTCGGCCCGCGCCGCCTGCTCGCTCGCCACCTTGGCGAGCGCCGCATTGAGGTTCGAGCCCAGCGTCTCGATCTGCACCTGCGCCGACTGGTCCTCGGCCTTCGATGCGTCGAGCAGCCCCTGCAGCGCGTCGAGTTGCGCCCGCAATTCCGCGGTCTGCTGGTTCAGCACCGCCACCTGCCGCTGGCCCTCGTCCGACACCTTCTTCTCGTCGGCGAGCAGCGCCTGCGCCTGCGCGAGCTCCGCCGCGCGCTTGTCCGCCTCGCTCAGCGCGCTGTCCTCGCCGGCCTTCAGCTGCTTCTGCGCCGCCTCGGCCGCGGCGAGCAGCGTCAGCGTGTCCTCCGCCTTCTTGCGCTCGGCCTCCAGATTGAGGCTCATCGCCGTCAGCTCGGCCGACGAATCCTGCAGCTTCGCGCGCAGCGCCTCGGCCGCCGCCGCCTCGGTCAGCCGCGCCGCCTCCGCCGCGCTCAGGGCCTCGCCCTGCTTGGCGGCGTCCGTCCTCAGCGACGCGACCAACGCCTCCAACGCCTCGCGCTTCGCCGCATCGAGCCGCGCCGCCTCGGCCGCGGCATCGACCTCGGTCCGCGCCTTGGCGAGCGCCAGGTCGAGCGCCTGCTTCTGATCCATCGCCGCGGCCGCCTGCTGCTGCGCCGCCCCGAGCTGCCCGGTCAGGTCGGTGTTGCGCGCGAGCAGGCCCGCCACCTGGCTCTCGAAATCCGCCACCTTGGCCGCCGCCGCGTCCCGCTCGCCGGTCAGGCTCGCGACCAGCGAGGTCTGCTGGTCCGCCCGCGCCCGCTCGAGCCCCAAGGCCTCGCCCAGATTGGCGACCTGCAACGACAGCTGGTCGAGCTCGGTCTTCTGACCGCTGATCGTGTCGCGCAGCACATATTGCAGGATCATGAAGATCGACAGCACGAAGAACACGATCATCAGCAGCGCGCTCATCGCATCGACGAAGCCCGGCCAGATCGAGCCATGGAACCGCGAGCCGCGGTTGGACAGCGCCATGGCTCAGATCCTCCGCCCGATCCCGCGCAAGGCCTCGCTCAGGCCGGCAAGCTCCTGGCGCATCTCGGTCACCAGATCCTGCCGCCCCGCCGCCAGATCCTCCAGGATGCGCAGGACCTGGGTGTCGATCGAGCGCAGCCGCGCCCGCGTCTCGGCATCGAGCCGCCCCGCATCCTCGTCGCGCGCCGCGAGCAAGGCCGCCACCCGCTCCTGCGCGCCGGCGATCCGCTCCATCACCGCGCGGTCGGCGGCCCGCGCCTCGGGCGAGGCGACGGCCTCGGCGAGTTCGGCGATCCGCGCCTCCAGCGCGTCCGACCGCGCAACGCCCTTCTCGATCAGCTCGCGCAAGCTGTCGATCTGCGTCGCGCTGCCTTCCAGCACCGCCAGCACATTGCCGGCATTCAGCCCCTCGTCGCCGTCCATCCCCGGCAGACCGATCTTGGTGATCGAGCTCAGCCATTCCTCCAGCTCGCGATAGAACCGCCCCTGCCCGTGACTGGTGAAGAGATCGAGCGCCCCGACGACCAACGACCCGGCAAGGCCGAGCAGCGACGAGGCAAAGGCGGTGCCCATGCCGGCGAGCTGCCCCTCGAGCCCACCCATCAGGTTGTCGAACACCGCCGCCGCGCTCTGCCCCTCCTTGGGCGCGAGGCTGCGGATCGTCTCGACCACCGCCGGCACCACCGTGGCAAGCCCGTAGAACGTGCCGAGAAGCCCAAGAAAAATCAGCAGATTGATCAGATAGCGCGTGAGGTCGCGCTGCTCGTCGAGCCGGGTCGCCACGGAATCGAGGATCGAGCGCGTCGAGGTCGCGTTGAGCGCCCGCCGCGCCCGCCGCTCGCTCAGGAGCGCCGCCAGCGAGGCGAGCAGCCCGGGCGCCTCGGTGAATTCGTGTCCCGGCCGGTCGAGCGCGAATCCCTCGATCCAGTTGACCGAGGCGATCAGCGTCGAGACCTGCCAGAAGCAGGCGGCGACGCCGATCAGGAAGACGAAGGCGATGAAGCTGTTGAGCCAAGGCGAGGCGAGGAAGACCGGCTTCACGTGCGGAAACAGCAGCACGCCCAATCCAGCGGCAAATCCCAGCACGATCAGCATCATCACGATCTGCCGAACCGGCTGCGAGAATTGCGGCTCCGCCTTCGACTCCACACGGTGACCGATCGCCATTGTTTCCCATCTACTCTTGACTCGTGCCGCGCGACCTTACTTCGCCTCACCGCTCTTTCCAACCGGCTTGTGTTGCAACGAAATCCGGCGCAACCCTTGTGCGCGCGGCGCCGCCCGACCCCGCGCGGAACGAGCCGGTCGAGGAAATCGAGGAAAGTCGCATGGAAGCCTTCGGCGCGCCCGCAATCGCCATCCTGATCTTCGCGGTCCTCCTGATCTGGACCATGGTCAAGTCGGTGCCGCAGGGCGAGAACTGGACGGTCGAGCGCTTCGGCCGCTACACCCGCACCCTCGAGCCCGGCCTGCGCTTCCTGGTGCCGCTGATGGACCGTGTCGGCCGCAAGATCGGCATGATGGAGACCGTCCTCGATATCGAGGAGCAGGAGGTCATCACCCGCGACAATGCCATGGTGGTCGCCGATGCCGTCGCTTTCTATCAGGTCGTCGAGGCCTCCAAGGCGGCCTACGAGGTCAAGAATCTCGAACTGGCGCTGCGGAATATCAGCCAGACCAATATCCGTGCCGTGCTCGGCTCGATGGATCTCGACGAGGCGCTGAGCAACCGCGAAGCGATCAATCTGAAGCTTCTCTCGGTGATCGACCATGCCTCGACGCCCTGGGGCGTCAAGGTGACGCGGGTCGAGATCAAGGACCTGGCGCCGCCCCCCGACATCACCGAGGCGATGGCGCGGCAAATGAAGGCCGAGCGCGACAAGCGCGCCGAGATCCTCGCCGCCGAGGGCCAGAAGCAATCGGCGATCCTGAAGGCCGAGGGGGAGCGCGAGGCGCAGATCCGCGAGGCCGAGGGCCGGCGTCAGGCCGCCTTCCTCGATGCCGAGGCGCGCGAGCGGGCGGCCGAGGCCGAGGCGAAGGCGACGACGATGGTCAGCCAGGCGATCGCGGCCGGTGACGTGCAGGCGGTCAACTATTTCGTGGCGCAGAAATACACCGACGCGCTGAAGGCGCTCGCCTCGAGCCCGAACGCAAAGACGATCATGGTCCCGCTCGAGGCGGCGAGCCTGATCGGCTCGATCGCCGGCATCGCCGAGCTCACCCGCGCCGCCAATCCGCATCAGGGCCGCTAGCCCCGATGGGCCTTTTTGCCGCCCTGGACGGTATCTCGCCCTGGTGGTGGGTGGCGCTCGCCATCCTGCTCGCCGCCGCCGAGATGGTGACGGTGACGACCGTGCTGATCTCCGCCGCTGCGGCGGCGCTTGCGACCGCCATCGGGCTCTGGATCCTGCCTGGCCTCGGCGGCGCCGGCCAGATCGCGATCTTCGGCCTGCTCTCGATCCTGTTCACCTTCGCCGGGCGCGCGCTCGTCGCCCGCTACGGCGACCTTGCCAGTCAGGGGAGCGGCACCCTCAACCGGCGCGCGGCGACGCTGATCGGCCGCGAGGCCGTGGTGACGCAGTTTGCCGCCGAGACCGGCCAGGTCACGATCGACGGCATGCCGTGGCCCGCCCGCCTGGACGAAGGCATCGCGCCTCCGGCGTCGGGCGACCGGGTCCGCGTGGTCGCCGCCGACGGCATCGTGGTCTGGATCCGCCCGCTCTGATCGTCGCTCGGCCGCCTTGCCGATCTCGACGGGCGCATCTGACGCACCCGAGGGCTGTGCGCGCAGGACCTGTTCAGCCTTGCGCCTTGTTGCCGGCGAAGTTCAGCATCCACGGCGTGCCATACTTGTCGGTGAACATGGCGAAGCGCTCGGCCCAGAAGGTTTCGCAAGGCGCCATTTCGTCGGCCGCGATCGTCTCTGGCGCCAGCGCGGCGTGAATTCGATCGAAGTCCTCGCGCGTGGGTGGCGCGATCGACACCCGAAAGCCCTGAGGCTTGGTGAAGTATTGCTCCGGCGCGTCGGAAGCCATGATCGTGGCGGAGCCGAGCCGGATGCTCATGTTCATCACCAGATCGTCGCCGCCGGGCATCCGGCTTTCGGGATCCGGGGCATCGGCATTGCGAAACACCCCAACGATTTCGCCACCGAGGATCTCCGCATAGCGCGTCATCGCCTCGAGGCAGTCCCCCTTGAAGAAAAGGTAGATGGTCGGCTCCATGGCCTTCTCCCTGCTGCTACGTCCCTGCCCTCGGCGGTGCTCCAGCGCCGACCCGCCGGACATCGCGTCGTTCCCCACGCGCCCGGCCCGCTCGCGCTTTCGACTACCCTGCTGAACAGACTAACATATGGTAAATGGAAATAAAATAACAAAGTAAAATCAATACCTTGACCAGAGTCGCACGCGTGCGACTCTGGACTGCCGACCTATTCCAGGGCCGGCGGCGGCTTCAGCGACAGCTGGCTCGCCACCAGGATCGCCTGGGTCCGGTTCGACGCCCCGAGCTTGCGCAGGATGACCGTCACATGGTCCTTCACGGTCTGCTCGGCGATGCCCATCTCATAGGCGATCTGCTTGTTGAGCTTGCCCTCGGCCATGCCGGCCAGGACACGCAATTGCTGGGGGGTCAGGTTGACCGCCCGGTCGGCCATGCCCGCCGCTTCGGGGCTGTTTGCGCCCTCCCCCGCGCCGGGAACCCAGATCTGCCCGTCCAGCACCGCCCGGATCGCCTCGGCCACCTGCCCGATCGGCGCCGACTTCGGCACGAAACCCGAGGCCCCATAGTCGATCGAGCGCTGCACCGTCGCGGCATCCTCGGCCGCCGAGACCACGATCACCGGTACCGCCGGATATTCCGACCGCAGCATCATCAGCCCCAGAAAGCCCGACATCCCCGGCATATGCAGGTCGAGCAGGACCAGGTCCGGGCTGTCGCACTCAGCCAGCAGGGCTTGCAGCTGCTCGAAGCGGGCCGCCTCCCGCAGCTCGACGGAGCCGAAAGCCTGCGCCACAGCCTGCCGCAGGGCCGACCGCATCAGCGGATGGTCGTCGGCGATCAGGATCAGCTCCGGCATATCCACTCCGAACAATCCACCTTGCTCGCGAGTATCGGGACCGCGCCGGGGATTGGCAAGCTCCCAGGACGGCAGCGAGCCGGGCATCGCCCGCCCTCCCCGGTCAGGGGCGATGCCAGCAAGGGCGCGATCGGTCAAAGCCTGCTCCGTCCAGCCTCAGGGGGCCGGCATCTGCCGGTCCCTCGCGGCCCCGATCCTGAACCGGCGCGGCGGTCCTGCCATCCCCCTCCTTGGTCAGGGGCGGCCTGCCAAGGTCAGAAAGCTGGCCCGCGCTTGGCGAAGATGGCCTTGAGCTCGGCCGCGCGCTCCGCGGACCAATCCTCGGGCGCCAGGACCTCGGCCCAGGCGCCGATATAGTCCTCGGCCACGTAATTATGGCCATGCCGGGGCACGTCGAGCGAGATCGCCGAATCGAGGGCCAGCTGGAACATGGTCACGATGGGGTACCAGCGGAGTTCGGGCGGCACGTCCGGCGCCCGGGGCTTGTCGAGCCAGGCCGGCGGGTGGACGCCGACCGCGGTGGTGAAGGCCACGATCGGGTCGCTGCCATAGTTGAGGAAGACCAGCCGGGTCGGCCCCCAGGGCATGTCGGCATAGGACGGATCGGCCCCGTCCTGGGTCATCACCCGGACCAGCGACCCGTTGCCATAGCGCGGCCGCCAGGCTGGGCTGTCAGGCTGGCGCCGGTCGCGGACCGCGGACCAGAACCGGCTGAAGAACGGCGAGCCGGCCCAGAGCGCGCCGTTGATCGGGTCCCCGAACAGGTCGAGCAGCGGCAGCGTGGCCTGGGAATTGAAGGCCCCTTGGCTCAACCCGAAGAGATAGAGCTTGGGCCGGTGATCCCGCGGCAGCCGGGTCCAGTAGGCATAGATCGTGTCGAACAGCGCCCGGGACTGGTCGACCCCATATTCCGGATGGGCGAGCAGCGACAGGACGCTGGTCAGGTAGGAATACTGGACCCCGACGGTCGCAACGTCCCCGCCGAGCATGAAATCGAGCGTGTCATGGGCGCCCGGATCCATCCAGCCGGTGCCGACCGGGACCGCGACCACAAGGGCCGAGCGGTCGAAGCCGCCGACCCGGATCAGCTCCTGCAAGGCGAGATCGGCCCGCTCCTGCTCGGTATCGGCCGAGCGGCGCCCGACATAGACCCGGACCGGGTCCTTGGCCTGCGGTCCGGCAAAGGCGGCGATCTCGGCCTGGCTCGGGGCATTGGCCACGAAGGACCGCCCCCAGCGACCCATTTCCTGCCAGTCGATCAGCGAGGCGGCGCTGCCGGATTTCAGGGGGTCGAGGGGCTGGGCGATGTCGGGCTCGATGAAGTTGTCGGCCGCCTCGAACGAGGCATCGGCCACGCGGAAGGCCCACTGGATCAGGAGCCCGTCCCCGAGCGCCCAGAACAGCCAGAGCGCGATCCCGAGCCCGACGACCCGGGCGATCCGGGGCGGCAAGACCCGGTCGAGCTGCCGGTCGGCCCAGCGCCAGACCAGGCCGAACAGCCGGAACAGGCCCCAGAGGACGAGAAAGACCGTGACGCCGATCAGCGCGATGGTCAGGGGAAACGAGGTATCGACCGGTTCGAGCCCGGAGACCGCCCGGGTCGCGTTCTGCCAGCCGGCGGCCCAGCTGAGGCAGAGCGCGGCGGTCCCGAGCGCCAGGCCCGCGCAGCAGAGGCCGGTCCCGACCTGCCAGGCCCGGGGCGGCCGAGGCAGGCCGAGGAACCTCCAGAGCCAATCGAGGAACCCGCCGATCTCGTAGGCGACGGCGGCGACCCCGCCGGCCAGCAGGCCCTGCATCAGGGGGTCGCGGGGCAGCAGCGAGGGCGTGAGCGCCGCCCCGAAGGCGAGGCCCGCGAGCAGGAAGCCGATCGGGTGAACGAGCCTCCCGATCCGGCCGAGCAGGTCCTGCCGTTCGATCCTTGCCGCCACGCCATGCCCTTCCGCCGCCGGTCGATCCGGGCCGAGAGCTACCATGCCCGCCCCGGGCGCCAAAGCGGAAAAAGCGTGCCGTCGCACGCGTGCGACAAATGCTATCTATTTGATTTCACATATATTTCAAAAAACCGTCAACCAAACTTCAACCAAGGTTAATCCGTCCTGGACCGCGAACCGGTCCGCGGCGAAGCGGTGGGCCGACCGCCGCCAAGCCTGGAGGGCAGCGGGATTTACCATGGGCGGCCGTCAGCTTCGACATTTGGGCCGGGCGGGGCTAAGGCCCGCTCGGACAATCCCGCGGAAAACGCCGCCGCGGGCGCCAACCCGATGGGGGCCGATGCGCAGATTTCGACGCCGCGACGGATTGCTGCTGGCCGCCCTGGCCATGCTGGGCGGGTCGGCCTGGTCAAAACCGGCACGCCGGTTCGGCAAGGCGGAACTCGACGCGCGATATGCGGCGGCGCTGCCGGCGCCGGCCGGGCCGATGCGGGTGTTCCAGCTCGGGCACAGTCTCGTCGGACGCGACATGCCGGCGATGCTGCAACAGCTGGCAGGGCCCGGGCACCTCTATGACAGCCAGCTCGGCTGGGGCGCCACGCTGAAGGCGCATTGGGGCGACGCACCGATCCCCGGCTTCGCCCAGGAGAACGCCCATCCCCGCTATCGCGATGCGGCCGAGGCGATCGATAGCGGTGACCTTGATGCTTTCGTCCTGACCGAAATGGTCGAAATCCGCGACGCGATCCGCTACTACGACAGCGGGGACTATGTGGCGCTCTGGGCAGCCCGCGCATGGGAAGCGAACCCGGCGACCCGGGTCTATCTCTACGAAACCTGGCCGGCGCTCGACGATCCGGACGGCTGGCTGTCCCGCCTCGACACCGATCCCGACCTCTATTGGGAAGGCGACATCCTGCGCCGGGCGCTGGCCGCAGACGACCGTCACCGCCCGATCTACGTGATCCCGGCCGGAACGGTTCTGGCGCGGTTCGTGCGGGAGGTCCAGGCGCGCGGCGGCGTCGACGGGCTGGCGCGCCCGCAGGATCTGTTCGCGGACACGATCCATCCGAACGATCTCGGCGCCTATCTGGTGGCGCTGACCCACTATGCGGTGCTCTATCAGCGGAGCCCGGTCGGGCTGCCGCACCAGCTGCTTCGCGCTGACGGCAGCCCGGCTTTGGCGCCCGGGCCCGCCGCCGCGCGCCTGATGCAGCAGATCGTCTGGGAGGTGGTCACCCATAGTCCGAAGACCGGCATGCCGCAGGGATAGGTGCGCCAACGCACAATCTGCGGGTGGAGCGCAATCGACGGTCCGATCGCCGCGAACCGCGCACCCCGCTTGCCAGAGCCGATCCCGCGGCCAGCGCGAACGCGGGTGATGGTGGGCAAATTGCCCACCCCACTTGCTGCGGTGTCCGCGACGAGCCTCAATCCTCACGGCCATGGCGGCATCTTCCCGCTCGGAACCAGTCCCGGGGGCCAGCCGGAGGTGCGGCGCCGGATCGCGATAAATGCCCGTATGGAGCTGACGGACGACGAAACCTTCGGCAACGAGCCCAATTCGGGCGACAAGTCCGGCGAGGTGGCGATCACGAGCGATTCCCCTCAAGAGATCATCAATGGTGGTGAAGGCGGGCGGCGAGATGCGCGTCGAGCTGCCGATCGTGGTGCAGATACGCGCCAGCGGCGACGCCAAGGCGCCGGGTACGGCAAAGCTCTATGAGGGGACGAGCGAGGAAACGGACGATCTCGACGGCACGCTCGATGTCGACTTCCCCATCCCGCGCGACGACTTCATTTCCAAGGAATACACAACACCGACGAAGGCGGCGACTTCGCGGTGATCAAGCTCACGGCGAGCAACTTCGCGTCCTGACCGGCAAGGTCGGGGGCCGAAGCGGAGCGGGCGACGCGGCGGTTCTCCGGGAAAGGGTGAGTGAATCACCCACCCTAAGGGGGGCGGCTTACGCGGTGCCGGGATTCTCGCCGAAGGCGGCGCGGTAGGCGCGGGCGAAATGCGCGCGGGAGGCGTAGCCGACGGCGAGCGCCGCGGCCTGGGAGCCGGCGCCGGCCGCGATCCGGACCCGGGCCGCCTGCATGCGCTCGGCCCTGAGCAGGGCCGCGAAGCCGGTGCCCTCGGCGGCGAGACGGCGGCGCAGGGTCGATTCCGACAGGGCCAGCCGCGCCGCGACCTCGGACGCCGTCCAGGGATAAGCGAGGTCGCCGCGCAGAAGCTGCGCCACCCGCCCCGCCAGCGTGCGATCGAAGAGCGGCGCGGCGGCCGGGTCGGTGCTGAGGAGCGCCAGCAATTCCCGCACCCGCGCCGCGCGGACGGTGGCCCGCGCCGCGCCATCGCCCAGCGCCGAGGCGGCATGAACCGCCGCAGCGACCAAAGCGGGCGTCAGCCGAACCCGCAGATCGGATCCGCGCGGCGGCGGCGGCAGGTCCGGCACGTCCTCGGGCCTAATCTCGAGGATCAGGGACTGATACGAGCCGCCCTCCGCATCGGGCACGTTCCAGATGTCGAAGGGCACCCGCGCCGGCAGCACGAACATCGTGCCGGGCGGCATCGCCTGGCCATCCTCGCCGCGCCAGACCTCCTTGCGGCCGCCGAGGACCATGCCGATCAGCGGATGGGACAGGACGACAGGCACCAGCCGCTCGCGGCTGAGCGCGCAATAGGAGAAGAGTTGCAGCCCGCGCGGCTGCGGCCCATGCGGCTCGGTTCCGGCCCCACCGGCCCGGCGGAAGCGCGCGAGGCCGGCGAGCAGACGGGCCGGCAGGAGCGCGGCCTCGGGGACATGCTGGTTCATTCGGCGATCCTAGTCCTGCGGGACCCGGAGGCAAAGACCGAGGCTGACCGGAACGGGTTCATTTCCGGCCGTCCGCGGGCCGCCCGGCTGCCCCGCCGCGGGCGACAAGACGGGGGAAGTCGCACCAGCCACGGGAGCCATACCATGCGCCTCGCCCTTTGCCTTTCGCTTCTCGCCGCGCCCTGCCTCGCCGGGGAGGCGGCGACGCCGGTCTCGGTCGGCGGCTTCGCCTCGCCCGAGAGCGTGCTGCTGGTCGGCGACCACGCCTATGTCTCGAATATCGGGCCCGTGCTCGATCCGCTCGCCAAGGACGGCGATGGCTTCATTAGCCTGCTCGCGGCCGATGGGACGGTGCTGGCGCGCCACGCGCTGCCAGCCGACGGAACCCGCCTCGACGCGCCGAAGGGCATGGCGCGGATCGGCGGCACGCTCTATGTCGCCGATATCGACCGGGTGGTGGGGTTCGACCTCGCTTCGGGCGCGCGCCTTTCGGTCGCGGAGCTGCCGGGCGGCGATCCGTCGCTCGCCAACGATCTGGCCGCCGAGCCCGGCGGCACCCTGCTGGTCAGCGACACGCTGCGCAACGCGCTCTACCGGCTGGACCCGGAGACCGGGATCTGGACGCTGCTCACGGATGGGCTGCCCGGCGCGAACGGCATCGCCATCCGGCCCGACGGCGGCATCGTCGTGGTGGGCGTCGGCGCGGGCTTCGCGGGCGGCGATACCTATGCGCTGCGCGAGGGAGCGGCGCCGGAACGGGTGGCGGGAGGACCGCACGGGCTGCTCGACGGGGTGGCGATCGCGCCCGACGGGACCGTTCTTGTGTCCGACTGGGTCGCGTTCGATCCACCGGCGCCCGGGCGGCTGGTGGCCGTCGCCCAGAACGGCAGCACCGCGCCTGTCGCCGCCGGAACCCCACTGCATGGCCCGGCCGACTTCGCGCTCGGGCCGGATGGGCGGCTCTGGGTGCCGGAGATGCCGGAGAACCGCGTGACGATCCTGCCGGCGGCGGAGTGACACCCCGAAGAGGCTCAGTCGGCCGGGTGCGCCCCTTCGCCGTCGGCGAGGAGGGCGACGCCGATCAGGATCGCGGCGAAGCCGGCGAGCTCGCGCAGGGCATAGCGCTCGCCGAGCGCAAGGGCGCAGAGGCTGGTCATCAGGACCTCGAAGGCGATGATGACCACGACGACATGGCCCATGCGCGCGCCGTGCAGGGCCACGGTCTCGATCCGGGCGGCGATTGCCAGCGATGCCAGGATCGCGGGGACGAGCCAGAGAAAGGGGAGATTCAGGCCGAGCTTCATCACGACGCCCGCGCCCGTGTAGAAGGCCGCCGAGGCGAAGCAAAGTCCGAGGATCGCAAGGGAAGACATCGAAAGGGTACCCAAGATTGCCATGCCGGGCTCCGCCCCGCAAAGCGGTGGCTCGCGCCCATGTCGAACGCTCCGCCGAGCCGGGCCTTCGCGCATCCACCGTTCGGTGGAGAGGCGTGCCGGTTCGCCGGGCCCGGCGGATCGGCCGCCCTCGGGGTCGTTTACCGACAGGGATCCGCGACATTGACGGATGGGAGCCTCGTGTCAGTATAGTTCAAATTGTAGAGAGAGGATCGCCATGAGTACGATTTCAGCGGATGCGATTTACCTGTCGTCTCACAAGAAGGCCACGTCTGCCTGGCTGTGGTGGCTCTTTGCCGGGGGCGTCGGGGCGCATATGTACTATGTCGGCCGGCCGATCCTCGGAACCGTCATTCTGGTCCTGAGCTCGGGTTTCTGGATATTTTCGACCGGCATGGTTGCCATGAGCGCGGCGGGCGCGCCCGAGGCCGCCTCCATGGGCGTGCTCGCCCTGCTGGCCTCGGGGCTGTGGGGGCTTCTGGTGCTCGCGACCGCCCTGCTCATCAATGGCAGCGTGCGCCGCTGGAATGCGCGGTTGTTGGGCGTGGCCTGACGCGGCTGGGGGGCGGCACGATCGGCGGCGGTTCTCTTCGCGGCGGCTCCAGGCCGGCTCAGCCGAGACGCACGCCCCGGCGGCCGGCGAGGTCGGTGACGAATTGCCAGGCGACGCGGCCGGAGCGGCCGCCGCGGGTCTGGCTCCATTCGATGGCCTCGGCGCGGAGCTCGGGCTCCGGGATCGCGATGCCGAAGGCGGTGCAATAGCCGCGGATCATGGCGAGAAAATCGTCCTGGCTGCAGGCGTGGAAGCCGAGCCAGAGGCCGAACCGGTCGGAGAGGGAGATCTTCTCCTCGGTCGCCTCGGAGGGATTGATCGCGGTCTGGCGCTCGTTCTCGATCATGTCGCGCGGCATCAGATGGCGGCGGTTCGAGGTGGCATAGAGCACGACATTCTCGGGCCGGCCCTCGATCCCGCCATCGAGAACGGCCTTCAAGCTCTTGTAATGACTGTCGTCCTTGTCGAAGGACAGGTCGTCGCAGAAGAGCAGGAAGCGGTAAGGCGCGCCGCGCAGCAGCGCGAGCAGGCGGCCGATCGTGGGCAGGTCCTCGCGGTGGAGCTCGATGAGCTTGAGGCCGGGCGCGGCGGCGGCGGCCTCTGCATGGGCGGCCTTGACGAGGCTCGACTTGCCCATGCCGCGCGCGCCCCAGAGCAGCACGTTGTTGGCGGGAAAGCCGCGGGCGAATTGCAGCGTGTTGGCGAGGAGCGTGTCGCGGGCCCGGTCGATACCGACGAGCAGCCCGACCGGCACCCGGGCGACGCGCGCGACCGGGTCGAGCCGGTCGGGCCCCACCTGCCAGACGAAGGCGTCGGCGCGGGTGAAGTCGGGCGCGGGCGCGGGCGCGGGGCTCAGCCGCTCGAGCGCCGCGGCGATGCGGGCGAGATCGCTGCTCACGACTTCTCCCCGGCCGCCTCGCCGTCGACATCCTCGTCCCAGAGGCCTTCGGCGCGGAGGCGCGCCTCGCGGCGGCGCTCGACGCCCCGGACGAGGAAGATCGAGATCTCGTAGAGCGGGTAGGTCGCGGCGAAGAGGATGAGCTGGGACATCACGTCGGGCCCTGGCGTCACCACCGCGGCGATGATCAGCATCAGCACGATCGCGTAGCGGCGGAAATGCGAGAGGCCCTTGGCGGTGACGATGCCGGCCATGCCCATCAGGGTGAGCGCGACAGGCAGCTGGAAGCAGAGGCCGAAGGCGATGATGAACTTCATCGTCAGCGACAGATATTCGTTGATCGTGCCGAGGAACTGGATCTGGACGGTCTCGCCTATCGGCTGGCCGGGCACGACCTGGCTGCCGAACTGCTGGAAGCTCAGGAAGAAATCGTAGGCGAGCGGCATCACCACATAGAAGGAGAAGGCGCCGCCGATCACGAAGAGCACGGGCGAGGCGATCAGGAAGGGCAGGAAGGCCCGCTTCTCCTGGCGGTAGAGGCCGGGCGCGACGAAGCGCCAGAGCTGGTAGGCGATGTAGGGGAAGGCGATGATGAAGCCGCCAAAGACCGAGATGCGGATCTGGGTGAAGAAGCCCTGCTGCAGCCCGGTGAAGATCAGCTCCGGCTTCTGGCCATGCTCGACCAGGAGCCGGAAGATCGGCGCGGCGAGATAGTTGAAGATCCGGTCGGCCACCGCGTAGGCGCCGATCATCGCGATCGAGAAGGCGATGACGCAGTTGATCAGCCGGCCCCGCAGCTCGGCCAGATGCTCCATCAACGGCGCGGTCGAATTGTCGATATCGTCCTCGGCCATCACGCTGCCGACCCCTGGCCGGCCTCCGTGCCGGTCGCGGGACCCGGCGCCGGGACCTCGGCCGGCGGCGCGACCGGAGCGGCGGCGGTATCGGCCCCCGGCGTCGCGGCGGGCTGCTGCGGAGCCTGGGTCATCACGGCGGCCGTCGCGGCTCGCGCCGCCGCGGCACCGGGATTATTCAACGACTGGGCGAACTTGCGGGCCGATCCTGTCGCGGCGTCGAGATTTCGGTCGATCGCCTTCAGGCTTTCGGAAACCTCACTGACCCCCGCCTCCTGGGCGGCCTGCTCCATCGAGCGCTGGAACTCGCGCGCCATGACCCGGGCCTTGCCCATGAAGTTCCCCGCCGTCCGGAACAGCGCCGGCAGGTCCTTCGGTCCGACCACGATCAGCGCGACGATGCCGATCAGGAACATCTCTCCCCAGCCGATATCGAACATGGCGGATCAGACTTTGTCCTTCTCGGGGGTGATGTCGCGCGCCACCTCGGCCGACTTGTTCTCGATCTCGTCGGCGCCTTCCTTCAGGCCCTTCTTGAAGCTGGTAATGCCCTTGCCGACCTCGCCCATCAGGCCGGAGACCTTGCCCCGGCCGAACAGGACCAGGACGACGACGGCGATCAGCAGGAGGCCGCCGGGGCCGATATTGCTAAACATGGCGTTTCTCCATCAGCGGACAGGGCGCGGTCCGCGCCCCTGGTCCGTCCCACACATATGACACAGCCGGGGGGACGGCAAACCCCAAACCGCCGGCCGCCGCGCACTAAGCGGTGAGACCGCTGCCCGGTTGTGCGGCGGGGAAGATGAAGCAGCGGTCGCGGCGCAGCGACAGCCAGAGCGGCGTGCCCGGCTTGGGCAGGAAGACGCCCGGCAGGGTCGCCTTGAGGATCGAGCCGTCATGGTCCATCGCAAGCTCGACGATGCTCTGGTTGCCGATGAAGCGGGCGCGCGCCACCCGGCCGCGCGCCGGGATGCCGTCCTGGCTGGTCGGCAGCGGGCCGCTGCCGTTGCGGTCGAGGTCGATCTTCAGATGCTGCGGGCGGATCACGATCTCGACCATCTCGCCATCGGCGGCGCGCGGGGTCAGGAACAAGCCGAACGGCGTGTCGGTCTGGAGATTGTGTGCCCGTCCGGTGATCACGTTGACATCGGAGAAGAACATCGCCGCCTGCTTGTCCACGGGGGCGTTGTAGATGTGGTAGGGCGCGCCCTGCTGGACGATCCGACCGTCGCGCATCAGCGCGATGGTGTCGGCCATCCGCATCGCCTCCTCCGGCTCGTGGGTGACGAGCAGGACCGCGGTGCCCTCCTCCTTCAGGATATCGAGCGTCTGGTCGCGGATGCCGTCGCGCAGCCGGTTGTCGAGCCCGGAGAACGGTTCGTCCATCAGCAGGATCCGCGGCCGGGGCGCGAGGGCGCGGGCAAGCGCGACCCGTTGCTGCTCGCCGCCGGAAAGCTGGTGGGGATAGCGCCGGGCATGGCGGCCGAGGCCGACCCGGTCGAGCAGCGTCGCGACCCGGGCGGCGCGCTCCGGCCCCGTCAGATCGGCGCCTGCGAGGCCGAAGCCGACATTCTCGGCGACCTTGAGATGCGGGAACAGCGCGAAATCCTGAAACATCAGGCCCACGGCGCGCGCCTCGGGCGGCAGGTGGCGGCGCGCGTCCGAAACCGGCAGCCCGTCGATCAGCACCCGGCCCCGGTTCTGCCGCTCGACGCCGGCGGCGATGCGCAGCAGCGTGGACTTGCCGCAGCCCGACGGGCCGAGCAAGCAGGTGAGCTGGCCCTGGTCGAGCTGAAGCGAGACGTCCTCGAGCACCGGCACGCGGTCATAGGCATGGCCGATCCCGTCGAGCGCCAGGCGGATCGCCATGTCCTCGGCCCGGACTTCCCTCACCCCACCCCCCCTTATCCGATAAAATTCCTCGGAATTCCCTCAGATAGCAAGCGGCGCGGGCGGGGGCAAGATGGTCAGAGCGTGGCGTTGACCGCGCCGCCGTCGAGCAGGAGATTCTGGCCGACGATGAAGCCCGCATGGATCGAGCAGAGGAAGGCGCAGGCGGCGCCGAATTCCTGCGCCGTGCCGTAGCGGCCGGCGGGGATGGTGGCGGCGCGTCGGGCGCGGGCCTCCTCGATCGAGATGCCGGCGGCGGCGGCGACGGGGCCATCGAGCGCCTCGGCCCGATCGGTGGCATGGATGCCGGGCAGGAGGTTGTTGATGGTGACGCCCCTGCCCGCGACCTGGCGGCTGGTGCCGGCGACGAAGCCGGTCAGCCCGGTCCGGGCGGCGTTCGACAGGCCGAGCGCCGCGATCGGCGCCTTGACCGCCTGGGAGGTGATATTGACCACCCTGCCCCAGCCGCGATCCATCATGCCGGGCAGGACCGCCTGCATGAGCGCGATCGGCGTCAGCATGTTGGCGTCGAGCGCGCTGAGGAAGTCCTCGCGGCTCCAGTCCTGCCAGGAGCCGGGCGGCGGGCCGCCGGCATTGGTGACGAGGATGTCGGGGGCGCCGCCGGCGGCGGCGAGGACGGCGGCGCGGACCGGCTCGGTCGTGATGTCGCCGGCGACCGCGGTGACGGTGACGCCGAACCGGTCGCGGATCGCGCCCGCCGTCGCCTCGAGCGCGTCGGGGCCGCGGGCATTGATGACGAGCCTCACGCCCGCCTCGGCCAGCGCCTCGGCGCAGCCGCGGCCGAGCCCCTTCGAGGCGGCGCAGACGATGGCGGTGCGGCCGGCAAGTCCAAGATCCATCGCGGGGTTCCCTCTCCTGTCAGACCAGCGCGGCGAGCACCGGCGCCCATTGGTCGCGCATCGGCTGCAGCGCGCGCTGCGGCCGGTCGAAGACGGCGAGCCCTTGTTCGGCGAGCTCGGGATAGGCCGAGCGGTCGGCGATCCAGGCCAGCGGCTCCTGGCCGAGATCGACGAAGAAGGCGCGCAGCCGGTCGGTTGAACGCAGCCCGCTGCGCACCCGGTTGGCGATCAGGTGCACCGGCACCCGGCCCTTGCGCACCCGCTTGATCTCGTCGATCTCGCGCAGGAAGCGGCGGGTGCTGTCGGCATCGAAGGACGAGGGCAAAACCGGGGTCACCACCGCTTCGGCCTCGGCGATCAGGTCCTCGGCGCGCGAGCCGCCGAGCGCGCCGGGAGCGTCGATCACCAGCCAGTCGAGCTGTTTCTTCGGCGCCTCGCCGACATCGCCGGCATGGGTCCAGTCGAGGGCGCGGATGGCGGCGGCGTCCGCGGGCCGGGCCTTGAGCCAGCGCAGCGCGGATTTCTGGCGGTCGGCGTCGGCGAGCCCCACCGCGAGGCCCTTGCCGGCCAGCGCCGCGGCCAACGTGATCGCCACCATGGTCTTGCCGCAGCCGCCCTTGCGATTCGCCACGAGCAGGGTCTTCATCGCGCCTCCCGGATTTTCGGCGCAGACTACGGCCTGGCCCGGCGGGCGCAACCCGCCTTCGGGCCGGATCAGCGGGCGGCGCGCATCGCGGCGATGGCGGCGACCGAGCGCATCGACATGGCGATGTCGTGGACCGCGGTGGCGGCGAAGGAGCGCATGACGAAGATCTGGACGCCGTCGGGCACGGCGACCAGCAGCGCCGTCATGTGGCCGAGCAGGGTGCGCGCCGCGCGCCCCGGCGGGAAGGCGGAGGGGTGCAGGTCGATCGGCACCACCCGGGCCAGCACCGCCGCGGCATCGGGCCCGGTGAGGTGCAGGCCGGCCCAGCCGTCGCTCTGCTCGGTGAGCGCCGCGCCGGCCAGCCCGGCGGGCGGAATGCCCTGCAACAGCCACTGGTCGAGCCCGAACCAGACGAGCCGGCCGACAGGCAGATCCGCCGTGCCGCCGACCGGCAGGGCCGCCGCGCCGAGCGCCGCCGCGACCGCCGCCCTTTGACCGGCCAGCGGCGCGATGAGATGGAGCGGCCCGGGCGCCAGCGGGCCGAGCCGCGCCGCACCGTGCGCCAGCGGCAGGTCGAGCCCGTCGAAGGCCCCGGTTTCGCCGAGCTCAGGCACGCAGGCGCCCTCCCTCGGGGTCGATGAAGACCGGCGGGACCACCTCGCAGGCGGTGTCGATGCCGCGCAGCTGGCAGACCGCGCGCAGCCGCGCCCCAAGCCGCGCCCGTCCGTCGCGCAGGAAGGCGATCGCGATCGAATGGCCGAGCGTCGGCGAGTGGCAGGCCGAGCTCAGATGGCCGAGATCGTTGCCGGGGGTCGGAGCCTGGCCGGGCGCGACGAGATGCGCGCCCGCGACCAGCCGCCCGGTCCGGTCGAGCGGGCGCAGGCCGACGAGCTGGGCGCGGTCGGGCCCGCCGAGGCCGGGCCTCTGGCTCGCGGCCTTGCCGATGCAGTCCTTGCCGGCGGCGACCATCCGGCCGAGGCCGAGATCGTCGGCGCTGGTCCTGCCGTCGATCTCGGCATGCGTCAGCAGACCCTTCTCGATCCGCAGCACGTTCAGCGCCTCCATCCCGTAGGGTCCGCCCCCCAGCGCCTCGGCGCGTGCGGTCAGAAGCTCGAGCAGCGCCGCGCCGAAGCGGGCGGGAACCGCGAGCTCGTAGCCGAGCTCGCCCGAGAACGAGATGCGGAACAGACGCAGGGGGGTGCCGCCCAGGCTGGCGGGACCGCAGGCCATGAAGGGCAGGTCGGTGGCGGTGTCGAGCACCCCGTCGAGCAGGGCCCGCGCCTTCGGCCCGGCGACGGCGACCTGCGCCCACTGCTCGGTCACCGAGGCGAGGGCGATGTCGAGCTCGGGCCAGAGGCCCTGGGCGCAGAATTCGAGATGCGCCATCACCTGGCCCGCCGCGGCGGTGGTGGTGGTCAGCAGGAAATGCCGCTCCCCGAGCCGCGCCACCGTGCCGTCATCCATCACGAACCCGTCCTCGCGCAGCATCAGGCCGTAGCGGACCCGGCCGACCGGCAGCGTCGAGATGGTGTTGGCATAGACGCGGTCGAGAAAGGCCGCCGCGTCGGGCCCCTGCACGTCGATCTTGCCGAGCGTGGTCACATCGCAGACGCCGACGGCCGTCCGGACATGCATCACCTCGCGGTCGCAGGCCTGCCGCCAGCTTTCCCCGCCTTGCGGGAAGTAGCTCGGCCGGTACCAGAGCCCGGCCTCGAGGAAGGGCGCGCCGCGCGCCGCGATCGCCCGGTGCGCCGGCGGGTAGCGGCGGGGCGCGAGGCCCGGCCCCACGCCGCCCGCGCCCAGCGCCGCGATCGGCACCGGCGTGAAGGGTGGGCGGAAGCCCGTGGTGCCGGTCTCGGCAACGCTGCGGCCGGTCAGGCCGGCCAGGATCGCAAGGCCGGCCGTGCCCGAGACCTTGCCCTGGTCGGTCGCCATCCCGAGCGTGGTATAGCGCTTCATATGCTCGACCGAGCGGAAATTCTCCCGCGCGGCCAGCGCGATATCCTTGGTGGTGACATCGTTCTGGAAATCGACCCAGGCGCGCCCCGACGTCTGGGGAACCGACCAGAGGGCGCGGATCGCCACGGGCGCGTCCTCGGCCTCGGGCAGATCGGGCGCCGGCGCGGCGACCCCGAGCTCGGCCAGCGCCGCGACAGCCGCCGCGGCGCCGCCGGCGAGCGCGGCATGGGTCGAGAAGGCGCCGGCCGCCGCCCCGGCCACAGCGAGGCCCGGCACCGCGCCGGCACGCGGCACGAAGGCGGCGAGCCGCTCGTCCCAGTCCGGCCGGCCGTTCAGGTGGCAGGCGAGATGCAGCGTCGGGTTCCAACCACCCGATACCGCAAGGCAATCCGCCTCGATCTGCCTCGCCCCACCGGCATCGCGAACGGCGATGGCGCGCAGTCCGTGACGCCCCCGCGTGCCGGTGACCACCGCGCCGCGCAAGATGCGCCAAGGGCCGTCCGGCGGCGTTGCATCCGGGCGGCTGTCGATCAGTGCGACCACCGCGACCCCGGCTGCCGCGAGGTCGGACGCGGTGCGCCAGCCATCGTCATTGTTGGTGAAGACCGCGACCCGGCGCCCGGGCGCCACCGCCCAGCGGTTGAGATAGGCCCGCACCGCGCCGGCCAGCATCACCCCGGGGCGGTCATTGTCGGGAAAGGCGATCGGCCGCTCCAGCGCCCCGGCGCAGAGCACCGCGCGCCGGGCCGCGATCCGCCAGAAGCAGTCGAGCGGCGCGTCCTCGGCGCGCTGCAGCCCGAGATGGGCGCCGACCCGCTCCAGCGCGCCGAAGGTACCGCCGTCATAGAGCCCGGTAACGGTGGTGCGCGGCATCAGCGTAACATTGGGCAGCGCCGCGAGCTCGGCCGCCGCCGCCGCCGCCCAGTCGATGCCGGACCGTCCGCCCACCTCCAGCCGCTCGGCATTGAGCCGGCCGCCAAGGCGGAAATCCTCGTCGGCGAGGATCACCCGGGCGCCGGCGCGCCCGGCGGTCAGCGCGGCCATCAGCCCGGCGGGACCGGCCCCGATCACCAAAAGGTCGCAGAAGGCGAAGGCCTTGTCGCTGCGGTCGGGATCGGGCAGCCCGGACAGCGCCCCGAGCCCGGCGGCGCGCCGGATCAGCGGCTCGTAGACACGCTCCCAGAAGCGCCGGGGCCACATGAAGGTCTTGTAGTAGAACCCTGCCCCGATCAGGGGCGCCGCGAGATCGTTGAGCGCCAGCGCATCGGCGCGCAGGCTGGGCCAGCGGTTCTGGCTCGTCGCGACCAGGCCCTCATGCACCTCCTGCACCGTCGCGCGCACATTGGGCGTGGCGGCCGCCCCGCTGCCGATCGTCACCAGGGCGTTCGGCTCTTCGCATCCGGCGGCCAGCAGACCGCGCGGCCGGTGGTACTTGAAGCTGCGCCCGACCAGGCGGATGCCGTTGGCGAGCAGCGCCGAAGCCAGCGTGTCCCCGGGATGCGCGGTCAGCTGGCGTCCGTCGAACAGCACGGCGAGATCACGGCTGCGGTCGATCTGCCCGCCCTGCGGCAGCCGGGTCATCGCGCGGCCTCGCGCGCCAGACCGACCGCGAGGATCGTATGGTCGCGGGTGTCGCGCACCACGTGCAGCCAGGCGCGGCAGCCCGCCTCGTGCTGCCAGAGCTCGGGATTGGGCCCGGCCGGATTGTCGCGCAGGTCGAGATAGTCGTGGAACGCCTCGCCCCCCGCATCGGGCGCCGGCCGCGCCAGCAGCCGCGACGAGCCGAGATAGCTGAACTCGCGCCGGTCGCGCTCGCCGCAGAGCGGGCAGGTCAGGCGCATGGCGCGCCCCCGGAACCGAAACCATCGGTGCCGCGTTGGTCCGCCGGGGAAATTCGCGGGGGAATTCGGGGAGGCAGATCATGCGGTTTGCGGCGCTTTGTGGGATGGTGGCGGCAATGCTGGCTTTGGCCGCCTGCGGCAGCAGCCCGACGATGCGGGCGGCGACCGGCGGGGTCGGGGGCGCGGTGGTGGGGACCGTGGTCGGCGGCCCGGTGGTCGGCACCGCTGCGGGCGCGGTGGGCGGCGCTGCCCTGGGCGCGGCGACCGCGCCCTGACTCAGTGCAGGTTGGGCTGGGCACCGGTCGCCTCCTCGTCGATCACATGGCCGGTGGCGAACCGGTCGAGGCGGAAGCGCGCGGCGGCCGGATGCGGACCGCCGGTCGCGATCAGATGCGCAAAGCACCAGCCCGAGGCCGGCGTCGCCTTGAAGCCGCCATAGCACCAGCCGCCATTGAGAAACAGGCCATCGACCGGCGTGCGGTCGATGATCGGCGAGCCGTCCATCGTCATGTCCATGATCCCGCCCCAGGAGCGCAGCACCCGCGCCTTGCCGATCATCGGCATCAGCGCCATGCCGGCCTCCATCACATGCTCGACCGCCGGCAGGTTCCCGCGCTGCGCATATGAGTTGTAGAAGTCGAGATCGCCGCCGAAGACCAACCCGCCCTTGTCGGACTGGCTGATATAGAAATGCCCCATCCCGAAGGTGACGACGCCGGGCAGGATCGGCTTCAGCCCCTCGGTCACGAAGGCCTGCAGCACATGGCTCTCGATCGGCAGCCGCAGCCCGGCCATCGCCGCGACCTCGGACGTGCGGCCGGCGACCGCCATCCCGACCCGCCGCGCGGCGATGAAGCCGCGGCTGGTCTCGACGCCGCGCACCCTCCCGCGCTCGACGCGAATGCCGGTGACCGCGCAGTTCTGGATCAGGTCGACGCCACGCCGGTCGGCGCCACGCGCGAAGCCCCAGGCGACCGCGTCGTGGCGCGCCGTGCCGCCGCGGCGATGCAGCAATCCGCCGCGGATCGGGAAGCGGGCATCGTCGAAATTGAGGAACGGGGCAACGGCGCGCACGCCCGCACGGTCCAGCAGCTCGGCATCGTCGCCTTGGAAGCGCATGGCGTTGCCACGGCGGGCGAAGGCGTCGAACTGGCCGTCGGAATGGCAGAGGTTCAGGACGCCCCTCTGCGACATCATCACGTTGTAGTTGAGCTCCTGCTCCAGCCCTTCCCAGAGCTTCAGCGAGTGCGAGTAGAATTCGGAATTGCCGGGCAGCAGATAGTTGGCGCGCACGATCGTGGTGTTGCGCCCGACATTGCCGCCGCCGAGCCAACCGCGCTCCAGCACCGCGACATCGGTGATCCCGTGGTTCTTCGCGAGATAGTAGGCGGTCGCGAGCCCATGCCCGCCACCGCCAATGATCAGCGTGTCATAGGCGCGCCCGGGCTCGGGATCGCGCCAGACCGGCGTCCAGAGCCGGTCGCCCGCGACCGCGTTGCGAAGGATTGCCCATGCCGAGTAGCGCATCCCACCCTCCCCGCCGAAGCAAAGCGGTTTGGGCGCGCCGGCGCAAGGGCGATCACTCCTCGTCCGGCAAGGGCCCGAGCCGGCGCAGTTCCAGCCCATCCGGGCGGCTGCCGCCGGCCGCCGCCGCGAAGCCGCGGGCCGCGGCGCGCCGGACCTCGAACTGCGTCTCGCCATCGAGCACGCGGATCCGGCCGATATCCCGCCGCCTGACCGCGCCGACCCGGCAGATCAGCGGCAGCAGCGTCCCGATCTCGGTCCGCGACCCGTTGCCGAGATTGACGCTGAACCAGATCCCGCCGCTCGGCGCCGTCTGCGGCGGCGGCGCGACGAATTCCTCGTAGCGCGGCCTCCCCGCGCGCCAGAGCCTCACGAAGGCCGCCGCGATCCGCTCGACGCCGCAGGCCGCCAGCAAGGCGGCGACCGTGGCGCGCTCCTGCGCCCCGCCGCCGGCGATCGCCTCGACATGGGCGAGCATCCGCGCCTGCTCGCCCGCCTCGATCTCCGGACCGCGCGGCACCGCGCGCCAGTCGAGCGCGAGCCCCGCCTGGGAGATCAGCGACTCGGCGCGCCGGCGCAACCCATGCGGCACGACGAGGATCGCGAGCCCGCCGCGCCCGGCCCGCCCCGTCCGGCCCGACCGGTGCAGCAGCGTCTCGCGATTGGCCGGCAGATCGGCATGGATCACGAGATCGAGCCCCGGCAGGTCCAGCCCGCGCGCCGCGAGATCGGTCGCGACGCAGACCCGCGCCCGCCCGTCCCGCATCGCGGCCAGAGCCGCGTTGCGCTCCTTCTGGCTCAGGTCGCCCGACAGCGCGACGACCCGAAAGCCGCGCGCCGTCAGATGCAGGGCGAGTTGCCCCACCGATTCCCGCCGCCCGCAAAAGACGAGCGCGCTGCTCGGACCGTGCAGGCACAGGATGTTCACCACCGCGCGATGCGCGTCCTGCCGCCCCACCAGCACCCCCTCGAACCGGATGCCCTCGGGCGTCGCCGACGCGCCGTCGATGTCGATGCGCTCCGCCGCCGTCTGATAGCGCGCGGCGAGCGCCTCGATCGCCGGGGTCACCGTCGCCGAGACCATCAGCGTCCGCCGGGCCGCCGGCAGCGCGGCGAGGATCGCCTCGACCTGTTCGCGAAAACCGAGCGCCAGCATGTCGTCGGCCTCGTCGAGCACCACCGCCTCGATCGCCTCCGCCGCGAACGCCCCGCTGCGCAGATGGTCGCAAAGCCGGCCGGGCGTGCCGACCAGGATGTCGAGCCCATCGGCCAGGGCCGCGCGCTCCAGCGCCGGATCGCGCCCGCCGGTAGCGCTGCCGATCCGCGCGCCGGTCCCGGCGAACAGCCAGCCGAACTCCGCCTGGACCTGGCTCGCGAGCTCGCGCGTCGGTGTCAGGACCAGGGCACGCGGCCCCGCCCCCGGCGCCAAAATCCCGTCCGGATCGAGCAGGCTGCGCGCCAAGGCGAGCCCGATCGCGACGGTCTTGCCCGAGCCGGTGCGGGCGGACACCAGGAGGTCGGCCGCCGCCGCCTCCACGTCGAGAATTGCAGTCTGTACCGGGGTAAGGGTGGTAAATCCGCGTGCGCGCATGGAATGCGCGAGCGTCGCAGGGACGCGGTCTTTGCCAGTCATCGCTACTCGTTTCTTGGAGCTCGACCGACGCCCGACCGTCCCGTTCCGTCGCACGCTCCCTCGTCGTCCGGGAGGGGCGGCGAGTCTGGGCATTCGAGCGCGCGGCCTTTGCCGGCAACTTGCCAGCGCAGGGAGTTCTCTCTATAGCAAGCGCAAATTTCAAACTGATGAATGGATTGGCACCCGCGATGCCCAAGATCAACGGCAATGAAATCCGTCCCGGATACATCATCGAGCACGATGGCGGCCTCTGGGTCGCGGTCAAGACCAACCACGTCAAGCCCGGCAAGGGCGGCGCCTTCGCCCAGGTCGAGCTCAAGAACATCCGCGACGGCCGCAAGCTCAACGAGCGTTTCCGCTCCGCCGACAAGGTCGAGCGCGTCCGCCTCGACCAGAAGGACCAGCAGTTCCTCTACGAGAGCGACGGCCTCCTCCACTTCATGGATGCCGACACGTTCGAGCAGGTGACGATCCCCGCCGACATCTTCGGCGAGCGTCGGCCCTTCCTCCAGGACGGCATGACCATCCTGGTCGAATACTACGAGGACGAGGCGCTGAACGCCCAGCTTCCCGACAAGGTGACCTGCACCATCGTCGAGACCGAGCCGGCGGTGAAGGGCCAGACCGCCGCCAACTCGTTCAAGCCGGCGATCCTCGACAACGGCGTCCGCATCATGATCCCGCCCTTCGTCGGCGAGGGCGAGGCGGTGATCGTCTCGACCGAGACGATGGAGTATGTCGAGCGCGCCTGACGCGCCTGCGACGGATCGCCCCCCCGGGGCGGGCGATCCAGCCCCTCGAACCGCCCTGCTGCCGCGCGCGCGCACGCCCCGCGGCACCCGTCGCGTGCCTGTCTTGGCGGACAGGAAGCGCCGGTGCCGCCTTTCACGACTTGACACGAATCAAAATATTAATGCTCCTGTTATTGAGCGGCATCGTGCATTTCACGAAGGGCGAGGACTCCTCCTGTGGGTATATTTCAGATCGAGGCCGGTTCGGCCTCGGAAGGAAACAGTGTTGACTTCACCATTACGCGGGATGGCGACACATCAAACTCGGCATCGGTGGACTATTACACGATCGGGGGCAGCGCGCTCGAAGGCGTCGACTTCTATCGGTATTACCAGACCGTAACCTTCGAGGCCGGCGAGACCTCGAAGACCATCAGCATCGGCGGGACCTGGGACAACGTGCCAGAGCCTGACGAGGCGTTCCTCCTCGCGCTTGCCAACCCGATCGGCGACAGCTTCGGCGGCGGCAATCAGAGCCTCTCCGCCATTGGCTGGATTCGCGACAACGATACCGGGGGCGGGGCGCGTGGCCTAGCAGTCTCGGCGCCGACAGTGACCGAGGACAGCGGAACGGCGGCCTTCACCATCAGCCTCTCCAAGGCCTTCGACACCGACACGACCTTCAGCTATGGCACGGTCTCGGGCTCGGCCCGCTCCGGGTCTGACTTCACCCGCCAGGCCGGGACGGTCACATTCATCGCCGGCCAGACTGAAGCGACGGTGCTGGTCGATGTCGGATCCGACCACAAGGCCGAGGCCAACGAAACCTTCGGCCTCAAGGTGTTCGGCAACGATCTCGCGGCTTTCGCCCAGGCCCATATCCTCGACGACGATGCCCGCAACCCAGTGGTCTCGATCGAGGGCGGCCGGGCGGTGGAGGGCGAGTATGTCGATTTCATCCTGCGGCTGTCCAAGCCCTCCGACAGCGCGGTTACGGTCGACTATCACACGCTCGGCGGGTCGGCGCATCAAGGCGACGATTTCTACGGCTACGACCAGACCGTGACCTTCGCCGCCGGCGAGACCACGAAGGTCATCAGCGTCGGTGGAACCTTTGACAATCTGTCGGAGCCGGATGAATCCTTCCAGGTCGAGATCTCCAATCCGGTCGGCGCCGGATTCGGCGCGGGCAATCAAAGCCTTTCGACATCGGGCTGGATCCTCGACGACGATGCCGGCGGCGGCGCCCGCGCCCTGGCCGTCTCGGCGCCCACGCTGGTCGAGGGCACCCGGACGGCGGCCTTCACGATCAGCCTGTCCGAGGCCTTCGATTCCAGCGCATCCTTCAGCTACAGCACCGTCTCCGGCTCGGCGCGCGCCGGTTCGGATTTCGTCCGCAAGGCCGGCACCGTCACCTTCGCTGCCGGCCAGACCGAGGCCACGGTCCTCGTCAACCTCCTCTCCGACAGCAAGGCCGAGGCCGGCGAGTTCTTCGGGTTCAAGGTCGCGGGCGAGGATCTCGCCGCCTTCGGCCAGGCGCACATCCTCGACAACGATTCCTCGACCCCGGTCCTCTCGATCGAGCGCGGCGCGGCCGTGGAGGGCACGCCTGTCAATTTCATCGTGCGGCTTTCCGAGGCCTCGAACGATCCGGTCACAGTCGACTATAGCACCCTCGGCGGCTCTGCGAGCGAGGGCGCCGATTTCTACAAATCCGATGCCAGCCTGACCTTCGCCGCTGGCGAGACGACCAAGATCATCGGTGTGAGCGGCACCTGGGACAGTCTGTCGGAGCCCGACGAATCCTTCCAGATGGAGCTCTCCAACGCGGTCGGCGCCAATTTCGGCAAGGGCCTGTCCTCGCTGCGCGCCACTGGCTGGATCCTCGACGACGATCCCGGCGCCGACAAGCTCGGGCTCCGGGTCGAGAATGTCCGGGTCAAGGAGAATGCCGGGACCGCGAACTTCCTGATCACCCTGTCGCAGCCGCTCGACCACGCCATCACCCTGCAATACGGCACCCAGTCGGGAACCGCGCGCGCCGGGCACGACTTCGTGGGCAAATCGGGCAGCATCACGCTCGCCGCCGGCCAGACCGAGGCGGTGGTCGGCATCAGGCTCATCGACAGCAAGGCGGCCGAGGCCAGCGAGAGCTTCAACCTGCGGCTCAGCGGCATTCCGGACGACTTCCTCGGCGACAATGTCCGTCGCATCGCCAGCGCCACGATCGAGGACGATTCCCGGCCCGCGAGCCATGGCGCCGGTCAGTTCGATACCCTCGCTTCCCTCGATTCCGACTGGCAGGGCGACGCCATCGCGTCCTACTTCGCCCATAGCCACGACACCCTGCTCTGAAGCCCGTCAGGGCTTCAGAGCATCGAGCGTCCCGAGCCGCGGCCGGTAATACGCGACCTTGTGCAGAACCGCCGGGCTGACGAAGAAACCGAAGACCGGCTGGAAGGAATAGAACACCTCCGCCACCACCAGCGTCTCCCCGCTCGCCAGCGTCAGCTCCTTGGGCAGCGCCGCCACGGCACCGACCTTGCCGAGGCCGCTCGTCACCGACAGCACCCCTGCCCCGGTGCGCTGCCAGTTGATCACCGTCTTGCCCCCCGCGACCGCGCTCACGCTGCTCAGCATCGCCGCTCCGTTGCTCTTGAGCGAGAACGGCTTCATCGTGCTGTCGAGCGCGAGGAAGATGCTCTTGATATCGCTCTCGGCCAGCGGCTTGTTGTTGTCGCCCCGCGCCGTCAGATCGGCCAGGATGAAGCTGCCATTCTGCAGCTTCTGGGTGACCAGGATCAGCCGGCCGAACTCGATCGTCCCCACGACCAGCGCCGTAAGGAACGGCAGGATCAGCGCGAACTCGACCGCCGAAACCCCGGACCGGTCGCGCCAGAGGCGGCGAAGCAGGCGGCGCATCTCAGCTCCCGAAGGGTTCGTTGCGGACGGCGATGCTCGAGACATGCTCGATGCTCTCGCCCATGATCTGGCGCAGCAGCGGCGTCATGATCCCCCAGGCATAGCTCACCCGATAGAGCACGATGTCGTTCTTGCCGCCGAGCGAGGCCTTGCCCATGTCGGGCTCCCACTTGCCCGAGCCATTGATGTCGGTGAAGGGCTCGCCAAGGTCATAGACCCCGTTGCCGTTCTTGTCGGTGAAGGGCTCCGGCTTGCCGATATTGTCGAAGCTCGAATAGACCAGCGTCTCGATCTTGACCTTGTCCATGTCGAGCAGCCCATAGGTATTGTCCGCGACGATCGCCCGCACCTGATCCTCGCGGCTGGTCGTGCCGGGCGCCCCGGTGACGCCATAGCGGGCCGCCTGCCCCACCGCGGATTCGATCGTCGTGCCGATGAACAGCACCGTCGCGGTCTCGACGATCCCGAAGAAGGTGACGAGCAGCACCGGCAGGATCAGCGCGAATTCCAGCGCCGCGATGCCGCTTCGGTCGTTCCAGAGCCCACGCAGACGCACCATGGTCATTTGACGATCCTGAGATTGGCGAGCTGGCCGGCAATGGTGTTGAAGGCCTTGGCGAGCGTCGCATTGTCGGGGGCGAAGAAATACATCGACGGCGAGCTCGCGCAGCCGCTCAGCAGCGTCTTGGCGGCGGTGGTCGTGTCGGTACCGAACACGATCGTATAGATGATCACCCCCTTGTCGGCCGCCTTCAGCGTCGTGCAGGTGGCCGCCATTCGGGTGTCGATCATCGTCCGGGCCGTGGAGGTGGTGAGCCCCAGATCCTTGAGATAGCCGTAGGCGCTGTAGTCGTTGGTCACCAGATTGTTGTCGCCGTCGGTCAGGATGACCATGACCTTGTCCATCAGCTCGGTCTTGTAGTCGAGCGGCAGGGTTTTGGGCGTGGTTCCGCCCCAGAGCCCGCGCCAGCGTGGCGAGATGGTGCGCCAACCCCAGGCGACCCCGATATCCCCGGCCGTCCCGGCGCGCTTCGGCGCGACCGACATTGCGGAGATCGCCGCATCGACCGACGCGCGCGCCGCAGTCAGGGGCAGGATCGCCGTCGGGCAGGCCAGGTTCGGGCCGCTCTGGCTGTTCAACGGCGAGGTCACGACCTTGCTCGAGCTCCAGACATTGTACTTGCTGTCCGCTGGCCAGAGCAGCGAGGTGAAGGGCTGGACCGAAGGCGGCGTGTCGTCGGAATCGTAGGGCGCGCTGCGCGCCATCACGCAGCCCTTCCATTTCTCGGGCGCCCAGGCGCCGGGCGTCTTGATCGCCTTGTCCCCCGAAGCGAGCCAACCGGTCCGGGCCGACCCGATATTCACCGCGGCGACGAAGGGCACGACGCTGACCCACAGATTGTCGATCTCCGATTTGGGGCCATAGAGGATGCTAACCAGATCGTGCGCCGCCTTCTGCATCCCGGTGAACTTGTTGTCGTCCTGCATCGACCCGGTATTGTCGAGCACCAGCGCCAGCTCCATGCCGGTGGTCTGGCGCTGGATCACCGTCTGGGCCGCAACCAGCATCTGGTCCTGGCCGAAAATTTGCATGAAGACCGTCGGCGTCGTCGCCTTGGCCGACAAGGTGACAAAGGTCTTGGTCGAATCGAGCTCGAACTTGAAGTCGGTGAGCGTGACATCGGCAGCCTCGCCGAAATTCGCGTCGAAGTACTTGCGCGCGACCTGGGCAACATCGTCGTTCGCCGCCACCCGGCCGGCAGCGAGGCCCGCGGCGTCGAGCGCCTTGGACATCCGGCTCTTCAGCAGATAGCCGATCGAGGAATCGACCGCGAGCCCGACCGATCCCACCACCGGGATCAGGCCGATTGCCATGAACAGCGCCGTCGCCCCGGCGGTGTTCCGCCAGAGATCGGCGCTCCGCTTCCGCAAAACATCCCAGCGCACCGTCGCAAACTCCGGATCACGATGAAACTGCGCAAGCCTGCGCAGTACTCACCCAGCTTCAATTCTTTCGGAGTAACCATTCCCATATTTCTTTTAATGCTGACTTACACGGACTTTTAATACTGTGTATAAGTTGTTTTGGTTTTTCTGCAAAAGAATGCTATTTACCAAACCGGCAGGATTGGCTGTAGTTTTGGTTTCCCTGCTGGTAACCTCGGCTTGTTGGAGTACTTGCGTCGGCTAGGGGGCGAAGGTTGTGACGGGTACGGATCGTCGGCAAAGTCCACGCCGGCGCCTGCTGCGGCGGGCCCAGGTGGTGTTTCGCAACGGCTACAGCGTGCTCGACTGCATCGTGCTCGATCTGTCGGAGGGCGGCGCGCGACTGAAGCTCACGAACTGGAACGTGCTGCCGAACCGGTTCGAGCTTCGGATGGAGAACAGCCCGCCACAGATCGCGACCGTCTGCCATCGCGCGGCCGACGTGACCGGCATCCGGTTCCTGCTCGACGGGGGCGAGTAACGCGGCGCTCGCAACCGCGGGCCAACGCGACGGACAGGCCCAATCGCGCTATCGCCGATCCGCCGCCTCGGTCAGGGGCGGATCGCAAGTCGCCAGTCAGGGATGGGCGAAGATCGTCAGGACACCCCCGACCGCGATCGCCACGCCATAGGGCAAGCTCGCCTGCCTGGCCTTTTCCCGCCGGGCCAGCCCCCAGATGATCAGCGCCACCGCGAGCAGACCGCCCGCCAGCGCCGTCCGCATGAGAAAGGGCATGAGCCCGCTCAGCCCGACCCAGAGGGCCGCCGCCGCCAACAGCTTGACGTCGCCGCCGCCCAGGATCCGCGCCTGAAAGGCGAGCGCCCCCAGCACCAACAGAACCAGGCAGGCGACGAGATCGGCCGCCAGGCCCGCCACCGGCGCGCCTTCGGCAAAGGCAAAGCCCAGCCGCACGAGCCCGAGCGCCGCCAGCGCCAGGACCAGCGCGTTCGGAATGCGCCTCCAGCCCAGATCGGTGACGGCGGCCGCGACCAGCAAGGCCGCCGCGAGCAGAGAGAACAGCATCGGCATGAAGGGCGTCCCGATCCGAAGCGCGTGCGCGCTGCCCTCACTAGCCGGCCAAAGCTTCCCAAGTCGTTAACGCCGCCTCCCGGTCCCGCCCCGCCTCATCACTGATCGGACCGCGACAATTTATCTGGCAAAGTTGAGCGTTTGCCAGTATGCTCTCCTTCCGGTAGAACAAGAGGGTGCGCCCATGTCCGGACTCAAGGCACGCTCGCCCCATCTGATGCTGATTGCTTCGCTGATCGGCGGCTGCTCCAATCTGCCGGGGCTCCAGGATCAGGCGGGCTCGCCCATGCATCTTGCCGAGCGCGCCGCCGAGGCCGGCGACTTCCAGGCGGCGGCTGGCCTCTATCAGCAGACCTTCGACGCCAATCCCGGTTCGGTCGAGGCGTTGGTCGGCCTTGGCCGATCCTATGCCGCGATGGGACAATATTCCCGCGCCGAGCAGGCCTTGCTCGAGGCCAATCGTCGGCGACCCAACGATCCGCAAATCCTGCTCGAGCTCGCACGCATCCAGCTCGGGGCCAACAAGCCACAGGCCGCGCTCGACAATCTGCAGGTCGCCAGAGCCAAGGCGCCGCGCGATCTCGGGATCATCACCGCCGAGGGGATCGCGCTCGACCGTTTGAGCCGCCATGCCGAGGCCCAGATCGTCTATCGCGACGGCTTGCAGATCAGCCCGACCGACTTCGCCCTGCTCAGCAATCTCGGCCTGTCGCTCGGCCTGTCGGGCCAGACGACCGAGGGCATCACCATCCTGCGCGAACTCGTCCGCGACGGGTCGGCGACCGCCAATACCCGCGGCAATCTCGCGCTGGTCTATGGGCTCGCCGGCCGCGACCGCGAAGCCTCGGCGACCCTGCAGAACGATCTCTCCCCCGACCAGATCCAGGCGAACCTCGCCTATTACCACGAGCTCCGCGCCCTGCTCGCCCAGGGCAAGCCGATCAGCAGCACCCTGCCCCAATAGCTCCCCACGGCCCCTACCCCGTGCGACAAACCTTGCCACCGGGTTAATGGCACGGACACTTATTCAGCAATATCAATGCCTTGATCGGTTTCGCACGCGTGCGACTCCGCGGCCTCACTTCATGTGGATGAAGTTGTCGAGGATATTGATCACCGCCGGCCCGATCAGCACGATAAAGAGCGCGGGCAGGATGAACAGCATCATCGGCACGGTCATGGTCGCGGGCAGGCGCCCGGCCTTCTCCTCGGCCCGCAGCATCCGCTCGGTCCGCTGCTCCTGGGACAGGACCTTGAAGGCCCGCGCCAGCGGCGTCCCGTACTTCTCGGCCTGGATCAGCGTGCTGACGAAGGCGTTGACCGCCGGCAGCGGCGCCCGCTCCGCCAGGTTCTCGAGCGCGACCCGCCGCTCCGGCAGGAAGCTCAGCTCCATCGCCGTCTGGCTCAGCTCCTCGCTCAGCGCCGAGGATTGCCGCCCCGTCTCCGCCACGACCCGTTTCAGCGCCGCATCGGAGGCAAGCCCCGCCTCGGCGCAGATCACCAGCATGTCGAGCGAATCCGGCAGGGCCTTGCGGATGCTATCCAGCCGCTTGGTCCGCCGCTTGTTCACCACCATGTCGGGCAGCTTGCTGCCGAGCAGCGCCGCCCCCATCACCACCGCCAGATCGACATAGGGCCCCTTGCCGAGCGAGGAGACCCCATAGACCCAGAGCACCGCCCCCGCGAGAGCGATGATCGGCGCGATCAGCTTGAAGAAGGTATAGACCACGATCGCATCGCGCGACCGATAGCCGGCGCTGACCAGCATCAGCCGGATCTCGTGAGCCTGGCGATCCTTGATGATGCTGAGCCGCCGGGTGGCGCCGCGCATGAAAGCGAGCATGCCCTGCTGCCAGGCGAGGTTCTGGGCCTGCCGCAGCCCCCCTCCTTCCAGATTGCGGTTCGACCGCTTGCCGACCGCCGCCCTGACCCGCCGGGCCCGCGCCCGTTGCTGCAGGATCATCGACGCCGCCACCGCCCCGAGCAGCAGCAGCAGCGCCGCGCCGGCCCCGATCAGGACGATGAGCTGGGGATCGATCATCGCGCCAGCCCCTCAGATCTCGAACTGGGTCATGCGCCACATCACGAAGGCACCGATGCCGATGCTCGTGAGCCCCGCCCCGAGCATCATGTGCCCGCGCGGATCGGTGAAGAGCGGCTTCACATAGTCCGGGCTCATCATCGCGAGCAGCCCCAGCATCGCGAAGGGCAACGACCCGATGATCAGCGCGCTTGCCTTCGCCTCCGACGAGATCGCCTTGATCTTGAGCTTCATCCGCTGGCGCTGGCGCAGCAGGTCCCCGAGATTGCCGAGCGCCTCGGCCAGGCTGCCGCCGGTCTCCATCTGGATCGAGATCGAGATCGCAAGGAAATCCATCTCCGACCGGTTGATCACCCGGGCGACCCGCCAGAGCGCCGCCTCGAGCGGCTCGCCGAGCTGCACCCGCTCGCCCACCGCCTGGAAATGCGCGCCGAGCGGCGCCTCGAACTCCTGGCCGACGGTGTTGATGCATTCGATCACCGGCAGACCCGACCGGATACCCCGGATGATCGTGTCGATCGCGTCGGGCAGCTGGGACATGAACCGCGCCGCCATCATGTCGCCCTTCAGCTTGACGAAGGAATCGACCAGGAACATGCCGGCAAACAGTGCCGGCACCACCAGCAGCAGCAGCGGATAGCCGGTACCGAGCGCGCCCAGGAAGGCCAAGGTACCCGCAAGGATCAGCGAGATCAGGATAAAGGCCCCGACCGAGAGCTGCATCTCGGCCCGTCGGATATTGGCCCGCAGCCGAGCGGTGTCGAGCAGGGGCACGAAGCGGGCCATCGCGTCGGAGAACCCGACCAGCATGGTCGATTCCTGCTTCTGGCGCAGCAGGACCAGCCGCGCCTCGTCCATGTCGAGCCTGCCCGACATTCGCCGGCGGCTGACCCGCGCCAGCCGTTTGCGGAACCGGGCCCGCGCCCGAAGCACCAGCGCAATGACGAAGAGCCCGATCCCGATCAGGATCGCCGCCGCCAGCACGAAGGCGGCGACGACCCAGAGATTTATCCCCGGCATCCCATCGCCTCCAGCAGCCGCTTGCCCAGGCCGAAATATTCGGCCCGCGGCATGAAATGCGGACGCAGGTTCGAGCTTTCGAAGCGGCCCGACAGCGTGCCGTCGGAATTCTCGCCGTCATAGCTGAACTTGAACAGATCCTGGGTGGTGACGACCTCGCCCTCCATCCCGGTGATCTCGGTCACCTGGGTGATCCGCCGCTTGCCGTCGCGCATGCGGCTGATCTGGATGATCATGTGCAAGGCCGACTGGATCTGCTCGCGCACCGCCTCCGCCGGCAGCTTGAAGCCGGTCATCGCCACCATGTTCTCCAGCCGCGTCAGCGCGTCGCGCGGCGTGTTCGAGTGGATCGTCCCCATCGAGCCGTCGTGGCCGGTATTCATCGCCTGCAGCATGTCGATCGCCTCCTCGCCGCGGATCTCGCCGAGGATGATGCGGTCGGGGCGCATGCGGAGCGCGTTCTTGACGAGGTGGCGCATGGTGATCTCGCCCTCGCCCTCGATATTGGCGGGGCGTGTCTCCAGCCGCACCACATGCGGCTGCTGCAGCTGCAGCTCGGCCGCGTCCTCGATGGTGATCGTGCGCTCGCCATGGTCGATCATCCGGGACATGGCGTTCAGAAGCGTCGTCTTGCCCGAGCCCGTCCCGCCCGAGATCAGGATATTGAGCCGCGCCCGGCCGGCGATCTTCAGCACCGTCGCCATGTCGGGCGACATGTTCGCCTGCCGCGCCATCACGTCGAGCGTGATCTCCTTCTTGGAGAATTTGCGGATCGCGATCGTCGGCCCGTCGATGGCCAGCGGTGGGATGATGATGTTGACGCGCGACCCGTCGCGCAGGCGGGCATCGACCAGCGGCGTCGATTCATCGACCCGACGCCCCACATCCGTCACGATCCGGGTCGCGACATGGATCACATGCGCATCGTCGCGGAACGAGACGTCGGTCAGTTCCAGCTTGCCGCGCCGCTCCACATAGATCTGGCGCGGCCCGTTGACCATGATGTCGGTCACCGTCTCATCGGACAGCAGCGGCTCCAGCGGGCCCAGCCCGACCATGTCATCGACCAGCAGCCGCACGATCGAGCGCAGCTCGGTCGCGTTGAGCTGGATCTTCAGGTCGACGATGATCTCCTCGACGATCTCGGCGATCTGCAAGCGCAGCTCGTCCGGACCGAGAGCCGACGCGACGGAGATGTCGATCCTCTGCATCAGCAGCGGCATCACCTGCGCCTTCACCATCACCGCGCGCTTGTTCTTGGCCTCGGGCGCGTTCTTGACCTCGATCTCGGCCAGCGGATCGTGGGTGGGCTCCATGGATGGCGCCGCCGCCGGCTCGGCGGCCGGCGCCGCCTCGGCCCGCAGCGCATCGACGATGCCCCGCAGGATCTGCCGCTGCTGCAGCAGGCTCGGCTTGTCGTCGCGCCCGGCGACCAGATCGGCCAGCACGTCGTTGGCGAGCTCGGCCAGCCGCAGCGGCGAAGCGGTCGCGATCTCCGCGCCAAGCAGCTGGCGCACGCGCTCGGTCGCGGCCGAGCGCAGCATCGAGGGCGCGTCATGCGCGGCCACGAGCTTGCCGGTGTCGAACCCGTCCTCCATCGCGGCTTACTTCCTCCGCCGCTTGAAGAAGCCGGTCGCGCGGGTCTCCTCCGGCACGCCGGCGAGCTCGATACAGAGCCGGTGCAGCTCCTGCGCCAGCTTGTGCCGCGGCTCGGCGCTGACCAGCGGCTGGCCCTTGAGGCTCGCGCGCGCCATCGCCTTCGGGTCGAGCGCGAAGGCGCAGCGCAGCTTCGCCTCCATCCCCGCCTCGAACTCCTTGGCGCTCACGTCGGGCTTCGAGCTCATGCGGTTCGCGATGACATGGATCTTCGCCTGCCGGTTGCGGCTCTGCAACAGCTTCATGAGCCGGTTGGCATCGCGCAGCGATTGCAGCGTCAGCTCGGTGACGATCACGATATCGTCGCAGCGCGAGAAGAGCTGCGGCTCGCGCATCACGAAATGCCGCGGCAGGTCGAGGATCGACATGTCGAAATTCGCCCGCATCGTGTCGGCGAGCATCAGCACCGTGTCGTCGTTCATTCGGACGGTGTCGTCGAACGCCTCCTCGGTCGCCAGCACATGCAGGCTCTTGCCGAGCTTCGCCATCGCGTTCTGCAGGAACACCTGGTCGACGCGCTCGGGATCGTCGAACGCCTCGCGCAAGCCACGGGTCGGCTCGATATCGAGCGCCAGCGCGATATTGCCGGCATAGAGGTCCATATCGACCAGCGCCGTCCGGCGGCTCAGCTTCTCCGACATGATCCAGCCGATATTGATCGCGAGCGTCGTGACGCCGACGCCCCCGCGAGCGCCGATCATGCCCACGACCCGGCCAAGCGGCTTGGCCCCGTCGCCCGGCTGCTCCAGACGGACGAAGACCTCGCCCAGCAGATCGGCATCGACCGGCTTGACCAGATAGTCGCGCGTGCCGGTCCGCATGATCCGGCGGAAGAAGTTCACGTCGTTGACGGTCCCGAGCGCCATCACCTGGCTGCCAAGGCGAGCGAGCTCGGTCAGGCCGGCCTCGACCTCATCGATCGGCAGGCCGTCGATATCGACGATCATGAAGCGCGGCGGCGCAGTGACGCCGAGCAACCGGAGCGCCGCGGCGAGCCCGCCCTTGCGGATGCTGGTGGTCGACCAGCCGCGCTGCGTGGCCACGGCATTCGCGGCCGCCTGCGAGGATTCGTCCGCAACATACGCCGCGAAGGGCTCGCGATCGTCGCGATCCTCATCGAACTGCATGCGGAGCGCCGCGACCTGTGCCATCTCGTCAGCTCCCGGAAGCGTCGTTGATATCCCACGGCGGCTGCCGCAGGGTGCCGTCGTCGTAGCGCTTGATCGCAGCGACGTCGGTGACCGCCCGCCCGTCCCCCAGCACCCGCGGCGCGGTCAGGTCGCGCAGCTCGGCCGCCATGTTGGCGCGGTTGAGCGCGTTGGTGCAGCCCATGGCGGGGAACGGCACCAGCATCGTCGTCTCGAACGCGTTGCGCCCGCTATTGACGCAATCGACCTGCACCTGGTCGTAGCGCATCACCTGCACGAACAACGCATCGGGCCGCGTCTCGGTATAGACGAAGCCCGGCGGCCCGAAGAGCCGGACCCGCGCCGGCACCGCGCCGACCGCGCTCCGTGCCGCGCCGCCGCGCTCGGCATCGATCCGGGCATTGCCCGACGAGGGCACATAGACGAGCACGTCGTCGGTCGAGCGCAGCACCTGCGCCCTCAGCATCGCGCGCAGCCGCTCGACTTCGCCTTTGGCGAAGCGCGCGCTGCCCGGCTGGAAATAGACGTCGGTCTGCGCCTGGGCGGCCTCGGCGAGATATTTCGGGCTCTCGAAGCTCGCCACCGGCTGGTCGGCGCAGCCCGCGAGCAGCGCGAGCGCTGTGGCGGCGAGACCGGTGCGAAGGAAACCTGCTGATGCCATGGCGCTCACTCGAAGACGAAGCCCGAGGCGCCCTGCAGCCGGCGCCGGCCGATCTTGTTCTGCACCTGGTTCACCTTGGCCGGATCGGCCTGGTAGCGCCCGAGCAGGATCCGCTCGAAATCGTTCGGCGGGGTGAAGTTGTCGACCGGCGTCGCGATCTTCTTGCCGCTGGTCGGCTTGACGATGATCGGGGTCACGATGATCACGAGCTCGGTCTGGCCGCGCTTGAACTCGCTCGAGCGAAACAGCGCGCCGAGCACCGGAACGCTGCCGATCCCGGGCATCCGCGAGGCGTTCTGCGCCGAGCTGTTCTGCATCAGGCCGGCAATCGCGAAGCTCTGGCCGCTGGCGAGATCGACGGTCGTCTCCGCCCGCCGGGTGACGAGCGAGGGCACCGTCGCATTGTCCGCAAAGCTGAGCTCGCTCGCCTGGGTCGCCACCCGCAGGCTGATCCGGTTGCCGTCCATCACCGTGGGGGTGAAGTTGAGGCCGATACCGTAATCCTTGAACGTGATGGTGTTCTGGCCGCCATCCTGCGCGACCGCGTAGGGATATTCGCCGCCGGCGAGGAAGCTCGCGCTTTCGCCCGACCGCGCGGTCAGGTTGGGCTCGGCCAGGATCGAGACGAGACCGTCCTCGGCCAGCGCCTGCAACAGGAAGTCGATCGAGACATTGGGGCCGGAATAGCTGACGCCCGCGCCGTAGCCGCCGGCAGCCGCGCCCCCGCCTCCGCCGCCGCCCACCAGGCCGAATTGCAGCGAGCCGCCGGTATTGACCCCGATCGCGCCCCATTTGATGCCGAGCTGCCGGTCGACCTTGCGGCTGATCTCGGCGATCCGGACCTGCACATTGACCTGGGTCGGAGCCTGGACCGTCATCCGGTTGACCACGCGAGCCGGATCGTCGACGAACTGACTCGCCACCTGCATGATGTCGGAAGCCTGCTGCGGGCTCTCGACGGTGCCGGTCACAACCAGCGACTGGTCCACCGTGGTCGCCGTCACCGAGCGCCCCGGGGCCACCCGGTCGATCCCGGCCTGCAGCGCGCTCGTATTGTGGGTGACCTTCACATTGGCCGACATCAGCACATTGTCGTCCTGGTCGACCGCGAACAGCGTCGTCTCGCCGACGCCCACACCCGTCAGATAAAGCAGCCTGGGCGACTTCACCTCGACATCGGCGACGTCGGGATTGGCGACGAACAGGCTCGAGAACTCGCCATCCACCTTGATCAGCTGGCCCGAACCGACCACGACCGAGATGGATTTCACCACCTGCGGCTTGACCAGCTCGAAATCCTCCGCGAAGGCAGGCCAGATTGTCGCCTCGCCGAGCAGAGCGATCATCAAGGCCGCGGTCAATCTCCGAAACTTCTGCACGGGATCACCTCGTCAATTCTGCGGGGCGGAACCAGGCGCCTCCGCGGCCGCCATTCCGGTGGCCTCTTTCGTTGCGGCGGCATCGGCGCCTCCGCCAAGCGCGACGTTCTTCGAGGCATGGCCGCGGACCACCTGCACCTGGCTCCCCAGCGCCTTGGTGTCGGGCTTCTGCTGCAGAAGCGAGGTGACGTCGGAATCGAGCGTCAGGTTGCGCGGCCGGATCGCGAGCAGGCGCCCGCCGGTATCGCGCAGCTTGGCCGAGACCGGGGTCAACGGCTGGTCCACCTTTGCGGGCTCGGCCTGCTGCGGCGTCTCGTCGCCGTCATGCACCGAGTTCAGCACCATGGACAATTCGCCCAGCGTAGCCGCAAGCGTGATGGTCTCCGCCTGCTGCGGCGTCACTTCGAGCGTCGCGCTGGTGGCGACCGGCGGGCCGTCCGCCGTGCCGGGCGCCGTGTCGGGCCCGCTGCGCTGCAGCCTTTGATCCATGGCCAGGACACGGATATTGGTCGCCACGGTCTCGCTCGCATGCACGTCGCGCTTGACGTTGATGGTGCCGCTTGCGACCGAATAGGTCAGGATGATGTCGACATGGTCGCCGGGCATGGCGAGGCCACTGACCCCCCCGACCTCGGTGATCGGGATCGAGATCGCCCGCATCCCCTCGGGCAGCACCGCCGCCAAAAAGCCGCGATCGCCCGGCTGCACCGTGCCCGACCGCGCGATCGGCACGCCCTTGGGCAGGACCTGCCGGGCCACGCTGCCGACGAGCAGTTGCTCGCCCGCCTCGTCGGCCACCACCATTTCCGGGGTGATCGCCGACTTCTCCATCGGCATCCGCTCGAGCTGGTCGGGCAGGATGATCGTACCGACCGTCAGCTCGGAAGCCGCGGCAAAGACCTCGGTCGGCTTGGGGGGCGCCTCGACCACCGCCGCCTCGACCGGCGCCGGCTTGGGACGCATGCCATACCAGGCATAGAAGCCGGTGCCGGCAGCCACGATCAGCGCAGCAAAGACCAGGAGAAACACCCGCATGATCGTGGCAGCCTCCGCACCGTCACTCTACAAAGCGTGCAGCTTACTTGCCCGCCACCTTCTCGCCGATGCCCGAGCCGTCGACCATCTTGTCGTTCACCTCGGTGAAGGTGCTCTTCACGGTCGAGCCGAGGGTCGTCACCGCCGCGATGATCACCACCGCGATCAGCGCCGCCAGCAGGCCATACTCGATCGCCGTCGCGCCATCCTCGTCGCGCCACAGACGCTGAGCGATATTCATGGTGTACTTCATGTCTCTCTCCATTGCCGCCAAGTTTTGGACGTGCCTGTGGCACGAACTGCAGTATGAACGCCGATTGCTCTAGTTTCAAGCAATCAATACTTACAGTTTTTTCCAAACTTATCGCATAAATACAGCAAAATATTTATGGGACGTTAACAGCCAAAGACCGCAACCGGGCGTTTCTGGCAATGGTGGCAATTTCATCACGAAACGCCCACCCATCGACTTAGATGGGCCCAGTACTGCCGTCGCCGGGCACGATGGCGAGCGCGGTCGCGCCTTCGCCGAACAGCCCGTCGGGAACCGGAGCGGCCGGCCCCGGCAGCGCGAGCCCCGTCCCCGGATCGATGGTGATGATCAGCGGCCGCCGCGCCATCCTGGTCCGGCTCTTGCGCGGCTTGTCGTCGGGAGCCGGCGGCTCGTCCGCCTCGGCCAGCGCCACCGGCGGCGGCGCGGCGCCGAGATCCGCGAGGATCCGGTCGAACCGCGCGCGATAGATCTCGGCGAATTCCGGGGTGCGCGAATGATAGGCGCCCGCCGCCGCCGACCAGCTGCCCGTCTCGCCATAGAGATCGCGCAGGAACCGCGCGGCATAGATCCCGCTCTGATCCTGGTCGAACATCGCCTCGAGCGATGCGAAGCCCTGCCCGTGCCAGCGATAATTGATCTGGAAACAGCCGACATCGAAACTGGTCCGCCCCTCGGCCAGGCTCTGGCGCGCGAAGGCCAGGGCCTCGTCGCGGCTGGCGAACCAGTAGGACTGACCCTCGCGGTTGATCGCCCAGGGCCAGGGCCGGAGCCGCCCCCCCACGAAGCGCCCCGTCTCGGTCAGCGACACCGCATCGAGAACCGAGGCCGGGATCCCCGCATTGTTCGCGCCCCGCGCGATCGCCCGCTCGCACAGATCGGCATCGGACTCGCCCGCCACAGCCGGCCCGGCCGACGCGACCAGCAAGGCGAGCAGCACAGCGAAGCGGATCGCCACGATCGGCCGACTCCCGGGAAAGAGGTTGACCCCGGCAGCCCTAGCCAATCAGGGTTAAGCGAGCGTTGCGACCGCGCTATCCATTGACCAGCACCCGCGCCAGCCGGTTGTGCCGGGCGATCAGTCCCGGCAGGTCGACGGTGAGCAGCCTGCCGTCGCGCACCACCGGCCGCCCGTTGATCACGCTCAACGCGACCTGCGGCACCGCATTGAACACCAGGGCCGCGACCGGATCGTGCAGCCCGCCGGCAAAGCCGATCTGGCCGAGATCGAACGCCACCAGATCGGCCGCCATCCCCGGCTCCAGGCTGCCGATATCGTCGCGCCCGAGCACCCGTGCGCCGCCCCGCGTCGCCATCTCCAGCGCCTGGCGCGCGGTCATCGCGTCCGGCCCGAACCCGACGCGCTGCAGCAGCAGCGATTGCCGCACCTCGCCCAGCATGTGGCTCGAATCGTTCGAGGCCGACCCATCGACCCCGAGCCCGACCGGAACGCCCGCATCGAGCATCCGCCGCACCGGCGCGATCCCCGAGCCAAGCCGCATGTTCGAGCAGGGACAATGCGCGACCCCGGTCCCGGTCCGGGCGAAGGCCGCGATCCCGGCCGGATCGAGCTTCACGCAATGCGCGTGCCACACATCCTCGCCCAGCCAGCCCAGATCCTCGGCATATTCCGCCGGCGTCCGGCCGAATTTCTCGCGGCTATAGGCGATGTCATTGTCGTTCTCGGCCAGATGGGTATGCAGCGACACGCCATAGATCCGCGCCATCTCGGCCGAAGCCCGCATCAGATCCGTCGAGACCGAGAAGGGCGAGCAAGGCGCGAGCACGATCCTGAGCATCGCGCCGGGACCCGGATCGTGATAGGCCTCGATCAGCCGCTGGCTGTCCTTCAGGATCGCGGCCTCGTCCTCGACGCAGGCATCGGGCGGCAGCCCGCCCTTGCTCTCGCCGACGCTCATCGAGCCCCGCGCCGCATGGAAGCGCATGCCGATCTCGGCCGCGGCCTCGATCGAATCGTCGAGCCGGCAACCATTGGGATAGACATAGAGATGGTCCGAGCTCGTGGTGCAGCCCGACAGGATCAGCTCGGCCATCGCGGTCTGGGTCGAAACCCCGATCATCTCCGGCGTCAGCCGCGCCCAGATCGGATAGAGCCCGCGCAGCCAGCCGAACAGCTCGCCATCCTGCACCCCGGGCACCACCCGGGTCAGGCTCTGATACATATGGTGATGCGTGTTGACGAGGCCCGGGATCACGATATGCCCGGCGAGATCAATCACCTCGTCCGCATCGGTGGGCAGGTCCGCCGCGGCCCCGACCGCCTGGATCCGGCCACCCCGAACCAGCACCGAGCCGCCGGCGATCTCGCGCCGCGCATCATCCATCGTGACCAGGAGATCGGCATCGCGGAGCAACAGGGTCCGGTCGTTCGCCATCCCACTCCCCTTCCCCGCGCCCGGCCCAGAGACCGGAACTGTTTGGCGACCCCGGCAGGATTTGAACCTGCGACCTGCCGCTTAGGAGGCGGCCGCTCTATCCCCTGAGCTACGAGGTCCCCGGCCCCTCTCTAGCCGCCCGGTGCGCCCCGGGTCAATCAAGGACGGCGCCGGCCCGGAGGAGGGTCACGCGGCGAACCGAAAGTCGGTCCGCGAAAAGTCGTCCCCGACATAAAGCAGCCCACAGCCCCGATCCTCGGCCCGCTTGACCAGATCGGTGAGCTGCCCCTTCGCATCGCTGACGGAAACCTTCATCGCCCTGCCTCCTCGGGGCCGCAATCGGCCGATGACGGTCCGAGAATACGGACCATTTCAATCCGGCCCATCAAACGAAAACGGGGGGCGCGAGGCCCCCCGTTCCGTCGTTTTCAGCCGCTTCCGGCTGATTACATCATGCCGTCCATGCCGCCCATGCCGCCCATGCCGCCGGGCATGCCGCCGCCGGCCGCCTTCGGCTCCGGCTTCTCGGCGATCATCGCCTCGGTGGTGATGAGCAGGCCGGCAACCGAGGCGGCGTCCTGCAGCGCGGTGCGAACGACCTTGGCCGGGTCGATCACGCCGAACTTGAACATGTCGCCATATTCCTCGGTCTGCGCGTTGAAGCCGAAGGCCGCATCGTTCGACTCGATGACCTTGCCAGCCACGACCGAGCCGTCAACGCCGGCATTCTCGGCGATCTGGCGCAGCGGCGCCTGCAGCGCCTTGCGGACGATCGCGATACCCGCGGTCTGGTCGGCATTGTCGCCGGTCAGGCCGTCGAGCTTCTTCGAGGCGCGGACGAGCGCCACGCCGCCACCGACAACGACGCCTTCCTGCACCGCGGCGCGGGTCGCGTTGAGCGAGTCCTCGACGCGGTCCTTGCGCTCCTTCACCTCGACTTCCGAGGCGCCGCCGACGCGGATGATCGCCACACCGCCGGCGAGCTTCGCCAGACGCTCCTGCAGCTTCTCCTTGTCGTAGTCCGAGGTGGTCTCCTCGATCTGCGCGCGGATCTGGGCGACGCGGGCCTCGATCTCGGCCTTCTCGCCGGCACCGTCGACGATCGTGGTCTCGTCCTTGGTGATCGACACCTTGCGGGCACGGCCCAGCATGTCGAGCCCGACATTCTCGAGCTTCATGCCGAGATCGTCCGAGATCACCTGGCCGCCGGTCAGGATCGCGATGTCCTGCAGCATCGCCTTGCGACGATCACCGAAGCCCGGCGCCTTGACGGCGGCGATCTTCAGGCCGCCGCGCAGCTTGTTCACGACGAGGGTCGCGAGCGCTTCGCCGTCCACGTCCTCGGCGACGATCAGCAGCGGCTTGCCCGACTGGATCACGGCCTCGAGCAGCGGAACCATCGGCTGCAGCGACGAGAGCTTCTTCTCGTGCAGCAGGATCAGCGCGTCATCGAGCTCGGCGACCATCTTGTCGGCATTGGTGATGAAGTAGGGCGAGAGATAGCCGCGGTCGAACTGCATGCCCTCGACGACCTCGGTCTCGGTCTCGAAGCCCTTGTTCTCCTCGACGGTGATGACACCCTCGTTGCCGACCTTCTGCATCGCGTCGGCGATCTGCCGGCCGATCTCGGTCTCGCCGTTGGCGGAGATGGTGCCGACCTGCGCGACTTCCTCGGAGCCCGACACGGTGCGCGACTGCGCCTTGATCGCGTCGACGACGATGCCGACCGCCTGGTCGATGCCGCGCTTCAGGTCCATCGGGTTCATGCCGGCGGCGACCGACTTCATGCCCTCGCGGACGATCGCCTGGGCGAGAACGGTCGCGGTCGTGGTGCCGTCACCGGCCTCGTCGTTGGTGCGCGAAGCGACTTCGCGGACCATCTGCGCGCCCATGTTCTCGAACTTGTCCTCGAGCTCGATCTCCTTGGCGACGGTGACGCCGTCCTTGGTGATCCGCGGCGCGCCGAACGACTTGTCGATGACGACGTTGCGGCCCTTCGGCCCCAGCGTGACCTTCACGGCGTCGGCCAGGATGTCGACGCCCTTCAGCATCCGGTTGCGGGCATCGGTATTGAACTTGACTTGCTTGGCAGCCATTCCGGCGCCTCCTCTTTAACGTGGGGTTGACGCAGGGACGGTTCAGGCGGCCTTCTGGGCCGAGGACCCGGTGGTGATGATCCCGAGGATGTCGCTTTCCTTCATGATCAGCAGGTCTTCGCCGTCGATCTTGACCTCGGTGCCCGACCACTTGCCGAACAGGATCCGGTCGCCGGCCTTGACGACGGGGGCGATCAGCTCGCCCGAATCCTTGCGCGCACCCTCACCGACCGAGATGACCTCGCCCTCGGAGGGCTTCTCCTTGGCGGAGTCGGGGATGATCAGACCACCCTTGGTCTTCTCCTCGCCTTCGATGCGGCGAACGAGAACGCGGTCGTGCAGGGGGGTGAATTTCATGGGATCGCTCCTTTGGATTCGCGTCCAACCTGGCGGGTGGCTGACATCGGGCCAGAGCCTGGCCTAGCACTCGCCACCCATGAGTGCTAACACGCCGCTCAGGTATTGGGCCCGCGAGGCTCTGTCAAGGGGCGGCCTCGGCTTTCTCCGCCCAGGCGCTTCAGCCGCCGGTACCCCGTCGATGCGGCCGCAGATCCGGATTGGCCGGGTTCCAGCTCAGCCGCTCCTCGAGCCACACCTCCTCGGTCGGCCGCAGCGCCTCGGGATCGTCCAGGCTCGCCAAGGCGACGTCGACGCTGTCGGCCGCGTTCCGATAGGTCAGGCTGCTGCCGCACCGCGCGCAGAAGCCCCGACCCACGCCGGGCGAGGATTCATGGATGCTCAACTCGCCCCGCACCAGCGCGAAATCCCCGGCGGCGGCGGTCAGCCAACCCACGCTGTCGGCGCCGGCCGACCGGCGGCAGCTCGCGCAATGGCAGACGCAGCACACGCTCGGCGCCGCGTCGATCCGGTAGCGCACCGCACCGCAGAGGCAGCCGCCAAACAGCGGATAGTCCGGCATTGTCCCGCTTCCCCGCCCCCGCTATAGCCGGCCGCGCACAGCAACCGTCGGAAGGCCCCATGACCGAGATCATCCCGTCCCTCGATGCGATCGCCGACCGCTACCGGGTGCTGTTCTGCGATCTTTGGGGCTGCCTGCACGACGGTGTCAAGGTGTTCCCCGCCGCGGTCGAGACGCTCCACCGGTTCCGCGCCCGGGGCGGCGCGGTGCTCCTGCTCACCAACTCGCCGCGCCCGGCCGGCGATGTGGCGCTGCAGCTCGACCGGCTCGGCGCCCCGCGCAGCTGCTACGACCTCATCGTCTCCTCCGGCGACGCGGCGCAGGATGCCCTCGCCCGCGGCGCGTTCGGACGCCGCGTCTACCATATCGGCCCCGAGCGCGACCTCGGCTTCTTCGCGGATGCACACGGCGTCCCGTTCGAGATCGAGCGCGTGCCCCTCGAGGAGGCCGAGAGCATCGTCTGCACCGGCCTCTTCGACGACCATAGCGAGACGCCCGAGGATTACCGCGCCACCATCCTCTATGGCAGCACCAAGCGCCTGAAACTGCTCTGCGCCAATCCCGACATCCTGGTCGATGTCGGCGAGACCCGGATCTATTGCGCCGGCGCGATCGCAGCCGCCTATACGGCGGCCGGCGGCGAAAGCTTCTATTTCGGAAAGCCTTACGCACCGATCTACGAGCTCGCCCGCGACCGCCTCGCCGAGCGGCTCGGGGTCGAGCCCACCCCGGAGGACATCCTCTGCATCGGTGACGGCATCCGCACGGACATCGCCGGCGCCATGGGCGAAAGCCTCGATTCCCTGTTCGTCACCGGCGGCCTGGCCGCCGGCGAGACCCTCACCAGCCCGCAAGCCGGCCCCGATCCAACCCGCCTCGCCGCCTATCTCGCCGCCGCCCGGCTGTCCCCGCTCTACGCGATCCCCTACCTGCGCTAAATTTCGACGCAACTTCCTTACACATTCACCCGATAATTCCGAAATCATGTTGCGCAATTTAATTGCGCAGCCTCGCCGAATCATGTAGGAATGATGCATCGCAGCATGAATGCAAGGAGGGCGGCAGAATGTTGGACACGCAGGACCAAGACCTGCCGGTCGGCACGGTCTGCATCGAGGATATCGAGATCGGCATGCGCCGCTCGCTCCGCAAGACGATCGGCGACCGCGAGATCGCGCTGTTCGCCGACATTTCCAGCGACCGCAACCCGGTCCATCTCGACGAGGCCTATGCCCGCGACACCATCTTCGAGGGCCGCATCGCGCACGGCATGCTCACGGCCGCGCTGATCTCGGCGGTGATCGGCGAGCAGCTGCCCGGCCATGGCACGGTCTATCTCGGCCAGACCCTGAAATTCCTCGCCCCCGTCCGTCCCGGCGACCGGGTCGAGGCCGAGGTCGCGGTCGCGGCCATCGACCATCCGCGGCGCCGCGTGACGCTTGAATGCCAGTGCCGTGTGGGCGATACGGTCGTGCTGAAGGGCGAGGCGCTGGTCCTGGCGCCAAGCCGCAAGTTCGACTGACGGGCCCGATCCGCGGCGGCGCTGCCGGCCGGGCCCCGCGAAGGGGCTGATGAAGCGGCATCTCGACTATCACGATCTTTCGCCGGCCGACCGCGGCGCCGCGGTCGCGATCGGCAATTTCGACGGCCTGCATCTCGGGCACCAATCGGTGCTGGCGCTGGCGCGCGCCGCGGCGGCCGGGCGGGGCGCGCCCTTCGGCCTCGTCACCTTCGAGCCGCATCCCCGCGCCTTCTTCGATCCCGCCGCCGCCCCGTTCCGGCTGATGAATGCCGAGGCGCGCGCCCATCGCCTGCAGAAGCTCGGCGTCGAGCAGCTCTACGAACTGCGTTTCGACGCGGCTCTGGCCAGCCTGCCCGCCGAGCGCTTCATCGCCGAGGTGCTGAGGGACGGGCTCGGCATCTGCCATCTGGTGGCCGGCGCCGACTTCCGCTTCGGCAAGGGGCGCGGCGGCGATGTCGAGCTGCTGCGCGGCTGCGGGCCGAGCCACGGCTTCGGCGTCACCGTCGCGCCGCTGGTGTCGGACGCGCAGGGCGGCGACTATTCCTCGACCGCGATCCGCCGGGCGCTGAGCGAGGGCCGCCCCGACGATGCCGCGCGGATGCTCGGCCATTGGCACCGGATCGAGGGGCGCGTGGCGCATGGCGACAAGCGCGGCCGCGAGCTCGGCTTCCCAACCGCCAACCTCTGGCTCGACGGGCTGCATCTGCCGCGTTTCGGGGTCTATGCCGTCACCGTCGACGTGCTCGACGGCCCCTCTCGCGGGCGCTATGGCGGCTGCGCCTCGCTCGGGATCCGGCCGACCTTCGGCGGGACGCGACCCAATCTCGAAACCTTCCTGCTCGACTTTGCCGGCGATCTCTATGGCGCGGAGATCTCGGTGGCGCTCATCGCCTATCAGCGCCCCGAGCTCAAGTTCGACAGTATCGAGCCGCTCGTCGCCCAGATGCAGGCCGACATCGTCGAGACCCGGGCCCGCCTCGCCGCACTGGACCCGGCATGAGCCTCGCGACCGACAGGCTGATCCTACGCCCATGGGAGCCGCGCGATCTCGAGCCCTTCGCCGCGCTCAATGCCGACCCCGCGGTGATGCGCTTCTTCCCGCAAGTGCTTACCCGCGAGGAGAGCGATGCGATGGTCAACCGGCTGGCCGAGCGCTGGCTGCGCGAGGGCATCTGCTTCGGCGTCGCCGAGCGCCGCGGCGACGGGGCCTTTGTCGGCATGGTCGGCCTTGCCCCGGTGACGAGCGGCCCGCATCAGGGCAGCGTCGAGATCGGCTGGCGCCTCGCCCGGCCGATGTGGGGCCAGGGCTATGCGACCGAAGCCGCCCGCGCCTGGCTCGCCGAAGGCTTCGTGACCCTGGGCCTGCCCGAGATCGTCGCCTTCGCGGTGCCGGGCAACCTGCCCTCGCGGGCGGTGATGGGCCGGATCGGCATGCATCCCGACCCGGCGCGCGATTTCGAGCATCCCGCCTTGCCGGAAGGCCATCCGCTTCGGTTCCACGTCTTCCACGCCATCAGCCGGGCCGACTGGGACCGGCGGTGATCGAGACCGCCCGCCTCGCGCTCCGCCCCTTCGCCGAGCGCGACCGCGATCCCTTCGCCGCGATGGCCGCCGACCCCGCGGTGATGGGCGCGCATCCCGGCCCGCTGACCCGCAGCGAAAGCCGCGATCTCCTCGACCAACTGACGGCCCTGTGGGCCGAGGACGGCTTCTGCTATGGCGCGGTCGAGCGCCGCGCCGACGGCGCCTTTCTCGGCATGGCGGGCCTCGCCTGGATCCGGCCCGAGGCCCCTCTCTGCCCGGGCTTCGAGCTCGGCTTCGCGCTTGCCCGCGCCCATTGGGGCCAGGGCTATGCCGCCGAGGCCGCCCGGGCCTGGATCGCGCATGGTTTCGGCCCCCTCGCCTTGCCCGAGATCACCGCCTTCGCCGACCCCGCCAACCGCCGCTCGGTCGCGCTCCTCGCCCGCCTCGGCTTCCGCGCCGCCGGCCGCCGGGATTCCGGCCCGCAACAGATCTTCGCCCTGACCAGGCCCGACTGGCTCGCCCAGGGCTCCGGTTCGCCGGGACCGTGAGCCCGGAGCCGCTCCCGGCCCGAGCGAGCGCTCGCTCGCTCGCCCTCCGCCCCCCCCCGCGACGGGACCTCTCGACGGGCCCGCCTCACCCTCAGGGCGACCTTTGCGGTTACGGATCGGACAATACGACCGCGCGCAATCGCCCCGCCATATGCTGGCGGTTCGTCCATTCGCGCTCCGCTCTCGTCTGGCTTCTTGAAGGGTTTCATAGAGGCAGAAACTCTATCGGGCAGTCCGAGGGGCCACATCAACAGATGGGGAGAAAAAGGACTCGCGGGCAACGGCCCGCGCCGAGCAGCCGCGGATCTCGCGGCTGCGCCTCTCCCCCCAAGCCATCGCTCCGGAGCGAAGAGACGGCCGAGCCGCCGCCATGGGTTTCGCGCGCCGCGAGCCGAACGCTGCCGCTGGAGCGGCGTCGCCGCGGCGCCCTATGGAGGCGCTACGGTGCCTGGCCTGGCTCGCCCGGCTGCACGGTAACCTTTCCGAAGATCGGGTTAACGCGCCAAACAAACCGCAATGAAATCAACGATCTATCCAGAGTCGCACGCGTGCGACGGCGTGCGACTCCGCCGTCGCCGGCCGCTCAGCCGATGATCCGGAACCCCTCATCGTCGCTGTCCTCGGGGTCGGTCGGCTCGCTGACCACCCGATCGACCCGCGCCAGGGGCGGGCCCTGCCGCAGCTTGTCGAGCATCAGGGCGACCGCGTCCCGGCGGCCGGTCAGGACCGTCCGGACCGACCCGTCGGCCTCATTGGCGACCCAGCCCGACAGGCCGAGGGTCTGAGCCTCCCGCTCGGTCCAGAAGCGGAACCCGACCCCCTGCACCCGCCCGATGATATGGGCCGTGACCGAAACCGGCACATCCTCCATGAGCCCCCCCTTTCGCCCCTCACCCAAGACATGGCGCAGGCCGGGCGGATTCCAAGCGGATCAGGGGGCCGGGCGGCCCCAGAGGTCGTAGGGGTCCGCCTCCTCGATCTCGACCGACAGGATATCCCCGGGGGCGAGCCCCTCGAAATCCTCGTCGATATAGACGCTCCCGTCGATCTCGGGGGCGTCGGCCTTGCTCCGGCCGGTGGCGCCCTCGGCATCGACCGCGTCGATGATGACCTCGAGCCGCCGCCCGACCTTGGCGGCCAGTTTTCGGGCGCTGATCGCCTGGGCCCGCTCCATGAACCGCTCCCAGCGCTCCTGCTTGAGCTCCGGGGGCACGTGGTCGGGCAGAGCGTTCGCCCGGGCCCCGGCGACGTTCTCGTACTGGAAGCAGCCAACCCGGTCGAGCTCGGCCTCGTCGAGCCAGTCGAGCAGGTGCTGGAACTCCGCCTCGGTCTCGCCGGGATAGCCGACGATGAAGGTCGAGCGCAGGGTCAGGTCGGGGCAGTCGGCCCGCCAGGCCGCGATCGCCTCCAGGGTCCGGGCGCTGGCCGCGGGGCGGGCCATGCGGCGCAGGACCTCGGGATGGGAATGCTGGAACGGGATGTCGAGATAGGGCAGGACCAGCCCCTCGGCCATCAGGGGGATCAGGTCGCGGACATGGGGATAGGGATAGACGTAGTGGAGCCGGATCCAGGCCCCGAGCGAGCCGAGGGCGCGGGCGAGGTCGGTGATATGGGTCCGGACCGGCGCTCCCCGCCAATCGTGGGCATCGTGGCGGCGGTCGGTGCCGTAGGCCGAGGTGTCCTGGCTGATCACCAGCAGCTCCCGGACGCCGGCCCCGACCAGCCGTTCGGCCTCGCGGAGCACGGCATGGGCAGGCCGGGAGACCAGCCGGCCCCGCATGTCCGGGATGATGCAGAACCGGCACTTGTGGTTGCAGCCCTCGGAAATCTTCAGGTAGCTGTAGTGTCGGGGGGTCAGGTGGACCGCGCCGGCCGGAACGAGGTCGATGAAGGGGTCGGGCGCGGGAGGCACCGCGTCGTGGACCGCGTCGAGGACCTGCTCGTATTGCTGGGGCCCGGTGACGGCGAGCACGGTGGGGTGGGCCCCCCGGATATAGTCCTCGCGGGCCCCGAGGCAGCCGGTCACGATGACCCGGCCATTCTCGGCCAGGGCCTCGCCGATGGCCTCGAGGCTCTCGGCGCGGGCTGAATCGAGGAAGCCGCAGGTATTGACGATCACGGCATCGGCGCCCTGATAGTCGGGGGAGATCGCATAGCCCTCGGCCCGGAGGCGGGTCAGGATGCGCTCGCTGTCGACGAGGGCCTTGGGGCAGCCGAGGCTGACCATGCCGATCCGGGGCTGGCCGGGACGGGCCGGGCCGTCCAGCCGAGGCGAGGGCGCGCGGTCGGGGCGGAGGTCGGGCGGGTTCGCGCTCATGCGCGGCGGCCGTGTCGCACGCGTGCGACTCCATCTATCTGACTGGAATCGTTGAGCTTATGCTGTGCGGTTAACCGAATGGTCATGAAGGTTACCGGGGTCGAGGCGGGCGGATCAGTCGGCGTGCGTATAAAGGGTCCTGTCGGATTCGCAAGCGGCCGCCGGCCAGCAAGCGGGAATCGAGCCTTGAGGCCGCGCCTGCACCTCCAGCCGGTCCGCGTCGAGCGAGCGGCCCGTCGAAAGCCGGCAGCGATCGCCCCTGCCCCGGGACCGCCCGTCGCGTCGGCAGGGGCAAGCGGGCGTCGGCGGGGTATGGACGGCTGCGGGCGCTGCCATAGAGCGCCGCGGCGACGCCTCTCTCGCGGCGGCGTTCGGCGCGCGGCGCGCGGGACCCATGGCGGCGGCTCGGCCCTCTCTCGGCGTCGCGGCGTCGGCTCGGGGGGAGAGGCGCAGCCGCGAGATCCGCGGCTGCCCGGAGCGGGCCGTTGCCCGCGAGTCTTTTTCTCCCCATCTGTTGATGGGGCCCCTCGGACTGCCCGATAGAGTTTCTGCCTATATGAAATCCTTCAAGAAGCCAGACGGGACCGGGCGTGCGCCCCGGAACCATAGCCGGCCAATGGCATGGGCAGAGGCGGGGTCATGGCGCGATCCTTGACCGACAGGACCGCACGGTGAGCCGCGCGGGGGCGGAGCGCGCGATACAGCGGACGGCGGCCCGAAGGGCCGCGCGCCGCTGGCATCAGGCGTCTTGGCCCTGGCCGCGCGGGCAGGAGATCGGCGCAGGGCGCGATCCGCGCGACCGAAGCGGTTGCCGCGGCGGACGCGCCGGCTCGGGCGGGCTCGGCGGCCGCCGGTGCAGAGGGGGAGGGTCCGGCATCGCGGGGGAGGCCCCGTGCCGACATACCGGGGAGCGGCAGCGGCGCGAGCGAGGGCTCGCACGGGCCATCGGCCGGAGCCCAGGCACCGCGACCGCCAGCCCGCCGGATCGAGCCGGGCGGCAGGCGACCCCGCGTGGCGAGGCCGCGAGCCGGTCGGCGCGAACGGGCCGGCGCGAACGGGTCGGCGCGAACGGGCCGGCGTGAACGGGCCGGCGTGAACGGGCCGGCGCAAACGGGCCGGCGTGAACGGGCCGGCGTGAACGGGCCGGCGTGAACGGGCCGGCGCAAACGGGCCGGCGCGAACGGGCCGGCGCGAACGGGCCGGCGTGAACGGGCCGGCGTGAACGGGTCGGCGTGAACGCGCCGGCGTGAACGGGCCGGCGCGCGATGCAGCCCCGCCTCAGAGCGGCAGGACCTCGATCGTGACGCAGCGGTTCAGCGGTTCGGCCACGCCGTCGGCGGTCGCGACCGGCAGCTCGGCCTCGCCCATGCCGACGACCTCGATCCCCGAGGCGGGCAGTCCAGCGGAAACCAGGAAATCGGCAACGGCGCGCGCCCGGGTCTCGGCCAAGGCCCGGTTGCGGGTCGGGCTGCCGACCCGATCGGTATAGCCGACCACCCTGATCTTGTTGATGCCGAGATCGCGCAGGGTCACCGCGGCCGCCGCCGCATGCGCCTGTCCGCCGGGCGTGAGCCGCGAGCTCGACGGATCGAAATGGATCTCGGAAACCGCGCGCATCGCCGTCGTCGTCGGCGCAGCGCCTGCTGCCGCGTCGGCGGGCATGTCCGATCCCTGGCCCGATCCCTGGCCCGATCCCTGAACCGATCCTTGGGCCAGCGCCGGCGCGGCGGCGCCCGTCTCGATCCGGGACGTCTCGGCGCGCGCCGTCTCGAGTCGGGCCAGCCCGTCATCCGACTTCAGCGCCGCCAGCGCGGTGTCGAAGTCCTGCTGCCGCTGCAGGTCGGCGATCTGGCTGCGCAGATCGGCGATCTCCTTGTCGCGCTCGGCAAGAAGGGCGGTCAGCCGAGCCGTCTCGTCCTCCTGCCCCTTGACCGAGGCCGCCAAGGCGTCATAGGACGCCGCGCGCTCGGCGAGTTCGGCATTCAACCGGTCGATCTCGGCTTGCAGCCCCGGCAATGGATCGAGCGCCGGCGCGACCGGCCCGGGCAGGGATGTCGGCGTCTCCACCGGGACACCTGCCCCCGATCCCGAACTCCTGGAGAAAAGGCCGGTCTGACCGGCCACCACCAGGCCAACAACCGCCACGGTCGCCGAAACCACGGCGACTCGCCCAATATTCCGCTGCATGCTCCTGCCCCCGGGTTTGCCCGTTCGCCTCTTTATTGCATGCAGGTTAGAATATCCGGGTATGCTCTTGCAACAGCAGCGGTTTGTGCGAACAAATCCATTGTGTCATAACAGTCACTCCGGGGATGGGACGATGAGGGCGTTTGAGCGGTTTTCCGCCTGTCGGCGATGTGGTCCGGTACCGCCGGTCACGATCGCGCGAGGGCGCCCATGATCCCGCTTGCCCTGCCCGGCCAGCGCATCGGGCTGCTTGGCGGGTCGTTCGATCCGCCGCATGCGGGCCATGTCCATATCACCCGCTGGGCGATGCGCGCCTTTCGGCTCGATCGGGTCTGGTGGCTGGTCAGCCCCGGCAACCCGCTCAAGCCCGACGCGCCCGCCGACATGGCCCGGCGTCTCGCCGCCAGCCGGGCGATCCTCGACGATCCGCGCACCGTCGTCACCGATCTCGAAGCGCAGCTCGGGACCCGCTACACCGCCGCCACGCTGGCCGCGCTGCGCCGGCGCTATCCGGCAGTGCGCTTTGTCTGGCTGATGGGGGCGGACAATCTGCGCGGCTTCCATCACTGGGATCGCTGGGACGCGATCCTCGCCATGGTTCCGGTCGGCGTCCTGGCCCGGCCGGGCGAGCAGCTGCGCGCCGGCCTGTCGCCGGCCGCGCGACGCTTCGCCCGCGCCCGCCTGCCGGCGGCCGAGGCCTCGGTGCTGGCGCTGCGCCCGCCGCCCTGCTGGACGCTGCTGAGCGGGCGGATGCTCGACCTCTCCTCGAGCGAGTTGCGCCGGTTGGGGCGCTGGTCGCGCTGAGCGGGCGGGCGGGAAACCCGGCTTCGAGGGCGGCGGAAGATTGGACAGCGGGCGCCGCCCGCTCTATTGCTGTGGCCGAAACGGGGCGCTGGCGCCACCTGTGGGAGAATCGCGCGATGGATGTCAATCGAGGGTTGGTGGTGGCCGCTGGCTGCCTGCTCGTCGGGCTGCTGCTTGGCTATTCGCTCGGCGGATCGGACACCGCTTCCGCCCAGCTTGCCGCGACAAGGACGCTGGACGTCAAGGTGAGCGCGCTCGACAAGCGGGTGGCGGAGCTCGAGACCGCGATCGCCGGGCTGCAGGGCAGCCAGAGCCAGGGCCTGCAGGGGCTCGGCACCGAGATGGACGGTCTCGGCCAGTCGCTCGCCGGCAGCCTCGCGACGCTGGGCGAGGGGCTGTCGACCGCGCTGAAATCGCAGATCGACGAGCTGCGCGATCGGCTGTCCGCGCTTGGCGAGGCACCGATGTCGGGGGGCGAGGCGACCGTGACGCTGACGCCCGGCGCCACCGTGCCGCTCGGCGAGGGGCTGGAGCTGTTCCTCGCCGCCATCGATACCGGCGCCGGCACCGCGATGGTGGCGATCAACGGGCAGGCGCTGGTTCAGCTGACGCTCGGCCAGACCTACGAGACCGGCGGGTGCCGGCTGACCCTCACCGGCTTCGACGCCAAGGGTGGGGCCTTCGTCACCGGCGGCTGCTGAGGCCGCGATGGATCTGACGCGCCGCGCGCTGCTGGCGAGCCTCGCCGCGGCGGGATTGGCGGGGCGGGCGCGGGCCGACGGGCGGCCCGTGCGGCGCCAGGCGGGACCCGAGGGGCTCGAGGCGATCTTCGCGCGGTCGGGGCTCGCGCAGAAATCGGGCTTCTGCCTGGTGGATTTGGCCGATGGGCGGGTGATCGAGGCGCATCGCGCCGACATCGCCTTTCCGCCGGCCTCGGTCACCAAGATCGTGACCACGCTCTATGCGCTCGATGCTCTGGGGCCGGATTATCGCTTCGCGACGCGGCTCGTCGCCGGTGCCGCGCCGGCGGGCGGGCGGCTTGAGGGCGATCTGCTGCTGGTGGGGGGCGGCGATCCGGTGCTCGATACCGACCAGCTCGGCGATCTCATCGGGGGTATCGGGCGGCTGACGGTCTCGGGCGGGCTGAAGCTCGCCACGGGCGCCCTGCCGGCCATCGCCTTCATCGATCCCGACCAGCCCGACGGGGCGGGCTACAATCCCGGGATCGGCGGGTTGAACCTCAATTTCAACCGGGTGTTCCTGCAATGGAGCCCGGGCAAGGCGGGACCGCAGATCGCGTTCCGCGCGCCGGGGGAGCGGTTCAGCGTCGATGTGCCGACCGTCTCGGGCGCGCTCGCCGACGGGGTGCGGGCCCCGCGCCGGGCGGAGGCCGACAGCGATGCGCTGTGGCTGCTGCCGCCGCTGGCGGGCACGGGCAGCCTGTGGCTGCCGGTTCGGGCGCCGGGGCCTTATGCCGGGCAGGTGATCCGGGCGCTCGCGGCCGAGGATGGGACGGCGCTGCCGGCGGCGGAGATCGTGGGCGGCGCGGATGGTCTGGCGGGGGGGCCGGTGCTGGGCGAGCATCTGAGCGATCCGAGCCTCGATCTGATGCGGGGGATGCTGTTCCATTCGACCAACCTGACCGCCGAGGTGCTGGGGCTGCGGGCGAGCCAGGTTCGCGGGGCGGCGCCGGTCGATCTCGCGGGGTCGGCGGCGACGATGACGGAGTGGGCGCGGGGGCGCTTCGGGCTGCTGCCCTCGGCGCGCTTCGTCAATCATTCGGGGCTGAGCGACCGGACGCGGCTGACGCCGGCCGAGCAGATCCGGGTGTTGAGCCACGATCCCGACCGGCTGGCGGGGCTGCTCCGGACCCGGACGATCGCCGATGGCGCGGGAGGGACCTTCCAGGCCGATGGGGTGCAGCTCGTCTGCAAGACCGGGACGCTCGACTTCGTGAGCGCGCTCGCGGGCTATCTGGAGGGGCCGGGCCCGCGGCGGCTCGCCTTCGCGATCTTCGCCGCGGATCCCGAGGCCCGTGCGGCGATCAGCGAGGAGGAGCGCGCCAACCCGCCCGGCGCCAAGGCCTGGGCCGGACGGGCGCGCGGGCAGCAGGCGGCCCTGCTGCGCCGCTGGATCGCGCTGGAGGGCTAGTTCGGCGCCCGCGGTTCCGCCGCGCCGTTCAGCGCCGCGGCGGCGATCTCGATCGGCTGGCGCTGTCGCAGCTTCTCCCAGGTCTTTGGGCCGACGATGCCGTCGGGGACGAGGTCGGCCGCGCGCTGGAAGGCGCGCACGGCGGCTTCGAGCCCCGGGCCGAACCGGCCGTCATCGCCCGCGTCCCCGAGCACGCTCTGGACCCACCGCACGTCCTCGCCGCGCGCGCCGCGGCGCAGGGTGGGCTTGCGGGTCGCGGGGTCGATGGCGGGGATTTGCGGCCGGACCACCGCGACGCCGCGCAGGAGGTCGGCGACGGCCTTGCGGAACTCCGTCATGTCGAAGCGCGGATCGATCTTGCGCCCCTCCGGCTGGGCATATTCGCGGTGGGCGCAGCACATCGAGGCGGGCGCGCCGATCCGGCGCAGGATCGCGGCGACCCCGCGGCGATAGGCGTCCATCTGCACGTCGGGCCAGGGATCGGTCGGCCCGCCCTCATTCTCGGCCTCGATGCCGATGAAGCTCGCATTGCCGATCGTCACGGTCTGCCAGACGCCCGCCCCGGCATGGTTGGCCCGCCCGGCCGCGATCACGTAGTAGGTCCCGTCCCGCCCGAGCCCGAGCTGGGCCAACGGACCCGGCAGGTCGGACCGACCCGCCTTCAGCATCGCGAGGGTCGGCATGTTGCCGGGCGCCCGGGTTCCGGTATGGTGCAGCATCACGCCACGGACCTCACCCATCTCGGCGTGGCCGCGCGTGGCCCAGCCCTCGGTTTCCGCGACCTTCAGGCCCGCATCGCGCAGAACCTCCGGCAGCCAGGTCAGCTTGTAGGTCATCGCTCCCCCCTCCCCTTCAGGCCGCGGCCTTGTCGACACCGCCCGTCGCCTCGGGCAGCTCGTCATCGCCCGTCACCTCCTCGGGCGCGATCGCCGCGTCGCAGACGCAGCCGTCGGTTCCCGCCTCGTGGTCGTGAGGCTCCGCCGCCACCGGCGCCGCCGCGCTCGCCGCCACGCCCGGCGCGCTGGCGAGCTCGCTTCGGCCGCGCGGATTGAGCTCGTTCGCGTCGGCCTCGCGCGAGGCCTGTTGCTGGGCCGCCGCGGTGCTCGCACTGGCCGGCGACCGGTCACCGAGCGTGACGCGAGAAATATAGTCGCCCACCATCCGCTCCGAGAATCCGGCCACGAAAGCCACAACGATAGCCAGATGCACTTCCTCCGGCCCGCCGGTCCCGAAATTGACCTTGCCGGCCCCGAAACCGAGTGAGACCAGCTGGCTCCGCAAGAGCGAAAACAGCATGATCGCCGAGACCACACCGATCATGATCCGCAGGATCGCGTCGACGATATTGTCGCGGCGCTGCAGGTCTGGCCGGACCTCGCGCGAACGGATGCCGAGCGCGATCGAGAACAGCGCCCCGAGCGAGCCAAAGGCCGCGGCCAGCCAGATCTTGTTGACCTCGATGAACGAGCTCATCATGTTCGGCACCTGCCCGGTCGCCTTCGCCGCCGAAATCAGCATGAACCCCACGAACACGACCACCGCGCAGATCGTGGCATTGATCAGGTAGTCGACGCGCCCGAGCGATTCCTGTTCTTCGAGAATGTCGGCCTTGACGCCTTCGAGCAGGGTTTCGGCATGGGCCTGGTCCCCCTGCAGAGCCACGGTCAGCGCGTCCGCGGTGCGCCGGTCGAAGATGCGCACCCGCTGATCCTTGCCGCCACCGGCCTGCCGCCAGCCATCGAGGAGGCCGTTGATCTGACCCCGCAGCGGGTTCAGCGGCGCCAGAGCCCGACGCTGCTCGACCCCCAGAGACGGGTCGTCGGCGAACTGCACCATGATCCGCTTCGGCGTGCCATAGACCGCGTAGGTCGCGCTGACCTTGCTATAGACCGCCTCGATCGGTTCGCCGATCAAATCTTTCCCATGCAGACAAATGTCCGCGACCTTGTCGCCACCCATTGTAAAATCCCCACGCCCTGAAAATACGACATCCTATCGCATTTCAGTGATTCCCTCCATGGGAATGGTCGGGAGGCGAGTGGTCCGGGCAACGGGCCACCGGTCCCAGCGGTGCTTCAATAAGCACAACGGCCGCCATATCTGGCGGCCGACCAACCTCGCGAGGAAGAAAAGCTCAGGCGACGCGCGGCAGCGGGTCCGACAGGTCCAGATCTTCGAGCAGAGGCTCGTCCGCCTCGTCCTCGGCGAAGATCGCCGGCCCGGTCATGATCTGCGGAGCGCGCAGCGCAGCGGTCAATTCCGGCATCACGCCGAAGATGCGGGGTTTCGGGTTGTCGGCGGAACGGGCGTCCTTCTGCGGAGTCAGTTGCTCAATCACCGCACCGGCCTGACCGTCCATCGTCCGTCTCCCCTTTTGTCGTGCAGGGCGCCGGACCAAGCCAGCGCTCAGGGCGCCCGCTCTAAGCGGGCCCGACGGGAAAATCAAGCAGAAAACAAGCTTGTACGGTAAATGCCCGCCTCCGGGCGTGAAACAGGATCGGCCATATCGGCGGCCGATCCTCAACATTTGCCATCACCGCCTTGATCCGACGACCCTTTCAGCCAAAGCCGACCTGATCGTCAGGCGATCAGCGCCCAGCGGTCTTGGCGACCTCGGCCGCGAAATCCTCGACTTCCTTCTCGATGCCCTCGCCAACGGCCAGCCGGGCGAAGCCGACGATCTCGACGCCGGCATTCTTCGCCGCCTGCCCGACGGTGATGTCGGGATCGAGCACGAACTTCTGCTTCAGGAGCGTGACCTCCTCGAAGAACTTGTTCATCCGGCCGACGATCATCTTCTCGATCACCGAATCGGGCTTGCCGCTCTCGCGCGCCTGCTCGGTCAGGATCGCCTTCTCGCGCTCGACGAGCGCAGGATCGAGATCGGCCTCGCTGAGCGAGGCGGGGCTCGTCGCCGCGACATGCATCGCGACCTGCTTGCCGATGCCGTTGTCGACGCCCTTCAGCGCGACAATGACGCCGATCTTGCCCAGGCCATCGGCGACGGCGTTGTGGACGTAGGAGGCGACCGACTCGCCCTCGACCGCCACCATCCGGCGCAGATGCAGGTTCTCGCCGATCGTGACGATCTTGGCGGTCACCGCCTCCTCGACGGTCTTCTCGCCGAGCTTCTTGCCGCGCAGGTCCTCGAGATTGGCGGCCGAGGTCGCGACCTCGGCGATCGCCCGGACGATCTCCTGGAAGTCCGAATTGCGCGCCACGAAGTCGGTCTCGGAATTCACCTCGACCGCGACGCCCACGCCGTCCTTCACCGCGACCCCGACCAGGCCTTCGGCCGCGGTCCGGCCCGACTTCTTCGCCGCCTTGGCCAAGCCCTTGGTGCGCAGCCAGTCGATCGCGGCCTCCATGTCGCCCGCGGTCTCGGTCAGCGCCTTCTTGGCATCCATCATCCCTGCGCCGGAAACTTCGCGCAGCTCCTTCACCATCGTCGCGGTGATCGTCATCGCTCTACCTCAATGCTCTCGGCCCCGCGGGCCGATCGGAATTCCCAGGCGCGGACCCTATGGACCGGGTCCGCGACAGTCGCATGACGGGCTCAGGCCTCCGCGGCGTGCGGCTCCTCGGCGAATTCCTCCTCCGGGGCCTCCTCCATCGCGCCGATATCGATCCCGGCCGCGCCCATCTGCGCCGACATGCCGTCGAGGGCCGCGCGCGCGATCAGGTCGCAATAGAGCGCGATCGCCCGGGCGGCGTCGTCATTGCCGGGGATCGGATAGTCGATCCCGTCCGGCGACGAGTTCGAATCGAGCACCGCGATCACCGGGATGCCGAGCTTCTTGGCCTCGAGGATCGCGAGATCCTCCTTGTTGGTGTCGATCACGAAGATCATGTCCGGCACGCCGCCCATGTCGCGGATCCCGCCGAGCGACTTCTGCAGCTTGTCCTGCTCGCGATCGAGGCCGAGCCGCTCCTTTTTGGTCAGGCCGCCGGCGCCCGAGGCGAGCTTCTCGTCGATGGCCTTCAGCCGGGCGATCGAGTTCGACACGGTCTTCCAGTTGGTCAGGGTGCCGCCGAGCCAGCGATGGTTCATATAGTACTGGGCCGAGCGCTCGGCCGCGTCATGCACCGCCTTCTGCGCCTGGCGCTTGGTGCCGACGAAGAGGATCCGCCCGCCCTTGGCGACGCATTGCTGGACCGCGACCAGCGCCTGGTCGAGCAGCGGCACCGTCTGGGTCAGGTCGATGATATGGATCCCGTTGCGGTCGCCGTAGATGTACGGCCCCATGCGGGGGTTCCAGCGGTGGGTCTGGTGGCCGAAGTGGACGCCCGCTTCCAGAAGCTGGCGCAAAGTGAATTCAGGCAGAGCCATGGCTCGCGTCTTCCTTTCCGGTTTCGCCTCGGCGGGGGGAGGAGCCTTTCGGCCCAACCGGTGGACGCCCGGGGATGTCTCCCCCGGGGCGCCGCGCCCCCGCCTGTGGATTGAGGCTCGGCCCTTAGCGCCGATCCGGCCGCATTGCAACCCCTCAAGGACTTCCGCGCGCCGGCGTCAGGCGAACTTGGCGACCTCGGCCTCGATCTCGTCCAGGATGGCGCGCAGGAGGTCGGGATCCTCGCATTCGCCCATGATGCGGACCAGGGGCTCGGTACCCGACTTGCGGATCACCAGCCGGCCGACGCCCTGCATCCGCGCCTCGCCGGCGGCGATCGCGGCCCGCACGCTCGCGGCCTCGAGGGGCGCGGCGCCCTTGCTGTAGCGGACGTTCTGGAGCAGCTGCGGATAGGCCGGGAAGACGCGGGCGAGCGCGGAGGCGGCCTTGCCGGTCTCGACCATCGCCGAGAGGAATTGCAGCGCGGCGATCAGGCCGTCGCCAGTCGTCACATAGTCGGTCATCACGATATGGCCGGACTGCTCGCCGCCGAGATTGTAGCCGCCGGCGCGCATCGCCTCGACGACATAGCGGTCGCCGACCGCGGTGCGGAGCAGGGTCAGCCCCTGGCTGGCGAGATGTCGCTCCAGGCCGAGATTGGACATCACGGTCGCGACGAGCGTCCCCCGGGCGAGCCGCCCCTCCGCCGCCCAACGATCGGCGATCAGGGCCATGACCTGGTCGCCATCGGCGACCTGGCCGGTCTCGTCGATGATCATCACCCGGTCGGCATCGCCGTCGAGGCTGATCCCGAGATCGGCGCCGTGCTCCTGCACCGCGCGAGCCGCGAGCTCGGGATGGGTCGAGCCGCAATCCTTGTTGATGTTGAACCCGTCCGGGGTCGCGCCGATGGTGACCACGTCGGCGCCGAGCTCCCACAGCACTTCGGGCGCGGTGCGGTATGCCGCGCCGTTGGCGCAGTCGACCACGATCTTCAGCCCGTCGAGCCGCAGACCGCGGGGGAAGCTCATCTTGGCGAACTCGATATACCGCCCGCGGCCATCGTCGATCCGGGTCGCGCGGCCGATGCCGGAAGCGTCGGCGAGCCCGGGCGCGCCGTCGAGCAACAGCTCGATATGCTCCTCGACCGCGTCCGAAAGCTTGAACCCGTCGGGGCCGAAGAACTTGATGCCGTTATCCTGGAACGGATTGTGCGAGGCCGAGATCATCACCCCGAGATCGGCGCGCATCGAGCGGGTCAGGAAGCCGACCGCCGGCGTCGGAACCGGCCCGACGAGAAACACATTCATCCCGACCGAGGTGAAGCCCGACGTCAGCGCCGTCTCGATCATGTAGCCCGAGCGGCGAGTATCCTTGCCGATCACCACCCGGTGGGCATGGTTGCCCGAGCTGAAATGCCGTCCGGCGGCCTGGCCGAGCCGAAGCGCCGTCTCGGCCGTCATCGGATCCTCGTTCGCCCGTCCGCGCACCCCGTCGGTGCCAAAGAGCCTTCGCGTCATCGTCCGCCCTGTCCTGTCTGCCAAGAGCCTGATCAGGAACAATCCCGATCATGCTCTCGCCACCGCGGCCGGCCGGAACCCCGGAAGGGTCACCGCCGCGCGGCCTGCGCCTCAATCCGCGCCGGCGCGGTCCTGCCCGCCATTGAGCGCCCACCAGAGCGCGACGGCTTGCCGTGTTTCGGCCACGTCATGGACACGTAGCAGTTGTACGCCCTGGCGCAAAGCCTCCAGCGCCACCGCGATCGAGCCGGGCGCGCGCTCGGAGGCGACCGGCGCATCGCCGATCTCGCCGATGAAGCGCTTGCGCGACACGCCGACGAGCAGCGGCGCGCCGAGGGCGTGGAACAAGGCGAGGCCTCGGATCAGGTCGAGATTGTGCGCCGTGGTCTTGCCGAAGCCGATGCCGGGATCGAGGATCACCCGGGCCCTCGGAATGCCCAATGCCTCGGCCGCGGCGAGCCGCCCGTCGAGATAGTCGCAGACATCGAGCAGCACATCGTCGTAGCGCGGCGCCAGCTGCATGGTCCGGGGATCGCCCTGGGCATGCATCAGGCAGAGCCCCCTGCCCGATCGCGCCGCGAGATCCGGGCTTGCCGGATCATGGGTCAAGGCGGACACGTCGTTCCAGAGGTCGGCACCGGCCGCGAAGGCCGCCTCCGCGACTCCGGCCTTGCGGGTATCGACCGAGATCGGCGCCGTCACACCCTCGGCCCGAAGCGCCGCGATCACCGGCAGGATCCGCGCCCGCTCCTCGGCCTCGGGCACCGGTTCAGCCCCGGGCCGGGTCGATTCACCGCCGATATCGAGCAGATCCGCGCCCGCGGCCAGCAAGGCCCGCGCCCGGGCCAGCGCGTCCGCCGGCGCGAGATGGCGCCCGCCATCCGAAAAGCTGTCGGGCGTCACGTTCAGGACCGCCATCAGCCGCGGCCGGTCGAGCGAGAGCCCGCAGACCGCCGCCCGCCCGGAAGCGATCCGCGCCGCGATCTCCGCCGGCACCGCCGCCACCGGGACCAGATCGGGCGCGGTGCCCCGGGAATGCCGCACGGCCTCGCTGAACCAGACCGGCCCTCCCGCGATCGGCAGCGCCCCGGGGGGCCGCAGTCCGCCGGTGCGCGGCACGGGCCGATAGCGCGCGCTCATGCCAAGGCCGCGACGAGGGCCGGCAGATCCACGAAATCGTCGAACACGGCCGCATGCGGCAGCGCCTCGACCGGCTGCAGCCGGTAGCCTCGTGCATGCAGCAGGAAGGGCACCCCCGCGGCCTGCGCCGTCTCGGCATCGGTCAGGCTGTCGCCGACATAGAGGACCGGACCCGGCGGCAGCTGGTCGGCGGCGTGCGCGAGCATCCGTGGATCGGGCTTCAGCACCCCGACGCTGTCGCCGCCGGTCAGCCCCTCGATCGGTGGCATCAGGTCGAGACCTTCGAGGATCGCCCGCGCCGGCGTCACGAACTTCTGGGTGCAGACACCGAGCCCGTGCCCCGCGCCCGCCAGTGCGGCGAGCGCCGCGGGAACGCCGGGATAGACCACGGTCCCGGTCAGCGGATCGGCGTCATAGATCGCGCGGAAGCGCCGGAACCAGGGCTCCACGCCCTCGGACGGCACCCCGCCGGTATGGTCGAGCAGGCGGCCGACCAGGTGCCGGACGCCATGTCCGATGAAGCCGATGCAGGTTTCGAGCGAGACCGGCGGCCGGCCGAGCTCGGCCAGCATCCGGTTTCCGGTCGCCGCCAGCGTGGGCGCGGAATCGACCAGCGTCCCGTCGAGATCAAAGACCAGCCGGGCCATTCACCCAATCTCCTCAAGAAGCCGCGCGCCGCGCCCGCCGATCCCGGAACCCGCCCGCCTCACGCGCGCAAGGCCGCCTGCAGAGCCTCCGGCCGGTCGAGCCGCAGCGCGCCGGGCATCGAAGGCGCGCTGTCCGCCCCGGCGAGGAACAGCCGCTCGGCCCCGATCTCGGCGCCGAGCCATGCCGCGAGCGCCTCCGGCCGGCTGGCATCGCCCGGCCGCTCGCGCGCATCCATCACCATCTTCGACGGCGCCCAGACCGACAGCCGTCCCGAACGCGCCGCCCAATCGAGCTCGGTGCGCGAGGCCACCACCTCGAAGCGCGGATCACGGTCGGCCAGGGCCCAGGCATTCTGCTCGATCGCCAGCAGGCCGATGCGCCGCGCCCCCTCGGTCGCCGCCGGCGCCACCGGCCGGGTCGGCCCGAGGCAGACCACCAGCGGATGCCCGGGCGCGGCGAGCGCCGCCATCCATGCCGCCGCCTCCGGGCCCTCGAGCGCCGCCTGGCCGAGAAAGACGAGCCAGGGCGCCAGGGCCGGCCGCCCGGCCGGCACCTCGCCGATCGGGCGCAGCCGCGGTGCCTCCCCCGGAAGGCGCGCGCGCACGATCTCGACCCCGAGCGCCCCCGGGATCCGGTCGAGCTTCTCGATCCGCACGAAGACCCGCACGGCCCGGGCATCGGCCAGGCAGCGCGCCGCCACCCGCTCCGCCAGCGTCTCGAGCAGATTCACCCGCTCGGCCAGCAATTCCGCCTCGATCGCCTCGGTGATCGTGTCGTAGGAAATGACCTTGTCCACGTCGTCGTCCTGGGCCGCCGTATGATGCGAGACCTCCAGAACCACGTTGAACCGGATCCGCTGGGTGACCCCGCGCTCCGAGCGGAACGCCCCGATCTCGACGGTCCGGGTATAGTCGCGCACCGAGATCCGGTCGGGCGGCAGCCCGGCCGAGGTCGCTGCGGCGCGCACATGCGGCATGTCGAAGGCGATCGCTGTTTCGTCCATGGCATCCCCCGCCGGCCCCCGCCTTCTGATACCGTCCGGCCGGCGGCAGGAAAAGACCTGTTTACCACGGGCTCAGACCGCGGCCCGCCGCGCCCCGATCTTAACCCGCCCCAAAGCCTGCCGCGCCAAGCTGATCCCCGGTCGCCAGAGGCGGCCAAGGGGGACGATCAGGATCAGGAGGCGACGATGCGCATGGCCTTGCGCATGCTGGCGGCAGCATGCTTGCTCGCGACCGCAGGCCAGGCGGCGGAGGCCGGCGAGGGTGCCGCGCCGCGCCTGCCGGACCGGCTGCTGGCGCCGATCTCGGCCGACCGGATCGACGAGGTGAAGTTCAGCGAGGCGGTGCTGATCTATTCCAACGCCGCGCGCCGGGCCCATGGCCTGCCGCCGCTGGCCGCCGACGGGCGGCTGACCAATGCCGCGGTCGGGCATGCGCAGAACATGGCGCGGCTGCGCATCCACAGCCATATCCTGCCGGTGCGCGGCCAGGCCGATCTCAAGCAGCGCATCGACCGCCAGTCGGTCCAGTACCGCACGGCCGGCGAGAATATCGCGATGAACAAGGTCTATCGGCTGGTCGGGCGCCCGATCGCGATCGGCGGTCAGGGCTGCAGCTTCACCTATGGCGATACGCGCCAACCGGTGCCGATCCACAGCTATGCGACCCTGGCCGAGGATGCGGTGGATCGCTGGCTCGCCTCGCCCAAGCACCGGGCTTCGCTTCTGTCGCCGGTCTTCCGCCGCCTCGGCAGCGGCGTCGGGGTCGATCCGGGCGGGACTGCCTGCGGCGACGTCTATCTGGTCCAGGACTTCGCCGATTGAGGCCTCAGCGCTGGGCGAGCTGGATGCCGGCGCTGCGATAGAAAGCGTGATGCCCGATCGTGGCGGTCTTGGTCATGCGGCCGGCCCAGTCGGGACGGATGCGCACGGCATGGAAGCTCGTGGCGCCGGCGGTGACGGTGCGCGGCCGGCCGGCGAGCATCAGGGCCGCGAGCTTCTGGGCCCGCTGGCGCGGCAGGGCGCTCGACATCACGTCGGCCCGCCCATCGCAGGCATAGGAGAACTGGCAGGCGCGGCCATTCCCGACGCCCTGATGGGTGACGCCGCAGACGGTCTTGGGATAGCGCGGATCGTCGACCCGGTTCAGCACCACCTCGGCGACGCCGATCTGGCCGGCCAGCGGCTCGCCGCGCGCCTCGAAATAGATCGCCTCCGAGAGGCAGCGCCAGTTCGCGTCGCCGCCGCCCTCAGGCAGCGCATCGAGCGCCGCCACGTCGAGGCTGCGCTGCGGCGCCGCCGCGGCGAGCTTGATCGCGCTGCCCGGATCGACATTGCGGGTACCGACGCTGACCGCCGCTCCGGCGCGCGCATTGGCGAACGAGGAGAGCTCGGCCAGCCGCGCCGCCGCTGCGGAGGTGATCGTCGCCCGCTCCTGATGCATCACCGCCGCAACCGAGGCCGAGGCGGCGCGCGACCGGGGCAGCAGCTCGCCATCCGAGGCCGAGGCGGCGCTGGGCAGGAGCGCGGGCGCGAAACCGAGGATCAGGCCGGCAGCCAACATCCTTGAGGCGAGCGACGTCCGGAGGCGGTAGGGGACTTTCGAGCTGGCGCCGGTCATTGGGCTTTTCCGTTTGTTGGGCCGAGCCGGGCTCGGTCGGTGTCGAGACGCAGGGCAAAAGCAAAAGTTAACGAGGCCCTGTCTGGCAGAACCAACGCAATAAGACCCATGTTTTCCGTGGCATAGGCGGAAAGCCGCCCAGAACGGCGGTCGCGGGCGCCGGTTGCACTGCACAAAATCAGCGGAGATTCAGAGGTTTTTAAGACTCAGGTGAAGCGCCCGGCGGGCGCTGTCGGACAGGGCGACGGCAGCGGAAAACGGGCTATCGAAACCGGACAGTTTCGGAGCGAGCAGCGCGAATCCCTCCTGCCCGAACGAATCGACCAGCCGGGATTCGAGCCAGGTCCGGGCCTGCGCCCGCCGCCGCGCGGCGAGATCCGGGCCCGGCCCATCCGCCCCGGCGCGCGCGGCGATGATCGCCAGGGCGGCATCGAGCCCCTCGCCGGTGACCGACGAGACGATGGCGACCTCGGGCGGGACGCGGTCGGCCGCGAGCGAGAGCGCGCCCGTCACGTCGGCGGCGGCGCGGCGGGCGGGCAGGCCGAGATCGCCCTTGGTGACGAGCACGATGTCGGGCATCTCCATCACGCCCGCCTTCATGAATTGCAGCGCGTCCCCCGAACCGGGCTGGGCGCAGAACACCACGAGGTCGGCGCAGTCGGCGATCTCGGTTTCGGACTGGCCGACGCCGACGGTCTCGACGATCACCCAGTCATACAGCGCCCGCATCAGGATCGAGGCGGGCCAGGTGATGTCGGCGAGCCCGCCGAGGCGACGCCGCGCCGCCATCGAGCGCACGAAGACGCCCGAATCCTCGGGATCGGTCTCGATGCGGGTGCGATCGCCGAGCAAGGCCCCGCCCGAGCGGCGGGAGGAAGGATCGACCGCGATCACCCCGACCCGCCGCCCGGAGGCGCGCAGGCGGGCGATCAGGGCGTTGGTCAGGGTCGACTTGCCGACCCCGGGCGGCCCGGTCAGGCCGAGCACCAGGCCGCCCGGCTCGGCGAAGGCGGCGTCGAGGAGCCGGGCCAGGTCCGGATCGCCGGCCCGGTTCTCGAGCGCGGTCAGGGCGCGGGCGAGCGCCCCCTTGCCGCCGGCGCGCAGGGCGGGGAGGTCGGGCGGGAGGGGCCTCATCCCCGCCTCGCCGCCGTCCGGGCCAGGGAAAGGCCGCGCCTCCCGAAAGGGCCTGTTTCCCGGAGCCACCGTCGCGTGGTGGATGCCTGAACGGGGTACGGGGGGCGGGTCGTCAAGGATTTACCCGCGCTGGCGCGGGCGCCGCAGGCGTCCTTGACGACCCGCCCCCCGTGCCCCAGGCATCCCGAACGCGTCGGTGGCTCCGGGAGACAGGCCCGGGGGCCCCTGTTTCCTGGTGAACCCGAGCCCGCCTTCGCGCGCAAGCGCGCGGCCCGAGGAGGGCTCGATGCCCTCCTCGGGCCGGCCGCCGGCTGAGCCGACCTACCCGGTTCGCACAGCGGAATCGCACGCGTGCGACTCTGCCCATCCAATTGATTTCTCTTGATATTTTTTGCGACATTAACCCGGTGGCAAGATCTGCGCACGGGCCCGGCCTCACGCCTCGGCATCGGTCTCCGCCCGCGCGCCCTTGGTCAGGATCGTCGCCTGGGCCGCCGCCAGCCGGGCGATCGGCACCCGGAAGGGCGAGCAGGAGACATAGTCGAAGCCCGCGAGCTTGCAGAACTGCACCGAGGCCGGATCGCCGCCATGCTCGCCGCAGAGCCCGAGCGTCAGCGAGGGATTGCGCGCCCGGCCGCGCTTGGCCGCGATCAGCATCAGCTCGCCCACCCCCTCGACATCGAGCGAATGGAACGGATCCTCCGGAAACACCCCGGCATTCACGTAGTCGCGCATGAAGCGCCCGGCATCGTCGCGGCTGAGCCCGTAGGTCATCTGCGTGAGGTCGTTGGTCCCGAAACTGAGAAACGCGCTCGACGCCGCGAGATCGCCGGCCCGCAGCGCCGCGCGCGGGGTCTCGACCATGATCCCGAGCTTGTAGGCGAGGCTCACGCCCTGCTCCTTCTGGACCGCCTCGGCCACCGCGTCGACACGCGCCTTGACGAGCTCGACCTCGCGGACCGCGGAGATCAGCGGGATCATCACCTCGGGCACCACCGGCTCGCGGGCATCGCGGTTGACCGCGATCGCCGCCTCGAAGATCGCGCGGGCCTGCATCTCGTAGATCTCGGGCATGGTGACGCCGAGCCGCACGCCCCGCTTGCCGAGCATCGGATTGACCTCGGCGAGCTCGGCCGCCCGCGCGACGACCTGCGTCACGGGCAGGCCCATCGCCTCGGCCAGCTCCTCCATGTCCTGCGGGCTGTGCGGCAGGAATTCGTGCAGCGGCGGGTCGAGCAGCCGGATCGTCACCGGCAGGCCCCGCATGATCGCGAAGATCTCCTCGAAATCGGCGCGCTGCATCGGCAGCAGCAGGTCGAGCGCCGCCCGCCGCTCGGGCGCGGTGTCGGCGAGGATCATCTCGCGCATCACCGTCAGGCGCGCCGCGTCGAAGAACATGTGCTCGGTCCGGCAGAGCCCCAGCCCGTCGGCGCGGAAATCACGGGCCATCCGGGCGTCGGCCGGGGTGTCGGCATTGGCGCGCACCCCGAGATCGCGCACCGCGTCGGCCCAGTCGAGCAGATCGGCGAAGGCGCCGCCGAGATCGGGCGCGACCATTTTGGGCGCGCCCGCCAGCACCTCGCCCCGGGTTCCGTCGAGCGTGATCAGCGCGCCGCCATGCAGCACGCGGGAATCGGGGGTGGTGAGGGTACAGCGCTCGAGATCGAGCCGCAGATCGCCCGCTCCCACCACGCAGGGCAGGCCGAGCCCGCGGGCGATCACCGCCGCATGGCTCGTCATGCCGCCGCGCACGGTCAGCACCCCCGCCGCCGCATGCATGCCGCGGATATCCTCGGGCCCGGTCTCGATCCGCGCGAGGATCGTCGCCTCGCCCTGCGCCGCCGCGAGCTGTGCCGCCTCGGCGGTGAAGACCAGCCGGCCGGTGGCCGCCCCGGGGCTCGCCGCGAGACCGCGGCCGCAGACGTCGCGCGCCGATGCCGGGTCGATCTGCGGATGGAGATGCTCGATCAGGTTGCGCGGATCGACCCGGAGCAGCGCCTCCGACCGGGTGATCGCCCCGCGCTTCGCGAGATCGACCGCGATCCGCACCGAGGCCCGCGCATTGCGCTTGGCCGGCAGCGCGTCGATCACTGCGACCGCGCCGTTCTCCAGCACAAACTCGAACTGCACCGCGTCGCCGAGGCCCATCGCGGTGCGGGCGGCGAGCCCGGTCAGCTCGGCGACCGCCTCGGGACAGAGTTCCTCGAGCGAGGGTTCGGCCTCGTTCGCCGCCAGCCGCGCCGCCTTGCCGAGCCGCCGGGCCCGGCGGGCGCCGGGCAGGATGCCGGAGCGCTGGCCCTGCGGCTGGAAGAGGCCGGCGCAATCGGGCGCGCCGGTCTTGCCGTCGACCGCCTGCATGTGCCCCGCGCCGCTGACGCCCGGGCCGATGCCGATCGCGAGATCCTGGACGATCAGCCCGAGCCCGGCATCCTGGGGCGCGCCGCGCGCGATCCGGAGCATCCGCGCCGTCGCCGATTCCCAAGCCCGCGCCATCGCCCGCGCCGCCCCTTCGAGCTGGCGGAGCGGATCCTGCGGGAACGCCGTTTCGGCCTCGTCCTCGAACAGGGCCAGCATGTCCGACAGCAGCCGGTCGAAGGCCGGTACGTCGCCTGCCGCGCCATAGTCCCGGCGATAGGGCTGCGCCAGCTGCTCGAACCCGTCCGGATCGACGCCATGGACGAAGAGGGCATAGGTCGAGATCAGCCGGCCATAGAGCTCGCGCGCGGGGATCGCGCCGATCCGCGCCGCGAGCGCGGGCAGCGTGCTGTCGGCGATGCCGATATTGAGCATCGCGCTCGGCCCGCCCCAGGAGCGTTGCTCCGGGCTGCAGCGGAGCGCGAAGATCCGCCCCGGCGCGTGCAGCCCGGCCAGCGCCGGCATCGGCATGCCGTTGGCGAGCGCGCGCACGCAGTCGAAGGACAGCGCCATGCCGGCCGGAACGGGCAGTCCGATCCCGACGAGTTCGGCCAGCTCGGCCGCCCGGGCCCCGTAGAGCGACGGCCGCACCAAGGCGCCCGCATCGAGCCCGATGGCGGCGTCAGGACGTGCGCGAACGATCTCTTGCGGTTTCATTGCGCTGCAGCATAGCTCGGAAACCGCCGCAGGCAAGCGAATCGTCACAAAGGTTTCAAATTTGCCGTTCGGGACAGGGCGTGGCGGCCCTATCCCTCGATCGCCGAGAACATCGCCACCCGGTTCATGACCACGCGGATCCGGTTGAGCAGGCAGAGCCGGTTTCGCCGGACGATGGCGGCCGGGGCATTGACGATGGTGGTGTCGAAGAAGGCGTCGATCGGGGCGCGCAGGCCCGCGAGCGCCGTCATCGCGGCCGCGAAGTCCTCGGCGGCGAGCGCTGGGGCGAGCGCCGCCTCGGCCTCGTCGAGCGCATCGAAGAGCGCGCCTTCGGCCGGGGTCTCGGCGAGGCGCGGCTGGGGGTCGAGCGAGTATTCGACGCCGTCCTTCTTCTCTTCCTGCGCGAGGATGTTGACCGCGCGCTTATAGCCGGCGAGCAGGTTGGCGCCGTCCTGGGTCTGGAGGAAGGCCTGGAGGGCACGGACCCGCGCGACGAGCAGGACGAGGTCGTCCTGGCCGCCGAGCTGGAAGCCGGCATCGATCACATCATGGCGGATGCCCTGGTCGCGGAGATGGACCTTGAGGCGGTCGGCGAAGAAGCCGAGCAGGTCGCCCGCGAGGACGAGCGCGCATTCCCGCTCGACCGCGTCGTTGGAGAGATCGGGCACCGCCGGCCGGTCGGGGGCGAGCGCCGCCATCGCCGCGCGATTGCGGCGGATCGGATCGAGCAGCGTCTCGGTCAGGGGCAGCCGGTGGCCGCCTTCGAGCAGGATGCGGATCACGCCGAGCCCGGCGCGGCGCAGGGCGAACGGGTCCTTGGAGCCCGTGGGTTTCTCGTCGATGGCCCAGAATCCCGTCAGGGTGTCGAGCTTGTCGGCGAGCGCCACGGCGACCGGGACCGGTTCGGTCGGCACGAAGTCGGTGGGGCCGGCCGGCGAATAATGCTGCTCGGCCGCCAGCGCCACGGCGCCGTTCTCGCCGGCGCGCTCGGCATAGTAGCGGCCCATCGTGCCCTGGAGCTCGGGGAATTCGTAGACCATGGCGCTTGCGAGGTCGGCCTTGGCGAGGCGGGCGGCGCGTTCGGCGAGGTCGGGGTCGGCGCCGACCGCGGGCGCGATCGCGCGCGCGAGGGCCGCGATGCGGGCGATGCGGGCGCCCTGGCTGCCGAGCCTGTTATGGAAGGTGACCTGGTCGAGGCGGGCCGCCATGTCGGCGAGCGGGGTGCGCAGGTCGTTCTCCCAGAAGAACTTGGCGTCGGAGAGGCGGGCGGCGAGGACCTTGGCGTTGCCGGCGAGGATGGTGGCGCCGTCGTCGGCGGTCTCGCGGTTGGCGACGGTGATATAGTGGTCGATGCGGGCGGTTGCAGGGTTGCGGACCGAGAGGAACTTCTGGTGGGTGCGCATCGAGGTTTGCAGCACCTCGGGCGGCAGGTCGAGGAAGCGGGGCTCGATCGCGCCGAGGAGCGTGACGGGCCATTCGACGAGGCCGGCGATCTCGGTCAGCAGCGCCTTGTCCTCGACGAGGTCGAGGCCGCGGGCGAAGGCGAGCTGGGTGGCGTCGTGGCGGATGCGCTCGATGCGTTCGGCCGGGTCGAGGAGGACGAAGGCGCGCTGGAGCTTCGCGGCATAGTCGTCGAAGCCCGCGACCGCGAAGGGTGCGGGGGCCATGAAGCGGTGGCCCCGGCTGGTGGCGCCGGCCTCGATGCCGTCGATCGCGAGGGGGACGGTCTCGGCGCCGGCCTCGGTGGTGGCGAGGCAGAGGATGGACTGGAGCGGGCGGACCCAGCGCAAGGAGCCGGCGCCCCAGCGCATGGATTTGGGCCAGGGGAAGGTGCGGACGACCTGCTCGACGGTTTCGGCGACGATGGCGGCGGCGGGGCGGCCGGGCCTGGTGGTGACGGCGAACCAGACCTGGGCCTTCTTGTCGTCGCGGATCTCGAGCTGGTCGCGGGTGAGGCCGGTCGCGCGGAGGAAGCCGTCGAGCGCGGCCGGCGCGGCGTCGAGGCGCGGGCCCTTGCGTTCCTCGCGCTGGCTGGGGGAATGGTCGGAGAGGCCCTCGATCGCGAGGGTGAGGCGCCGGGGCGTGGCGAAGGCGGCGGCATGGGCATAGGTGAGGCCGCGCTCGACCAGCCCGTCGGTGACGAGGCGGCGCAGGTCGTCGGACGCCTTCGCCTGCATCCGCGCCGGGATTTCCTCGGAGAAGAGTTCGAGCAGCAGGTCGGGCATCAGGGCGTCCAGAGATTGAGGAAGCCCTGGGTGACCAGGGCGTTCGCGATGTCGACGAAGAGCGCCGAGACGAGCGGCAGCACGATGAAGGCGGTCTGGCAGGGCCCGTAGCGCTTGGTCACCGCGGTCATGGTGGCGATGGCGGTGGGCGTGGCGCCGAGCACGAAGCTCGCATAGCCCGCGGTCATCACCGCGGCCTGATAGTCGCGGCCGAGGAAGCGGAAGGCCACGAAATAGGAGACGGCGAGCGCCAGCAGGGTCTGGACCGCGAGCACGGCGAGGAGCGTCGCCGCGTGCCCGGCGAGCGCCCAGAGCTGCAACGCCATCAGCGACACGGCGAGAAAGACGCCGAGCGAGAATTCCGAGACCAGCGACAGGGCGGCCGTGTGGCTGACCGGCCGGAGGAACGGGATGACGGACATCAGGTTGCCGACCAGCATGCCCACGAGCAGGCAGGGCACGAAGAGCGGCAGCAGAAGCCCGAGCCGCGCGATGGCCTGCTGCGCGGCGAAGCCGCCGATCACGCAGAGAAAGATCACGAGAAGCGTGCGCATCAGCGCGTTGCGGGTGATGGGCTCGGGCGGGGGCGCGGTCTCGCTGAGGCCGACGGCATTGACCGCATCGGGCTCGTCCGAGGAGAGGCCCCTGCCCTCGATCAGCATGCGCCCGAGCGGGCCGCCGATCACGCTCGCGACCACGAGGCCGAGGGTCGCCATGGCGATGCCGAGCTCGGGCGCGCCGGTCAGGCCGCGGGCATCGAGCTCGGGCGACCAGGCGATGATCGTGCCGTGTCCGCCGAGGAGCGAGGTCGAGCCGAGCACGACGCCCATCCCCATCGGCAGGCCGGCGATCCAGGCGCCGAGCCCGCCGACGAGGTTCTGCAGCAGCAGCAGGCCGCTGGTGATCAGCACGAGGATGCCGAGCGGGCGCCCGCCCTTCAGCAGGTCGGCGATCCGCGCATTGAGGCCGATGCCGGTGAAGAAGATGAGCAGCAGCAGGTCGCGGGTATGGGTGTCGAAGCTGACCTCGACGATGCCCGCCTCGTAGAGCCCCCAGAAGCCGGCGGCGAAGAGCAGGCCGCCGGTCACCGGGTCGGGGATGCTGAAGCGGCGCAGCAGGCCGATGCGGTCGTTGACGGCCTCGCCGACCAGATAGGTCACGAGGCCGAAGGTGATGGCCATGAAGTCCGGCAGGACGATCTGGGGCATGGGGTCAGTCCGCGAGTGATGCGCCGAGCTGACGCCAGAGATAGCCGCGCCCGTCGGGATAGACCGCGATCATGGTGTCGAAGCCCTTCGGTTGGTCGCGGGCCACCGAATAGGCCAGCGCGGCCCCGGATGCCAGATCCCGGGTGAGCCGGCCGGTATCGAAACAGCGGAACCAGAAGGGCGGATTGAGCGGCGTGGCATCCTTGACCGGCGGCAAGGGCTGCACCAGGCTCGGATTGATCAGGAAGCAGCCCCGCAGCTTCAGCGGCGAGGAGCTGGCGTCGATCCCGTCATAGGCGCCGATCGGCACGGTCGCGCCGTCGATCGTCAAGGTCGCGAGGTCGCGGACCCGGACATAATAGGCGAAGAACTGGGCATAGATCAGCGCCGCCGCAAAGAGCGCGAGGAAGACCAGGAAGCCTCCGATCAGGCGCTTGCCGCTCATGCCCCGCGCCTCAGGCGCCCCCCGCCTCGGTCGCGACGAAGGCATCGGCGCAGGCCTTGGCGAGCGCCCGGACCCGCCCGATATAGGCCTGGCGCTCGGTCACGGAAATCACGCCCCGCGCATCGAGCAGGTTGAAGAGATGGCTCGCCTTGATGCACTGGTCATAGGCGGGATGGGCCATGACGATGGTCCGCCCGGCCTTGTCGGGCTGCGGCGCGGCCAGGATGCGGGCGCATTCGGCCTCGGCATCCTCGAAATGCCGCAGCAGCATCGCGGTATCGGCGATGTCGAAATTCCAGCGGGAATATTCCTGCTCGGTCTGGCGGAATATGTCGCCATAGGTGAGCGGGATCGGCGCGTCCGGATCGTTGAACGGCATCGCCATCACATGATCGACCCCGAGGACATACATCGCGAGCCGCTCCAGCCCGTAGGTGAGCTCGCCCGCGACCGGCTTGCAATCGTGGCCGCCCACCTGCTGGAAATAGGTGAACTGGCTCACCTCCATCCCGTCGCACCAGACTTCCCAGCCGAGCCCCCAGGCGCCGAGGGTCGGGCTTTCCCAATCGTCCTCGACGAAGCGGATATCGTGCAGGCCCGCATCGATGCCGATCGCGGCGAGGCTGCCGAGATAGAGGTCCTGCAGGTCGGGCGGGCTCGGTTTGATCAGGACCTGGTACTGGTAATAGTGCTGCAGCCGGTTCGGATTCTCGCCGTAGCGGCCGTCGGTCGGCCGGCGCGAGGGCTGGACATAGGCCGCCGCCCAGGGCCGCGGGCCGAGCGCGCGCAGCGTGGTGGCCGGGTGGAAGGTGCCGGCCCCGACCTCCATGTCGTAGGGCTGCAGGATGGCGCAGCCCCGTCCGGCCCAATAGGCCTGCAGGCGCAGGATCAGCTCCTGGAAGCTGCGGGGGATGTCGGCACTCATCGCGGATCCGGACGGTTCGGGGTCGGGACTGCCTCCTTAGGCACGGCGCCGGCCCGGGTCAATCGCCCGCGCGAGGTTCGCGGCCGGCTCGCCCGGCGGCGGTTTTCCGTAGAGCGCCGCGGCGACGTCGCGCCAGCGTCGCCGTTCCGCGCGCGGCGCGCGGCACCGTGGCGGCGGCGCGGCCCTCTCCCGGCTCCGGGACGGCGGGCCCGGCGGAGGCTGCGGCTGGCTCGGGCCTTGGGATCGTCAGGCGCGCCAGTAGGCGGGGGTGAAGAGCACGTAGAGCGCCATCAGCTCGAGCCGGCCCGCCAGCATCAGGAAGGAGAGGAGCCAGAGCGCGGGGTCCGGAAGGCTGGCATAGTTCCCGGCGGGGCCGATGACCGGACCGAGGCCCGCCCCCACCGTCGAGAGATTGGCCGCGGAGCCGGAAATCGCGGTCAGGGGATCGAGGCCCAGGAGGACGAGCCCCACGGCGCCGAGACCGAGGGTGAGGAAATAGAGCATGAAATAGGCCATGACCGAGTTGATCACCTCGTCGGGGACCGGCTCGCCCTCGTAGCGCGGCGTCACCACCCGGCGGGGGCTGTAGAGCCGCCGGATCTCGGCGGCGAGATCGGCGACGAGCAGCTGGTAGCGGAACACCTTGGGGCCACCGGAGGTCGAGCCCGAGCAGCCGCAGATCATCATCGCGCAGAAGAACAGGCTGTCGGCGAGGCTGCCCCAGTCGCCATAGTCGGTGCTGGCGAAGCCGGTCGTGGTGATGACCGAGGCCATGTTGAAGAAGACCTCGCGCAGCAGGGACGGCGACAGCGTCTCGCCGCCCAGCAGGGTGCGGGCCGCCACCATGGCGAGGCAGAAGCCGAGATAGATCGCGAGAAACGCGCGGACCTGCGAATCGCGCAAGAGCGCGCCGGGATCGCCCCGCGCGACCTGGACGAAGCGGACGAAGGAGAGCGCGCCGAGCAGCATGAAGACCAGCGCGATATATTGCACGGCGGGTGTGAAGCCCGCGAAGGAATCGTCATGGTTCGCCATGCCGCCGGTGGCGACGGTGCTCATCCCGAGGACGACGGCATGGAACGCCTCCATCCCGGCCCAGGAATAGGCGAGGGTGCAGGCGAGCGTCAGGCCGAGATAGACGAGGCCGCAGGACAGCGCGATCTGCTTGGCGCGCGGCATGATCTTGCCGAGCGTGTTGAAGTCGCCGCTGCGCAGGAGCTGCATGCCGCCGATATTGAGCGCGGGCAGGAGCAGCAGCGCGACGAGCACGATGCCGATGCCGCCGACCCAGGTCAGCAGGCCGCGCCAGAGCAGGACGCCGCGCGGGATGCTGTCGAGCCCGGTGATCACGGTTCCGCCCGAGGTGGTGAGCGCGGAGGTGGCTTCGAAGATCGCCCTGGTCGGGCCGAGCCCGGGCGCGCCGAGCATCAGCGGAAGGGTGCTGACCAGGATGAAGCTGCCCCAGACGGCGCTGGTGAGCAGGAAGCCCTGGCGCAGGCTGAAGCGCCCGTGCCAGCCCGGGGCGCAGGCCAGCGTCAGCGCCGCGCCGAGGGTCGCCGCGAGCAGCGCCGACAGCGCGAAGGCGCGGAAATTGGCGTTGCCGTCCGCGAGATCGAGGGCCATGGGGGCGAGCATCAGCACGCCCAGGAACCCGACGAGCCATCCAACGACATAACCGACGGGTCTCGGATCGATCATGCCGGGGACAGTCGTCGGCCCCGCGCCGTCCTGTCAAGCGGCGCGCTGACGCGCGCCGCTTGAGCGGTCAGCCGACGTGGTAGAGCGTGTCGAACAGGCGGGGATCGTAGCTCGCCTGCCGGAAGGTCTCGCCCATGGTCAGGATCGAGACCGCGTCATGGGAATGCAGCGATTCCTGGTGGCTCGCCACGACGCGGAAGTCGCCGATCCTGGGATCGCTCTCCAGGCTCTCGCAGAGCAGGCGCACCGCGTCCTCGACGAAGATCGGATGCGCGCCGTTCAGCTCGGCGAAGGCTTGCTCGTCCTCGCGCTTGACCATGACCTGGGTCTCGGTCGGGATGGCCGCGTTGCAGAGATCGACGAGATCCTCGAACCAGAGCGTCTGGTCGCCGGTGAGCTCGACCGAGACCCGCGCCACCGAGCGCTGGGAATGCGCGGTGGCGATCTGGTTGCGGTGGCTGCGGGCATATTCGCTGAGCTCGAGCGAGCAGGGGCAGGTCGAGGAATAGACGTAGTCGAGATGGATGATCCGCTGGGTCGTCTCGGCGGTCTTCAGCATCTCCAGCGCGACGTTGTAGTACTGGTAGCCTTCGAGGCCGCTGCGCAGCGACCGTTTCATCATAGGATAGCTGAGGCGCATCTGGATGCGCGCGTCGAAGCTCTCGAGATCGCCGAGATAGGAATCGAGCACGCCGCCTATCACCTCGAAGGAGAAGGACTGTTCGGCATGCTTGTAGAAGGACCGCATGATGCGGCTCATATTGATGCCGCGCTTGTTGGCTTCGAGCGAGACGGAGCCCGTCACCGAGGTCTCGAGCTGCAGCTCGCCCCCGGCGCGGGCGTGGAAGCGGATCGGCAGGCGGAAATTCGAGATGCCGACATGCTGGATGCCGGTCTTCGCGCCCTTGATCAGGCTGGCCGGACCGTTCTGCAGGTCCGGAAGCGACGCGCGATAGGCGGCGTCGGCGACGAAATCCGTCGGATAGGACCGGTTGAGCAGCGGATAGGCGAGGCTCGCCGCATCGCCCAGCATCGCAGCGATATCGATTTCGGCCCCTTCGGCGACCGTGCGGTTCCCCGCCCACCGCAGCAGCAGCCGCGCGGCATCCTGTGCCTCGGCATTCGTGGGACGCAAGGGACTGGCCCCACCCTCGCTCCCGGCCATCGGCGGATGGTACATGTTCACGGCTCGTCTCCCCAGTCAGTTCGGCGGCGTGCCAGCAAAGATGGCGAGATCCGCGCAAAAGGAAAGCACGGACCACAAGATCTTTCACCAGCGGGCGTCAAGCGAAACAACCCATACGCGAAATACACGCAAAATGTAATCGTCTTGATGGAAGTTGGTGAACATATCTGAACGGGGCCGCCGGCCCTGCCCGAACCCCATGCCGAAAGGGCCGCGCGCCTCAGACGGCGGTCAGCGCCTGGTGCAGATCGGCGATCAGGTCGGCCGGATCCTCGAGCCCGACCGACAGCCGGACCAGCCCGTCGCTGATCCCGAGCGCGGCACGATTCTCCAGGCTGAGGCGCTGGTGCGTGGTGGTCGCCGGGTGGGTGACGAGGCTCTTGGCGTCGCCGAGATTGTTGGAGATCAGCACGATCCGGAGCGCGTCGAGAAAGCGGAACGCCCCCGCCTTGCCGCCTTCGATCTCGAAGGAGAGCATGGTCCCGCCGGTCTGCATCTGGCGCTGGGCAAGCGCGAATTGCGGATGATCGGGCAGGCCGGGATAGATCACCCGGCTGAGGCCCGGCCGCCCCACGAGCGCATCGGCGATCTCGGCGGCGCTGGCGGCCTGGGCACGGCAGCGCAGGTCGAGCGTCTCGAGACCCTTCAGCATGACCCAAGCATTGAACGGGCTGAGCGCGCCGCCGGTATGTTTGAGGAACCCTTCGAGCGGCCCGCGGATGAAGTCGCGCCGGCCGATCACCACCCCGCCGAGGCATCGCCCCTGCCCGTCGACATGCTTGGTGGTCGAATAGATCACCACGTCGGCGCCGAGATCGAGGCTGCGCTGGAAGATCGGCGTGGCGAAGACATTGTCGACCACGACCTGCGCCCCCGCCTCATGGGCGATGGCCGCGACCCCGGCAATGTCGATCACCTCCAGCGTCGGGTTGGAGATCGATTCGAGGAAGACGAGCTTGGTGTCGGGCCGCACCGCCGCGCGCCATTGCTCGAGATCGGTGCCGTCGACGAAGCTCACCTCGATGCCGAAGCGCGGCAGCAGGGTCTCGACGATATAAAGGCAGGAGCCGAACAGGGCGCGCGCCGAGACCACATGGTCGCCCGCCTGGAGCTGGCAGAACAGCGCGCCATGGACCGCCGCCATGCCCGAGGCGGTCGCGAACGCGTCCTCCGCCCCTTCGAGATCGGCCATCCGGTCCTCGAACATCCGGACCGTGGGATTGCCGTAGCGGGCATAGATGAACTCGTCCGGCCCCGCCTCGATGAAGCGCCGTTCGGCGGTGGCGGCGTCGGGATAGACGAAGCCCTGGGTCAGGAAGATCGCCTCGGAGGTCTCGCCATACTGGCTGCGCCGGACCCCGGCATGGATCAGCCGGGTCCGCGGTTTCCATTGATCCGTCATCGCGGCCCCCGCTTTCGTGGACCCGCCCTGCAGCGGCGGGAATGGCCGCTTAGCGAAGCGCGGCGCCGCGGTCAATGGCGCGCCCGGAAAACACACGCTATGGTTGATTTATCGCCGTCCGGTTGCGCGTAATTGTTGAATTACGAATACTTGTTCTCATATTGGTCCTTAATTTCCTGTTAGGGATGTGCTATTTTGTCGGCAGCCGCGAGGGGCGGCTCAGATCAGCGATTTGCGGCAACAGAAGCTTGCGCGTCCCGCCGAATTTCGGCGGCGGGACTTGAGCATGCACGTTCAGGATGGTGGAGTTCGATGGGGATTTTTACGGGGACCGCGTCTGACGACGTCATTCAACCCGATTTTGTTTCCTCGGGGGTTCAATCTGACCCGGCCGGGGCGCGCCCCGGTGACGTGAACGATACTCTCTACGGCGGCGCGGGCAACGACAGCCTGGCGGGTGGCGAAGGTGTGGACCTTCTGGATGGCGGCTCCGGAAACGACACGCTGTCGAGCACCTTTACCGACAGCGGCTTTGTCGAAAACTTTGCGTCAAAGGACACGTTGATCGGGGGAACCGGAGACGATCTGTACCTGATTTCGAGCCTCGACACGAGGATCGTGGAGCATGCGAACGAAGGGATCGACACCATTGCATTCAGCTTCTGGTATTGGGAATCGGGCCCCTCAAGCTTTGTCATCCCGACGAATGTGGAAAACGCGCGGATCGCTCATCTCGGCTCGATTTCGGTCTTCGGAAACGAGCTGAACAACGACATTTCGGTTTTTTACAATGATCAATTCAGCGAGTTTGAGGGACCCGCCAAGATAAACGGGCTGGGCGGCAACGATACGATCCATGGCGGATGGGGCGACGACGTTCTGGACGGGGGGACCGGTGTCGATCATCTGTCGGGCTGGACCGGCAATGATATTTACTATGTCGACAATCCTGGGGACGTTGTCGTCGATACAAAGGACCAAATTGAAGATCAGAGCGGTGACCTGGTGAAGGGTGGCACGGATACCGTCATTTCCACCGTGACCTACATGCTGCCAACCTATGTCGAGAACCTGACGCTGACCGGGACGGCGAAGACCGGGACGGGCAATGCGCTCGACAATGTGCTGACCGGCAACGGGTCCGCCAATGATTTGAGCGGGCTCGCTGGCGATGACAGCCTGAGCGGCGGAGGCGGCAATGACACGCTGGCCGGGGGCGCGGGCAATGACTCGCTCAATGGCAATGCCGGCGCGGACCGGATGAGCGGCGAGGGCGGCAACGACACCTACTATGTCGACGCGACCGCCGACCAGGTGATCGAGGCGACGGCCGGCAGCGCCGGCGGGACCGATATCGTCTATGCGAGCGCGAGCTTCACGCTGGGGGCCAATGTGGAATCGCTGCGGATGATCCCGGGCAGCGGCGCGATCAACGGCACCGGCAATGGAGGCAACAACGAGCTCTGGGGCACCTCCGCCGTCAACACGCTGCGCGGCCTGGGCGGCGCAGACAGTTTCGACAGCGGGGCGGGCGGCGATATCCTGGTGGGCGGCACCGGCAACGATACCTTCGTCTACAAGGACTGGGCGACCTCCACCCCCGCCGGGCACGACCAGATCCGGGCGGGCGACGGGGCCGTAGCCTTCGAGAAGCCGGGGGCCGCCCTCGGCGACCGGTTCGATTTCTCCAAGATCGACGCCAACAGCACGCTCGCCGGCCAGCAGCATTTCGTCTTCGGCGGCGGAACCGGGGCCGGGCATCTCTGGCTGGTGACCTCCGGCACCGACACGCTGATCCGCGGCAATGTCGATGGCGACGCCACCGTCGAATTCGAGATCGCGATCGCCGACGGCTCGGTCAGTCATACCGCCTACAGCGCCTCCGATTTCATCTTGTGAGACGCGCCGGCCCGCTTGCGGGCGGGCCGTGGCATGTCCTTGGCGGGGAACGGCTTTTGGTAGGCCCGGAGGGACTTGAACCCCCAACCAAAGCGTTATGAGCGCTCTGCTCTGACCATTGAGCTACAGGCCCGTTCCTCCTGCTAGTGGGGACGCCCGCGAGCGTCAAGCCGATCAGGGCGCGCGGCGCCGCCAGATTAACATCAGGTTACGTCGCCGGTGCATCCGGTATTTGACGCGACGGCTGTCCCGGGGGATTGTGTGACATGGCTGGAGAAGCGCCGCAAGGCGCCGGGCCGGGAGGATAGATGCTCGAGAGATCGGTCGCGCAAGACCGGGCCAATTTGGTCCGGGCCGCAGCGATGACGGTCCGTGCGCGACGACACTCCCAAGGCTGAAGAACAACAACGAAACCCCAAGGGAGTCATCCATGACGATCTCGATGGATCATGAACCAACAAAGCCCCACCAATCCAGAAAGGCGGCAGCCAGCGGATGGATCGGTTCGGCGCTCGAATATTACGACTTCTTCATCTATGCGACCGCTGCGTCGCTGATCTTCCCGCAGATCTTCTTCCCATCGGAGAATCCGAGGGTCGCGATCATCGCCTCGCTCGCCACCTATGGCGTGGGCTATGTCGCCCGGCCGATCGGCGCGTTCGTGCTTGGCCATTGGGGTGACACCCACGGGCGCAAGCAGGTGCTGATCCTCTGCATGTTCCTGATGGGCTTTTCGACCATGCTGGTCGGGCTGTTGCCGACCTATGCGCAGATCGGGCTCTGGGCACCGGCCCTGCTCGTCATGCTGCGGCTGATCCAGGGCTTCGCGGTCGCGGGCGAGATCTCGGGCGCGAGTTCGATGATCCTCGAACATGCGCCCTTCGGACGGCGCGGATATTTCGCGAGCTTCACGCTGCAGGGCGTGCAGGCCGGGCAGATCCTCGCCGCCGCGGTGTTCCTGCCGCTCGCCCGGATGATGCCGGAGGAGGCGTTCAACAGCTGGGGCTGGCGCGTGCCGTTCCTGCTGAGCTTCGTCGTGATCGTCGCGGGCTACATCATCCGCCGCGAGGTCGAGGAGACCCCTGCCTTCGCCGAGGAGAGCGAGCAGCATTCGGTGCCGCGTTCGCCGATCGTCGAGGCGTTCCGCACCAGCTGGCCCGACATGATCCGCGTCGTCTGCATGGCGCTGATGAACGTGATCCCGGTCGTCACCACGATCTTCGGCGCGGCCTATGCGGTGCAGGCGGCCTACGGGATCGGCTTCCACAAGGACGTCTATCTCTGGATCCCCGTGCTCGGCAACATCGTCGCCTGCTTCGTCATCCCCTTCGTCGGGAACCTCTCGGACCGGATCGGCCGGCGTCCTCCGATCATCGTCGGCGCGCTCGGCGCGGGCATCCTGTCCTTCGGCTATCTCTACGCGATCTCGATCAGCAGCGTGCCGCTTGCGATCCTGATGTCGATCCTGATGTGGGGCATCGTCTATCAGGGCTACAACGCGGTGTTCCCGAGCTTCTTCCCGGAGATGTTCCCGACCCGGAGCCGCGTCTCGGCCATGGCGATCAGCCAGAATATCGGCACCACGATCACCGCGCTGCTGCCGGCCCTTTTCGCCGCCGTTGCCCCTCCGGGCGCGACCAACATCCCGATGACCGTCGGCGCGCTCGCCTTCGCGATCACCGTGGTGGCGGCGACCTCGGCCTGGAGCGCCCGCGAGACCTACCGTGTCCATCTCAACGATCTCGGCGATCCGAATGCCCAGCCCGTCGAGAAGGACGCCTATGACCGCGAACGTGCCGCGGTGCTTGCCGGCGCCCGCGCCGCCTAGCTAATGATCGGCCGGGTGCCGCCTCGCGCGGCGCCCGGCCAGTTTCGCGCGAAGGGAGAGGCAATGAAATTCTCGATTGCGACGGTGTCGCTCGGCGGCTCGCTGGCGGAGAAGCTCGCGGCGATCGCGGCGGCAGGCTTCGACGGGGTCGAGATCTTCGAAGCCGACGTGCTGGCTCATGAGGGCTCGCCGGCCGAGATCGGCCGGATGGTGCGCGACCAGGGGCTCGAGATCATCGCCTTCCAGCCGTTCCGCGACTTCGAGGGCATGCCCGAACCGCAACGGAGCCGCGGCTTCGAGCGGGCGCGGCGCAAGTTCGATCTGATGGCCGAGCTCGGAGCCGAGCGGATCCTCGTCTGCTCCAACGTCTCGCCGCTGGCCTTGGGCGGCATCGACCGCGCGGCGGCCGACCTGCGCGAGCTTGGCGACATCGCCGACGCCTACGGGATCGAGGTCGGCTTCGAGGCGCTGGCCTGGGGCCGCCATGTCTGGGACTATCGCGACGCCTGGGAAATCGTGCGCCGCGCCGATCATGCCCGCGTCGGGCTGATCCTCGACAGCTGGCATGCGCTCGCCCGCAAGCTGCCGGTCGATCCGATCCGCGCGATCCCGGCCGACCGCCTGACCTTCGTCCAGCTCGCCGATGCGCCGCGCATGGAGATGGACCTGCTGCAATGGTCCCGGCACTTCCGCAACTTCCCCGGCCAGGGCGACATGCCGGTCGACAGCTTCATGGCGGCGGTCAAGGCGACCGGCTACGATGGCTGGCTGAGCCACGAGATCTTCAACGATCGGTTCCGCATGGCCTCGCCCCGGCGCATCGCCGAGGATGGCGAGCGCTCGCTGATCTGGCTGGGCGACCGGCTGGAGCCGGGCCGGCTGCCGCCGCGGGTTCGCCCCGAGGCCGTCGAATGGGTCGAGTTCGCCGTCTCGGAGGACGAGGCCGCGCCGCTCGGGCACCTGTTCGCCGCGCTCGGCTTCGCCCGCGTCGGTCAGCACCGCTCCAAGGCGGTGGAGCGCTGGGCACAGGGCGCGATCAATCTGGTGATCAATACCGAACCCGAAGGGCTCGCCCATTCGCATCAGATCGTGCATGGGCCGTCGGTGGTGGCGACAGGCATCCGCGTCGGGAACGCGGCGGCGGCGCTGGAGCGGGCCGAAGGGCTGCGGATGGCGGGCTTCCATCAGCCGGTCGGACCGGGCGAGCTCGAAATCCCGGCGATCCGCGGCCTTGGCGGCTCGCTCGTCTATTTCACCGACCGCGACAGCCCGCTCGGCCGGGTTTGGGAAATCGAGTTCGATCCCGTCGCTTCGGTCCCGACCGGGCCGCTCGCGCGCATCGACCATCTGGCGCAGTCGATGAGCCTCGACGAGATGCTGAGCTGGCGGCTCTGGTACCTGTCGCTGTTCGATTTCGAGACCACGCCGCAGGTCGACGTGATCGACCCGGCCGGCATCGTCGAAAGCATGGCGCTGCAGGACGCCGACCGCGCCGTGCGGATCTGCCTCAATGCCAGCGCCTCGGAGCGGACACTTTCCTCGCGGTTTCTCGACGAGTTCTTCGGCGCCGGGGTCCAGCACATCGCCTTCGCGACCGACGATATCTTCGCCGCCGCGACCTATTGCCGGGAGGCGGGCCTGCCGCTGTTGCCGATCCCGGACAATTACTACGACGATCTCGAGGCGCGGCTGGCGCTGGAGCCCGACCTGGTCGACCAGCTGCGCGCGCACGGCATCCTCTATGACGAGGACGAGGGGGGCCGGTTCTTCCAGCTCTATACCGGCACCTTCCAGGACCGCTTTTTCTTCGAGATCGTTCAGCGCGACGGTTATACAGGCTTTGGCGCGGCGAATGCGCCGATCCGGCTGGCCGCCCAGGCGCGGCTGGCGCGCGGCTCGGCGATGCCGCGGACGTGAGGGGGACGGGAATGCGTGTAGCGACGATCGGTGGCCTGCGGGTCCATTGGCAGGAGGATGGCGATCCGGGCGGCGTGCCGGTGGTGTTCGCCAACTCGCTCGGCACCGATCTCCGGGTCTGGGATGCCCTGCTGCCGCTGCTGCCGCCCGGGCTCCGGATCATCCGCTACGACCTGCGCGGGCACGGCCTGACCGACGCGCCGGAAGGCGAGTACTACATGGGGGATCTGGTGGGCGACGTGGCGGGGCTGATCGACCAGCTGCGCCTCGGCCCGGTGATCTTTGTCGGCCTCTCGATCGGCGGGGTGATCGCCCAAGGCCTCGCCGCCGAGCGGCCCGATCTGGTGCGCGCGGCGGTCCTGTCGAACACCGCGGCCAAGATCGGGACCGAGGCGAGTTGGCGCGAGCGGATCGCGGCGATCCGCTCGGGCGGCATCGCCTCGATCGCCGACTCGATCCTGGAGAAGTGGTTTCCCCGCCGCTATCGGATCGCCGAGCCCGAACAGCTCGCGATTTGGCGCAACATGCTGACGAGAACGCCGGTGGGGGGCTATGTCGGCTGCTGCGCGGCCCTGGCCGAGACCGACCTGCGCGACTCGACGGCCGCGTTGCGGCTGCCGGTCCTGGCGGTCGCCGGCTCGCTCGATGGCTCGACCCCGCCCGACCTGGTGCGCGAGACCGCCGAGAGCATCCCGGGCAGCAAGTTCGCGATCATCGGCAATACCGGCCATATCCCTTGCGTCGACGCCCCGGGCATGCTGGCCAAGATCGTTGCGGAGTTCCTGACGGCCCAGGATCTGATCCCACGGCGCTGAGATGGGCGGGCCGTTTCGGCGAGGCCTGTCAGGAGCTCGCCTTCTGCACCCAGCGGCCCTGGTCCTGGGCCCAGTATTTCGCCGGCAAGCCGGCCGCGGTGACGGCGCGCCAGTCCCGGCGGGCAGCCTCGACCGCCGGCTGGTCGGCGCCGTCGAAGATCAGGCAGGTCCGCTCGAAGCTTGCCATCTCGGCCGGCGTCGCCCGCGCGCCGTCGACCAGGATGAGCACGCCCGCCCGGTTCGGGTTCTCGTCGCCGAGCGTCAGATAGATCGGCTGGCGGTCGGGATGGCCGGCCTCGGCGGTGCCGTGCGGCAGGAACGAGTCCTCGCGCCAGGTCCAGAGCATGGCGTCGATCGCGGCCATCCCGGCTCGCGAGCCGCAGCGCAGCAGCACCCGCCAGCCGCGCTGCAGCGACTTTTCCAGCATGTCCGGCAGGTTGGCCTCAAGCGGCGAGCTGCTCAGATGGTAGAACAGCACCTCCGCCATTGGCGTCAGCTCTCGCGGCTGCGGATGAGCCGGTCGAGCGTGCGCACCCCCCAGCCGGTGGCGCCCTTGGGCGAGACGCCGTTCTCGGCGCTCACATAGGCGACCCCGGCAATGTCGAGATGCACCCAAGGCGTGCCCTTGATCACGAAGCGCTGCAGGAACTGCGCCGCGGTGATCGAGCCGGCCGGCCGGCCGCCGACATTGGACATGTCGGCGATGCGGCTCTTGAGCTGTTTGTCGTAGGCGGGCGCGAGCGGCATGCGCCAGGCGCCCTCGCCCTCCTCCTCCGCCGCCGCGAGCACGGCGCCGGCGAGCGCGTCGTCATTGGAGAACACCCCCGCCTTCTCGTGGCCGAGCGCGATGATGATGGCGCCGGTCAGGGTGGCAAGATCGACGATGCCGGTGGGCTTGAACCGCTCCTGCACGTACCAGAGCAGGTCGGCCAGCACGAGGCGCCCTTCGGCGTCGGTATTGACGATCTCCACCGTGTCGCCCTTCATCGACTTGACGACGTCGCCGGGGCGCATGGCGCGGCCGCTCGGCATGTTCTCGACCAGGCCGACGATGCCGACGACGTTGGCCTTGGCCTTGCGGACGGCGAGGGCATGCATGACGCCGGCGACGACCGCGGAGCCGCCCATGTCCATGGTCATCTCCTCCATGCCGGCGGCCGGCTTGATCGAGATGCCGCCGGTATCGAAGACCACGCCCTTGCCGACCAGCGCGAACGGCGCCTCGTCGCCGCCGCCCTTCCACTGCATCACCACGACCTTGGACGGGCTTTCCGAGCCCTCGCCGACCGCGAGCAGCGTGCGCATGCCGAGCGCGGCGAGCTCGGGCTCCTCGATCACCTCGACCTCGACCCCGAGCTCGCGCAAGGCGGTCAGCCGCTCGGCATAATCGGTGGTGGTGAGCACGTTGGCGGGCTCGCTGACCAGGTCGCGGGTCAGGAAGACGCCGCCGATCTGCGCCGCATAGGGCGCGAAGGCCGCCTCGGCCGCGTCCGGGTCGCGCACCAGGAAGGTCGCGGCGCGGTTGGGCTCGGGCGCGTCGGGCTCGGTCGTGCGGTAGAGGGCGAAGTCGTAGGCGCGCAGGCCGAGGCCGAGCGCGATCTCGGCGATGCGCGGCGTCGCGCCGGCCAGCACGGTCAGCGGGACCGTCGTATTGAAGCCGGCGATCGCGGCGCCGGCGGCGCGGGCCTCCGCCGCGCTGGGGCGGCGCGGCAGCTTCACGACGAAGAGCGCCTCGGCGGCGAGCCCGGCGGGGAAGGCGAGCGTCTGCCCGCCGCCGGCGGGCAGCTTGGCGAACCCTGCGCTCTCGGTCAGGCGCGCGACCGCCCCGCGAGCCAACCGGTCGACCCGACGGACGAGCGGGCTCAAGGCGCCGGTTTCGTCGACAAAGACCACGACCCGCCCGGCGATCTGCGCGATATCGGCGGCTTCGAGCGCGGCGAAGGTGGTTTGCAGTGGCGCGGTCACGGCGGTCTCCGTATCTTGCAAGGCAAAGGTCGGGTTCGAAGCGCAAGGCCTAGCGGCTTTCGCGCGCCTTGGCCAGTGAGGCAGGCGGCAGCAGGAGACGGCAGCGGCGGTGAGGCGACTGGATCGCTATATCCTCGGTCAGTTGATCGTGACCTCAGGATTCTTCCTGCTGGTCTTTACCGGCGTGATCTGGCTCACGCAGGCGGTCCGGCTGATCGACACCGTGATTGCGAGTGGGCAGAGCGCTTTGGTTTTCCTAACCTTTTCGGCGCTGGTCCTGCCCCAGGTCTTCGTGATCGTGCTGCCGCTCTCGGGCATCGGGGCAGCGCTCTATGCGATCAACAAGCTCTATACCGACAGCGAGCTCATCGTGATGATGACGGCGGGCCTCAGCCCGCTCGGCCTGCTGCGGCCGGTCGCGATGTTCGGCGCGCTGGTCGGCGCGATCATGGCGGTGGTGCTGATGGTGCTGGTGCCGATCACGGGCACGGCGCTCGCCGACCGGACCCAGGCGATCCGCTCGGACCTCGCCAACGCCCTGATCGTCGAGCGTCAGTTCCTGCATCCGATGCCCGGCGTCACGCTCTTCATCCAGGATACCAGCCGGGCGGGCGAGATGCATGGCATCTTCCTCAACGACCAGCGCGAGTTCCTGCGGCCCGTGACCTATTCGGCCGAGCATGCGCGGCTGATCCGCGAGGGCAACGAGGCCCGGCTCGTGATGCTCGACGGGGTCGCGCTGTCGCTCAACGACCGCAGCCAACAGATGAACACGGTGAAGTTCGACCAGTTCGTGTTCGATCTCAGCGATCTGCTGAACGATCAGGACGACCGGATCCGCCGACCGTCGGAATATTCCGTCATCGAGCTTCTGGCGCCGACCGAGGCGATGCTCGCGTCCGGCCGCTACAAGGTCGGCGACTTCGTATCCGAAGGGCATTACAAGCTGACGCTGCCGCTGCTCGCGACGATCTTTCCGATGATCGCGCTCGTGACCATCCTGGCCGGCGGCTACCGGCGCAGCGGGTTCGGCCGGCGCGTGATCGTGGCGATCGGGGTGGCGGCCCTGCTGCAGATCCTGATCTTCGCGGCGCGGACCAGGGTCCAGGCCATGCCGGAGCTCTGGCCGCTCATGTATCTGCCGATCCTGCTCGGGATCGTCTATATCGCGGTCCTGCTGCGTCGGCTGGGGCGCGGCCGGTGCCGGACGCCAAAGGCGGTCGCAGCATGACGCTCTGGCGCTATGTCCTGCGCGGCTTCCTGCGCTCGCTGCTCGCGGTCTTTGCGGTGATCACGCTCGTCATCCTGCTGTTCAGCTCGGTCGAGAACATGCGCCGGTTCGGCGATACCGGGGCCAATGCCGCGGACGTGCTGCGCATCACGCTGCTCGAGGCGCCCGAAACCCTGTACCAGATCTTTCCGCTGGTGCTGATGCTGGCGAGCCTCGTCACCTTCCTGCGCTTCGCGCGCACCAGCGAACTCGTGGTGATGCGGGCCGCCGGCATCTCGGCGCTGAGGCTGATCGGGGTGCCGGTCGGGGCAGCGGTGGTCCTGGGCGTGATCTTCGTCGCGGTGATCAATCCGTTCGTCGCAGCGACGATCAAGCGCGGCCAGGCGTTCGAGGAGGATTTCCACAATACCGGCAGCCAGATGTCGTTCTCGACCGACGGGGTCTGGCTGCGCCAGGCCGATGCCGAGGGCCAGACGGTGATCCAGGCCGCGCGCACCAATGCCGACGGCACCATCCTGAGCCGGGTCCGGATGCACCGGTTCGACAAGGAGGGCACGATCTATGCGCGGGTCGAGGCGCCCGCCGCCCGGCTGAAGCCCGGCGCCTGGGTCCTCGAACAGGCGTCGGAATGGAACCTGCAGCCCGACGGGCGCTTCGAGCGGGTCTCGCAGGACGAGCGGATCAACCTGCCGACCACGCTGACCGGCGCGCAGATCCTCGACAGCTTCGCCCCGCCCGAAGTGGTCGGCTTCTGGCATCTCGGGACCTTCATCGCGACGATGGAGGAGGCGGGCTTCTCGGGCCAGCGTCATCGGCTGTTCTTGCAGAGCGAGCTCGCCAAGCCCGCGCTCTTCGCCGCGATGGTGCTGATCGGCTCGGCCTTCGCGCTCCGACCCACGCGGTTCGGGCAGACCGGGATCATGATCCTGCTCGCGGTTCTGGCCGGGTTCGCGCTCTATTTCCTGAAGGATTTCTCCGAGTCGCTCGGCGCGCGCGGCCAGATTCCGCTGCTCGTCGCCGCCTGGACCCCGCCCGTGGCGGCGATCCTGCTCGCGCTGGGCCTGCTGCTGCATCTCGAGGACGGCTAGGCCTTGCAAAGCGACATGAGAATAGGCCCGCGGCGGCGGCGCCGACCGATCCCGGCCATCGGCCTGCTGCTGGCGGCCGCGCTCGGCGGCCCCGGGCTGGCGGAGGATGCGGCCGCGCCCTCCCCCGCCGCGCCCTCCCCCGCCGCGCCCTTCCCCGCCGCGCCCTCCCCCGCCTTGCCCGCCAGCCTGATCGCCGACCAGGTGACCTATGACCAGAAGGCGGGCCTCCTCGTCGCCAAGGGCAATGTCGAGGTGCTCTATGAGGGCCGCGTGCTCAAGGCGACCGCGATCACCTACGACCAGAATGCCAAGCTGATCCGGGCGACCGGTCCGGTCGAGCTCAGCGACCCGTCGCGCGGCGTCGTGCTGGCCGAGTCGGCCGAGCTCAGCCCCGATATCAGCGAAGCCCTGGTCGAGAGCGCCCAGCTGCTGATCTCGGGCGAGCTGCAGCTGGCCGCGTCGGAGGCGCGCCGATCGCAGGGCCGCTACACCACGCTCTACCGGACGGTGGCGAGCTCCTGCACCATCTGCGCCGGCAGCACGACGCCGACCTGGCAAATCCGCGCCTCGCGCGTGATCCAGGATGCCGAGGCGCGGCGGATCTATTTCGAGAACGCCACCCTCGAGGTCTACGGCCTGCCGGTCGGCTATATCCCGCAGCTCAGCATTCCCGACCCGTCGGTGAAGCGCGCGAGCGGGGTCCTGGTGCCCGTCCTGCAGCATTCGAGCATCTATGGCTTCGGCGCCAAGCTGCCCTATTACTGGGTGCTCGGCCCCTCGGCCGACGCGACGCTGACGCCGTTCCTGACCACGAGCGGCGCCCAGCTGATGGAGGGCGAGTATCGCCAGCGCTTCGCCTCCGGCGGGTTCGACTTCAACGGCGCGATCGCGCTCAATGACGGGATGGGCGGCACGCCGGGCCGCGGCGCCGCCTTCGCCACCGGGCAATTCTCGCTGCCGGATTTCGGCCTCGGCAAGGGGTTCACCACCAGCTTCGACCTCGCGCTCGCCAGCGACGACAGTTTCCTGCAGCAGTTCGACTATTCCGACACCGACCTCCTGACCAGCACGGTCGGCCTGCAGCGCACCCGGGCGAACGACTATTTCGGGCTCTACAGCTATGCGTTCCAGAGCCTGCGCGAGGATGAGGACACCGCAAGCATCCCCTTCATATTGCCGGATTTCTTCTATCGCCGGCTGATGGAGGCGCCGGTGATCGGCGGACGGCTCGGCCTCAGCGCGCAATCGCTCGGCGTGGCACGCCCGAACAGCGAGGACAGTTTCCGGATCGGGGGCGACGTCGATTGGCACCGGGACTGGATCCTGCCGCAGGGCATCCTGGCGAGCGCCGGGGCGGTCGCGGGCTTCGATCTCTACCAGGTCTGGAACCAGCAGCCGGACGGGCTGCTGCTGCGCGGCGATCCGAACATCAATGTGGAGCTGCGTTGGCCGTTCGCCCGCGCAAGCGCCTCGGCCGTCCATGTGATCGAGCCGATCGTCCAGGTGATCTGGTCCGACATCTGGGGCCAGAGCGACGTGCCGAACAATGACAGCACGCTGGTCGAGTTCGACGAGACCAATCTCTTCGCGCTCAACCGCTTCCCGGGCGAGGACGAGATCGAGACCGGGCTCCGGGCCAATCTCGGGGTGAATTATACCCGCTACGACCCGGCCGGCTGGTCGATGGGCGTCACGGTCGGCCAGGTGATCCGCGCCGAGCCCGATCCGCAATTCTACGAGAGCACCGGGCTCTCCGGCCAATGGTCCGACGTGGTCGCGGCACTGACCATCACGTTCGGCAACGATTTCAGCCTGGTGAACCGCGCTCTGTTCGACACCGACTTCACCTTCAACCGCAACGAGTTCACCGTGACCTATGATGCGGAGCGCGCGGGCCTGCGCGCCTCCTATGTCTATCTCGCCGAGGGCGACAATCCCTATTACGGGCCGCAGCCCGAGACCAATGAGTTCGGGCTCGATGCGCGCTATCGGGTCATGCCCAACTGGGAGGTTCAGGGATTGTGGCGCTACGACGTCTCGACCGGGCAGAATCTGCGGACCGGCGGCGGGCTGACCTATGGCAACGATTGCGCCGAATTCGACCTTTCGGTCTCGCGCCGCTATACGTCATCGACTAATGTGCCGCCCTCGACATCGGTCGGGTTCAGCGTCCATCTCGCGGGCCTCGGCGGGTCGAGCACACGGAAATGGCCGGCCGACGTCTGCGTGCGGGGCTGATGATGGCCGGGAGGAAGGGAATGCGCGGCTTTGGCAGAATCCTGGGGGCGTTGCTGCTTGGGCTCGGCCTCGCGGGCGGCGTGCCTGCGGGCGCCGCGGACAATCCGTTCGCCCCGGCGCTGACCGTCAATGGCGGGGTCATCACCAACTACGACATCCAGCAGCGCATGGCCCTGCTCGCGGCGCTCGGTGCCACGGGCGACCTGCAGAAGCTCGCGACCCAGCAGCTGACCGAGGACCGGGTCAAGGTCCAGGCCGCCAAGGCCATGGCGATCGAGCTGCCGGACGGAGCGCTCGACAACGGGCTGCAGGAATTCGCCACCGCGCGGAACCTGACGGTCGATGACGTGCTGAAGGTGCTGGCCTCGCGCCATATCGACCGCCAGACCATGGACGATTTCGTCCAGTCCGGCCTGCTCTGGCGCGAGGTGATGGTGCAGAAGTTCCGCGCCCGCGCCAATCCCAGCGAAGCCGATCTCGATCAGGCGCTGGCGCTGCAGGCGAGCCAGCCGCGCGAGATGGTGCAGATGGCCGAGATCGCGATCCCCTTCGCCGAGCGCGGCGAGCCGGAGACGATCGCGTTCGGCGACCAGCTCTACAAGCAGCTGTCGCGCGGCGCGAGCTTCGCCGACGCCGCCCGGACCTATAGCCGCAGCAACACCGCGCCGAATGGCGGCGCGATGGAACCGCTGCCGATCACCCAGATGCCGCCGGCGCTGCGCAGCCAGATCCTGCTGCTCAGCCCCGGCCAGATCACCCGGCCGATGCCGATTGCCGGCGGCATCGCGATCCTGAAGCTGGTTTCGATCCGAAACGCGCCGCCGGACAAGGCGCCCGATCCCAAGGATCAGGCGGTGCGCGATGCGCTGCGCCAGCAGCTTTTTTCCGAGCGGATCAACAGCTTCGGGCAAGGCTATCTTCAGGAACTGCTCAACGACGCGCTGATCGTGACGAAATGACCCTGCCGGTTTGCCTGACGCTGGGCGATCCGGCGGGGATCGGCGGTGAGATCGCGCTCAAGGCCTGGGCCGAGCTGCGCGAGACCTTGCCTTTCTTTCTCATCGGCGATGTCGCGCATATGCGGGCGCTCGCGGGCGGCCTCGGCCTCGCGGTGCGGCCGATCGCGGCGCCGTCCGATGCCGGCGCCGCGATGGCCACGGGGCTGCCGGTGCTCGATCATCCGCTGCCCCGCCCTGCCCCGCCCGGCCAAGTGGTGCCGGAAAATGCGGCCGCGACGATCGCCGCGATCGAGCGCGGGGTCCTGCTGGTGCGCTCCGGCGCGGCGCTCGCGCTCTGCACCAACCCGATCCACAAGAAGGCGCTGATCGACGGCGCCGATTTCGGCTTTGCCGGCCATACCGAATTCCTGGCCCATCTGAGCGGCGCCGCCCGGCCGGTGATGATGCTGGCCTCGCCGCTGTTGCGAGTGGTGCCCGTCACCATCCACGTGCCCTTGGCCGAGGTTCCGGCCCGGCTGACCGAGGCGCTGCTGACCGAGACGATCCGCATAACCCATCGCGGCCTGGTGCGCGATTTCGGCATTGCGGCGCCTCGGCTGGCGGTCGCGGGACTGAACCCGCATGCCGGCGAGGGCGGCGCGATCGGCGGCGAGGAATTCGCGCTGATCGAGCCGGTCCTGGCCCGTCTGCGCCTCGAAGGCATCGGCCTGAGCGGTCCGCATCCGGCCGATACGATGTTCCATCCGGCGGCCCGCACCCGCTACGATGCGGCGATCTGCATGTATCATGACCAGGCCCTGATCCCGATCAAGACGCTGGATTTCGATGGCGGCGTCAATGTCACGCTCGGGCTCGACTTCATCCGGACCTCGCCGGACCACGGCACCGCCTTCGACATTGCCGGGCAGAACCGCGCCAATCCGTCGAGCCTGATCGCGGCGCTGCGGCTGGCCCGGACGCTCGCCGAGACCCGAGCCGCGCAGCCGTGAGCGCCGCTCCCGACGGCCTGCCCCCTCTGCGCGAAGTGATCGCGGCCCATGGGCTCAGCGCAAAGAAGGCGCTGGGTCAGAATTTCCTGCTGGACCTGAACCTGACGGCCAAGATCGCCCGACGGGCCGGCGATCTCACCGCTGCCGATGTGCTGGAGATCGGGCCGGGACCGGGTGGGCTGACGCGGGCGCTGCTGATGGAAGGGGCGCGGCATGTGGTCGCCGTCGAGCGCGATCCGCGCTGCCTGCCGGCGCTCGAGGCGGTCGCCGCCGCCTATCCCGGTCGACTGACCCTGCTCTCGGGCGATGCGCTCGCGCTCGATCCCGGCCCCCACCTTACCCCGCCGGTTCGGGTGGTGGCGAACCTCCCCTACAATGTCGGGACCGAGCTGCTGGTCCGCTGGCTGACCCCGCCCGCCTGGCCGCCGTTCTGGCGGAGCCTGACGCTGATGTTCCAGAAGGAAGTGGCCGAGCGCATCGTGGCCACGCCCGGCTCGAAAGCTTACGGCCGGCTCTCGATCCTGGCGCAGTGGCGCAGCGTCCCACGCATCGCCTTCGAGCTGCCGGCCCAGGCCTTCACCCCGCCGCCCAAGGTCACGAGCGCCGTGGTGCAGATCGAGGCGCTGCCCGAGCCGCGCTTCCCGGCCGATCCGAACGTCCTGCAACGGGTGGTGGCGATGGCGTTCGGCCAGCGGCGCAAGATGCTGCGGGCAAGCCTCAAGCCACTCGGACCGGAGGTGGAGACGCTGCTGGCGGAAGCCGGGATCGCGCCGACCGAGCGCGCCGAACAGGTGCCGCTCGAGGCCTTCTGCGCGCTGGCGCGGGCGGTGGCGAAACCCTAGGCCGCCTGGGCGAAGAAGCTGACGCGGTTTCGGCCGGCTTCCTTGGAATGGTAGAGCGCGCTGTCGGCCCGCTTGATGATCGCCTCGGCGTCGGTATCGGCGGCGCCGGCGATCGCGACACCGATCGAGACGGTCACATGCACCTCGCCGGCCCCGCCGGGCAGGATCACCGGGGCATCCTCGATCGCCCGCCGGATGCGCTCGGCGGCATGACCGGCAGCCTGGGCGTCGACATCGGGCATCGCGACGAAGAATTCCTCGCCGCCGAAACGCGCCACCAGATCGACGCCGCGAATATTCTCCTGCAACCGGCGCGAGAACTCCTTCAGCACCGCGTCGCCGGCATCATGGCCGAACCGGTCGTTGATCGACTTGAACTTGTCGAGGTCGATCATCATCACCGCGAAGACCCCGTCGGTTTCGCGCGCCCGCTCCATCACCCGCAGCATGTGCTGGCTGGCATAGCGGCGGTTATAGATGCCGGTCAGCGGATCGATCACCGCCATCTTGAGCCCGTTGCGCACGTTCGAGCGCAGCCGGTCGGAATAGCGCTTGCGCCGGAGCTGCGAGCGGATGCGCGCGATCAGCTCGTTCACGTCGAAGGGCGACTCGATATAGTCGCTGGCGCCGAGATCGAGCCCCTTGGCCGCGGTCTGCACATCGCCGTTCTCGACGACGAGAATCACCGCCGACTGGCGCGTCTCGGGCTTGGCGCGCAGCGCCGAGACCAGCCGCAGCCCGTCGCCGCCCTCCATCAGCTTGGAATGGACGACGAAACAGTCGGGCAGCTCCAGCCGCGCCAGGTTCATCGCCTCGCGCTCGGAATAGGTGACGATCGTCGGGATATTGAGCCGGTCGCGCAGCTGCTCGGCCCAGGCCACGCCCTGCTCGTAAGTCGGGGGCGCCAGCATGATCGGCCCGCCGAGCTCGAGATCGATCTCCTGCTCGGAGATGAAGTCGGTGAGCCCGAGCTCGCGCGAGGTGAGGTCGCGGAGCCGGAGCTCGTCGAACATCATCTTCATGCGCATCAGGTTGCGGACGCGAGCGTAAAGCGCCAAGTCGTTGAAAGGCTTGGACAGGAAGTCGTCGGCGCCCGCTTCCAGCCCCCGGATCCGCTCCTCGGGCGTGTCGAGCGCCGTCACCATGATCACGGGAATGTGCGCCGTCTCCTCGCGCGACTTCAGCACCGAGCAGACCGCGAATCCGTCCATGTCGGGCATCATCACGTCGAGCATCACCATGTCCGGCTGCTCGGTCCGGGCCATTTCCAGGGCCTGGAAGCCGTTCTCGGCGACCACCACGTCATAGTAGGCTGAGGAGAGCTTTGCCCGCAAAAGCAGTCGGTTGGTTGCCACGTCATCCACAACCAGAACCCGACCCGACATGCGGCAATCTCCCTTTGGAGTGTTCTTGTCCACGCCTGTATTTCTGGGAGCGACCATAGGCCGGAATATGTTAACGAAAGGTTTAATGGGCCCTTTCAGACCTTTCGGGAGCGAATGAAACAGGAACAAGCGGTGGCGTTGGGCCAACAGGCGCTGATCTGGCTGGCCGGCCAGCCAGAGGCGCTGGGGGCGTTTCTCGGCGCGAGCGGACTTGCGCCCGGCGATCTGCGCGGTCGCACGGGCGATCCGGAATTCCTGGGCTTCCTGGTCGATTTCCTGCTCGGCGACGAGAGCCTCCTGCTCGCCTTCTGCGCCGAGACCGGGACGCGGCCGACCGCGCCGGCGCAAGCCCGCGCCGCCCTGCCCGGCGGCGATCTGCCGAACTGGACATGAGCGCGATGATGCAACCGATCCGCGGCCTCGTCTTCGACAAGGATGGCACGCTCTTCGACTTCAACGCCACCTGGGCGGCGTGGTGCGACGGCTTCATCCAGGGCATCGCGGCGGGCGAACCCGACCGGGCCCAGGCCCTGGCCGAGGCGCTGGGCTTCGACCGCACCACCCGGCGCTTCCGGAAGTCGAGCCCGATGGTCGCGGGAACCATGGAAATCGTCGTCGAGGCGGTGCGCCGGCTGCGGCCCGATCTCGCCGAGCCCGGCCTCAGGCGGCATATCACCGCCTCGACCGCCGCCGCGCCGCAGGTCGAGGCCGCGCCGCTCGCCGCGCTGCTCGACCGGCTGCTCGCCGCGGGGTTGACGCTCGGGGTTGCGACCAACGATTCCGAGGAACCGGCGCGGGCGCATCTGGCGCGGGCGGGCGTGCTCGACCGCTTCGCCTTCGTGGCCGGCTATGACAGCGGCCATGGCGCCAAGCCGATGCCGGGTATGCTGCTCGCCTTCTGCGCGGCGACCGGCCTCCCGCCAGAGGCTTGCGCGATGATCGGCGACAGCACCCACGATCTCGACAGCGGCCGCGCCGCGGGCATGCGCACGGTGGGCGTCCTGACCGGCCTCGCCGGCTTCGACGACCTGGCGCCGCATGCCGACGTGGTGCTGCCCGATATCGGCGCGCTGCCTGCCTGGCTGGCGCTGCCCGATGGGTGAGCGCAATCCGGCGCGCGATGGTCGGGAACAAGCGGGCCCTCGTGCCCGATCAGAGGTGAGATAGCCGCATGGAGGAACGCCGGTCACGCCGCTCAGGGGGACATGCCGCGGCCAGGCGGGGCCAGGATGCGCGGGCCATCCAGCAATTGCCCTGGCGCATTCCGCTCAATCCCGACCGCCCGACCGAGCCGCTGCCGCCCGAAGGCGTCCTCGCGATCCACGAGACCGCGATGCGCATCCTCGAGGAGATCGGGATCGAGTTCCTCAATCCCGAGGCCCGCGCCTATCTGGCCGCCGCGGGTGCCGAGATCGCCGACACCAATGTCCGGATGGATCGCGGCCTGGTGATGGAGATGGTCGGCAAGGCACCGGCCAGCTTCGACATCACGCCGCGCAATCCCGAGCGCCGGGTGACGCTTGGCGGCGGGCATATGTGCTTCGTCAATGTGTCCTCGCCGCCCAACGTCATGGATCTCGATCGCGGCCGCCGCGTCGGGGATTTCGCGAGCTTCTGCGACCTGATCAAGCTGACGCAGTATTTCAACTGCATCCATGTCGCCGGCGGCTATCCGGTCGAGCCGGTCGACATCCATGCCTCCGTCCGCCATCTCGACTGCCTGCATGCCAAGCTGACCCTGACCGACAAGGTCGTGCATGCCTACAGCCTCGGGCCCGAGCGGGTCGAGGACGTGATCGAGATGACGCGCATCGCGAGCGGCCTCTCGCAGGCCGAGTTCGAGAGCCGCCCGCGGCTCTTCACCAACATCAATTCCTCGAGTCCGCTCAAGCACGACTGGCCGATGCTGGACGGCGCCATGCGCTTCGCCCGGCGCGGCCAGCCGGTGATCGTCACCCCCTTCACGCTCGCGGGCGCGATGGCGCCGGTGACGATGGCAGGCGCGGTTGCCCAGTCAATTGCTGAAGCCCTCGCCGCGATCGTGCTCCTGCAGATCATCCGGCCCGGCCTGCCCTGCATGATCGGCACCTTCACCTCCAATGTCGACATGAAGTCGGGCGCGCCGGCCTTCGGGACGCCGGAATATGTCCGCGCGACCCAGATGACCGGGCAGATGGCGCGGTTCTACGGCCTGCCTCTGCGCGCCTCGAATGCCTGCGCGTCCAACGCCCCGGACGCACAGGCGATGTGGGAAAGCATGAACTCGCTCTGGTCCGCGGTGCAGGCCGGCGTGAACCTCGTCTATCACGCGGCCGGCTGGCTCGAGGGCGGCCTGATCGCGAGCTACGAGAAATTCGTGATGGATTGCGAGGTTCTGCAGCAGTTCGAGCGCTATTTCGACCCGGCCCTGACCGACACCTCTCCCGAGTCCCTCGCACTCGATGCGATGCGCGAGGTCGGCCCCCGCGGGCATTTCTTCGGCGCCGACCATACCCAGAGCCGCTATGCCTCGGCCTTCTACGCCCCCTTCCTCAGTGATTGGCGCAACTACGAGGCGTGGGCCGAGGCCGGAGCGGCCGAAACCGACCGCCGCGCCAACACGATCTGGAAGGCGATCCTGGCCGAGTTCGAGCCGCCGCCGATGGAGACCGCAATCCGCGAGGAACTGGACGATTTTGTCCTCAGGCGCCACCGCGAGGGCGGATCGCCCACGGACTATTGACAATCCCCCCGAGCGGCGACAGGCCGAGCGGGTTCGCCCGCCGCAACTGGAGGGATAAATCCGTCATGAGGGACACTATGCGATCTCGAATTCTGGGGGCCGGAGCGGCGCTTTGCACGCTGGCCGCGTCGTTTCTTGCCGCCGAGGGGGCTGTCGCCCAGACCGCCGCGACCACGGCTGCCGCCGCACCGGCGCCGGTGGCCGTCGAGCCCGCCGCCTGGGAACAGGGTTGGACCGGCAAGTTCACGCTCTATGGCTGGCTGCCGGTGATCAACGGCGCCCAGCAGGGTCGCGACGGCCAGCCGCTGGTCAATCTCGATACCAGCGACGTGCTGTCCCGCCTCGACATGGCCTTCATGGGCGCCGCCGACATCAGCAAGGGCCGCTGGAGCCTGCTGCTCGATGCGGTCTATGTCGATCTCAGCAGCCAGGGCGATTGGGCGCAGGGACATGTCCGCACCGATAGCGGCGTGCAGCTCGGCATGTATACCGTCGCGGCGGCCTACCGGGTCTATGAGGACAAGGGCTTCGTCGATGTCTATGGCGGCGGCCGCTATTTCAACTCCACCACCACGTTCGGCATCGCGACCGACCGCCACGGCCGCGACGGCGAGGTCAAGCTCGACTGGGCCGACCCGATCGTCGGCGCCCGTGTCGGCTGGCCGATCAACGAGCGTTGGTCGCTCGCGGGCTTCGGCGATGTCGGCGGCTTCGACGGCGCTTCCGACCTGAGCTGGGAGCTCTATGCCGGCGCCAACTACAACTTCACCGACCATTGGCAGGGCACGCTCGGCTATCGCTACCTGTCGGTGCTCTACCAGGCCACCGACCGGGCAAAGATCGACCTGACGATCCAGGGCCCGCTCGTCGGCATCTCCTATCAGTTCTGATCCAAGCACACGCCCGCCAGCCGCCCAGCGGCTGGTGGGTGATGACGGGCTCGAACCGCCGACATTCTCGGTGTAAACGAGACGCTCTACCGACTGAGCTAATCACCCAAGAGGCGCGGGATGGTGGGCGATGACGGATTCGAACCGCCGACATCTTCGATGTGAACGAAGCGCTCTACCACTGAGCTAATCGCCCGGCCGGACGCCAGATAGCGCCTGCCGCCGGCCAGCGCAAGCCCAACTTGGACAGGGAACGCATTGCGGCGCTACCCGCATGACAGGACTTCAAACGGCGGACCTTCGGCGCTAGCCTCATCTCGTCCGCCTCGCTTCGACGGCGGCCATGCAGGGAGGAACGACCATGAGAATCTCTCTCGCGCTGCTCGGTGCCGGGACCTTGCTGGTCGCGGCCTGCACCAACCCGCCGCCGCCGCAACCCGGCGGCCCGGACTTCGCGGGTGGGTCGGCGGCGCAGATGGGCGCGGGCTATTGCGATGCGCCGCCCAAGGATATCAACGAACTCAACCAGTGGAATCAGCTCTGCAGCCCCGGCGGTCGCCGATAGCGGCGCTGCCCTGCGCGCCGCTCAGATCGTCAGGCCGGAGCTCTCGCGCCAGGCCTCCAGATCCGGGCGGGCGCTGCGCGCCCCGCTGCGCCGGGCCGCGGCGATCACCGCCGCGATCTCGGCCAGCTCGACCTGGCGGAGCAGCGCCTTGACGGGACCGATCGAGGCCGGGCGCATCGAGAGATTGCGCATGCCGAGCGCGGCGAGCGCCAGCGCCTCGAGCGGCCGCCCGGCATCCTCGCCGCAGAAGGAAAGCGGCGTGCCATGCTCGGCACAGCGCGCGATGATCTGCTCGAGAAAGCCGAGGAAACTCAGCGACAGCATGTCGTAGCGCCGCCGCACCAGCTCGTTCTCGCGATCGGCGGCAAAGAAGAATTGCTTCAGGTCGTTGCCGCCGATCGACAGGAAATCGGCGAGCTGAAAGAACCGGTCGGGGGCGAAGGCGAGGCTCGGCGTCTCCAGCATCGCGCCGATCCGAAGGCTCGACGGCACCACATTGCCCATCGCCTGCTCGCGCGCCGCCTCGCGCAGCAGCAGTTCGCGCGCCGCCTCGAACTCAGCCGCCTCGGCGACGAAGGGGAACATCACGTTGAGCGCCCGGCCCTTGGCCCCGCGCAGCAGCGCCTGGACCTGCATCCGCATGATGCCCGGCCGGTCGAGCCCGACCCGGATCGCCCGCCAGCCCAGCGCCGGATTGGGCTCGTCGGGCCGCTTCATATAGGGCAGCACCTTGTCCGAACCGATATCGAGGGTGCGGAACACCACCGGCTTGTCGCCCGCCGAATCGAGGATGCGCGCATAGAGCGCAGCCAGATCGCTGCGCTTGGGCACGGTCGAGCGGATCAGGAACTGCAATTCCGTCCGGAACAGGCCGACGCCGAGCGCGCCGCATTTCGGCAGCGACGGCAGGTCGGCCATCAGCCCGGCATTCATGTGCAGATGCAGCGTCACGCCGTCGCGGCTGGTCGCGGGCTTGTCGCGCAGCGTGGCATAGGCCTGTTGCGCGGCCGAGCGCATCTCGACCTTCTCCATGAAGGCGCGGGCGACCGAATCCTCGGGGCGCAGATGCACGGCGGCCTGGTCGCCATCGACCAGGATCCGGTCGCCGTTCAGCGCCTCCCGGGTGATGCGGGCGGCCTGGATCACCAACGGGATGGCAAGCGCACGGGCGACGATCGCGGCATGGCTGCCAACGGAGCCTTCCTCCAGCACCACGCCGCGCAGGTTCCGGCCGTAATCGAGCAGCTCCGCCGGACCGATATTGCGCGCGACCAGGATCGCGTCCTCCGGGATCTCGCGGCCGGCCCTGACATCGACTCCGGCGAGGAGCCGCAGAAGCCGGTTCGAGAGATCGTCGAGATCGTGCAGACGCTCGCGGAGATAGGGATCGGCGACGCGCGACATCCGGGCGCGGGTCGCCGACTGCTCCTTCTCGACGGCGACCTCGGCGGCGAGGCCGCTATCGATCGATTCCTCCATCCGCCGGACCCAGCCCTTGTCATGGGCGAACATCCGGTAGGCCTGAAGCACGTCCCGATGCTCGCCGCTCGCCGTCAGGTAGTCGGCGTCGAGCATCTCGTCGACCTCGGCGCGCAGCGCGTCGATCGCGACGCGGAGCCGGGCACATTCGCGCACCGGATCGTCGCTGATCGGGTTGACCACCACGGCCTGCGGTTCGTGCAGCAGGACATGCCCCTCGGCCACCCCCTCCTGCCCGACGAGGCCGCGCACCGAGAAGGGCAGGCGGTGCGGGCGCGCCATTTCCATCGGGCCCGGGCCGACGAAGGCGCCGAGCTCGGCCATCTCGGCGATCACCATGGCGACGACCTCGAGCGCATAGATCTCGTCGTCCGTATAGTCGCGCGCCATGCCGTTCTGCACGACGAGGACGCCCAGAACCTCGCCGAGCCGCTGGATCGGGACGCCGAGGAAGCTCTTGTAGATTTCCTCGCCGGTCTCCGGCATGAAGCGGAAGCCGTGGGTGCCGGGCGCGTCGGGCGTGTTGATCGGCTCCGCCCGCTCGGCGATCTTGCCGACCAGGCCCTGGCCGATCCGCATCCGCGTCTTATGCACGGATTCCGGCTTGAGGCCCCGGCTGGCGCAGAGCTCAAGCTGCTGGTCGTCGCATTTGAGATAGATCGAGCAGACTTCCGCCACCAGCCCGTCGGCGATCAGGTTCACGATGCGGTCCAGCCGCTCCTGCCCCCCGCCGGGCTCGGCCAGGGTCCCGCGCAGCCGGGTGAGGATGACCCGGCTATTGACCGCGTTGGAAAAGGGCGACGGGCTTTCGTGGTTCAACGTCGTTCAGCTGGCCTTCTCCAGTTCGAAGGCATCGTGCAGGGCCTGCACGGCCAGTTCCATGTATTTGCGGTCGATCAGCACCGATACTTTGATCTCCGACGTGGTGATGACCTTGATATTAACACCTTCCGCGGCCAGAGCCGAGAACATCTTGTGCGCGACACCGGCATGGCTGCGCATGCCGATCCCCACTATGGAAACCTTGGCAACGTTCTCGTCGACGTCAAGGCCGCGATGGTCGATTTTTCCTTCCGTGACCGCGATATCGAGCGCCTGCTGCGCGCGCGGCAGATCGTCGACCGGGCAGGAAAAGGTCATGTCGGTGCGCCCGTCCGCGCCGATATTCTGCACGATCATGTCGACATTGACGCCGGCATCCGCCAACGGCCCGAAGATTGCGGCCGCGATGCCCGGGCGGTCGGCCACGCTGATCAGCGTGAGCTTCGCCTCGTCGCGGGAATGGGCGATGCCGCTCACCACTCGACTTTCCACGATTTCCTCCTCGTCGCAGACGAGCGTGCCCGGCTCGTCGGTGAAGCTGCTCAGGACCTGCAGCCGGACCTTGTAGCGCATGGCAAGCTCGACCGAGCGGGTCTGCAGCACCTTCGCGCCGAGGCTCGCGAGCTCCAGCATCTCCTCGTAGGAGATGCGCCCGAGCTTGCGCGCCTTCTTGGTGATGCGCGGGTCCGTGGTGAAGACCCCGGTGACGTCGGTATAGATATCGCAGCGCTCCGCCTCGAGCGCGGCGGCGAAGGCGACGGCGCTCGTATCCGATCCGCCGCGGCCGAGCGTGGTGATCCGTCCCTCCGGGCTGATGCCCTGGAAGCCCGCGATCACCGCATGCAGGCCCTCGTCGAACTTCTGCACCAGCCTGTCGGTCTCGATCGAGACGATCCGCGCCGAACCATGCGTGGAATTGGTGCGCAGCGGCACCTGCCAGCCCTGCCAGCTGCGCGCCGGAACCCCGATCTCCTGCAGGGTCAGCGCCATCAGTCCGGCGGTCACGTTCTCGCCCGAGGCGACGACGGCGTCGTATTCGCGCGCATCATAAAGCGTCGAGGTCTGGCGCACCCAGCCGACCAGCTCGTTGGTCTTGCCGGCCATCGCCGAGACGATGACGCAGACATCATAGCCCGCCTCGACCTCGCGCTTGACGCGGTGAGCGGCGCTGCGGATGCGATCGAGATCGGCAACCGAGGTGCCGCCGAATTTCATGACAAGGCGCGGCATGGCAGGGATCCGGGAATTGGGGCCGGGCCTCCTTTACCGGGGTGCCCGAGGGGCCGCAAGGTCAGTTGGACCGCGTCTTGCGCGATCCCGACCAAGGCAGGGGGGCGACCGGGACACCGTCCTCGATCAGCGCCCGGGCCTCCTGCGGCCGCGCCTCGCCGATGATGGCGCGGGCGGGCGCCGTGCCCTCATGGATGCGCCGCGCCTCGGCGGCGAAATCGCGGCCGACATCCTCGGACTGCGCTTCGATCCGGCGGCGAAGCTCGGCCAGCGCCTGTTCGGCCGGCGAGGCAGGAGCGGACAGATCCGGCACGGCGCCGGCGCTCACATTGGGCGCCATCAGATCCTTCTCGACCGCGTGGCTGCCGCACACCGCGCAGGCGATCAGGCCGTTCTCCGCCAGGCGGTCATAGTCCGCGCTCGACCCGAACCAGGACTCGAACCGATGCGCCTTGTCGCAGCGCAGGGAGAAACGGATCATGGTCGCCGCTGCCTCATTCACCCATCGTTCCCACTAGATATGTGACAAAGTGATGAAGACAATCGCGCTTCGCGTTTTTGTCCGGGACTGATACAGGAGGCACCTGAGCGGGGAACCGGAACGGGTCATGCCGACAGGATCGCACATTCTGATCGCCCTGGCCGCGGGATTGTTGGTGGCGGCCGTTGCCGCCGTTGCCTCGCCCCTCCTTGTCTTCCCCGTTGCCGCCGGGCTTGCGCTCGCCATGGCCGCCTGGGCCGCGCGGCCGCGCCCCTCGGCCCCACCGGCCGAGCCCGCTCCGCAGGTCGAGCAGGCAGAGCCCGAGCCTCTGTCCACGACCGCGCTGGCGCTCATCGAGACGCTGGCGATCCCCCTCCTCATCATCGCGCCGAGCGGCCGGCTGGTTCTCGCCAACTCCGCCGCGCGCGAATCCTTGCCGCAGCTCGAGATCGGCATGCACTATGCCAGCCTGATCCGGGCCCCCGCCTTCGTCGACGCGGTCAGCGCCGTGCTCGAGGGCAGCGACCCGCAGAATATCGAGCTGACCACGCATCGCGACCGCGAGCGCTATCTGGAGGCCTGGGTCGCCCCCCTGCCCCCGGAGGCCGGCTTCGGGCCCGAGCGCCAGGCGATCGTCCAGATCGAGGACCGCACCCGCGCCCGCCGCGGCGAGCAGCAGCGCTCGGACTTCATCGCCAATGCCAGCCACGAGCTGCGCACCCCGCTCGCCGCGATCATCGGCTATATCGAGACGCTCCAGCACCATGCCCGCGACGATGCCGAGGCGCGGGCGAAGTTCCTCAGCATCATGGCGCGCGAGGCGGGCCGCATGCAGCGGCTGGTCGACGACCTCATGTCGCTCAGCCGCATCGAGATGACCGAGCATCTGCGTCCCGCCGAGGAATGGTCGCTGAACCAGATCGCGGCCGAGAGCGCGACCACGCTGCTGCCCCTCGCCGCGCAGGAGGGGATCGACCTCCAGATCGAGATCACCCAGCGCGGCGCTCCGGTGCTCGGCCAGCGCGACCAGCTCGCCCAGGTCTTCACCAACCTGATCGACAATGCCATGAAATATGCCGGCCCCGGGGCGACCGTGCGCATCCATACGGCCGAGCCCGGACGGCTCCATCCCGGGCGCTACGGCATCAGCGTCACCGATACCGGCCCGGGCATCGCCCGCGAGCACCTGCATCGGCTGACCGAACGCTTCTACCGGGTCAGCGCCAGCGTCAGCCGCAACAAGGGCGGCACCGGGCTCGGCCTCGCGATCGTCAAGCATATCCTGAACCGCCATGACGGCCGGCTCGAGATCAGCTCGACGCTCGGGGTCGGCAGCACCTTCACCGTCTGGCTGCCGCGCTCGACCGGCGCGAAGGGCGGCGCGGCGCAACCCGAACCCCAAACCGATGATCTCCGCTCGTCGTCAGTAGCCTGACCTGTCGCAAATCTGTCGTGAAACCGTCATGGTGACGTTGCCGGGCGGGCTATACTCGCCCGAAAACCAGCGTTTCAGGCGCACAGCCGGCAGGCGAACGGGCGGATCAGGGGCATGGCGCATATCGTATCGGGCTTCGACGAGGATCTCGTGCAGGTCCAGGCGAAGATCTCGCAGATGGGCGGCCTCTGCGAGGACCTGCTGTCGCACGCGCTCGAGTCGGTCCAGTCCCGCGACACCCGCCTCGCGCGCGATGTGATCGACCGCGACCGCCTGCTCGACGCGATGGAGGTCGTCGTCGAGGAATCGGTGGTCAAGATGATCGCGCTGCGCCAACCAGTGGCGGCCGATCTCCGGGTGCTGATCGCCGCAATGAAGATCGCCTCGACGCTGGAACGGATCGGCGATCTTGCCAAGAACATCGCCAAGCGGGCGATCCCGCTGAGCGCCGCCCAGCAGATGACGCTGACCAGCTCGATCGTGCGGATGGGCCGGCAGACGCTGAGCCAGCTCAGCGACGTGCTGAACGCCCACGCCTCGCGCGACGTCGATCTCGCGGTCCAGATCTGGAACCAGGATTACGAGATCGACGAGATGTACAACGCCCTGTTCCGCGAGGTCGTCACCTACATGGTCGAGGACAGCCGGCTGATCGGGGTCGGCGCGCAGCTGATGTTCATCGCCAAGAATCTCGAGCGGATCGGCGACCACACTACCCATATCGCCGAGATGGTCTTCTACGTCGTCAAGGGCACCTCGCTCGGCGACGACCGCCCGAAGGGCGAGCCGTCCGGCATCGAGTTCATTCGCACCTAGGAGAGAGCCCGACGATGTGCGCGAAAATCCTAGTCGTCGAGGATGAGGAGGCGATCAGCCACCTGCTCGCCTACAACCTCCAGAAGGAGGGATTCACCGTCGCCACCTCATCCGACGGGGACGAGGCGATGATCGCGGTCGACGAAGCCAAGCCCGACCTGATCCTGCTCGACTGGATGCTGCCCAATGTCTCGGGAATCGAGCTCTGCCGCCAGTTGCGCAGCCGCGTCGAAACCCGCGACATTCCGGTCATCATGCTGACCGCCCGCGGCGAGGAAGAGGACCGGGTCCGGGGGCTGCAGACCGGAGCCGACGACTACGTCACCAAGCCCTTCTCGATGTCCGAGCTCGTCGCGCGAATGCGCGCGGTCCTGCGCCGCAGCGCGCCGGCGGTGGCGGGCGATGTCGCGGTCTTCGCCGATCTCGTGCTCGACCGCCAGCTCTGCCGGGTACGGCGGGGCAAGCGCGACATCCATCTCGGCCCGACCGAGTTCCGCCTGCTCGACGTGCTGATGCAGCGGCCCGGTCGGGTCTTCTCGCGCGAGCAGCTGCTCGATCGGGTCTGGGGCCAGGACGTCTATGTCGAGAGCCGGACGGTCGATGTCCATGTCGGCCGCCTTCGCAAGGCGTTGAACCGCCGGGGCGACCGCGACCCGATCCGCACCGTCCGCTCCTCGGGCTACGCCCTCGACGAGACCTATGCCGGATAGGCGCGGCCGCCCTGGCTCGCCGGGGCCCGGGCGCGACGAGCCCTATTCCGGCCGGGACGATCTTGCCCTAACAGTCGGAGATCACATATCCCCGGGGAGGACAGGATGAGGACCCGCGCCGCAGTCGCATTCGAGGCCGGCAAGCCGCTCGAGATCACCGAGGTCAATCTGGACGGGCCGAAAGAGGGCGAAGTCCTGGTCGAGATCATGGCGACCGGGATCTGCCATACCGACGAGTTCACCCTGTCCGGCGCCGATCCCGAGGGGCTGTTCCCGGCGATCCTCGGCCATGAGGGGGCCGGCGTGGTGGTCGAGGTCGGCGAGGGCGTCCGATCGGTGAAGCCGGGGGATCACGTGATCCCGCTCTATACCCCGGAATGCCGGGAATGCCCGTCCTGCCTCAGCCGCAAGACCAATCTCTGCACCGCGATCCGGGCAACCCAGGGCCAGGGGCTGATGCCGGACGGAAGCTCGCGCTTCTCGACGCTCGATGGCGACCCGATCCACCACTATATGGGCTGCTCGACCTTCTCGAACTTCACGGTCCTGCCCGAGATCGCGGTGGCGAAGGTCCGCGAGGATGCGCCCTTCGACAAGATCTGCTATATCGGCTGCGGGGTTACGACCGGGGTCGGCGCGGTCATCAACACCGCGAAGGTCGAGCGCGGCGCGACGGCGGTGGTGTTCGGGCTCGGAGGGATCGGGCTCAACGTGATCCAAGGTCTGAGGCTCGCCGGCGCCGACATGATCATCGGGGTCGACCTCAACAACGACAAGAAGGAATGGGGCGAGCGGTTCGGCATGACCCATTTCGTCAACCCGGCCGAGATCGGCGAGGAGGTGGTCCCCTATCTCGTCAACCTGACCAAGCGCGGGGCGGACCAGATCGGCGGGGCGGACTATACGTTCGACTGCACTGGCAACGTGAAGGTGATGCGCCAGGCGCTGGAGGCCTCGCATCGGGGCTGGGGGCAGTCGATCGTCATCGGGGTCGCCCCCGCCGGGGCCGAGATCGCGACGCGGCCCTTCCAGCTGGTCACGGGACGCACCTGGAAGGGAACGGCCTTCGGCGGCGCACGCGGGCGCACCGACGTGCCGCGGATCGTCGACTGGTACATGGAAGGCAAGATCGAGATCGACCCGATGATCACCCACCTGCTGCCGCTCTCGGACATCAATCGGGGTTTCGACCTGATGCATGCCGGCGAGAGCATTCGCTCGGTGGTGGTCTACTGACCCCTGCGCGACGGGGTGGAGTCGCCGCGCGACTCTGCCCCGAGCGCTGCGCCACCGGCCCGATCGGGCAACCGAAAGGGCCGGCCCCCCGACGCATTTTCCCTTGTGGTACATACGGACCCACCAAATCGGACGGTCGAGGGCGTCCGCCAAAGCCTGTCGCTGACGACAGAGGGCGTTCGGGAATGCCGGGACACAGGCACTTCTGCCGGCCCAAGGATCGACCCTCTCGATCAGCGTGACGCCCAGCAGCCCGTCGAAATGCGCATCGTGGTGGCGCCTTGGGCGCGGGCCGCGGCAAAGACGATGGCCGCGGCGGCTGCAAGCTCGTGTACACGGCACGCCCCGGCTGATGGCACCGGCAATGAGGGCGCTCACCGGGCCGCCGGGGCCCGATTTCTGGACCCAGGTCCAGAAATCAGAGCCTCAATACAGTTTCCCGCCGGCCCCTTGCGCTCCCGCGCGGGCGGTCAGTGCACCATGGCCGCCGCCTTCGGCCGGGTCGGCGCGTCGCCGAAGACCAGGCCCTCGCTGTCGGCGCTGACCCGCACCACCGCCCCGTCGAGCACCCGGCCCGACAGGAGCTGCTCGGCCAGCGGATCCTGCAAAGCCTTCTGGATCACCCGCTTCAGCGGCCGCGCGCCATAGACCGGGTCATAGCCGCGATTGGCGAGCCAGGTCCGCGCCGCCTCGTCGACCTCGAGCGCGATGGTCCGCCCCGCCAGCCGCTTCTGCAGGATCCCGACCTGGATATCGACGATCCCGTCCATGTTGGCGCGGCTGAGCCGGTCGAACAGCACGATCTCGTCGAGCCGGTTCAGGAATTCCGGCCGGAAATGCGCCCGGACTGCCGCCATCACCTGGTCGCGCACCCCGTCGGCGCTCGCCCCGTCCGGCAGCTGCGACAAGGCCTGCGAGCCGAGATTCGAGGTGAGCACGATCAGCGTGTTCTTGAAGTCGACCACCCTGCCCTGCCCATCGGTCAGCCGCCCGTCATCGAGCACCTGCAACAGCACGTTGAACACGTCCGGATGCGCCTTCTCGACCTCGTCGAACAGGATCACCTGATAGGGCCGCCGCCGCACCGCCTCGGTCAGCACCCCGCCCTCGTCATAGCCGACATAGCCCGGCGGGGCGCCGATCAGCCGGGCGACCGAATGCTTCTCCATGAACTCGCTCATGTCGATGCGCACCATCGCCTGATCGTCGTCGAACAGGAAGCTCGCCAGCGCCTTGGTCAGCTCGGTCTTGCCGACGCCGGTCGGCCCGAGGAACAGGAAGCTGCCCAGCGGCCGGTTCGGGTCGTTGAGCCCCGCCCGCGCCCGCCGCACCGCGTTCGACACCGCGGTCACCGCCTCGCGCTGGCCGATCACCCGCTTGCCGAGCTCCTCCTCCATCCTGAGCAGCTTGTCGCGCTCGCCCTCCAGCATCCGGTCGACCGGGATCCCGGTCCAGCGCTCGACCACCTGCGCGATCTGCTCGGGCGTCACCGCCTCCTCGACCATCGCCTTGTCGCCGCGCGCCTCCGCCTCGGCCAGCTCCTGCTCGAGCTGCGGGATCACGCCATAGGCAAGCCGCCCAGCCTCGGCCAGATTGCCGACCCGCTTGGCGTTCTCAAGCTCGCCCCGCACCGCATCGAGCCGCTCCTTGATCTCGGCCGCGCCCTTCAGCTTGTCGCGCTCCGCCTGCCATTGCGCGGTCATCTCCGCCGAACGGTCCTGCAGCCCCGACAGCTCGACCAGCAGCTTCTGCAGCCGATCCTGGCTCGCCTGATCCTTCTCGAGCTTCAGCGCCTCCGCCTCGATCTGCTTCTGCAGGATCTCGCGATCCAACGCATCGAGCGCCTCGGGCTTGCTGTCCACCGCCATCCGCAGCCGCGACGCCGCCTCGTCCATCAGGTCGATCGCCTTGTCCGGCAGGAACCGATCGGCGATGTACCGATGGCTCAACGTCGCCGCCGCCACCAAAGCCGAGTCGGTGATCCGCACCCCGTGATGGACCTCGTACTTCTCCTTGATCCCGCGCAGGATCGAGATCGTGTCCTCCACGCTCGGCTCGCCCACGAAGACCGGCTGGAACCGCCGCGCCAGCGCCGCGTCCTTCTCCACATGCTTGCGATATTCGTCGAGCGTCGTCGCGCCCACGCAATGCAGCTCGCCGCGCGCCAGCGCCGGCTTCAGCAGGTTCGAGGCGTCCATCGCCCCCTCCGCCTTGCCCGCGCCCACCAGCGTATGCATCTCGTCGATGAACAGGATCACCTCGCCCGCCGCCGCCTGCACCTCGGTCAGCACCGATTTCAGCCGCTCCTCGAACTCGCCGCGATATTTCGCGCCGGCGATCAGCGACCCCATATCGAGCGCCAGCAAGCTCTTGTCCGCCAGGCTCTCCGGCACGTCGCCATTGACGATCCGCAAGGCCAGCCCCTCGGCGATCGCCGTCTTGCCCACGCCCGGCTCGCCGATCAGCACCGGATTGTTCTTGGTCCGCCGGCTCAGCACCTGCATGGTGCGCCGGATCTCGTCGTCGCGCCCGATGATCGGGTCGATCTTGCCCTCGCGCGCCGCCTCGGTCAGGTCGCGCGCATATTTCTTCAGCGCGTCATAGCCCTGCTCCGCGCTCGCGGTATCGGCGGTGCGGCCCTTGCGCAGCTCGTTGATCGCGGTGTTGAGCCCGTTCGGCGTCACGCCCCCGGCCTTCAGCGCGTCATTGGCGGCGGATTTCACGATGGCGAGCGCGGTCAGCACCCGCTCCACCGTGACGAAACTGTCCTTCGCCTGGCTCGCGAGCTTCTCCGCCTCGGCGAGCACCTTGCCCGTCTGCGTGTCGATATAGAGCTGCCCGTCGCCGCCCTCGACCTTCGGCAGCTTGCTGACGGCCGCCTCGTTCGCCGCGCGCACGAGCTTCGGATCGCCGCCCGCCGCCTTGATGAGATTGTTGGCGAGGCCCTCCTCGTCGTCGAGCAGCGCCTTCAGCAGATGCTCGGGCACGAAGCGCTGGTTGCCCTCCCGCAGGGCAATCGTCTGCGCGGCCTGGACGAAACCGCGGGCCCGTTCCGAGAACTTCTCGAAGTTCATGAATGTCTCCCTCTCCGGCATCCCCCGGTGCAGCGCCCGGCTGAGCGGCGCGCTCGGTGGGGGATCTCAGGGGGTAGGTAGGGAGGGAGGGGGCGGGGGACAAGGAGCGCAATTATTGTTGAGCATGACGGGCCGGCTCAAGCTCAATGCCCCGTTCGCATAAGGCCTTCAAGCTCTGCCATTAAGCTGAAAGCATCTTCCGAATATTGCCTCAGGCTAGACGCCGCTAGAGTTTGAGTGCCACCATGGGCGATCGAGTTTCTAATAGCGTAACATGAATTTACACTGACTTTGATGCGATCATTATATTTTATATAATTTTCGAAAGATATTCCCCATTTTTGATCAAATTTATACAAAAGCCTCGCAATTTCGTCACATGTATAGTTTCGCCCAGACTTAAAATATGATTGCAGAAAAGCAGCCACCTGCGGCGCAGATCTTTTAGAGACTTTCTCGTCTACCAAAACCTCAATAGATCGTTCAATGGTTCCACAGATTAGAACGGCTCCAAGCTTGCACAAGTAAGACCCTATCTCTTCATCCAAATCTTTTCGCGTTGCAGTGCTAACCAGATTCTGAACAGCTTTTAATCTGTTCTCTACCGATATGAGCAACTAAACCTCCGCAAACGCGCTTATCGCCAGCTCTTGTCGCTTCTTAACAGTTCCCTCTCTCGCGGTAGCTCGCCCCACAGCATTTTGAAAATCCTGCTCAGCGAGCAGCTTGTCGTATGCGACAACAAACTTCTCTATGTCAATCCGTTCATTCGTAATCATCCTCTCATACACCCCAATAATTACAGCCTCAAAAACTGCTGCATTAAGCGCCCTCTGAGGTCTAAACGCTTTTTTTCCTAGCGTTTCAGCTATAAGTTTGATTGATTTGATAAAATATTCAGAAAATCTATTGAGATCGGCCTCACTTATTCCCGGATCTGCGGATGCAAAATTGTTCAGAAACTCCTTCATAGGCGCGGAGTAATTTTCCCTTTTAGCCATCATGGCTATGGCCCTTAGAATTAGCTCTTCGTCCTTCAACCGAGAATTTACGCGCTCCCCAAATACAAAGCGCCAATTAGGATCCTCGTTGATATCCTTTATTTTTCTGAGTATTTCATTGTCGCTAAGGCAGTTTCTGATCTCCTGCGGCGACAAACGTATGCCTCCAGAATTTATTCTTTCGAACACAAAGTATAAACTTTTTTGATAACTCTTTGGTTCATCTTGTTGAAATATAGTTGCATGAATAATTGAGTCATCTAATTTTAGTTTATCGCTTCCCGACAAATCATCGTAAGACCGCCCCTCCCACTCATTGCTCACGCCAATGAGCCTGAACTCATGATCGACAAAAGTTTTATCGTAGAAATACTGAAGCGTTCTAAGCCTCTGCTGGCCGTCGACGACCAAGTGCTTCCCAGAAACTTCTTTATAAAGAAATATACCCGGAACTGGTAGCCCCATTAGCAGGGATTCAATAAACCTTGAGGCGTGTCTTATCGTCCATACAAACTTTCGTTGAAATTTTGGAATAAAGAACGCTTCCCCGCGCATACGCCTGACCAACGTATCGACGGGGTAGTCTGCACCATAGCTAGTGATCGAGAACGTTTGCGTACCGCTCTCATTCAAAGATTCATCCTCAACCCCCCCATCAAGAGAAAGTTGATATTCATCTTCAATTTCCGGGTGGGTGATGTCAATTGGAGATTCTACACTCATCATTTAGACCATTTCAAACGGGAAATTTGATGATTTCTTGTAAACACTGTTCTGCACTCCCGGTCAGCACCCCTCGATAGTGCGCGAGCGACAGCCCCAGCGTAACGAGATGCTCTGCCTCATAGGCCAGCCCCTCTCGCGCCTCCGGGACCCAAAATGCCCATTCCCGTCCGACTCGCGCGCGGTCGCTCCCCTCGTCCTTCACCTTCTCAGCGAGCGCCGGTTTCCGTTCGTCCCCAAGATCGCCTATTTTCAATGCGCCCATGCGACACCTCCACGGTGACACTCTGCTACACTGGCGCCACTGACGCAACGCAGGCAAATCCCCGTCCCCACACCTTGACTCCCCCCCTCCCCTCCCCCACACCCCGCTCCACCCCCACCCCGGAGCCCCCCATGCCCGACGACCGCCTCATAGTCGGCCTCGACCTGCCGCACGCCCCCGCCGCGCTCGACCTCGTGGAGCGGCTCGGCTCGCGCGCCGTCTTCTACAAGATCGGCCTCGGGATGCTCACCACCGGCGGGCTCGCGGTCGCGAACGAGTTGAAGGGGATGGGCAAGCGCGTCTTCCTCGACATGAAGCTCTTCGACATTCCGGCGACGATCGAGGCGGCCACGCGGGGCCTCGCCGCCTTCGGGCTCGATTTCCTCACCGTGCATGGCGATCCGCATGTGGTGCGCGCCGCCGTCGCCGGGCGGGGGCGGTCGGAGACCCGGATCCTCGCGGTGACGATCCTGACCTCGCTCGACCGCGCCGATCTCGATGCCAGCCTGATCGTGCCCGGCGCCATCGAGGCGCTGGTCACCGAGCGCGCCGCGCGGGCCTTCGCCGCCGGGGCCGACGGGGTGATCGCCTCGGCGCAGGAGGCGGCGGCGATCCGCGCCCTGCCGGGCGCGGCGGGCAAGCTGATCGTCACGCCCGGCATCCGGCCCGAAGGCAGTGCCGCGACCGACCAGAAGCGCGTGGCGACGCCGGCCCAGGCGATCCGCGCCGGGGCCGACCATATCGTGGTCGGCCGCCCGATCATCGCCGCGCCCGACCCCGCCGCCGCCGCCGAGGCGATCCTGGCCGAGCTGCCGGCCCGGTAGGGTCGGGCGGTTCGCCCGCCTTGCGCCGGTCTCTTTGCCGAATCTCAACCTTTCGCGCGTCCCCTTGCCGGGATCGGGACCGGAATCCTTCGATGCACTTGCTCCGCACCTTCGCCGCCGACGATAGCGGCGCCACGGCGATCGAATATGCGCTGATCGCGGGCCTCGTCGTGGTCGGGGTGATCGGGGCGATGACCACCTTCGGCCAGTCGGCCGGCGCGCTGATGACCCATGTCGCCGACGCCGTGACCGCCGCCAGCGCGCCGCATTGATCCGCCCGGCACCGGATCAAGGGCCCGTTCACACAGGTTGCGATTCCCCTAACGGAAATAGGATTATCCTTTTAGATCAATCCCTTGACCTTTGTCGCACGCGTGCGACTCCGCCCCGTCGCACAGTTCAGAAGCTGTAGGTCCCCCCGAACAGCAGGTCGAGCGTATGATAGGGCGACTTGAACGAGAAGGCGTCGTTCTCCAGGGTCTGGTCGTTGATCCCGAAGAAGCGCAGCTCGCTCAGCAGGCTGAATTCCGGCGACAGGTCGTAGGACACCCCCCCGATCAGCTGGTAGGCGAAGGTCGCGTCCCCGGTCAGCGTGTTGCCCACGTCGGCGACCTGCTGCTTGGCGGCGCCGATCCCGAGCCCGGCATAGGGCCGGAACGCCCCCGTCGCGCCCATCGGGTCGAACTTGTAGATGCCGTTGACCATGACCGCCGTGGCCGAGGACTTGCCCCCCTCCGAGACGTTGTTCACCGAGACATCGGCGCTGCGATAGGCATATTCCAGCTCGACCGCCACGTTCGGCGTGATCTTGTAGCCGCCGGCAAAGCCCGCGACATAGCCCGTGTCGAAGTCGAGCCCGCTCTGGGCCGAGGCGCCGGGCAGCTCGGAATGGAGCGTGAAATCGTCGCTCTGGGGAAAGGTCGCGCCGCCGAAGCCCTTGAGATAGAGTTGCCCCGGCGCCTGGGCCGAGGCCGCGCCACCGGCAAACAAGCCCGCGAGCATGCCCGCCGTCAGGGCCGCCGAAGCCCAACCGATGCGTCCCGCCATCTCCGCTCCCTCGCTGTCATGGGCCACTTCGCCCGCGACTATCCCGCAGACCGGCCCGCCTGTCGAGCCGCGGCGTGCAGGCGCCAGCGCGCTCTGCTAGGCTCGGCGGCATGGACCTGCTCTGCCGCGATTGCCTGACCTTCCAGCCCGGCGAGGGGCGTTGCCCCGCCTGCCGCAGCCGGCGCGTGCTGGCCCATCCCGAACTCGGAGCCCTCGCCATCGCCCATCTCGATTGCGACGCCTTCTATGCCGCCGTCGAGAAGCGCGACGATCCAAGCCTGCGCGACCGGCCGCTGATCGTTGGCGGCGGCAAGCGCGGCGTGGTCTCGACCGCCTGCTATGTCGCGCGGCTCAAGGGGGTCCGCTCGGCCATGCCGATGTTCCAGGCGCTGCGGCTCTGCCCCGAAGCGGTCGTGCTCCGCCCCCGGATGGAGCGCTATGTCGCGGTCAGCCGCCAGATCCGGGCGATGATGCTCGAGCTCACCCCGCTCGTCGAACCCTTGTCGCTCGACGAGGCCTTTCTCGATCTCACGGGCACCGACCGCCTGCACGGCGCCCCCCCTGCCCTCATGCTGGCCCGGCTCCAGGCCCGGATCGAGGCGGAGCTCGGCATCACCGCCTCGGTCGGGCTTTCGCACAACAAGTTCCTCGCCAAGATCGCCTCCGAGCAGGACAAGCCGCGCGGCTTCTACGCCATCGGCCGGGCCGAGACGCTCGCCTTCCTCGGACCCCGCCCGGTCGGGCTGATCTGGGGCGTCGGCGCTGCCGCGGCCTCCCATCTCGCGGCCGACGGCATCCGCACCATCGCCGATCTCCGCGACCGCGACCGCAAGCTGCTGATCCGCCGCTTCGGCAGCCTCGGCGACCGGCTCTGGCGCCTCGCCCATGGCGAGGATCCCCGCCCGGTCTCGGCCGAGCGCGCACCGAAATCGATCAGCCACGAGACCACCTTCGCCGAGGATCTGGCCGATCCCGACCTGCTGCGCCATCATCTCTGGCGGCTCTGCGAGGAACTCTCGGCCCGCGCGAAGGCCGCCGGGCTCGGCGGATCGGTGGTCACGCTCAAGCTGCGCCGCGCCGATTTTCGCCTCGTGACCCGGCGCCAGACCCTGGACGCACCGACCCAGATGGCCGACCGGATCTATCGGGTTTCTCTCCCCCTCCTAGAACGAGACCTTGCCCTGATTCCCTTCCGGTTGATCGGCATCGGCCTTTCGACCCTGAATTCGGCGAAAGAAGCCGATTCCGACGGAGATCTGCTCGACCCCTCAGCCCGTCGTCGCCTCGAGGCCGAACGCGCCAGCGACCAAATTCGGGCGAAATTCGGCCCCAACGCCATCCTTCTCGGCCGCTCGATCCGCTGAGCGCGCCCGATTCGGCTGATTTTTGGGCAATTATTCTATCGACGTGAATTTTCCCGGAAAAAACCCGGGAGACATGTTGACTATGTTGCGGCGCGGCATAACATTGGAGGCGTGATGCGTTGCATCATACACGCCCTACGGGCGTTTCCTCCCTAAACTTGGGCCGTGCCTCGTGCACGGCCTCTTTTTTTGTGGGCGCCCGCTATTCCGCCGCCACCTGCCGCAGCCGCGGGATGCCGAGCGCGGCCAGCGCCGCCACCGCAGTTGCGATGCGCGCCTGCACATCGGCGAAGTCCGGGCGTCGGCGGATGAGAGCCTCGTCCATATAAAGCGCGCGGTCGATCTCGATCTGCAGCGCATGGACCCGCTGCGCCGGCCGCCCGTAGGTCTGGGTGATGTAGCCGCCGGCAAAGGGCGTGTTGCGCGCCACCACGAAGCCCGCCCCGCTGAAGATGTCGGTGGCCGCGTCCATCAGCCAGCGGTCGCAGGACGCGCCGAACCGGTCCCCAAGCACCAGATCCGGCCGCCGGCCCCAGGAGCTCGGCACGCTGGCCAGGGCGTCGTGCGGCATCGAGTGACAGTCATAGAGGATTGCCTCCCCGAATGCGGCCTGCTGCTCGGCCAGCAGCGCCGCCAGCCGGTCGTGATAGGGCTGCCAATAGACCGCGATCCGCCGCTGCGCCTCGGCCAGGGGCAGCTTGCCGGAGACGATCGCCCTCCCGTCCGCCACGACCCTGGGGATCACCCCAAGCCCTGCCGCGATTCGTGGATTGAGAAACCGCCGTGTCGTGCCAGCGATCAGCGCCGGATCGAGATCGTCGGCCGCGCGGTTGAGGTCGAGGCAGGCCCGGGGCACCGTCGCGCGCATCAGCGGCGCGCCCGCGGCCGGAGCGGCGGCAAACAGCTCGTCCACGAAGGCGTCCTCGGACGAGCGGATCTCGAGAGGGCCGAGGCTCGTCGTGCGCAGAAAGTCCGGCGTGTAGTCAGACCCGCTATGCGGCGAGTTGAACAAGGCAGAGGACCTGCGCTGCTCGGGCAGAAGCACCTCGAATACCCGTTCCACCTTGCCCTCCCCTGCGCCTTTCGGGGTCCTGTCACAAATGTATAGCGCCAGCCGTGCCTCGGAGGAAATCCCCTTGAACCCGCCTGCGGCTTCCCTTATTGCACTGCGGACGGAGCGGTTGCCCCTCGGGACGGCCGCCTTCAGGGCGTATAGCTCAGCGGGAGAGCACTTCGTTGACATCGAAGGGGTCACTGGTTCAATCCCAGTTACGCCCACCATTTCCCCCTCGGGGGTACTGACAGAGCCCCCGAAGGGGGCAGGAAACCCAGGCGCAGGCTCGCTCCGCGCGCCGCGAGAAAAGGAGAGAGGCCATGAAGGTCGTGAATTCGCTTCGCTCCCTCAAGGCGCGCCACCGCGATTGCCGCGTGGTGCGCCGCAAGGGTCGCGTCTATGTCATCAACAAGACCCAACGGCGGTTCAAGGCGCGGCAGGGCTGAGGCCAGTCGCGCAGTTCCGATCGTGATGACACCGCGCCTTCGGGCGCGGTTTTGTTTTTACCGCCCTGTCTTTTGCAATTTTTGTTTTCTGGTGCCCCGACGCCGCGGCTCTGTGATCGCCCTCCGCCGGAACCATCGAGCCGCGACTCGGTTCTTACCCCCAAGGGCTCGCCATCCTGGCGCGCCGGAGTGGGGATCGCACCCCGACGAAAAAGGAGAAACGGCCTTGCTGATCAGAGCCGGCTTCGAGATTACCCTGACCTGCGGCAAGAACGTTCCGCTGCTTTGTGCGCTCTCCCCCTATCCTGGGCTGGTTTTGCCGGTGTTGGGCGATGGAGCGGTGCACAGCCAGCCCCGCCTTCCTCTCGCGACCTATGCCGACGCCTTTGGCAACCGGATCACGCGGGTCACCGCGCCGGGCGGACGGCTCGTGCTCACCTCGGATTTCGTTGTGCAGCATAGCGGCGAGACCGATCCGGTGGTGCCCGGTGCGCGTCAGCATCCGATCGAGGAACTGCCCCCGGAAGTGCTGCGCTATCTGGTCGCCAGCCGCTATTGCGAATCGGACCTGCTCGGCGCGGAGGCCTGGGCTCGGTTCGGTCACATCGAAGGCGGCTGGGCCCGGGTTCAGGCGGTCTGCGACTTCGTGCATCGCCACATCACCTTCGGCTACCAGCATGGCCGCCCGACCAAGACCGCGTTCGACGCGTTCCGCGAGGGCAATGGCGTCTGCCGGGACTTCGCGCAGCTCTCGATCGCGCTCTGCCGGGCCCTCAACATTCCCGCCCGCTATGCCAGCGGCTATCTCGGCGATATCGGGGTGCCCTATGGCGGCCCGATGGATTTCTGCGCCTGGTTCGAGGTATGGCTGGGCGGCCGCTGGTACACGTTCGACGCACGCTACAACATCCCGCGAATCGGCCGGATCGTGATGGTGCGCGGGCTCGACGCCGCCGACGTTTCGATGATCACCTCCTATGGCGCGCATCGGATCGAACGGTTCGAGGTCTGGTGCGACGAGGTCCCGTCCCATCTCGGGATCGACGACCTGCGTGGTCGGATGCGCGTCGTTCCCGTCGAAGCCGTCGCGGCCTGAGAACCGGTGACCTAAGCTCGGATCATTCGTCCTTCCAGAGCCGCGCGTTGGTCGCGAAATCCGGCGTCTCGGCCGCGATCACGCAGAACCGGTGTCCGGTCGGCGCCTCCATCACCATCCAGGTTCCCACCTCACCGATCCGTCTGGCGCCCAGACGTTCGAGGCGGGCGACCTCGGCCTGGATGTCGTCGGTCTCGATATCGAGATGGACCCGGCTTGGATGCGCGACCGCCTGGATCTCGAGATGCAGCCCGCGCTGGCGGTCGAGGCGCACATAGGACGCGTCCTCCCGCTCCTGGCCGCTGCCGAGCGCAGCGGCCCAGAACGCGGCGCCGACGGCGGGATCGGTCGCCTCGCAGTCGATGATGAAGCCAGCCAACCGGCTGCGATGCGCCATCAGCGGTAGACCAGAACCGGGATGCGCGAATGGGTCAGTACCTTCAGCGTCTGGCTGCCGATCAGGATCGCGGCGATCCCGCGCCGGCCATGCGACGCCATGGCGATCAGGTCGCAACCGCGCCCCACTGCCCCCGCGATGATCGCCTCGTAGGGATGCTCGGCCTCCACGACCGCGGTGTGGCAGCGCACGCCCAAAGCCTCGGCCTGCTTCGCCGTCCGGGCAAGCAGGCCGTCGGTGCTCTCCTTGGCATGGCGCTCCCAGGCGTCGCGCGTGGTGGCGAGCTGCGCCGGCTCGCTGGTGATGACATGGAACGGTTCAACCACGGTGAGGATCGTGACCTCCGCCCCGACGGACTGGGCGAAGGCCAGCGCCTTGCCGGTCGCCTCCGTGGCCAGATCCGAGCCGTCCGTCGGGATCAGGATATGCTTGTACATGGCGCAGCCTCCAATATTCGGCCCACAGCCTGGCGCGACCGGCCCCGGCCCGCCTTGCGATGGAACAAGCCCCGGAAAACAAAATGGCCCGCCGAACGGCGGGCCATGGGAAACGCGTTTGGGGGGGGCGCCCGCGCGCCGGGATCAGGCGGTCGGCGCCTGCTCCACCTCGACGGTGCGGCCGGTGGCGATCTCGATCCGGCGCGGCTTCAGCGATTCGGGAACCTCGCGCACCAGGTCGATATGCAGCAGGCCGTTCTCGGTCACCGCGCGGTCGGCGCGGACATGGTCGGCGAGCTGGAAGCGGCGCTCGAAGGCGCGGGTCGCGATACCGCGATGCAGGAACCGCCCCTTGTCCTCGGCCTCGGCCTTGCGGCCGGTTACGATCAACTGGCCCTCGCGCGCCTCGACATTGAGCTCGCTCTCGGCAAAGCCCGCAACGGCGATGGTGATGCGATACGCGCTCTCACCGGTCTTCTCGATATTGTAGGGCGGATAGGTCGACTGGCCGGCATCGGCCGAAGCCACCTGCTCCAGGATATTCGCGAGCCGGTCAAAACCGACGGACGAGCGATAGAGCGGGGCAAAATCGTAGTGACGCATGACTGCATCCTCCTTCAGAGCGACACAAGGTTGCGGGCCTTCCGGTCTGGACCGGCCCTGACTGGTTTCGTCCGACCCGCGAGGCGGCGCCGGACAATCCTGATCTAGGAAGCCACCCTGCCCCGTTCAAGCGGGCCTCGCATCCCGGCGAGCGCGCGCGGCTCGGCCCCCCCGGTCGCCCAGTCGAGCAGCTCCGCGACATGCACGACCGGCAGGGCGGTGCCCGCGCCGATCTGCATCATGCAGCCGATATTGCCCGCCGCGATCACCTGCGGCGCGGTTTCCTCCAGCGTCGCGACCTTGCGCGCGCGCAGCTGGCCCGACAGGTCGGGCTGCAACAGGTTGTAGGTCCCCGCCGAACCGCAGCAGAGATGCGCGTCCCGCGGCTCCACGACCTCGAACCCCGCCTGCTTCAGCAACGCCTTCGGCTGGACCCGGATCTGCTGCCCGTGCTGCAGCGAGCAGGCGGCGTGATAGGCGACCCGGATCGGCGGCGCCGAAACCGGCCCGAGCCCCAGCTCCGCCATCAGCTCGGTCACGTCGCGCGCAAGCCCCGCGACGATGCGCGCCTCCGCCTCCAGGGAATCGCCCGCGAACATGTGCCCGTAATCCTTGATCGTGGTGCCGCAGCCGCTCGCATTCACCACCACCGCATCGAGCCCCGCCCCCCGGACCTCCCGCATCCAGGCCCGGATATTCGCGGCCGCCGCCCGATGGCTCGCCTCGACCTTGCCCATGTGATGGGTCAGCGCCCCGCAACAGCCCAGGCCATCCGCCACCACCACCTCGCAGCCATGCCGCGTGAGCAGCCGGATCGTCGCCTCGTTGATCCCGGGATCGAGCACCCGCTGCGCGCAGCCGGTCAGCAGCGCCACCCGCTTGCGGCGCGGACCCTCGGCCGCGAAGCTCTGCGGGGCGTCCCACCGGCTCGGCGCAGGCAGCGCCCGCGGTGCCAGCGCCAGCATGGCGCCGAGCTGACGCGGCAGCAGCGCCGCCAGCGGTCTCCCCAGCGCCGCCGCGCGCAGCGCCAGGCGAAACCGCGCCGGATAGGGCAGGATCCGCGCCAAGGCCGCGCGCAGCGCCCGCTCCAGCGGCGGCCGCCGATAGGTCCGCTCGATATAGGCGCGCGCGTGATCGACCAGATGCATGTAATGCACCCCCGAGGGACAGGTCGTCATGCAGGCGAGACAGCTCAGGCAGCGATCGACATGCTGGACGGTCTTCGCATCGGCCGGCCGGCCCGCCTCCAGCATGTCCTTGATCAGGTAGATCCGCCCCCGTGGGCTATCGAGCTCGTCGCCAAGCAGCTGATAGGTCGGACAGGTCGCGGTGCAGAAGCCGCAATGGACACAAGATCTCAGGATCGCGTTCGACCGCGCGGTCGCGGGATCGGCAAGCTGCTCGGGCGTGAAATGGGTCTGCATGGCCTGTTCTCAACCAGAAACCGGCGCCACGAGGCCGGGATTGAGGATGCCGGCCGGATCGAAGCGCGCCCGCAACCCGGCCGCCAGCGCCGCGACCGGCGCCGCCTCGGGCGGGAACACACCCCAGCGCGCCTTGGCCGCCTCGCCGGCCCGGATCAGCGTCGCATGACCGGGCAGCCCGGCCAAAGCCCCGCGCAGATCGAACGCCTCGGCCACAAGCGCCCAGACGAGCCCGCCGCCCCAGTCGAGGATCAGCGCCGCCTCGGGCAACAAAGCCGCGACCCGCGCCCCGTCGGTCGGCTTGACCGAGATCCGCCAGACCGCACCCGGCCGCCCGGCAAAGGCCGCCGCGTCGCGCACCGCGCTCCAGGGCCCCGGCCCCTCGATCAGGCGCGCCGCGCCGAACCCCGCCAGGGTCTCGGCGAGCGCCCGCGCCCGATGCGTCACCGACGCCTCGAACCCTTCGAGCCGCAAGAGCGTCACCGGCGCTTCGCCCGGCAGATGCGCGGCGCCGGACACGCCGAACGGCGTGCCGAGCGCCCGGCTCATCGCCTCGACCGCCGCCGGCACCGCGAGCCCGTCGAGCGCCAGGGTCGCGACCCGCTCCGGTCGCGGCAGCAGCTTGAACGCGACCTCGGTCAGCACCCCGAGCGTGCCATGGCTGCCGGCCATCAGCTTCACGAGATCGAGCCCGGTCACGTTCTTCATCACCCGACCGCCATTCTTCACCACCATGCCCGCGCCATCGACGAAACGCACCCCGATCAAGCTGTCCCGGCAGGCCCCCGCCACGATCCGGCGCGGCCCGGACGCATTGACCGCCACCATGCCGCCGACCGTCGGCGCGCCGTTCGCCCCGCTCAGCGCGCGCCCGTCCCAGGGCTCGAAGGGCAGGATCTGCCCCTCCGCCGCCAGCAGCGCCTCGATCTCGGCAAGCGGCGTGCCGGCCCGCGCGACCAGCGTCAGCGCGCCGGGCTCATAGAGCGTCACCCCGCGCAAGCCCCTCGTCGACAACGTCTCGCCGGCGACCGCCCCGCCGATCCCGCGCGTCCCCCCGCCCTCGATCCGAACCGGCGCTCCGGCCGTCGCGGCCGCGCGCAGCCGCTCGGCAAGCTCGGCCTCGCTCGCGGGCGCCGCCATCCCGATCAACCCGCGCGCCGGCTGGCGCTCGCGGCCAGCGGGAACACCTTCGCCGGATTGAGCAGCCAGCGCGGATCGAAGACATCCTTCACCCGCAGCTGCGCCTCCAGATCCTCGGGCGCGAACTGCACGTCCATCAGGTCGCGCTTCTCGACGCCCACGCCATGCTCACCGGTCAGACAACCGCCGACCTCGACACAGAGCCGCAGGATATCGGCCCCCAGCGCCTCCGCCTTGTCGAGATCGCCGGGCTTGTTGGCATCATAGAGGATCAAGGGATGCATGTTGCCGTCCCCGGCATGGAACACGTTGGCGACCCCGAGCCCATAGCCCGCGGTCAACTCGCCGATCCGGCGCAGCACGAAGGCCAGTTCGCTGACCGGGATCGTGCCGTCGAGGCAGATATAGTCGGCGATCTGGCCCATCGCGCCGAAGGCCGACTTGCGCCCCTTCCAGATCAGCGCCGATTCCTCCGCCGACCGGCTTTCGCGGATCACCTCCGGGGCATGCCGCTCGGCGATGGCGACGATCCGCCCGAGCTGGTCGGCGATTTCGGGCTCGGACCCTTCGACCTCGACGATCAGGAGCGCCTCGACATCGGGATAGCCGGCATGGGCGAAATCCTCGCAGGCCCGGATGCAGGGCCGGTCCATGAACTCGATCGCGACCGGCAGGATGCCCGCCCGGATGATGTCGCTGACGCAGGCGCCCGCCACCTCGTTCGAGGCGAAGCCCATCAGCACCGGCCGCGCCCCCTCGGGCTTGGGCAGGATGCGCAGCACCGCCTCGGTGACGATGCCGAGCTGGCCTTCCGAGCCGCAGATCACTCCGAGCAGGTCGAGCCCGCCCGCGTCGAGATGCGCGCCGCCGAGCGTGATCACGGTCCCGTCCATCAGGACCAGGGTGGCGCCGAGCAGGTTGTTGGTGGTGACCCCGTATTTCAGGCAATGCGCGCCGCCCGAATTCATCCCGATATTGCCGGCGATGGCACAGGCGAGCTGGCTCGACGGGTCGGGCGCGTAGAAAAACCCGTCCGCCTCGACCGCGCCCGTCACGCTCAGATTGGTCCGCCCGGTCTCGACCCGGATCACCCGGTTCGCAAAGTCGGTCTCGAGCACCCGTGTCAGCCGCGAGACGCCCAGGACCACGCTGTCCTCCGTCGGCAGCGACCCGCCGGCGAGGCTGGTGCCCGAGCCGCGCGGCACGACCTTCACCCCCTCGTCGGCGCAGATCCGCATGACGGCCACGACCTCGGCGGTCGAGCCCGGCAGCACCACGGCGAGCGGCGGGCAGCGATAGGCGGTCAGCGCATCGCATTCATAGGCGCGCAGCTCCGCCGGTTCGTGGATCACCGCGCGGGCTGGCAGCGCCGCCTGCAGCCTCGCGACGATCGCGCCCTTGCGCGCGACGACGGCCGCATCAGGCTCCGGCATCTTCATCCCGGTTTCCTCCCTTTCCGTCAGGGTAGGACCGCCCGCGCCCCTTGCAAAGCGAATCCTGCCTCCCCCCCGGGGGGAGAGCTCCCTTCCCCTTCCCCCTGCCGGGCGATGCGGCCTTTGTCCGGCCTTGCGTCCCCGCCCGGCCTGGCTTCTTGAAGGATTTCATATGGGCAGAAACCCTATCGGGCAGTCCGAGGGGCCCCATCAACAGATGGGGAGAAAAAAGACTCGCGGGCAACGGCCCGCACCGAGCAGCCGCGAGATCGCGGCTGCGCCTCGCCATCCGAGCCGCCATCCCGGAGCGAAGAGACGGCTGAGCCGCCGCCGCGGCACCGCGCGCCGCGCGCCGAACGGCGCCGCGAGAGAGGCGTCGCCGCGGCGCTTCATGAAGGCGACGCCACCCCTCCGCGCCGCGCTCCCGGGACGCGACCCCGCGTTAACACAGATTGCATTTCGGTGAATGGATTTAAATTTATTATTTAAATTCATATGCTTAGCCAGAGTCGCACGCGTGCGACTCTCACACCAGGCCCGCCGCCTCGAGCTTCCGACGCCGATAGATCGCCGTGAAGCGGGCAGCCGCGAGGAGGGCGGCGAAGGTCAGGCCGTCCCCCCAGGCATCCGAGAAGCCGAGCCAGCGCACCGCCAGCAGGTCCACGAGCACCACCACCGCCACCGCGCCGGTCCAGACCAGGGTCACGACATAGTTGGCGCTGCGAAAGCCCGGCCGGTCCCAATAATCCCGAGGCACCTGCTCGCGGGCATATTGCTCGGTAAAGGGCCTGCCGACCAGCAGCGAGCCCAGCACGATCAGGAACAGGCCGGCATCGACGAAGAGCCGCACCCCCGGCGTCGCCGGCCCGGCCCCGGTCAGCAGGGTATGGACCGCGAGCCCGGCAAAGAGCCCGACCGTTCCGACATCGAGCGCCTTCGGCTCGACGCCCGGACGCCCGGCATCGAGCGCCAGCAGCAGCCCCGCCAAACCAGCTCCGGCCATCAGCCCGGCGAAGGTCCCGAGGAGCCGGTCGACCAGCACATAGGCGAGGAAGGGCACGAAGCTCAAAGCCACCCGCCGCTCGCCGATCAAGCGCCGCAGCCGCGCCCCGCTCACCGCCCCTCGATGCGCCAGGCGGCGACAAGCAGCAACAGCGACAGCAGCAGCATCAGCCAGGCCGGGGCCAGCTCGACCTGGCGGATGTCGCGCAGCTGATAGGCTTCGCGATCCGCGACACCGATCCAGCCCCGCCCCTCGGCGACCCGCCCGGCCCGCACCATCCGAATGTCGGGCACCCCGTCCTCCAGCCGCTTGATCCCGCCCCGCGTCGCCTCCACCAGCGGCTTCAGCAGCGCCCCGGTCGAGACCGGATCGCGGAACTCGGCCGGTGCGGGCGGCCCGACGACGGCGACCGCGGTCTGGTCGCCATTCTCAAGCTTCCAGGCGCCGTTCTCGGCCTGGTCGATCCGCCCCTCCCAGCGACCCGGCGCGGTCTCCGTCATCGCGACCGTCGAGCGCGTGCCCGACGGGCTGGTCGCGATCACCGGCGGGATCGTGTCGGAGAGCGTCCGCCGCGTCACCGCCACCGTTCCGTTCTCGCCGGTGCCGAGCAGCACCTCCTCCTCGAGCTCCGGCTCCTGCATCAGCCAATGCGCCAGCCGGCGCAGCAACTCGAGTTGAGGCCCGCCGCCCTCGAAGCCCCGGCTCCAGAGCCAGGCCTCGTCGGAGGTCAGCACCGCGACCCGTCCCTTGCCCTCGCGGCTCAGCACGAGGAGCGGGGCATCTTCCGGCCCCTGCATGACAACCTGACCCTGCGGCGCCGAGACTTCGACGGAGCGGAACCAGCGCCCCCAGCCCGGCGTCCCGTCCGGGGCTGTCGGATGGGGCGCATGCTCCTCGAGACCCGCCGTAACCGGATGGCGCTCGCCGATCGCCGAGACCCGAGGCTTGAAACCTTCCTCGATCACCCGCCCGGTCGGCTCGACCGGCAGCAGGTCGCGCAGCGGCGAGCGATAGAGGCTGTCGGCCCCGGCAAAATCGTCGCCGCTCGCAATCAGGAGCGCCCCGCCGGCGCGGACATAGCGGGCGATGTTCTCGAAATAGCTGCTCGGCAGGATCCCCCGGCGCTTGTAGCGATCAAAGATGATCAGGTCGAACTGGTCGACCTTCTCCATGAACAGCTCCTGCGTCGGGAAGGCGATCAGCGAGAGCTCGAAGACCGACACGAAGTCCTGCTTGTCGGGCGGCCGCAGGATGGTGAAATGCACGAGATCGACGGCGCTGTCGGACTTGAGCAGGTTCCGCCAGGTCCGCTCGCCGGGATAGGGCTCGCCCGAGACCAGCAGCACCCGCAGCCGGTCGCGCACCCCGTTGATCGAGACGATCTGCGCATTGTTGCGATCGGTCAGCTCGCCCGCCACCTGCGGCGTCGCGATCTGCAGCACGTTCATGCCGCCGCGTTGCAGCGTCACGGGCAGCGTCACGCTCTGATTGACCGGCACGTCGAAACGCTGTGGCTCGGCACCGTCGAGCACGACCGAGATCGGCGCAGTGCCGCCCGACCCGGGTGCGGCCCCCAGATCCTCGACCCGGAGCGACAGGCTGACCGGCTCGCCCACGATGGCAAAGGCCGGCGCCGTCTCGACCACCAAGCGGCGATCCCAATCGGCAGCATGGCCCGTCAGCAACACATGGACCGGAGCAGGGAAGGCGCTCAGCGCTCCCTGGTCGTGGATCTGGCCGTCGGTCACCAGGATCGCGCCGGCCACCCGGTCGGCGGGCAGCTCGGCCATGGCGCTCGAAAGCGCCGACAGGAGCTGCGTGCCCGCACCGGTATCGGTCACATGGATCGTACGGACGTCCAGGGGAGCCGTGGCGCCGAGCCGCGCGAGCGCGGCATCGAGGCCCTGCACAGCCCGTTCGCGCTGCTCGGACCGGTCCCCAAGCCGGTTGCTGGCGCTGTCATCAACCACGACCAGCGCGATGTTGGGAACCGGGCTCCGGTCCTCCTGGCGCAGCGACGGGCCGGCCAGCGCGATCAGGATCACCAGAGCAGCCAGCGCCCGCAGCCACCAGCCGGCCAGCCGCCGCCAGACCGCGAGCGCCAAGACCAGCGCAACGAGCACCGCCAAGCCGGCGATCACCGGCAGCGGCAGAAGCGGATCAAGGACCACCGAGCCGATCATCTATTGCCCCAACCGGTCCAGCAGCGCCGGGACATGCACCTGGTCGGATTTGTAGTTCCCGGTCATCACATACATGATGAGATTGATGCCGAAGCGCATCGCCATCTCGCGCTGGCGCTCGCCCGTCAACCCTCGGCCGATCGGAAACATCGCCTGGCCGTCCGGGCGCAGGGCCCAGGCCGAGGCCCAGTCGTTGCCGCCGATCACCACCGGCGTCACCCCGTCATTGAGGCTGCGGAACGGCATCCCCTCGACCGCGGCGGTCGGCGGCGCGGCCTCGACCCAGACCGGCGCCCCCTCCCAACGGCCGGGAAAGTCCTGCAGCAGATAGAATGTCCGCGTCAGAACATGGTCCTTGGGCACGGTCTCCAGGGGCGGCACGTCGAGCTTGGCCGCGATGCGCTGCAGCGCGCGACCGTTCGGCGTCGTGCCCATGGTCGCGCCGAGATCGGCGTCTCGGGTGTCGAACAGGATCATCCCGCCGCCCCGCAGATAGTCGTTGAGACGCGCATAGGCCGCGTCGGTGGGCTGCGCCTGGTCCTTGGAAATCGGCCAGTAGAGGAACGGATAGACCGCGAGCTCACTCGTCTCGATATCGACGGCGATGGGCTCCACCGGCTCGATCGACGTGCGCTCGTAGAGCGCCTGGCTCAGGCCGCGCAACCCAGCCCGGCTGATCTCGTCGATCCGGGCATCGCCCGTCTTGACATAGGCGAGCACCGTGTCGTTGGCCGCGTACATCGCCTGCGCGTCGGGGCCAGTGCCCGGCCCTCTCGGCCGCGCCGCGCCGGCATCCTGCGCCCGGGCCTGAAGCGGGACGAGCGCGAGCCCGGCCACGACCAGCAGCGCAAGCGCGGTCGCCGGGCGCCGCCAATGGCCAAGCCGCCCGGAGATCCGCAGGGTCACCAGCACATCGGCCGACAGCAGCACCAGCGCCAAGGCCAGCAGCCAGGGTCCGAGCGGGATCTCGCGCACCGGCTCCATCGCTTCGAGCTGCACCCCGTCGGGCAGCGCCGCGAAGGGCTTCAACCGGTCGTCGCCGCGCAGCACATTGAGCGCCACGCGCCGCTCGCCGCTGGCATAGACCCCCGGCGGGGTTTCCGCCGAAGGCCGGGCCGCGGCGAGCCGGTCGCCCGGGACCCCGGCGATCAGGCTCGGCGTATCGAGCGCGCCAAAGCCGGTCAGGACCTGCATCGGGGTCCAGACGCTGTCGGCGAACTGCTCGGGCGCGTCGGCAAGCCCGCCGGCGCTCTGGGTCAGCCGCTCCAGCATCTGGACGAACAGACCCGAGAGCGGCAGGCTCGACCAGTCGGCATTGGCCGTCACATGGAACAGCACCACACGCCCCTCGCCGAGCGCCCGCCCGGTGACGAGCGGCGTGCCGTCCTCGAGCGTCGCCATCACCCGGCTCGGCAGATCGGGATCTGGTTGCGCCATCACCTGGGACGAGATGCTGACCTCCTCCGGGACCGGAAGGCCGGCGAAGGCGCTGCCATCGGCGAAAGGCCGGAGCTTGCGGGGCGCGCCCCAGGACATCGCCCCCCCGACCGATCGCCCCCCCGCGCGCAGCCGCACCGGCAGCAGCGGATCGTCGTCGAGCTGACCGGCGCCCGACTGCGCCAGCCGCGGCCCGGCGAAGCGGATCAGGAGCCCCCCCTGCTCGACCCACTTGGTCAGCGCGTCGCGTTCGGCATCGTTGAAGCTGCCCACATCGGCGAGGATGAGGACGTCGGGCGCGGTGTTGAGCATCTCGCCGAGCGGCGCCTCGATCACCTCGGCGAAGGGCTGCAGCGCGGTGCGCAGATAGTGCAGCGGATCGACCAGATCCTGCGCCTCGCCGCCGGCGGCGCCGGCCATCAGCCCGACCTTGCGCCGGCGCACCGAATCGTCGGCCAGCACCACGCCCGCCGCCGACCGACCCTCGGCAAGCGCGATCCGCCCGACCCGATTGCGCAGCTCGATCGGCATGTCGAGCGTCAGATCCGCGCTGTCGGCGCCCTCGGCGAAGCGACCGGCCACAGCGCCGAGACTGCGCTCCACGCCGTTCGGATCGGGCCCGATCGCGGAAATCGCGACCGCCCGCTCCGGCCCACCGCCCACGCGCAGCGCCGTCACCTTGAGCTGGCCCGCCTCGAGCCGCGGCGGGGTGAGGCCGAGCGCGGTGCGGGCCGGGGCCACCAGGGTGACCGGCCCGCGCGCCAGCAAAGCTTGTGCCAGGGCGGTCTCGCCCGCATCGCTGATCCCGTCGCTCAGCCAGAGCGTCTGGAATCCCTCGGTCTGCCCGGCGAACCAGTCGGCCCATCGGGCGCGCTGCGGCGCCCAGGCCTGCGGCAAGAACCCCGCCAGGCGCTCGGACCAGTCGGCCGCGTCACGCAGCGGCAGCTTGCCGTCGACCGGCGGCGCGCTGGCCAGGCTCAGGACCGCGACCGGCCGCCCGGCCCGGCTCGCATCCTCGAGCGCCGCACCGACCCGGCTCAGACGCGCCGTCCAGTCGGGCGCGTCGCCCCAGCCCCCATCCAGCAACAGCAGGAGCGGCCCGCTGCTCGCCAGCGGCCGCGGATTGAGCACCGGCCCGGCAAAGGCGACGATCGCGGCGCCGAGCGCCGCCATGCGCAGCAGCAGCAGCCACCAGGGCGTGCGCTCCGGCATCTTTTCCGGATCTTCGAGCCCGATCAGCAGGCGCACGCCCGGGAACTCGCGCCGACCCGGCGCCGGGGGCACCGCGCGCAACAGCCACCAGAGGATCGGCAACGCGGCGAGTGCGGCGAGCAGCCACGGCGCGGCGAAGGCAACCGATCCGATCATGCTGCGCTCAAGCCCGGTCTCCCACCGCCATATAGAGCCAGAGCAGGGCCGCGCGCGGCGGCTGGCTGGTGCGGTGGAACAGGCAGCGCCAGCCCAGGCTGTGCGCCAGATCCCCGAGCCGCGCCCGGCGCTCGGCCAAGCGCGCGACATAGTCCTCGCGCAGGCCGCGGGCGCGCTGGGTCTCGAACTCGGTCGATCCGGCCATGCTCTGGAAGATCACCCTTCCGTCGAAGGGAAACGCCTCCTCCGTCTCGTCGAGCACCTGCACGAAGCAGCCGCGCACGCCCTGATGTGCCGCATGGTCCAGGGCCGCGATCAGCCCGTCGAGATCACCAAGGAAATCCGAAAAGAACACCGCCCAGCCGCCGCGCGCCAGCCGATCGGCCGGCGGCGTCCCGTAATCCGGCCGATCATCGCGCTCGGCGCCGGCAAGCGCCAGCGCCATCCGGTTGAGCTGCGCCTGCCCACTGCGGGCCTGTGCTGCCGCCGTTCCCATCAGCGCGACCCGCTCGCCCCCCGCCACCAGCAGCACCGACAAGGAAAGCGCCAGCAGGCGGGCGCGCTCGGCCTTGGACCTTGCATCCTCATCGCCGCGATAGTCCATCGACTGCGCATCGTCGACCCAGAGGCTGACGGTCTGCGCCGCCTCCCACTCCATTTCGCGGATGAACTGCGCGTCCGACCGCCCCGAACGGCGCCAATCCACCATCGAGCGGGCATCGCCCGGAACGGCCTGGCGATACTGCCAGAAATTTTCTCCCGTCCCCGACCGCCGGCGGCCATGCACGCCCATCGCCACGCTGCCCGCCAGGATCTTCGCATCCGCCAGCAGCGGCGGCAACGCGCCCGCGACCTTCTGCGCGTCCCGCCGCAGGCCGACCGGCCCCTGTGGCTTCATCCTCCCGCGGAGGATGGGCTGGTTCACGCTGCCGCCTCCACGCCGAGCACGTCGTCGACAAGCAGGCTGATCAGCTGGTCGAGCGTCCGGCCTTCGGCCCGGGCCGCGAAGCCGAGCGACATCCGGTGGATGAGCACCGGCCGGGCCAGCGCGGCCACGTCGTCAAGACCCGGAACCAGCCGGCCCTGCAGCAAGGCGCGCGCGCGGATCGCCAGCATCAGAGCCTGGGCGGCACGTGGGCCCGGACCCCAGCTGACCTGCTGTGTCACGGCGGGATGGGCGTCCGCCGTGCCGGGCCGGGCGGCCCGGACCAGGTCCAGGATGCGCTCGACCACGGCATCGCCGACCGGCAGCCGGCGGATCAGCCGCTGGGTCGCGATCAGGCTCTCGGCGGTGAAGACGGGCTCGGCCGTCGCCTCCTCGGTTCCCGTGGTGGCGAGGATGATCGCGCGTTCCGATGCGCGGTCGGGATAGTCGAGGTCGATCTGCAGCAGGAACCGGTCGAGCTGCGCCTCGGGCAACGGATAGGTCCCCTCCTGCTCGATCGGGTTCTGGGTGGCGAGGACATGGAACGGCTGCGGCAACCGTCGGCGCTGACCCGCGACCGAGACCTCCTGTTCCTGCATCGCCTGCAGGAGCGCGGATTGGGTGCGCGGGCTCGCGCGGTTGATCTCGTCGCCCATCAGCAGCTGGCAGAAGATCGGCCCGTCGATGAAGCGGAAGGCGCGCGTCCCGTCGGCGCCGGTCTCGAGCACCTCGGCGCCCAGGATGTCGGCCGGCATCAGGTCCGGGGTGAACTGCACGCGATGCGCGTCGAGCCCGAGCACGGTGCCGAGCGTCTCGACCAGCCGGGTCTTGGCGAGCCCAGGAACGCCGACCAGCAGCCCATGCCCGCCGCAGAGGATCGCGATCAGCACCTGCTCGACCGCCTCGGTCTGGCCGATGATCCGCCGCGCGATCATCTCGCGCGTGCGGGCCAGCCGCGATCGCGCGACCTCGATTTCCTGCATCAGGCCCTCGGGGTCCGTCATCCTGCCGCCTTTCCGCGCGTTCGCGCTGCTGTTGTTGCCCGACCGTCCCCCCGGCTCTATCCTTGGCTGAGTTTAATCTGGTCCGCCACAGCGACAATGGTCAAGCCGCATCACAAACCGGACAGCGCGCCCAGCGCCGACAGCATCGCCGCCTCGGCCCGTCAGGCCGGACGGCGGGGGCCGCCGCCGGTGCATCTCTGGGACCCGCCCTTCTGCGGCGATCTCGACATGCGGATCGCGCGGGATGGCACCTGGTTCTATCTCGGCACCCCGATCGGGCGCGCGCCCTTGGTCAAGCTGTTCTCCTCGATCCTGAAGCGCGAGGGCGAGCGCTACTTCCTTGTCACGCCCGTGGAAAAGGTCGGCATCCGCGTCGAGGACGCGCCGTTCGTCGCGGTCGATTTCACCGTCGAGGGCCAAGGAAGCGACCAGCGCCTGCGCTTCGTCACCCAGGTCGAGGACGAGGCGGAGGCAGGGCCCGATCACCCGATCCGCGTTGTGCTCGATCCCGCCACCGGCGAGCCCGCCCCCTATCTCCTTGTCCGGCGCAATCTCGAGGCGCTCATCGACCGCAAGAGCTTCTATCGGCTGGTGGAGCTCGGCGCGGTCGAGACGATCGGCGGAATCGCCCAGTTCGGGATCTGGTCGGGAGGATGCTTCTTCCCGTTCCAACCCGCGGCCGAGCTCTCCTGATCGGGCTCGGGGAACCGATGGGGGGCTCGCGGGTTGGCGCGGCGAACCGACGATCCCGGAGACGGCTGCCCTTGATCCGACCGCCCGTGACCCGCCCCCTCCTCCGGGCCGCCGCCATCGCCGCCCTGCTCGTCGCGGGGATCGGCCCGGCGCGGGGCTTCGAGGTCACTCTGAGCCTCGGACGCAACGATATCCTCGACCGTCTCGGCGATCCGAGCTTCGTGGCCGGGCTCGGGATCGCCTCCGATCCGCTGGGCCGCTGGGGATCGCTTGGCCTCGCGGTCGGGGGCGGCGTCGAGGTGGGCGCCTCGGGCAGCTTCTGGGCCGGGGCCGGGCCCATCCTGCTCCTGCCCTTCGGCGATGGCTGGAGGCTCGGGCTCAGCGTGATGCCGGGCGCCTACAATCAGGGCAATGGAGTCGATCTCGGTTTCCCGCTGGAATTCCGCAGCCGGCTCGGCCTGTCGCGCCAGGTCGGCCCGGACTGGTCGGTCGGGCTCGCGATCGAGCACAAGTCGAACGCGGACCTTTCGGAGTCCAATCCCGGGGTCGAAACCCTGATCCTGACCGTCGCACGGCGCTTCTGACCGTGCGAAACCCCGGAGTCGCACGCGTGCGACTCCAACCAAACCGTTGAAATTCCCCAACAAAATCTTTTCCGTTAGGCGGATCGCAACCTTCGTGAACGACGCCTGAACGCGCAGGGCAAAGGCCCGCCGCCGCGGGGTCAGAGCCGATCGCGGAAGGCGTCGAAGACCTGGCCATAGGTCGCGCGCTTGAAAGGGACGATGGCGTCGAGGATGGCGTCCGGGGTCATCCAGGCCCAGGCCTCGAATTCGGGATGCGGCTGGGCGATGTCGATCTCGCTGTCGGTCCCCCGGAAGCGCAGCAGGAACCAGAGCTGCCGCTGGCCGCGATAGCGACCCTTCCAGACCTTGCCCACCAGATCGGACGGCAGATCGTAGGTGATCCAGTCCGGCGTCTCGGCCAGGATCTCGACCGAGGAGGCCGGGATGCCGGTCTCCTCGCCAAGCTCGCGCAGCGCCGCGTCGCGCGGGCTCTCGCCCGGGTCGATCCCGCCTTGCGGCATCTGCCAGGCCTTGCCCGGCATGTCGTGTCGACGGCCGGCAAAGACCAGGCCGGCGGGGTTCGCCACCACCAACCCGACGCAGGGCCGGTAGGGCAAGGCCGCGATCGCGGCGGGGTCCAGCTCAGTTCGCGGCATGCAGGAACGACATGCCCCGCAGCATGTCGATCGCATAGCTGAGCTGATAATCCTCGGCCCGCAGCTTCGCGGTATCCTCCTGATGCTGCTTGTCGGCTTCGAGCTGCTTCTTCTCGTCCTCGGTCAGAGAATCGTTGGTCAGCGCGCCGCGCAGGTCGGCTTCCGAGCGCAGCTGCTCGCCGGGCGGCGGGGTCGCGGGCTCCGCCGGCTTCGCCCCGGGCGCCGGCTGCTCGACCACGATATCCGGCGCGATGCCGAGCGCCTGGATCGAGCGCCCCGAGGGCGTGTAATAGCGCGCCGTCGTCAGCCGCAGCGCGCCGTCATCCTGCACCGGCATGATGGTCTGGACCGAGCCCTTGCCGAAGCTCTGGGTGCCGAGGATCACCGCGCGATGATGGTCCTGCAGCGCGCCCGCGACGATCTCGGACGCGCTGGCCGAGCCGCCATTGACCAGCACCACCATCGGCTTGCCCTGCGCGAGATCGCCCGGGGTCGCGTTGTAGCGCTCGCTGTCGCGCGGATCGCGGCCGCGGGTCGACACGATCTCGCCCGAATCGAGGAAGGCATCGACGACCGAGATCGCCTGGTTCAGCAGGCCGCCCGGATCGTTCCGCAGGTCGAGAACGAAGCCCTGGACCTTGTCCATGCCGCCAGCGGCCGCCACCTGCTCCTTCAGCTGCTGCTCGAGATTGGGATAGGTCTGCTCGTTGAAGGTCGAGACCCGCAGCACCACGACCCCGTCATTCACCTGCGAGCGCACCGGCGAGACCTTGATCGTCTCGCGCTTGATCTTCACGTCGAACGGGTCGGGCGTGCCGTCGCGCTGGATGGTGATGGTGATCTCGGATCCGACGGGCCCGCGCATCATGTCGACCGCGTCGTTGAGATTGAGCCCGACCACGCTTTCACCGTTCACCTGGGTGATCAGGTCGCCCGGCTTGATCCCCGCCTTGTCGGCCGGCGTCCCCTCGATCGGCGACACCACCTTGACGATGCCGTTCTCCTGGGTGACCTCGATGCCGAGGCCGCCGAACTCGCCCTTGGTCTGGACCTGCATGTCGCTGAAATCGTCGGGCGGCAGATAGCTCGAATGCGGGTCGAGCGAGGCGAGCATGCCGTTGATCGCGGCCTGGATCAGCTTCTTCTCGTCCACGGGCTCGACATAGGAGGTGCGGATCCGCTCGAACACGTCGCCGAACAGGTCGAGCTGCTCATAGACCGTCTTGTCCTTGGCGGCTTCCTGCGCCACCAGCGGCCCGGCGAACTGGGTGCTGATCACCAGGCCAAGGGCTGCGCCTGCGACCCCCGCAAGCAAGATCTTCTTCATGGGGCCCGTTCCTATCCGTTTTCACCGGTGAACAGGGTCGCCGGATCCACCGGCCCCTGTCCATGCCTGACTTCTATATAGAGCATCTCGTCGGCACCAGAGCCGCCGTTCACATCCTCGGCAGCGTCCGGATCCTGCGCCCCCGGGGCCTCCTGCGCCTCGAAGGCCGGACCGCCCAGCAGCCCGAGCAGCGCGCCGTTGCGCACCGCATCGCCGGTGCTGACCTGAAGCTGCGCCAGCCCCGCCAGCACCACCAGGGTCTCGTCGTCGGCTTCGAGCACGACGACATAGCCATAGTCGAGAAACGGCCCGGCATAGCGCACGATCGCGTCAGCGGGCGCGGTGACGAGCGAGAGCGGCGGCGCCTGGATCACGATGCCGGGGCGCTTCACCCCGGCCGCGTCCGGCTGCTGGTAGCCGCGCACGATCTCGCCCTTCACCGGGCGGGCGAGGTCGGGGATCTTGCCCGCCCCCGGCGCGACGCCCGACGGCGCCGCGGTCAGCGCGATCTTGGCGGCGAGCGTGGTGAGGGTGTCGCTGTCGCGGACCATCATGGCGAGCGCCGGATCCTCGGTGCCGCGCGGCTGGGGCGGCGCGTTGCGGGCAAGCGTCTCGCCGAGCTCGGTCCGCGCGGCGCCGAGCGCGGCGATGCCGGCGGCGAGATCGCGCTCGCCTTCCTGGCGCAGGGCGCGCGCCGCCGCGACATCGGCATATTCCTGTGCCATCTCGGTCGCCTGGGCCTGCAGTTCGGGCGTGAGGCGCGACAGCATCGCCGCCGCGCGCGCCGCCCCGACCGGCCCGAGCGGATGCAAGGCCTGGGCCGGCGGCGGGGTCCGGCTCATCGTCTCGAGCGCCGCGATCAGGTGCTGCAGCTCCTCCCGGCGCGAGTCGAGCGCCAGCGTGAGCTCGCGCTCGCGCGTGCTGGCGCCGGCGACGACCGAGCGCAGCAAATCGAGCGCGGATTGGTAGGCGGTGATCGCGGTGTCGAGCGCGACGAGGCGCCCCTCCGGCGCCGTGGCGGCGGCGAGGGCCTGGCTCGCCGCCGTGATCCGGGCGGCGGCCGCGTCGAGCTCCGCCGACTGGGAGGCCGGCGCCGCCGGGGTCGCGAGGCAGAGCAGCAGCCCGAGCCCCGCCCCGCCCAGGAAGGTCAGCGGGCCTCCCGACACCAGGCCTCGAATCGCCGACCCTCGATTCAAGTCTCGATTCACTGGGCCTCGATTCTCTGGGCCTCGATTCACTGGGCCTCGATCAGGCTGCGTCCGGTCATCTCGGCCGGCTGTTCGAGCCCCATCAGTTGCAGGAGCGTCGGCGCGAGGTCGGACAGCTTGCCGTCATGCAGCCGCGCGCCTTCCGGGCCCCCGACCAGGATCACCGGCACCGGGTTGAGCGTGTGCGCGGTATGCGGGCCGCCGGTCTCGGGGTCGATCATCGTCTCGCAATTGCCGTGGTCGGCGGTGACGATCATCGCGCCATGCACCTCGTCGAGCGCCGCGAGGGCTTGCCCGAGGCCCTGATCGACCGCCTCGACCGCCTTGATCCCGGCTTCGAGCACGCCGGTATGGCCGACCATGTCGGGATTGGCGAAATTGACCACGATCAGGTCGTACTTGCCGGAGCGGATCGCGCCCGCCAACTGGTCGGCGACCTCGGGCTCGGACATTTCGGGCTGCAGGTCGTAGGTGCGGACCTTGGGGCTCGGGGCCATGTAGCGGATCTCGTCCTCGGCCGGGACCTCGACGCCGCCATTGAGGAAGAAGGTGACATGGGGATATTTCTCGGTCTCGGCCAGGCGGAACTGCGCCTTGCCGTGGCCCGAGACCCAGGCGCCGAGCGTGTTGACGATGTCGCTCGAGGGGAACATCACCGTCATGAAGCGGTTGAGCGCGTCGGAATATTCGACCATCCCGAGCACGGCGGCGAAGCGCGGGCGCGGCCCGACCTCGTAGGCGTGGAATTCGGGATCGATCAGCGCCGCGAGAATCTCGCGGGCGCGGTCGGCGCGGAAATTGGCGAAGACGAGGCCGTCGCCGTCGCGGACGCCCTGATAGGCGCCGATCGCCGTCGGGCGCACGAATTCGTCGGTCTCGCCGCGGGCATAGGCGGCGGCGATCGCCTCGGCCGCGTCCGGGGCCTTGAGCCCCTCGCCATGCAGGATCGCCGCCACCGCCGCGCCGACCCGTTCCCAGCGATTGTCGCGGTCCATGGCGTAGAAGCGGCCGGTGACGGTGGCGATGCGCGCGCCTTCGGGCAGGCTGGCCTCGAACGCCGCCACCTGGCCGGCGGCGGAGGAGGGCGGCACGTCGCGCCCGTCGAGGAAGCAATGCACCGCGACCGGGACGCCCGCGCCGGCGATCGCCTGGGCGAGCGCGGTGATGTGGCGCTGATGGGCATGGACGCCGCCGGGCGAGGTGAGGCCGGCGAGATGGGCGGTGCCGCCGGTCTCCTTCAGGCGGCCGATGAAGGCGAGGAGCTCGGCATTGGTCGCGAAGCTGCCCTCCGCGATCGCGTTGTCGATGCGCGGCAGGTCCATCCAGACCACCCGTCCGGCGCCGATATTGGTGTGGCCGACCTCGGAATTGCCCATCTGGCCCTCGGGCAGGCCGACCGCCGGCCCATGCGCGGCCAGCTGGGCATGCGGGCAGGTCGCCCAGATCCGATCGAAATTCGGGGTATTGCCCAGGGCGACGGCGTTGCCGACGGTATCGGCACGGATCCCCCAGCCATCGAGAATGCACAGCACTACTGGTTTGGTCCCGGCCATGGCGGTCCTGCCTTTCTGCCCGTTTCGGCTAGCCATACCGCCGCGCGCCGGGCTTGGCAAACGCCAAGCGGGCCGCGCGAGGCTGGACAAAAGCGGCAAAGCGGGGTCAGTGAGGGGGCGATCCTCCATGACCGATAGGCCCGCCCGATGCTCCAGGCCCTGACCCTGCTCTTTCTGTGCCAGCTCGCCGGCGAGGTGCTGGTGCGCGCGCTCGGCATCGTCTTTCCCGGACCGGTGCTCGGCATGGCGCTGCTCTTCGCCGGGCTGCTCGTCGCGGGTCAGGCCGGCGAGGCGCTCGAGGGCGTCGCCGGCACGCTCCTGCGCAACCTGTCGCTGCTCTTCGTGCCGGCGGCGGTCGGGGTGGTCCAGCAGGCCGGGCTCATCCGCGCCAACTGGATCGCCATCTCGCTGGCGCTGGTGGTCTCGACCCTGCTCACGCTCGTCGTCACGGTGGCGACCTTCCGCGCCGTCGTGCGGCTGCAGCAGAGGGCCCGGCGATGACCGAGACCGACAATCTCTACCGGATCTGGGTCTATCTCGCCCAAGCGCCGCTGTTCTGGCTGTCGGCGACGCTGGTCGCCTTCGTGATCGGCGACGGCATCTCGGCGCGGCTCAAGCGCCACCCCCTGGCCAATTCGGTGGTGATCGCGGCCGGCCTGCTGATCGTGCTGCTGCTCGGTACCGGCACCGACTATCAGAGCTATTTCCAGGGGGCGCAGTTCGTGCATTTCCTGCTCGGGCCCGCCACCGTGGCGCTGGCGGTGCCGCTCTGGCGCAACCGTCTGGAAGTGCGCCGCAATCTCGCGCCGATGTGCGCGGCGCTGGTCGCGGGCTCGCTGACGGCGATCGCGAGCGCCAGCGCCATCGCCTGGGCCCTCGGCGCACCGCCCGCCGTGATCGCCTCGCTCGCCTCGAAATCGACCACCGCGCCGATCGCCATGGCGCTCACCCAGACGATCGGCGGCATCCCCGCGCTCGCCGCGGTCCTCGTGGTCCTGACCGGCATCCTCGGCTCGGTGGTGGTGACGCCGCTGATGAACGCGCTGAAGATCCACGACTACGCCGCGCGCGGCTTCGCGGTCGGGGTGGCAAGCCACGGGATCGGCACCGCCCGCGCCTTCCAGGTCAGCGAGGAGGCCGGCACCTTCGCCGGCATCGCGATGGGGCTGAACGGCGCGCTGACCTCCATGGTCTTTCTCGCGATCCCGCTGTTCCTCTGAGCCCTGTTGCGGCGCGCCGAGGACGGGCCGCGCGGCGCCTTTCGGTAGAGCGCCGCGGCGACGCTCCGCGAACGGCAGCCTCGCGCTCGCGGCGCGCGGCACCGTCGTGGCGGCTCAGCCGTTTCGTCGCTTCGGAGCGGCGGTTCGGGGGGAGAGGCGCAGCCGCGAGATCCGCGGCTGCCCGGAGCGGGCCGTTGCCCGCGAGTCTTTGGTCTCCCCATCTGTTGATGGGGCCCCTCGGACTGCCCGATAGGGTTTCTGCCTCTATGAAATCCTCGAAGAAGCCAGACCGAGCCGGGCGCGCGTGCCCGGATAGGCGGATCAGCCCTCGGCCGGCAGCCCGCCGAGCCGCCGGCCGGTCCGCGCGACCCCGAACAGGCGGCGCAGCGCAACTGGCCGGTAATGCGGGTCGCTGTGCCAGCGGCGCAGCGCGGCCTCGGCCAGCTCGCGCGCCGAGGATGGCCCGGACCGCTCGGCCGGCGCGATCGCGAGCAGCCGATCGATCAGACCCGGTCGCGCCCGGCCGGCCCGAAGCGGGCCGAGGCAGTCGCGCTCGCGCCGCCAGCGCTCCAGGCAGCCGGGATCGAGCCCGAGGCCGGCGCGGGCCGCGCCCTCGGCGATCCAGGCGAGCGCATCGTTGGAGAGCGCCGTCACCTCGCCCCCGCCGCCGACCGAGCCGTGATCGCCAGGGAACCATTTCTGCTGATAGGGCGGCTCGCTCCCGGTCCCGGCATTGAGCGCGTCGAGATTGTCCCAGAGCGTCGGCGGAAAGCTGCGCCGGCGCTCGTCGATCGCCACCGCGTGGCGCGCCGCGGCGACGCCCTTGGAGAGCTGGGTGTCGTGGAAGCGCAGCGGCCGGTTGATCAGGTCGGCCAGCCGCAGATAGTGCGGCACCCCGAGCGCGCCGACCGTGTCCCAGACGCCCACATAGGCGAGGTCGAGCCGCGTCCCCTCCTCCCCGAGATGGAGCCGCCGCCAGGCCGCGTCGGCGGGGCTCGTCCAGACCGGCTGGCCGTGGCGCGCCCGGAAGGCGCAGGCGGCTTCGCTGTCGGGATGGCTGTCCTGGCTGCGCCCCTGATAGAGCGCCAGCGCCTGGGGGATCGCCACCGCCTGATCGCGGGCGAGGATGCCGCAATTGCGGATCAGCCCGGCCAGGCTGCGCGCGGTATAGGCGCCGCGCGAGAAGCCGAAGAGATAGATCGCGTCGCCGGGCGCATGGTTGAAGACGAGGAAGCGATAGGCGGCTTCGACCGTCGCCATCAGGCCCTGGCCGAACACGCCGCCCAGCGCCCGGTCGAGACCGCGCGCCAGCCGGCCCGTCCCGCGCCCGGTCCCGACGCCGTCGAGATGGAACACCACCTGCGCCGCCCCGTCCTGGGCCTGCGGCAGCACGCCCTGGGCCAGCCGCACCACATTGGTCGGAAACCGCTCGTCGAGCCGTTTCCAGGTTCCATCGCAGCAGATGACGATGCGCTTCATGCCTGTGCTCCGGATCGCCCCGCGGTCGGGAGCGCCCGGAGCGGGCGATCGTGAAAGAATGTCTCGGGGAAAGGGAGGCCCGAGCCTAGCCGCAAATCCTTTCCAATTCCGAACCGCGGGGCGGGCCGGTCCGCCGCTACCCGCCGGCGGGTCCGGGCGCCGCCCAGGTCATCCGGTCGAGATCGGCGGTCAGCGGCGTCAGCGTCGCGGGACGGTAGCGCGGATCGGCGTCGCGCCAGCGCGTCAGCGCGGTCTCGGAGACATGCGCGGCATGGGTCACGCCCGAGCGATCGACCGGATGGAAGCCCAGGAACCAGCGGGCGACCGAGCGGCCGGGCGCGCGCATGCAGGTGAGCAGCCCGCAAGGGTCGGCCGCCGCGGCGAGGCCGCCAAACCAGGCCTCGTCGAGCCGGAGGCCGGCCTCGCGCGCGCCCTCGGCGATCCAGCGCAGGCCGGCATCGGAGAGGTCGGTGACCTCGCCGCCTCCACCCACGGATCCGTGCTCGCCCGGAAACCATTGCTCGCGATAGGCGCCGGGCCGCTCGGCCTCCAGCGCGCAGATATTGGCCCAGAGCGTCGGCAGGAAGCTCCGCCGATGCTCGTCGATCGCCACCGCGTGCCGCGCCGAACCGACGCTGGTCGAGAGCTTGGTGTCGTGGAACTGGTAGCGGCGATTGACCAGGCGCGCGACATCGAGCCCGGCCGGGATCCCGAGCGAGCCCACCGTGTCCCAGACCCCGAGATAGTGCACGCCGAGCCGGTCGGGCTCCGGATCGGGAACCGCAAAGCCGTGATTGCGCCGCCAGGCCGCCTCCCAGCTGCTCGTCAGCGTCCCGGCGGCATAGCAGGCCCGGAAGGTCAGGGCGTTCTCGCCGTCGGGCGCGTCGGCCTCGCGCCCCGAGCGATAGAGGGCCATCGCCTCCCGCGCCCGGCCGGCATGCTCGACCTCCAGGATGCCGCAATTGCGGATCAGCCCGGTCAGCGAGCGCGCGCAATAGGCCCCGCGCGAGAAGCCGAAGACGAAGATCCGGTCACCCGGCCGGTAGAGCGTGACCAGATGGCCGTAGGCTTCCAGGATCTGGTCGTCGAGCCCGACCCCGAACAGCCCGCCGAGCCAATGGTCCATCTGGCTGCGCACCGTGCTGCCGACGCCGGCCACGTAGCGCGGCTCCTGCCAGGGGCCGTCCCGCGTCGGCCCCTTCAGGATATGGTCGTGCAGCTTCACCACGTTGGTGTCGTTCTGCTGGTCGCGCCGGTTCCAGGTTCCGTCGCAGCAGATCGCGATAACCTTGCCCATTGGCATGATCCCCCGGAATGCGAGGAGCAGGCCGCGCGCCCGATCAGGCGGCCAGAGCGTCAGGATACCGCAAACCCGCTCGGAATGCGAGCCGGGTCAGCCCTGCAACCGCCGCGGCTTGTGCTTGTCGAGCGCGGTGACGTTCGGCTTCTTGCGGTCCTTGTAGGGGTTCTCGCCGGCCCGCAGGAACAGCCGGATCGGCGTGCCCGGCAGGTCGAAATCGCGGCGCAGCCCGTTGACCAGGAAGCGCCGGTAATCGTCCGGAACCGCGTCGGGATGCGAGCAGAACAGCACGAAGGTCGGCGGCCGCGTCTTGACCTGGGTCATGTAGCGCAGCCTGATCCGCCGCCCGCCCGGCGCCGGCGGCGGATGATCGGCGATCTGCGCCGCCAGCCAGCGATTGAGCCGAGCGGTCGAGATCCGGCTGTTCCAGGTGGCATGCGCCTTGACGATCGCCTCGCGCAGCCGGTCGAGCCCCTTGCCGGTCAGCGCCGAGACCATGACCATCGGCGCGCCGCGGAGCTGCGGCAGCAGGCGGCCGAAGGCCTCGCGCAGCTCGTTGAGCTTCTGGGACTTCTCTTCCTCGAGATCCCATTTGTTGACCGCGACGACGACCGCGCGGCCCTCGCGCTCGGCCAGGTCGGCGATGCGCAGATCCTGGCTCTCGAACGGCACCTGGACGTCGAGCAACACCACCACGACCTCGGCGAACTTCACCGCGCGCAGGCCGTCCGAGACGGAGAGCTTCTCGAGCTTCTCCTGGACCTTGGCCTTCTTGCGCATGCCGGCGGTGTCGAAGATGCGGAACGGCACGCCCTGCCAGTCGAGCGTCACCGCGATCGCGTCCCGGGTGATGCCGGCCTCGGGGCCGGTCAGCAGCCGGTCCTCGCCGAGGATCGCGTTGACGAGCGTGGACTTGCCGGCATTGGGTCGGCCGACGACCGCGATCTGGATCGGGCGGCCGGGCGGCAGGATGGCGCCCTGCCCGTCCTCGTCGACCTCGTCGTCGATCTCGTCCACATCGACCTCGACGATGGCCGCGGCATCCTCGAAGCGCTCGGCGACCGGCTCGAGCGCGCGCAGCAGGTCGTCGAGGCCGATCCCGTGCTCGGCCGACAGCGCGATCGGCTCGCCGAGCCCGAGCTCGAAGGCCTCGTAGAGACCGGTCTCGGCCGCCCGGCCCTCCGACTTGTTGGCGCAGAGGATCACCTGGCCGGCGCGCTTGCGCAGCAGCTCGGCCAGGATGCGGTCGGTCGGGGTCACGCCGACCCGCGCATCGATCAGGAACAGGCAGACATCGGCAGCGTCGACGGCGCGCTCGGTCAGCGCGCGCATCCGGCCCTGCAGGCTCTCGTCGGTCGCCTCCTCGAGCCCGGCAGTGTCGACCACCGTGAAGCGCAGCGGCCCGAGCCGGCCCGCCCCCTCGCGCAGGTCGCGGGTCACCCCCGGCTGATCGTCGACCAGCGCGAGACGCCGGCCGACCAGCCGGTTGAACAGCGTCGATTTGCCGACATTCGGGCGGCCGACGATGGCGAGCGTGAAGGACATGGACACTCCGCGCGGGGCTCCCGGAGCCCCGCGGCGCGATCCTTAGCGGCTCGGCGCGCTATTGGAAAGCCAGAAGGTCGCCGTTGCGCGTCACGACATACATGACGCCCCCGGCCACCGCCGGCGCCGCCCCCGCCCCGCCGGGCAAGGCCACCGTGCCGAGCAGCTCCCCGGTCGAGGGGTTGAAGGCGCGCAGGAACTCGTCCCCGCTCGCCACCCAGAGCCGGCCGCCCGCCAGGACCGGGCCGTAATGGGTGACCGCGCTCACCCGCTTCTTGTCGTTGTCGTACTGCTTGAGCTGGACATTCCAGATCTCGCGGCCGGTGGCGGCATCGACCCGGACCAGCGCGCCCTCGTCCGACATCAGGAAGACCGAGCCGCCGACCGGCCAGGCCGGGCCATAGGCGCCCTCGTCGAGCGTCCAATGCCGCTCGCCGCTCTGCCGGTCGAGCGAGACGGTGCGCCCGCTCTGGTTCGAGGCATAGATCGTCGCGCCGTCGATCACCGGATCGCCGCTGATATCGTTGATGTTGTTGCGCGCGAGATCGCGCCGGCCGCCCGTCACCACGGTGCCCCAGACCTGCAGGCCGTTGCGCGCGACAAGCCCGAGGATCTCGCCCGAGATGAAGGGGATCACGACGAGCTGGCCGTCGGTCGCGGCGCTCGATCCCCCCATCAGCCCGGCGGTGCCGCCGACGCCCTCGGTCTGCCACAGCGTCTTGCCGTCCGCGGCGTCGAGCGCGAAGGCGGTGTCGTTGCGCACCACCACATAGACCCGCCCGTCCGCGGCGGTGGGCGGCGCGCTGACCGGCCCGTCGAAGCTGCGGCTCCAGCGCCGCGTGCCGGTCGCGGCATCGAGCGCCAGCACGTCGCCGAAGCCGGTCGAGACATAGAGCACGCCGCGATCATAGGAGAAGCCGCCGCCCGGCCCGGAATCGGCGAGCTGCTTGTCCGGGACCAGGCTCTGCGACCAGGCGAGCTGCCCGCCCCGCGTCACGGCCGACAACCGTCCGGCGGCGTCGATCGTGTAGATCAGGTTGCCCGCGACGATCGGCGCGGTCAGCAGGCGGCGGCGCTTCGCATCGCCCTCGCCGATATTGAGCGTCCAGCGCAGGCTGGGATTGGCCGAGAAGGCCGGATTGACCAGTCGCCCGGCCGCCGAGCCGTTGCGGTGGCTCCAGTCGGGATTGGCCTGCGCCGCGGGGATCGGCACCGGCCGCACCGCCTTCGGGTCGGTCTGGGCCAGCGGCGCTTCCTCGGTGCGGATCGGGATCCGCTCGCCTGGCAGCTTGGGCTCGCTGGTGCAGCCGATCAGCAGCAGGGCCGCAAGGGCGGTGGCGGTGGCGGCAGCGCGCCGGCTGCGCGGATCGGGGAAAGGCGCGGTCATGTCGTCCCTCAGCCGCCGGAGGCCGGAGCCGCCGGCGCGGGTGCGGGGCCGGCGCCCGGCAGGGTTCCGCCCGCCGCGACGATCAGCTGCCGCGCGCGGGTCGCGAGCTGCTCCGGCGTGGTCGGCAGGGACAGGATCACGCTCAGGTCGGCGATCGCCGCCGCCTTGTCGCCCGTCTCGAGGCTCATCAGCGCGCGCTGCTCCAGCGCCAGGGGCCGGAACGGCGCGTCGAGCCCCGCAAGCGCCTCGATCGTCGCCCGCCGCTCGCCCGCATCCATCGTGGAGCCGAGCAGCATCACCCGCTGCAGCGCGGCGAGGTCGCGATAGAGCTCGGGCGCCGCCGGATCGTCGGCCAGGGCCGCGAGCGTGGCCGCCGCCGCGTCGGGCTTGCCCGCCTGGATCTCCGCCGCCGCCTGGTTGAGCCGCGCGACCGGCGCCACCACCGCCGCCGACGCGGCGAGCGCGGCATAATCCTCGGCGCGCCGGGCCGGATCGGCCTCCTCGGCAATCCGGCGCAGCGCGTCGCCATGCTGCTCGGCATCGCCCCGCGCGCTCGCCTTGCGCCATTCGAGCCCGGCGGCGGTGCCGACCGCGATCACGACGAGCGCCGCCAGCAGCCAGCCATAGCGGCGCAGCAGGCGATAGAGACTGTCGCGGCGAACCTCTTCGCTGACCTCGTCGATGAAGGAATCACTCTGGTGCAACGGCTTCTCTCCGCACGGGTCAGGCGGGCGATATACCCCTCGCCCCCGACAGTGCCAAGCCCGAACCCCGGCCGAACCCCGGCGAACCCCATGGCAAAGCCGCCCGAAAGCTGTTAGCAGCGCAAGCCGGACCTCGGCAAGCGCGGGAAACCTGATGGCTTCGCTCATCCTCCAGGGCGCCCTGCTCGGCCTCGGCGCCACCATCGCGATGGATCTCTGGGCCCAGCTCGTCGGCCGGCTGCCCGGCCAGTCCCCGCCCGACTGGGCCCCGGTCGGCCGCTGGTTCTGGCATCTGCGCGAGGGGCGGCTGTTCCACGACGACATCGCCGCCGCCGCGCCCTGGCGCCACGAGCGTGCGCTGGGCTGGGCCGGGCATTACGCGGTCGGCATCGCCTATGGCATCCTGTTCGCGCTGATCGTCGGGCCGGACTGGCTCGCCGCGCCCCGCTTCCTGCCCGCCTGGATCTTCGGGCTGGTGACGATCGCGGCCGGCTGGTTCCTGCTGCTGCCCGGCATGGGGCTCGGCTGGGCCGGCGCCCGAACCCCCGATCCGAGCCGCACCCGCCTCATGGGCCTGATCGCCCATACCGTCTTCGCGCTCGGCCTCTACCTGACCGCGCTCGCGATCCGCTGATCCCCGACCCGGCGCAGGCCCGGCGCGGCCGGCGCCTTGGGCAGGCGCACCAGGATCATCGCCGGGCTCTCGACCGCCTCGCCCGCGACCAGGTCGGCGAGCCCGTCCAGCGTCGTCGCCCAGGACCGCGCCCGCTCGGTGCCGGCGGCCGCGACGATCTCGACCCGGCTCGCGCCCGCCACGCCCTGCGCCAGCAGCGCCGCCCGGATCTCCGGCGCCGCCGCGACCGCCATATAGAGCGCGAGCGTCGTCCCCGGCCGCGCCAGGCCCGCCCAATCGGGCGCCGGGTCGCCGGGACGGCAGGCGCCGGTCGCCAGGACCAGGCTGTCATAGCGGCCGCGCTCGGTCAGGAAGCCGCCGATCTCCGCCGCCGCCGCCGAGGCCGCGGTCACCCCCGGCACGATCTCCCAGCCGATCCCGGCCGCGTCGCAGGCCGCCCCCTCCTCGGCCCCGCGCGCGAAGATGCCGGGATCGCCGCATTTCAGCCGAACCACCCGCTTGCCGGCCCGCGCGGCCGCCACGATCACCCCGTTGATCCGGTCCTGCGGCCAGGCGGTCGCGCCCGGCGCCTTGCCGACATAGACCCGCTCCGCGTCGCGCCGCGCCAGCTCCAGCAGATCCGGGTCGACCAGCCGGTCGTAGAAGATCACGTCCGCTTCCTGCAGCCGTTGCACCCCGCGCAGCGTGATCAGGTCGCGCGCGCCGGGGCCCGCGCCCACCAGGCTCACGAACCCGGCCTCCAGGCGCTCGCGCCCCTCGGCGATCGCGGCCTTCAGCAGCCGCGCGGCCTCCCGCTCGGCGCCGCGCGCATGGGCCTGGCGCGGCGCCCCGCTGAAGGCCCAGGCCCAGAAGGCCCGCCGCGCCGCCGGGGCGATCCGCGCCGCCACCTCGTCGCGCAACCGCCCGGCCAGCGCCACGAACTCGCCGAGCCGCGGCTCCAGCGTCGCCTCGATCGCGGTCTTGACCTGCCGCGCCAGCACCGGCGCGGCGCCCTCGGTGCCGATCGCCACCACGAGCGGATCGCGATCGACGATCGAGGGCGTGAAGGCGTCGCAAAGCTCGGGCGCATCGACGACATTGACGAGCACGCCCGCCGCGCGCGCCAGGGCCGCGAGCCGCGCATCCTCGTCCCCGTCGCCCGTCGCCACGAAGGCGAGCGCGGCCCCAGCGAGCAGATCCGGCACGGGCGCCGGCGCATGCCCGATCCGCCCGCGCGCCGCCAGCGCCGCGAGCTCGGGCTCCAGCGCCGGGGCGACGACCAGGATCTCGGCCTCGGTCTTCAGCATCAGCCGCGCCTTCTGCGCCGCCTGCTCGCCCCCGCCCAGGATCACCACCCGGCGCCCGGCCAGCTTCAGGAACATCGGGAAGGTCTTCATCGCCGGTTTCCTCTCACTCCGCCGCCCTCGGCGCATGCGCCCCAAGCAGCCCTCTCAGCTCCGGCCGGCACGACCCGCAATTCGTGCCCGCCTTCAGCACCGCCCCGATCGCCTCGATCGAGCCGACCTCGCCCCGCGCGATCGCGCCGACGATCGCGTTGACGCCCACATCATAGCACGCGCAGACGATGGCGCCGCGATCCTCCTGCGCCGCGCCGGGCCGGCCGGCCAGCAGCATCGGCGCCGGCTCGGTCTCGAAGGCGGCGACGAGATGGGCGCGCGCGACCTCGACCGGCTCGGACGCGGCGAAAAGCGCCGCGACCAGGACTCCCGCCTCGACCAGCGCCACCCGCGCCGTGCCGCGCGCCCGATCCTCGACCCGCACCAGCTCGGCCTCGGGCGCGTCGAAGAGCCCCCGCGCCAGCGCCGCCCAATCGTCCGGCCGCGCCGCATCGGCAAGCTCCGTCCGCCAGCCGAAGGGCGTCGGCGCGAGCGCCCAGTAGTCGGTCGCGGGCCGAGGCCGGCGGCGCGATACGGCGAACCCGTACCAGGCGGCGGCATGCCGCGCGATCTCGGCCCGCCCCATCTTCAGCGCCGGCTGGCCGGAGACCGGATCGACCGCGGCGGGCACCAGCGCGTCGACCCGCGCCCGCGCCGCGAACTCGCCCGACCAATGCATCGGCACGAAGATCGTTCCGCGCTGCACCCGCTCGGTCAGGAGCGCCCGGACCAGCGCGCGGCCATGCGGGCTCGCCACCTCGACGAGATCGGCCGGCCCGACGCCGCGCTCGCGCGCATCCTCGGGATGGATCTCGGCGAAAGGCTCCGAGATATGCTGCCCGAGCCGCGGCGATCGGCCGGTGCGCGTCATCGTATGCCACTGGTCGCGCACCCGGCCGGTATTGAGCACCAGCGGATAGCGCGGCGCCCGGCGCTCGGCCGGTGCCTGGACGACCGCGATCATCCGCCCGCGCCGGTCCGGCGTGAAGAACCCGCCCTCCGCGAAGAAGCGGCCCGCGCCCCCGACCGGCCATTGCGCCGGCGCCATCGCGTCATAGTCGGCCGCGGCCAAGGCGGCGATGTCGAAATCCCGCCCCTCCGCCGCGGCCAGCGCCGACAGGGCGGCATATTCGCGGAAGATCTCCGCCGGCGTCTCATAGGCGAAGGCCGACTTGTGCCCCAGCCGGCGCCCGACCTCGGCCAGCGCCCACCAATCGGGCCGCGCCGCGCCGGGCGCCGGCAGGAACGGCCGCTGGCGCGAGATGCGCCGCTCGGAATTGGTGACGGTGCCCGACTTCTCGCCCCAGCCCAGCGCCGGCAGCAGGATATCGGCGCGCCGCGCCGTGTCGGTGCCGGCGAACATGTCGGAAACGACGACCAGCCCCACCTTCCCCAGGGCCTCCGCCACCCCGTCCGCCTCGGGCATCGAGACCAGCGGATTGGTCCCGAGGATCCACAAGACCTCGATCTCGCCCCGCCCGCAGGCCCGGAACAGGTCGACCGCCTTCAGCCCCGGCTTCTCGGCCAGGGCCGGCGCGTCCCAGAACTGCTTGACCAGGAAGCGATGCGTCGGATCCTCGAGCTCCAGATGCGCGGCCAGCATGTTGGCGAGCCCGCCGACCTCGCGCCCGCCCATCGCGTTCGGCTGGCCGGTCACCGAGAACGGCCCCATGCCCGGCCGCCCGATCCGACCGGTCGCCAGATGGCAATTGATGATCGCATTGACCTTGTCGGTGCCCGATGCCGACTGGTTCACCCCCTGGCTGAACACCGTCACCACCTTCTCCGTCCCGATCCAGAGATCGAGGAAGGCCGCGAGATCGGCCGCCGCCAGCCCCGTCACCGACGGATCGCCCTGCCGCGCGGCCGCGCAGGCGGCGGCGAAGCCCGCGACATGCGCGCCGAGATAGGCCGCGTCGATCGCCCCGCGCCGCTCGATCTCGGCCAGCAGCGCGTTGAAGAGCGCGACATCGGTATCCGCCCGCAGCCCGAGATGCAGATCGGCAAGGTCGCTCGTCGCGGTGCGGCGCGGATCGACGGTGACGACGCGCATCTCCGGCCGCGCCGCCTTGGCCGCCGCCAGCCGCTGATAGAGCACCGGATGGCACCAGGCGAGGTTCGAGCCGACCAGCACCACCAGGTCGGCCTCCTCCAGATCCTCGTAGGTCCCGGGGACGGTATCCGCCCCGAAGGCGCGCTTGTGCCCCGCGACCGACGAGGCCATGCAAAGCCGTGAATTGGTGTCGATATTCGCGGTGCCGATGAAGCCCTTCATCAGCTTGTTGGCGACATAGTAATCCTCGGTCAGCAGCTGGCCCGAGCCATAGATCGCCACGCTGTCCGGCCCCCTCGTGGCGACCGCCGCGCGGATGCGGCCCGCGATCAGGTCGAGCGCCTCGTCCCAACCGGCTTCGCGCCCGCCGATGCGCGGGGCGAGCAGCCGCCCCTCCAGGCCCACGGTCTGGCCGAGCGCCGCCCCCTTCGAGCAGAGCCGCCCGAAATTCGCGGGATGATCGGGATCGCCCGCCACCGCGACGCCACCCGCCCCGTCCGGGGTTGCCAGGACGCCGCAGCCGACCCCGCAATAGGGGCAGGTCGTGCGGATCGCCGCGCCCGCCATCGGCTCAGTCCCGCAGCGCGGCGGCGGAGAGCAGGATGCGCCCCGCCTCCACCCGCACCTCGTGGGTGCGAACCCGCCCCGTCTCCGCGCCCTCGGTCTCGCCGGTTTCCAGCGAGAAGACCCAGGCATGCAGCGGACAGGTGACCTTGGTCCCATGCACCATCCCATCCGACAGCGGCCCGCCTTTGTGCGGGCAGCGATCATCCAGCGCGAAGATCCGGTCATCCACCGCGCGGAACACCGCGATGCAGCCGCGCGGGGTCTTCACCACACGCCCGCCGCGCCGGGGAATGTCCTCGACGGCGCCGATCTCCAGCCAGTCCCCGGTCTTGGCGTTCATGCCCCGCTTCCCTTAACCAAGCTTTCAAAAGGGTTGACGACTTTTGTCAACCAACTGACATTCCATGACTTTCCTGGATCCGCACGCCTGCGACTCCGGCTCCGTCGCACGGTCATTCGGCCGCGCCCGCGCTCAGATCGGCCAGGGGCAGGAACTCCCGGATCCCCGCGCCCCGTGTCCGGTCGGCCCAGGGATCGCGCTGATAGATGGTCTGGCTGTGATCGAACCGCGCCACCAGGGCTGCCCGATTGTCCAGATCCTCGACCACCTGCGCCCGCACCCAGCCGAGCCCGACCTTCTCGATCCAGCGATAGGGCCGGTCGAGATATTTGGCGTTCTCGCGATAGAGCTGGACGAAGGCGACGACGATCTCCATCGCCTCGTCCTCGGTCCGGGCGGTGGTCAGCGCCTCGGTCGCCTTGAGGTCGAGCCCGGCCGCGCCGCCGACGCCGATGTTGAAGCCCGCGTCGGTGCAGACGATGCCGACATCCTTGCAGGTCGCCTCGGCGCAGTTCCTGGGGCAGCCCGAGACCGCCATCTTGACCTTGTGCGGCGTCCAGGACCCCCAGAGCCGCTTTTCCAGCCGGATCCCGAGCCCGGTCGAATCCTGGGTTCCGAAACGGCAGAAATCGGTCCCGACGCAGGTCTTCACCGTGCGGAGGCCCTTGGTATAGGCATGCCCCGACACCAGCCCGGCGGCGTTGAGGTCCGCCCACATCGCCGGCAGGTCCTCCTTCCTCACGCCGAGGAGGTCGAGGCGCTGGCCGCCCGTCACCTTCACCATCGGCACGTCGTATTTTTCCGCCGCATCGGCGATGGCGCGCAGCTCGGCGGGGGTGGTGACGCCGCCCCACATCCGGGGCACGACCGAGAAGGTGCCGTCCTTCTGGATGTTGGCATGCGCCCGCTCGTTGATGAACCGGCTCTGCGCGTCGTCCACGTAATCGTCCGGCCAGTCGGCGAGGAGGTAGAAGTTGAGCGCCGGCCGGCAGGACGGGCAGCCGCAGGAGGTCTTCCAGCCGAGCTCCTGCCAGACGGCGGGCATCGACTTCAACGCCTGCGCCTTGATGAGGCGGCGGACGTCCTCATGGGTCAGGTCCGTGCATTTGCACATCGGCTTCGCCGCCGGCATGACGAAGGCGTCGCCGAGCGTCACGGCCAGCACCTGCTCCACGAGGCCGGTGCACTGGCCGCAGGAGGAGCTGGCCTTGGTGGCGCCGCGCACGTCGTCGAGCGTCGTCAGGCCGCCCGCGGTGATCGCCTCGACGATCTTGCCCTTGCACACGCCGTTGCAGCCGCAGATTTCCGCATCATCCGGCAAGGCTGCAACGGCCGCCATAGGGTCCAGCGCGGCCCCCCCGGCATAGGCGGGACCGAAGATCAGGGTGTCGCGCTCCGCCGAGATGTCTTCGCGCGCCTTGATCTTGGCGAAGAAATAGGCGCCATCGGCCGTGTCGCCGTAGAGGACCGCGCCGATCAGCACATTGCCCTTCAGGACCAGCCGCTTGTAGACGCCGCGGGTCGCGTCGCGGAACACGATTTCCTCGCGATCCTCCGCGTCGGCGAAATCGCCGGCGGAGAAGAGGTCGCAGCCCGTGACCTTGAGCTTGGTCGAGAGCTCGACCGGCTCGAAGGCGGCGTCCTCGCCGAGGAGCGTCCGCGCCACCACTTTCGCCTGGTCGTAGAGCGGCGCGACGAGGCCGTAGAGCATCCCGTCATGCTCGACGCATTCGCCGATCGAGAGGATGTGCGGATCGGAGGTGCGCATCGCATCGTCGACGACGATGCCGCGGGCGATCTCCAGGCCGGCATCCCTGGCGACGCGGGTCTCGGGGCGGATGCCGACGGCCATGACGACGATGTCGGCGTCATAGACGGTGCCATCCTCGAGGAGCACCGCCTCGACCCGGTTCTGCCCGAGGATTGCCTTGGTCTGTGCCTTGCAGTGAACCTTGATCCCGCGCCGCTCCAGATCCTTCTGCAGCAGGTAGCCGGCCGAGGGGTCGAGCTGGCGCTCCATCAGGTGGCCCATGACGTGCAGAACCACGACCTCCATGCCGCGCAGGCGCAGGCCGGCTGCCGCCTCCAGGCCCAGCAGGCCGCCGCCGATCACCACCGCCCTCGCCTGCGGCAGCGCGGCGGTGTCGAGCATCCGCCCCACATCGTCGATGTCACGGAAGGCGATGACGCCCTCGAGGTCCCTGCCGGGCAGCGGCAGGATGAAGGGCATCGAGCCGGTGGCGATCAGGAGCTTGTCATAGGCGGTTTCGCCGCCCCGGCTGACGACGACGCGGCGGGCGCGGTCGATCCGCGTCACCGTCTCGCCGAACCGCGTCTCGACGCCGTTCGCGGCGTACCAGTCGTCATCATGGGTGACGATCTCGTCATAGGTCTTCTCGCCCGACAGGACCGGCGACAGCATCAGGCGGTTGTAGTTGCCGCGCGGCTCGGCGTTGAACAGCGTCACGGCGTAGCGGTCGGGATCGGCCTCGAACAGATGCTCCAGCGCTCGGCCGGAGGCCATGCCGGCGCCGATGACGACGAGGCGTTCGAGGGTTGCGGTGTCCTTGGGCATCACGCGACATCCTTCCGGGGATGGGCGCCGTGCTCGTACTCCTCGAGGAAGGAGAGGACGGCGGTGCGGTAGCGGTAATAGTCCGGGTGCTCGACCAGCGCCTTGCGGCTGCGCGGGCGGGGCAGGTCGACCTCGACGATGCGGCCGATGGTGGCCTCGGGGCCGTTCGTCATCATCACCACGCGGTCGGAGAGCAGGATCGCCTCGTCGACGTCGTGGGTCACGCAGATCGCGGTGACGCGGGTCTGGGACCAGACCTCCATCAGCACCTCCTGCAGCTCCCAGCGCGTCAGGCTGTCGAGCATCCCGAACGGCTCGTCGAGCAGCAGCAGCTTCGGCGACAGCGCGAAGGCGCGCGCGATGCCGACCCGCTGGCGCATCCCGTTCGACAGGTCGGCGGCCAGCCGGTCCATGCTGTCGCCGAGCCCGACCTTCTCCAGATAATACTCCACCACCTCCTGCCGCTCGGCCCGGCTCGCCTTCGGGTACACTCGGTCCGCGCCGATCGCGACATTCTCCCGCGCGGTCAGCCAGGGCATCAGGTTCGGCGACTGGAAGACCACGGCGCGCTCCGGGTCGGCACCGCGGACGTGGGTGCCGTCGAGGACGATGGCGCCGGAGGAGATGTCGTTGAGGCCGGCGGCCATGGTGAGCACGGTGGACTTGCCGCAGCCCGAATGGCCGATCACCGAGACGAACTCGCCACGCTTCATCGTCAGGTTGACGTCGCGCACCACGGTCAGCGGCCCCTTCGGCGTCGCGTAGGTCTTGTAGATCTGCGAGAACTGCAGGTAGCGCGCATCCGACACCGCCTTGGCCTGTGCCGCCTTGGCATAGGCCGAGGGCAGCGCGTGGCGCGGCGTCACCACCGGCAGGTTGCGCACGGAGGGCGCCTTGGCGGCGATGCCGACGTCCATCAGGTACTGGGTGATCTCGACCCGCAGCGCCTTGAAGACCGGGTTGCCGTTCAGCGCCATCCGGTCGCGCGGTCGGGGCAGCGTCACCTTCACGTCCGGCCCGAGCGTGCCGTCGGGGTTCAGGATCAGCACCCGGTCGGCGAGGATCAGCGCCTCGTCGACGTCGTTCGTGATCATCAGCACCGTCCGGCGCTCGGCCTCCCAGATCCGTTCGATCTCGTCGGCGAGGTTGGCCCGCGTCAGCGCGTCGAGCGCCGACAGCGGCTCGTCCATCAGCAGCATCTCGGGCTCCATGGCGAGCGCGCGCGCCACCGACACCCGCTGCCGCATGCCGCCCGACAGCTCGGCCGGCTTGCGGTCCCGGGCATGGGAAAGACCGACCATGGCGATATAGCGATCGACGAGCCCCGCCCGCTCCGCCCGGCTCTTGCCACGATGCACCGCCTCGACGGCGAGGCCGATATTGTCGGCGACGCTGAGCCACGGCATCAGCGCGTAGGACTGGAAGACCAGCGCCCGCTCCGGCGAGGGCTCCGCAACCACGGCGCCCTTGAAGCGGACCTCGCCGCTGTCGGGCGTCGTGAGCCCCGCCACCAGATTGACCAGCGTGGTCTTGCCGGTGCCCGAGAAGCCGAGGACGGCGACGAACTGGCCGGGCTCGACCGCGAGGCTGATGTCCTTCAGGACCGGCGTGCCGCCATGGCCCTTGCAGACGTTGGAAAGCTCGAGGATTGCCATGGGTCCGCTCACCGCCTGGTGGTGGTCGAGACGGCCGACTGGATCGCGAACATGATCCGGTCGAACAGGAAGCCGATGATGCCGATCGTCAGCACCGCGACCATGATCCGGGCGAGGCTGTCCGAGCTGCCGTTCTGGAACTCGTCCCAGACGAACTTGCCGAGGCCCGGATTCTGCGCCAGCATCTCGGCCGCGATCAGCACCATCCAGCCCACGCCCAGGCTCAGCCGCAGCCCGGTGAAGATCAGCGGCAGCGCCGAGGGCAGCACGAGCTTGGTGATCTTCGTCCAGGTCGACAGCTTCAGCACCCGGCTGACATTGACCAGATCCTTGTCGATCGAGGCGACCCCAAGCCCGGTATTGATCAGCGTCGGCCAGAGCGAGCAGAGCGTCACGGTAATCGCCGAGACGAGAAAGCTCTTCGGCATCGCCGTGCCGTGATAGCTCGCCGAGACGACCATGGTGACGATCGGCAGCCAGGCCAGCGGCGAGACCGGCTTGAAGATCTGGATGATCGGCGTCAGCCCGAGATTCACCGTGGGCGACAGGCCGCAGACGATGCCGAGCGGCACCGCGACGATGGTCGCGAGCACGAAGCCGAACAGCACGGTCCGGATCGAGGTCCAGATCTGGGCATAGAAGGTCGGCTTGCCGGTAAAGTCGCGAACCTTGACCTGATCGGCCTTGCCGGCGGCGACGAGCTCGGCATTGCGGGTCTCCTGCTTGGCGTAGAAGTCCGCGCGCTTCTGCTGGTCGGCGCGATAGTCGGCATTGAGCGCGACGGCCTGCTCCCAGACCTGCGCCGGCCCCGGCAAGGCGCCGAGCGAGGTGTTGACGCGAGGGGCGAGCACCCCCCAGGCCAGGAGAAACAGCGCGATCGCCAGGAGCGGAATGCCGACGAGGCGGGCGAACTCCTTCAGGTTTCCCTTCGGATCGTCCCCGGCCACGGCCTTGACCAGCGGCGAGAGGAAGCCGAGCCCGAGGGTGTCGAGCGTGCCGGCGATGCTGGCGGCGCGCGCAGCGCGAGCCGCGCGGCGGGCGTCGGTGTCCGTGTCCGTGTCGAGCGTGATTGTCATCGTCGCCCCCTCAGCCCTGCACGCCGGCGTCGGTGACGGTCTGCCCGTCCTTCAGCCCGATCGGGAGCTTCGAGAGGTATTCGTTCGGCTTCTTGCCGTCGTATTCGACATGGTCGATGAAGGCCGCGGACGGCGCCTTGTAGCCATCGCTGCCGAAGGGGAAGTCCTCGGCCTTGGCGTTGCCCTCCTCGATCAGCAGCTTCGCCGCCTCCTCGTAGATCGCCGGCTTGTAGACCGACTTCGCGGTCGCGTCGTACCAGGCATCCGGCTTCGCCTCGGCGATCTGGCCCCAACGCCGCATCTGGGTCAGCGTCCAGACGGCATCCGAGTAGAACGGATAGCTCGCCTGATCGCGGAAGAAGATGTTGAAGTCCGGCGCCGGCCGCTTGTCGCCCTTCTCGAACTCGAAGGTCCCGGTCATCGAATTGGCGATCACCGCCGCGTCGGCGCCGACATATTCGGGCCGCGACAGGATCTGCACCGCCTCGGCGCGGTTCACCCCGTTGTCGGCGTCGAGCCACTCGACGGCCCGGATCAGCGCCTTGGTGAGCGCCAGCGTGGTGCCGGGATTGGCCTCGACGAAATCGTCGGTCAGGCCAAAGACCTTTTCGGGGTTGTTCTTGAAGATCTCGGCATCGGTGATGACCGGCACGCCGATGCCCTTGAAGACCGCCGCCTGGTTCCACGGCTCGCCGACCGAGTAGCCGGAGATCGTGCCCGCCTCCAGCGTCGCCGGCATCTGCGGCGGCGGCGTGACCGAGATCAGCACGTCGCCGTCGATCTGTCCCGACGTGTCGTCGGGCGAGTAGTAGCCGGGGTTCACCCCGCCCGCCGCCAGCCAGTAGCGCAGCTCGTAATTGTGCGTCGAGACCGGGAACACCATCCCGAGGTTGAACGGCTGGCCCGCCGCCGCGGCCGCCTCGATGGCCGGCTTCAGCGCCGTGGCGGAGATCGGGTGCACTGGCTTGCCGTCGGCGCCCACAGGGATTGCCGGCTCCATCTCGTCCCAGACCTTGTTCGACACGGTGATGGCGTTGCCGTTCAGGTCCATCGCGAAGGGCGTGACGATATGCGCCTTGGTGCCGTAGCCGATGGTCGCGGCCAGCGGCTGCCCGGCGAGCATCTGCGCCCCGTCGAGCTCGCCCGAAATGACGCGGTCGAGCAGCACCTTCCAGTTGGCCTGCGGTTCGAGGGTGACATAGAGCCCCTCGTCCTCGAAGAAGCCCTTTTCCTGCGCGATGGCGAGCGGGGCCATGTCGGTGAGCTTGATGAAGCCGAGGGTGAGTTGATCCTTTTCGACCGGCAGCGTGCCGGCATGGGCCGAGGCTGCGACGAGGGCGAGGGCGGAGGCGGCAAGGAGATGGCGCATGGCTGTCCTGTGGCGTTTGAGCCCGGCAGGTCCGGAGCCCGAAGCGGAAAACGAAAAGGCCGCCGATCCAGAGCGCGATGTCGCGCGTAGGATCAGGCGGCCTTGCCTGGCGGTGCCCCAGCCTCGGGGCGAATGCGGATTCGTCTCGTCGTTGAGCCGATGCCCCTTGTTGCGCCAGGCCGCGCGCCCATGCAAGCCCGAATAGCTTCCGAGCCGTGAATTATTCGCATCTGCACAAACGGCAGTCAGCCTGCTGCCTTGATTTCGCACAGCGCTGTCACCGGACGTCCGATCCCGAACGCGATCAACCTTCATGAAGGTCGGGTAAACGGGATTCGTATTTCTACGTAATTACAATGTGTTGACCGGAGTCGCACGCGTGCGACTCCGGTCTTGTCGCACACCCGATTGCCCGCGGCCCCGCTCCGGACTAGGGTCGGGGTCCGCAGAGGAGGCAGGATTGGGACTCTATACCGCGACCGTGCTCTGGGAACGCGCGCCGGACGAGCGCTTCACCGACAACCGCTACAGCCGGGGCCATGGCTGGAGCTTTGATGGCGGGATCAGCCTGCGCGCCTCCTCCTCGCCCCAGGTCGTGCCCCGCTTCTCCGACCCGGCTGGCATCGACCCGGAGGAGGCCTTCGTCGCGAGCCTCTCCTCCTGCCACATGCTGACCTTCCTCTATCTCGCCGCCAAGCAGGGCTTCGTCATCGACCGCTACGAGGACCAGGCGGAGGGCGTGCTCGAACGCACCCCCGAGGGCCGGCACTGGATGTCCCGCGTCACCCTGCGCCCGCGCATCGCCTGGGGCGACACCCGGCCCGGCCTCGCCGAGGAGGAGGCCCTGCACCACGCCGCGCACGAGGAATGCTACATCGCCAACTCGGTCCGCACGGAAATCCGCTGCGAACCCGTGCGCTAGGCCCTATCCGGCCCGCCGATTGTGCCGGACCGAGGAGAGCAGCGCCACCCCGATCAGCGCCGCCCCGCCGAGCCCGGTGATCACCTCGGGGATATGGATCAGCGTCTGGCAATACATGATGATCCCGAGCACGAAGATCGCATAGAAGGCGCCGTGCTCGAGATAGCGGTACTCGGCAAGCGTCCCCTTCTCCACCAGCATGATGGTCATCGAGCGGACATACATCGCGCCGATCCCAAGCCCGATCGCGATCACGAACAGGTTCTGCGTCAGCGCGAAGGCCCCGATCACCCCGTCGAACGAGAAGCTCGCATCGAGCACCTCGAGATAGAGAAACGCCCCCACCCCGCCCCGCGCCGCCGCATCCATCGCCTTGTCGGCCCGGTCGAGCATGTGGCGCGCCACATCGACCACCAGGAACGTCACCAGGCCCCAGAGCGCCGCATGCATGAACTCGGTCCCCTGCTCGCCCCCCAGCAGCCGGGTAAACAGGAAGATCATCAAGAGCACGAAGGTGATCTCGATCCCGCGGATGTCGGCGGCCGAGACGAACAGCCGCTCGATCGGCGCGACCCAATGGATCTCCTTCTCGCGGTCGAAGAAATAGGCGAGCGCCACCATCATCAGGAAGCTGCCGCCGAAGGCCGCGATCCCGAGATGCGCCTCGTGCATGATCTCGGCATAGCGCGCGGGCTCAGCGATCGCGAGCTGGACCGCCGCGACCGGTCCGATCCCGGCGGCGACCACCACGATCGCCAGCGGAAAGATGATCCGCATCCCGAACACCGCGATGATGATGCCCCAGGTCAGGAAACGCTGCTGCCAGAGCGGCGTCATCTCCTTCAGCTTGTTGGCATTCACCACCGCATTGTCGAAGGAGAGCGAGATCTCCAGCACCGCGAGCACCGCGCAGATCGTGAAGACCGACAGCGTGCCGGCGACGGTTCCCGTCGAGAACCAGCCGAGCACCGCGCCCAGCGCGAGCCCGAGCACGGTCACGATGAAAGCCCAGCGGAAATAGGACAGGCCTGATGCGGGGGCGCTGATCTCGCTCACGGAACCTCCGGTCGGTCGGGTGGGACGAGACGGGACCACTTGCGCGCCCGCCATTCTGCATTGCGGGATATGCGGTGCGCGCCATCGCGATTGCAAGGTCGCGCGCCCTAAAAAAGTCGCGCCGTGGCCGCCCCACCCTGGCACCCCACGCTGGCGCACCGGATGCCTGCCCCGCGCCGCCCCCGTCTTCCGTTGCCTCAAGCCGGATGTTCTCCGGCCGAGCACGCCCGAGCCCTCCGGCGTCTTCAGGGATTTCTTGGAGGCCGAAGCCCTATCGGGCAGTCCGAGGGGCCCATCAACAGATGGGGAGAACCAAGACTCGGCGGGCAACGGCCCGCTCCGAGCAGCCGCGGATCTCGCGGCTGCGCGCCGCCGCCAAAGCCCAAGCCCCGGAGCAGAGAAACGGCTGAACCGCCGCAACGGTGCAGCGCGCCGCGATCACGGCAGCCGCGCCTGGAGCGACGTCGCCGCGGCGCCCCTGGAAGCGCCGCAGGGCCGGGCGCCGCCCTTCTCAGAGCAGCGAGCCGAGCGCCACCAGGGCCGCGCCCACCAGCGCGCCGCCGAGACCATAGGCCCAGCGCGGCAGCTGGCTCCGCGCCGGCTCCGGCGGGGCCGCACTCGCCCGGATCAGCGCGGCCTCGGCCATCTGCGGCAGCCGCGGCCCGATCCGCGACAGGACCCGAAGCGCGGTCGCGAGATCGCGCGCCGTCGCCATCGGCCCGAGATTTGTGGCGATATAGTCGGTGACCACGGGGCGCGCGACCTCCCACATGTTCATCGCCGGATCGAGGCTGCGCGCCACGCCCTCGACCACGACCATGGTCCGCTGCAGCAAGATGAGCTCGGTCCGGGTCTGCATGCCGAACCGCTCGGTCACCTCGAAGAGATGGCCGAGCAGCCGCGCCATCGAGATCCGCGTGGCATCCTGGCCGAAGATCGGCTCGCCGACCGCGCGCAGGGCCTGGGCGAAATCCGCGACATCGCGGTCGGCCGGCACATAGCCCGCCTCGAAATGCACCTCCGCGATGCGGACATAGTCGCGCCGCAGGAAGCCATACAGGATCTCGGCATAGACGCGGCGGGTATAGGCGTCGATCCGGCCCATGATGCCGAAATCGATCGCCACGATCGCCCCGTCCGGCCCCAGCTTCAGGTTGCCCTGGTGCATGTCGCCATGGAAGAAGCCGTCGCGCAGCGCATGGGTCAGGAAGGTCTGGATGATCCGGTGCGACAGGTCGGTCAGGTTGGCGCCGCTGGCGCGCAGCGCGTCGATATCGCCGATATTGATGCCCTCGGCCCATTCGAGCGTCATCACCCGCCGCGCCGAGGCCTTCCAGATCACGCCGGGCACCCGGAAGCCCGGATCCTCCGCGGTGGTCGCCGCGAATTCCGCCGCCGCCGCCGCCTCCATCCGAAGGTCGAGCTCGCCCTGCACGACGCCTTCGAAATGGGCGATCACCGCGGTCGGCCGCAGCCGGCGGGTGAAGGGCGCCAGGATCTCGATCATCCGCGCCGCCAGGTAGAAGGCGTCGACATCGCGCAGGAAGGCGCGCTCGATGCCGGGCCGGAGCACCTTGATCGCGACCGGCCGCCCGCCCTCGCGCAGCCGCGCCCGATGCACCTGCGCCAGCGAGGCCGCCGCCACCGGGCCGCTGAACTCCGCGAACAGGGCCTCGACCGGCTCGCCGAGCTCGCGCCCGATCTCGGCGCGCGCCTCCGCCTCCGGAAAGGGCGGCAGCTTGTCCTGCAGCACCCGCAGCTGGCGCGACAGGTCGGGCCCGACGATGTCCGGCCGGGTCGAAAGCACCTGCCCGAACTTGATATAGGCCGGCCCGAGCGCGGTCAGCGCCCTCAGGATCGGCGGCTGGTCCGGATCGCCCGGCAGGCCCAGCCACTGGAACGGCCAGCCAAGCACCCGCGCCGCGAGCCGCAGCGTCGGCGGCGCGTCCATCGCCTCGAGCGCGATCGCCATCGCCCCGGTGCGCTCGAAGGTGGCGCCGGTGCGGATCAGACGCCAGATATTGTGCGGTCCCCGCATCAGGCCCCCAAGGCTCGCGCCACGCTCAGACCTTCCAGCCCGAATGCAGGGCCGCGATCCCAAGGCTCAGATTGCGATACTTGACGAGCCCGAAGCCCGCCTCCGCGATCATCGCCGCGAAGCGCTCCTGGTCGGGAAAGCGCCGGATCGACTCGACCAGATACTGATAGCTCGCCCGGTCGCCCACCACCGCCTGCCCGAGCGGCGGGATCACGTTGAACGAATAGAGGTCGTAGAGCCGCCGCAGCGCGTCGTTCGGCACCCGGCTGAATTCCAGCACCATCAGCCGCCCGCCCGGCCGCAGCACCCGATAGGCCTCGGCGAGCGCGGCCTCGATCCGCGTCACGTTGCGGATCCCGAAGGAGATCGTATAGGCGTCGAACGCGTTAGACCCGAACGGCAGCGCCATCGCGTCGCCCACCACCCAGTCGATCCGGCCGGCATAGGCGCCCGCTTGCGCCCGGCTCCGCCCCGCGACCAGCATGCTCTCGGTCATGTCGAGCACCGTCGCCTGCCCGTCGCCGCGCACCCGGTCGAGGAACCGGAAGGCAATGTCCCCCGTCCCCCCCGCCACGTCGAGCAGCCGCATCCCGGGCCGCGGCGCCAGCCAGTCGAGCGCCGCATCCTTCCACAGCCGGTGGATCCCGAGGCTCATCGCATCGTTCATCAGGTCGTAGCGGGCCGCCACCGAGGTGAAGACCCCATGCACCCGCCCCGCCTTCTCCGCCTCCGGCACGGTCTCAAAGCCGAAATGCGTCGCGCGCGGAGCGTCGGTCGGGTCGCTGGTCATCGGCATCTTCCTGTCGGTGGCGCCCCTGCTTATATGACGGCGTCGCCGGGTGACAAGGCGGGCCGGCGCGAGGAGGATCATGCCCGAACTGCCCGAGGTCGAAACCGTGCGCCGCGGGCTCGAACCGGTGCTCGCCGGCGCGCGCATCGCCAGGGCCGAGCAGCGCCGGCCGGACCTGCGCTGGCCCTTCCCGCCCCGGTTCGCCGCCCGCCTCCAGGACACGCGCGTCACGGCGCTCAGCCGGCGGTCGAAATACCTGCTGGCCGATCTCGACAGCGGCGAAACCCTGCTCGTCCATCTCGGGATGACCGGCCGCATCCTGGTGTCCGGCGCCCCCGACGACGGGCGCCAGCCGCTCGGCGCCTTCCACCATCCCCATCCCGCGCCGCTCAAGCACGACCATGTGGTCCTCGATCTCGACAGCGGCGCGCGCCTCACCTTCAACGATGCCCGCCGGTTCGGCGCGATGGATCTCTGGCCGACCGCCCAGCTCGACAGCCACCGCCTGCTGGCCGGGCTGGGACCCGAGCCGCTCGGCAACGGCTTCCACGCCGCCGCCCTCGCCGCGCGGATCGAGGGCCGCGCGAGCCCCATCAAGGCGGTCCTGCTCGACCAGCGCACCGTCGCGGGCCTCGGCAACATCTATGTCTGCGAGGCGCTGTGGCGCGCCGGCCTCTCGCCGCACCTCATCGCCCGCGACCTGCCCGCCGCCGCGCTCGAGCCGCTGGTCGCCGCGATCCGCGCCGTGCTCGACGAGGCGATCCTGGCCGGTGGCTCGTCGCTCCGCGACTATCGCCGCGCCGATGGCGAGCTTGGCTATTTCCAGCATTCCTTCGCGGTCTATGGCCGCGAAGGCGCGCCCTGCTTGCGCCCCGGCTGCGGCGGCACGATCGCCCGCTCGGTCCAGTCGGGCCGATCGAGCTTCCACTGCCCGACCTGCCAGCCCCTGCGGCCCTGACGCAGAAACCGTCCCCCCCCCTTTTGGAAAACGTCCCCCCAAGAAGGGCCTGTTTCCTGGTGAGTCAGAGCCCCTTCCCTTTCTCCCCTCACACCGCCGCCAGCGCCGCCACCGGATCGAGCCGAGAGGCATTGCGCGCCGGCAGATAGCCGAACCCGATCCCGATCAGGCTCGCGCTCGCCACCGCGAGCAGCATCGCGGTCGGCGAATAGACCATGCGGATCGGCATGCCGAGCGCGTTGAAGCCAAGCCCGAAGGCGAAAGCCAGCCCGAGCCCGAGACAGGCGCCGATCAGGCAGACCATCACCGCCTCGATCAGGAACTGCCGCAGGATGTCGCTGCGGCGCGCGCCGACCGCCATGCGCACCCCGATCTCGCCGACCCGCTCCGAGACCGAGACCAGCATGATGTTCATCACGCCGATCCCGCCCACCACCAGCGAGATCACCGCGATCGCCGCGATCAGCAGCGTCATGGTTTCGGTGGTGCTGGTGATCGCGTCGCGGATCTCGCCGGTATTGATGATGAAGAAATCCTGGGCGCGGTGGCGCTGACGCAGGAAGTCGGTGACCGCGGTCTGGGCGAGATCCATCGGCGCCGCGTCCGCGACCCGCAGGATGACGCTGCGCAGCGTCCGGTCGCCGGTGATCCGGGCCTGGACGGTGGTATAGGGCATGTAGGCGGTCAGGTTCTGGCTGCCGCCGAAGCCGCGCTGGTCGGAGGCGACGACGCCGATGATCCTGGCGGGGATCTTGTCGAACAGCACGACCTGACCGACCGGGTCGCCGCCGTCCGGGAACAGGGCCGCCGCGGCATTGCCGTCGATCACCGCGACCTGGGCCGAGGCCGCGACGTCGGCCGCATCGAAGAACCGCCCCCCGACCAGGGTCAGGGCCTTGGCGTCGAGATAGCCCTCGCCGACGCCGCTGATCTGGGTGGTCGCTTCGACCGCGCCGATCCGGGCGAGCCCGGTGGCCGCGACCGTCGGCGTCACCGCCGCGACGAAATCCTGCCGCCCGAGTTCGGCGGCATCGCTCGCGACCAGGGTCCTGATCTTGCCGGAGCGCACGTCGCCCATGTCCTTGCCCGGAAAGATCTCCAGCGTGTTGGTGCCGAGCCCCGCGATATTCGCGAGCACGCTCTGCCGCGATCCCTCCCCCAGCGCGACGACCCCGATGACCGCCGCGATGCCGATGATGATCCCTAGCATGGTCAGAAAGCTGCGCAGCCGGTGCGCGAGCAGCGCCAGAACCGCCATGCGGAACGCCTCGCCGAGCCGCGCGGTCGCCGCGCCGAGCCCCCGCCGGGCCGCAGCGGCGCGCCCCCCCGCACGCCCGCGCGCTCCGCCGGTCGCCGGGACGGGATTGCGGCGGTCGGCGAGGATGCGCCCGTCGCGGATCTCGACGATGCGCCCGGCGCGGCGCGCCACCGCCATGTCGTGGGTGACGAGGATGATGGTGCGTCCCTCGGCATGGAGCTCGTCGAGGATGCGCAGCACCTCGGCCCCGCTCGCGCTGTCGAGCGCCCCGGTCGGCTCGTCGGCCAGGATGACCGAGGCATCGTTGATCAGGGCGCGCGCGATCGAGACCCGCTGCTGCTGCCCACCCGACAGCGCGCCGGGCCGGAAATCCAGCCGCCCCCCCATGCCGAGCCGGTCGAGCAGGTCCGCCGCGCGGGCCTGGCGCAGCTCGGACGCCTGCCCGGCATAGATCGCCGGGACCTCGACATTGCCGAGCGCCGTCAGCTCGGCCAGCAGGTGGTAGCGCTGGAAGATGAAGCCGAAATGCTCGCGGCGCAGCGCGGCCAGCGCGTCGGGATCGAGCGCCGCCGTCTCGCGCCCGCCGACCCGGTAGCTGCCGGCGCTCGGCCGGTCGAGGCAGCCGAGGATGTTCATCAGCGTCGACTTGCCCGATCCCGAGGCGCCGACGATCGCCACCATCTCGCCGGCCTCGATCGACAGATCGATGCCCCGCAGCACCGGGATCGCCTCGCCCGCCGCGGTGGCGAAGGACCGCGCCACGCCGCGGAGCTCGATCAGCGCCATGGCTCAGAGCCCCATGGGCGGGCGCGGCCGCTGGCTCGCCGCCGCGCCGCTCGTCCCCGCGAGCTTCTCGCCCGTCACCACGGTCTCGCCGAGCGCGAGACCCGAGCGGATCTCGGCGATCGTGCGATCGTCGAGCCCGACCGTGACCTGGCGCGGCTCGATGGTCCCGGCGGGTGTCAGAACCCGCACCGTGCGGGTCCCGTCCGCGGCCGCAGCGCCGAGCGCCGCGGCCGGGATCGTCGGCACGTTCTCGGCCCGGCCCTGCACGATATGGACCTCGGCCGTCATGTAGGTCTTGAGCCGTCCATCCGGGTTCGGGACGGTCAGGATGCCGTCGTAATAGATCGCCTCCGAGGCGGTGGCCGACCCCGTCGTGCCCGACCCGGTCAGGCTGAGATCGTTGTTGACCGAGGCCGGCGCCGGCGCGATCGAATCGAGCCGCGCCGTGTATCTGTGTCCGGGATCGCCCAGGATGGTGAAATAGACCTGCTGGCCCGGACCCACCGCCACCACGTCGGCCTCCGAGATCTCGGCATGAATGCTCATCGTATCGAGCGCGCCCAGCACCACGATGGTCGGCGTCTGCTGGTTCACATTGAGCGTCTGGCCCTCCTGCGCGACCACCGCGAGCACCGTCCCGTCCATCGGCGCCGTCACCTGGGTATAGCCGAGATCGGCGCGCGCCGCCTCGACCGCGACCTCGGCCGAGGCGATCTCCGCCTCGAGCGCCGCGATCTGCGCCTGCGTCACCGCGACATCGGACTGCGCCGTCTCGAGATCGACCTCCGAGATCGCGCGGCGATCGACCAGCGTCTGCTGCCGCGCCAGCGTGCGCTGCTGGAAGGCCAGCGTGGCCTCCTTCTCGGTCTTCTGCGCCCGCGTCGCCGCCAGCGCGGCCTCGGCCCGCGCGAGCGCGTTGCGCTGCGGCTCGGAATCGATCTCCGCGATCAGGTCGCCCGCCCTCACCGCCTGGCCGAGCCCGACCGCGAGCCGCGTCACCCGCCCCGAGACCTGCGCGCCCACCGCGACCAGCCGCGACGGCTTCAGGATGCCCGTCGCCAGCACAGCCTGCTCGACCGTGCCGCTCGCGACCTTCGCCGTCATCACCTCCGGCCCGGCCGTGCCGCCCGCGTCGCGCAACGCCCACGCGCCGGCCCCGAGCCCCGCCAGGCCGAGCGCCACCGCCCACAGCCACCGGCGCCGCCGCCCCGGCGCAAGGCGCACCGGCGGCTCTGGCTCGCTCGGAGCCGGCCGCTCGGCCGGGATCGGGGAAAGCGCGTTCATCGCGGGATCGGTCCTGTCGCTCCTGTCCACCGGCTCGAACGCGGCATATGGGGACTTCCGTCGCCGCCGACCAAGGCCGCTCGCGCGCGCGTGATGCTTGATCCCCCGACGCCCTTTGATACACCTGTCCCCGTCATCGACAAGGGAGGGCGCGGGTGGCCTATCAGACGCTGCTGGTGGAAATCGCCGACCGGGTCGGCCTGATCCGCCTCAACCGCCCCGAGGCCCTGAACGCGCTCAACGCCCTCACCCTCGACGAGCTCGCCGCCGCGATCGGCGCGATGGACCGCGATCCCGATATCGGCGCCATCATCCTCACCGGCTCCGACAAGGCCTTCGCCGCCGGCGCCGACATCAAGGAGATGGCCGGCAAGGACTTCGCCTCCATGTACCGCGACGACGACTTCACCGGCCCGAGCGAGGCGATCGGCCGCTGCCGAACCCCGATCATCGCCGCGGTCGCCGGCTGGTGCCTCGGCGGCGGCTGCGAGCTCGCGATGATGTGCGACCTCATCCTCGCGGCCGACAGCGCCCGCTTCGGCCAACCCGAGATCACCCTCGGCGTGATCCCCGGCATGGGCGGCACCCAACGCCTCACCCACCTCGTCGGCCGCTCCAAGGCCATGGATCTCTGCCTGACCGGGCGCCTCATGGACGCGGCCGAGGCCGAACGATCCGGCCTCGCCGCCCGCGTCGTCCCGGCGGCCGACCTCCTCGCCGAAGCCCGCGCGATCGCGACCAAGATCGCGAGCCTGTCCCCGCTCGCGGTCCGCGCCGCCAAGGAGGCGGTCCACCGCGCCTCCGAGACCAGCCTGCGCGAGGGGCTGCTCTTCGAGCGCCGGCTGTTCTTCGGCCTCTTCGCCACCGCCGACCAGAAGGAAGGCATGGCCGCCTTCATCGAGAAACGCAGCCCGACCTTTCAGGGCAAGTGACCGACCGCCACGGGCAGATTCGGCGATTGACTCGGGCCGGGGACGCGGCTAGAGACGCGCCCTGATCCAGAACGACGACCGAAAGACGAACCGCACCCATGGCCAATTCGCCGTCCTCCAAGAAGCGCGCACGCCAGGTCGAGCGCCGCACCGAAGTGAACAAGGCGCGCCGCTCGCGCATCCGCACCTTCATCCGGAAGGTCGAGGAGGCCATCGCCTCGGGCGATCAGACCGCCGCCGCCGAGGCGCTGCGCGTCGCCCAGCCCGAGATCATGCGGGGCGTCACCAAGGGCGTTGCGCACAAGAATACCGCGAGCCGCAAGGTCTCGCGGTTGGCGAGCCGGGTCAACGCGCTCGGCGCCTGACCGGATCGCCGGCACGCGCCGGCATCCGTCAAATCCTGAACACGCGCCCCTCAGGGCGCGTTTTTTTGTCCCGTGCGCTCCGCCGTCGGGGCATTTCCACGGGGCTGAACCTGGGCCTCCGGCATTTCGTTGATGTTCCGTCTTCAGTCCCGTTGTTCGGGTCCCGGCGGTTGGGGTATGGTTGGATGTCACGAAACGAATCCGGATCGAAGCACCCTCAGAACACACTGAAGTTCCAGTGATGTCCTGAGAGGAAAGCGTGTAATAAATGCGTCACACCCGCTGAAACACTCCAGACTACTCAAGATGGACTGTTGATCGGCCACCAAGAACATGTATCCAGGTAACTCTGGCAGGACCAAGAAGCTCGGCGGGATCCGAGGTTCCCGCCGCCAGACCGGACTACGACAACAGGGGAATAGTGAATGCCCGAACCGTCCCTGACTCGTCGCGAGGACGCCCCGGCGGACTCGGACAGGTGCCGCTCCGCTGCGCGGGCCGGCCTTTGCAGGGATGCCTCCAAGGGGTGCGGGCAGGTGTTTTCCAGGATCGAGCAAGAAGCGTGATGATGACCGACATGCCGGATGCCCAAGGCGGAGCCTGGTCCCGCGTGCGCGGACATTTGCGCAGCCAGATCGGCAAGGATGCCTACCAGAACTGGATCCACCCGCTCGATTTCGTCGGGGCGGACCATGGCGTCGTGCAGATCGCCGCGCCGACGAGCTTCATCGGGACCTGGGTCCAGCGCAACTATGGCGACGTGATCCGCCAGCTCCTGACCAAGGAGAGCGTGCCCGTCACCCGACTCGAATTCACCGTGGCCGCGCCCCATGTGCCGGCCAAGCCCGCCGCGAGCGCCCCCCAGGCCGAGCCGCCGGCCGCGCGGGCGGAGGCCAGCCCCGCCGCGCATCCGGATGTCGAGCTGCCGCAATCGCCGCTCGACGGACGGTTCACCTTCGACAATTTCGTGGTCGGCAAGCCGAACGAGCTCGCCCATGCCGCTGCGCGCCGCGTCGCCGAAGGCGGCGATGTCAGCTTCAATCCGCTGTTTCTCTATGGCGGGGTGGGCTTGGGCAAGACCCACCTGATGCATGCGATCGCCTGGGAGGTCCGCCAGCGCAACGCCGATGCGCGCGTGCTCTATCTCTCGGCCGAGCAGTTCATGTACCGATTCGTCTCGGCCCTGCGCTTCAAGGAGATGCACGGCTTCAAGGAGATGTTCCGCTCGGTCGACATGCTGATGGTCGACGACGTGCAGTTCATCGCCGGCAAGGATTCGACCCAGGACGAATTCTTCCACACTTTCAACGCGCTGATCGACCAGCACAAGCAGATCGTCATTTCCGCCGACCGCGCCCCGGGCGAGATCGACGGGCTCGAGGAGCGGATCAAGTCGCGCCTGCAATGGGGTCTCGTCGTCGACCTGCATCCGACCGACTACGAACTGCGGCTCGGGATCCTGCAGGCCAAGGCCGAGGCGCAGATGCTCCAGCATCCGGGCGTCACCGTCGGCGCCGGGGTGATGGAATTCCTCGCCCACCGGATCAGCTCGAATGTCCGCGTTCTGGAAGGCGCCCTGACCCGGCTCTTCGCCTTTGCCGGGCTGGTCGGGCGCGAGATCAATCTCGACATGGTCCAGGAATGCCTGGCCGACGTGCTGCGCCTGTCCGAGCGCAAGGTCACGATCGACGAGATCATCCGCAAGGTCGCCGACCACTACAACCTCCGGATGTCCGACCTTCTCTCGGCCCGGCGGGCGCGGCAGGTGGCCCGGCCGCGGCAGGTGGCGATGTATCTCGCCAAGACCCTGACCTCCAAGAGCCTGCCCGAGATCGGCCGGCGTTTCGGCGGCCGCGACCATACGACGGTGATCCATGCCGTGCGCAAGGTCGAGGAATTGAAGAAGACCGACAGCCAGATCGCCGAGGATGTCGAGCTGCTGCGGCGGATGCTCGAAGCCTGAGTCGCGTGGGGTCTCGCCCGGCGCGAGACCCACTTGCGGTTGCCGGGCGATCCGGTAGTGTCGCCATCCGCTTGCGCGGGACGGGTCGGCCAAAACGGGAACGCCTGACATGAAACTCAGCATGGAACGCAGCGCCCTGCTTCGCGCGATGTCGCGCGCGCAATCGGTGGTGGAGCGGCGCAACACGATCCCGATCCTGGGAAACGTGCTGATCGAGGCCGAGGGCGAGCAGGTCAGCTTCCGCGCCACCGATCTCGACATCGAGGTGATCGACCGGGCGCGGGCCATGGTGCTGCGGGCCGGGGCGACCACCGTGTCGGCGCACACCCTGCACGAGATCGTGCGCAAGCTGCCCGATGGGGCGATGGTCGAGCTTGCCGACGATTCGCAGGCCGGGCGGCTCGAAGTCCGCGCCGGGCGGTCGCATTTCTCGCTCGCGACCCTGCCGCGCGAGGATTTCCCGATCATGGCGAGCTCGGAATATCACTGCAACTTCGCCTGCCCGGCGCCGGTTCTGCGTCGGCTGTTCGACAAGGCCAAGTTCGCGATCTCCACCGAGGAGACCCGCTATTACCTGAACGGCGTCTATCTGCATGCGGCCAAGGCCGCCGACGGCCCGGTCCTGCGCTGCGTGGCGACCGACGGCCATCGGCTCGCCCGCATCGACGCGCCCCTGCCGGCCGAGGCCGAGGGGCTGCCCGGCGTGATCGTTCCGCGCAAGACCGTGGGCGAGCTCCGCAAGCTGCTCGACGATGACGAGGCGGTGATCGCGGTATCGGTCAGCGAGACCAAGATCCGCTTTGCGACCCCCGACGTCACCCTGACCTCCAAGGTCATCGACGGCACGTTCCCCGACTATTCCCGGGTGATCCCCGCCAACAATACCCGCCGTCTCGAGGTCGATGCCAAGGAATTCGCCGATGCCGTCGACCGGGTGGCGACCGTCTCCTCGGAGCGGTCCCGGGCCGTCAAGATGGCGATCGAGGACGACCGGCTGACCCTGTCGGTCAATGCGCCCGACAGCGGCGCGGCCGACGAGGAGCTCAGCGTCGCCTATGCCGACGAGCGGCTGGAGATCGGCTTCAACGCCAAGTATCTGCTCGAGATCGCCGGCCAGGTCGATCGCGAGAATGCCGTCTTCCTGTTCAATTCCGCGGGCGATCCGACGCTGATGCGCGAGGGCAACGACGAGACCGCGGTCTATGTCGTCATGCCGATGCGGGTCTGAGCGCGTCGCACGGTAACCGAGGTTTCAATCGGGTTAAGGCCGATAGGAATTCTATTTAGTTTCATATACTTAGACTTTGTCGCACGCGTGCGACTCCTGTGCGCATGACCAGCCGGCTCCGGGTTTCCCGCCTCGCGCTCTCGCATTTCCGCTCGCATCGGGGGACCGATCTGCGGTTCGAGGGGGGGCCGGTGGCGATCCACGGGCCGAACGGCGCGGGCAAGACCAACCTTCTCGAGGCCCTGTCCCTGCTCTCTCCCGGCCGCGGCCTCCGCGGCGCGCCGTCCGAGGACCTCGCCCGGGCGCCCGAGCGGATCGGCTGGAAGCTCACGGCCGAGATCGAGGCCCCCGATGGCCCCCATCTCGTCGTCAGCCGCTCCGAGGGGGCGGGCCGCCTGGTCGAGATCGACGGCAAGCCCGCGCCCCAGACCGCCCTCTCCCGGATCGCCCGCCTGCTCTGGCTCACCCCCGCCATGGATCGGCTCTGGATGGAGGGGGCGGCCGAGCGCCGGCGTTTCCTCGACCGGATCGCCCTCAGCCTCTTTCCCGACCATGCCGAGGCCGCCCTCGCCTATGACCGCGCGCTCCGCGAGCGCAACCGCCTCCTCCGCGACGGGGGCGGCGATCCGAGCTGGTACGCCGCCCTCGAAGCCGCGATGGCCGAGCACGGCGCCCGTCTCCATGCCGGCCGCTCCGCCGCCCTCGCCCGCCTCGCCGCCGCGCCCCCGAGCGATTTTCCCCGCGCGACCCTCACCCTCGAAGCCGAGGGGCCTCGCGACCGCGACGGCCTCGCCGCCGCCCTGCGCGAGGGCCGGGCCCGCGACCTCTCCGCCGGGCGCAGCCTGTTCGGCCCGCATCGCGACGACCTGGCCGCCCTCTATGCCGAGAAGGCCATGCCCGCCCGCTCCTGCTCGACCGGCGAGCAGAAAGCGCTGCTGATCAGCCTGATCCTCGCCAATGCCCATGCCGTCGCCGCCGATTTCGGCGCCCCCCCGATCCTCCTGCTCGACGAGGTCGCCGCCCATCTCGATGGCTCCCGCCGCGCCGCGCTCTACGCCGCCCTGACCGCCCTCGGGGGCCAGTCCTTTCTGACCGGCACCGGCCCCGACCTGTTCGAAACCCTCGCCGCCGAAAGCCTGGCGCTCCACGACCACGGCGGCATCTCCCGCGCCGCGCCAAGCGGGTAGCGACGCGGCCCCCTTTGCTGCGTTGCAAAAAATTCATGAGCTTCGCGTTGCGGCGCGGCATAGCCTGCGGCTGTGCGCAAACCGAAGAGGCGAGTCGTGTTCTCCCTGTCCAAACAAAAGGCGCTGATCGTCGGCGTCGCCAATGACCAATCCATCGCCTGGGGATGCGCGCAGGCGCTGCGCGCGCAGGGCGCCGATCTCGCGATCACCTATCTCAACGAGAAGGCCGAGCCCTATGTCCGCCCTCTCGCCGAGTCGCTGGGCGCCGAGATCATCATGCCGCTCGACGTATCCCGGGAGGGCGAGCTCGAGGCGGTTTTCGCCGAGATCGAGCGGCGCTGGGGCCGGCTCGACACGCTGCTCCATTCCATCGCCTTCTGCCCGCGCGACGATCTCTATGGCCGGGTCGTCGATTGCTCGGCCAAGGGCTTCGCCGTCGCGATGGATGTCTCGGTCCATTCGTTCCTGCGCATGGTGCATCTCGCCGAACCGCTGATGCCGCAGGGCGGGACCTGCATGACCGTCAGCTTCTACGGCGCCGAGAAGGTGGTCGAGAACTACAACATTATGGGACCGGTCAAGGCCGCGCTTGAATCGGTCGTCCGCTATGTTGCCGCCGAGCTGGGCCCGAAGGGCATCTCGGTCCACGCCCTGTCGCCTGGGCCGCTGAAGACGCGCGCCGCCTCGGGGATTGCGTCCTTCGACGAACTGCTCGAGGACGCGGCGCGCCGGGCCCCGACCCACATGCTCGCCAGCATCGAGGATATTGGCGCCTATGCAGCTTTCCTCGCCAGTCGGGAGGCCGCCAACGTGACCGGCTGCGTTCACCCGATCGATGGCGGCTACAGCATCACCGCTTGACCGAAGGCATTCCTCCCATGGAAATCAATCCCGGTAACCCGACGGACAAGCTCGCCGTCGCCCTCGACAACGCCCTGCGCCTGCCGGCGACCCGGCTCCGCGGCGCGATCGACGAGGCCGCCGCCAGCGGATCGGCGCTGGAAATCCTGCACCGTTCGGCCGCGATCCATGCGGCAACGATCGCGAAGGCCCATGAGGGCCGCAGCCGCGCCAATCTCGAGGCGCTGGCATCGGGCATCGAGGTCACGGCCGACCGGGCCACGCGGGGGGCGCTGATCCAGGACTGGATCGACTATCTCACCGACCGAACCCAGCGCGCGGTTCTGACCCTCGACACGCTGCGCGAGCGCGGCGACATTTTCGTCGCCCACGAAGCGGCGGGCTGCCCGCCTGTTCTCGTCTATGACTACGAGATCGCCCTCGACGGCCGCGACCTGCCGCGGCCCTGCAACTACATGCTGCTGAAGATCACCCCGCCCGAGGGCGTGACCGTGATCGACAAGAAGCGGCCCTACGTCATCATCGACCCGCGCGCCGGCCACGGCGCCGGCATCGGCGGCTTCAAGTTCGACAGCCAGGTCGGCGTCGCCCTGTCGCGCGGCAATCCGGTCTATTTCGTCGGCTTCCGCCGCGACCCCGAGCCCGGCCAGACGCTGGCCGACGTCACCCGCGCCGAGGCGGAATTCGTCCGCGAAGTGATGCGCCGCCACCCCGAGAGCAACAAGCCCGTGGTCATCGGCAATTGCCAGGGCGGCTGGGCGACGCTGCTCCTCGCCATCACCAATCCCGACCTGACCGGCCCGATCGTGCTGAACGGCGCCCCGGTCGAGCCTTGGTCGGGCCAGGTCGGCACCGATCCGATGCGCTACAATGGCGGCATCTTCGGCGGGACCTGGATGACGATGTTCCTGTCCGACCTGGGTAACGGGGTCTTCGACGGCGCGCATCTCGTCGACAATTTCGAGCGGCTGAATCCGAGCCGCAACTATGTCGGCAAATACTACGACCTCTTCGCCGACGTCGATGCCGGCCGCCAGCGCTTTCTCGAGTTCGAACGTTGGTGGGGCGGCTTCTTCCGCCTGAACGAGGCCGAGATCCGCTGGATCGTCGAGCAGCTCTTCGTCGGCAACCGCCTGGTGCGCAACACCGCCCAGCTGGAACCCGGCCGGCCGCTCGACATCAAGTCGGTGCGCGCGCCGATCATCGTCTTCGCCAGCCGCGGTGACAACATCACGCCGCCGCAGCAGGCGCTGAACTGGATCCCCGACACCTACGCCGATGTCGACGAGATCCGCATCCGCGGCCAGCGCATCGTCTACATGCTGCACGAGGAGGTCGGCCATCTCGGCATCTTCGTCTCGGCGAGCGTGGCGAAGAAAGAGCATGCCCAGGTCAGCTCGGTCATGAAGACGATCGAGAGCCTCGCGCCCGGCCTCTACGAGATGAAGATCGAAGCCGCCGAGGGTGACGGCATCAACCGGCAGTTCACCGTCGCCTTCTACGAGCGCGTGCTCGACGACGTGCGCGCGATCGACGACGACCGTACCGACGAGGCGCCCTTCGGCGCCGTCGACCGCCTGTCCGAGGCGCAGGCCGAAGCCTATGACGTCGCCGTGCGTCCCCTCGTGCAGGCGATGGTGACGCCCGCGACCGCCGAGGCCGGCCGCGCCCTGCACCCGCTGCGCCTGCGCCGGGCGGCGATGTCGAGCCAGAACCCGATGATGCTGCCCCTGCAGCTCTTTGCCCAGGTCGTCCAGAATGCCCGCCGGCCGGTCGACGCCGCCAACCCCTTCGCCTTGGCCGAGGCGACGGCGATGGCGATGACGATCCAGACCATCGACTTCGCCCGCGACCTGCGCGACGCCTTCAGCGAGCAGCTGTTCTTCGCGACCTGGGGCACGCCCTGGGCGCGAGCCTACGGCAAGGCGCATAGCCAGTCGCGGACGCTGAAGGATCCGGCCGAGTTGCGCTCGCTGCCGCAGGTCGCCATGGCGCTGTCGCATATGCGCTCGGGCGGGTTCGCGCAGGCGGTCATCCGCATGCTCATCCTGCTGGCCGAGTCGCGGGGCAGCGTCCGGCGGGACCGGCTCGAACGCTCGGCCCAGGTGCTGGCCAGCGACGAACCCTTCCGCTCGATCCCGGTCGACGAGCGCCAGCTCATCATCAGCGAACAGACGCTGATCGTGACCTTCGCCCGCGTCGAAGCGATCGAGACGCTGAAGGACCTGCTGCCGACCCAGGAGGAGCGCGAGCTCGCCCTGCGGGTGGTGCAGTACATCCCCGGTCGCATCGACGAGATGGCGCCGCACACGCTCGACCTGTTGCAGCACCTGCATCGGGTGCTCGGGGTGGCGCCGATCTCGGAGGATGTGACGGAAGACCCGCTGGCGCCGCCGGCGGACCTGTCCAATGGCGTCCCGAGCGGGACCGTGATCGGGACGGCCGCAGAATGATCCTCGAGAACCGCACCCTGGATGAGCTCCGGCCGGGCGATACCGCCGAGCTCACCCGCGTCTGCACCGCTGACGATTTCTACGTCTTCGCGGTGGCGTCCGGGAACCACAACCCGATGCACCTGCCCGACGAGGACGGGGACAACGATCCGTCGACCGAGGCCGTCGCCCCGGCGATGTGGGTCGGCTCGCTGATCTCGGCGGTGCTGGGCAACCTGCTGCCGGGCATCGGCACGCTCTATCGCAGCCAGAGCCTCGAATTCCTCGACCGCGCCCATGCCGGCGACGACCTCGTCGTCCGGGTGACCGTGCTCGACAAGAACGAGAACGGCACGGTCCGGCTCGATACGCGGGTCGAGCGGCCGAAGGACGGCGCGACCATCGTCCGGGGCGAGGCGCTGGTGCTCGCGCCGCGGACGAAGCACCGGTTCGACGATGTCGACCTGCCCGGGCTCGTCGTCCAGCGCCACCGGCATTTCGACGCGCTGATCGAGCGGGCCGAAAGCCTGCCGGCGATCGGCGTGGCGGTGGTCGCCCCGGAGGAACCGAACGCGCTCGGCGGCGCGCTGCTCGCCGCCCGCCACGGGCTGATCGTACCGATCCTGGTCGGTGCGCGCTTCCTGATCGAGGCGGCCGCCCGCGAGATCGGCGCGAGCCTCGCCGGGGTCGAGATCATCGACATCGCCGAACACGCTGCCGCGGCCAACGCCGCGGTGGATCTGGTGGTGGTGGGCCGGGCCCAGGCGCTGATGAAGGGGCATCTTCATACCGACGAATTGCTGCGCGCGGCGCTGCGCAAGGAGAACGGGCTGCGCGGCCGGCGGCGCTTCACCCATGTCTTCGTCATGGACGTGCCGGGGCTCTCGCACCCCTTGCTCGTGACCGATGCCGCGATCAACATAGCGCCCGACCTCGCCACGAAGGCAGACATCGTGCAGAACGCCATCGACCTCGCCATCTCGCTCGGGATCGAGGAACCGAAGGTTGGCGTGCTGTCCGCGGTCGAGACCGTCAACCCGGCGATCCCCTCGTCGGTGGACGCGGCGCTGCTCTCGAAGATGGCCGAACGCGGACAGATCAAAGGCGGTCTCGTCGACGGCCCGCTCGCGATGGACAACGCCGTCGATCTCGGCGCGGCGCGGACCAAGGGCATTGTCAGCCGCGTCGCCGGCCGGGCCGAGGTGCTGGTCGTGCCCGATCTCGACGCGGGCAACATGCTGGCCAAGCAGCTCGCCTATATCTCGCGAGCCGAAGGCGCGGGCATCGTGATGGGAGCCAAGGTTCCGATCATCCTCACCTCGCGCGCCGATGGCGAGAAGGCGCGGCTCGCCTCCTGCGCCGTGGCGGCGATCCACCAGGCACGCATGTTGGGCGGCGAGGCCGTGAAGGAGCTGGCGGCGGAATGACCAGACCCACGGTCCTCACTCTCAATGCCGGCTCGTCGTCGCTGAAATTCGGCCTCTACGACACGACCGACGCACCGGTTCCGCTGGCGATGGGGCTCGTCGAGCGCATCGGCGGGGCGCCACGCCTGAAGCTGGATTTCGGCGCCGAGGAGGACCGCGAGACCCGCGAGCTCGCGGCGACCGAGGCGGCCGATCACCGGGGCGCGCTGGCGACGGTCCTCACCCTGCTGCGGGGCCGCTTCCCGGGCGTGCGCGCGACCGCGGTCGGGCACCGTGTCGTCCATGGCGGGCCGCGCTATGCCGAGCCGGTGGTGGTGACCCCGCCGGTGCTCGACGCGCTCCGGGCGCTCGCGCCGTTCGCGCCGCTGCACCAGCCCCACAACATCGCCGGTATCGAGGCGGCGCTCGAAGCCTTCCCCGAAGCGGTGCAGGTCGCCTGCTTCGACACCGCCTTCCACCGCCACCAGCCGAAGGTGAACGACGAGTTCGCCCTCCCGCGGGAATATTACGACAAGGGCGTGCGGCGCTACGGCTTCCACGGCCTGAGCTACGAATATGTCTCGGGCGAGATCCGCCGCTTCGCGCCGCTGCTCCATGCCGGGCGGGTGGTCGTCGCCCATCTTGGCAACGGCGCCTCGATGTGCGGGATGATCGACGGCCGCTCGATGGTCTCGACCATGGGCTTCACCGCCCTGGACGGCCTGCCGATGGGCACCCGCACCGGCCAGATCGACCCCGGCGTCGTGTTCTACATGGTGCAGCAGGAAGGCAAGTCGATCGACGAGGTCCGTGACCTCTTCTACAGCCGTTCGGGTCTGCTCGGACTCTCGGGCCTCTCGAACGACATGCGCACGCTCGAAGCTGCGGGAACGCCCGAGGCCAACGAGGCGATCGACTATTTCGTCTTCCGCTGCCGCCGCGAGCTCGGCGGCCTCGCCGCGGTCCTCGGCGGGCTCGATGCGCTCGTCTTCTGCGGCGGCATCGGCGAGAATTCCCGCTTCATCCGCCAGCGCATCTGCGAGAATCTCGACTGGCTCGGGATCGAGCTCGATCGGACGCGCAACGAGGCGAACGAGCGGCGCATCAACGGCTCGTTCAGCCGCACCCACGTTCTCGTCGTTCCAACCAACGAGGAGATCGTCATCGCCCGCGCGGCGAAGCGGCTGGAGCAGGCGTCCCGGTCCGCCTCCGAAGCCTGAGGATATCGGAGCGAGGCGATCCTCGGCTTGCGAGGACCGCCCGCTCCGCATCATCCGGCCTCCCAGCCGTCGCACCCCTCTCGATGGGGGATGCCCCGGTCAGAAGAAGGCCTGCAATCCGGTCTGGGCGCGGCCAAGGATCAGGCTATGAACGTCGTAGGCGCCTTCATAGGTGTTGACCGTCTCGAGATTGACCATGTGGCGCATCACCGGGAACGCGTCCGAGATGCCGTTGCCACCCAGCATGTCACGGGCCATGCGCGCGATGTCGAGCGCCTTGCCGCAGCTGTTGCGCTTGATGACCGAAATCATCTCCGGCGCCCACTCGTCCGCCTCGAAGAGCCGCCCCACCCGTAGGCAGGCGTGGAGGCCGAGGGTGATCTCGGTCAGCATGGTCGCGAGCTTCGCCTGATAGAGCTGGGTCTGCGCGAGCGGTCGCCCGAACTGCCTGCGGTCGAGCCCGTATTGCCGTGCCGCGTGCCAGCAGGCTTCCGCCGCGCCCATCGCCCCCCAGGCGATGCCGTAGCGCGCGCGGTTCAGGCAACCGAAGGGACCGGCCAGACCCTCGGCCTGCGGCAGCAGCGCGTCCTCGCCGACCTCGACGCCGTCGAGGACGATCTCGCCGGTCACCGAAGCGCGCAGGGAGAGCTTGCCCTCGATCTTCGGAGCCGAGAGACCCTTCGTGCCCTTCTCCAGCACGAACCCGCGGATCTTGCCGCCATGCGCCTCGGACTTCGCCCAGACGACGAAGACGTCGGCGATGGGCGCGTTGGTGATCCAGGTCTTCGCGCCATCGAGGCGATAGCCGCCGTCGATCTTCGTCGCGCGGGTCTTCATGCTGCCCGGATCGGAGCCGGCATCGGGCTCGGTCAGGCCGAAGCAGCCGATCCACGCGCCGGTCGCGAGCCTCGGCAGATATTTCCGCTTCTGCGCCTCGGAGCCGTAGGCGTTGATCGGATGCATGACGAGCGAGGACTGCACGCTCATCATCGAGCGATAGCCGCTATCCACCCGCTCCACCTCGCGCGCGATCAGGCCATAGGCGACATAGCCGGCGCCGAGCCCGCCATGCTCTTCGGGGATAGTGACGCCGAGCAGGCCGAGCTCACCCATCTCGGCAAAGATCGCGGGGTCGGTCTCCTCCTTGCGGAAGGCATCACGGATGCGGGGGGCGAGCCGGTCCGCCGCATAGGCCGCCGCGGTGTCGCGCATCATGCGCTCTTCCTCGGTCAGCGCTTCCTCGAGGAGGAGGGGGTCGTCCCAGGTGAAGGGGATTCCGTCTGCCACGTCGTTTCCTCCTGTCAGGCCGCTTCGATGAGAGGCACCGCGCCTTGGCCCACGCCGATCCGCACGACGACGGTATGGCGAGCGCCGGCCTTCCGAAGCGCGCGCCGCCGACTATGCCCCCACGGATCGGTCGCAGCATACCCCTTGCGCGCGGATACCCGCGAGACCGGAAACGCGACCGCGGCGAGGATGCGCCAACCGCCGGAGCGCCGGCCGGCTTGACGCTCGGACGCGCCGGGCGCATGGCGGTCTCCCGGGACCCGGAACGATCCCGGGGCCGTCAAGGAGAACCCGCAAATGGCAAACAAGCCCGCCCTTCGCGTCGGGTTGGTCGGCACCGGTTTCATGGGCAAGACCCATGCTTTCGGCTTCGCCGCCGCCCAACGCGTTTTCGACCTCCACTACGACATCGTGCTCCACACCGTCGCGGACCGCTCCGATGCGCTCGCCGCGCAGGCCGCCGGCTCCCTCGGTTTCGCCCGTGGCACCGGCGACTGGCGCAGCCTGGTCGACTCCGCGGACATCGACCTGGTCGATATCACGGCGCCGAACGCGCTCCACAAGGAGATCGCGCTCGCCGCCATCGCCCGCGGCAAGCATGTCTATTGCGAGAAGCCGCTCGCCCCGCTCGCCGCCGAAACCGCGCAGATGGCCGACGCCGCCGAGGCCGCCGGCGTAAAGAGCCAGGTCGGCTTCAACTATCTCTGCAACCCGATGCTCGGCCTTGCCCGCGAAATGATCGCGAACGGCGAGTTGGGCGAGATCCGCAGCTATCGCGGCATCCATGCCGAAGACTACATGGCCGACGCAGACGCCCCGTTCAGCTTCCGCAACGACCCCGTCGGCGGCGGCGTGCTCGCCGATCTCGGCAGCCACGCGCTGGCGACGGCCGAGTTTCTCCTCGGCCCGATCTCCCACGTGCTCGGCGATTGCGCGACGGTCATCCGCAACCGGCCCGACGGCAGGGGCGGCAGCCGCCCCGTCGAGACCGACGATATCAGCCGCGCCCTCCTGCGCTTCGCCAGCGGCGCGACCGGCACGATCGAGGCGAACTGGATCGCCACAGGCCGAAAGATGCAGCACGATGTCGAGATCTACGGCTCGAAAGGCGGGCTCGCCTTCAGCCAGGAGCGCTTCAACGAACTCCATGTCTACAGCGCCAGCGATCCGGTCGGCCGCCAGGGCTTCCGCCGCATCGAGGCCGGCCCCGCGCATCCGCCCTATGGCCGCTTCTGCGTCGCCCCCGGCCATCAGCTCGGCTTCAACGACCTGAAGGCGATCGAGATCGCGGGCTTTCTCGATGCCATTGCCGGCCGGACCGCCGAACCCTTCAACTTCCGCGCCGGCCACCGGATTCAGACGCTCATCGAAGCCATTCGCCAATCGTCGCACGAAACCCGCTGGGTCCCGGCCTGACCGCGCATCCTCCGGCCCGTTCCGTCTCCGGCCGGCCCGGTCAGGCCAGCGTCTTGTCGAGCCAGTCGAAGATCCGCAAGTCGCGCAGCCCCAAGGCGCCGGCTCGCGATGCAGGCCGCCGCCTCCCGGCAGCGCCTCGCCAAAAAAGCCCGCCCCGGGCCCCAAAAGCAAAAAGGCCCAGGTCTCCCCGGGCCCTTCCAATCAGCTCTGGCTCAAACGCTCACCAATCTTCGCGAGCGACGAACCGGCACTTGATCGGCAACTTCATCGCCGCGAGGCGCAGGGCCTCCTTGGCGGTCTCCTCGCTCACGCCCTCGATCTCGAACATGATCCGGCCGGGCTTGACCTTGGCGGCCCAGAACTCGACGGAGCCCTTGCCCTTGCCCATGCGGACCTCGGTCGGCTTCTTCGAGACCGGCACGTCCGGGAAGATCCGGATCCAGACCCGGCCCTGACGCTTCATGTGGCGGGTCAGCGCGCGGCGAGCCGCCTCGATCTGGCGCGCGGTGATCCGGTCCGGCTCGGTCGCCTTCAGGCCGTAATGGCCAAAGGTGATCTCCGTGCCGCCCTTGGCCTCGCCATGGATGCGACCCTTGAACTGCTTGCGGAACTTGGTGCGCTTCGGTGAAAGCATCTTACTCTAACTCCCGGGGTCAGCGCGCGTCGCGGTCGCGGTCGCGGGACCGCTGCGGACGCATGCCGCCGCCTTCCTGCAACTCGGCCTGGCGACGGTCGCGGGCCTGCGGATCGTGCTCGAGGATCTCGCCCTTGAAGATCCAGACCTTGATCCCGATGATGCCATAGGCCGTCGAGGCCTCGGCCAGCGCATAGTCGATATCCGCGCGCAGCGTGTGCAGCGGCACCCGCCCCTCACGATACCACTCGGTCCGGGCGATCTCGGCACCGCCGAGGCGGCCCGCGACGTTGATCCGGATGCCGAGCGCGCCCATGCGCATCGCATTCTGCACCGCCCGCTTCATCGCGCGGCGGAAGCTGACGCGCCGCTCGAGCTGCTGCGCGATATTCTCCGCGACCAGCGCCGCGTCGATCTCGGGCTTGCGCACCTCGACGATGTTGAGATGCAGCTCGGACTTGGTGAACTGGCTCAGCGCCTTGCGCAGCGTCTCGATATCGGCGCCCTTCTTGCCGATGATGACGCCCGGACGCGCGGCATGGATCGTGACGCGGCACTTCTTGTGCGGCCGCTCGATCACCACACGGCTAATGCCGGCCTGCGAGGCGTTCTTCTTGATATAGCGCCGGATCGCCAGATCCTCGTGCAGAAGCTTGCCGTACTCCCTGCCGTCGGCGAACCAGCGGCTATCCCAAGTCCGGTTGACCTGCAGGCGAAGCCCGATCGGATTGATCTTCTGACCCATTACGCGATCTCCTCGCTCACCTGCCGCACCTTGATCGTCACCTGGCTAAACGGCTTCAGGATCTTGCCGAACCGGCCGCGGGCGCGCGGACGGCCGCGCTTCAGCACCATGTTCTTGCCGACCCAGGCCTCGGCGACGATCAGCTCGTCGACATCGAGCCCATGATTGTTCTCGGCATTGGCGATCGCGGATTGCAGCGTCTTCTTGACGTCCTCGGCGATCCGCTTCTTGGAGAAGGTCAGATCGGACAGCGCCTTGCCGACCGGCTTGTTGCGGATCAGCGCGGCGACGAGATTGAGCTTCTGCGGGCTGGTGCGCAGCATCCGGCTCACCGCCATCGCTTCGTTGTCCGCCACGCGGCGAGGGTTCTTTTCCTTGCTCATGGCTTACTTCCGCTTCGCTTTCTTGTCGGCCGCATGACCGTAATAGGTACGGGTCGGCGAGTACTCGCCGAACTTCTGGCCGATCATGTCCTCGGTGACGTTCACCGGGATATGCTTCTTGCCGTTATAGACGCCGAAGGTCAGGCCGACGAACTGCGGCAGGATCGTCGAGCGACGCGACCAGATCTTGATGACTTCGTTGCGGCCCGACTCGCGGGCCTTCTCGGCCTTCTTCAGAACGAACGAATCGACGAAGGGGCCTTTCCAGACAGACCGTGACATGAAGGCTCCTTAGCGCTTGTTCTTCTTGAGGTGACGCGAGCGAAGGATGAACTTCGTCGTCGCCTTGTTGGTGCGGGTGCGCGCACCCTTGGTCGGCTTGCCCCACGGGGTGACCGGGTGACGGCCGCCCGAGGTCCGGCCCTCGCCACCGCCATGCGGGTGGTCGATCGGGTTCATCACCACGCCGCGGACCTTCGGGCGATAGCCCTTCAGCCGCATGCGGCCGGCCTTGCCGAAATTCTGGTTGGAATTGTCGGGGTTCGAGACCGCCCCGACGGTCGCCATGCATTCCTGCCGCACCAGGCGAAGCTCGCCCGACGAGAGCCGGACCTGGGCATAGCCGCCGTCGCGACCGACGAACTGGGCATAGGTGCCGGCGGCGCGCGCCAGCTGGCCGCCCTTGCCCGCCTTCAGCTCGACATTGTGCACGATCGTGCCGATCGGCATCGCGGTGAAGGGCATCGCGTTGCCCGGCTTGATATCCGCCTTGGCGCTCGCGATCACGCTGTCGCCCGGCGCGAGCCGCTGCGGCGCCAGGATGTAGCTCTGCTCGCCGTCGGCATAGCCGATCAGAGCGATGAACGCGGTGCGGTTCGGGTCATATTCGATCCGGATGACCTTCGCCGGCACGTCGAACTTGCGCCGCTTGAAGTCCACCACGCGGTAGAGCCTTTTGACCCCGCCGCCACGCCGACGCATGGTGATCCGCCCGGTGTTGTTGCGGCCGCCCTGACCGGTCAGACCCTCGGTGAGGGACTTGACGGGACGGCCTTTCCACAGCTCCGAACGGTCGATCAGAACCAGCCCGCGCTGGCCCGGCGTCGTAGGTTTGTACGATTTCAACGCCATCTTGCTGTCTTCCGTTTTTCATATGGGCCCCGTTCAAGGGGCTTATTGAACTTTGATCGCCGCCCCTGGCGAGGGCGGCGATGTGCGACTCGAGGAACCCGAGAGGTGGGCCCCTCTATCAGAGCGCCAACTCAAAGGCCAGTGGTGACGTCGATGGTGTTTCCCTCCACCAGCGTCACATAGGCCTTCTTCACGTCGTTGCGCCGGCCAGGACGGCCGCGGAACTTCTTCACCTTGCCCTTGGTCACGGTGGTGTTCACCGCCTTGACCTTGACATTGAACAGCGCCTCGACCGCTTCCTTGATCTGCGGCTTGGTCGCGTCCATGTGGACCTCGAACACCACGGCGCCGCTCTCCGAGGCGAGCGTCGCCTTCTCGGTGATGATCGGCTTGCGGATCAGGTCGTAATGCTCAGCCTTGGCAGTCATTTCAGCCGCGCCTCCAGCGCTTCAACCGCCGCCTTGGTCAGCACGAGCGTGTCGCGGCGCAGGATGTCATAGACATTGGCGCCGATCGACGGCAGCACGTCGACGCCCTCGATATTGCGCGCGGCGAGCGCGAAGTTCGCGTCGACCTCGGCACCGTCGATGATGAGCGCGCGCTTCCAGCCAAGCGACTTGATCGCCTGGGCGAGCCCCTTGGTCTTGGCCTCCGGCAACGCGGCGCTCTCGAGCACCACGAGATTGCCGGCGACCGCCTTGGCCGACAGCGCATGCTTCAGCCCAAGCGCCCGGAACTTCTTGGTCAGATCGTGCGCGTGGCTCCGCGGCGTCGGGCCCTTGTAGGTGCCGCCATGCCGGAAGATCGGCGCCTTGCGCGAGCCGTGGCGTGCGCCGCCCGTGCCCTTCTGGCGATAGATCTTCTTGGTCGAATAGCTGACATCGGACTTGCCGAGCACCGAATGCGTGCCCTGCTGCCGCTTGGCGAGCTGGTAGCGCACCACGCGGTGCAGGATATCGGCCCGCGGCTCGAGCCCGAAGATCGCGTCATCGAGCTCGATCGACCCGGCCGCGCCCGCGTCGAGCGTGATCACATCGGTCTTCATTTCTCTTCGCTTCCTTCCTCGGAGCCGGCATCGGCGGCAGGCGCCGCCGCCTCGGCCGCGTCGATCGCCGCCTGCTCGGCCTCGGCCGCCACGCGGGCCGCCTCGGCCTCGGCCGCCGCCGCTTCCTCGGCCGCCTTCAGCGCCGCCGCATGGGCCGCCTCGGCCGCCGACCGCAGCGCGGCGGGCAGGATGACATTGGCGGGCGCCGGCTTCTTGACCGCGTCCTTGATCGTGACCCAGCCGCCCTTCGAGCCCGGGACCGCGCCCTTCACCATGATCAGCCCGCGATCGGCGTCGGTGCGCACGACCTCGAGATTCTGCGTGGTGACGCGGACCGCACCCATATGGCCGGCCATCTTCTTGCCCTTGAAGATCTTGCCCGGATCCTGGCACTGCCCGACCGAACCGTGGCTGCGATGGCTGACCGACACACCATGCGACGCCCGGAGGCCGCCGAAATTGTGCCGCTTCATGCCGCCGGCAAAGCCCTTGCCGATGCTGGTGCCCGCGATATCGACATACTGACCCGCGAAATAATGGTCCGCGGTGATCTCCTCGCCGACGCCGATCAGGTTCTCGGGGCTAACCCGGAACTCGGCCAGCTTGCGCTTCGGCTCGACCTTGGCGGCGGCGAAATGGCCGCGCATCGCCGCGGACGTCCGCTTCGCCTTGGCCGCGCCCGCGCCGAGCTGCACGGCGGTATAGCCGTCCCGCTCGCCGGTGCGCTGCGCCACGACCTGGACATTCTCCATATGCAGGACAGTGACCGGCACCTGCCGCCCGTCCTCAAGGAACAGCCGGGTCATGCCCAGCTTTTTTGCTAACACTCCGGAACGCATCTTTCCCAGTCCCTCAGAGCTTGATTTCAACGTCCACGCCCGCAGCGAGGTCGAGCTTCATCAGCGCGTCCACGGTCTGCGGCGTCGGATCGACGATATCGAGCAGACGCTTGTGCGTCCGGATCTCGAACTGCTCGCGGCTCTTCTTGTCGATGTGAGGCCCGCGCAGCACGGTGAATTTCTCGATCTTGTTCGGCAGCGGAATCGGCCCGCGCACGCGCGCGCCGGTGCGCTTCGCCGTGTTCACGATCTCCGAGGTGCTGGCATCCAGCACACGGTAGTCGAAGGCCTTCAGCCGGATGCGGATAGTCTGACCTTGCATTTCTTCTCGCCTCTTCGGCTCAAGGGTTAGAACGTCGCGTGGCCGGGGGACCTGCCCCCGGCCACGGGGATGCCTCGGAGGCTGTTACTCGAGGATCTTCGAGACGACGCCTGCGCCGACGGTGCGTCCGCCCTCGCGGATGGCGAAGCGGAGCTTCTCTTCCATCGCGATCGGCGAGATCAGCGTGACCTCGAACTTCAGGTTGTCGCCCGGCATCACCATCTCGGTGCCGGCCGGCAGCGCGACCGTGCCGGTCACGTCGGTGGTGCGGAAGTAGAATTGCGGCCGGTAGTTGGCGAAGAACGGCGTGTGGCGCCCGCCCTCCTCCTTGGTGAGGATATAGGCCTCGGCCTCGAACTTGGTGTGCGGCTTCACGCTGCCCGGCTTGCAGAGAACCTGGCCGCGCTCGATGCCCTCGCGGTCGACGCCGCGCAGCAGCAGGCCGACATTGTCGCCCGCCTGGCCCTGATCGAGCAGCTTGCGGAACATCTCGACGCCGGTGCAGGTCGTCTTCTTCGACGGACGGATGCCGACGATCTCGATCTCCTCGCCGACCTTGACCACGCCGCGCTCGACCCGGCCCGTCGCCACGGTGCCGCGGCCCGAGATCGAGAACACGTCCTCGACCGGCATCAGGAACGGCTGGTCGACCGGGCGCTCCGGGGTCGGGATATAGGCGTCGACCGCGTCCATCAGCTTGCGCACCGCCTGCTCGCCGATCTCCGGGTCGCGATCCTCGAGCGCGGCCAGCGCCGAGCCGGTCACGATCGGGATGTCGTCGCCCGGGAAATCGTAGGACGACAGCAGCTCGCGCACCTCGAGCTCGACGAGCTCCAGCAGCTCGGGGTCGTCGACCTGGTCGATCTTGTTCAGGAACACGACCAGCGCCGGCACGCCGACCTGGCGGGCGAGCAGGATATGCTCGCGCGTCTGCGGCATCGGGCCGTCCGCCGCGCTGACGACGAGGATCGCCCCGTCCATCTGCGCCGCGCCGGTGATCATGTTCTTCACGTAGTCGGCGTGGCCGGGGCAGTCGACATGGGCATAGTGCCGCGCCGCGGTCTCGTATTCGACATGCGCCGTCGAGATCGTGATCCCGCGCGCCCGCTCTTCCGGCGCCGCGTCGATCTGGTCATAGGCCTTGTATTCGCCGAAATACTTGGTGATCGCCGCCGTCAGCGACGTCTTCCCGTGGTCCACATGCCCGATCGTCCCGACATTCACGTGCGGCTTCGTCCGCTCAAACTTTGCCTTCGCCATGATGGCCTCCTAAATCCGTCCGGCGGCTCGCCGCCTCGTTGTGCTGTCGGGATCAGGCGTATTTCGCCTGGATCTCGTCCGAGATGTTCTGCGGCACGGCCTCGTAATGGTCGAACTGCATGGTGAAGACCGCCCGGCCCGAGCTCATCGAGCGGAGGTTGTTGATGTAGCCGAACATGTTGGCCAGCGGGACCATCGCCGAGATCGCGATGGCGTTGCCGCGGGTGTCCTGTCCCTGGACCTGGCCGCGCCGGCTGGTCAGGTCGCCGATGATGCCGCCGGTATATTCCTCCGGGGTCACGACCTCGACCTTCATGATCGGCTCGAGCAGCTTCGCACCGGCCTTCTTCAGGCCGTCGCGCATCGCCGCGCGCGCCGCGATCTCGAAGGCGAGGACCGAGGAGTCGACGTCATGGTAGGCACCGTCGATCAGCGCCACCTTGAAGTCGATGACCGGGAAGCCCGCGAGCGGACCCGAATCCATCACCGACTGGATGCCCTTCTCGACGCCCGGCACGTATTCCTTCGGGACCACGCCGCCGACGATCTTGTTGTCGAAGCTGTAGCCCTCGCCCGGCTGGGTCGGCTCGATGACGAGCTTGATCCGCGCGAACTGGCCCGAGCCGCCGGTCTGCTTCTTGTGGGTATAGTCGATCTCGGCCTTGCGGCTGATCGTCTCACGATAGGCAACCTGCGGCGCGCCGATATTGGCCTCGACCTTGAATTCGCGCTTCAGGCGATCGACGAGAATGTCGAGATGAAGCTCGCCCATGCCCTTCATGATCGTCTGGCCGCTCTCGCGGTCGGTCTCGACCCGGAAGGAGGGATCCTCGGCGGCGAGACGGGCCAAGCCCGACGCCATCTTCTCCTGGTCGTTCTTGGTCTTCGGCTCGATCGCGATCTCGATCACCGGCTCCGGGAAGGTCATCGTCTCGAGGACGACCGGCTTCGTCGGATCGCAGAGCGTGTCGCCCGTCGTGGTGTCCTTCAGGCCGGCCAGCGCGATGATGTCGCCCGCGAACGCCTCGTCGATCTCCTCGCGGTTGATCGCGTGCATCATCATCATGCGCCCGACGCGCTCGCGCTTGCCCTTGGTCGAGTTGAGCAGCTGGTCGCCCTTCTTGATCTGGCCCGAATAGATCCGGGTGAAGGTGAGCGATCCGACGAACGGGTCGTTCATGATCTTGAAGGCGAGGCCCGACAGCGGCTCGGCATCGTCGGCATGGCGCTCGATATTGCGGGTCTCAGTCTCGTCGCCCGGCGCGAAGCCGACATAGGCCGGCACGTCGAGCGGGCTCGGCAGAAAGTCCACGACGGCGTTCAGCATCGGCTGCACGCCCTTGTTCTTGAAGGCCGAGCCGCACAGGACCGGCACGAAGGTCATGGCGAGCGTGCCCTTGCGGATCAGGCTCCGCAGGGTGTCGACATCCGGCTCCTCGCCTTCGAGATAGGCCTCCATCGCCGCGTCATCCATCTCGACGGCGAGCTCGACCATGGTCGCGCGCATCTCGGCGGCCTGGTCGGCGAGCTCGGCCCGGATCGGCTGGCGGGTCCAGGTGGCGCCGAGATCGTCGCCCTTCCAGGTCCATTCTTCCATGGTGATCAGGTCGACATGCCCCTCGAGCACGTTCTCGGCCCCGATCGGCAGCTGGATCGGGCAGGGCGTCGCCCCCGTCCGGTCCTTGATCATCCGCACGCAGTTGAAGAAGTCCGCGCCGATCTTGTCCATCTTGTTGACGAACACGATGCGCGGCACCTTGTAGCGGTCGGCCTGCCGCCAGACGGTCTCCGTCTGCGGCTCCACGCCGGCATTCGCATCGAGCACGCAGACCGCGCCATCGAGCACGGCCAGGCTGCGCTCGACCTCGATCGTGAAGTCCACGTGGCCGGGCGTGTCGATGATGTTGAAGCGGTATTTCGGGCTGTTGGTCGAAACCCCGTCCTCGGTGCGCTCCCAGAAGGTGGTCGTCGCCGCCGAGGTGATGGTGATGCCCCGCTCCTGCTCCTGCTCCATCCAGTCCATGGTCGCGGCGCCGTCATGCACCTCGCCCATCTTGTGGCTCTTGCCGGTGTAATAGAGGATCCGCTCCGTCGTCGTGGTCTTTCCGGCGTCGATATGCGCCATGATCCCGAAGTTGCGGTAGTGGTCGAGGGAGTACTCGCGGGCCATCTGCCTGTTCCTAAGCTTTCGCCGTCACCAGCGGTAATGGCTGAACGCCTTGTTGGCGTCGGCCATCTTGTGAGTGTCTTCGCGCTTCTTCACGGCGGTGCCGCGGGAATTCGCGGCGTCGAGCAGCTCGCCCGCCAGACGCTCTTCCATCGTATGCTCGTTGCGGGCGCGGCTCGCCTTGATCAGCCAGCGGATCGCCAGCGCCTCGCGGCGCTCGGGGCGCACCTCGACCGGCACCTGATAGGTCGCACCGCCGACGCGGCGCGAGCGCACCTCGACCGACGGCTTGATGTTGTCCAGCGCCTCGTGGAACACCTCGACCGGCGGGCGGCGCAGCTTGCTCTCGACCCGCTCCAGCGCGCCGTAGACGATGCCTTCCGCGACCGACTTCTTGCCGTCGTGCATCAGGTTGTTCATGAACTTCGACAGGACGCGGTCGCCGAACTTGGCGTCCGGCAGGACTTCGCGCCGCTCGGCGCTGTGACGTCGCGACATCTCGGGAACTCCTTATTTCGGCCGCTTCGCGCCGTACTTCGACCGGCGCTGCTTGCGGTTCTTGACGCCCTGGGTGTCGAGCACGCCGCGCAGGATATGATAGCGCACGCCCGGAAGGTCCTTCACGCGGCCGCCGCGGATCAGCACGACCGAGTGCTCCTGCAGGTTGTGGCTCTCGCCGGGGATGTAGCTGATGACCTCGAACCCGTTGGTCAGGCGGACCTTCGCCACCTTGCGCATGGCCGAGTTCGGCTTCTTCGGCGTGGTGGTGTAGACGCGCGTGCAGACGCCCCGCTTCTGCGGACAGGCCTGCAGGTGCAGCGACTTCGAGCGCGCCACGCGCGGCTGCCGCGGGTTGCGGATCAGCTGTTGGATCGTTGGCATTCGGTTCTCTAACCCCGTCTAACCCGTTTCGACCTTCGACATCCCGCGCCGCATGCGCAAAATGCCAAAAATGCCGCGACCGGACCCGTGGCGGATCCGACGCGGCGAAATTCCAGAGGACTGGGGCATGAACCCGAGTCGTGACCGCCCAAGCGTGACTTGTTGCGGAAGGGTTTACCCCTCCCAGAGCGGGCGGAAGCTAGGCGTAACGGCAGGGGATGTCAACGGCGATCCGAACCCCTGCGGCGAGAAAAGCTCATTCGCAATCAAGCTATTGAAATAACGACATTCTATCTCCGTCCGGCTCGCCCTCGGCGCGCGGCAGGACGGAATCGGCCGCGCCGGCGGCGGCCAATCCGGCCGCGAGCAGCACGCCCTGGGCCAGCAGCGGGAAGACCAGGAACGGCCAGTCGATCCGCGCGGCCATCAGCGCCAGCACGGCCAGCCCGTAGCCGGCCGACCAGAGCAGCCAGGCGAGCGACCGGCCCCCGGCGCAGGCCGCGGCCACCAGCGGCCAGCCCGCGACCGCACCGACCAACCCGGACAGGAGCGCGAAGGCAAGCCGGATCTCGGCGCTCATCGCCAGCGTCCTGGCCGGCCCGACCAGCAGCAGGCACCAGAGCGACACGATCGCCGGCAAGGCCAGCTTCGGCCAATCGGCCGCCCGCGCCGGCCATGCCCGCGGCAGCGCCGCCGCCATCCCGAGCAGCGGCGCCAGCAAGGCGAGCGGCGGCGCCCCTGTCGACAGGATCAGCAGGACGAGCGCCAGTTGCCCGGCACACCAGCCGGCCCATCCGGCCGAGCCGGTGCCGCGCGTACCCGGACTATATAGTGCGCTTCCCGCCCCCATCAGGCCCGCGGCCGCGACGGCGAATCCGATCACCATGGTCATGCGCCCCACCCCCTCCCGGACAACGACGAAACCGGGACGGACCGACTGGCCCGATCCCGGAACCGCCCACAACCCAACCACTCACTCCGCTACCAGGACCACCAACCCCGGCCCCCCGAGGTCCGGTCTAGCCGAGGCGGCGTGACGCCAACGTGACTCGGCTCACGCGATCGCGGGAGGGAGGAAGGTCCCGCGTGACGCCCCGCAGCCGGGCCGACCGAGGCCGATCGCGGCCTGCTTCCGCCATCTCGCGCCCTCGCCCGTGGGGATGGCGGACCCCGCCAGGGGCCAGCGCGGCGGTGCCCGGCCAAGACTGCCGCGCTGGCCGGCGGGCGAACGGCAGCGCCGGAGGATCGCCCCCCGCGCGCGCCGGGCCGAAGCCCTGGCCCGGCGCCGGCGTGCCCTTCTTGCGTTTTTCGCCGATTGGACCTAAATGCGGCCCGCACTCAGACGGCGGCTCCGATTGCCGCGGCATCAGGAAAAGGCAAA
>JAXMDG010000007.1:0-214250 GCA_046348955.1 Amaricoccus sp.
CCAGATCGTCGCCGGCGGCACGATCCTGCGGGTGAGGGCCAGCAAGCGGGGCCGCTGGGCCATGGTGCCTATCACCAAGGCGGCGGCCGAGGTGATCGCGGCGTGGCCCGCCGGCCAGAAGCACCTGCCAAAGCCGCCCCGCGCCGAATGCTGGACGCCAACCCACCTCTCCAAGAGCATCAAGGCCGTGGCGCGCGCCGCCAGCGCCCGAAAAGAGCTCCACCCCTATGACCTGCGCGGGAGCGCGGTGACGCGCCTCGTGCTGGCCGGAATCGGCGTCGCCGATCTCGCCATGGGCTGGGAGCCCGAGACCGCTGCGAAGATGATCCGGATCTACGCCGCGCTCGACCGCCGGAGGACCAGCGCCGTCATGCAGCAGCTCAATGCCACGAAGGATTCGGGGCTTCGCTTGGTCGTCGGATGACGATCAACCCGGCGGATCATTTTGGAAACCGTTTGGAAACCAAGAAAACGAACAGGATAGAACCGCTGTCTGAGCTATTGGTGGAGGGGGCTGGATTCGAACCAGCGTAGGGTTGCCCCGACGGATTTACAGTCCGTTGCATTTGACCGCTCTGCCACCCCTCCAACGGATGCCGAGCGCGCGCACGCGCCCCGAGCGTGTGCGCTGATTATGACCTGGAAGGCGCGGCGTCAACACGCCAAAGAGCACCGCGGCCGAGAATGCGACGATCACGCGACGGAGGGCGCTCTCATATCTCCCCCAAAACGCAACCTCCCAGCCGACCCGCTTCGGCCCCTTGCCCTCCGGCCCCCCCGGCGGGCAGGGTACGGGCGTTCCCCCGGAGGAAGGGCATCGGATCGTGCAACGCGACGCTTCTGACTGGACCACGCGCTTCGCCGGGCTGTCCCGGCTGGCGCCGGAGATCAAGGCCAAGCTGCTCGCCGAGAGCCGCGTCGCGACGGTGCCGAAGGATACGGTGATCTTCGGACCCGGCAAGGCGCCGGAGAATTTGCTGCTCCTGCTCGACGGAACCGTCCGGGTCCAGCAGACCAGTGAAACCGGGCGCGAGGTCTTTCTCTACCGGGTCACCGCCGGAGAGAGCTGCGTGCTGACCACCGCCTGCCTGCTCGCCTACGAGGACTATTCCGCCGAAGGCATTGCCGAAACCGATCTCGAGGCCGTGCTGGTGCCCCGGGCCGCCTTCGACGAGCTCATCGCCCGCTCGCCCGAATTCCGGCGCTTCGTGTTCACCGCCTATGCGCGGCGGATCACCGATCTCTTCCATGTCATCGAGGAAGTCGCGTTCCGCCGGATCGACGTCCGGCTCGCGCAGAAGCTCGTCGCGCTCGCCGGTCCCGATGGCACGCTGCAGGCGACGCATGCGACCCTCGCGACCGAGCTCGGCAGCGTTCGCGAGGTGATCTCGCGCCAGCTGCAGGACTTCCAGCGCCGCGGCTGGGTCGAGCTCGGGCGCGGGGTGGTGCGGATCACCGCGCCGGCCGCCCTGGCGCGGCTCGCCGAGGAGCGGTGAGCCGCGATGGTGACTTAGTCACCGACAGCCGACAGCGCAGGTGCGACAAGAAGGGCGACCCGAACTCGAATCGGAGGCATCCATGCCCTGCAATATCGGAACCGCCGACCGCCTCATCCGCCTGATCGTCGGCGCTGTCTTCATTCTCCTGCCGCTCCTGACCGGCTTCGCGGCCGGTACCGCTTGGCTCTGGTGGGCGACGCTCGCCGTCGGCGCCGTCCTGCTGGCGACCGCGGTCCTGCGCTTCTGCCCGCTCTACACGCTGCTCGGCATCAGGACCTGCCGGCCGTGACATCCTTCACGCCCCTCGCCTCGCTCGCCGGAGGCGCGCTGATCGGGCTCGCGGCCGTGCTGCTCATGGCCTTCCACGGGCGGATCATGGGAGCGACCGGCGTCCTGACCGGCGCCTTCCTGCCCACCGGCCCGGGCGATCGCGGCTGGCGGATCGCGCTTCTCGCCGGGATGGTCAGCGCGCCGGGGCTCTGGCGGCTGGTCACCGGCGGCTGGCCCACAATCGACGTGCCAGTGCCGATGGCCGCGCTCGTCCTCGGCGGGCTGCTCGTCGGTGTCGGCGTGACGCTCGGCGGCGGCTGTACCTCCGGGCACGGGGTGTGCGGCAATGCCCGGCTTTCGCCGCGCTCGATCGTCGCGACGCTCACCTTCATGGCGACCTGCCTCGCGACCGTCTTCGTCGTCCGCCACCTGCTCGGAGCCTGACATGCGCCTGCTCACGGCCTACCTGATCGGCGTCGTCTTCGGCACCGGCATCGCCCTCTCCGGCATGATCGATCCGGCGAAGGTCCTGAACTTCTTCGATGTCGCCGGCAGCTGGGACCCGAGCCTCGCCTTCGTCATGGGCGGCGCCCTCGCCGTCACCGCCCTTGGCTACCGCCTCGTCTTCCGCAACCCGCGACCGATCCTCGACGATCACTTCCACCTGCCGAAGGCGAGCGCCATCGATGCCCGCCTCGTCGGCGGGGCGGCGATCTTCGGCATCGGCTGGGGCATCGCCGGCTTCTGCCCGGGCGGCGCGCTGCCCGCCCTCGGCACCGGCCGGACCGAGGTCGTCGTCTTCGTCGCCGCGCTCCTCGCCGGCATCCTCGCCACCCGAGCGGTCCTCGACCGCCACGCCCGCACGCCAGAGAGACAGCCATCATGACCTACCCCGTCGACATGACCGTCCACCCCGAAGTCACCGCGTTCTTCGACCCGGCCACCAACACGATCAGCTACGTCGTGAAGGACCCGAAGTCCGACGCCTGCGCGATCGTCGATTCCGTGATGGACATCGACTACGCCGCCGGACGGATCTCGTACCGCCACGCCGACGAGATCATCGCCTTCGTCGAGAAGCACAGGCTGCGCGTCGAGTGGCTGCTCGAGACCCACGTCCATGCCGACCACCTGTCGGCGGCGCCCTACATCCAGGGGCGGCTCGGCGGCAAGCTCGGGATCGGCGCCAACATCACCGTCGTGCAGGAGACCTTCGGCAAGATCTTCAACGAAGGCACCGAGTTCCAGCGCGACGGCAGCCAGTTCGACCGGCTGTTCGAGGACGGCGACACCTACACGATCGGCACGATGAAGGCCTTCGCCATCCACACGCCGGGCCACACGCCCGCCTGCATGACCCACGTCATCGGCGACGCGGCCTTCGTCGGCGACACGCTCTTCATGCCGGACGGCGGGTCGGCGCGCGCCGATTTCCCCGGCGGCGACGCCGGCACGCTCTACGACTCGATCCAGACGGTGCTGGCGCTGCCCGACACGATGCGGCTCTTCATGTGCCACGACTACGCCCCGAACGGCCGCGACATCCAGTGGGAAACCACGGTCGGCGACGAGAAGGCGCACAACATCCATGTCGGCCAGGGCACCACCCGCGAGGCGTTCGTCGCCATGCGCGAGGCGCGCGACGCCACGCTCGACATGCCGAAGCTCATCATCCCGTCGCTGCAGGTGAACATGCGCGCGGGCGAGCTGCCGCCGCCGGACGAGAGCGGCAAGCGGTTCCTCAAGGTGCCGGTCAACGGGCTCTGAGCGGGTCAAGGGGAATCGCCATGAACATCGCAGCCATCGACGAGACCTTGTCGGTCTCGCCGCAGATCGCACCCGCCGACATCCCGGACATTGCCGCCGGCGGCTTCCGCGCCATCGTCTGCAACCGCCCGGACGGCGAGGGTCCGGACCAGCCGACGAGCGAGGAGATCGCCGCGGCGGCCGCGGCAGCCGGGCTCGCCTTCCGCTATCTGCCCGTCACCCCGGGCATGGTCACGGACGCCGACGCCGACGCCTTCGGCACGGCGCTCCGCGAGCTGCCCGGCCCCGTGCTCGCCTACTGCCGCACCGGTACCCGGGCCGCGACGCTCTGGTCGCTCTCCGAGGCCGGGCGGCGCCCGCTGCCCGACATCCTGAAGCGGACAAAAGCCGCGGGCTACGACATGAGCGGCGTCGCCCGGCGCATCGCCAATGGCGGACGCACCCCGACCGACAGCGCGGACATCCGCCACGACGTCGTCATCGTCGGCGGCGGCGCGGCTGGCATCGCTGTCGCCGCCTCGCTCCGCGCCCGCAAACCCGACCTCGACATCGCCATCATCGACCCGGCGGACATCCACTACTACCAGCCCGGTTGGACGATGGTCGGCGGCGGCATCTTTCAGCCCGAGGATACCGCCCGAACCATGGGCAGCCTGATCCCGCAGGGGGTGAAGTGGATCAAGGCGGGGGTCGCCGCCTTCGAGCCGGCGACCGACTCGGTGATCCTCGACGGCTGCCGGGTGGTGAAGTACGGCCGGCTGGTCGTCTGCCCGGGCCTCAAGCTCGATTGGGACGCCGTCGAGGGCCTGACCGAAACGCTCGGGCGCAACGGCGTCACCTCCAACTACCGGTACGACCTCGCGCCCTATACATGGGAGCTGGTGCGCGGCATGAAGCAAGGCCACGCGGTCTTCACTCAGCCGCCGATGCCGATCAAATGCGCCGGCGCCCCGCAGAAGGCCATGTACCTCTCGGCCGACACCTGGCGGCGGGCGGGCGTGCTCGACGCGATCCGCATCGACTTCATGAACGCAGGGGGAGTCCTCTTCGGGGTCAAGGACTATGTCCCGGCGCTGATGGAATATGTCGACGCCTACCGCGCGCAGCTGAACTTCTTCCACCGGCTCGTCGCCGTCGACGGTCCGGCCCGCACCGCGACCTTCGAGATCGCTGCGCCCGACACGCCCAAGAAGACCATGACCGTCGGATTCGACATGATCCATGTCTGCCCGCCGCAGACCGCACCCGACTTCGTGCGCGTCTCGCCGCTCGCCGACGCGGCAGGCTGGGTCGACGTCGACCAGCACACGCTCCGCCACAGGACATACGCCAACATCTGGTCGCTCGGCGACGCGATGAACGCGCCGAACGCCAAGACCGCGGCCGCGGCGCGCAAGCAGGCGCCCACCGTCGCCGAGAACGTCGTCGCCGATATCGCCGGCCGTGGCCCCGCCGCCCAGTACGACGGCTACGGCTCCTGCCCGCTCACCGTCGAGCGCGGCAAGATCGTGCTCGCCGAATTCGGCTATGGCGGCGCGCTGAAGCCGTCATTCCCGGCCTGGATGATCGACGGAACCAAACCCTCGCGCCTCGCCTGGCTCCTCAAGGAGCGATTGCTGCCCCCGGTCTACTGGCGCGCGATGCTGCGCGGCCGCGAGTGGCTGGCGAAGCCGGAGCCGCTCGCGGCCGACGCCTCCTGACCACATTCCCCATATCCCGAACAGACCGAGCCTCCCGATGGACGCCCTTCGCCGTTTTCTTCCGATTCTCGACTGGGGCCGGAGCTACTCCTCTGCGGCACTGACCAGCGACCTCGTCGCCGCGGCGGTGGTGACGATCATGCTGATCCCGCAGTCGCTCGCCTACGGCCTGCTCGCGGGCCTGCCGGCCGAGGCCGGGCTCTACGCCTCGATCCTGCCCCTCGTCGCCTACGCCCTCTTCGCGACCAGCCGCGTCCTCGCGGTCGGGCCGGTCGCCGTCGTCTCGCTGATGACCGCCTCGGCGATCGGCGCCCTCGGCATCACCGACCCCGCCCGCGTCGCCGAGGCCGCCGTCGTGCTCGCGGCGCTGACCGGGCTCGTGCGCCTCGGCATGGGTGTCTTCCGCCTCGGCTTTCTCGCGAACTTCCTCTCGCACCCGGTGATCGCCGGCTTCATCACCGCCTCCGGCATCCTCATCGCCGCGAGCCAGTCCCTGACGCTGCTCGGCATCCGCGGCGGCGGCGACACCGTCCCCGCCATCGTCTCGAGCCTCCTCGCGCATCTTCGCGACATCAACCCGGCCACCACCGTCATCGGCCTTCTCGCCACGGCCTTCCTCTTCTGGGTGAGGAAGGGCCTGAAGCCGCTGCTCCGCGGCGCCGGCCTCGGCGAGCGCGCCGCCGACCTCCTCGCCCGGACCGGCCCGGTCGCCGCCGTGGTCGTCTCGACGCTCGCGGTCCGCGCGCTCCATCTCGACGAGGCCGGCGTCGCGATCGTCGGCGCCGTCCCCGCCGGCCTGCCGCACTTCGCGCTGCCGCCGCTCGATCCCACGCTGTGGCTGCCGCTCGCCGGTCCGGCCGTTCTCATCTCGCTCGTCGGCTTCGTCGAGAGCGTCTCGGTCGGCCAGACCCTCGCGGCCAAGCGCCGCGAGCGGATCCGCCCGGACCAGGAGCTGATCGGCCTCGGCGCCGCCAACCTCGCCTCGTCGATCTCGGGCGGCTTCCCCGTCACCGGCGGCTTCGCCCGGTCGGTGGTCAATTTCGAGGCCGGCGCCGAAACGCCCGCCGCCGGCATCTTCACCGCGATCGGCATCGCGGTCGCGACCTTGACCCTCACGCCCTTCCTCTTCTACCTGCCGAAGGCCGTGCTCGCCGCGACCATCGTCGTCGCCGTCCTCTCCCTCGTCGACCTCTCGATCCTGCGCCGCGCCTGGGCCTACAGCCGCGCCGACTTCGCCGCCGTCGCCACCACCATCGTCCTCACCCTGCTCGTCGGCGTCGAGGCCGGTGTGTCGGCCGGTGTCGCCCTCTCGGTCCTGCTCTTTCTCTGGCGCACGTCGCGTCCGCACATCGCCGAGGTCGGCCGCGTCCCCGGCACCGAGCATTTCCGCAACGTCCTGCGCCATCGCGTGGAGACCGATCCATCGATCCTGACCGTTCGCGTCGACGAAAGCCTCTATTTCGCAAACGCCCGGTTCCTCGAAGACTACGTGCTTGAGAGCGTCGCCTGCCATCCGGAGGTGCGCCACGTGATCCTGCTCTGTTCCGCGATCAATGACATCGACCTGAGCGCGCTCGAATCGCTCGAGGCAATCGACCAGCGGCTGACCAGCATGGGTGTCGCGCTGCACCTTTCCGAAGTCAAAGGCCCGGTCACCGACAAGCTCGCGCGCACCGCCTTCCTCAGCCATCTGTCGGGCCGCCTCTTCCTGTCCCAGCACGAGGCGATGGCGGCTCTGGCCCCCGAAGGAGCGCCGCCAACCCGGCAAGCCGGCTGACCGATTGCCCCGGCCGGGGCCGGCAGGCAGCGGTGCTTCACGCAAGCGCCCCTGCCCGCTCCTCCCCGCCCGGCCCCGCCGCTCTTGTTGACAGTCGCTCAAGACTCATTGCGATCTGGTTACCAGATTCATAAATTTCGTTATATTTCAATGACTTGATCTTTGTCGCACGCGTGCGACTCCGGCTTCTGGACCGCGTCATTCCCCCGTCACGGCCGCGCCGCTAAGATGCCGCCCATGCGACGATTCGGCGATCCCATCGACCCTGCCCGCTCCTATCGGACCCGCCCCGGCGCCTATGGCATCATCCGGGACGGCGACGACATCCTGGTGACCGAGCAGGTCGCGCCCCTGCTGGAATTCCAGCTGCCCGGCGGGGGGATCGACCCCGGCGAGGGGCCGCTCCAGGCCCTGCACCGCGAATGCCGCGAGGAAACCGGCTGGGGCATCCAGCCCCTCCGCCGGCTCGGCGCCTACCAGCGCTACACCTACATGCCCGACTATGACATCTGGGCCCGCAAGGTCTGCCTGATCTATCTCTGCCGCCCGACCCTGCGCCGCGGCCCCCCGTCCGAGCCCGGGCATTCCGCGATCTGGATGCCGATCAGGTCCGCCCTCGAGCTCCTGTCGGTCGATGGCGACCGGCATTTCGTGGCTGAGCTCCGCCGCTGAGCCTACATTCCGCCGCTCAAGACCCGGTCGAGCGCCTCCAGGAAGCGCGAGCGGTCGGCCTGCCGGAAGGCGCGACCGCCTCCGGCCGGCCGCAGCGGATCGGCGGCGCGCAAGTCGGCCATCAGGTCGCGCAGGGCCAGCCGCTCGCCGACATTGGCCGCGCTGAAGGCCGAGCCGTCATGCCCGATCACCCGCGCCCCGGCCGCGACGCAGCGCGCGGCCAGCGGCACGTCGGCCGTCACGCAGACGTCGCCTTCCCCGATCCGCTCGGCGATCCACTTGTCCGCCGCGTCCGCCCCCGCCTCGACCACCTGGATCCGCACCAGCGGATGCCGGCTCGGCCGCAGCCCGCCATTGGTCACGAAGACCAGCGGCACCCCCCGGCGCTCCGCCACCCGCACCGCCTCGTCGCGCACCGGACAGGCATCGGCATCCACATAGATCGTGGCCATGGATCAGCCCCGCAGCGCCTCGGCATGGAAGGCCAGATGGTCCGCCATGAAGCTCGCCACGAAGAAATAGCTGTGGTCATAGCCTGGCTGCATCCTGAAGCAGGCCGCCTGCCGCCGCGCCGCGATCGCCGCCGCCAGCGCTTCGGGCCGCAGCTTGTCGAGGAACGGATCCGCCGTCCCCTGATCGATCAGGAGTGTCCCCTTCCAACCCCGATCCGCCAGAAGCAGGCTCGCGTCATGCGCCGCCCAAGCCGGCCCCTCGGCCCCGAGATAGGCGCCGAGCTGCTTGCGCCCCCAGTCCGAGGCGACGGGATGGGCGATCGGCGCGAAGGCCGAGACCGAGCGATAGCGCTCCGGCAGGGTCAGGGCGATGGTCAGCGCGCCATGCCCCCCCATCGAATGCCCGGTGATCCCCTGCGCCTCCTCGTCGAGGTCGAAGCTGCGAAACAGCAGCGCCGGCAGCTCCTCCGTCACGTAGGACCACATCCGGAAATGCGGCGCCCAGGGTGCCTCGGTCGCATCGACATAGAAGCCCGCACCCTGCCCCAGATCAAAGGCCTCGTCGTCGGCAATCCCGGCCCCGCGCGGCGAGGTGTCGGGAAAGACCAGGGCAACCCCCTCGCGCGCCGCGTGCGCCTGGGCCCCCGCCTTGACCATGGCATTCTCATGCGTGCAGGTCAGGCCCGACAGATACCAGAGCACCGGCACCCGTCCCTTCCGGGCTTGCGGCGGCAGGTAGAGCGCGAAGGTCATGTCGCAACCGCAGACCTCCGAGGCATGGCGGTAGACCCCCTGTATCCCCCCGAAGGCCACGCTTTCCGAGAGTGTCTGCATGCTCGTCATCTCCCCCTTCGCAGCGGATTAAGCATGGGCCGCGAACGCCGTTGCTGCCCTCGGTCCCCGAGCGCAAGCTGCGCCGGAAATGGCACCCGACGAGAAGGAAGTCCATGCCGACAGCCGCCAGGCCGCATTTCGCCGTGCTGATCGATGCCGAGAACATCTCGGCCGCGTTGGCTGACCCGCTCTTCAAAGCCATCGATCTGCTCGGCACGGCGCCGCTGCGCCGGGCCTATGGCGACTTCGCGTCCTGCCGGCTCAAATCCTGGCACGAGGCGATCCTCCGTCACGCGATCGATCCCCGCCAGACCACCATTGCCGGCGCCAAGAATGCCGCCGATATCTGCCTGGCCATCGACGCGATGGACCTGATGCTTGGGGGCGGTCGTCTCGATGGGTTCTGCATCGTGTCCTCCGACAGCGATTTCACCCGACTCGCCACCCGGATCCGGGAACAGGGGCTCGAAATCCACGGGTTCGGCCGCGCCACCGCCCCGCCGGCGTTCCGCGCCGCCTGTATGTCGTTCCACCGGATCGAAGCCGAAGCTCCGGCCAAGCCCGTGCCCGCGAAGGTCCAGCCTGCGACGGGCGCGCCCAGCGCCGCCTTGCCGCTGATCCGCGCGGCCCTCGATCGCGGCGCCGATCCGGAGGGCTGGGTCGGGCTCGGCGACCTCGGCACCGAGCTGCGTCGGCTGGACCCGACCTTCACCGCACGCAGGTTCGGCAGCGCAAAGTTGAGCAATCTGATCCGGGCAACCGGGCAGTTCGAACTCGACGGCCCGTGCAAGCGGGTTCGCAGGCGCCTGCGCCTCGCGGCGGCCGGGGCAGCCTGAGCACGAGCGCCGCCGCCCTCTTGCTCAGCCCTCGTCCTCGACCCTCGAGCGCGCCGTCTTGAGGTCGGCGCGCCGCGCCTTGGCCTCCAGACGACGCCGGACCGAGCCCAGCGTCGCCCGAGTCGGACGCCGGACCTTCGGGACCGCCAGCGCGGCGAGGATCAGCGCGCGCAGCTTGTCGCGCGCCTCGGTCCGGTTCAGCGCCTGGGTCCGGTGCCGTTCGGCGGTGACGATCAGCGCCCCTTCACCGGTCCAGCGCCGCCCCGCCAGCCGCCGGAGCCGCGCCTTGACGTCGGGCGGCAAATGGGGCGAGCGCTCCGCCTCGAAGCGCAGAGCCACGGCGGTCGCCACCTTGTTGACATTCTGCCCGCCGGGACCGGAGGCGCGCACGAAACTCTCGGTCAGTTCCCAATCGGCCAGCGCGACCTCGTCGTTGATCCGCAGCATCCCCGTCTCCCGGCATAGGCAAGGGGGGCCGCAGATGCTGCGGCCCCCCCGATCTTCGGTTCGAACTTGGAGGTTGGCCAATCGGGCCCAACCCGGGTTGCAGGCTACCTGTCCTGAAGGGGCTGCCCCTCAGGCGGTTCCTCCGCAAACCAAACCGGCCAAAATCTCCAAAGTCCCATCAGACATTGGACCACCTCCTTTCGGTTGTTACGGTTGGGTCCCATCGTGCCACCGTCCGTGCGAAAGGCAAGGAGTTTCTTTCACCCCTCAGACGACCGGAGGCCGGCTTGGCCGAGGCTGCGGCGGATCATCAGGCGAAAGGGCATCAGGGCGAAGATCGCGATGCCGAGCTTCACCAGGAAGTCGGCGGCGGCGAGGCTGATCCAGAGCGGGGCGACGGGGCCGCGGCCGAGAAGCGGGATCGCCTCGTTGGCCCAGCCGACATCGACGGAAGGCGCGATCCAGGCGAGGCCGGCCGAGAAGGCGATCGAGAAAAAGATCGTGGTATCGAGCGCGCTGCCGAGCAGGCTCGAGGTGAGCGGCGCCCGCCACCAGGCGCTCAGGCGCAGGCGGTTGAAGACGGCGATGTCGAAGAGCTGGCCGGCAAGGAAGGCGGCGAGCGAGCCGATCGCGACCCGGATCGAGACCAGAGGCCCGAACTCGCCGACGATCTGGGTGCCGATCAGGCTGCAGATCAGGCCGGTCACGAAGCCGGCATAGACCACGCGCCGGGCGGCGGCGGGGCCGTGCAGCCGGTTCATCAGGTCGGTGACGAGGAAGGAGAACGGATAGGTGAAGGCGCCCCAGGTCAGCCACTGGCCGAACAGGAACTGCACCAGGATATTGGAGGCGAGCACGATGGCCGCCATGGCGATCACGCCGCCGAGCAGGGATCTGGACATCGAGGACAGGTCCGTTTTTTTGAGGAAGGTTGCGGAGACTTCCGCCACGCGCGGCGCGGCCCGGGCTTCCTAACGCCGCTGCCCCCGCGGCGCAAGGGGCGTGCGACGGGCGGAGTCGCACGCGTGCGACTCCGCCTATATCATTGAAATTACACCGTTTTGTAAAATTCAGTAACGCTTTGTTCAGGACTTCCGCACGCGCGCAGGCCGCGCGTTCGCGGCCTCGGTCCGCGCTTGGCCCTTCGGGTGGGAGCGCTCGGCTTGAGGGCGGAGGGCGGCGGGGCGGGACCGGTGCGCCTTGCGCCGGGGGGGCAGCGCCGGCCTCAAGCCACCCCCCGCAGGAGCGGGGGGCAGCCCTCGGCCGGCGCTTGGCGGTCGGCCGCCTTTGCGGCCTCCCTCTGGCGGAGACGGCCCCAAGGGGCCGTCGAGTCCAGAATTTTCTCCCCGCCTGTTGGCGGGGCCCCTCGGACTGCCCGATAGGGTTTCTGCCCATATGAAATCCTCGAAGATACCGGACGGAACCGGGCACGCCCGCGCCCGACAACAGCCGGCTTGCGGCGAGGGAAGAATCAGGGGGGAGGCAGGCCCGCGCGAATGGAGGGAGGGGCGGTCAGAACCAGATGCGCAGGCCGACGGCGCCATATTGCGCGCCGCCCCAGGCATCGCTGACCAGGCCGAACACGCCAGACCGGTGATGCATGCGGAAGACCAGCTGGTAGTTCGGCGCCGACGGATAGGCGAGCGTGATCTCGGGCGCGAAGAAATGCATGAGCTGGCTGCCCTTGCCGTCATGCGCCCGCTCCTGCTCGACCTCCGAGATATCCGTCGCCCAGTTCAGGCCGACCGAGGCGGCGACCGTCGTGACCAGGAACTTGTCCCAGGGAAAGCCGTGATAGCGGAAGAACAGGGCGCCCCAGAACTCGGTCTCGTCCTGACGGCCATAGCGCTGGCCGATACCGATCTCGGGCTCCATCGAAACATGGTTCCAGAGCATCGGCCCGGTGGTGCGGGAGAAGGTGGTGGCGACCAGATTGTCGCCATCGACATAGTTCCAGGTCAGCGGCAGCTCGGGGCTCGTCACCAGGACCTGGCCGAGCGAGTTCTGCACATACCGCCCGTTATAGATGGTGAAGGCGCAGCCATTGTCGCCGCAGGGCGCCCAAAGATCGCTGACCGACCAGGCCCGGGCCGAACCCGATTGCGCGAACAGCAGAACCAGGGCAAGGGCCGCGCACATCGCCTGCGGCCACCCGACTACTCTGCGAACCATGCACGCCCCGCTGCCACCAACTGCCCGAAGGCCGATCCTTGCGGCGGCTCTATAGCAGGGTCAGAACCGAATCAATTGCCCGTACGCGCCAGCACGTGGTCGCGATAGCCGGCGGCCGGTCGCGCCATCCAGAGCGACTCGGGCTGGCGCGCCGCGACCTGCTCGGGCAGCTCGATCTCGTCGAAGCCGACGCGGCGCGCGGCGCGCGCCTGGTCGGGGATCAGCGGGCCGGCGGCCCGCAGCCGGCCTCGATAGCCCAAGGCGCGCAGCTGGCGGGCGATCGAGAAGCCGCGCCCGTCGCCCATCGCCGGGAAGACGACCCGGATCAGCGCGATCCGGTCGAGCCAGGGCGCGAGCAGGCCCGGGTCGCGATCGTTCGGCAGATCGACGGCGACCGCCTCGTTGGGCAGCGCCCCGTCCGCCGCGACCTGATCGAGCGGCAGGATCGGCGCGGTCCAGTCATCGGGGCCGAAGCCAGTATCGGTCACCAGGATACTCATCATCCTCTCCCTCAGGACGCGCGCAGGATCCGGCCGTCGGGGCCGAAATGGATGCCGCATTCGACCTTGTCGCTGCCGCGCCAGCGGCCGGCCCGGGCATCCTCGCCCGGTGCCACCTTGCTGGTGCAGGGGGCGCAGCCGATCGACGGATACCCCTTGGCGACCAGCGGGTGCCGCGGCAGCGCATGGGCGTCCATATAGGCCGCGAGGTCGGCCGCGCTCCAGGAGGCGAGCGGATTGACCTTGAGCCGGGTCCCGTCCGCCTCGAACGTCGCCAAGGCCGCGCGGGTATGGGCCTGGAACCGCTTGCGGCCGGTGATCAGCAGCGAGTAGGGCTCGAGCGCGCGCTCGAGCGGCAACACCTTGCGCACGTCGCAGCAGGCGTCCTGGTCGCGCCGGTTCAGCGTCCAGTCGGGATCGACCCGCGCGAGATCGACCGGATTCGGCCGCACATGCTGGACATTGGTCAGGCCGAGATGCGCCGAGAGATCGCGCTGATATTGCAGCGTCTCCTCGAACAGGAGCAGCGTATCGACCAGCAGGACCGGCAGCCCGGGATCGACCTGGGCCACGAGATGCAGCAGCACCGCGGCCTCGGCCCCGAAGGACGAGACGAGCGCGGTCCGGCCGTGGAAGTCGCGCAAGGCCCCCGCCAGCACCGCGCCGGCATCGAGCCCCTCATAGGCGAGGTTCAGCGCCTCGGCCTGGCCGAGCGCGAGCCCGATCGGCTCGCCATCGCGTTCAAGCAGCATCGGAGCGGGCCTCCTCGGGATAGAGCGCGGTGCGGAACGGACCCACGCCGAGCCTTCGATAGGCTTCGAGGAAGGTTTCGCCCGGCTCGAGCCGCTGGTCGAGATAGGCCTCGATCAGCCGTTCCACCGCCGGCACCACCTCGTCATAGGCGAAGCCGTGACCGGTCTTGTCGCCGATCGCCGCGGTCTCGGTGCCGTCGCCGCCGAGGGTGATCTGGTAGTTCTCCACCCCCGCGCGATCGAGGCCGAGAATGCCGATATGGCCGACATGGTGATGGCCGCAGGCATTGATGCAGCCCGAGATCTTGATCTTGAGCGGGCCGATCTCGCGCTGCCGGTCGAGATCGGCGAAGGCCTCGGCGATGCCCTGGGCGATCGGGATCGAGCGGGCGGTCGCGAGCGCGCAGTAATCCATGCCCGGGCAGGCGATGATATCGGAGATGAGACCGACATTGGCGGTGGCGAGGCCCGCTTGCTTCAGCCGCTCGTAGAGCGCGGCGAGATGGCGGCGCGGCACATGCGGCAGGATGATGTTCTGCTCGTGGCTGACGCGCAGCTCGTCATGGCCATACGCTTCGGCGAGGTCGGCGAGCACGCGCATCTGCTCGGCCGTCGCATCGCCCGGCGTGCCGCCGATCGGCTTCAGCGAGACCGTGACGATGGCGTAATGCGCCAGGCGGTGCGCGGTGACGTTGGTGTCGATGAAGGCGCGCAGGCCGGGCGCCGTCGCGGGCGCGAGGTCGAGCGGCGGCTCGAAGGCGGGAGGCGCGAAGGCCGCCTCGATCGCGGCGACGAGCTCGGGCGAGGCCTGCGGCAGCAGGCGGCGATTCTCCTCGAAGGCCGCCTCGATGCGGGCCCGGATCACCTCGAGCGATTCCTCGTGGACCAGGATCTTGATGCGCGCCTTGTACTTGTTGTCGCGCCGGCCGCCGAGATTGTAGACCTGCAGGATCGCCTCGAGATAGGGCAGCAGGTCGGCCTTGGGCAGGAAGTCGCGCACCGTCTTGGCGAGCATCGGCGTGCGGCCGAGGCCGCCGCCGACCATCACCTCGTAGCCCGGCTCGCCCGCCTCGTTGCGGACCATGCGCAGGCCGATATCGTGGGCGCGGGTCACCGCGCGGTCGTTCGGGCTGCCGGTGATCGCGACCTTGAACTTGCGCGGCAGCCAGGTGAATTCGGGATGGTCGGTCGACCATTGCCGGATCAGCTCGGCCGTGGGGCGCGGATCCTCGATCTCGTCGGCGGCGGCGCCGGCGAAATGGTCGGAGGTCACGTTGCGGATGCAGTTGCCGCTGGTCTGGACCGCGTGCATCTCGACCTCGGCGAGCGCGGCCAGGATGTCGGGCACGTCGCGCAGCTTCGGCCAGTTGAACTGGATGTTCTGCCGCGTGGTGAAATGGCCGTAGCCCTTGTCCCAGCGCTCGGCGATCTCGGCGAGCCGGCGCATCTTGGCGGAATCGAGGGTGCCATAGGGGATCGCGATCCGCAGCATGTAGGCGTGCAGCTGGAGATAGAGCCCGTTCATCAGGCGGAGCGGGCGGAACTCCTCCTCGCTGAGGCTGCCGGTCAGGCGGCGTTCGACCTGGTCGCGGAACTCGGCGACGCGGGCCTCGACGAAGGCGCGATCGAACTCGGAATAGCTATACATCGGCGCGCTCCGTTTTCCGGCCATGTTCGGGATAGTTCGAGGGACCACGGGTGCGGAACGCCTCGCGGAAATGCGCGGGCGCGGCCCGCCCGTGCCCGTCGAGGGCCGCCTCGACGAGATAGACGCCGACCACCTGGTTCGGGAAACAGGAGGCGCGCTTGAGCAGGGCATCCGCCGCCTCGGGATTGGTCGCAAGCGCGGCCTCGCCGATCAAGCGCGACCAAGTGCCCTCGGCGGTGAAATAGACGACATCGCCCTCGAGAAGGTCGTTGCCGGTCGCCATCTGGGGCTTGAATATACGCGCCATCAGAGCGCCTCCCTCATGTCGTCGAGCGCGGCCTGCGCCGCGCGGGGCGCGAGCCCCAGCAGGATGATGACCGGCCCCTCGGGCGCGGTCGCGGCGAGCGCGGCCGGCAGGTCGATCAGGCGGGTCGCGAGGATGCGCTGGTTTGGCAGGGACGCGCTCTCGACCGCGGTGACCGGGGTTTCCGGGCGTGCGCCATGCATCAGCAGCCGGCCGCGCAGGAAGGTTGCGGCCCGGCTCCCCATATAGATCGCGGCTGTGGCGCCGGGGCGGGCGAGGTCGCGCCAGTCCTGTTCGGCGAAACCGTCGATATCGTGGCCGGTCAGCAGGCGGACACCGGAATTGCGGCCGCGCCGGGTCAGCGAGCGGCCGATCGCCGCCGCCGCCGCGCTGGCGGCGGTCACGCCCGGCACCAGCGCATAGCCGATCCCGGCCGCCTCCAGCGCGTCGGTTTCCTCGTCGAGCCGGCCGAAGACCGCGGGGTCGCCGCCCTTGAGGCGGGCGACCACGGCGCCCTCCTGCGCAAGCTGGACCAGGAGGGCATTGATCTCGGCCTGGCTCCAGCCAGGGCCGTAGCCCTGTTTGCCGACGCAGAGGATGCGAGCCTCGCGGCGGGCGAGCTCGAGCACCGCGGCGGGCACGAGCCGGTCATGCACCACGATATCGGCCTCGTGCAGCAGGCGGCGGGCCTTGAGCGTCAGCAAGTCCGGGTCGCCGGGACCGGCGCCGATCAGATGGACGAAGCCGGCGCGCGGCCCTTCCGCCGCACCCGCGGCCAGCCGCTCGAGCTCGCGGGCGGCGGCGGCCTCGCCAGCCTCCAGCGCGCGGGGGCCGGTCTCGAAATAGAAGCGGGTCCAGAGACGCCGCCGGGCCGCGCCGTCCCAGGCCGCGATCCGGTGGCGGAAACCCTGGCCGATCCGGGCGAGGCGGCCAAGCGAGGCAGGCAGCAAAGCCTCGATCTCGGCCTTGATCTTGCGGGCGAGCACCGGCGCCGCGCCTTCGGTTCCGATCGCCACCGTCACGGGATCGCGGTCGACCAGGGCGGGCGTGATGAAATCGCTGCCCTCAAGATCGTCGACGATCGCGACCAACACCCCCGCGTCCCGGCCGAGCCCCGCAACGCGCGCATCCTCGGCCGCATCGGCATTGGCGGCATAAAGCAAGGCGGCCCCGGCCGCATCGCCCTCGGCGAGCGCACGGATGGAAAGGCCGAGCTCGCCCGCCGCCGCCCAAGCGAGAATCTCGGGCGCGGGGTCGGCGCCGAAGACCGAGATCGTCGCCTCGGTCTTGCGCAGCAGGCGCAGCTTGGCCACCGCGGTCTCGCCCGCGCCGGAGACCACGATGCGCCGACCGCGCATGTCGAGGAAAACCGGAAAGTGCCGCACCGTTCCACCTGTTGCCCGCTTCAAGCCTGCCATATAGAACTTTTTCCCTCATTTTCTCAATGGATAGGCTTGAATAAGGACATCATTCCTGACACAACCAAGGATCGGGAAATGATCCTGGAAACCTGGGAATATCGCGGATGACCGCCTCGCTTGACGACCTGGATCGGAATATCCTTTCGCTACTGCAGCAGGATGCCAGCCTGTCGCTCGACGAAATCGCTCGTCGCGTCGGCGCCTCCAAGACGCCGGTCTGGAATCGTATCCGCCGCTTGAAGGCGCAAGGCGTGATCAAGGCCGAGGTCGCGCTGCTCGACGCGGAGAAGCTCGGGCTCGAAAGCTGCTTCTTCGTGCTGATCCGCACCTCCGAGCACGATGCCGACTGGCTGGAACGCTTCCTGCGGGCGGTCCAGTCGCGGCCCGAGGTGATCGAAGCCCACCGGCTGGCGGGCGATATCGACTATATCCTCAAGGTCCAGGTGACCAATGCCCGCGCCTATGACGCGTTCTACCGGGCGCTGATCAAGGAGGTCAGCATCTTCAACGTCACCTCGAGCCTGTCGATGGAGGTGATCAAGAGCACCACCATCCTGCCGATCCCCGAGAGCCCGCCAACCTGACCCCCGGAAAACCCCTCCGGCGCATGTCGCTTGAAGGGCGGGGCGGGGGCGGTTATGTGCTGCTCCGATCCCGCACGCGAGGAAGCCATGGCCATCACCGAGATCACACCCGACTACAGCGTGTCGCCGCAGATCGGCGTGGCGGATGTCGCCGCGATCGAGGAGCGCGGCTTTCGCGCCATCATGTGCAACCGGCCCGACGGCGAGAGCGCGGACCAGACCGAGGTCGCGCTGATCCGGGCCGAGGCCGAGGCCCGCGGGCTCGCCTTCGCCTTCGTGCCGGTGGTTTCGGGCGCGATCACCGGCGCGGATATCGACGCATTCAAGGCAGCGCTCGACGCCCTGCCCGGCCCGGTCCTGGCCTATTGTCGCTCCGGCACGCGCTGCCGGTTGCTCTGGGATATCGCAAAGGCCTGAATTGGCGGTGTTCGCCAGTGGTCGAGCGGCACGATCGCGCTAGCTGGTTTCTGGGATGGAAACGCCGAAGATCGGCCGAGGACCTCGATGCAACAAGGCGACAACACTCCCTTGTCGGAAGCCACCGTACGCAATGCCTGGCAACAGCTGATCGTGGAGGATCTGCCGCGCGTGGCCCGGCTGCGCGGCTGGCCTCAGCGCACGCCAGCGGAGTTCGAGCGGGTCCTGCTCGACCAGGTGCTGGAAAGCCCCTGCGAGTCGGGCGCGAGCCGGCGGACCTGCGCGGTCAACCTGATCCTCGCGATCGAGCTGGCCGGCCGCGCCCTGCAGGGCAAGGTCTGTCTCAGGGCGATGGAGCGCCGGTCGCAGGCGATGCGCGACCGGCAGGATGGCGACGAGGCCTGCGAGAGGGCCGGGATCGGCGCCCCCACCAGCAGCGCGGCGCAGCGATTGCTGGCCGAGTTGGCGAAGCCCACCGCGAGCAAGCCCGCGAAAAAACAGCAGCGGGGCTGAGCGCCGCGCCGCGGCGCCGTCACTCGGTGCGCTTGCAATCCTTCTTGCCGTCCTTGCAATCCGGCTTGCGCTTGGTTTTTTCGGCCTTCGGCTCGTCCGAATGCCGGCGCTCCTCCGCCTGACGCTGGGCCTTCTCCGCCTTCTGCTGCTCCCGGCGCGCGGCCTTGGCATCCTGCTGCTGGCGGTCCTCGGCCTTCTGCTCCTTGGCCTTCCGCTCCTGGCGCGCCTGCTTGGCGCGCTGGTCCTGAGCGTCCTGCTGCTCGCGAGCCGCGCGGCGGGCCTGCTTCGCCTGCTGGTCCTCGCGGGCCTGCTGCCGGTCGCGGGCGCGCTGCTCCTGCTTCGCGTCCTCCTTGCGCTGCCGCTCGCGGGCGCGGGCCTCCTCGCGCGCCTGGCTCTTGTCGAGGGCGCGCTGCTCCTCGCGGGCCTGCTGCCGCTCGCGGGCGCGCATCTCGGCGCGGGCGTCCTGGCGGTCGCTGGCGCGCTGCGCATCGAGCGCCTCTTGCGCGCGCTGCTGGTCGCGGGCGCGCTGGATCTGCGCGTCGCGCCGAGCATCCCACTGCTTTTGCCGCTCGCGCTCGTCCCTGGACTGGCGCTCCTGCAGCTTTTCCCATTGTTTTTGTTCGGCGCGAAGATCCTTCTCGCGCTGGCGCGACAGCTTCTCCGCCTGCTTCTCGCGCTGCTTGTCGGCCTTGATCTGAGCCTTGTACCAGTCGCGCTCGGCGCGGGATTGGCGCACGCCGTCGTGCCAGCCCCGATAGGGGTCGCCGCCGCCGGGCGGAACCGAAACCCAGCGCAGGAAGTCCTGGCGCTGCTGGTCCTGAATCTGGTCCTGGCGCCAGCGCCGGGCCTGACGGTCCCAATACTGGTCGCGCTCCCAGCTCCAGGCGCCGTCGCCGGGGCGCGGTCCGGGAGGATAGGGCCGGGCATAGACCTGCCTCCCGTGCCAATCGATCGGCCGCGATCCGCCCCAATAGCCCTTCCAATCGTCGTTGCCGCCATTGTCGTGGTCGTTGTTGAAAAGCTGGTCGACCAGAAGTCCGGCGCCGAAGGCAACCACGCCGCTGACGAGCGCGGTTTCGAGCGTCGAGGTCCCGGACGGCGCCGGCGCGGGGGTGATCAGCGGCGTGGTGTAGGGCGCGGCATAGGTCGAAGCCGGCGCCGCATAGCTGGCCGGGAACGGGTCGGCGAAGGCGCGCGGACGAGGCGCGGGGCTGGGGACCGGATCGGCGAAGGCGACTTCCGGATCGTAGCGCGGCACATAGACCACCTTGGGATCGGCGGGGCGGATATAGATCTGGTCGTCCTGCCGCTCGACGGTCTGCGCCTGGTTGCTGCGGAGGGCGCCGTTGGCATAGGCTTCGGCGCGCAGATGCTGGACCGCGACCAGGAGATCGCTGTCCTGGTCGACCATCGCCTCGCCGAGCTGCCGGGTCCAGTCGGGATCGTCGGCCATCCGCGACACCACGCTCGGGAACCCCGACATCAGGACGAGCACGCTCGGATCCCACTGTTTTTCCCGCAGCGCCGAATCGAGTTCGGAGTCGGTCATGTCGGCGCTCGCCGCGATCAGCTGGTTGGCATCGGCAAGCTGGTCCGGAAAGGTCGCCGCGACCAGGACCTGCGCGAGCAGAGCATCGGGATAGAGCGCCACGGGGGCGGCCAGATCCTCGAGCGCGGATTCGTCGAGCTGGGTGCTGCTGGCCGAGGCCGGGGTCAGGGTCGAGCCCTCCCGGGCCCGTTCGATCGCGGCGCGCAGGCGGTCGGTGCCCACCTCCTGCGACCAAGCGGGAGAAAGGGAACCGCCGAGCAGCGATCCCACGGTGATCCAGGCCGCCAACTTGGCGCCACGACTGCGCATTCGTCCTCCCTCGGGCAAGCAACCGCCCTCAACGCGAGGCCCCTGCCACGGTTCCCGGCCTCCGCCCCCATTCCACAGGATCGTGATTAACGGCAGCCTTCGCAAGGCGGAGCGAAAGACTTGTCTCATCCTGCCGGCGCCGGATGCGATTCCGGGAGGAAATCCCGCGCGGGCTCCGGTAGGCTCGGCGGGAGCCAGTCCCTTTGGAGGAGCCAGGATGACCCGGATGGACAATCTCGACCCGATCGCCGCGCTCCGGGCGACCGCCGCGCGGCCCTTCAGCCAGGCGATGGCGATGCCGCCCGCGGTCTATACCTCCGAGGCGGTCACCGCGGCCGAGCTCGAGAAGATCTTCGCGCGCGACTGGGTCTGCGTCGGCCGCGCCGAGAGCCTGAAGATGCCGGGCGACTATCTGACCTACGAGCTCGCCGGCCAGCCGATCGTGGTGCTGCGCGACCGCGAGGACGCGATCCGCGCGTTGTCCAATGTCTGCCTGCACCGGATGTCGACGCTGCTGTCGGGATCGGGCAATGCGCGGCTGATCGTCTGCCCCTATCACGCCTGGACCTACGAGCTCGACGGGCGGCTGCGCGGCGCCTCCTACATGAAGCAGAACGAATGCTTCCACCGCGAGGCGATGTGCCTGCCCCAGATCCGCTGCGAGGTCTGGCTCGGCTGGATTTTCGTGACGCTGAACCCGGATGCGCCGGCCGTCGCGGCCGAGCTGCAACAGCTCGCGGCCGACATCGCGCCGTTCGGGATGGAGGCCTATACCGAGCTGTTCCGCGAGACCCATGTCTGGGACACCAACTGGAAGGTGCTGGCCGAGAACTTCATGGAGAGCTACCACCTGCCCGCCTGCCACGCGGCGACGATCGGCGGCGTCTCCTCGATCGCCGATGCCGAGATGCCGGAGGGGGCGCCGGCCTACAACATCCATTTCATCACCAAGGATCCGTCCTTCACCCTGTCGGTCGCGCACAAGGACAACACGACGCTGGAGGGCGAGTGGCGGCTCAAGACCGCGGTCTTCGCGATCTATCCCTCGCTGATGATCACGCTGACGCCCGGCTATTTCTGGTATCTGTCGCTGCATCCGCTGGGGCCGGGCAAGGTGCATATCACCTTCGGCGGCGGCCTGTCGCCCGACTTCCTGGCCGATCCCGAGCATGCGGCGCATATGGCCGCGACCAAGGCACTGCTCGACGCGGTCAACGACGAGGACAAGGGCTGCACCGAGAGGGTCTATCGCGGCGTCTCCTCGCGCCTCGCCGCCGCCGGCCCGATGAGCCATCTCGAGCGGCCTCTTTACGATTTCTCCCGATATCTCGCCGATAGACTGGGGGCATGAACGCCCATGCGAGCCCGCCCAGCCTGCGCCAGCTTTTCCTCGACGGCATGAGCCGTGCCGCGGCCACGGTCAGCGTGGTCGCGACGGACGGGCCAGCGGGGCGCGCGGGCGTCACCGTCTCGGCCATGGCGTCGGTCTCGGCCGACGGCGAGAGCCCGACGCTGCTCGTCTGCGTCCACCATCTCTCGCCCGCGGCGGCGACGATCATCGGCAACGGCGCCTTCTGCGTGAACGTGCTGCGCGAGGACCAATCGTATATCTCCGACACCTTCGCCGGACGCCTGCCGGCCCCGGACGGGGACAAGTTCGCCTGCGCCGACTGGCGCGCGATGCCGGCCGGCGCCCCCCGCCTCGCCGCGCCGCTCGCCGCCTTCGATTGCCGGGTCCTGAGCGCCGAGCGGATCGGCACCCACCATGTCTTTCTCGGCGCGGTCGCCGACATCTTCGTCGCCGAGCCGGGCAGCCCGCTCATCTTCGCCAACCGCGCCTATGGCGCCCTCTCGCCCGCGCTGCCGGCCCGCAGCGGCACGGCCCGCGCCCGCGCCCGGCTGCGGATCGGCGCGCTGCCGAGCTTCGGCCCCTATCTGCTGCCGCCGGTCATCGCCGGTCTCGAAGCCGCCTCGGGCCCGATCTCGCTCGACCTGCACGAGGCCGACCAGCCGCGCCTGATCGCGCTGCTGCGCGCCGGCGCCATCGACCTCGCCTTCCTGCACGATGACGGGCTCGGCGCCGAGTTCGCGGCCGAGCCGGTCGCGGCGCTCGAACCCTATATCCTGCTGCCGGCCGCCCATCCCCTCGCCAGCCGCGCGCGCGTGGGGTTCGGCGATCTGCTGGCCGAGCGGCTGATCCTGCTCGATGCCGCGCCAAGCCGGGACTATGTGCTGTCGCTCTTCGACGGCACCGGCACCCCCACCATCGGCTTCCGCGTCCAGAGCGTCGAGATGGTCCGCGGCCTGGTCGCCCACGGCCTCGGCTATGCGCTGCTCGCCGCCAAGCCGGCAAGCCCGATGAGCTGCGACGGCCTTGCGCTGATCGCCCGCCCGCTCGCCACGCCGGCGAAACCGAGCCGCCTGGTGCTCGCCCGCCGCCGCGATGCCGCGATGGCGCCCACGAGCGAGGCCTTCCTCTGGCACTTCACCACCACGTTCGGCCTGGATCTGGACTGACGCGCGGAAGCGCCGGCCGGGACGCCTGCTTTTCCCTTCAGTTGGCCAGTGTCACCACCGCATTGACCGACAACGCGATCAGGACCGTGTTGTAGAAGAACGACAGGCAGCCATGGACCAGCGTCGGCCAGCGCATGCGCGTCGTCGTCACCTGCACGTCCGAGACCTGCGCGGTCATGCCGACCACGAAGGAATAGTAGGCGAAATCGACCATGCCGGGCTCGGGCGTTTTCGGGAAATCGAGGCCGCCCGCATCGCCGCCCTTGCCCGGCGCATAGTAGAGATGGGCATAATGGAACGCCGCCAGCGTGTGGATCGTCGCCCAGGACAGCGGCACGCTCGCCGCCGCCAGCGCCGCGATCAGCACCGTCGGGCCGCCGGTGCCGTTCAGCATCAGAAACACCGCGCCGAGACTGAACACGACGGCGACGGCGGTCAGGCCGACGATCAGCAGCACGCCCTCATCCTCCTCCGAGGCGCGGCGGCGCAGATCGGCCGCGCCGATCCCGGCTGCGAAGATCAGCATCAGCACGAGATAGGCCACGTAGAACACGTCGCCCGATAGCAGGATCCGAAAGGCCAAGGTCTCGCCCGCGGCGAGAGGCCACGAGGCGAGACCGGCCAGGGCCGCCCCGTAGAAGCGTGCATGCCGCCGGAAATGCCGCGCGCTCATCATGCCGCCACCTCGGCAGGCGGCTCCAGCAGGTCGGACATCGCAAGGCCTATCACCAGGGCCGAATCGAGCATGTCGGCGACCCCCACATATTCGTCCGGCTGGTGCGCGAGATCGAGGATGCCCGGGCCATAGGCCACGCAGTTCCGGACCCGGCCGATCCGGTCGAGATGCTTCTGATCATAGGTGCCCGGCGAGACGACATAGGCGGGCGGGCGCCCCAGCGCCTGACCGATCGCCGCAGAGAGCGCGGTGACGACCGGCGCATCGCGATCGGTCAGACTGGGCTGGACCTCGAACAGGTCGCGCAGGCTCCAGCGGAACGGCCGGCGCGCGGTCGCGCGGTCGAGCATGGCGCGGAACTCGGCCTTGACCGACACCAGATCCTCCTCCGCCAGGAACCGGCGGTCGATCACCATCCGGGCGCGATCGGGCACGACCGGCGAGGGCAGGCCCGTGAAGCCCGCCTCCGGCTCGGCCTGACCGCCATGCAGCGAATTGATGTTGAGCGTCGAGGCGCGGGCCGCCTCGGGCACAACCGGCATCGCGGTACGCCGCGCGGCGAGCGCGGGCAGCAGCGTTTCCTCGATCTCAGCCAGCACCGCGCCCATATGGCGGATCGCGCAATCGCCGAGGAACGGCATCGAGCCATGCGCGATCCGGCCCTTGGTCTCGAGCTCCGCCCACCAGACGCCGCGATGGCCGAGGCAGATCCGGTCCTTGTTGAGCGGCTCGGGAATGATCACGTGATCGACCGCCGCGAACGCGCCCTGCTCGGCCAGCCAGGCCACGCCGCCATAGCCGCCGGTTTCCTCGTCGCCGGTCGCCGAGATCTCGATTGCCCCCGGCCAGTCGGGATGGAGCGCGAGCCAGGCCTCGACCGCGACGATCGCCGCGGCGAGCCCGCCCTTCATGTCGCAACTGCCGCGGCCATAGATCCGCCCGTCCGCGAGCTCGGCCCCGAACGGATCGCGGGTCCAGCCCTGGCCCACCTCGACCACGTCGATATGGCCGTTGACATGCAGGCAGCGACCCGGGCGCGTCCCCTCGCGGCGGGCGAGCAGGTTCCAGCGCGGATGGCGTTCGCTGTCTCCCGGCGTGCCCGTCGCGCGCAGCAGCCGGCAGGCGAAGCCCATCGGTTCGAGATAGGCCGCGATCAGTTCGCAGGCCTCGCGATACTTGTCGCCGGGCGGGTTGACGGTCGGAATGCGCACCAGGGCTTGCGTCAGCGCCACCAGCGCGTCGGTCCGGGCGCCGATCTCGCGCCGCAATGCCGCCTCCAGGTCGACCCGTCCCACCCTGCCCTGCTCCTCAGGTCAGCGACACCACCTTGACCGCGCCCCCCTCGGCCGAGAGCGCGATCTCGCCGCGGCGCAGGCGCAGCGCGTCGCGGCCGAAGACGTCGAGGCGCCAGCCCCGGAGCGCGGCCACGTCCGGCTCCGCCTCGGCCGCGATCGCGTCGAGATCGGCGCTGGAGGCGATCAGCCGCTGGGCCACACCCTCGGCATCGGCGCGCGCCTTGAGCAGCACGCGGAGCAGGTCGGCCAGCGCCTCGGCCCCCGGCTTGCGGGCCGGCGGTTCGGCCGGCTTCGGGATCTCGGCCGCCGGCACCGCTTCGGCCCGGGCAACGGCGGCGAGGATCCCGTCGGCGATCTCGCCCCGCCGCGCCTCGCGCAGGAGCAGGCGGGCCTTGCCGAGCTCCTCGGCATTGTGCGGCCGGTTCGCGGCGAGTTCCAGCAGCGCGTCGTCCTTCAGGATGCGGCTGCGCGGCACGTCCTTGGACTGGGCGGTCTCCTCGCGGAATTTCGCGAGCTCGCGCAGGGCGGCCAGGAAGCGTGGCGCGGTCGAGCGGCTCTTGAGGCGGGTCCAGGCCAGGTCCGGATCGGCGCGATAGGTCTCGGGATCGGTCAGCAGCGCCAGCTCCTCCTCGACCCAGGCGCTGCGCCCGGTCTCGGCCAGCCGCTGGGCCAGGACCTCGTAAATCCGGCGCAGATGGGTGACGTCGGCCAGCGCATAGGCGAGCTGCGCGGCGCTGAGCGGGCGGCGGCTCCAGTCGGTGAAGCGCGAGCTCTTGTCGATGCCGACGCGGGCGATCTGCCTTGCCAGGGTCTCGTAGCCGACCTGGTCGCCATAGCCGCAGACCATCGCCGCGACCTGGGTGTCGAAGAAAGGCTTCGGCAGCACGCCGGCCTCGGTCTGGAAGATCTCCAGATCCTGCCGGGCGGCGTGGAAGACCTTCACCACCCCGGGGTTGCGGAACAGCTCGTAGACCGGTTCGAGCGACAGGCCTTCGGCCAGGGTATCGACGGCGACGGCGCTGTCCTCGCCCTTGCCGGGGCGGGCCAGCTGCACCAGGCAGAGCTGGGCGTAGTAGGTCCGCTCGCGCAGGAACTCGGTATCGACGGTGACGTAAGGCGCGTCGGCGCAGTCGGCGCAGAAGCGGGCGAGCGCGTCGGTGGTGGTGATCAGCGTCACGAAGCGACCCGGCGGGTCAGGGGCGCGCGCCCGGCGCGGGGGCGGAAACGCGGCGGAACAGAGGCTTGCAAGACGGCTCCAGACTTGGCTTTTCCCCCTGTCGCACAGCGGCGCGGCGATGGCAAGCGAGGCGCGCCCGGGCGCCAAAGGGGCTGGTCTCGGCGCCTTGGCTTGCTACATGGTGCGCCGGCGGGGCCGAAGCAGGCGCGCCGCGACAGCCAACTGGAGGGATCCCCCATGAAACGTACCGGCTCCGCCGTCTGGAAAGGCGACCTGAAATCCGGCACCGGCACCGTCTCGACCGAGAGCGGCGTGCTCGAGGCCGTCCCCTACAGCTTTGCCAAGCGCTTCGGCGAGGAGAAGGGCACCAATCCGGAGGAGCTGATCGGCGCGGCCCATGCGAGCTGCTTCTCGATGGCCCTGTCGGCGGTGCTGGGCGAGGCGGGGCTCACGGCCGACGAGATCGCGACCTCGGCCCAGGTCACCGTGGTCCCGGCCGATGGCGGCTTCGCGATCACCGCGGTCCATCTCACGGTCCGGGCCAAGATCCCCGGCGCGACCGCCGAGGCCTTCCTGGCCGCCGCCGAGGGCGCCAAGGCGGGCTGCCCGGTCTCGAAGCTGCTGAAGGCCGAGATCACGCTCGACGCCGCCCTGGCCTGACCGGCCCGGCCCGGCCGAGTCGCACGCGTGCGACTCGAACCAAACAACTGATTTAAAACGACATTTCAGACGGCGTTAACCCGATCGAAATCGGTGTGAACGCCGTCTGCGCGCTCTCCCGGCCATTGCCCGGATCGTCTGAGCCCGCCGGACTGAGGCCTGGGCGTGGACCCCAACGAGAAAGAGGGGCCCTGCGGCCCCTCTCCCTGCTTGGTCTGCGGTCTTCTCTCTTGGTCCTGCCCGACCGGTCCCGCCGCAGCCGTCGATAGGTCTGGCTCAGCTGCAGCCGCTGGTGCTGCCGCAGGTGTTGCACTTCATGCAGGTGCCGTTGCGCACCAGGGTGAAGTTGCCGCATTCGCCGCACGGATCGCCCTCGTAGCCCTGCATCCGGGCCTTGAGACGCGCGCCCATCGCATCGACCGACGCGCTCTCGGTGCCGGTGCGCAAGGCAAGCCCGCTCAACGTGCCGCCGAGATCGAGCGCGCCCGAGACCGAGGCGCCGCCCTGCAGCAGCACCAGCTCCTGCGGCAGCCGCTTGCGCAGATAGCCCGTGGAGGAGAGCTGACGGATCACCTCGATCGAGGTCTGCGCCGCCTCGCCCCGCAGCTCGCGGACATTCGAGCCACCCTCGCGCTCGCCATGGCCGAGATCGTCGAAGCTCTCGCCCGCCGGCTTCACATGCGCAAGGTCGGTGCGGTCGAGATAGGACACCGCCAGCTCGCGGAAGATGTAGTCGAGGATCGAGGTCGCGTTCTTGATCGAGTCGTTGCCCTGGACCAGACCCGCCGGCTCGAAGCGCGTGAAGGTGAAGGCCTCGACGAACTCCTCCAGCGGCACGCCGTACTGCAGGCCGACCGACACGGCGATCGCGAAATTGTTCATCATCGCCCGGAAGGCCGCGCCCTCCTTGTGCATGTCGATGAAGATCTCGCCCAAGGACCCGTCTGCATATTCGCCGGTCCGCAGATAGACCTTGTGCCCGCCGACGATGGCCTTCTGGGTATAGCCCTTGCGCCGCTCCGGCAGGCGGGCGCGGTTGGTGCGCTCGATCTCGCGGATGATGATCTTCTCGACCACCTTCTCGGCCAGCACGCCGGCGCGCTCGGCCTGCGGCGCGGTGGCGAGCACCTCCTCCAGCTCCTCGTCATCCTCGATCAGGGCGGCCGAGAGCGGCTGGCTGAGCTTCGATCCGTCGCGATAGAGCGCGTTCGCCTTGACCCCGAGCGACCAGCTGAGCTCGTAGGCCGCCTTGCAATCGCCGATCGTCGCGTCGTTCGGCATGTTGATGGTCTTCGAGATCGCACCCGAGATGAAGCTCTGGGCCGCGGCCATCATGCGGATATGGCTCTCGACCGAGAGATAGCGCGTGCCGGTCTTGCCGCAGGGATTGGCGCAGTCGAAGACCGCGAGATGAGCGGGATCGAGATGCGGCGCCCCTTCGAGCGTCATGGTGCCGCAGACATGGGCGTTCGCCGCCTCGACCTGGGCGCGGGTGAAGCCGAGATGGCGCAGCAGGTCGAAGGCCGGATCGCGCAGCTTCTCGGCCGGGATGCCGAGGATCTGGGTGCAGAATTCCTCGCCCAGGGTCCACTGGTTGAAGACGAAGCGGATATCGAAGGCGGTCGGCAGCGCAGCCTCGATCTTGGCGATCTCGTCCGGGCCGAAGCCATGGCCGATCAGCGCGGTCGGGTTGATCTCCGGCGCGTTGCCGAGCGTGCCGTGGCCGACGGCATAGGCGATGATCTCGGCGACCTCGGCCTCCTTGTAGCCGAGATTGCGCAGGGCCTGGGGGACGGCGCGGTTGATGATCTTGAAATAGCCGCCGCCGGCGAGCTTCTTGAACTTGACGAGCGCGAAGTCGGGCTCGATCCCCGTCGTGTCGCAATCCATGACGAGCCCGATCGTGCCGGTCGGCGCGATCACCGTGGTCTGGGCGTTGCGGAAGCCGAATTTCTGGCCGAGCTCGACCGCCGCCTCCCAGACGGTATGGGCGAGGTTGAGCAGCGCCCGGTCGGGGCAATTCGCATGGTCGAGCGCGACCGGCGGGATGGCGAGCCCGTCATAGCCGGTCAGCACGCCCTCCGCGGCGCGGGCATGGTTGCGGATCACCCGCATCATGGGGACGGCATTGGCCTCGTAACCCGGAAAGGCGCCGAGCTCGCCCGCCATCTCGGCCGAGGTGCGATAGGACTCGCCCGTCATCACCGCGGTGAGCGCGCCGCAGAGCGCGCGGCCCTCGGCCGAGTCGTAGCCGAGGCCGAGCGTCATCAGGAGGCCGCCGATATTGGCATAGCCGAGCCCGAGGGTGCGGAACCGATAGCTGAGCTCGGCGATCCGGGCCGAGGGGAACTGCGCCATCAGGACCGAGATCTCGAGCGTGATGGTCCAGATCCGGGTGGCATGGACATAGGCGCGGGAGTCGAACTGGCCGTCGCGCAGGAAGGTCAGCAGGTTCAGCGAGGCGAGGTTGCAGGCCGTGTCGTCGAGGAACATGTATTCCGAGCACGGATTCGATGCGCGGATCGGGCCGTCGGCCGGGCAGGTATGCCAGGCATTGATCGTGTCATGGAACTGCACGCCCGGATCGGCGCAGGCCCAGGCGGCGCGGCCGACCTGTTCCCAGAGATCGCGGGCCTTCACGGTCTTGGTGACCTTGCCGTCGGTGCGGCGGGTCAGGTTCCAGGTCCCATCCTCGCGCACCGCCTTGAGGAAGGCGTCGGTGACGCGGACGGAATTGTTGGAATTCTGGCCGGAGACGGTCAGGTAGGCGTCGCTGTCCCAGTCGGTATTGTAGGTCTTGAAGTCGATCTCGGTCGCGCCCTGCGCCGCCTGCTGGAGCACGCGCTTCACATAGCCTTCCGGCACATGGACCTTCTTGGCGGCGCGGATCGCGGTCTTGAGCGCGGCATTGGCCTTGGGGTCGAAAGCGTCGGCCTCCGATCCGTCCCAGGCGCGGATCGCGGCGAGGATCGCCTCCAGCCGTTCCTTGTGGATCTTCGAGCCGGCGACCAGGGCCGCGACCTTCTGTTCCTCGACGACCTTCCAGGTGATGAAATCCTCGATGTCGGGGTGATCCATGTCGCAGATCACCATCTTCGCCGCGCGGCGCGTGGTGCCGCCCGACTTGATGGCGCCGGCCGCGCGGTCGCCGATCTTGAGGAAGGACATGAGGCCCGAGGACTTGCCGCCGCCCGCCAGCCGCTCGCTCTCGGCGCGGAGCGAGGAGAAGTTGGTGCCGGTGCCCGAGCCGTACTTGAAGAGCCGCGCCTCGCGGGTCCAGAGATCCATGATCCCGCCCTCGTTGACGAGATCGTCCTCGACGGACTGGATGAAGCAGGCATGCGGCTGCGGGTGCTCGTAGGCCGAGCTCGACTTCACCAGCTCGCCCGAGCGGAAGTCGACATAGAAGTGCCCCTGCCCCGGGCCGTCGATGCCATAGGCCCAGTGCAGGCCGGTATTGAACCATTGCGGGCTGTTGGGCGCGCCCATCTGGGTCGCCAGCATGAAGCGCATCTCGTCGTAATAGGCGCGGGCATCGGCCTCGGACGAGAAATAGCCGCCCTTCCAGCCCCAATAGGCCCAGGCGCCGGCCAGCCGGTCGAAGACCTGGCGGGCCGAGGTCTCGCCGCCGAAGCGTTCGGCCTCGGGCAGCAGGGCGAGGGCGGCCTCGTCGGCGACGCCGCGCCACAGGAATTCGGGGACGCCCTTCTCCTTGACGCGCCGGATCGCGGCGGGCACGCCGGCCTTGCGGAAGTATTTCTGGGCCAGCACGTCGGAGGCGACCTGGCTCCAGCCGGTCGGAACCTCGATCCCGTCGAGGGAGAAGACCACCGATCCGTCGGGATTGCGGATCTCGGAGCCCGTGGTGCGGAAGCCCAGCGAGCCGTAGGCCCCGGTTTCCTCGGTGGTGAAGCGCCGTTCGATCTTCATTGCTCTTTCCCTCGGTCTGCTCGGCACCTGCATCTTGCGCTCGGCACCAGATATTGTGGACCCATCGGACCCTGACACCAAAAAACGGGAAGCTGCGTCGAGTCGCAACCGATTTATCTGCGCCCCCGCAAGATATAGTGGTTGACAGCAATTCGTCCACAAGGGGGTGTTAAGGGACTGTTAGGGTTTGATTCTCCCTACGGTTGAGCGATCCTGCAGGCGAAGCGGAACTTTGCAGCCTGTCGCGCATTCTGCTAGGGAAGCGGGCGACGGCCCGGGGGCCAGGAAGGACTGCGCGGGGGGGATGGCAGGATGAGCAGCAAGAGCAAGGCCGAAGAGGCCGCGTCCGAGGATCTGGCCGCGCTTGGCGCCGAGATCGCCCGGCTGCGCGCCGAGCTCGGTGGGCTGGTCGAGACGGCCGGGCGGATCGGCCGCGAGCGCGCCGACGCCATCGCGGGCTCGGTGCGCAATTCCGAGAGCTTCGCCGCCGGCGAGGCAGCGCTGGCCGATCTCGAAGCCAAGCTGCACCAGATCGAGGGCGAGATCCGCGCCTCGACCCGGCGGAGCCCCTGGCAGGCGCTCGGCATCGCCGCCGCGATCGGCTTCGTCTTCGGACTGATCCTGCGGCGCTGACCTTGTTCCGGATCGCCCGCCTTTTCCTGTCGTTGGGCTCGGCCCAGGTCAGCGAGTTCCGTGCCCAGACCGGGCGGCGCCTGGTCTATGGCGCGCTGCTCGGCTTCTTCGGCCTGATCCTGGTCGTCCTCGGCCTCGCCGCGATCACCACGCTGCTCGCCGAGCGGTTCGGTCTCGCCGAAGCCTTCGGCATGATGGCGGGCGGCGCGGCGCTCTGCGCGCTGATCGTGCTGAGCGCCGCCAAGCTCGCCGAGCGCCGCCACCGGGCGCTCGCCGCCGAGCGGGCCGAGCTGCAGCAAAAGCTGTCGCAGCTCGCCATGCTCACCGCCTTCGGCAGCGCGCGGCCCAAGACCGGCCATATCGTCGGGCTCGGCATCGCCGCGGCGGCCGCCCTGCTGATCCTCGGCCGGCTCGGCGGCCACCGCGACAAGGACTGAGCCGGCTCAGCCCCGGGCGCGCAGCAGGCGGGCCTTCTCGCGGTCCCAGTCGCGCTTTTTCTCGGTCTCGCGCTTGTCGGCCATCTTCTTGCCCTTGGCGATGCCGAGCTGCAGCTTGGCGAGCCCGCGCTCGTTGAAATAGAGCTTCAGCGGCACCAGGGTCATTCCCTCGCGCCCGATCCCCTGCCAGAGCCGCGCGAGCTCGCGCCGCGAGACCAGGAGCTTGCGCCGCCGCCGCTCCTCGTGACCGAAGGACCGCGCCCGGTCATAGGCCGGGATGTAGCCGTTGATCAGCCAGAGCTCGCCATCCTCGACCGTGGCATAGCTCTCGGCGATATTGGCCTTGCCGACCCGCAGGCTCTTCACCTCCGACCCTTCGAGCATGATCCCCGCCTCGAGATCGTCCTCGATGAAATAATTGTGCCGGGCGCGCCGGTTCTCGGCGACGAGCTTGTGCTTGGGTTCGGGTTTCGCGGCCATGATCCCCGCGATGTAGGAAACCCCGCGCCCCCTGTCCAGACGCCTCGGCACGCCGTCAGGCGACGGAGCGGGTTGCCGCATCGCCCGAATCACAGTAGAATCGGCGCCGTGGTCAGCCAGCCGACTATTTTGGCATTTGCTCACGCCACAATTCAACCCTGGCGATAGCTATACCCAGAACGGAGTACTTCTGAATCATGTCTGTTATTTTCGGGACAAGCGCCAACGATACGATAACCCCCGCCCTGATTACTACCGGGGTCACCGGAAGCCCAACGCCTTTTCCCACCGATTCCGATGACGAAATCCACGGCCTCGCCGGCAACGACAATCTGAATGGTGGCGGCGGCAGCGATTTCATCTTCGGCGACGACTTCCAGACCGACCTCGGCAACGACACGCTCGATGGCGGGGCCGGCGCCGACTTCCTCTACGGAGCCGGCGGCAACGACACCTACATCGTCGACAATGTCGGCGACCAGATCGAGAACGAGCAGAACACCACGGCCGGCGGCATCGACACCGTCAAGTCCTCGGTGATCTCGGTCAACCTGAACCTGTTCGACAGCGGCGCCAACCTCGAGAACATCACCCTGACCGGGTCGGCCAACCTCAATGCCACAGGCAATGCCAAGGCGAACGTGCTGACCGGCAACAACGGCAATAACGGCCTGTTGGGCGGGCTCGGCAACGACAACCTGCTCGGCGGCAGCGGCAACGACACTCTGCAGGGCCAGGACGGCAAGGACACGCTGCGCGGCCAGGCGGGCACCGATCACCTGAACGGCGGGACCGGCGCGGACGTGCTGATCGGCGGAGCCGGGCAGGACGTGTTCCAGTTCAAGACGGCGGCGGATTCGACGCCCGCCGCCGCCGACCAGCTGACCGCCGGCGATGGCGGCGCGGCCTTCGACGGGCCGGGCGCCAAGGCGGGCGACATCATCGACCTGTCGGGGCTCGACGCCAATACCACGACCGGCGGCGACCAGGCCTTCGTCTTCGGCGGCGGTGCGGGCAAGGGGCACCTGACGCTGGTCGATTCCGGTGCCGACACGATCGTGCGCGGCAATACCGACAACGACACCGCCTTCGAGTTCCAGCTGGTGATCCACGACGGCAGCGGCGTCCATGCCTCGGCCTATTCGGCAGGCGATTTCCTGCTCTGACCCCGGCTCGGGCGGGCGCCGCTCTGTCCGGCGCCCGCCCGCGCGCTATCTGCCCGGCCAATGCCTCCGTCCGGAGGCCGCAGCAGGGGAGAGCGCTCATGCCCACCGCCGTGATCGTCGGCGCCAATCGCGGCATCGGCCGTGAGTTCGTCCGCCAATATGCCGCCGACGGATGGCGGGTGATCGCCGCCTGCCGGCACCCTGCCGATGCCGCGGACGAACTGCGCAGCCTCGGCAGCACCGTCCGGCCGATCGCGATGGACGTGACCGACCTCGCCTCGGTCGAGGCGGTGGCGCGCGAGGAGAGCGCGCCGGTCGACCTGCTCATCCACAGCGCCGGGATCATCGGCCAGCCGGACGATGGCCCGGGGCAGGTCACCTACGCCGAATGGGCGCATGTGCTCGATGTGAACCTGATGGGGCCGGTGCGGGTGCTCGACGCCTTCGCCGACCGGCTGGCGGCGGCGCAGGGCGCCAAGGCGATCGCGCTGACCAGCGGCATGGGCTCGATCGCCGATGCGGGCTCGGGCGGATCGCTGATGTACCGGACCTCGAAAGCGGCGCTGAACATGGCCATGCGGGCCCGCGCCCTGACCCTGAAGCCGCGGGGCGTCGCGGTGGCGGTGATCAATCCGGGCTGGGTGCAGACCGACATGGGCGGTCCGGGCGCCAGCCTGACCCCGGAGGAGAGCGTGGCGGGCATGCGCACCCAGATCGCCGGGCTGACCCTCGAGACGACCGGAAGCTTCCTCAACTGGCGGGGCGGCGGCTATCCCTGGTGAGCCAGCGCAGCCGGATCGCGACGCTCCGCAATGTCCGCCGGAGCGCCCGGCGGCTGGCCGCGGAACGCAGGCCGAGATCGAAGGCCAGGCCATAGACCGCGCCCGCCAGCACCTGCGGCAGGGTATGGCGCTGCGCCTCGATCCGGGTGCCGCCGACAAAGGCCGCCCCGACGGCGAGCACCGGACCGGCATAGGGGACGAGCCCCCCGCATTCGCGCGCGAGATAGCTCGCGCCAAAGACGGCGACGGCGGTATGGGCCGAAGGGAAGCCGGCATTGCCGCCCTTGGGCCGGCGATTGAGCGGGGCATCGCCGAGGATCGCCTTGGTCCCGTGCGCGGCCACCAACAGCCCGGCGAAGCGCCCGGCATAGTCGGCCGCCCCGCCCCGCACCGCCGCACAGGCCAGACCGACCGCCGGCAGAGCGAGCTGAAGCCGGTCGCCCAAGCGCTCGGTCGGAAGCGAGACGGCGAGGAAGGTCCAGACGACGACAAGAAGGCTCGCCGCGAGGGCGAGCGCGCTCCGCCAGGATATCGCCGAAGGGGTCACCGCAAGCCTCGCACCGCCATGTTTGCGGGCGCAGCATAGCCGGGCTTTGTGACAACAGGATTGGGCCGGCTCAGATCAGCGCAACCGGGCGGGATCGAGCCCGGCGCGACGCCAAGGGGCCCGGGGCTGACGGCCCCGGCCCGGCCCCGCTCCGGTCAGTCCAGCAGGCCGGCATGCCGCATGGCGGCGCGCACCCGCTCCTTGGTCGGCTCTTCGAGCGGCACCATCGGCGAGCGGACCTCGTCGCTGCATTTGCCGAGCAGCGACAGCGCATACTTGGTCGGGCAGGGATTGGGCTCGGCGAAGGCGGCGCGGTGCAGCGGCATCAGCCGGTCCTGATACGCGAGCGCCTTGGCGTAGTCGCCGGCGAGCATCGCCTCCTGGAACTCGGCCGACAGGCGCGGCGCGATATTGGCGATCACCGAGATGCAACCGCGCCCGCCATGGGCGTTGAAGCCGAGCGCGCTCGCATCCTCGCCCGACAGTTGCAGGAAATCCGGGCCGCAGGTGATGCGGGTATCGGAGACCCGGGTGATGTCGCCCGTTGCATCCTTGACGCCGATGATCCGGGGCAGCTTCGCGAGCTCGCCCATGGTCGCGGGCGTCATGTCGATCACCGAGCGGCCGGGGATGTTGTAGATCAGGATCGGCAGATCCACCGCGTCATGCAGCGTGCGGTAATGCAGGGCGAGCCCGCGCTGGTTCGGCTTGTTGTAATAGGGCGTGACCACCAGGGCGGCGGCGGCGCCGACCTTGGCGGCGAAGCGCATCAGCCGGACGCTCTCTTCGGTGCTGTTGGAACCCGCGCCGGCGATGACCGGCACGCGCCCGGCGGCGGCCTGGACGGTGATCTCGATGCAGCGCTCATGCTCCTCGTGGCTGAGCGTCGGGCTCTCGCCCGTGGTGCCGACCGCGACGAGCCCGTGCGAGCCTTCGGCGACATGCCAGTCCACCAGTTCGGCCAGCGCCTTCTCGTCGACCTTGCCGTCGCGGAACGGCGTGATCAGCGCAGGAATGGAGCCTTTGAACATGGTTTTTTCCCCCGAAAGTCGCGCGCGACCCTAGTCCAGAGCCCCGGGCGCCGCAAGCGCGGCCAGACGGCGCAGGCCGGCGGGCAGGATCGCCCTTGCCCATGGGGCGCCCGCGCGCTAAGCGTCGGATATTTCAGGCGCCCGAGCCCCGGGCCGGACCCCGACCATGGCACTCGCCCCGAATCCGGAATTCGTTCCGAAGCTGATCACCACCCTTGGCGAGGGCTACGGCCCGTCGGCCCTGCGCGCCGATGCGCTGGCCGGCCTGACCGTCGCCATCGTCGCGCTGCCGCTCTCGATGGCGATCGCCATCGCCTCCGGCGTGCCGCCGGCGACCGGGCTCGTCACCGCGATCGTGGGCGGCTTCCTGGTCTCGGCGCTCGGCGGCAGCCGGTTTCAGATCGGCGGGCCGGCCGGCGCCTTCATCGTGCTGGTCTCGAGCACGGTCGCGACCCAGGGCATTCAGGGCCTGGTGCTCGCCACCCTGCTGTCGGGCGGGATGCTGGCGGCGCTCGGCCTGCTGCGGCTCGGCACCTATGTGAAGTTCATCCCGTTCCCGGTGACGGTCGGCTTCACCGCCGGGATCGGCACGATCATCTTCGCGAGCCAGATCAAGCCGCTGCTCGGCCTCACCCTGTCGGGCCCCGAGCCCGGGGCGCTTGTCCCGAAGCTGAAGGCGCTCGGGGGCGCCATCGGCACGGCCAGCCCCGCGACCTGCGCCCTGTCGCTCGGCTGCATCCTGGCGCTGCTCGCGCTCAAGCGCTGGCGGCCGCGCTGGCCGCGCATGCTGATCGTGGTGGCGGCGGCGGCCTTCCTCGCCTGGGCGGCCGCCCTGCCGGTCGATACCATCTTCTCGGTCTTCGGCGCGCTGCCCGCCGGCCTGCCCGCCCCGCAGCTGCCGAGCCTGTCGCTCGACGCGGTGACCGCGGCTTTGCCGACCGCGGTCAGCTTCACCCTGCTCGGCGCCATCGAGTCGCTGCTCTCGGCCGTGGTCGCGGACGGGATGACCGGACGCCGGCACCGATCCAATACCGAGCTGATCGCCCAAGGTGTCGCCAATATCGGCTCGGCGCTGTTCGGCGGCATCCCGGTGACCGGCACGATCGCCCGCACCGCGACCAATGTGCGGGCCGGCGCGCATGGCCCGGTCTCGGGCATGCTGCATTCGGTGTTCCTGCTCGTCTTCCTGATGGTGGCCGCCCCGCTCGCGGGCTTCATCCCGCTCGCGGCCCTGGCGGCGGTGCTGGCGCTGGTCGCCTGGGACATGGTCGAGAAGCCCGCCTTCGCAGCGCTGACCCGCGCCTCCTGGGGGGACGCGGCGGTGCTCTATGTCACGCTGCTCCTCACCGTCTTCCGCGACGTCGCCACGGCGATCACCGTCGGCTTCGCGCTCGGGGCCGCGCTCTTCATCCACCGCATGTCGAGCGCGGTCGAGGTCGAGAGCGACCGCGAGGACCCGATCGACGAGGCGCAGGCCAGCGACCCGCAGGTGCTGATCTACCGGATCAGCGGCGCGATCTTCTTCGGCGCGGTCTCGGCGGTCGCGACGGTGCTGGAGCGGATCGGCGACCAGCACCGGGTGCTGGTGATCGACCTCACCGACGTCACGCTGGTCGATTCCTCGGCGGCGAACATGATCGAGGGCCTGGCCCACAAGGCCGAGCGGCGCGGCGTCGCCGTCTATCTGACCGGCACGACGCCCGAGCTCCGGCGCTCGTTCATGACCCACGGCGCCCGGCCGCCGCTGGTGCGCTATACCCGCACCGTCGACCGGGCGCTCGAAATGGCCCGGCGCCGCGGCCAGCTCGCGCCGGCCGCGGCCTGACCCTCACTCGGCCTCGTCGGTCGACTCGGCGTTGAGCTGGTTCCAGTTCTCCTGGCCGATCCGGTCCATCAGGCCGAGCTGCACCTCGAGGAAGTCGACATGACCCTCCTCGTCGGTCAGCAGCTGCTCGAACAGGTTCATCGAGACATAATCCCGCACCGACTCGCAATAATCGCGGGCTTCCTTGTAGAGCGTCACCGCGTCGAGCTCGGCCGCCAGATCGCACTCCACCGTCTCGCGCGGATTCTCCCCGATGCGCAGCGGATCGAGCGTCTGCAGGTTCGGATGGCCCTCGAGAAAGATGATGCGGTCCATCAGCCTGTCGGCGTGGCCCATCTCCTCGATGCTCTCGGCGCGCGACTTCTTGGCGAGCTTGCCAAGGCCCCAATCGTGCTGCAGGCGGTAATGCAACCAATACTGGCTGATCGCCGTCAGCTCGGCGCGCAACGCCTTGTTCAGATAGTCGATGACGCCCTGGTCGCCCTTCATGCCCATTCCCTCGCTCTGGCTTGCTTCGGCAGGCTCCTGCCACGCGGGGCGGACAGTAGAGCGGCAGGGGCCGAAGGCGCAATACGGACCCGCTCCAACCTGCCTCAGCCTTCCTCGACCAAGGCGATCCTGGCCCGACGCCGCAGGTTGCGCAACTCGGCCGGAACCCCCAGCCGGTCGTTGCCGCGCATCTTGTCGACGAAAAGCCGGATGCAACCGCCGCATTCCGGCCGCTTGCCCAGCGCGCGATAGATCTTGCCCGGCGTGATCAGCGTGTAGGGATCGGCGTCGCGCATCCACTCGATCGCCTGATGGATCTCGCGATCGGTGACCCGCGCGCAGGAACAGACGATCATCGCCCCGTCCCCTGGATTGCCGACGCTGCCTGCATGATCCGGACTCGCCGAAAGGTTGCTGCCGGCCCCAATCCTGACAAATCAGCTCAAGAAAAGCAAGCGCAGCGACGCATTCGGCGACAAAAATAGTCGGCTGTTCGGCCCCGCCTCAGGCGACGGCGCGCGACAGCGCGCAATGCCGCCACAGATCGCCCAGCGCCCCGGCCAGCCGGTCGAGATCGGCATCGGTATGCAGCGGCGTCGGCGTCAGACGCAGCCGCTCGGTGCCCTTGGCGACGGTCGGATAGTTGATCGGCTGCACATAGATCCCGTAGTCGTTGAGCAGGATGTCCGAGATCATCTTGCACTTGACCGGATCCTTGACCATCACCGGCACGATATGGCTCGGATTGCGCAGATGCGGGATGCCGATCGCGTCGAGCCGGGCGCGCAGCTTCGCGACATTGGCGCGGTGGCGCTGGCGCTCGATCTGGCTCGTCTTCAAATGGCGCACGCTGGCGCAGGCGCCGGCGGCGATCGCCGGCGGCAGGGCGGTGGTGAAAATGAAGCCGCTGGCGAAGCTGCGGACGAAATCGACCAGCGCCGCCGACCCGGTGATATAGCCGCCCACCACGCCGAACGCCTTGCCGAGCGTGCCCTCGATCAGGGTGATCCGGTCCATCAGGCCGCGCTCCTCGGCCACGCCGCCGCCGCGCGGCCCGTAGAGCCCGACCGCATGCACCTCGTCGAGATAGGTCATCGCGCCGTGCTTCTCGGCGACCTCGACGATCTCGGCGATCGGGGCGATGTCGCCATCCATCGAATAGACGCTCTCGAAGGCGACGATCTTCGGCCGGCCGGGCGCAATGGCGGCGAGCTTGCGGTCGAGATCGGCCGGGTCATTGTGCCGCCAGATCTGCTTCTCGCAGCGGGCATGACGGATGCCCTCGATCATGCTCGCATGGTTCAGCGCGTCCGACAGGATCACCGCATCGGGCAGCCGGGCCCCGAGCGTGCCGAGCGTGGCCCAGTTCGACACATAGCCCGAGGTGAAGAGCAGGGCCGCTTCCTTGCCATGCAGGTCGGCGAGCTCGGCCTCCAGCAGCACGTGATCGTGATTGGTGCCGGCGATGTTGCGCGTGCCGCCGGCCCCGGCGCCGCTCCGGTCGATGGCCTCGTGCATCGCGGCTATGACCGCGGGATGCTGGCCCATGCCGAGATAGTCGTTCGAACACCAGACGGTGACGGGGCCGACCTGCCCCTCGGCATGACGCAGCGCCTGCGGGAATTCGCCGCTCTGCCGTTCGAGCTCGGCGAAGACACGATAGTTGCCCTCCGCGCGGAGCGCCTGGAGCTGCTGGCGGAACAGGGCCTCATAGTCCATCGGCAATCCTTCGGCTCGTTGGCCCCGGCACGAGCCGAGGCAGACAGTATCTTCTACGCGCGCGCACGCCGGAAAGGCAGGTGATTCCCCCTTCCCCCCTCAGGCCTCGTAGACCAGCCGGTGACCGCGACCCATGACCTGGATCAAGCCCACCACCGCGGCTCTAGGCGGGACTGTTTACCATTCCATGAACCCGCTCGAACAGCCCCCCAGGCGCGGGATCAGCCGCAGAAGACCCGCGCGACCTTGTCGTTCTTGCCGATCTCGATATTCAGCCGCTCCGCGCGGTAATCCATCGTCACCGGCATGCCCGGGAAGATCACCCGCGTCCCCTTGGGCAGCGTCGCCGAGTCGAGCGAGCCGGCGCCGGTCCCGACCAGGTTCTGGTGCGCGGCCGCCGTGCAGGCATCCTTGGCATCCGCCGTCTTGGGAGCCTCGGCCGGGGCGGCCGGGGCAGCCGGGGCGGCGCCTTCGCTCGAGCCCGCCGGGGCCTTCATCTTGTCGCAGGCGCCGAGCGCGAGCAGCAGGCCGAGACCGAGGCCGGCGAGATGGAGGGGGCGGGGCATGGATGTCTCCTTGAGCGGGTTGCTGGGCGCAGCCAAAGCATGCCGCCGCGCGCGACGCAAGCGACGGCGCGTCACTGCAGCGCCCGGTGGAAGTCCTCGGCCGAATTGCGCGTCGGATAGGGTTGATCCGGCACCGCGACGCCGAGATGCGCGCAGAGCGGCTCCCAGCCGTCGCCAAGCTTGTGCACGAGCAAACGCTCCGGCGGCACCGTCGCCCGCACCGCCGCGACATTGGCCTCGTAGAGCGCCATCACATGCGCGGTCGTGCGGCCGGTCCTGCAGCGCCTGGGCCTTGACCAGCGTCATGCCGAGCGATTCGGGATCGCTGTTGTCGGCGAAGGTGAGCAGGGTCCGCTCGTAGCTCGTCCACCATTCCTCGGCCGGCCGCCAGGTCAGGACGACCTTGGCCTCGGGATAGGCGGCGATCAGCGCGCGCCAGTAGAAGGCCGACGGCCAGTCCATGCAGGAGGCATAGCCCTCGAACAGCCGTTCCCAATCGGGGTCCGCCCCCTTGGCCAGCGCGCGCCAGAGCCGCTTCTGCTCGGGATCGCGATTGACCTCGAACATGTGATGGCACGGCCCGAAGCCGAGGATGCAAAGCGCCTCGCGCATCGAATCGGTGCCGGTCCGGCCAAAGCCGGGGCCGATGACCTTCAGAACCATCCCCCTCCCCTCCCTGTCATCCAGGCTTTGACCTGGATCAGCGCCCGCCGGGTCCAGGCGCCGTACCGACTCGCCATTCCCCGCGGCCGCCTTTGGGAGATTCGGATGGATAAAATCCTGGAAAGCAAGATCCTCGCGCTGCTCGACGACCACCGCATCATGACCGTCGCGACGCTGCGGCCGGATGGTTGGCCGCAGGCGACCACGGTTGGCTATGTCAATCGCGCGATGGCGGTCTATTTCCTCTGCGCGCTGGACAGCCAGAAGGCGGCGAACCTCGCCCGGGACGACCGGGTGTCGCTGACCATCAACGGCGATGCGTCGGATCTGCTGGCGATCACCGGCCTGTCCATGGCCGGCCATGCCGAGCGGTCCATGATCGGGCCGAGGCCGAGGCGGCCCTGGCCTTGCTACCGGCGAAGTATCCCGACCAGGCCGGACCCCTGCCCTTCCCGATGCCGACGCCCGACCTTGTCGCGATCTTCCGGATCGTACCCAAGGTGATCTCGGTGCTCGACTACAGCAAGGGCTTCGGCCACACCGATCTCGTCACCGTCTAGACCGACGGCCCGCGGCCTGACCTGCTGCTCCGCATTTCGGTCCGTCGCCACGCATTCTCAGGACCGATCGGCGCGCCCGAGAGCGGCGGTTGCGCCGCGTCCCGGCGGTGTGCGGAATCCGTGAAGATCGGGTTAGCGGGAATTTTATTATATAGACTATTCAATTGGTTAGGCGGAGTCGCACGCGTGCGACTCCGCCCTTTCGCACGCTTTGGCTCAGGCCTTGTTCATCCGGTTGTCGATCAGGTCTTCGACCACCGTCGGATCGGCCAGCGTCGAGGTGTCGCCGAGCGCCCCATAGTCGTTCTCGGCGATCTTTCTCAGGATGCGGCGCATGATCTTGCCCGAGCGGGTCTTGGGCAGGCCGGGCGCCCACTGGATCAGGTCGGGCGAGGCGATCGGGCCGATCTCCTTGCGCACCCAGGCGACCAGCTCCTTCCGGAGCTCCTCGGTATATTCCTCGCCCTCGTTCAGGGTCACATAGGCATAGATGCCCTGGCCCTTGATCGGATGCGGATAGCCGACCACCGCAGCCTCGGCGACCTTGACATGCGCGACCAGCGCGCTCTCGACCTCGGCCGTGCCCATCCGGTGGCCCGAGACGTTGATCACGTCGTCCACCCGCCCGGTGATCCAGTAATAGCCGTCCGCGTCCCGCCGGCAGCCGTCGCCGGTGAAGTAGTAGCCCTTGTACTGGCTGAAGTAGGTGTCGACGAAGCGCTGATGGTCACCGTAGACGGTGCGCATCTGGCCGGGCCAGCTGTCGGCGATGCAGAGCACGCCCTCGCATTCCACCTCGGCGATCTCCGTTCCCGAAGCCGGCTCGAGCACCACGGGGCGCACGCCGAAGAACGGCTTGGTCGCCGAACCCGGCTTGGTCGGGATCGCGCCGGGCAAGGGCGTGATCAGGATGCCGCCGGTCTCGGTCTGCCACCAGGTATCGACGATCGGGCAGCGGTTCTTGCCGACGACCTCGTTGTACCAGTTCCAGGCCTCGGGATTGATCGGCTCACCGACCGAGCCGAGGATGCGCAGGGACGACAGGTCGTGCTTCTCAACCCACTCCTTGCCCTGGCCCATCAAGGCGCGGATCGCGGTCGGGGCGGTGTAGAAGATATTGACCTTGTGCTTCTCGCAGACGGCCCAGAAACGGCCGGCATTCGGATAGGTCGGCACGCCCTCGAACATCAGCGTGGTCGCGCCGTTGGCAAGCGGCCCATAGACGATATAGCTGTGCCCCGTGACCCAGCCGACATCGGCCGTGCACCAGTAGATATCGCCCTCGTGATAGTCGAAGACATATTCGTGGGTCATCGCGGCATAGGTCAGATAGCCGCCCGTCGTATGAACCACGCCCTTGGGCTGGCCGGTCGAGCCCGACGTATAGAGGATGAAGAGCGGATCCTCGGCATTCATCGCCTCGACCGGGCAATCGGCCGGCACGCTGGCCGCCGCCTCGTCGAGCCAGACGTCCCGGCTCGCATCCCACGGCACGGTGCCGCCGGTGCGCCGAACCACCAGCTGCTTCACGCCGGCGAGCCCGTCGAGCGCCTTGTCGGCATTGGCCTTCAAGGGCGTGTTGCGGCCGCCGCGCGGCGCCTCGTCGGCGGTCACGAGCAGCTTGGCCCCGGAATCCTCGACCCGCGAGCGCAGCGCCTCGGCCGAGAAACCGGCGAAGACGATCGAATGGATCGCGCCGATCCGGGTGCAGGCCAGCATCGCATAGGCGGCCTGCGGGATCATCGGCAGGTAGAGCACGACCCGGTCGCCGCGACCGATGCCGAGCGACTTCAGCACATTGGCGAATTTCGAGACCTCGGCATGGAGCTGCCGATAGGTGATGTGCTCGCTGACATTGGGATCGTCGCTTTCCCAGATGATCGCGGTCTGGTCCCCCCGGGTCGCGAGATGGCGGTCGATGCAGTTGGCCGAGACGTTGAGCTGGCCGTCCTCGAACCATTTGATCGAGACGTTGTGGTAGTCGAAGGAGGTGTCCTTCACCTTGCTGTACGGCTTGATCCAGTCGAGCCGCTGACCATGCTCGCCCCAAAAGCGATCGGGGTCCTGCATCGACGCGGCATACATGGCCGCGTATTTCGCGGCGTCGGCATGGGCCCCCGCGACGATTTCAGCCGGGGGTTGGTGCATCTGGTCTGGCATTGGCGCTTCCACTCCATCGTCATTCTTGCTCGACCGGTTCGTTCCGGTCCCTGCCCGCCGCCACCGCGCACGGCTCGAATTCGATGGGAGGCCGACCCCAACCTGGCGACGCCCCCCGCCGCCGCGGCAGTCCAGGAAGCGGACTGACGGGCCAACTCTTGCCGGAGCGGCGCCGCATGGGCAAGAGCGACGAAGGTCTTGCGAGGCACGGAGAGGGATCAGATCTCGATCTTTGTGGCCGTGCCGGCAGCGATGGCGAGCTCGACGATCCTGGCGGCGACGGCGAGGTCCTGAAGGCCGACGCCGGTCCCGTCGAAGAGAGTGATTTCCTCGGACGCGGTGCGGCCGGGATGGATGCCTTCGATCACCGCGCCGAGCTGGGCGATGGCGGCCGGGTCGATCAGGCCGGCGGCGACGGCGTGCTGGGCCTCGCCGATCGTGACCGACTGGGCCGGCTCGTCGGTGAAGAGAGTGGCGCGGGCCAGCAATGCCGCCTCGACCTCCTGCTTGCCCTTGGTGTCGGTGCCCATGCAGGAGAGATGCGTGCCGGGCCGGATCTGCGCCGCCTTCAGGATCGGGGCGAAGGAGGAGGCGATGGTGACGATGACGTCGGCCTGGGCCCCGAGCTGGTCGAGATCGACCGCCTCGAAGGGCAGGCCGTGCTCGGCGGCGATGCCAGCGAGCCGGTCGAGCCGGGCGGGGTTGCGGTTCCAGGCGACGACCTTCTCGAAGGGCCTCTGGCGCAGGGCGGCGCGCAGCTGGAAGCCGGACTGGTGGCCGGCGCCGACGATACCGAGGACGCGGGCGTCGGGCCGGGCGAGATAGCGGATCGCGACGGCCGAGGCGGCGGCGGTGCGCGCGGCGGTCAGGTAGTTGCCGCCGACCAGGGCGGCGGGCCGGCCGGTATCGGGGTCGAACAGGAAGACGGTCGATTGGTGGTTGGTGATCCCGCGAACCGCGAGATTGTGGGGCCAGTAGCCGCCGGCCTTGAGGCCGAGGACCGCGCCGGCCCGGTCGAACCCGCCCTTGAACCCATAGAGCGCGTCCTCATGGCCGATCGCCTCGCGCACCACCGGAAAGTTCCAGGCATCGCCGCGGGCCATGGCGGCGAAGACCTGCTCGACCGCCGCGAAGGCGGCGTCGAAATCGAGAAGGCCCGGGCAGGCGGCTTCGGGGACGACGATCATCTGGCTCCTCCACGCATCGGAGTCGCACGCGTGCGACTCCAAGCATCCAGTTGATATTGCTATATAATTTTTTCTACGTTAACCCGATCTTCACCGACCGCACGCACCGGCACCCCCCGCGCGGGGTGGGCGAGTGCCCCCTCCCCCGTCCCGGCGCTGCCGCTCACGCGCGCCGGCGGTCGGAGCCCGACCGGACCGAGCGAACGAAGGGAGTCAGCCCCAGCTAGAAGGCCTTGCCGCGGGCGCTGACCGGCCAAAGCGTCTCGACCTTGCCGCCCCGGACGCCGACATACCAGTCATGGACGTTGCAGGTCGGATCGCAATGGCCGGGCACCAGCCGCAACTTCTCGTTGATCGCCAGCACGCCCTCCTTGTCCTCGACGACACCATGCTCGTCGGAGCATTTGATATATTTCACATCCGTGCGCCCGAAGATGAACGGCAGCCCGCTATCGACCGACTGCGCCTTGAGACCGGCATCGACCACAGCGAGATGCGGCTTGGCATGGCTCATCACGCTGGTCAGGATGAAGAGCGCGTTTTCCCATTCGCCCTGGTCGATGCGGCGGCCCTCCTCGTCATGGATGCGGCCGTAATCGGCGTCCATGAAGGCATAGCTGCCGCATTGCAGTTCGTTATAGACGCCTGAATTGCTCTCGAAATAGTAGCTGCCGGTACCGCCGCCGGAGACAAGCTCGGGATGCAGGCCGGCCGCGTCGAGCGCGGCGACTGCGTCCTTGACCTGGGCGATGGCGGCATCGAGCTTGGCCTTGCGGGCCTCATAGTCGTCCATATGCTGCATCGCGCCCTGATAGGCCTGGATGCCGGTGAATTTCAGGCCGGGCGCGGCGGCGATCGCGCGCGCGATCTCGACCACCGCCTCGGTCGTGGTCACGCCGCAGCGCCCGGCGCCGCAATCGATCTCGACGAAGCATTCGATGGTCGTGCCGTGCGCCGTGGCGGCCTTCGAGAGATCGGCCACGTTCGCCACATCGTCGACGCAGACGATGATCTTGCCACCCGAAAGCTTCGGGAGGCGGGCGAGACGGTCGATCTTGGCCGGGTCGCGGACCTGGTTGGAAACGAGGACGTCCTTGATGCCGGCGCGGGCGAAGACCTCGGCCTCGCTGACCTTCTGGCAGCAGACCCCGATGGCGCCGCCCTGCTCCATCTGCAGCTTCAGCACGTCCACGGACTTGTGCATCTTGCCGTGGGCGCGGTGGCGCATCCCGTGCGCCTTGGCGTAGTCGCCGAGCTTCCTGACATTGCGCTCGAGCGCGTCGAGATCGAGGATCAGGCAGGGGGTCTGGATCTCGTCCACGCTCATGCCGATGGCGGCGGGGATGTCGTAGCCAACCTCGAGGCCGGCGATCTCTTGCTGCTTGGTCATTGCCCGTTCACTTCTGCCAGGGCAGCTTGTCGAGATCGACATTGCCGCCGGTGATGATGACGCCGACGCGCTTGCCGGCAAAAATGTCGCGATTCTTGAGGATCGTAGCCAGCGGCACCGCGCTCGATGGCTCGATCACGATCTTCATCCGCGCCCAGGTGAGCCGCATCGCCGCGACGATCTCGGGGTCGCTCGCGGTCAGGATGTCGGTCACATAGGTCTTCACGAAATGCCAGGTCAGTTCCTTGAGGGGTACCTTGAGCCCGTCGGCCACGGTCACCGGCGCATCGTCGGCGATGATATGGCCGGCCTTGAAGCTTCGGCAGGCATCGTCGGCCTGCTCCGGCTCGGCCGCATAGACCTTCACCTGCGGCGCGAGCGTCGAGACCGTCAGGCAGGTGCCCGAGATCATGCCGCCGCCGCCGATCGGCGCGATCACCGCGTCGAGCCCCTCGACCTGGTCCAGGAGCTCGCGCGAGCAGGTGGCCTGCCCAGCGATCACCCGATGGTCATTGTAGGGATGCACGAAATCGGCGCCGGTCCGAGCCTGGATTTCGGCGAACACAGCTTCGCGGCTGCTGGTCGAAGGCTCGCATTCGGTGATGACCCCGCCATAGGCCCGCACCGCATCCTTCTTGGCTTGCGGCGCGGTGCGCGGCATCACAACGTGGCAGGGAATGCCGCGCCGCCCGGCCGCATAGGACAGAGACAGCGCGTGGTTGCCGCTCGAATGGGTGGCGACACCCTTGGGCGCCAGCGCGTCCGTGAGGCCGAACACGGCGTTCGACGCGCCGCGCACCTTGAAGGCGCCGGCCTTCTGCAGGTTCTCGCACTTGAAGAACAATTCGGCCCCGGTCAGATCGTTCAGCAGACGCGAGGTCAGGACCGGGGTGCGGTGGATGTGCGGGCCGATGCGCTCGTGCGCGAGTTCGACATCGTCAAAGGTGGGGATGCGCATCACGCGGCCTTCCGGTCGGCGGGCAGGGAGGTGCCGCGATACCAGTCTTGCGCCGCCGCAACCCCCGAGCCGAGCCGGATCGGCAGGCCGAGATCGGCCATCGCCATCTCGGCGCAGGCGAGGCCCGACAGCGCCATCACGTCGGTCAGGCTGCCGAGATGGCCGATGCGGAAGACCTTGCCCGCGACCTCGCCGAGCCCGACCCCGAAGGCGACGCCGTAGGTTTCCGCGGCATGGGTGACGATGCGGGTCGCGTCGAAGCCCTGGGGCACGACGACGGCGCTGACCGTCTCGGAATAGAGCTCGGGCGCGCGGGCGCAGAGCGCGAGGCCCCAGGCCGCGACCGCGCGGCGCACGCCCTCGGCGATGCGGGTGTGGCGCGCGAAGACGGCCTCCAGCCCCTCCTCCTCGATCATCCGAAGCGATTCCCCGAGGCCGTAGAGCAGGTTGACCGGCGGGGTATAGGGGAAGCCGCCCTTGCCGTTGGTCGCCAGCATGTCGCGGAAATCCAGGAAGCAGCGCGGCAGCGTCGCGGTCTCCATCGCGGCGAGCGCCTTCTGGCTGACGCCGACGATGGCGAGGCCGGCCGGCAGCATGAAGCCTTTCTGGCTGCCGGTGATCGCGAGATCGACGCCCCATTCGTCCATGCGGAAATCCATCGAGCCGATCGAGCTGACGCCGTCGACCATCAGGAGCGCGGGATGGCCGGTCGCGTCCATCGCGCGGCGGATCGCGGCGATGTCGGAACGGACGCCGGTTGCGGTCTCGTTGTGGGTGACGAGGACCGCCTTGATCGCGTGGTCGCGGTCGGCCTCGAGCGCGGCCTGGAAGGCGGCGGCGGGCGCGCCGGCGCCCCAGGGCGCGGTCAGGACCTGGACGTCGAGCCCGTGGCGCTGGCACATGTCGATCCAGCGCGCGGAGAACATGCCATGCCGGCAGGCGAGGACCTTGTCGCCGGGCGAGAGCGTGTTGCAGATCGCCGCCTCCCAGCCGGCGGTGCCGGTGGCGGGCAGGAAGATGACCTCGGCGCTCTCGGTCTTGAGGACGCGCCGGACGCCGGCGGAGAGCGGCCGGAACATCGCGCCGAAGCTCGCCGAGCGGTGGTCGATCGTCGGCACGTTCACCGCCGCGCGCAGCCGCTCGGGGATGTTGGTCGGGCCGGGGATGAAGACCGGGTTCTGGCTGGACATGGGCGCTACCTCCGTTTCTTGGCGCCCGGTATGCGCGCTTCACACGAGTCGCGCAATTTTTTTGAAATGATTTTTCATGTCTGGCGAAAATTGACCAAGGGCTTGATGTAGTTTGATTTTTCGTTTTTCAGGCGGCAAGGGTCCGCTTGCCGCCTTGTTGGCGTCGGAGCAGGCGCACCGACATGCCGCCGTCGACGGTCATCGGTCTGCCGGTCATCAAGGCGGCGCGGTTGCTGAGGAGGAAGAGATCGGCGCCTTCCTCGGTGAAGAGCCAGGCGGCCGCGGCGCCGATGCCGCTGCTCGCGCCGGTGATGATGATGGTCTGGCCGTCGAGTTCCATGCGTCGCCTCACGGTCGGAGCTCGCCGCGAGCCCACGGGGGCGGCAACCCCGTTTCATGCTGTTGCCAACGGCGCGGCGGAGAACCAGCATGAACCGGGTCGGCAGAGGCCGTGATGGGGGCGCCGACCGGGCGAAGGAGCGATGGCATGATCCTGGCTGCGGTGAGCGTGCTGGTGCCGGACTATGACGAGGCGCTCGCGTTCTATGCGGGCGTGCTCGGCTTCGAGGTGGTCGAGGACACCCGGCTGGACGCGGCGAAGCGGTGGGTGCTCGTCGCGCCGCCCGGGAGCCGGGAGACGCGGTTGCTGCTGGCGCGCGCTGTGGGACCGGAGCAACGCGCGGCCGTGGGCCGGCAGGCGGGCGGGCGCGTCTTCCTGTTTCTCGCGACCGACGATTTCGCGGGCGACCATGCGCGGCTGAGGGCGAGGGGCGTGCGCTTCCTGGAGGAGCCGCGGGCGGAGGCCTATGGGTGGGTCGCGGTCTTCGAGGACCCTTTCGGCAATCGCTGGGACCTCGTGGAACGGCGCGGCGGCGGCGAGGCCCGCATCGATGTCTGAGGGGACGAAGCGCACGCGGGGGCGGCCGAAGGCGTTCAACGCCAATCCCGAGCAGACGACGGTGCAGGCGCTCGACCGGGCGCTCGGCATCCTGAAGGTGCTGGCCGAGGGCGAGGGGATGAGCCTGACCGAGCTCGCCGAGGCGTCGGGGCAGGCGCCGGCGACGGTCTACCGGGTGCTCTCGACCTTCGAGGCGCACGGGATGGTCGAGGTGCAGCCGGCGACCCAGCTCTGGTTCGTCGGGCAGGCGGCCTTCCGCATCGGCAGCGCCTTCCTCGGCCGGACGAGCCTGGTCGAGGAGGCGCGCGGGGTGATGCGCGCATTGATGCTGGAGACCGGCGAGACCGCCAATCTCGCGATCGCCGATGGCGGGCAGGTCGTGTTCCTGAGCCAGGTCGAGACCCACGAGCCGATCCGCGCCTTCTTCCGCCCCGGCACCCGGGGGCCGATCCATGCGAGCGGGATCGGCAAGGCGCTGCTCGCCCATCACGCCCCCGAGGCGGTGGCGCGGATCGTGCGGGAGCAGGGACTCGAAGCCTTCACGCCGCGCACCATCACCGAACCCGCCCGGCTCGCGGCCGAGCTCGCATCGATCCGGGCCCGCGGCTGGGCGCTCGACGACGAGGAGCGCACGCCCGGCATGCGCTGCATCGCGGCGCCGATCTTCAACGAGTTCCGCGAGGCGGTGGCGGGAGTGTCGGTCTCGGGCCCGACGGTACGGCTCGCGCCCGAGCGCTGCGCCGCGGTGGGCGGGCTCGTGCGGGCGGCGGCGGACCGGATCACGCGGGCGATCGGCGGGACGATCGGCTGAGGGCGGCCGGGCGGGCCCTCGGTCGCAGCGGATCGCGGGACCTTGGTCCGATGCGGGGGCGGGCACGGTCGGGCTAGACCGGTGGCGAGGGACGCGGGTGGGCGTCCCCTGCCAGAGGACAGAAACCGATGAAGAGACATATCCTGGTTCCGGCACTCGCCATGCTGCTGGCCGGCCTGCCGGCAGGCCTGCAACTCGGCGCGAGCGGACTTGCCCTGCAGGCGGGTGCGGCCTTCGCCAAGGACGGGCGCGACGACAGCGGCAGCCACGGCGGCAAAGGCGGCGGCGGCAAGAGCGGCAGCGACGACCATGGCGGCGGGCGCGGCAGCGGCGGCAACCGTGGCGGCGGCGGTGCCGACGACGCCGGGGGCAACGATCGTGGCGGCGGCGGCCACGGCGCCGACGATGCCGGGGGCGACGACCATGGCAGCGGCGGCCACGGTGCCGACGATGCCGGGGGCGACGATCATGGCAACGGCGGCCACGGCGCCGACGATGCCGCAGGCGACGATCATGGCAACGGCGGCCACGGCGCCGACGATGCCGCAGGCGACGATCATGGCAACGGCGGCCACGGCGCCGACGATGCCGCGGGCGACGATCATGGCAACGGCGGCCACGGTGCCGACGATGCCGCGGGCGACGATCATGGCGGCCGGGCGCGCGGCACCGCGACGGGCGGCGGGGCCTCGGGCGGCGGCACCTCGGGCCAGGCAACCACCCCGCGCACGATCCGGGTCGGATCGGTGAGCCGGGTCGAAAGCGGCCGCGACGGGCTGGAGATCACCTATTCGACCGGCTGGAAGGAAGAGCTGGTGAATGGCCGCTACGAACTGACCGATCCCAACCGCAACACGGTCGTCGAGCGCCCGGCCACCGCCAAGGACATCGCACGCCTGCGCGGGATCGCCGGCAGCTGATCCCCTAGGCGGCCCCCCTCCCCCGCGGCGCTCTGCCGGAACGCCGCGGCACCACCACCGCCCGCAGCATCCTCTCGCTCGCCGCGCGCGGCCCCTCTTGCCGGTCAGCCTCGCGGCGGCGCCGCTTCGGCCCAACGAACCACGCCCCCCTGCCAGGGCCTGTTTGCCGGAGCCGCCGTCGCGTTCCGATGCCTGAAGGGGTGCGGGGCCGGCCTCGTCAAGGATTTACCCGCGCGGGCGCGGGCGCCGCAGGCGTCCTTGACGAGGCCGGCCCCGCGCCCCAGGCAGCCAGGAATGCGACGGCGGCTTTGGCAGACAGGCCCGGGGGGCTTTGTTTGTTGGTGAGTCCCGAGCCCCTTCCCCGCGCCCATGGCGCGGCGGCGCGGGGGGGCGCGATGCCCCCTCGCGCCGGGCCCCGGCCGAAGGGCCCGGAGCACCCTGACGGGTCCATGCGCGAGGCCCCGATCCGCACGCGTTTCCAATGAACCCCGACCGTCGAGGCCCTGGCCACCCGCGGCCGCCCCCGAGATCCGGGCGGCCGCGCTTGCTTGCCTCAGGCGGCGGTATAGGCGGTCTTGAGCGTCGTATAGAACTCCGCCGCATAGCGCCCCTGCTCGCGCGGCCCGAAGCTCGAGCCCTTGGACCCGCCGAACGGCACATGGAAATCCACCCCCGCCGTCGGCAGGTTGACCATGACCATCCCCGCCTGGCTGTTGCGCTTGAAATGGGTCGCGTATTTGAGCGAGGTCGTGCAGATTCCGGCGGTCAGGCCGAACTCGGAATCGTTGGCAACCGCCAGCGCCTCGTCGTAGTCGGTGACGCGGATCACGCTCGCGACCGGGCCGAAGATCTCCTCGCGGCTGATCCGCATGGCGTTGGTCGCGCCGACGAAGAGCGCGGGCTCGAGGAAGAAGCCCTCGGTCGGACGGCGGAGCCGCCTGCCGCCAAAAAGCTCGGCCCCCTCGCTCTCGCCGATCCGGATATAGCTCTCGTCCTGGTCGAGCTGGCTCTGGTCGACCACCGGACCGATCTGGGTGCTCTTGTCGAGCGGATCGCCGACAACGAGGCCGGCCATCCGCTCGGTGAGCCGGGCGACGAAGCGGTCGTGGATGCCCTCGGTCACGATCAGGCGCGAGGACGCGGTGCAGCGCTGGCCCGTCGAATAGAAGGCGCCGTTGAGGCAGGACTCGACCGCGACCTCGAGATCGGCATCGTCGAGGACGATCATCGGGTTCTTGCCGCCCATCTCGAGCTGGAACTTGCGCATCACCGCGATGCTCGCCTCGGCGACCCGGCGTCCGGTGCCGACCGAGCCGGTGAAGCTGACCGCGCGGATGTCGGGGCTGTCGAGGATCGCCTGGCCGACGACCGATCCCTTGCCCATGACGAGGTTCAGGACCCCACGCGGCAGGCCAGCGCGGTGCAGGATGTCGACGAGCGCCCAGGCGCAGCCCGGGACGAGCTCGGCGGGCTTGATGACGACAGTGTTGCCCCAGGCGAGCGCGGGGGCGATCTTCCAGGCCGGGATCGCGATCGGGAAGTTCCAGGGCGTGATCAGCCCGACCGGACCCACCGCCTCGCGGGTGATCTCGACGCCGATGCCGGGCCGGACCGAGGGCAGGATCTCGCCCGCGAGCCTCAGGCATTCGCCGGCGAAGAAATCGAAGATCTGGGCGGCGCGGACGGTTTCGCCGATGCCTTCGGCGAGGGTCTTGCCCTCCTCGCGGCTGAGCAGGGTCCCGAGCTCTTCCTTGCGGGCGAGGATCTCGGCCGCGGCCCTGGACAGCACCGTGTGGCGCTCCAGCGGCCCCGACCGGCTCCAGGCCGGGAAGGCCGCCTTGGCCGCGGCGATGGCGCGCTCGGCATCGGCGGCGCTGGCGCGGGCATAGGTGCCGACGATCTCGGCGGAGTTCGCGGGATTGTGGTTCGGGATCGCCTCGCCCGCGACCCATTCCCCGTCGATCAGGTTTTCATGCAGCGTCATCATTCGGTCCTTCCGACTCCCTTGGGTCCGGCGCGCCCGGCGGGGAACTGGTCACACAAATGATTGCGCCCGGCAAGCGCGGCGCGTCGCATGCGATGCCGCCCCGCTTGCATCGGCCCCCGAGGACCGTAAGGTCAGCCCCAAGGACACAGGGCCATGGCGGAACCGGACATGAAGAAGATTGGATTTCTCTCCTTCGGCCATTGGTCGCCAGGTCGCGGCTCCGGAACCAGGACCGCCGCGGACGCGCTGGTTCAGTCGATCGAGCTCGCGGTGGCGGCCGAGGAGCTCGGGGCGGACGGCGCCTATGTCCGGGTCCATCATTTCGCCCGGCAGCTCGCCTCGCCCTTCCCGCTCCTGGCCGCGATCGGCGCGCGCACCAGCCGGATCGAGATCGGCACCGCGGTCATCGACATGCGCTACGAGAACCCGTTCTACATGGCCGAGGATGCCGGATCGGCGGATCTGATCGCCGGGGGGCGGCTGCAGCTCGGGATCAGCCGGGGCAGTCCCGAGCAGGTGATCGACGGCTGGCGGCATTTCGGCTACGGGCCCGGCGAGGGCGAGACCGATGCGGACATGGCGCGGCGCCATGCCGAGCTGTTCCTGCAACTGCTCGCCGGCGAGGGCTTCGCCGAGCCCAATCCGCGCCCGATGTTCCCGAACCCGCCCGGGCTGCTGCGCCTGGAGCCGCATGCGCCGGGGCTGCGCGGGCGGATCTGGTGGGGGGCCGCGACCGATGCGACCGCGGTCTGGGCCGCGAAGCTCGGGATGAACCTGCAGAGCTCGACCCTCAAGTTCGACGAATCGGGCGAGCCGCTCCATGTCCAGCAGGCCAGGCAGATCCGGGCCTATCGCGCGGCCTGGAAGGCGGCGGGTCATGCCGGCGAGCCGCGGGTCTCGGTCAGCCGCTCGATCTTCGCGCTGGTGAACGACCAGGACCGGGCCTATTTCGGCGGGTCGGGCGAGGGGGCGGATTCGATCGGCTATATCGAGCCCAATGTCCGGGCGGTCTTCGGGCGGACCTATGCCGCCGAGCCGGACAAGCTGATCGCCGAGCTCCGGCAGGACGAGGCGATCGCAGAGGCCGATACCCTGCTGCTGACCGTCCCGAACCAGCTCGGCGTCGACTACAATGCCCATGTCCTGGAGGCGATCCTGACCCATGTGGCGCCCGGCCTGGGATGGCGCTGAGACGGCGGGCCGTCGGGGAAGGTCAAGGGCCAGCACCGTGCGACAGGGCTTGTCGCACGCGTGCGACAGAGATCAAGTCATTGATTTCAAATCATAAACTTAAAACCGTTTACCAGATCGCAACCAAGGTTAAAGCCGCGACTCGGAGGCTTGGAGCCGCCTGAACGGGACGCTCGCCAGCGTCGTGCTGGCGAGCGGACGCTTGGCGCAGGCCCGGCGCCACCCTTGGCGCGCCGGGCCGGTCTCGGCGTCAGTGGGCCGGCGCCGGAGCGGCGGGCTCGGCCGGAGCCGGGGCCGCAGGCTCGGCCGGTGCGGGAGCGGCCGGGGCCATGGTGCCCGAGGGCTCGGCCGGCGCGGCGGGCGGAGCGGCCGGAGCGGCGGACGGAGCTGCCGGCTCGGCGGCAGGCGCGGGCGGAGCGGGGGGCGCGGGCGGGGCGGCAGGCTCGGCAGGCGCGGTGGCGGCCGGCGGCGGTGGCGGGGGCGGCGGCGCCGACGGCTTGCCGCTGAACCATCCCATGAGCCAGCCAAGCACCAGCAACACCACCACGGCGCCGGCGCCCCAGACCCATTTGCTGGTGCCGGCATTCGGATTGTTGTAGTCGGCCATTCGTTCCTCCTTGTTCACCGCCCCGATCGGCATCGGCGACGGTTTTTGGCGCGAAAGGCGACCCGGATTGCGGGCCGCTGCGTCAGGATGCCGTCACGGGACCGGGCTGAAGGACGCGCTCCGGAGAGGCCGCGCCCCCCAAGGGCCGCGCCACCGCGCCGCCCCCGGAGCCGATCGGCAGAACGACATCGCCTTCCGAACAACCTTGACGATACATCCGCAGCGCTCTCCCAAGCAAGCCAGTCCCGGCGCGCGACGGGGAGGTCCGGACAGTCGCCGATCCGATCATGCCGCTCGTCGCCGCGCTTGCCACGACAACGGCCGCGCGGCGGTTCGGTTCCCGTCCGACGGCGCGTTTCGCTCGGGATCAGGCCGCGGCGCGGCCCTCGGCCTCGGCGAGCGCGACGATATCGAGCATGATCCGGTTGAGCTCGAAATCCTTCGGCGTATAGACCCGCGCGACGCCCTTGGCCCGCAGCGTCTCGGCGTCGGCGTCCGGGATGATGCCGCCGACCACCAGCGGTACCTCCTCGATCCCGGCCGCCCGCATCCGCTCGATGACCTCCTCGACCAGCGGCAGATGCGAGCCGGAGAGGATCGACAGCCCGATCACGTGGACCGATTCCTCGAGTGCGGCATTGACGATCTGGGCGGGGGTGAGGCGGATCCCCTCATAGACCACCTCCATGCCGGAATCCCGCGCCCTGACCGCGATCTGCTCCGCGCCGTTCGAATGGCCGTCGAGCCCGGGCTTGCCGACCAGGAACTTGATGCGCCGGCCGAGCCGGCCGCTGGCCGCCTCGACCGCCGCGCGCACCTCGGCGAGATTGCCGGCGGCGGCGGAGGCGGCCTTGCCGACCCCGGTCGGAGCGCGGTACTCGCCGAAGACCTCGCGCATCGCGGCGCCCCATTCGCCGGTCGTGACGCCCGCCTTGGCCGCGGCGATCGACGGCGGCACGATATTGTCGCCCGACCGCGCCGCCGCCTTCAGCGCCTCGATCGCGGCGACGGCGGCCGCGCCGTCGCGGGCCTCGCGCCAAGCCTTGAGCCGGGCGATCTGGTCGGCCTCGACCGCCGGATCCACGGTCATGATGCCGCCATCGCCGGCGGTCAGCGGGCTCGGCGCGCCCTCGGCATAGCGGTTCACCCCGACCACGATGGTCTCGCCGGCCTCGATGCGCGACAGGCGCGCGGTGTTGGCCGAGACGAGCTGCGACTTCATATAGTCGATCGCGGCGATCGCCCCGCCCATCTCGTCGATCCGGCCGAGCTCGGCGCGGGCGCCGGCCTTGAGCGCCTCGACCTTGGCATCGACGGCCGGATTGCCGTCGAACAGGTCGCCATATTCCAGCAGATCGGTCTCGTAGGCCATGATCTGCTGCATCCGGAGCGACCATTGCTGATCCCAGGGCCGCGGCAGGCCGAGCGCCTCGTTCCAGGCCGGCAGCTGCACCGCCCGGGCACGCGCCTTCTTGGAGAGGACAACCGCCAGCATCTCGATCAGGATACGATAGACATTGTTCTCTGGCTGCTGCTCGGTCAGGCCGAGCGAATTGACCTGCACGCCGTAGCGGAAGCGGCGGAGCTTCGGATCGGCCACCCCGTAGCGGTCGCGCGCGATCTCGTCCCAGAGATCGACGAAGGCGCGCATCTTGCACATCTCGGTGACGAACCGGATGCCGGCATTCACGAAGAACGAGATGCGGCTGACGACCTCGGGGAAATCCTCGGCCGAGACCTGGCCCTTGACCTGATCGAGCACCGCGACCGCCGTCGCGAGCGCGAAGGCCAGCTCCTGCTCCGGCGTCGCGCCGGCCTCCTGCAGGTGGTAGGAGCAGACATTCATCGGGTTCCATTTCGGAACGCTGGCATAGCAATATTCGGCCACGTCGGCGATCAGCTTCAGGCTCGGCGCCGGCGGAAAGACATAGGTGCCGCGGCTGAGATATTCCTTGATGATGTCGTTCTGCACCGTGCCCTGGAGCCGGGTGATGTCGGCCCCCTGCTCCTCGGCGGTGGCGACATAGAGCGCGAGCAGCCAGGCGGCGGTGGCGTTGATCGTCATCGAGGTGTTCATCGCCTCGAGCGGGATCTGGTCGAACAGCGCGCGCATGTCACCGATATGGCTGATCGGCACGCCGACCTTGCCGACCTCGCCCCGAGCCAGCACATGGTCGCTGTCATAGCCGGTCTGGGTCGGCAGATCGAAGGCAACCGAGAGGCCGGTCTGGCCGCGGGCGAGATTCTGGCGATAGAGCGCGTTCGACTTCTCGGCTGTCGAATGGCCCGCATAGGTGCGGAACAGCCACGGCTGGTCGCGTTTGATGTCGCTCGTCATGTTTGCTCGCCCGTCCGAATCATCCTACTCTGCGCGTCAGGGTAGGTGATCTTGCAGTGCAGCGCAAATCCTCGACACTTTGTTACACGGCAAGGCGTTGAGGGCCAATAAACTTGCGTTCACCCTGTTTGCTGCAGATGCGGAAATCCGGTTGCGCGCGGCGTCGGATAATGTAAAGGATCATCCGGAGCGATTTTCGCAACATTATTGCGCGGCCATCTGATGGACGCCTGCTGAAGGAAAGGAAAGCTGCGATGGCCCCTCTTGATGCCCCCTCGGTCCAGCCGGCCTATGATGCGCCGCAGAAGGACCTGTACGAGATCGGCGAGATCCCGCCCCTCGGCTATGTCCCGAAGCAGATGTATGCCTGGACGATCCGCCGCGAGCGGCATGGCGAGCCCGACACGTCCTTCAAGGTCGAGGTCGTCGACACGCCCGAGGTCGATTCGAACGAGGTCCTGGTCTTCGTCATGGCCGCGGGCGTCAATTACAACGGCGTGTGGGCCGGGCTCGGGATCCCGATCTCGCCGTTCGACGTCCACAAGGCGCCCTATCACATCGCGGGCTCCGACGCGTCGGGCATCGTCTGGGCGGTCGGGTCCAAGGTGAAGCGCTGGAAGGTCGGCGACGAGGTCGTCATCCATTGCAACCAGGACGATGGCGACGACGAGCACTGCAATGGCGGCGACCCGATGTATTCGCCGTCCCAGCGGATCTGGGGCTACGAGACGCCGAACGGCAGCTTCGCGCAGTTCACCAATGTCCAGAGCCAGCAGCTGATGCCGCGGCCGAAGCACCTGACCTGGGAGGAGGCGGCCTGCTACACGCTGACGCTCGCCACCGCCTATCGCATGCTGTTCGGCCATTCGCCGCACGAGCTGCGGCCGGGGCAGAACGTGCTGGTCTGGGGCGCCTCGGGCGGCTTGGGCTCGTTCGCGATCCAGCTGATCAACACGGCCGGCGCCAATGCGATCGGCGTCATCTCGGAGGAGAACAAGCGCGACTTCGTCCTGTCGCTTGGCGCCAAGGGGGTGATCAACCGCAAGGACTTCAAGTGCTGGGGCCAGATGCCGACGGTCAACAGCGAGGAATACAAGGTCTGGCTGACCGAGGCGCGCAAGTTCGGCAAGGCGATCTGGGACATCACCGGCAAGGGCGTGAATGTCGACATGGTGTTCGAGCATCCGGGGGAATCGACCTTCCCGGTCTCGGTCCTGGTGGTGAAGCGCGGCGGCATGGTGGTGATCTGCGCCGGCACGACGGGCTATAACCTGACGATGGATGCGCGCTATCTCTGGATGAATCAGAAGCGGGTGCAGGGCAGCCATTTCGCCAATCTCAAGCAGGCGAGCGCGGCGAACCAGCTGATGCTGGAGCGGCGGCTCGATCCCTGCATGTCCGAGGTGTTCCCCTGGGCGGAGATCCCGGCGGCGCATGTGAAGATGCGCAAGAACGAGCACAAGCCGGGCAACATGGCGGTGCTGGTCAGCGCCCCCCGGACCGGGCTCCGCACCTTCGAGGACACGATCGAGGCCAGCCTCGATCGCTAACCCTCCCGCTAAGCGATTCTTAGCCGATCGCCCCTCAACCGAGGGGCGATTCGCGTTTAGGTTGATCAAACCCGAGCGTTTTCAATAGTTTGAAGCGTAGGCGCCCCACCATTTACGGGGTATCAATATTGGCGAATTTAACGCTGCGGGGGCCCATGCTATTAACCCTCACGCGGAATTCATTCGTGCAGAGGGTGTGTTAGATGAAAGCCTACTGGGTGATTGATATTCTGAAGGACATCCGGCAGTTTTCCGAGAAGAACGGCATGGTCGAGCTTGCAGAGCAGCTTGACGATGCTATCTTCATCGCCGCCGGCGAGATCATGGCCCAGCTCGCCAGCCCGGGAACAGGTGAAGGTGTCGCGGGAAGGACTGGAACCCATCCTAGAGCGGCTGCAGACCACGAGCTCCATTGAGGAGCTCCAGGTCTGGGCGCATGAATTGCGCGACGGCCTGGGCGTTACGCATGTCGTCTACCACACGGTGAAGCAGAACGGCGAGAATGTCGGCGCCTTCACCTACGACCTGAACTGGGTCCGTCGCTACATCGAGAAAAACTACAAGGCCATCGACCCGGTCGTGCTCGGCGCGGTCCGGCGGTTCCACCCGATCGACTGGAAGACGCTCGACTGGTCGAGCCCGGTGGCCCGCAGCTTCCTGCGCGAGGCGATCGCCGCGGGGGTGGGCAATCAAGGCTGGTCGATCCCGATCTGGGGGCCGAACGGCGAATTCGCGATGTTCACCGTCAATCACAAGGCGACCGACGACGAATGGGCGCGGATGACCAGGCATCATGCAAGGGATTTCCTGCTGGTGTCGCATCTCGTCCACCAGCAGGCCAAGCGGATCATCCACAAGGAGGTCTCGCCGCCGACCACCGACCTCTCGCCCCGCGAGCGCGAGGCGCTGACGCTGCTCAGCATCGGGCTCAGCCGGGCGGAGGTGGCAGACTCGCTGCGCATCTCGGAAAACACGCTGCGCGCCTATGTGGACTCGGCCCGCCACAAGCTCGGCGCGATGAACATCACGCATGCGGTCGCCCTGGCCCTGGCCCGAGGCGTCATCGGCCCGTCCGAAGCGTTACCCAAATATTAGCGCAGCGCACGCTCGGCCTTTCTTAACCATCAAGAATTATTTCTGAACTCCTGATATTCGCGCCAGGAGACCAGAATGATCCGCTTTATCTACGCTGAAGATCTCCGCAATTATCCTGTTCTCGCTGAATCCATGTTTCGCGATCGCGCCGAGCAATTCAAGGTTCGTCTTGGCTGGGATGTCAGTGTAAATGAATATGGCTGGGAGCGCGACGAATATGACGCGCTGAACCCGCTCTATGTGATCTGGCAGAACCTCGACGGGACCCATGGCGGGTCGATGCGGACGCTGCCGACGGTCGGCCGCACCATGATCAACGAGCACTTCCTGCACCTCACCGACGGCGTGGCGATCGTCAGCCCGCTGATCTGGGAATGCACCCGCTTCTGCCTGTCGCCCACGGCCAAGGCAGGCGTCGCCGCCGGCCTGCTGATGGCGGGCTGCGAGATGGGCCTGCGCTTCGGCCTCGACCAGTCGATCGGGGTGTTCGATGCGCGGATGCCGCGGATCTATGGGCGGATCGGCTGGATGCCGGACGTGATCGGCACCTCGGGCGAGGGCCGCGACGCGATCAGCGTCGGGCTCTGGGCGATCACCGAGGATGCAAGGTCCGAGATCTCGCGGCGGTCGGGCATCGGGATCGGCGAGGTCGCCGGCTGGTTCGATGCGAGCTTTTCGGCGCATCTCCCCGAACAGGCGGCCGCCTGACCCTGTTCCCGCCGCGTCGCTGCCGCTAGACAGGGTCCTGAAGCGGCTGCGGGACGGAACGGCATGGACTTATCGGCCGACCAGGCGACGGCATGGGCCCGGATCGCGGCGGTCCTGCGCGCCTCCGGCGTCGATCTCGACGAACCGGGCCTGACCGCCGAAACCGGACCGCCCCAGCCCACCCTCGCCGTGCTCGGCAAGGCGGGCTCCGGCAAGACGATGCTGCTCGCGGAACTGGTGCGCAAGCTGATCGCCGCCGGCGTGGAACCGGTCTCGGCCGAATATGAAAGCCGTCGCAACCGCAGCCGGCGCACCCTCGCGGTGCTCGCCCCGACCAACAAGGCCGCGGGCGTCCTGCGCGGACGCGGCGTGCCGGCGACAACGATCCACCGGATCCTCTACACACCGCTCTATCATCCCGACTACGAGGCCATCGCCGAATGGCTGACCGGCAAGGCCGAGCGGCCGAAGATCGACGGCCTGAGCGAGCTCGCCCTCGACCGGGCGGCCGCGTTCTATGCGCTGCATCCCTCGATCCCGGGCGCGCTCGCCAGCGCCGGCCTGCGGGGCTCGGACTTCATCAAGGGCTGGAAGCGCCGCGAGGAGCCGCTCGATATCGGCTTCGTCGACGAAGCCTCGATGCTCGATGCCAAGCAGTTCGAGGATCTGCGCGCCCTCTTCGCCACCCTCGTCATCTTCGGCGACCCGGCGCAGCTCGCTCCTGTCGGCGGCGGGGGCGGGATGGTGTTCGATACATTGCCCGAGACCGGGACCCTCACCCTGCACCGGGTTCACCGCCAGACGGCGGACAATCCGATCCTCGACCTCGCCCACGCGCTCGGCGATCCCGATCTCGACTTCCCCGCCTTCGAGGACCTGCTGCGCGATGCCGCGCGCAGCGACCCACGGGTATCGATCAGCCAGCGCGCCGATGCCGATGCGATGGCGCGCGCGCCGATGCTGGTCTGGCGCAACGCGACAAGGGTGCGGCTGATCCAGGGCTTTCGCAGCGCGCATGGGGTACCGGCGGACGGGCTGCTGCCGGGCGAGCCGCTGGTCTGCGACGGAATCGAGCTGCCGCTCAAGCACCGCAAGAAGCGGATGGATCTGGAAGCCCGCGGGCTGATCAAGGGCACCCAGGCGATCTATCTCGGGCCGGGGCGTCGGCCGGGCTTCAGCCGGCTGCATCTGCCGGGTTCCGACGATCCCGATCTCAGCGTCGCCAGCATCATCCAGATCGAGGCGCCCGACCGCGAGGAGCCTTTCATCCCGACCGCCGCCAGCATGGGCGTCGTCTTCCTGCACGGCGCGGCGGTGACGATCCACAAGGCGCAGGGCTCGCAATGGCCCGAGGTCCAGGTCTTCGCCCCCGATCTCTGGGCCGCGGCGCAGTCCGGCCGGGTCGAGGCCGGGATCCCGCTCTGGAAGCGGCTCGCCTATGTCGCGATCACCCGGGCCGAGCATCGGCTGATCTGGGTGACGCGCTACCTGCTGGCCCGTCCGGCCGAACCGCTCGGCATCGCCGATCTCGAGCGGCGCGCGCCCCTGCTCGCGCTGGAGGCCGAGGGCACCGACCCTTAGCCCACGGCGAGGGCCGCCCTCCCCTGAACACCCATCTGTTCTGGCTAGACTAGCGCCGCACGAGGCGGAACGCGGTGTTGGCGAGCCATCCGGCGGCGAGCGCGATCGCGACGGCCAGCAGGCCATAGACGAAAGGCTGCCTGCGCGACAGGTTGAAGAGCCAGCGCTCGATGCCGGTCTTCTCGACGCTGACGGTCGATTCGACCATGCTGATCACCTTGCGGTCGCGCACCAGGAAGAATTCGGCGGCATAGTCGCCTTCCACCAGGTTGGCCGGCAGGTGGAAGCGGGTCTGGAACAAGGTTTCCTGGGCGAAGGTCACCCCGCCTTCGTTCAGCGCATAGAGGCCGTGCTGCTTGCGCAGCCGGACCATCGCATCGAGGAAGCTCTCCGGATCGAGCACGAGCCCGTTGGTCTCGACCTCGCGCACCGCCTGGTCCATGCCGATCCCGTAGCGCAGGCGCTCCGTCTCGGTCAGGATCTCGGCGAGCGGGCCGGTGGCGGCGACGGCGTAATAGCTCGGCGGCCGGCGCACCCCCACGGATTCGGTGTTGATCCAGATGCCGAAGCGCCGCTCCTTGCGGCGGATCGTCATGTTCTTTCCCGGCCCTTTCAGCGTGATGATCACGTCGAGCGGCCCCGCTTCCGGATCGGTCGGCCCCTCGCGGCGCACCGCGCCGAAGACCAGGATCTCCGACCCATCATAGTTGACCGTCAGCGCGATCTTGTCGGTGCTGAGCCCGGTCACCACGGTTTCCTGCGCCGCGAGCGGCCAGGCCAGCAGCAGCAGCAGCACGAGGCCGAGCCAGCGCCGCACCGGCCTCAGCCCGCCACCAGCGAATAGAGCTCGGCCGGCCGCAGGAACAGGTCGAGCGCGAGCTTCAGGCAGACGCAGAGCACCAGGAGCGCCAGCAGGATGCGCAGCTGCTCGGCGCGCAGCCGCGCGGCGAAGGCGACGCCGATCTGGGCGCCGATCACGCCCCCGACCAGCAGGATCACCGCGAGGAAGATGTCGACCGACTTGTTCTCGATGGATTGCAGGATGGTGGTGAAGCTCGTCACGAAGAGGAACTGATAGACCGAGGTTCCGACCACCACCTTGGTCGGCATGCCGATGATATAGATCATCGCCGGCACCATCACGAAGCCGCCGCCCACCCCCATCACCGCGGCCAGGATGCCGACGATCGCGCCGATGGCGAAGGGCGGGATGGCGCTGACATAGAGGTTCGAGGTGCGGAAGCGCATCTTGAGCGGCAGGCCATGCGCCCAGGTATGGCGCTTGCGCGGGATGAGGCCGGCATTGGGGTCGCGGGCCCGGCGGATCGCGCGCAGCGACTCGGTGAACATCAGCCCGCCGATCGTGCCGAGCATCACCACATAGAGCAGGCTGATCACCAGCTCGAACTGCCCCGCCTTGCGCAGATAGGTGAAGATATGCACGCCGATCCAGGAGCCGAGCATGCCGCCCAGCAGCAGCACGGTGCCCATCCGGAAATCGACGGTGCGCCGCTTGAGATGCGCGAGGAAGGCCGAGAAGGACGAGCCGGCGATCTGGTTCGCCGCCGAGGCGACCGCGACGGTCGGCGGGATGCCGATGAAGAACAGCAGGGGCGTCAGGATGAACCCGCCCCCGACGCCGAACATGCCCGACAGCACGCCGACGAGCGCCCCGATCGTCAGCAGCAGCACCGAATTCACGGAGACCTCGGCGATCGGGAGATAAATCTGCATGCGTCCGGACCCTGCGCCGCTTCGGTCCGGCATAGCGGTTCCGGACGAAGATTTCACCCCCGGCGTGGCGGAAAATCGCCCCCCTGGCGAGACAATTGCGCCGCGGCCCTCAGCCCGCCAGCATCCGCAGCCCCTGGGTCACGTCCATCCGGATCGCGAGCCTGAGGCCCGGATTGTCGCCCGCCCGCAGCGCGGCGATGATCTTGCGATGGTTCTCGCTCGCCTGCCGCCGCTGCAACCGCTCGTAGAGCGCGCGCATGGTCGGCCCCGATTGCAGCCAGACCGTCTCGATCAGGCCCAGCATCGCCGGGGCCTGGGCGCGCAGATAGAGCGTCCGGTGGAATTCGAGATTGCTCCGCACGTAGCCGGCGGCGTCGCCTTTCACGATCATCTCGTCGATCACGTTGTTGATCGCCTGCATCCGGTCGATCAGCGCCTGATGCGCCCGCGGCAGCGCCCGGCTGGCGAGCTCGGGCTCGAGCAGCGCGCGCAGGCTCGCCAGCTCCTCGATCCGCTCGTTGGTGAGCTCGGGCGTCGAGACCCGGCCGGAGGCCGACAGCTTCAGCGCGCCCTCCGCCGCCAGGCGCCGCACCGCCTCGCGCGCGGGCGTGGTGCTGACGCCGAATTCCGCCGCGATCCCGCGCAAGGTCATGCTGGCGCCGGGCGCGATCAGCCCGTGCATCACGCGCGCGCGCAGGCTGCGATAGACGCGCTCATGCGCCGGCAGCGAACTGTCGCCGCCACCGGGAAACTGGCGTTCGCGATCAATCATCCGGCCGCGCTCAGCCGGGCTGGGCCGGCTTGAAATCATAGGCGTGCAAGCCCGCCCCGTGCCGGCGCAGCCAGTCGCGCTGCGCCTCGAAATCCGGGCAGAGCCGGCGCACCACCCGCCAGAACCGATCCGAGTGGTTGAGCTCGGCCAGATGCGCGACCTCGTGCGCAACGACATAGTCGAGCACCGCCGAAGGCGCGAGGATCAGCCGCCACGAGAACATCAGATCGCCGCCCGCGGTGCAGGAGCCCCAGCGCGAACGCGGATCGCGCAGCGTGACCCGCCCGACCCGCTTGCCGATGGTCCCGGCATGCCGATCCGAGGCTGCGACGCAAACCTCGCGCGCCTGTTCGCGCAGCCACGCGGCGACCCGCACCGGCAGCGCCGAGGCCGGACCCGGCACCCCCAGCGTGTCGCCGATCCGGACCAGCCGTCCGCCCTCGCTCGCCCGTATCGTCACGGTACCGTCGCCGAGCGGCAAGGTGCTGCCGTCCTGCACCTGCGCCAGGCCCGGCCGCAGCGCCAGCTTGCCGCGCAGCCACGCCTCCTGCTCCGAGAGGAACAGATGCGCCTTGGCGAGCGGCACCCCAGGCGGCAGGGTCAGCACCGCGTCGCGACCGGCATGCGAGACCCGGAGAACCATCCGCCGAGCCCGTGGGCTGTGCCGAAGCGTCACCTCCAGCGCCGGTTCGCCGATACGGATCGCTCCGGCCATCGCGCCCGTCAGGCCTGGACCGGCCGCCGCTGCGCCGCAAGGAAGTCGCGCACCCGCGGCTGGATCGTCCCGCGCCAGCGCGAGCCGTTGAACACGCCGTAATGCCCGACGCCGAGCGCGACATGACGGCCGCGCAGCTCCTCCGGCAGATTGACGGCGAGATCATGCGCCGCCTCGGTCTGGCCGAGCCCGGTAATGTCGTCCTTCTCGCCCTCGATCGTCATCAGCCCGATATCGGTCATCGCGCTCGGCTCGAGCAGCCGGCCGCGATAGCGATAGGCGCCGGTCGCCATCAGGCGCTTCTGGAACACCCGCTCGATGGTCTGGAGGTAGAATTCGGCGGTCAGATCCATCACCGCCATATATTCGTCATAGAACCGCCGATGCGCCTCGGTGCTTTCACCGTCGCCGCGCACCAGATTGCGGAACTGGCCCATATGCGCGTCGACATGCCGGTCGAAATTCATCGACAGGAAGCCCGACAGCTGCAGAAAGCCCGGATAGACCCGCCGCATCACCCCGGCATTCGGCCAGGGAACGCGAACCACGACATTGGCCTCGAACCAGCTCAGCGGATGCTTCTGCGCGAGCTCGTTCGGCTGCTTGGGATTGCGCGCGGTGTCGATCGGCGATCCCATCAGCACCAGGGCCGACGGGCGGCGGGGATTGTCGTCCATCGCCATCAGACTGGCCGCCGCCAGGGCCGGGATACCGGGCTGACAGACCGCCATCACCGCGACCCGCTGGCCGTCCTGCGACAGATGCTCGATCATCGCGACAAGGTAGTCGGTGTAGTCGTCGAGATCGAAGCTGCCCTGGCTCAGCGGCACGTCGCGGGCATCGATCCAGTCTGTGATATAAACGTCATGCTCGGGCAGCATAGCCTTGACCGTGCCGCGCAGCAGCGTCGCGAAATGGCCCGACATCGGGGCGACGATCAGCAGCTTCTGGTCGTTGCGCGCGGCCGCGGTGACAGAATCACGACGGAAATGCAGCAGATTGCAGAAGGGCCGGGACCAGACGAATTCCTCGACGATCGGCGTCTCCTCGCCGTCGACCAGAGTCGACTCGATCTCGAAGGCCGGCTTGCCATAGCGGCGGGTCGCCTGGATGAACATGTCGAGCGCTGCCGACACCGCCCGGTTCCCATAGGATTCCGCCATCAGATTCAGGGGGTTGCTTACGATTCCCTGCCCAACGCGCGCAGCTGCGCGCATAGGAGACAGAGCTGCATGCGTCATCTCATACGCGTGGTAGAGCATTCACATTACCCCCGGGCAACATTATTAGGCCGAAACCTAACCCATTTTGTCGACGCTTCAAGCGGCATTCGCCCATTCCCCGGGCGGATGTGACAAATCCTTAACAGCAAAGCCTTTGACAAAGGTTGATGACCGTGGCATCCGACCGCGGATTTGATTCCCAAGGATAACGAGGTGCTTCCTATGCCCAAGGACGAGTGGGGCGTAAAGCGCGTTTGCCCGACCTGTGCCACGCGGTTCTACGATCTGCAGCACGACCCGATGACCTGCCCGAACTGTGGCGCGGTCTTCACTGTCGAGAGCCTGACCGCGGTCAGGGCCAAGGCGCTGCGGCCGGAGAAGATCAAGCCCGAGCCCGTCGATCTCGAGGACCTGCCCGACATCGAGGCCGATGACGAGGTCATCGACACCGACGAGGATCTCGCCGACGAGATTCTCGAGGACGAGGAAGACAATGTCGATCTCGAGGACATCGCCGCGGTCGGTCCGAACGAGGAAGAGGCCTGAGGCAACAGGCCTTCGGGCGGCGGCGCGACACCGCGTATGCCGCCCGACCAGCGCTGATCGCGATCGCCGATTTTGCGCTTGAACTGTCCGGTGGCGCCGCCTAAAGACACCGGCACCGGGGCCATAGCTCAGCTGGGAGAGCGCTTGCATGGCATGCAAGAGGTCAGGGGTTCGATCCCCCTTGGCTCCACCAAATCCGACGCCGATGATCCAGAATCCGATCCCGGGACAGCGCGCCGGAAACCCTGCCGCCATCCGCTAGCGCCGCTGTCGCGACAGGCCGCTCGGTCGCCCGCGCAGGTAGTGCTGCTCCGGACGATAGCGCCACCCGCCGTTGCGCCAGAGCGCGGCGACGAAGGTCAGGGCGCGGGTCAGGGGATTGCTCGATCGCTCGTTCATGGCGGCCCCGTTTTGGATTGTTATCGGTCCATTGCCCTCCCGTCAGGTAAAGCCCGGGTTAATGCCGGCGAGCGCTGATTCAGATTTGCCCGATCCGTTGCGAAAGCGCCACGGTGCGACTATTGGCCGCTGCCCATTTGTTGCTTGAACGTCGCGAAGTCGATCTGCAGCCCGTTGAAGACCGTGCTCCAATGTCGGGCCAGGGCTGCCATCGCCACCGCCTCGGCGATGTCCTCGTCGGTGGCGCCCGCCTTGCGGGCCGAGACTGTGTCGAGCCAGATGCAGTACTGGCACGGGATCTGCGCCGCGACCGCCAGCGAGATCAGCGATTTCTCCTTGGGCGTCAGCGCCGTCTTGTCGCTGAGTTCCAGGTCGCGCGTCTCGGCCCAGGCACCGGCAATCCCCACCTTGGGGAACAGCTTCACGAAATCGGGCACGCCCCCCATCGTCTTGGCGATCTCCGCATAGGCCGCGTTCGCCTGCGCATCGGTGTCCTGGGCCAGGGCCTGCCCGCCCGCCGCCGCCAGGGCGCCCGCCAGGATGGCCGCCCCGGTTGTCGTCCTCATGACCGTCTTCCGCATGATCCCCTCCATCGCCAGACCGTACAGCGTACGGTCCAGGCGATGATGAGACTTGCGCCCCGAGTCTGTCAAGCCGTACAGTGTACGAAACCTTGATCGAGGAGACGAAACCGGTGTCGGACCTGCCCCCGGACGGCGCGCCCGACCGCGCGCCGCTTTCGCCCGAGCGGATCGAACTGGCCGCGCTGGCGCTGATCGAGCGCGAGGGCCTCGCCGGCTTCAGCATCCGCAAGCTCGCGGCGGCGCTCGGCTGCAAGGCGATGAGCATCTACCACTATTTTCCATCCAAGGGGCACCTGCTGGACGCGCTGGTCGACCATGCGGTGGCCGACCTGCTGCCGCTGCCGCCCGCCGATCTCGGCTGGCGCGCGCGGCTGCGCCAGGCGGCACTCGATTGGCGGCGGATGGTCCTGCGCCGGCCGGGCCTGTTCCTGTTCCTCGCCACCCACCGGATGAACACGCCGCTGGCGCTGCGCTGGCTCGACGACCTGCTGACCCTCGTCCGCGGCGGCTGCGTCAGCGAGGAGGAGGCGGCGCGGCTGTTCCGGGCGATCGGCTACTATCTCGCCGGAGCCGGGCTCGACGAGACCGCCGGCTATGCCCGCGGCCCCTCGACCGTCACCCCGGTCCCGCCCGAAACCATGGCGCGCGACTATCCGAACGTCACCGCCGCCGCCCGCTGGTTCGCGCCCGACGAGCGCGAGGCGACCTTTCTCCGCGGGCTCGACGCGCTTCTCGACGGCTGGGCCGCGCGCCGCCCCGATGCGACGCAATAGCCGCCCCCCGCGACAGCGCGCCGGCCTGTCGGACGATCCCGCGCCATGCTAAACCTCCTCGCGTGCAACTGCGAAGAGGCTGCCGCGATGAAGGACACTTTCGTGCATCTGGTGCTGGGCGTCGCACTGGCGCTGATGGTCGGATGGATCCTGCTGATCGGCCGCTCGATCATCCTGCCGGTGGTCGCGGGCGTCGTGGTCGCCTATATCGTGCTCGGCCTCGCGGAGCTCTTCAACCGCCTGCCCGGGCTCGCCGGCCGCGTGCCCGCCGCCCTGCGCTACCTGCTCGCGGTGGTGGTGATCGGCTCGGGCCTCGTCTCGATCGTCTGGCTCATCGTGGTCAATGTCGGAGAGATCGCCGCCCGGCTGCCCGGCTACCAGGACCAGATGCTCGCGGCGATCCAGCGCGGCGCGATCCTGATCGGCCTCGACCACGAACCGAGCTGGGACACGATCCGCCGCGATATGCTCGCCCAGATCAACCTCCAGCGCACGCTGGGGCTCACGGTCCTCTCGGCGCTCTCCACGCTCGCCACCCTCGCCGCGATCTTCGTCTATGCGGGCTTCATCCTGATCGAGCGCGGCAACTTCGCCGCCAAGATCGCCCGCCTCTCCGACAATCCCGCCCAGGTCGCGCAGATCCAGGAGCTGGTGCGCGACGTCAACAACCGGATCGGCGTCTATCTCGGCATGAAGACCCTGATCAATCTCGGCCTCGCGGTGCTGAGCTACGCCGTCCTGCGGCTCTGGGGCATCGAGTTCGCCGGCTTCTGGGCGATCCTGATCGGGCTCTTCAACTATATCCCCTATCTCGGCGGCTTCATCGGCGTGACGCCCACCGTGCTCGTCGCGCTGCTGCAGCTCGACGGGATCGGCGCGGTCTCGGCCTTCCTCGCGGCGATGATCGCGGCCCAGGTCCTGCTCGGCAACTTCATCGAGCCCTGGCTCATGGGCCGCTCGCTCAATCTCAGCCCGTTCGTCATCCTGGTCAGCCTGGTCGCCTGGGCCTCGATCTGGGGTATCCCCGGCGCCATCCTGTCGGTGCCGATCATGGCGATCCTGGTGATCCTGTTCTCCGAGTTCCGCAATACCCGCACCCTCGCCATCCTGCTCTCCAAGAACGGCGAACTCGAATGAAACCCTCTCGACCTGGCCCGTTCGTCGGTCAGCGCTCCCCGAAGCGAGAGGGGCGGCGCGGCGCGGACGGCTAGCCGCGAACGCCCAACTCGGACGGGTCGAACTCGTAATGCGCGCCGCAGAACTGGCAATCGGCGGTGACGCGCCCGTCCTCGGTCGTCATCCCGGCGATCTCCTCGGCCGAATAGACCGACAGCGAGCGGACCACCTTCTCCGCGCTGCAAGTGCAGCCGAATCGCACCGGCTGCGCCTGGTAGACCCGCGGCTCCTCCTCGTGGAACAGCCGCAGCAGCAGCTGCTCGGCCCCGACATGCGGCCCGATCAGCTCGGTCTCCTCGACCGTGTCGAGCAGCAGCGTCGCCCGCCGCCAATTGTCCGCCTCCGCGCCCTCCAGCATGTCCGCGGGCGCGAGCAGCCCGTCGAAGCCCGACGCCTCCTGCCGCGCGAAGGGCGAGGCCGCCGGCATATGCTGCAGCATCACGCCCCCCGCCCGCCAACGCGCCGGCTGGCCCGGCTCCGCCGCCTCGCCCATCGCCAGCGCGAAATGCGTCGGCAGCTGCTCGGACTGGGCGAAATAGGTCTCCGCGCAGTCGATCAGCGATCCGCCGGCGAGCGGCGTGATCCCCTGATAGGGCGTGCTGCCCGGCCCCTGGTCGATCAGGATCGCAAAGAGCCCGCCGCCCAGCAGGTCGAAAGGCCGCCCCTCCAGCGCCGCCTCGCGGTCGAAGCCGGCATAGGCGCGCATCAGCGCCGGCGCACCCTCCGCGCCCGGCCCGAAATAGTCTGTGGCGATCAACCGGATCGGCCCCTGCCCGCGCACCTGCAGGCTGAGCTTCCAGCCCTGCTTGATGGTCTGGCCAATCAGCGCGGTGATCAGCGTCGCCTCCGCGACGAGCGCCGCGACCGGCGCCGGATAGGCATGCTGGCCGAGGATCGTCTCGAGCACGCTGTCGAGCCGCGCCACCCGGCCCCGGATATCGGCGCGGTCGAGCTGAAAGGGCAGGATCGTGTCGTCCCAGGCGATTCGTCCGGCGAGGCTCATGGCGGCATTCCCGTTGCTTCGCGCCTGCACATAAGACGTCACCCCCCCGAGTGCAAATCGGCCGGCGCCGTCGCGGAACCGTCATGCCCGCGTCACCGGATCGTCCCGAAGCGACACCATCGTGCCGCCCGATCTCCGGTTCGCAAGGAGGATGCGATGCGATCCACCCCGATTTTCCTGGCGCTGCTCGCGGGCCTCGCGACGGCGGCCCGGGCCGAGGAAACCCTGCCCGCGACCCTGGCGGGCTTCGCCGCCCTCCCCGCCCTCACCCTCGCCTTGCCACCCGCCGACGCCCCCCGCGACGCGCTCGTCAGCGGCAAGTTCGCCGCCGGCCCGACCCGGGTCGATGCGCCGATGTCGGTGATCGGCGATACCGGCCCCGCCCAGGGCAGCCGCCCGACCGGCATCGCCTTCCCCTTCATCGGCCAACCGGTCCAGGGCTTTTCCGGCCTCGCCATGACCCCGGCGGCGGATGGCAGCGTCTATGTGCTGACCGATAACGGCTTCGGCACCAAGGCCAACAGCAGCGACGCGCTCCTCGTCTTCCACCGCGTGGCGCTGGACTGGGCGACAGGCAAGGTCGCGCTGAAACAGGCGATCTATCTCCGCGATCCCGACCGGATCCTGCCCTTCCGCATCGTCAATGACGGCAGCGAGGCGCGCTACCTCACCGGCGCCGATCTCGATCCCGAGAGCATCCAGGTGATCGGCGACAGCGTCTGGATCGGCGAGGAGCTCGGCCCCTGGCTCGTCCGCGCCACCCTCGACGGGCGGGTGACCGGGATCTTCGCGACCGCGATCGACGGCAAGCCGGTCAAGAGCCCGGACAATCCGGCGCTCTCGATCCCGGCGGCGCCGGTGAAGGATTGGCAGTCGGCGCGCTCCGGCGGCTTCGAGGGAATGGGGCTCAACCCCGAGACCGGCATGCTCTGGGCGCTCCTCGAAAAGCCGCTGGTCGGCGAGGACGGCAAGCCTGCCGGCAACCTGCTGCCCCTGCTGGAATTCGACCCCAGGACCGGCGGCTGGACCGGCAAGCGCCTCTCCTTCCCGCTCGGCGAGGGGGCGGCCTCCATTGGCGACCTCAATTTCATCGACGGCCACCGGGCGCTGGTCATCGAGCGCGACAATGGCGAGGGCGATGCCGCCCAGGCCTGCCCGGAGGGCAAGCCCGCGCCCGACTGCTATCCGGTGCCGGCGAAGGTGAAGCGGATCGTGCTCATCGACATCGCGAAGGCCGATGCCGAGGGCCGGGTCGCCCGTCTCGCGAGCATCGACCTCCTGGCGATCGCCGACCCGGACGGCAAGGGCGCCGCGGCCATGGGCGGCCATGAGGGCGGCGCCGAGGGCAAGAGCTTCAGCTTCCCGTTCGTCACGATCGAGAACGTGATGAAGGTCGACGACAGCCACATCCTGGTCATCAACGACAACAACCTGCCGTTCTCGACCGGCCGGTCCCCCGACCGCGCCGCCGACAACGAGGTCCTGCTCCTCTCGGTCCCGGAACTCCTCTCGACCGGCATCGGCGGCTGACCGGTCGCCCGCCCGACGGGCGCCAAGCACCGCCTCGCCGCCCGTCAGGCCCGCTCCGCCCCCCCGCGGGCTGACCGCCACCCGCGCGGGCCACGTCCTGGCCGGGGCCGCCTCGATGGTCCCGGCTGCGGTGCCTGCGCCCCCGGCACCGCGGCCGGCGCGGGCAAGGCCTCCTCGCGCCCTTGCGCGCGCCGCGCCGGGTCCAGGGCCCGGCGCGCATGCCTCCCCCCCTCCTCCGCTGCGGCTCCCCGCCCTTCTGACTCTTCCCTCGCCGCGGGCCGGCTGTTGTCCGAACCCGCCTGCCCGGCTCCGTCTGGCATCTTCAAGGATTTCATAAAGGCAGAAACCCTATCGGGCAGTCCGAGGGGCCCCGCCAACAGGCGGGGAGAAAATTCTGGACTCGACGGCCCCTTGGGGCCGTCTCCGCCAGAGGGAGGCCGCAAAGGCGGCCGACCGCCAAGCGCCGGCCGAGGGCTGCCCCCCGCTCTTGCGGGGGGTGGCTTGAGGCCGGCGCTGCCCTGGTGAGCGGCGCACCGGTCCCCGCTCGCACACCCCGCGCCGCGATTAACCGAGATTGACATTCCGTTGACGCATCAAAAAATATAGATCAATATCAAATACTTGACCGAATTCGCACGCGTGCGACTCCGCCCCGTCGCACATCCCCTCGCGCTTTCCGGGCTTTCCCGCTATGCCCCGACCCATGGTCACCCCGTTCGAAATCTTCCTGGCCGGCCCGCCGGGACTGGAGGTCCCGCTGGCCGAGGAAGCGCAGGCCGCCGGCTTCGCGGCGCGTCCGGTCCCCGGCGGCGCGATCTTTCAGGGCGGCTGGCCCGAGATCTGGCGCGCCAACCTCGCCCTGCGGACCCCGAGCCGGGTGCTCGCCCGGATCGGCAGCTTCCGGGCGCTGCATCTGGCCCAACTCGACAAGCGGGCCCGGAAATTCCCCTGGGCCGAGACCCTGCGCCCCGACATCCCGGTCCGGGTCGAGGCGACCTGCCACGCCTCGCGAATCTGGCATGAAGGCGCCGCCCGCGCCCGGGTCGGCGCCGCGCTCGCCGAGACCCTGGGCGTCCCCCTCGCCGAGGACGCCCCGGTCACGCTGCGCCTCAGGATCGAGCGCGACCTCTGCACCTTCAGCCTCGATACCAGCGGCGAGCTCCTGCACCGCCGCGGCGCCAAGCAGGCGGTCAACGCCGCCCCGCTCCGCGAGACCCTGGCGGCGCTCCTGCTCTGGCAATGCGGCTATCGCGGGACCGAGCCGGTCCTCGACCCGATGTGCGGCTCGGGGACTTTCGTGCTCGAGGCCGCCGAGATCGCCGCCGGCCTCGCTCCCGGCCGCGCGCGGGTCTTCGCCTTCGAGAAGCTCGCGAACTTCGATCCCGCCGCCTGGGCCGCGCTCCGCGCCGCCGCCGCGACGCCGCGCGAGACCCCTTTGCGCTTCCATGGCCGCGACCGCGATGCCGGGGCGATCGCGATGAGCCGCGCCAATGCCGAGCGGGCGGGCGTCGGGGCCCTGACGGAGTTCCTGGAGGCGCCGGTCTCCGCCCTCTCGCCGCCGCCGGGCCCCCCCGGCCTCGTGATGGTGAACCCGCCCTACGGCACCCGCCTCGGCGATCCCCGCCGCCTGGCGCCGCTCCATGCCGCGCTCGGCACCGCGCTTCGGACGCGCTTCGCCGGCTGGCGCGTCGGTCTGATCACGCCCGAGCCGGCGCTGGCCGCCGCCACCGGCCTGCCCTTCACCGCCGGCCCGCCGATCCCGCATGGCGGCCTCAAGATCCGCCTCTACCGCACCGGCCCGCTGCCGCCGGCCTGACCGGTCAGGACCGGTTGGCGATCAATTCCAGCCGCGGCGGCTCGACGGCCTCCGCCCGGGCGATCTCGGCTCGGGCCCGGGCAAGGTCGGCGCTGGTGGTGATCTTGAAATTCGCCTCCGAGCCTTGGACGACCCGCACCTCCAGCCCGGCCGCCCTGGCCACCGCGACATCGTCGGCGGCGTCCCCCTGATGCGCGAGATGCGCCGCCAGCAGCCGATCGAAATGGAAGCCCTGCGGGGTCTGGGCCCGCCACAGCCCCTCGCGCGGGACCGGCGTTTCGGCGCGCCCGTCCTCGCTCAGCCACAGCGCATCGACCACCGGCAGCGCGGCAAACGCCCCCGGCGCGGCATCGAGCGCGTCGATCACCGCATCCACCACCGCGTCCGACACGAAGGGCCGCGCGGCGTCATGGACCAGCACCCGGTCGGGCCGCCGGGCAGCAAGCGCCTCGAGCCCCTTCAGCACCGAGGCCGCGCGCGTCGCCCCCCCCGACGCCGGCGGCAGCAGCCGCGGGTCGCGCAGCCCGCGCAGGGCCTCGGCATAGAGCGGCATGTCGTCGGGATGGATCACCACCTGCAGCGCCCCGATCCGGGCCATGCCCAGGAACAGGTGCACGCAGCGCCGCAGCGGGCAGCCCCCCTCGAGCGCGATATATTGCTTGGGAGTCTCCCCCCCCAGGCGATGGCCGCGACCGGCCGCAACGATGACACAAGCCGTCAGCATCCCGTGTTCCTAGCCCCTATGGCCTGGACAGTCAAAGCCGCGATGAGGCGCGGCAAGGCCGGAAAAGCGGGGCGCGCCGGCCGGCGGGATCACGCGCGCGCCCGCGCCTGGTACCAGGCGAGCACATGCAGGCGGATCGCCGAGGCGAGGCCGGTCTCGGCGCCGCGGCGGGCGTCGATCTCGGCGGCCAGAGCGTTGAGCGGGCGGTTCTCGGCGGCGGCGATCGCGCGGAAGGCCTGCCAGAACTCGTCCTCGAGGCTGACCGAGGTCCGGTGGCCGCTCAGCGTCAGCGAGTGCTTGACCGGCCGCGCCACTAATCCTCGGTCTCGCGGCGATGCCGGTCGAGATGCGCCTCGGCCCGAGCGCGCTCATCCTCCTGCCGACGGCGCTCGCCCTTGGTCAGCCCATGCTTCGCGGCCTCGGCATCGGCCTCGCGGCGGGCGACCTCGCGGGCCTTCTGCTTGCGGATGGTCCGCAGATTGACGATCCCGGTCACAGCGAGGCCGCCGAGAAGGTGTCGCACTGGTTCGGATCGCCCGACTGATAGCCGCGATAGAACCAGGTCTGACGCTGCTCCGAAGTGCCATGGGTGAAGCTGTCGGGCACCACCACGCCGCGGCTCGCCTTCTGGAGCGCGTCGTCGCCGATCCGGGCCGCGGTATCGAGCGCCGACCGGATATCGGCGTCGGTCAGGTTCAGCCGGTCCTTGGCATGCGCGGCCCAGAGACCGGCATAGCAATCGGCCTGCAGCTCGACCTTGACCGAGAGCGCGTTCGACTGGGCCTGGGGCAGCCTCGAGCGGCGCTGGTTGACCTGGTCCAGCACCCCGAGCTCGTCCTGGACGTGATGCCCGACCTCGTGGGCGATCACATAGGCCCGGGCGAACTCGCCGCGGCTGCCGAGCTGCTGGGTCATCACGTCGAAGAAGTCGGTGTCGAGATAGACCTTCTTGTCGTTCGGGCAGTAGAACGGCCCCATCGCCGACTGGGCGGTGCCGCAGGCCGAGCCGGTCACGCCGCTGAACAGGACGAGCGTCGGGTTGTGATAGGTGAGGCCGGACGCCTTGAAGATGCCGCCCCAGACATCTTCGGTCTCGGCCAGCACCACCCCGACGAACTGGCGGTTCTCGACCGACTTCGCATCGGTGGGCGGGGCGCCGGCCTGGTCGTAGCCGCTGTCGCCGCCGCCATTGAGCAGCGGAGAGACGTCGACCCCGAAGAAGGCCCCGAGCAGGAGCACCACCACGACCCCGATGCCCCCGATCCGGATCGGGGAGCCGCCGAAGCCGCCGCCGCGCCGATCCTCGATATTGTCGCTCTCCCGCCGCCCTCGCCAGTCCATGGCAGGCCTCCCAGCCTCGAATTGCAGCAACCTAGCAAAACCGGGGGAAGGGAGGAAGCTCCGTCACAACCGCGTCAAGCGGCCGAGGGGGAAGGGAACGGCCACCGCTCGCCTCCAAGCGTGCGACCCGACCGGAGTCGCACGCGTGCGACTCCGGTCATCCTATTGTTTTAGAACGATATTTCTAAATCCGTTCACGCAATCGCAACCAGTATTAACGCCTGGACCGACGCTCAGAGGATGAAGTCGGCCGCGCCATAGGCGGTGTGGCTGGTCGCGCCGTCGGCAATCGCCAACTCGAACTCGACGGCGCTGTCGGCGTCGGTATTGCCGCGGACCAGGGTGTCGGTCCCCGAGGTCACCAGCCAGATATGGCCGATCCCGGTCGAGGTGCCGAAGACGAAATGCTGCTGCCCGGCGGCGGCGCTGTTGGCGTCGATCTTGGACAGGTCGATCCGGTCGCCCGCCGCCGCCCCCGCGCCCTCGAAGGCGATCGCGCCGTCGCCCGCCACCAGCCGGTCCCGCGCTGCCTGGGTCGAGGCGGCGGCTTCGGCGAAGACGAAGGTGTCGCCGCCGGTCCCGCCGGTCAGGACATCGGCGCCGCGCCCGCCCTCGATCACGTCGATGCCGGCCAGCCCACGCAGGTTGTTGGCCGCGGCGTTGCCGACAAGGGTGTTGCCGAGCCCATTGCCCACGCCGCTCACGGAAGCAGTGCCCGCCAGGCGCAAGATTTCGACATTGGTGCCGAGCGTATAGCTCAGCGACGTATTGACAGTGTCGGTCCCGCCAGCGGCACCCGCCGTGGTCTCGACCACCCGGTCGAGCGCGGTGTCGACATAGTACGTGTCGTTGCCGGTGCCGCCGGTCATCGTGTCGGCACCCGCACCGCCAAACAGCACGTCGTTGCCGCCGAGGCCCGACAGCGCGTTGTCGCCGCTATTGCCCGAGATGCCATTGCCGAGATCGTTACCCGTGCCGTTGATCGCGGCGCCCCCGGTCAGGATCAGGTCCTCGACATTGGCATCGAGCGTCCGGGTGGCGCTGGCATAGATCCGGTCCATCCCCTCACCGGCATATTCGATGATCCGGTCGGCGCTGCCGTCGACATAATAGCTGTCGTTCCCGTCGCCCCCATAAAGCGCGTCGACGCCCGTCCCGGCATCGAGCGTATCGTTGCCCGAGAAGCCATAGAGATCGTCGTTGCCGTCCTCGCCGCTCAGCCAGTCATTGCCTGTCCCACCATCGAGGTAGTCATAGCCGATGTCGCCCTGAAGGCTGTCATTGCCCCCGCCACCATGAAGCTCGTCATAGTCGCTGTCGTAGAACGTGTAGTGAAAGTAGGCGTAGGAATAGAGCTGATCGTTGCCCTCCCCTCCGAAGAGGGTATCCGATCCCGTATTGCCTTGGATGATATCGTCGCCTGATGTTCCAATAAGAATCGTCACCGACAGTCAGCGTAATCGCGACCGTGATTGTCCTCATCAATGATTAAGGAAGGAATGATTCGATATCGAATAGACAATACAATAACACGTGATGCGTGTTTTCGGCAAGCACGACAAAAAATGCCGGCCGTGGCACGGCCGGCATTTCTGGCAGGAAGCGGATCAGGACGGGCGCAGAGCTTGCGCCGTCGATCATTTCGGCCCGAGCATGTCCTTGGGCTGGACCACGCGGTCGAAGGTCTCGGCATCGACGAAGCCGAGACGGATCGCTTCTTCCTTCAGCGTGGTGCGGTTCTTGTGCGCGGTCTTCGCGACCTTGGTCGCGTTGTCGTAGCCGATGGTCGGCGCCAGCGCGGTGACGAGCATCAGGCTCTCCCACATCAGCTTGCCGATCCGCTCCTCGTCGGCCTCGATCCCGACCACGCAATTGTCGGTGAAGGCCGAGCAGGCATCGCCGATCAACTGCAGCGACTGAAGCACGTTCTGCGCGATCACCGGCTTGAAGACATTGAGCTCGAAATGGCCCTGGCTGCCGGCGAACCCGACGGTGCAGTCATTGCCGAGGATCTGGGTGCAGACCATGGTCATCGCCTCGGCCTGGGTCGGGTTGACCTTGCCCGGCATGATCGACGAACCCGGCTCGTTCTCCGGCAGGATGAGCTCGCCCAGGCCGCAGCGCGGACCGGAGCCAAGCAGGCGGATGTCGTTCGCGATCTTGAAGAGCGAGGTGGCGACGGTCTTGAGCGCGCCCGACATCTCGACCATGGCGTCGTTCGCCGCCAGCGCCTCGAACTTGTTCGGGGCGGTGACGAAGGGCAGGCCGGTCAGCTCGGCGATCTTGGCCGCGATCTTCTCGGCAAAACCTTTGCGGGTATTGAGCCCGGTGCCGACCGCCGTGCCGCCCTGGGCCAGCGGATAGATGTTGTGGAGCGCGGCCGTCACCCGCTTGATGCCCTGCTCGACCTGGAAGGCATAGCCGCCGAATTCCTGGCCGAGGGTGAGCGGCGTCGCGTCCTGGGTATGGGTGCGGCCGATCTTGATGATGTCCTTGAAGGCCTCGGCCTTCTCGGCCAGCGCGCCATGCAGCTTGCGCAGACCCGGCAGGGTCACGTCGCGGGCCGTGATCGCGGTCGCGATATGCATCGCGGTCGGATAGGTGTCGTTCGAGCTCTGGCCCATATTCACGTGGTCGTTCGGATGGACCGGCTTCTTCGAGCCAAGCTCGCCGCCCAGCATCTCGATCGCCCGGTTCGAGATCACCTCGTTGGCGTTCATGTTGGACTGGGTGCCGGAGCCGGTCTGCCAGACCACGAGCGGGAAATGGTCGTCGAGCTTGCCACCCGCGACCTCGGCCGCGGCGGCGGCGATCACCTTGCCGATCGTCGGATCGAGGTCGCCGAGCTCCATGTTCACTTCGGCGGCGGCCTGCTTGATGATGCCGAGGGCGCGGCGCATTGCCACGGGCTGGCGCTCCCAGCCGATCGGGAAGTTCAGGAGCGATCGCTGGGTCTGCGCGCCCCAATAGCGGTCAGACGCCACTTCCAGCGGGCCGAAACTGTCCGTCTCGGTGCGCGTGCTGCTCATCCCTGTCTCCTCGGCTGATCGGGGTCAGCGGCGATATACCGTCGTACGCCGTCCCCGTCCAACCGGAATTGTCCGCCGAGGCTTCGCAATCGCATCCCGCATTGCTACAGTCGGGCGCGAGAGCCGGAGAGGTCCTGTCCCGTGGATGAATTGTCGTTGAACCCCGAATTCCTGCGCAGCCTGATCCTGAAGCTGCGCGCCCTGATGGCGCAGGAGGAGCTGGTCTCGCCGGATTCGGGCTCGAATCCGTCGGATGACGAGGGCTCGGCCACGCTGCAGGAGAGCCCGGACAACATGACGCGGGCCGAGATCGTGGCGCAGATCGAGGATCTGGAGCCCGACCAGCAGGTCGAGCTCGTCGCGCTGATGTGGGTCGGGCGCGGAGATTTCGAGCCGGAGGAGTGGGAGGACGCGGTCGCCCTGGCCGGCGAGCGGGCGGACCGTCCGACCGCGGAATATCTGTTGTCCCACCCCCAGGTCGCCGAGGATCTGGTCGAGGGGATCGACAAGCTGTTCGACGGCAGCGACCTGGTCGAGACCGGGGAATATTGACGCGCCAAGGGGCGCATGCCTGCCGCTCCGCGGCCCTTGGCGCCTGTCCGCGGTCAGCGATCGAGGAGGGCTTCCTCGCAGATCGCCTCGGTGACCTCCTCCATCCGGTCGACGAAGCTCGGCTGGGTTTGGCTTTGGGGCGCCGGCGCAGCGGGCTGGGGCACAGGCTGGGCCGGTGGCTTGGCCGGACGCCAGGCGAGAAGGCGGCGGACCTGGGCCGCGAGACCCGCGGGGGCGGTGTCGCCGAGGGCCGTGGGCGCGGCCTCGGGGGCGGGCATGGCAGCCGCCGGCGCCTCCTGGCGGCCGACGGTGGCGTGGCGGAAAAACAGGCGCATCACATGGTCGACACCGGCATCGGTGACCGATCGCAGGTCCGAGGCGAAGTAGGCGCCGCGATTGTAGGAGCCGGTGATGATCTCGTAGGACGGGAAATAGGCGACGTCGGGCACCGTGCGGGACAGGATGTCGGCCGCCACCCGCAGCACGGATTTGGAGAGCGTGGTCGAGACCAGCACATGGCGGTCGATCGCGGTGGCGGCGAGCGGCACCGGCGAGACGGTGAGGATGACCCGCACGGTGGGATTGTAGGCGCGGAGATAGCCGATCGCCGTCTCCATGTCGGCGACGACCTCGTCGACGGTCAGGTTGACGAAGGCGTGTCTGTCGGGATCGAAGCTGCCGCCCTCGACGCCCGGGCAGAGCGGGAAGGCCGCGCCATCCTCGCGGCTGACCCAGGTCTCGGTCAGGCCGAGGGTGAAGATGAAGATGTCGGCATTGCGGAAGGCGCGCTTGCGCAGCGCGCGGAAATGCACCTCGCGGTCGGCGCGCAGCTCCTCGACGGAGTGAAAGCCGCCGGGCTGCACCGTCGGGCGGAACGGATCGACATAGCGTCCGTCGCCGTTGGTCCAGGCGTCCTCGGCGGGCGTGAAGCTGCCCTGCACGCGCTCGAACAGCTGGCGGAACTGGCGCGAGGTATAGATGTTGCCGTAGCGCGCGCTGAAGAGGCCGTAGCCGTGCTTCTCGCGGATCGAAGGGTGCAGGCCCGGATGGCCACGCTCGGCGACATAGTAGCCGTAGCCCGATTTGGCGAGGTAGCGGGCGATATGCTGGGCGAAGCAGCTGCCGGCGGTGACGATGCGCTCCTCGGGCGTGAGGCGCCAGGGGAAGGCGACGACGGGATCGACCTCGGCCGGCGCTGGCGCCGCCACCGCCTTGCTCCAGCGCTGATGGGCCGGGATGGTCTTATACGGGTGCGACATCGAGATGCTCCATCATCTGGCGAATGAGCAGCGCGCCGTATTGGCCGTTGGCATGAGTCGGGTCGCGCCAGTAGCGGCGGCGCAGGAAGCCGTTCTCGTCGCTGGCCTCCGGAGGCGCGGGAAGGAACGGCACCCCGAGGCGCGCGCATTCCTCGCGGAAGATCGCGCTGCCGATCCGCCAGAGCTTGAAACGGACCGAGGGCGCGGCGACCTGGTAGGAATTGAGCCCGGCGGCCTCCATCCGGGGCGCGAGCCTGGCGGTCAGCCAGGATTGGCTCGCGATCGGGGGCGGGCTTTCGAGATGGATCACCCGGCCGGGGCAGGCGGCGACCAGTGCGCGCAGTTCCTTGAGGCGGGTCTCAGAGCGGCGCATCACCGAATCCCAGACCTGTTCATAGGGGATGATCCAGTTCGGAAGCGGCGGACGGTCGGGATAGTCGGGATGGTAGAAGTCGAACGGCTTCTGCGGATAGACCAGCCCGAAGACATTATGGCCGTTGCCACCGATCATCGAGAAGATCGGCCCGGGCTCCGCGTGCAGGAAATCCGCGGTCTCGCGCTTGATCGCCTTGCTGCCGTCGGGCTGGTCCACGACATGGGCGGAGGATCGCATGACCCGGTGCTCGAGCCCGGCATCGCGGACCACCTGCCCCGCGGCGCTGACCGAAGCGATATGGCTGTTTCCGACGACGATAAGCTTGACCAATCTCGACCCCATATCGCCAGGCTCCGGGCAACTGCCTAAAAATCCGGGCCGGCGAAGTACCATATCGCGGTGAGTCGGGCTTGGCCAGATTGGAGGCCCCGCCGGGCGCCCCCCTGCCCCCCCAAAGGAAGGCCGGGGGATGGGTGGCGCTCCCGCGGCGACGATGCCCGACTGGCACGGGAGAGCGCCAGCGGACGGAAGCGGCCAACGCGACGCGGGGAGCGAACAGCAAAGCGCCGGCCGCTGGGAGCCCCCGGCGGCCGGCGCTTCTGATGTCCGAGCCGTCTCAGGCGAGCTGGCGCTCGACCTGCTCGGTCTCGAAGATTTCGATCACGTCGCCTTCGCGGATATCGTCGTAGTTCTCGAAGGCCATGCCGCATTCCTGGCCGGACTGGACCTCGCGCACCTCGTCCTTGAAGCGCTTGAGCGTCTTCAGCTTGCCCTCGTGGATCACGACATTGTCGCGCAGCAGGCGGACGCCGGCGGCCCGGCGCGCCACGCCCTCGGTGACGATGCAGCCCGCGACCTTGCCGACGCCGGTGATCTTGAAGACCTCCTTGATCCGGGCATAGCCGACGAACTTCTCCTTCACCTCCGGGCTCAGGAGGCCCGAGGCCGCCTTCTTCACGTCATCGACCAGATCGTAGATGATCGAGTAATAGCGGATCTCGACGCCCTTCTGGTTCGCCGACTCGCGCGCCGGCGCGTTGGCGCGGACATTGAAGCCGATGATCGGGGCCTTCGAGGCCTCGGCCAGCGTCACATCCGATTCGGTGATCGCGCCGACGCCGGAATGCAGCACGCGCACCCGGACCTCGGCATTGCCGACCTTCTCCATCGCCTGGACGATCGCCTCGGCCGAGCCCTGGACGTCGGACTTGACGACGATCGGCAGCTCCTTGACGTCGCGGTCGGCCTTGGCCTTGGCGAGCAGCTGGTCGAGCGTCGTCGCCGAGCCGACCGCGGCGCGCTTGTCGCGGGCGACGCGCTCGCGATAGCTCGCGATCTCGCGGGCCTTGGCCTCGTCATCGACCACGTTCAGCACGTCGCCGGCCTCGGGCGTGCCGTTGAGGCCCAGCACCTCGACCGGAACCGAGGGGCCGGCGCTCTCGACCCGCTCGCCCTTGTCGTTGATCAGCGCGCGCACCTTGCCCCACTGCTCGCCGACGACGAAGATGTCGCCGCGCTTCAGCGTGCCCTTCTGGACCAGCACGGTCGCGACCGGGCCGCGGCCCACATCGAGCTTGGCCTCGATCACGGCGCCTTCGGCCTGACGGTCGGGATTGGAGCGCAGGTCGAGCAGCTCGGCCTGCAGCGCGATATCCTCGAGCAGGGTATCGAGCCCCTTGCCCGTCACGGCCGAGACCTCGACATCGAGCACCTCGCCGCCCATTTCCTCGACCACCACCTCGTGTTGGAGGAGCTGGGTGCGGACCTTGCGGGGATCGGCGCCGTTCTTGTCGATCTTGTTGATCGCGATGATCATCGGGACGCCGGCGGCCTTGGCGTGATTGATCGCCTCGATGGTCTGCGGCATCACGCTGTCGTCCGCCGCGACCACGAGCACGACGATGTCGGTCACCTGCGCGCCGCGGGCACGCATCGAGGTGAAGGCGGCGTGGCCCGGCGTGTCGAGGAAGGTGATCGGCGCGCCGCCCTCGGTCGTCACCTGATAGGCGCCGATATGCTGGGTGATGCCGCCGGCCTCGCCCGAGACCACGTTGGTCTTGCGGATCGCGTCGAGCAGCGACGTCTTGCCGTGGTCGACATGGCCCATGATGGTCACGACCGGCGGGCGCGGCTGCTGGTTGTCCGCATCCTCGCCGGCCGCCTGGACGATCACGTCCTCGACGTCGGAATCGGAAACCCGAACCGGCTTGTGGCCGAATTCCTCGACGATGAGCGCCGCGGTCTCGGCATCGATCGTCTCGTTCTGCGTTGCCATGATGCCGTTCTGCATCAGCACCTTGACCACGGCCGCGACCCGCTCGGCCATGCGGTTGGCGAGTTCCTGCACGGTGATCAGGTCCGGCACATGCACGTCGCGCACGATCTTTTCGCGCTCGCCCGAATGGCTGGTCATCCGCCGCCGGTCGCGCTCCTGGCGCCGCTTCATCGCCGCCATCGAGCGCTGGCGGCCGTCCTCGTCGGTGGCGTTGGCGATCGTGAGCTTGCCCGAGCGGCGGCGGTCATCGTCGCCCTTGGTGCGCGCGGTCTTCTTTTCCTCGACCGCGGGCTTGGCGATCGGCTTCTTGGCGACGATCGAGCGGCCGGCCTCGACGCGCGCGGCCTCGGCCTGGGCGGCGGCCGGATCGACGGGCTGGGCGGGAGCGGCCCCGTTGCGCGCCGCGGGCTTGGGCTTGGCGGCGGCCTCGGCCTTGGCGGCCTGGGCCGACTGCTCCTCGGCGAGCGCGGCCGCGAGCCGCTGCTCGTGGATCTCGGCCTCGCGCGCGGCGCGCTCGGCGGCTTCCTTCTCGGCGCGGAGCCGGGCGAGCTCGGCCTCGCGCGCGGCGGCGGCCTCGAGCTCCTTCTGCTTGCGCTCGGCCTCCTGGGCGTTGGCGGCCTCGACGGCCTTCAGCCGGCGCTGGAATTCGGCCTCGCTCAAATTCTGCGAGACGGCGCTGCGCGGATTGGCGGCGGTCGCGGAACCGGTGCCGGGCTTGGGGACGACGACGCGCTTGCGCTTGTGCTCGACCGTGACCGATTTGGTCCGGCCGTGGCTGAAGCTCTGGCGCACATGGCTCGTCTCGGTGCCGCCGCTGCCGCCGCCGCGCACGCCGAGAGACTTGCCCTTGTTGTCGCCGTCCTTGATATTCGTCATCCGTCTAGCCTTTCCCGCGGGGGCCTTCCCCCGCCCATCCGGTTCCGGCGCGCCTCAATGTCCGGCGCCCAAATCCTGCACATCCCGACCCATGCCGTCGCCGGCGGTGTCCACCCTGAATCCCGAAAGTCGGAGGGACTCATCTCTTATCCGGTCGCCGAGACCGCCCACCAGCACGGCGGCATGTATCACATTATCCCGGGCGAATGCCAAACCCAATTCGTGCGCGAAAAGGCAAGAAACAAGTGTGTTTTCGCCCGGCGGCGGCCGAAGTTCGCCGCGCTGCCGCAAAGATCCGTCCCGCGCCTGAATCAGCAGCGCCGCCTCGCCCGAGACAAGCGCCGCCTTGACCTTCTCGAACCCCGCAACCGCCTGCCCGGCCTTTCGGGCGAGCGCCACGAGGTCTATCACGTGCCGCGTCAGCAGCGCCTCGACCCGCTCGACCAGATCGGGCGGCACGGTGACCGCCTGCTTGGCCGCCCGGGCGAACAGCCCCTTTCCGGCCGCGAGCCGCAGGGCATCCCGGTCGGCGCTGACCCAGAGGCCGCGGCCCGGCAGCTGCCCGGCGAGATCGGGCACGATCTCGTTCCCGGGGCCGACGACGAATCGGATCAGACCGGCCTTCGGCTGGCTCTCGCGCGTGGCGATGCAGCGCCGCTCGGGGTCGTCCCGATCCTTCACCCGGCCTCCGCGCGACAAGGCCAGGACCTCAGGCTTCCTCTTCGGCGGCCGGCTCGCCTTCGGCCTCCTCCGCCGGCTCGATCTCGGCCTTGTCGACCCAGCCGAGCTGGACGCGGGCATTCATGACCAGGGTCTGGGCCTCCTCGAGGCTCATGTCGAACTTCTCGAGCAGGCCGGTATCCTTGACGCGCTTGCCGTCCACCGTCGTATAGCCGCCGGCGAGTTCCCAGTCGGCGCAGGTGGCGAAATCTTCGAGGGTCTTGATGCCGTCCTCGGCCAGCGCCTCGATCATCTGGGGTGTCAGGCCCTCGAAGTCAAACAGGCTCTGCTCGACGCCGAGCTCCTTGGCATGTTCGATCGCCTTGGCGTTGATCTCGTCGAGGCTCTCGCGGGCGCGGGCCTGCAGCTCCTCGGCCGTGCCCTGGTCGAAGCCGTCGATCGAGGTCAGCTCGTCGAGATCGACATAGGCGACCTCCTCCAGCGTCGCGAATCCCTCGGCGACCAGGAGCTGGGCCACCATCTCGTCGACATTGAGCGTCTCCATGAAGAGCTGGGTGCGCTCGGCGAATTCCGCCTGGCGCCGCTCGCTCTCCTGGGCCTCGGTCAGGATGTCGATGTCGAAGCCGGTCAGCTGCGAGGCGAGGCGGACGTTCTGGCCGCGCCGGCCGATCGCGAGGCTGAGCTGCTCGTCGGGAACGACGACCTCGATCCGGTCGGCATCCTCGTCGAACACCACCTTCGAGACCTCGGCCGGCTGCAGCGCGTTGACGAGGAAGGTCGCCGGATCCTGGTTCCAGGGGATGATGTCGATCTTCTCGCCCTGGAGCTCGGAGACGACGGCCTGCACGCGCGAGCCCCGCATGCCGACGCAGGCGCCGACCGGGTCGATCGAGCTGTCATAGGAGATGACGCCCATCTTGGCCCGGCTGCCGGGATCGCGGGCGACCGCCTTGATCTCGATGATGCCGTCATAGATCTCGGGCACTTCCATCTTGAAGAGCTCGGCCAGGAATTCGGGCGCGGTCCGGCTGAGGAAGATCTGCGGGCCCCGGGTCTCGAGGCGCACGTCGCGGATCAGCGCGCGCACCCGGTCGCCGTTGCGGAACGCCTCGCGCTGGATCAGCTGGTCGCGGCGCAGGATCGCCTCGCCCCGGCCGACATCGACGATCACGTTGCCGTATTCGGTGCGCTTGACGACGCCGTTGATGATCTCGCCGACCCGGTCCTTGAATTCCTCGAACTGCCGCTCGCGCTCGGCCTCGCGGACCTTCTGCATGATGACCTGCTTCGCCGACTGGGCGGCGATGCGGCCGAAATCCATCGGCGGCAGCGAATCGGTCAGAAAGTCGCCGATCGCGGCATCGGGCTTGATCGCCCGGGCGTCCTTGAGGGTGAGCTCGGTGAAGTGGTTCTCGACCTCCTCGACCACGTGCCGGTAGCGCGTCATGAAGAGCTCGCCCGACTTGCGGTCGATCCGGGCGCGGATGTCGTATTCGGCGCCGTAGCGCGAGCGGGCAGCCTTGCCGAGCGAATCCTCCATCGCCTCGATGACCAGGCCGGGATCGATCATCTTCTCCCGCGCGACCGCATCGGCGATCTGCAGCAGTTCCAGCCGGTTGGCGGACGTCACGCTCATTGCTTTTCCTCGTTCTCCGAAGCCTCTCGGGCTTCGCTCTCGTCTTCCGTGTCCTCGGCGGTCTCGATTGCGTCGAAGGCGCTCTCGTCGAAATCGTCCTCGAAGCCCTGCGCCTTGCGCGCGGCCAGGCTCTCGGCGATCAGCTCGTCGGTCAGGACGAGCTTGGCGTCCGACAGCCAAGCGAAATCGAGGCCGATCGTGCCTTCGGGGATTTCCAGCAGCACCTCGTTGTCCTCGATGCCGCGCAAGGTCCCGCGGAAGCGGCGGCGGCCGTCGATCATCTCGCTCGTCTCGATCTTGACCTCGTAGCCGTCATAGCGCTCGAAATCCTTGAGCCGGGTCAGCGGCCGGTCGATGCCGGGCGAGGAGACCTCGAGCACATATTCGCCGCTGATCGGATCCTCGACATCGAGCACCGCCGAGACCGCGCGGCTGATGCGCGCGCAATCCTCGACCTCGATCCAGCCTTCGGGCCGCTCGGCCATGATCTGCACCGTGTTGCGCTTGCCGCCCATCAGGCGGATGCGCACCAGCTCGAAACCGAGCCCCTCGATCGTCGGGGTCACGATGCCGGCGAGGCGCCGGTCGATGGCAGCTTTGGCGACGAGGTCAGCCAAGACGTCTCCTGTGAACACAAAAAAACGGGCGCGCGGCCCGTTCAAGCTTCCGGTGGGGGCTGCTCTTTCGACCAGCCCGCCGCTGATGCCGCCGATATAGGCGCATTGCCCCCGGGACGCAAGGCACAAATGCCCCCCTTGCGGAACCCGGCGTCGGCATTGAAAGATTGGCCTTGGGGAAGCGGGGAGGCGACATGACGGATCGGCAGCGCTGTGCCTGGGCGGGGGCCGATCCGCTGATGCTCGCCTATCACGACGACGAATGGGGCGTGCCGGAGCGTGATTCGGCCCGGCTCTGGCAGATGCTGATGCTCGAAGGCTTTCAGGCTGGCCTGTCCTGGATCACCATCCTGCGCAAGCGCGAGGCATTCCGCGCGGCCTTCGCCGGCTTCGATCCGTGGGCGGTGGCGCGCTTTTCCGAGGCCGATACCGCGCGGCTGCTGGCGGATCCCGGTATCGTGCGCTCGCGCGCGAAGATCGAGGCCACCATCGGCGCGGCGCGGATATTCTGCGCCATGGAGGAGCGGGGCGAGCGTTTCGCGGATTTCTGCTGGTCCTTCACCGACGGCGGGGTGATCGCCGGCACAGGCACCAGCGTTCCGGCCACCACCGCCCTGTCCGAGCGCATCTCGAAGGAGCTGAAGCGGCGCGGCTTCAAGTTCGTGGGGCCGACGATCACCTATGCCTGGATGCAGGCGGTCGGCATCGTCAACGACCACAGCCTCGCCTGTTTCCGGCGCGAGGCCGTCGGCGGTCAGCCGGAATAGGGCCGGACGATATCGGTGGCGCCCAGGCGCTGGAACAGCACGACGCTGCCGACCGAATGCCGGGGATCATAGACGAAGCCCTGCATGCAGAGCGTCGCGAAGAGCCGCGCCACGCCGGAGAGGCCGGTTATGTGGTCATGCATCTCGACGAAGATCCGGTCGACCCCTCCGAGATCGGCGTCGTCGAACAGGAACGACTCGGCCCCCTCGACGTCGCACACGATCAGGCTCACCCCCTCCTCGCGCAGCAGCGCGTTGAAGTTGCAGGTCGGCACCTCGGCGGTGGCGTGGTAGGGATTGGGCCCCGGCATCAGCGAGCCCATCCAGAAATCCTGGCGCAGATAGAAGGTCTTGCTCGGCACCGCCTCGTTGGTCAGGACCGCATTGAGGCGGCGGACCTTGCGCACCCGGTTGCGGGCATGCAGCCGCTCCATATAGGCGAGCAGGTGCGGATTGGCCTCGACCGCGAGCACGCTGCCGACCCGGCGCTGGCGCGAAAGCAGCGTCGAGATGAAGCCGATCCCCGCCCCGATCTCGAGCACCCGATCCCCCGGGCGGACGATCAGCGGGATCTGCGAGGATTCCTCGGCCTCGAACCGCCCGGACAGCATGGCCGCGCGGATCCCCGGCGTGATGACGGCGGGATCGTCGGGGATCAGGACCCCGCCGACCTGCAGATACGCCTCTGGCGCGTAATTTATCGCTCGTGAGTCGACCATCGGTTGTAAATGGCGGTATTTCGCTTACATGTCCAGTGGCAAGATTCCGCCAATCCCGGCTTTCTGCGGGGATTGTAGCGGCAACGCAACGCGGCGTGGCTATTTCGGGCTGCGTTTGGCCAGGATGCGCTGCAGGGTGCGGCGATGCATGTTCAGCCGCCGGGCGGTCTCGGAGACATTGCGGTCGCAGAGCTCGTAGATGCGCTGGATATGCTCCCAGCGCACGCGGTCGGCCGACATCGGATTCTCGGGCGGCAGCGGCTTGTCCTGCTGCCGGGCGAGCAGGGCGTCGGTCACGTCGTTGGCATCGGCCGGCTTCGAGAGATAGTCGGTCGCGCCGATCTTGACCGCCGCGACCGCGGTCGCGATCGCGCCGTAGCCGGTCAGGACGACGATGCGGGCATCGGGCCTGAGCCGGCGGATGAACTCGACAAGCTCGAGCCCGTTGCCGTCCTCGAGGCGCAGGTCGATCACCGCATAGGCCGGCGGGTGCGCCTGGGCGGCCAGCCGCCCCGCCGCGACCGATTCCGCCATCGTCACCTCGAAGCCGCGCTTCTCCATCGCCCGGCCAAGGCTGCGCCGGAACGATTCGTCGTCATCGAGGATGAGCAGCGAGCGGTCGCTCCCGAGATCGTCGTCTGTCATCGCCAATTGGTTCCGGGCGCCCGCCGCACAGCTGCGGCCTGACTTATCAGGAAGCGCCCGTGGGTCAACCGCCCACGCGCCCGAGTTTGCGCGCGAAGCAGGCGACCGAGCCCGCCATGACCTCGGGGCTGACGTCGGATCCGTAGAAATCCAGGAATCCCACTCCGGGCGCCATCAGATAGGTGAAGGTCGAATGGTCCATCATGTAGTTCTCGGGATCGCCCGACGCCTTGCGATAGTAGACGCGATAGGCCTTGGCCGCCGCCGCCACCTCGGAATCGGAACCGGTCAGGCCGACCAGCTCGGGATGGATGGCGCCCGTGAAGTCGCGAACCACCTCGGGCGTGTCGCGCGCCGGGTCGATCGAGATGAAGACCTGGCCGATCGCGATACCCTTGCCCGCGAGTATCTCCGCCGCCAGCGCGTTGCGCGACAGGTCGGTCGGGCAGATGTCGGGGCAGAAGGTATAGCCGAAATAGACCAGGCTGGGGCGGGTGATGACGTCGGCGTCGCTGACCCTCGCCCCCGACGAGTCGATCAGGCTGAACGGGCCGCCGATCGCCGCGGCCCCGGTGGCGACCTGGCCCTTGCGGCAATCGGCGAACGGGTCGTCCGAGCGCGGCCCCCAGGCCAGATACCCCGTCACGCCGAGCATCACGAGCAGCGCCGCGGTCGCGGCGAGGGCAATCGCCCGTCTCATCGGATCGCGGCCTTTCCATTCCAGCGTTCGGGCCGTTCTCTCACGCGGCGCCGGCAGCGGCAAGAGCCAGGGCCGCGGCGTCCGGCAGCGCGGCATTCGGCTAGGATGCCCGGCCGCAGCCTGCTAGGTGCGGGTCATGCGCGACCCGACCCTCACCCTTTTCGCCGACGACGTGCGCAGCTCCTGGTTGCGCCTGCGGACCCTGATCCTGCTGCGCTGGCTGGCCATCGGCGGCCAGACCGCCGCGGTCCTGATCGCGGCCTTCCTGCTGTCGCTGCAGATCCCGCTCGGCCTTTGCTTCATCGTGATCGGCGCTTCGGCGATCTTCAACGCGATCGCGATGCTCGCCACCGCGCAGACGCGGCGGCTGAGCGGGCCGGAGACCACGCTGACCCTGCTTTTCGACATCGGTCAGCTCGGCTCGCTCCTGCTGCTGACCGGCGGGCTCAGCAACCCGTTCGCGCTGATGATGATCGCGCCGGTCACGATCAGCGCCCTGGTCCTGCCCTTGCGGACGACGATCTCGCTCGGGGCCACTGCCTGCGCGATCCTGACCGGGCTGGTTTTCGTCCATACGCCGCTCCGGCTCGAATCGGGCGTGCCGCTCGCCCTGCCGCCGATCCTGGTGCTCGGCACCTGGGCCGCGCTCGTGACCGGCATCCTGTTCCTCGCCGCCTATGCCCGGCAGGTGAACGGCGAGATTTTCTCGATGTCCCAGGCCCTGGCCGCGACCCAGGCCGCGCTCGGCCGCGAGCAGGAGCTGACGACGCTCTCGGGCGTGGTGGCCGCCGCGGCGCACGAATTCGGCACGCCGCTCGCCACGATCAAGCTCGTCTCGACCGAGCTCGCGGCCGAGCTCTCCGACCGTCCCGCCCTGCGCGAGGATGCGCTGCTGATCCGGGCCCAGGCCGATCGCTGCCGCGATATCCTGCGCTCGATGGGGCCGCGCGGGCGCGAGGATGCGCTGATGCGCTTCGCGCCGATTTCCACCGTGCTCGAGGAGGCCGCCGCCCCGCATGCCGGCCGCGGCATCCGGGTGATCACCCGCATCGAAGGCGCTCTGCTCGAGGAGGCGTCCGAGCCCCAGCCCGAGCTGGCGCGCCGGCCCGAGATCATCCAGGGCCTGCGCAACCTGGTGCAGAACGCCGTCGACTTCGCCCATGCGACGGTCTGGGTCGATATCGACTGGAGCGCGACCCAGATCCGCGTCTCGATCGGCGATGACGGGCCGGGCTATCCGCCCGAGATCCTCGGCCGGATCGGCGACCCGTTCCTGCGCAGGCGCAGCGCGCTGCAGAAGGAGCGGCCGGGCTATGAGGGGATGGGGCTTGGCGTCTTCATCGCCAAGACGCTGCTGGAGCGCTCGGGGGCCGAGCTGGTCTTCGGCAATGGCTCGGGCGCGCCGGGGGCAACCGCCCTGCCCGGCCCCCCGGAATTCGCGCGGCCGACCGGGGCGTGCGTCACGGTGATCTGGCCGCGCGCCCGGGTCACCCGCCCGCCCGCCAAGAGCGCGCCGGCGCAGCCCTTCGCGCCCTGACCCGCCGCGCGGCGCCGGTTAAGACTTCATTAAGCTGTCTCGGGTCCTCTGGCGCCCCAGATCCCAAGCTTCGGCGCGCCCATGGATTTCCCCCGGTTCTCCCCGCCCGACTGGCCGATGCTCCTCACCCAGGCGCCGGATGCGATCGCCGCCGCGCTGATCAGCGCGGTCGCGACGCTGGCGCTCATCGTGGGCTTCGCCCCCCGCCTGCCGCTCGGGCGCACGGCGGCGACGGGTCCGGCCGACGCCAGCAACGATTGCGAGTTCCTGATCAACGGATCGAGCGTCAAGCCGCTCAGCGAGGCGGCGCGGGCCCTGCTCGACGGGCTCGGCGCGACCGAGGCGCGGCTCGCGGCGCTCGCCGCCCATCTGGCGCCGGACTGCCCCGAGATCCACAAGGATCTCGAGGCCCTGGTGCTCTATGGCACACCGTTCCGACACCATTGCCCGCGGCATGACGGGACGGCGATCGAGCTGATGGGCCAGCCGCGCGCCGGTGCCGCCTGGTTCGCCATCCGCCCGGCGAGCGAGGATGCGCGCGCGCTCAAGGACGCGCAGGCCGCGCTCGGGCGCGCCCGGAGCGACGCCGGCTTCCTGCGCTCGGTGCTCGACCACGCGCCGGTGCTCGCCTGGAGCACGGCGCCCGACGGCCAGGTCGGCTGGGCCAACGCCGCCTATCGCGAGCGCTTCGACGCGCCGGGACCGGACGCGCTCGACCATCGCATCCCCAACGCCTTCGGCCATGTGCTGGAGGAGGTCCCCCTGACGCCGCGCGGCGGCGGCAGCCGGCGGCGGGTCTCGATCCCCGGCCGGCAGAATGCCGAGGCGCACTGGTTCGAAGTCAGCCAGACCCAGGGACCGGACGGCGAGACGCTGGGCTTCGCGCTGGCCGCCGACGATCTGGTCGCGGCCGAAGCGAGCCTGCGCCGCTTCGTCGAGACGCTGACCGAGACCTTCGCCCACCTCCCGATCGGCCTCGCGGTCTTCGACAAGAACCGCCGACTCGGCCTGTTCAATCCGGCGCTGACCGACCTCGTGAAGATCGACGCCGTCTGGCTCGCCGGCCGGCCCTCGCTGCGCGACTTCCTGGAGCGGCTGCGCGAGACGCGGCAGATGCCGGAGCAGAAGGATTTCTCCTCCTGGCGCCGCAAGCTCGGCGAGCTGGAGGAAGGCGCGCGCGACGGGACCTATGAGGAGAACTGGGTCCTGCCCTCGGGCAAGATCTTCCGCGTGACCGGGCGCCCCCACCCGCAGGGCGCGCTCGCCTTCCTGTTCGAGGACATCTCGACCTCGATCATCCTGGAGCGCAAGTACCGTTCGGAGCTCGAGCTCAGCCAGGCGACGCTCGACCGGATGGTCGAGGCGGTCGCGGTGTTCGACACGTCGGGGATGCTCGTCTTCGTCAATTCCGCCTTTGAAGCGCTCTGGGGCCTCGACCCGATGGCGCGGCTCGAAGGCCCGGGCGTGAGCGAGATGACCCGGCTCTGCGCCGAGCGCTGCGCGCCCTCGCCGATCTGGGCCCAGCTCGCCGAATTCGCCACCGCCGCGGACTCGCGCACGAGCTGGACCGCCGCGGTCGAGACGCTCGACGGCCGCGTGCTGCACCTGCTGGTCGCGCCGCTGCCCGACGCCTCGTCGCTCGTGGTGTTCCGCGATCTCTCGGCCGAGCGCGCCGACCTCGCGAGCGCCCGCGACCGGCTGGCCGCGCTCGGCGCCGCGCGACTCGCCGATGCCGCGATCGAGACGCTGGCGCTCGAGGAACTGCACCAGCCGGTCGAGCAGGCGGTGCGCCAGCTGATGGCGGCGATCCCGTCGGCCGCGACGCCGGAAGCGTTCCAGGCGCTGAGCGGGGCCGCCCAGGCGCTGAAGGACGGGCTCGCCCGCTCGCGCGAGCTGCAGGCGCTGGCGCATCCGGCCGAGAGCGCGGCCGAGCCGCTGTCCGGCCTCGCCCGGGCGCTCGCCGCGCGCGGCCTGGCGCTCGCGCCCTGCCGCGAGGCCGCCGCCTGGGATCCCGAGATGCGCCGCTTCGGCCTGGCGCTCGGCCTCGCCGCCGCCGATCTCGCCGCACCCGGCACCGAGATCGCGCTCGGCGGCGACGAGACCGACGGCCGCCGCCTGACCGCGGAGGCGACGGTCCCGGCCGAGGCCGCCAGCCGCGCCGAAGCGGGGCCGGGCCTCGGCCTGCTCCGCCGCCTCGCCGAGGCCGCCGGCGCCGGGCTCGAGATCGCGCCGTCCGGCGACAGGGTCACGCTGCGGGTCACGCTGGCGACCGGTCAAACCGCGCCGGCCCCGAACCGGGCGCTCCGCGCCTGATCCGCGAAGGGGCGCGGCTCGCGCCGGGACCGCGCCGAACCGCCGGGCTTTCGCGGCCCCTTCACCACCATGTCCCCGGCAAGCCGGCAAGGCCTGCCCCGAAGCGCAAAGGCCAGCGCGCGGGACGCGGGGTGGGTGGGCGGGCGCGTCCCGCGCGCTGGCCGTCTTCGGTCGCTCGCACAGCCGCCCGACGCCGCATCGACCAGCCGAACGGAATGCGGTTTCAATCGGATAGGCGCGCTTTCATGCCCGCGCCGGGGCGCGGCGGCGCTTCGGGCTTGCGTCCGGTGCCCGGCCGGGTAGAACGGCCCGATCGCGTCCCATGCGGAAGACGAGCGGCCTTGCGCACCAGCCTGATCCTGCCCGACCTCGCCGCCACCGAGACCCTGGCGCGCCGGCTCGCGCCGCTGCTTCGGCCCGGCGATCTCCTTGGGCTGGCGGGCGGGCTCGGCACCGGCAAGACCGCCTTCGCCCGGGCGCTGATCGGCGCGCGCCTCGCCGCGCTCGGCCGCGCCGAGGAGGTGCCCTCGCCGAGCTTCACCCTGGTCCAGACCTACGATCTCGGCGAAACCGAGATCTGGCATGCCGATCTCTACCGGCTCGGCAGCCTCGACGAGCTCGCCGAGCTCGGGCTCGACCAGGCCTTCGGCACGGCGATCTGCCTCGTCGAATGGGCCGACCGGCTCGGGCCCCTGCTGCCGCCGCGTCATCTGATGCTCGCGCTCGACTTCCTTCCCGGCGACGACGACGCCCGCCGCGCCGATCTGATCGCGCGAGGTCCGGGCTGGGCGGCGCTCGCCCCGATCCTGGCGGAGCCGCGCCCCGCATGACCCGCGCCGAGACCATCGCCGCCTTCCTCGCCGGCGCAGGCTGGGCGGGCGCGCGCCGCGCCGCGCTGGCGGGCGACGCCTCCGCCCGGCGCTACGAGCGCGTGACGGCGGGCGCGCGCCGGGCGATCCTGATGGACGTGCCGCCCGAGAGCGGGCTCGAGACCCGGCCGTTCCTCGCGGTCACCGCCTGGCTGCGCGCGCACGGGCTGAGCGCCCCCGCCCCGCTCGCCGCCGATCCCGCCGCTGGCCTCGTCCTGCTCGAGGATCTGGGCGATGCGCTCTTCGCGCGGATCTGCGAGGTGGAGCCGGGTCGCGAGCCGGGGCTCTATGAGGCCGCGATCGACCTGCTCGCCGATCTGCAGGCGCTGCCGCCGCCCCGGGGCGACTGGACGCCGCCGCCCTACGACCTCGCCGTGCTCCTGCGCGAGATCCGCCTGGCGGCCGAATGGTACCTGCCCGCCGCCACCGGGCGGGCGGCGCCGGCCGATGCCGCGCCGGAATTCGAGGCGCTCGCCGCCGAGGCGCTGGCCCCGTTGCTGCCGGCCTCGACGGTCCCGATCTATCGCGACTATCACGCCGAGAACCTGCTCTGGCTGCCCGAGCGCGCCGGGCATGCGCGGATCGGCCTTCTCGATTATCAGGACATGCTGATCGGCCATCCCGCCTACGACCTCGTGTCGCTGCTCGAAGATGCCCGCCGCGACGTCGCGCCCGGCCTGCGCGCCGCGATGATCGAGCGCTATCTCGCCCGGACCGGCCGCGAGCGGGACCCGTTCATCGCCGCCGCGCACCTGCTCTCGGCCCAGCGCAACCTCAAGATCCTCGGCCTCTTCGCCCGGCTCTGCCGCCGCGACGGCAAGCCGCGCTATCTCGACCACCTGCCGCGGGTCTGGTCCTACCTGCAGGCGGATCTCGCCCATCCCGCGCTGGGGCCGCTCGCCGCCTGGATCGCGCGCCACCTGCCGCCGCCCGATCCCGCGATCCGCGCCCGCATCGCCGCCGGCGAGGCCGCATGAGCCCGCGGGCCGCGATGATCTTCGCCGCCGGCCTCGGCACCCGCATGGGGGCGCTGACCCGCGACCGGCCGAAGCCGCTGATCCCGGTCGCCGGCCGGCCGCTGATCGAGCATGCGCTCGCGCTCGTCCGGGAGGCCGCGATCCCGCGGCTCGTCGTCAATTCCCACGCCCATGCCGACCAGCTCGCGCGCCATCTCGCCGCCGCCGCGCCCGAGGCGCGGATCGCGCACGAGCCGGTGCTGCTCGAAACCGGCGGCGGGCTCAAGGCGGCGCTGCCGCTGCTTGGGCCGGGGCCGGTCTTCACCCTCAACGCGGACATGGTCTGGGGCGGTCCGAACCCGCTCGCGGCCCTGGCCCAAGCCTGGGATCCGGCCCGGATGGGCGCGCTGCTCTGCCTCGTGCCGCGCGCGGCCGCGCTCGGCCATGCCGGGCCCGGCGACTTCCACCGCGCGGCCGACGGCCGGCTGGCGCGGCGCGCGCCGGCGCCGGAGGCGCAATACATCTATGCCGGCGCGCAGATCCTCGACCCCGCGCCGCTCGCCTCCTTCCCCGAGGCGGTGTTTTCGCTCAACCCGCTCTGGGACCGGCTGATCGCCGAGGGCAGGCTCTACGGCATCGTGCATCCCGGCCTCTGGGTCGATGTCGGCCGGCCCGAGGGCATCGCGCTGGCCGAGGCCGCGCTGGCGCGATGACCCGCCTCTTTGCCGCCATGCCGGGGCCGCGCGTCTTCGCCCTGCCCCCGGGCGCCGATTTCGCCGAGAGCCTGCTCGCCGGCCTCGATGCCCGGCTCGAAGGCCAGCCGCCCGAAGCCGTCGCGCGCGTCGAGATCTGGGTCAATACCCAGCGCATGCGCCGCGCGCTCGTTGCCGGGCTGGCCCGCGGGCCGGCCCGGCTGCTGCCGCGGATCCGCACGCTGGGCGAGCTTGCCGGGCCGGCGCTCGTCGCCCCGGCGAGCGCGCTCCGGCGCAAGCTCGACCTGGCGCGGCTGATCGCCGGGCTGCTGCGGGTGGAGCCCGGCCTCGCGCCCGAAACCGCGATCTTCGATCTCGCGGACAGCCTCGCCGACCTGATGGACGAGATGCAGGGCGAAGGGGTCGCGCCCACCCAGCTCGCCACGATCGACGCGGCCGAGCACGCCGTGCACTGGCAGCGCAGCCTGCGCTTCCTCGCGATCCTGGCCGATTACATGGCGGCGGGCGAGCCCACCGACGGCGACGGGCGGATGCGCGCTGCAGCGATCGCGCGCGCCGCCGCCTGGGCCGCCCGCCCGCCCGACCATCCGATCCTGGTCGCGGGCTCGACCGGCTCGCGCGGGGCGACGCGGCTCTTCATGCAGGCGGTCGCGGCCCTGCCGCAAGGCGCGCTGGTCCTGCCCGGCTTCGACGCCACGCTGCCCGGCGCGGTCTGGGACCGTCTGGCCGAGGGCGAGCCCGGCGCGGCCGACCATCCGCAGCACGGCTTTCGCCGGCTCGCCGACGCGCTCGGCTTCGACCCGACCGCGGTTCCGCCCTGGACCGGGGCGAGCCCGCCCGCCCCCGCTCGCAACCGCCTGATCTCGCTCGCGCTGCGGCCCGCCCCCGTCACCGACCAATGGCGCCGCGAGGGCGCGGCGCTGCGCCCCGACCTGCCGGCGGCCGCGGCCGGCCTGACCTGGATCGAGGCCCCCGATCCGCGCTCGGAGGCCCTGGCGATCGCGCTCGCGCTGCGCGGCGCGGCCGAGGCCGGGACCCGGGCGGCGCTGGTCAGCCCCGACCGGATGCTCGCGCGCCGCGTCACGGCCGAGCTCGACCGCTGGGGCCTGATCCCCGACGACAGCGCCGGCAGGCCGCTCGCGCTCACCCCGCCCGGCGTGCTGCTGCGCCGGCTCGCCGCCGCGCTCGGCGAGCGCCTGACGCCGGAGGCGCTGCTCATCCTGCTCAAGCATCCGCTGGTCAACAGCCCCCCCGGCGCGCGCGCGCGGCATCTGGAGCTGACCGGGCGGCTGGAAACCCGGATCCTGCGGGGCGGCGCGCCGCATATCGACTGGGACGCGCTCGCCGCCTGGGCCGCCAAGGCCGGCGCCGAGGCCTGGATCGACTGGCTCCGCCGCTGCCTGGAACCGCTCGCCGCCATCGCCGCCGCCCCCCTCGCCACCCTCGTCGAGGGCCAGGCCGCGGCGGCCGAGGCGCTGGCGGCAGGCCCCGAGGCGGCGGCCGGACACCGGCTCTGGGACCGCCAGGCCGGCCAGCAGGCGCTCGGGCTCATGCAGGCGCTCGCCGAAGCCTCCGACGCCTACGGCACGATGCGCGCGGCCGACTATCGCGCGCTCCTCGCCTCGCTGATGGCGGGGCGCGACGTGCCGGAGGAGGCGGTCGTCACCCATCCCGGCATCGCGATCTGGGGCACGCTCGAGGCCAGGGTCCAGTCGGCCGACCTCGTGATCCTCGGCGGGCTCAACGAGGGCGTCTGGCCGCGCCTGCCAGGGGCCGATCCCTGGCTCAACCGCGCGATGCGCCGCGCGGTCGGGCTGCCGAGCCCCGAACGCCGGATCGGCCTGTCGGCGCACGATTTCCAGCAGGCGATGGGCGCGCCCACCGTGATCCTCGCCCGCGCCACCCGCGACGCCGAGGCGCCGACGGTCGCGGCGCGCTGGCTGCTCAGGCTCGAGAACCTGCTGCGCGGCCTGCCGCCCGAAGGCAAGGCCGCGCTCGACGCCGCCAAGGCGCGCGGCGCCGCGCTGCTCGCCCAGGCCGCGCTCATCGACCGGCCGGCGGCCCCGGCTCCCCAGGCGCGCCGCCCCGCGCCGAAACCGCCGCTCGATGCCTTCCCGCGCGAGCTCTCGGTCACCCAGATCGAGCGGCTCATCCGCGACCCCTACGCGATCTACGCGCAATGCGTGCTGCGCCTGCGCCGGCTCGACCCGCCGGGCCACGCGCCCGACGCGCTTGCCCGCGGGTCTGCGCTGCATGGCGTGCTCGACCGCTTCATCTCCGAAACCGCCGAGGCGCTGCCGCCCGACGCGCGCGACCGGTTCCGCAGCGCGACGCAGGCGGAGCTCGAGTTGGCGGCCCCCTGGCCCGCGATCCGGCTGATCTGGAGCGCCCGCCTCGACCGCATCGCCGACTGGTTCCTGTCCGGCGAGGCCGAGCGGCGGGCCCGCGGCCGGCCCTTCGCGCGCGAGCTCAAGGGCCGGCGCGCGCTCGACGGGCTGCCCGCCGCCTTCGCCGTCACCGCGCGCGCCGACCGGATCGACCGGACGCCGGACGGCGGCTACGCGATCTACGACTACAAGTCCGGCACCGTTCCCTCGGAGAGGGAGGCCGGCGCCTTCCATCTGCAACTCCCGCTCGAAGGCGCCATCGCGGTCGCCGGCGGCTTTCCCGGCTTGCCGCCCGGCCCGGTCCACCATCTCGAGCTGATCGGGCTCGGCGCCCACAAGATCCTCGCGATCACCACCGATCCGGCCGAGCGCGCCCGGACCTGGACGCGGCTCCATGACCTGATCGCGCTCTACCAGCTCGGCGAGAGCGGCTTCGCCGCCCGCCTCCGCCCCCAGAAGCTCACCTATGCCGGCGACTACGACCATCTCGCCCGATATGGCGAATGGGCCGATGGCGACGAGCCGGAGGACCTGTCATGAGCATCGAGGCGACCCGCGCCCAGATCCGCGCCGCCCGGCCGACCGAATCGAGCTGGGTCTCGGCCAATGCGGGCTCGGGCAAGACGCGCGTGCTGACCGACCGGGTGGCGCGGCTCCTGCTCGCCGGCACCGATCCCCAGCGCATCCTCTGCCTCACCTATACCAAGGCCGCGGCCGCCGAGATGCAGAACCGGCTGTTCCGCACGCTCGGGACCTGGGCGATGCTGGAGGACGCGCCGCTCGCCGCCGCGCTCGCCGCGCTCCAGGATCCGGAGGCGCCGCCGCATCGCGATCTCGACCGGGCGCGCACGCTGTTCGCCCGCGCGCTCGAGACGCCGGGCGGGCTCAAAATCCAGACGATCCACGCCTTCTGCGACACGCTGCTGCGCCGCTTCCCGCTGGAGGGCGGCGTCGCGCCGCTCTTCACCGTGCTGGAGGACCGCCAGGCGCGGGCCTTGCGCGCCGAGGTGCTCGACCGGATCGCCGAGGACGAGCCGGCGCTTTTCGCCGCCTTCGCCGCGCATCTGAGCGGCGACGATCCCGATCCGCTGCTGAGTGAGATCGGCCATAACCGCACCGCCTTCGCCGGCCCCTTCGATCCCGACGCGCTCGCCGCGAGCCTGCATGTCCCGCCAGGTCTCACGCCCGGCCGCCTGCTGGCCCAGACCCTGACCCTCGGCACGATAGGCCGCCTGCGCGACCTTATCCCCCTGCTGGAGGCGAGCGGGCCGACCGACCGCAAGCTCGGCGCCACGCTCTCGCGCGCGATCCGGACCAGCGATCCCGACACCGCGCTCGAAGCGCTGGAGGATGGGCTGCTCTATGGCAAGGACGCCAAGGCCCCCTTCGGCGCCAAGAAGGGGGCGGTGCCCACCAAAGCGCTGCGCCGGGCTCATCCGGCGCTGGCGGGCGATCTCGACGCTCTCGCCGAGCGGGTCGAGACCGCGCGTGCGCAGCGCGTGGCGCTCGGGGCGCTCACGAAATCGGCGGCGCTCCACCGCTTCGCCCGCGCCTTCCTGGCTGGGCATGACGCCGCCAAGCGCGCGCTCGGCCTGCTCGATTTCGACGACCTGATCCGGCGCGCCGAGGCGCTGCTGGCCCAACCCGAGACCGCCGCCTGGGTGCTGTGGCGGCTCGATGGCGGGCTCGACCATATCCTGGTCGACGAGGCGCAGGATACCAGTCCGGCGCAATGGCGGGTGATCGGCGCGATCTCCGCCGATTTCTTCGCCGGCATCGGTGCGCGCGATGTCGCCCGCACCATCTTCGTGGTCGGCGACGAGAAGCAGTCGATCTACAGCTTCCAGGGCGCCGATCCGGCCGCCTTCGGCACCATGCGCGCGCGCTACGAGGCGCAGATCGCCGAGCTCGGCGCCGAGTTGCAGCGCTGCGACCTGCTCTATTCCTTCCGTTCCGCCGCGCCGATCCTGCGGCTCGTCGACGCGGTCTTCGCGGGCTCCGATCGCGCCGGGATCGCGGGGGCGGTGGTCCATCACGCGATCGATCCCGGGCGCCCCGGACGGGTCGAGCTCTGGCCCTTTCTGCCCAAGCCCGAGAAGGCCGTGGAACCGCCCTGGGACACGCCGCTCGACGCGGTCGCCCCCGACGACCCGGTACGGGGCCTCGCCGCCCGGATCGCCGGGCGGGTCCGCGCCTGGCTCGACGAGGGGCTGGTCCTGCCCGGAAGCGATCTGCCGATCCGGGCCGGCGACGTGCTGATCCTGGTCCAGCGCCGCAACGAGATCTTCAACGCGGTGATCCGGGCGCTCAAGGGGGCGGGCGTGCCGGTCGCGGGCGCCGACCTGCTGCGGCTCGGGGGCGAGCTCGCGGTCAAGGATCTGCTCGCCGCGCTCCGGGTCGCCGCGACCCCGACCGACGATCTGTCGCTCGCGGCCTTCCTGCGCAGCCCGCTCGGCGGCGTCACCGAGGCCGAGCTCTTCGCGCTCGCCCATCCCCGGCCCGGCAGCCTGATCGCCGCGCTCGATACCGAGGCGCCGGAGCGTTGGGCGCCGGCCCGGGCGCTGCTCGGCGACCTGCGCGCCCAGGCGGACTATCTGCGTCCGTTCGAGCTCATCGAGCGGATGCTGATCCGCCATGGCGGCCGGCAGGCCCTGGTCGCGCGCCTCGGGGCCGAGGCCGAGGACGGGATCGACGCGCTGCTCGACCAGGCGCTCGCCTATGAGAGCGTCGAGGCGCCGAGCCTGACCGGCTTCCTCGCCTGGATCGACCGCGACGAGATGGCGGTGAAGCGCCGGCTCGACGACGCGGCCGACCAGGTCCGGGTGATGACGGTGCACGGCGCCAAGGGGCTCGAGGCGCCGATCGTGATCCTGCCCGATACCGGCACCCGCTCGGACGGGGCGAACCCGCCCCAGCTGCTGCGCCTCGCCGACGGGACCGCCGCCTGGCGCGCCCGCGCCGAGATCGCCCCGCCCGCCCTCGCCGAGGCCGAGGCGGCGCGGCGCGAGGCGGTGCGGGCCGAGAACCAGCGCCTGCTCTATGTCGCGCTGACCCGCCCCCGGACCTGGCTCGTGGTCTGTGGCGCGGGCCCGCTGCCGCGCACGGGCGACGACAGCTGGCACGGCCTCGTCGAGACGGCGCTGACCCGGCTCGGCCCCCGGCAGGAACCGGACGGCGCGCTGGTCCTCGACCAGCACTGGCACGCGGCGCCCGGGATTGCCGCCGCGCCGCCCGCCGCCGCGCCCGGCCTGCCCGACTGGATGCGCCGCCCGCCCCCCGCGCCCGCCCCGGCGCCGCGCCTGCTCGCGCCCTCCGGCCTCGGCGGCGCCCATGTCCTGCCCTCCGACGCGCTGCTGCCCGAGGGGGATGCGCTCGCCCGCGGCACGGCGCTCCACCTCCTGCTCGAGCATCTGCCGGCCGCGACCCCGGCCGACTGGCCCGAGCTCGCCGCGGCGCTGCTGCCCGACGCGCCCGACCGCGCCGACCTGCTCGCCGAGGCGGCCGGCGTGCTCTCCGACCCCGCCTTGGCCGCGCTGCTCGCCGGCTCGCTCGCCGAGATCGACGTGACGGCCTCCCTGCCCGAACTCGGAGGAGCGCGGCTGCTCGGCCGGATCGACAGGCTGGTGGTCGATCCCGGGCGCGTGCTCGCGATCGACTTCAAAAGCAACCGCACCGTGCCCGACCGCCCGGACGCGGTACCCGAGGCGATCCTGCGCCAGATGGGCGCCTACCGGTCGGCGCTCGCCGCGATCTGGCCCGGCCGCAGCGTCGAGACCGCCATCCTCTGGACCCGCGCCGCGCGGCTGATGCCGCTGCCCGATGCCCTGGTCCGAGCGGCCCTCGCCCGGGCCGACCTTGACCCCGGCCGACCCGCCCCCTAGGTTATGTGCCGACTTCGGTTCAGGAGACGAGATGATGGCAACCGTGAAGGTGACCGACAAGACCTTCCAGGAAGAGGTGCTTGGCGCCGATACGCCGGTCCTGGTGGATTTCTGGGCGGAATGGTGCGGCCCCTGCCGGATGATCGGCCCGGCGCTCGAGGAGCTGGCCGAGGAATACGAAGGCAAGATCAAGATCGCCAAGGTCAATGTCGACGAGAATCCCTCGCTGCCGGCACAGTTCGGCGTGCGCGGCATCCCGGCCTTGATGATGTTCAACAAGGGCGAGCTCGTGTCCAACCGGACCGGCGCCGCCCCCAAGGCCAGCCTCAAGGGCTGGATCGAGGAGACCGTCTGATCGCCGCAGCGCCCGCCCGGATCACCCGGGCGGGCCAGCCGCGATCCCGGGACTTTTCCGCCGGCGGGGACCTGACTGTGTCCTATTAACCATCGCCTGGAAAAGATCCTGCCAAGGCCATGACAATTTGTCTCGAATGGTCGATTGTGCAGCACGACTGCGATCGACGCAGAAACCGGGTGGGGAGATACTATGTCTGCAGGTACACGTGCGCTCAGCATCACGCTTGACGATGATCTGGGGGCGACGAAATCCCTGAATCTGCCGCGAACGCAGCATGCCGACGATTTCACGACGAACTATACGCGCGCTGAACACGACGATTATGCCACCTTCAGCAGCAGCCTGACTTACACGGCGACCGAACGTGACTGGACTGGCCAGGATGTCAGCGTCAGCTTCACCGGTTATTACGACACCCCGGGCGATCTCTGGGCAAACACGTTCACCGTCACGGCGGCGAATGGCGGGCATGTCAAGGTTTCCGCCAGCCCGGGCAACGCGGTCCTGCTCTATTTCACGCTCGACCATACCACGGATGTGATGGACCTCCTCGGGGTCAAGGCGACCGGCAACAGCTCGGCCAACGTGCTGACCGGCAGCAAGGTGCATGACACCCTGCGGGGCCTGGCCGGCGACGACACGCTGAATGGCCGCAGCGGCGACGACCTGCTCGCTGGCGGTGCCGGCAAGGACGACCTGACCGGCGGCCTCGGCAGCGACACGTTCTATTTCTCCAAGACGACCGACAGCGGCCCGCGCAGCTCGGCTCGCGACATCATTCGCGATTTCGACGGGTCGGACCTGATCGACCTGCACAAGATCGACGCCAACTCCACGCGCAGCGGCAATAACAAGTTCGTGTGGATCGACGATGCCGCCTTCAGCGGCCATGCCGGCGAGCTGCGCTACTCGAAGTCGGGCATCGTCTATGCCGATACCAACGGCGACAAGCATGCGGACTTCTCGATCAACATCGCCAACCATTTCGGCCTTCACGCCGACGACTTCCTGCTCTGAACCTGCGTGAGAGTCCGGGCGGCCTATCGCCCGGACCGCGCATCGCCCTTGATGCACTGCATGGCGCGACCCGAGGCCTGGCTGGCCTCGGGTCGCGCCTGTCATATGCGGGCAGGGGCGCGGCGGGCGACCGCGCTTCCTTCGCCATTCGGGCCGGCCCATGAGACGGGCACGGCAACCTGCCCGGTGCGGCGACTGGCGCCCCCCCGCGCCGCCGGCCCCGCCCACACGCCTCCCCATCGGACGAAGCATGTCCGGCGGCCCGGAAACGAGCTTGCCGAGACAGTGCGCGAAATCGTGATCCTGGAGCGGTTGGCCCGGTTCGACCGGGATGGAGTCCGGCCCGCTCCCGCGCGATCGGCGCCGGCCCATGCCGGCATCAACCGATGCCGGCCGGTCGGTCCCACCGCCCCCGTTCGCGGGCCAGCTCTCGCCAGAAGCGCGGGCGCCATGTCCTCTGTCTATGCGCTCGGGCTGCAGGCGAGAGAATCGCCGCCGGGTCGAGCGCGCCAACGCGGCGCTGCCCCCGGGCCGCCGTCCGGCCCGATGCCAGCTCGCGAGGGCGGGCATTCGGCGCAGCGCCGGTCGGGAGCGAGCCCCCCGAACCGGAACCATGTCGGCGCAAACCGGCGCGACCCGATCCCGGATAGCCCTCCAGACGGGCCGTCCGCACCGCCCCATGGAGCCCGCCGCGCCCCGCCCCCTCTAGTCGTCGCAAGCATACAGCGCTAGAGACGCATCAGTGCAGCATCGACTCGGCCAGATCGGGCATGCAGAGGATGCGACACAGGGAGGCCCGCATATGACGCACTTCTCCTTCGCCCAGGTGATCAAGGGCGCCCTGACCGGCCAGAAGAACTGGACGGCGCAGTGGCCCGAGCGCGAGCCGAAGGCGGCGTACGACGTGGTCATCGTCGGCGCCGGCGGCCACGGGCTCGGGGCGGCCTACTATCTCGCCAAGGAGCACGGGATCACTAATGTCGCGGTGATCGACAAGGGCTGGCTCGGCGGCGGCAATACCGGGCGCAACACCACGATCATCCGCTCGAACTACCTCTACGACGAGAGCGCCCGGCTCTACGACCACGCGCTCGACCTGTGGGACGACCTGAGCCAGGACCTGAACTACAATGTCATGTACTCCAAGCGCGGCGTGCTCATGCTCGCGCACAACGTCCACGACGTGCAGTCCTTCCAGCGCCACGTCCATTCCAACCGCCTGAACGGCGTCGACAACGTCTGGCTGACGGCGGCCGAGGCCAAGGCCTTCTGCCCGCCGCTCTCCCTCGACCCGAACGCCCGCTATCCGGTGATGGGCGCCGCGCTCCAGCGCCGCGCCGGCACCGCGCGGCACGACGCCGTCGCCTGGGGCTACGCCCGTGGCGCGGCGGCGCGCGGCGTCGACATCATCCAGAACTGCCCGGTGACGGCGATCCGCCGCGGTCCCGACGGCCGCGTCACCGGCGTCGAGACGGCGAAGGGCTTCATCGCGGCGAAGAAGGTCGCGGTCTCGGCCGCCGGCCACACCTCGGTGGTCATGGAGACCGCCGGCGTCCGCCTGCCGCTCGAGTCCTATCCGCTGCAGGCGCTGGTCTCGGAGCCGATCAAGCCGGTCTTCCCCTGCGTCGCCATGTCGAACTCGGTCCACGCCTACATCAGCCAGTCCGACAAGGGCGAGCTCGTCATCGGCTCCGGCACCGACCAGTACGTCAGCTACTCCCAGCGCGGCGGCCTGCCGCTGATCGAGCACACGCTGGCGGCGATCTGCGAGATCTTCCCGATCTTCCGGCGGATGCGGATGCTGAGGAAATGGGGCGGCATCGTCGACGTGACGCCGGACCGCTCGGCGATCCTCGGCAAGACGCCGGTCCCCGGCCTCTACGTCAACTGCGGCTGGGGCACCGGCGGCTTCAAGGCGACGCCGGGTGCCGCGCACGTCCTCGCCCACACCGTCGCCCGCGACGAGCCGCACCCGATCAACGCCCCCTTCACCCTCGAACGCTTCACCACCGGCCGGCTGATCGACGAAGCCGCCGCCGCCGCCGTCGCGCACTGACGATGCGCTCCCGGCTTCTTCTTGGCCCAAATACTCCCGCCGGAGGCTCCCGCACCCTCCGCCCGTGCAACGCCCGAGGGTTCGCGCCATGCTGCTGATCCATTGCCCCTACTGCGAGCGGGACCTGCCCGAGCTCGAGTTCGCCTATGCCGGCGAGGCGCACATCGCCCGCCCGGCCGACCCGTCCAAGCTCTCGGACGAGGAATGGCGCGACTTCCTCTTCATCCGCAGCAACCCGAAGGGCGTGCATTTCGAGCGTTGGCGGCACGTCAACGGCTGCGGCCGCTTCTTCAACGCCGTCCGCGAGACCGTCGGCGACAAGTTCCTTTCGACATACAAGGCCGGCGAGCCCCGCCCCGACATCGCCACCCTGACCGGAGAGGCCGAATGACCCGCTACCGCCTCCCGAACCGCGGCCGCGTCGACCACGGCAAGCCCGTCCGCTTCACCGTCGACGGCAAGAGCTACACGGGCCTCGCCGGCGACACCCTCGCCTCGGCGCTGCTGGCGAACGGCGTCCACCTCATGGGCCGCTCGTTCAAGTACCACCGCCCGCGCGGCGTCGTCTCGGCCGGCTCCGACGAGCCGAACGCGCTCTTCGGCACCCGCCGCGGCCCCGGCCGCTTCGAGCCGAACACCCGCGCCACCCTCCAGGAGCTGCGCGCCGGCCTCGACGCCACCAGCCAGAACCGCTGGCCCTCGCTCGCCTTCGACATGGGCGCGATCAACGACAATCTCGGGTCGCTGTTCTCGGCCGGCTTCTACTACAAGACCTTCATGTGGCCGCGCGCCTTCTGGGACCGCGTCTACGAGCCGGTCATCCGCAACGCCGCCGGCCTCGGCGTCTCGCCGACGGAACCGGACGCCGACACCTACGCCAGCCGCTTCGCCCACGTCGACGTGCTCGTCGTCGGCAGCGGCCCCGCCGGCCTCGCCGCGGCGCTCGCCGCCGGCCGGTCGGGGGCGTCCGTGACGCTCGTCGACGAGAACGCCGAGATCGGCGGCACGCTGCTCTCCGAGCCCGGCGTCGTGATCGACGGCGAGCCCGCCTGGGACTGGCTCGCCGCCACCGCCGCCGAGCTCGCCGCCCTGCCGAACGTCACGGTGATGACCCGCACCACCGCGATCGGCTACTACCACCAGAACCTCGTCGGCCTCTGCCAGCGCCTGACCGACCACCTCGACACGCCCCCCGAGGGCGCCCCGCGCGAGCGGATGTGGAAGGTGCGGGCGAAGGAGGTCGTGCTGGCGCAGGGCGCGCTCGAGAAGCCGCTGGTCTTCGACGGCAACGACCGCCCCGGCGTCATGCTGGCCGGCGCCGCCCAGACCTACCTCCACCGCTACGGCGTCAAGGTCGGCGACCGCCCGGCCATCGTCACCGCCCACGACTCGGCTTGGGCTACCGCCTTCGACCTCGCCGAGGCCGGGGCGAAGCCCGCCGTCGTCGTCGACGTCCGCGCCACCGTCGATCCCGCCCTGACCGACCGCGCCCGCGCCCTCGGCATCGAGGCCCTGCTCGGGCGCACCGTCACCGGCACCTCGGGCCGGCTGCGGGTCAAGTCGCTCCGCGTCAACCGCATGGAGAACGGTACGGCCGGCACCCCGCGCGACATCGCCTGCGACGCGGTGCTGATGTGCGGCGGCTGGACGCCGTGCCTGCATCTCTTCAGCCACACGCAGGGCAAGCTCGCCTGGGACGAGGCGGCGCAGTGCTACCTCCCCGGCACCAAGACCGAGGCCGTGCAGATCGCCGGCTCCGGCCGGGGCCTCTGGGGCATCGCCGCCGCCCTCGCCGACGGCGCCGAGGCCGGCCGGCTCGCCGCCCGCGACGCCGGGCACGAGGCGACGGCGCCCGCCTTCGCCGTCGCCGCCGACCGCGCCGGCTCGGGCGTCACGCTCCGGGAGCTGCCGACCGACCGCGATCCGGGCAAGGCCAAGGCCTTCGTCGACTTCCAGAACGACGTCACCGCCAAGGACATCCGCCTCGCCGTCCGCGAGGGCATGCGCTCGATCGAGCACGTCAAACGCTACACCACCAACGGCATGGCCACCGACCAGGGCAAGATGTCCAACATCAACGGCCTGATGATCGCCTCCGACGCGCTCGGCAAGGCGCCGCCGCAGGTCGGCCTCACCACCTTCCGCCCGCCCTACTCGCCGACGACCTTCGGCGCCTTCGCCGGCTACCACAAGGACGCGACCTTCGAGGTGACGCGCAAGACGCCGATCGACCCGTGGGCCGCGGCGAACGGCGCGGTCTTCGAGCCGGTCGCGCTCTGGCGCCGCGCCTGGTACTTCCCCAAGGGGGGCGAGGACATGCACGCCGCCGTCTCGCGCGAGTGCCGCGGCGCCCGTGCCTCGGTCGGCATCTTCGACGCCTCGACGCTCGGCAAGATCGAGGTCGTGGGGCCGGACGCCGTGACGTTCATGGAGCGGATGTACACCAACCCCTGGGCCAAGCTCGGGGTCGGGCGCTGCCGCTACGGCCTGCTGCTCGGCGAGGACGGCTTCATCCGCGACGACGGCGTCATCGGCCGGCTGGCCGAGGACCGCTTTCACGTCACCACCACCACCGGCGGCGCGGCGCGCGTGCTCGGCATGATGGAGGACTACCTCCAGACCGAGTGGCCCGACCTCGAGGTCTGGCTGACCTCGACCACCGAGGAATGGGCCGTCGTCGCCCTTCAGGGTCCGAATGCCCGCAAGCTGCTCGAGCCCTTCGTCGAGGGCCTCGACCTCTCGGCGGAAGCCTTCCCGCACATGGCGGTGGCCGAATGCACGGTCGCGGGCTTCCCGGCCCGGCTCTTCCGCGTCTCCTTCACCGGCGAGCTCGGCTTCGAGGTCAACGTCCCGGCCCGCCACGGCCGGGCGCTGTGGGAAAAGCTGTACGAGGCGGGCGAGGCCTACGACATCGTGCCCTACGGCACCGAGGCGATGCACGTCATGCGGGCCGAGAAGGGCTATATCATCGTCGGTCAGGACACCGACGGCACGCTGACGCCCGACGACGCCAACCTCGCCTGGGCGATCGGCAAGGCCAAGCCCGACTTCGTCGGCAAGCGGTCGCTCGCCCGCCCCGACATGCTGGCGAAGGGCCGCAAGCAGCTCGTCGGCCTGCTGACCGACGACCCGAAGGTCGTGCTGCAGGAAGGCGCCCAGATCGTCGCCGACCCGGCGCAGCCGAAGCCGATGACCATGCTCGGCCACGTCACCTCGTCCTACTGGAGCGACGCCCTCGGCCGGTCGATCGCCATGGCGGTCGTCGTCGACGGCCGGGCGCGGGACGGCGAGACCCTGCACGTCCCGATGCCGAACGGCACGATCACCGCCAAGGTCGTGAAGGGCACCGTCTTCCTCGACCCCGAGAACCGCCGGCTGAGCGCCTGAGAGGAGTTGGAGCCATGACCACCGCCACCCCTGGCGTCACGATCACCGAGCTGCCGCCCACCACCCGCGTGTCGCTCCGCCTCGCCGACCCGGCCGCCATCCACCTGCCGACCGATGTCGGCACCCGGAGCGCGCAGGGCGGCCGCACCGCCCTCTGCCTCGGCCCCGACGAATGGCTGATCGAGGCGCCGGAGAGCGAGCGCGCCGCGCTCCTCGCCGACCTCGCCCGGATCCCCGTGCCCCACAGCGCCGTCGACGTCTCCGACCGCGAGATCGGCTACGCGCTCGAAGGCCCGGCCGTTCTGACCCTCCTCGCCACCGGCGCCCCGCGCGACCTCGCAGCCATGCCGGTCGGCAGCGGCGCCCGCACGGTCTTCGACACCGCCCAGGTCGTCCTCACCCGCGAGACCGACACCCGCTTCCACCTCACCGTATGGCGCTCCTTCGCACCACACGTCCGCGCCCTCCTCGCCCTCGCCGAGCGCGAGCTCGCAGCCGGCCTCTGAGAGAGATCCGAACCATGCTCGACACCCCCGCCCCCCGCCTCACCGACACCGCCGTCGCCGCCGCCATCGGCCGCGAGCTCGGCCGCCAGCAGCACCAGATCGAGCTGATCGCCTCGGAGAACATCGTCTCCCGCGACGTGCTGATCGCCCAAGGATCGGTCCTGACCAACAAGTACGCCGAAGGCTATCCCGGCAAGCGTTACTATGGCGGCTGCGAGTTCGTCGACGAGGTCGAGACGATCGCGATCGACCGGGTCAAGGACCTGTTCGGCGCCGGCTTCGCCAACGTCCAGCCGCATTCCGGCGCGCAGGCGAACCAGGCGGTCTTCCTCGCGCTGCTGCAGCCCGGCGACCGCATCATGGGCATGAACCTCGCCCACGGCGGCCACCTCACCCACGGCTCGCCCGTCACCATGTCCGGCAAGTGGTTCGACGTGGTGAGCTACGAGGTCCGCGCCCAGGACCAGCTCATCGACATGGACGCCGTGCGCGAGCGGGCGCTCGAGACCCGCCCGAAGCTCATCATCGCCGGCGCCTCCGCCTACCCGCGCCAGATCGACTTCGCCGGCTTCCGCGCCATCGCCGACGAGGTGGGCGCGTACCTGATGGTCGACATGGCGCACTATGCCGGCCTGATCGCTGCCGGCCTCTACCCGAACCCGGTGCCGCACGCCCATGTCGTGACCTCGACCACCCACAAGACGCTCCGCGGCCCGCGCGGCGGCATCATCCTGACCAACGACGAGGACCTGGCGAAGAAACTCAACTCCGCCGTGTTCCCGGGCAACCAGGGCGGCCCCCTGATGCACGTCATCGCCGCCAAGGCCGTCGCCTTCGGCGAGGCGCTGCAGCCCTCGTTCAAGGACTACGCCGCCCGCGTCATCGCCAATGCCAAGACCCTCGCGGCGACCCTGCAGAAGGGCGGCCTCGACATCGTCTCGGGCGGCACCGACTGCCACATGGTCCTCGTCGACCTGCGCCCCAAGGGCGTCAAGGGCCGCGACGCCGAGCGGGCGCTGGAGCGCGCCGGCCTCACCTGCAACAAGAACGCCATCCCCTTCGACCCGGAAAAGCCGTTCGTCACCTCCGGCGTCCGCCTCGGCACCTCCGCCGGCACCACGCGCGGCTTCGGCGAGGCCGAGTTCGCCAAGGTGGGCGAGCTCGTGCTCCGGGTCGTCGACGCGCTGGCGGCCTCGGGCGGCGAAGGCGACGCCGCGGTGGAGGCCGAAGTGATGGCCGAGGTCCGCACGCTCACCGACGCCCACCCGATCTACGCGGACTGACGGCGCGCTGATCCCACGCCGCCCGATCCGCTCGTCCCCTCGTCCCACCCTATCGGGCAGGTTCCCCCCGCCCCATGCATGGGGCGGGGGGGAAGGGGGGGTGGGGTTGGCGCGCGCAAAGGCGCGCAAGGGGCCCCGCGCGCCTGCGCGCGGGGAGAACCGTCGCCGGAGCGCAAAGGCGCTCCGACATTCTCACCGGCCGCGCTTTAACCTTGCTTTCGGCCGGGTTAAGGCGCGAAATGAAATCTAGTTTCCTCAATGACTTGATCGGAGTCGCACGCGTGCGACTCCGATCGTCGCACAGCCCGGAGGCGGCCATGTTCCTCAGCGTCTTCGACATCTTCAAGATCGGCGTCGGCCCGTCCTCGTCCCATACGATGGGCCCGATGCTGGCCGCCGCCCGCTTCCTCGACGCGCTCCGCGACGGTGCCGACCATATCCCCGGCTCCGGCGCCGCCGCCCGGCTCGAGGCGGTGCTGCACGGCAGCCTCGCCTTCACCGGCAAGGGGCACGCCACCGACCGCGCCGTGATCCTCGGCCTCCTCGGCTTCGTGCCCGACACGCTCGACCCCGTCGAGGCCGAGCGCCGCCTCGCCCTCCTGCGCGAGACCCGCAGCATCGACGTGCCCAGCCTCGGCGCCCTCGCCTTCGACCCCGACAAGGGCGTCGTCTTCGACTATGGCCCGCCGCTCCCCGGCCACGCCAACGGCATGGTGATGCGCGCCTTCGACGCGAGCGGCAACCTGCACATGACCGAGACCTACTATTCCGTGGGCGGCGGCTTCGTCGTCACCGAGCGGCAGCTCCGCACCGAGGCGATCAAGGGCGACGACGCCAGGGTCTCGCGCCCCCACCCGTTCGCCACCGCCGCCGAGATGCTCACCATGGGCGACGCCTCCGGCCTCTCGATCGCGGCGATGAAGCGCGCCAACGAAACCGCCGGCGGCTTCCGCCAGCTCGATTCCGGGCTCGATCGCCTGTGGTCGGTGATGAATGCCTGCATCGACCGCGGCCTCGCCACCGACGGCACCCTCCCCGGCGGCCTCAAGGTCCGCCGCCGCGCCAAGGCGATCCACCAGGCGCTCCTCGCCGAGCGCGGCAACAACCTCGCCCAGCCCCACACTGTCAACGACTGGCTCTCGGTCTATGCGATGGCGGTCAACGAGGAGAATGCCGCCGGCGGCCAGGTCGTGACCGCCCCCACCAACGGCGCCGCCGGCGTCGTTCCGGCCGTCATCCGCTACTACCGCGATCACTGCGTCGGGGCGACCCACGCCGGCATCCGCGAGTTCCTGCTGACCGCGGCCGCCGTCGGCGGGATCATCAAGACCAACGCCTCGATCTCCGGCGCCGAGGTCGGCTGCCAGGGCGAGGTCGGCTCCGCCGCCGCCATGGCCGCCGCCGGCCTCTGCGCCGCCTTGGGCGGCACCAACGCCCAGATCGAGAATGCCGCCGAGATCGCGCTCGAGCACCATCTCGGCATGACCTGCGACCCGGTCAAAGGGCTGGTGCAGGTCCCCTGCATCGAGCGCAACGGCCTCGGCGCCATCAAGGCCGTCGCCGCCGCCAGCCTCGCGCTCAGGGGCGACGGAACCCACATCGTCCCCCTCGATGCCTGCGTCGAGACGATGCGCCAGACCGGCCACGACATGAGCGTGAAATACAAGGAGACCTCGACCGGCGGCCTCGCCGTCAACCTGCCCGAATGCTGATCCCGCCTCGGACTGCGACCGCGACCACCGCGGCGCAGTCACCCGGCGCGGATCGGGATCGGGCATGGAGGCCTCTCGCTCGACGAGCCCAATCGGTCGGTTGCGCCGCCTTCCCGCACATTGCGCGCACGCCCATCGATCGCGCCGGAAGGGTACGTCTCCGATCTGCCTTGGCAGAAGCATCTCGCTGCCGGGACGAAAGACGGTCTCGCGCATCATCCAGACGAGGCCCAAACTCTCGGGCAACTCCACGTCACCCGCTGGCTCGGATGAAATCAGGAAGTCTCCAGACCAAGCTCCGTACGAACAGTCCTCCGAACAATATTGCGCATGCCACACGCCGGCTCGCCTCACAAAGGTAACACAGATCCGGTGCTGCTAGGGGGCGCTCCCGGTCACCACCAGAGCAAATGGACTGGACGGCCGAGAGCCGCTACCAATCGGATCGGCCCTAGGCGGTTCCCGAAGCCTGATTTGCGAGGACGGTGTGGCAGAGACCAGCGAGACCAGCGATCCGCTCGAGCCCGATCTGATCGCGGCGCTCGGCGCGCTCCTCACCGAGATCGAGCGCGAACCCGTCCCTGACCGGTTGCTCGCGCTCGCGCGCGAGTTGCAATCGGCGCTGCGCGCGCGCTCCGCGCTCAATCCGTCGTCTCGCTCTGGCGCGAGCGAGCCGGCGCCGCCGCCGCAAACGACCCGCCCATCTGCCGAATGAGCGCGGCGCGCGCCCGATTGACCCGGCTCTTGATCGTGCCGACTGCGCAACCGCAGATCGCCGCCGCATCCTCATAGCTCTCGCCCAGCATGCCGACGAGCAGCAGCGCCTCGCGCTGCTGCGGGGGCAACCGGCGCAGCGCCTCGCGGAAATCGGTGAAATGCGCGCGCCATTCCTGCGGCGAGGCCGATGCGTCGGGCTCGTCGCAATCGACCTTGGCCGGCGGCCGCCGGCGGTCCTTGGCGAGCCGGGCGCAGAAGGCATTGCGCATGATGGTGAACAGCCACGATTTCAGCCGCGTACCGGGCGTGAAGCGGTGCAGGTTGGCGATCGCCTTGGTCAGGGTCTCCTGCACCAGATCGTCGGCATCGGCATGGTTGCGGCAGAGGCTTCGGGCAAAAGCGCGCAGGGCCGGGATCAGCGCCACGATCTCGCCCTTCGTGACCGACGCCTGGGCCTCGGCCGCCGCCGCCTCCTGCCTCACGCCGATCCTCCCCGGATGCTCGATCCGTCCCTTTGCCGCCGGCAAACGCCGGGTCGGGAGAAGGGTTCCGCCCAACGCCGCGAGGCGCGTTCGCGAAAAAGGCAGGAGCTTGCGCTCCTGCCCGATCCGTCCGCCCGGTCCCGTCCAGGGCTCAGCGGCGGCCTTCCCAGCCCCGGCGCGAGGCGCGCGAATGCCCCTCCGAATCGCCGAACCACCCGCCCTGGCCGCGATCGCGGGCATAGCGGCCATCGTCGTCATCGTCGCGCGGGCGGGCATGGCGCCGGTCATCGTCATAGTCGCGATCGCTGCGCGACTGGGAACGCCGGTCGTCATCGTCCCGCCGCATGCTGCGCATATCCCGGCCATATCCGTCGTCATCGTCGTCGTGCGAGCGGCCATATTGGCCGTCATTGTCCCGGCGCCGCTCCCATCCTTCGCGCGCCGCCCGGGCATGGGCTTCGGAATCGCCGTACCAGCCGCCATGGCCGCGGTCGCGACCATAGGCGCGGTCGTCGTCCTCCTCGCGCGAGCGGGCATAGCGACGGTCATCGTCATAGTCGCGGGACGCGTAGCGGCGATCTTCGTCGCGGCGCATCGGCTGCGATCCGCGGCCATAGTCGCGGTCATCGTCACGCGACCTGCCATATCGGCTGGAGGTGAAGCGGCCTTCCTCGTCGCGGTCCCGCTCGTAGCGGCCGCCGCCATTGCCGGAGGTGAAGCGGCCCTCCTCGTCGCGATCGCGCCCATAGCGGCCACCGCCATTGCGGGACGTGAAGCGGCCTTCCTCATCGCGATCGCGCGCATAGCGGCCCCCGGAGCTGAAGCGCCCCTCGTCGTCGCGGGCATAGCGGCCGCGGCTGCGGTCCTCGTCGTCGGATACGAAGCGGCCGCGCTCGTCGCGTTCGGGCATGTCTCGCCGTGCCATGGTCTGGTTCTCCTCGGTCAGGTTCGGTCGGCCGGACACCCTCAGGCGGAGGGAACGGGGGTCCGGCGGTTGCAGCTCCTTGTCCTCCGCGGCCTTCTGCAGCTCCTCGGTGCGCGCGGCGATCCGGGGCGCGAGCGCCGCGAAATCGACGCCTGCCTTTGCGGCGAGCGCATAGAGCCCGTCGCCGCTCTTTTCTTCCGCTTCCATCATCGCCTTGAGTTCGGTCTCGATCACGGCAAGACGCGCTTCCAGCGCTTCGGCATCCGCGCCGTCGCGCATCGCCTCCGCGAGCACGAGATTGACGATGTCGGTGCGGATCGCCGCGCTCTGGAAGGCGATGCCGCTCGCCACCGGCGGGGCGATGGCGGGCAGGATCAGTTCGGCTTCGATCCCGGCATGGACCAGCCACGCCCGGACCAGCGCCGCGAGCCGCGCCGTCGCATCGCCTTTGGCGCCGTCGCCGAAAGCGGCCTCGATCGCGCGATGCTGCTGCTTGAGCAGGGCCAGTCCGTCGCCGGGGGGAGGCCGGCTCTCGCTCCCCTCGCGCTTGCCGGCGGGCTTTCCCGCCTCCGGCTTGTCTTCGGTTCGGTTGGGTTCGATCGTCACGGGGGTACCTCCTGCACGATACCCCCCCGAACCGGTGCCCCCGGCAAAGGTTCCTCGCCCGGCGCCCCCGCGCCCGCCGCTCCCGCGAGACAGGCGGAAGTCGGCGCAGCACTGCTCCCGGCGCGCGACGGCCGGTTAACCGATGCTAAGATGCGGTTAATGGCAGAAAAAATTACTTTTAATTACAGAGGTTTAACCGGAGTCGCACGCGTGCGACGCGCACGCCCGCCGCGATCAAGCCCGGACCCGCGCGCCCGTCGGGTCGTAGGGCGGCGCCAGAAAGACCGTCGCGGGGACGCGGCGGGTCGCGACTTCGAGCTCGTAGGACCCGGCCAGCACCTCCTCCGGCCGCACGCCCCGCTCGGGATCGCGGACATAGCCATAGCCCAGATTGGCGCCGACCGTGTACCCCCAGCCGCCACTGGCCAGCCACCCGACCCTCTCGCCGTCGCGATAGATCGTCTCGCGCCCCAGCAGCACCACCTCTGGATCCTTCACCGCGAAGCCCGCCAGCAGCCGCGGCAGCGGCCGGGCGCGCTGCTCTTCCAGCGCCGCGCGGCCCAGGAACGGCATCCCGGTCCGGAGCTTCACCGCGAAGCCGAGCCCGGCCATCAGCGGCGAATGGTCGGGCCCGATCTCCGCCCCCCAGGCACGATAGCCCTTCTCCAGCCGCAGCGATTCGATGGCGCGATATCCCGCATCGGTCACCCGCCCGGTCGCCGTCAGCGCATCATAGACCGTCGCGGCGAACTCGACCGGCACATGCAGCTCCCAGCCGAGTTCGCCGACATAGGTCACCCGGAGCGCGATCACCGGGGCGCCCGCGACCGACAGGCGCCGCACCGCGCCGAAGGGAAAGGCCGCGCTCGTCAGATCGCCCTCGGTCAGCGGCGCCAGGATGTCGCGGGCATCGGGCCCCATCAGCACCAGCGTGGCATGGGCCGAGGTCACGTCCGACAGCCGCGCCGCCGCGCCCTCGGGCAGGTTCCGGGCGATCCAGGCGAAATCGTGCGTCGCGAAGCCGGTCCCGGTGACGATGTAGAACGCATCCTCCGCCAGCCGCGCGACGGTCAGGTCGCATTCGATCCCGCCGCGAGCATTCAGCATCTGGGTATAGGTCAGCGTCCCCGGCGCCCGCGCCACGTCGCCCGCGCAGATCCAAGAGAGCGCCGCCTCGGCATCGCGCCCGGTCAGCATGAACTTGGCGAACGAGGTCTGGTCGAACAACGCCGCCGCCTCGCGGCAGGCCCGATGCTCGCGCCCGACCGCTTCGAACCAGTTCGGCCGCGCCATCGAATAGAGGTCGCGCGCCTCCTCGCCCGTGCCCGCGAACCAGTTCGGCCGCTCCCAGCCGAGCTTCTCGCCGAAGACCGCGCGCCGGGCGGCGAGCCGGTCATAGAGCGGCGAGCGCCGCAGCGGCCGGCCGGAGCCATATTCCTCGGAGGGCCAGGCGATCGTGTAGTGCTTGCCATAGGCCTCCAGCGTGCGGGTGCGCACCCACGCCGTCGACACGTGGTTGCGCCCGAAGCGGCGGATATCGACCGGCCACAGATCGTAGGGCGGCTCGCCCTTCCGCACCCATTCCGCCAAGGCCATGCCCGCGCCGCCCCCGCTCGCGATGCCGAAGGCGTTGAAGCCGGCGCCGACGAACAGCCCGCGCAGCTCCGGCGCCTCGCCGAGGATGAAGTTGCCGTCGGGGGTGAAGCTCTCGGGCCCGTTGATCACCTGCTTGATCCCGGCCTGCGCCAGCGCCGGGACACGCCCGAGCGCGAGCTCCATGATCGGCTCGAAATGGTCGAGGTCGGTCGGCAGCAGCTGGAACGCGAACCCGTCCGGCAGACCCGCCTCGGCCCAGGGCCTGGGATTCGGCTCGTAGCCGCCCATCACGAGCCCGCCGACCTCCTCCTTCCAATAGGTCAGCCGGTCCGGATCGCGCAAAGTCGGCAGGCCGGGGGCCACGCCCGCGATCCGCTCGGTGATCAGATACTGATGCTGGACGCTGACCAGCGGCACATTGACCCCCACCGTCGCGGCAAGCGCCCGCGTCCACTGGCCCGCGCAGAGAACCAGCTTCTCGCAGGCAACGAAACCCGCGCCGGTCTCGACGCCCGTGACGCGGCCATTCTCCGTCCGGATCGCGGTCACGGCGACATCCTCCCGGATCGCCACGCCCCTCGCCCGGGCGCCACGGGCCAGCGCCTGCACAAGATCGGAGGGCGAGGCCTGGCCGTCGGTCGGCAGGAACGCGGCGCCGATCACGTCCTCGACCTGCATGATCGGCCAGAGATCCCGCGCCTCCTTCGGGGTCAGCAGCTGCATCTCGAGCCCGAAGGACCGTGCCGTCGTCGCCTGCCGCTTGACCTCGATCCAGCGGTCGGGCGTGCAGGCGAGCCGCAGGCCGCCATTCATCTTCCAGCCCGTGGAAAGGCCGGTCTCCTCCTCCAGCCTGCGATAGAGACTGACCGAATAGCCGAGCAGCTGGGTGATGTTGGCGCTGGTCCGGAGCTGCCCGACCAGACCCGCCGCATGCCAGGTCGAGCCGGACGAGAGCTTGCTGCGCTCCAGCAGCAACACCTCGTCCTCGCCCATAGCCCCGAGATGATAGGCGGTCGAGCAGCCGACGATGCCGCCCCCGATGACGACGATGCGGGACGAAGCGGGCAGGGTCATCGGAACTCCTCGAAGGCGGCGTCGAAGCGGGCACGGTTCTCGGCGGTATAGCCGGCATAGTCGAAATCGAGCGTGGAATGGAGCTCCGAGACCATGCTCCACATCGTCTCGCGCAGCAGCGAGGCGGCGCTCATCGCGGCGGCCCGGCGCAGCAGCCCGGGCGAGGGGTCGCGACCGAAATAGGTGGCAAGCAGCGCCGCGCGCGCCTCCGCCTCCATCCCGGCATTCGAGGCGAGCCCGCCGAGATCGAAGAGCGGCGAGTTGAAGCCCGCATATTCCCAATCGACGAGCCAGAGCCGCGACCCGTCGTCGATCAGGTTCGCGGGCAGGAGATCGTTATGACCAAAGACGATCTCGACCGGCCCCGCCGCCGCCTCCAGCCGCTCGGCGGCGGCGAGGAGCGGCGCGAGATCGTGCGGCGTGCCGCCGGCCCGCAGGGTATGGGCATAGTCGCGGATCACCTGGAACACCCAGAAAATCGGCGCCGCGCCGCGATAGTGCCGCGGGATCTCGGTATGGCAGCGCCGGACGAGCGCGGCCAGCCGCTCGCGATTGCCCGGGTCGCGCACGTCCGCTGCGCTGAGCGTCCGCCCCTCGATGAAGTCGATGACGAGCGCGCCCTCCTCGGCATGGCGCAGGGCGGGCGACAGGCCGGCGGCATGCGCGGCGCGGGCGGCCTCGCGCTCGAAGCGGCGCAGGATCATGTGCTCGGGAATGTCGCCGCCGATCCGGACGAGATAGCGCCGCCCGGCATCGGCCACCACGAAATTGACGTTGGTGATGCCGCCGGCCAGCGGCTCGGGCGTGACCGGCCCGGTCCAGATCGGCAGCGCTGCGGCACGTTCCTCCGGGGTCATCGTCCTCGTCCGCTGACGGCTCCAGCGCGGACGATAAGTCAATCCCTGCGGCGCGCACGCGATTCTTCCGCCGGGCCAGGCGAAAAGCCGTCGTGGGCCGGTCAGGCCGGTTCGGGCGCCGGGGTCGCGAGCGACCGGATCCGGGCCTTGCCGCGCGACGGCGGCTCGAAGAACAGGGCCGCGACCGAGCGGCCGGTCTCGATCAGCCGGTGGATGTGTGGCACGCTGCGATCGAGCTTGGACGGATAGTCGAGATCGAGCGCCAGCTCGACCTGCCGGACCTCGATATGGCGATAGCGCTGCTGCAGCAGCTCGTTCTCCTGCCGCAGCTCGTTGATCTTCTCGATGAAGAACAGCTCCTGGTCGAGCGCCAGGTTGCCCGACAGCTCGTTGCGCCGGTCGACGATCTGCGACATCGTCTTGGGCTCCTCCTTGATCTCCAGCGGATTGATGCGGATCACCCAGACCTCGTCCGGCGGCTGCGGCAGGTTGGTGAATTCGCGGATCGGCGGATTGCGGCTGAAGAGCCCGTCCCAATAGAGATGCCCGTCGACCGGGATCGCGCGGAACAGCGGCGGCACGGCGGCCGAGGCGATGATCTGGTCGATCCCGAGCCCGGCACTGTCGAAGGCGATCCCCTTGCCCGCCAGGACGTCAGTCGCGCCGATGAAGATCTCGGGCGGATTGCGCCGCTCGCCCGGTGCCGGCCAGACCATATGCCTTTCCAGGAGTGCCCTGAGGCGTGGCTCGGCCGGGGCAAAGCCGGAATAGGGGCTGACCTCCCAGGTCACCGGCAGCCGGGCCAGCGAGACCGACCAGAAATTGACGATCGCGTCGAACGGGTCCTGGGCCGACAGATCGTCCCAGAACGCCGCCAGCCTCTCGGCCGCCCGCGCCGGACCGCCGCCCGGCTGCACCAGCCCAGACCAAGCAAGCGAGGCGCAGACCGCCCCGCCCGAGGTGCCGCTCAGCGCCGCAAGCTCGATCCGCTCGAAATGGCGCGGCTCCATCAGCTCCATCAGCACGCCGGCGGCGAAGGCGGCGTGGCTTCCTCCCCCCTGGCAGGCGATCGCAACCCGGCGCTTGGCGGCCTTGGACATGGTCTTCCTTTCGTCGCGGGCGCCCGTGGCGCGCATGATCGCCATGGTAGCACGCGCCGGCGCGTGCCGTCGGCTGCGAATTCATATCCGCGCGCTGCTCGATTCGGGATTGACCCGCCATCGCTTCCTCGCCTCACGGCGCGCGCACGATCACCCGGCTCTGCGGTGTCCAGCGGCGCAGGATCCAGGCGAGATCGGCGGCGCGGAACGCGATGCAGCCGGCGGTCGGCCGGCGGGGCCCGCGCCAGACATGCAGGAAGATCGCGCTGCCGCGGCCGGGCACCACCGGATCGCGGTTCCAGTCGAGCACCGCGACGAGATCGTACATCGGATCGGATCGCCGCAGCGCTTCATGCCCGAAGCGGTGCGGCCTCGCGACCGGGCGGTTATAGTCGGGATCGGCCGGATCGTCGGACCAGCCGGCGCAGAGCCCGATCGCCCGGCCCGCCTTCCGCCAGGCCCGGTCGGGCCGCGCCAGCACCGCCTCGATCCGATGCCGGCCCGCGGGCGTGATCCCATCGCCCTCGCGGCGCTTCTCGCCGATCCCGCCCCGACCGACCGCACAGGCAAAGGATCGCCCGGCGAAGCAGGCGCCCCAGTGCGTCACCCGCAGATGCGGCACCGTCACAGCAGATGCCCGCTCTTGGTCGCCTTGGTGTCGAGATATCCCGCGTTGTAACGGGTGCGCCCGACCCGGAGCGGCACCCGCTCGATCACGGCCAACCCGCAGGCCTGCATCATCGCGACCTTGCGCGGATTGTTGGTCATCAGCCGGATCTGCCCGAACCCCATCGCCGCCAGGATATCGGCGCCCAGCCGGAAATCGCGCTCGTCATCCTCGAAGCCCAGCCGGTGGTTCGCCTCGACCGTGTCGAAGCCCTGGTCCTGCAAGGCATAGGCCCGCATCTTGTTGGCGAGCCCGATCCCTCTGCCCTCCTGGTTGAGATAGAGCAGAACCCCTGCCCCCTCCGCGCCGATCTGGCCCAGGGCCGCCTGCAATTGCGGCCCGCAATCGCATTTCAGGCTGCCGATCACATCGCCCGTGAAACAGGCCGAATGCAGTCGGCAGAGCACCGGCGCCGCCCGATCCGGCGCGCCGATCTCGACCGCGTAGTGCTCCTCCGCCCCGTCGCGCGGGCGGAACACCCTGACCCGCGCCGCCTCCGAGACCCGAAGCGGCACCCGCGCCGCCGCGACCTCGATCAGCGGCCCCGCCGCGGTCCCGGTCGGCACATGGCAGATGTCGAGCCGCGACAGATCGCGACCCGGCCGTGCGCCCCCCTCCAGCGGCAGGACCAGCGCGGCCGGCAACAGATGCGCTTGCTTGCACAGCGCCACGGCCGCGCGGTGCAAGGCGGCCGAGCCGTCGCGCCGCGTGACATAGGGGCCCTTCATCGGCCAGTCGAGATCGCTCGCCGGATCGGCGGTCGCCCTGACCCAGGCGAGATCGGCATCGGCCGGCAACACCACCCGCGCGAGATCGCCGTCATAGGCCCGCGCCTTCAGCGTCTCCGCCCGCCAATCGGTGATCGCCAGATCGACCGCCCCCCGCGCCCGCAGGTCCGCGAGCCGCGCCACCCCCGCGGTCTCGGCCGCCAGCACCAGGGCGGCCGCGCCGCCCGCCTCGAGCACGATCGCCGCCCCCATCCGCAGATCGGCGCGGGCGCGGGCGAGCTGTTCCTGCGGCGTGAGCTCCAGCGTCATCGTCCGGCCTTCGGTCATGGGGCATGTCAGCGACCAACCCTCTTACCGGCAGCAGGGTCCTGAAACAATCGGCCCCCAGCGGACACAGTGACGTGAGAGTGGCTCGCGCAATATTGCGCGACGCGCCCCCCGGCAACAAGTCTGCGCGAAAGGGAGTGCAAAATGAGCAACTTGAAGAAGATCCTGATGGTCGACGACGATGCCGACCTGCGCGAGGCGCTGGCCGACCAGCTGGTGCTGACCGAGGAATTCGACGTCTTCGAGGCCGGCACCGGCGCCGAGGGACTGAGCAAGGCCTCCGAACAGCATTACGACCTCGTGATCCTCGATGTCGGCCTGCCAGACATGGACGGACGCGAGCTCTGCCGCCTGATGCGCAAGCACGAGGTCAAATGCCCGATCCTGATGCTGACCGGCCATGCCGCCGACAGCGACACCATCCTCGGGCTCGATGCCGGCGCCAACGACTATATCGCCAAGCCCTTCAAGCTGCCGGTCCTGCTCGCCCGCATCCGCGCCCAGCTCCGCCAGCACGAACAATCCGAGGACGCGGTGTTCGGCGTCGGCCCCTATACCTTCAAGCCGGCCGCCAAGCTCCTGCTCGACGCCAAGGACAAGAAGATCCGGCTGACCGAGAAGGAAACCAACATCCTGAAATATCTCTACCGCGCCAACGACGCGGTGGTGGCGCGCGACGTGCTGCTGCACGAGGTCTGGGGCTACAATGCCGGCGTGACGACCCACACGCTCGAGACCCACATCTATCGCCTGCGTCAGAAGATCGAGCCCGATCCGGCCAATGCCCGCATCCTCGTGACCGAGCCCGGCGGCTACCGGCTCGTCCCCTGACGCCAGGCTGGAACCCTTCCGGCGATCCAGGACATGAAGCCAGACGAGGATCGCCGGAGGCGGATGAGCGAGCGGCGCGATCGGCGGGGCGATGGCCGATCCCGGCCAGGATCCGCGCGGCCAGCCCGCGATGGATCCGCTCTGGCTCCTGCTCGACACCCCCCCGGGACGGAAGCGGCAGCGACTGGCACCCGAAGCTCACCTACCGAGCCCGCCCCGCTTCCGCCTTGTGATCGCCCGACCCGCTGCCTAAGAAGCCCCGGGGAACGGAGCGGGCATGGTTCTGAAAGTCGCCACCTGGAACATCAATTCGGTGCGCCTGCGCGAGCAGACCGTGCTGCGCTTCCTGCGCGAGCAGGCGCCGGACGTCCTCTGCCTGCAGGAGATCAAGACCCCGCTCGAGACCTTCCCCTTCGATGGGCTCCGCGCCCTCGGCTACGGCCATGTCGTGGCGCGCGGCCAGAAATCCTATAACGGGGTGGCGATCATCTCGCGGCTGCCGATCGAGGATGCCGGCCAGCGCGACTTCTGCGGCAAGGGCGACGCGCGTCACGTCGCGGCGCGCCTCGCCTCCGGCGCCGTCATCCACAACGTCTATGTCCCGGCCGGCGGCGACATTCCCGACCCGCAGCTCAATCCCAAATTCCACCACAAGCTCAGCTTCGTCGAGGAGCTGCGCCACTGGTTCGCCGCCGAGCGGCCGCATGCCGCGATCCTGGTCGGCGATCTCAACATCGCCCCGCGCGAGGACGATGTCTGGAGCCACAAGCAACTCCTCAAGATCGTCTCGCACACACCCGCCGAGGTTGAGCGGCTGACCGCGGCCCAGGCGGCCGGCGGCTGGGTCGACGTGACGCGCAAGGACATTCCGCACGGGCGGCTGTATTCCTGGTGGTCCTACCGCTCGCCGAACTGGGACGCCGCCGACAAGGGGAGGCGGCTCGATCACGTCTGGGCTACCCCCGATCTCGCGATGCGCTCGGGCGGCAGCCGGATCTTCCGGGAGGTGCGCGGCTGGGACCAGCCGAGCGACCATGTGCCGGTGCTGGCCGAGTTCGAGACCTGAGGGGGAGCGCGTCATGATCGAAGCCGAGATCGCCGGGCCGATTGGCCGCCTGACCCTGAACGCGCCGGAGCGGCACAACGCGCTCGATCTGGCCGGGCTCCACCGGCTCGCCGAGATCCTGGAGACCTGGCAGGGCGACGGGCGGCTGCGCGCGCTCGTCCTGACCGGAAACGGCCGCAGCTTCTGTTCGGGCGTGTCGCTCGAGGATGTGGCGGGCGGCGACTGGACCGACAATCCGCTGACCATGCTCTGCGACCGGCTGGAGGCCTTCCCGGTCCCCACCATCGCGGCGCTCAATGGCGGCGTGTTCGGCGGCGGGGTCGAGCTCGCGCTGTCCTGCGACTTCCGCCTGGGGGTGGCGGGCATGCGCGCCTTCGTCCCGCCGGCCCGGCTCGGCATCCATTACGAGCCGGCCGGCATCGCGCGGGCAATGCAGCGGCTCGGCGCGCAGATGGCGCGGCGGATGTTCCTGCTCGCCGAGAGCTTCGAGGCCGAGGCGCTGCTCGCCGCCGGCTTCCTCGACCATCTGGTGAAACCGGCCGAGCTCGACGCCAAGGTCGCGGACCTGACGGGGACCCTCGCGGGGCTGGCGCCGCTGGCGGTCCGCGGAATGAAGCAGACCATCCTCGAGCTCTCGCAGAACCGGCTCGATGCCGATGCCGCCCGGATGCGGGTCGCCGCCTGCTTCGCCTCCGCCGACCATCGGGAGGGCCTCGCCGCCCATCGCGAGCGCCGCAAGCCCGATTTCACCGGCCGCTGAGCCCATCGCCGCGCCTCTCCCCTCGCGGCCCCCCGGCGCTCGCCCCGGCCGTCTGCCCTGAGCGGTCCCGAACGGATCGTTCCGAGGCCGTCCGGCGCCCGGCTGGCTGGCGTCACCCAAGCAGCGACCGCAGCGCCATCTCGGTGCCGAGCAGCAGCAGACCGATGAGAAAGACCCGGCGGAAAGCCGCGGGGCTGATCCGGTCGCGCAGCGCCTGCCCGGCCCACATGCCCGCCAGCGCGGGCGCGAGCGCCAGGATCGAGAGGCCGATATCGGCGCCGGCGATGGCGCCGTGCGCGCCGAGCCCGAGCGCGATGGCGATCGTCGATACGGTGAAGGACAGCCCCAGCGCCTGGACGAGGTCGTCGCGCCCGAAGCCGAGCGCCTGCAGGTAGGGGACCGCCGGAAGGACGAAGACCCCGGTCGCGCCGGTGACGACGCCGGTTGCCGCGCCGATGAGCGGCGAGAGCCATGGCTCGGCCCGGGTGGGGATGCGGAGCTGGCGGCCGAGGAGGGTCAGACCACCATAGGCGGCGAGCACGATCCCGAGCGCCGCCGTGGTCGCCCTCGTGTCGCCGCTCGCGAGCAGGGCGGCGCCGGGGACGGTTGCCGCGCCGATCGCCAGCATCATCGGCCAGAGCCGACGGACGAGCGATCCGAGGGCGGGGCCTGAGGCGAGTTGCCAGACATTGGTGACGAGGGACGGCACGAGCAGCAGGCCGGCCGCGGCGGGCGGCGGGATCAATGCGCCGAGCAGCCCCATCGCCACGGTCGGGAGGCCCATGCCGGTCACGCCCTTGACGAGGCCGGCGACGAAGAAGGTCGCGGCGCCCGCGACGAGGAGGGATGAACTGGTCATGGGCCCGGTGGATCGGCCGGATGGCGGCGGGGCGCAATGCGGACTTGCCGCAGCCTGCCTTCGGCTGGTCCGAAGGCTCGGTCTCGGCTATGCTCGGCGCCATGCGGTTCGATCTCGTTGACCTCCGCCTCTTCGTCGCCGTCGCCGAGGCCGGCAGCATCACCCGCGGCGCCGAGGAGGCCTGTCTGTCGCTGGCGGCGGCCAGCGAGCGGCTGCGGGCGATGGAGGCGGCGGGCGGGGTGCGGCTCTTCGACCGGGGGCGGCGCGGGGTGACGCCGACCGAGGCCGGCGAAGTCTTGCTGCATCATGCCCGCCGGATCCTGCTTGAGGCCGCGCGGATGCGGGGCGAGATCGTCGCCTTCGCCGCCGGCCTGCGCGGCGCCATCCGGCTCCTCGCCAACACCGCCGCGGTGACGGAGTTCCTGCCGGCCCGTCTCGCGCCCTGGCTCGCCCGGCATCCCCGGATCGACATCGCGCTGAAGGAGCGGCAGAGCGCCGACATCGCCCGCGCCGTCGCGCGCGGCGCGGCCGAGATCGGCGTGCTGTCGGTCGCGGTCGATACGGTCGGGCTCAGCCTGCGGCCCTTCGCCACCGACCGGCTCGTCGTCGTCTGCCCGCGGGACCATGCGCTCGCGGCCCGGCGGCAGGTCGGCTTCGCCGAGCTCGCCGGTGAGCCGCTGCTGGCGCTGTCGGGCGGCGCGCTGCAGGACCATCTCGACGCGCAGGCGGCGCGGGCCGGGCTGCGCTTCCGGCCGCGCGTCCGGCTGCGCGGCTTCGGCGCGATCTGTCACATGGCCGGCGCCGGGGTCGGGATCGGCATCGTGCCCGAGACCGCCGCCCGCCGCGCCCGGCGCCCGTCGCGGATCGCGGTCGTCCGCCTCGCCGACGGCTGGGCGACCCGCCGGCTGGCGCTCTGCACCCGGGCGGGCGACGAGCCGACGCCGGCGGCGCGGAGCCTGCTGGAGCATCTGGAGCAGCCGGGCGGCTGGTGAAGCGGCGGCCGATCAGGCGGCAAGGGTGGCGGAGGAGACGCCCGAGCCGCCGCAACGGTGCCGCGCGCCGCGAGCCGGACGGTGCCGCTCGCGGAGCGTCGCCGCGGCGCTTCCCGCAGAGCCGCGCCCTCGGCCTGCGAGCGCGTTCATCAAGATTGCCATTCGGTAAATGCACGGATTAATATCGTTTAATATCAATTGTTTGACCAAAGTCGCACGCGTGCGACTCCGTGCGCGGCGGCCCTTGTCAGCCTTCGGGCAGCGGCAGGGTCAGCCGAAAGGTGGTGCCCGTCGGCCCAGTTCCGGCCAGGCTCAGCGTCCCGCCATGCCCCTTCGTGAGCTCGGCCGCGATCACGAGGCCGAGCCCGGTGCCCCCCTGGCGCACGCCCCCCCGGAATGGCTGGAACAGGTTCTCGCGCGCCTTCTCGGGCAGGCCTGGGCCGGTATCGGCGACGGTGATCTCGGCCCCGCCGATGGTCCGGCGGGCGGCGATGGTGACGCTCCCCGCCTTGCCCGACGCCTCGATCGCCTGGACCGCGTTGCGCACCAGGTTCGACAGGACCCGGAACAGCTGGTCGGAATCGGCCCGGACCAGCAGCTGCGGCGGCACCTCGGCCAGGATGCGGGCGCAGGTACAGGTCCGCGCCTCGGCCTCGACCACCTCGGCGACCAGCGGCGCGAGCGGGATGGTCGCGATCACCGGCGGCGGCTCCTCCGCCTTGCCGAAGGTCAGGGTCCGCTCGCAAAGGGTGATCGCCCGGGACAGCGAGCTCACGAGCTTCGGCGCGATCCGCTTGACCTTGGGGTCCGAGCTCGCATCGATCCGATCGGCCAGCAGCTGGGCCGTGGTCAGCAGGTTGCGCAGGTCGTGGCTGATCTTCGCCACCGCCGAGCCCAGCGCCGCCAGCCGCTCCTTCTGCTTGAGCGAGGCGGTCAGCCCGACCTGCAGCTCGCGCAGCGCCTCCTCGGCCTTGCGGATCTCGAGCGCGCCGCTTCTCGGCTTGATCACCCGGCCGGCATTCTCCGGATCGTCGCGATAGGCGATCATGCTCGCCACCAGCCGCGTGGTCGGCCGCACGAACAGCCGCTGCAGCGCATAGAACAGCAAGGCCGCGACCGAGACCGAGATCCCGAGCGAGAAATACAGGATGCGCAGCGCATAGGCGATCATTCCCGCCCGCAGCGGCGCCTCGTTCATGGTGATCTCGATCTCGCCCTGCCGCTCGGTCCGGCCGATCACCTGGATGATCCGATCCTGCGGCGACAGCAGCACCCGCACCGCGCTGCGCACCAGCGTGACCATGCTCGGATCGGTGATATCGTAGCTCGCCTGGATCAGTGGCGGATCGGGCACCGCCAGCGCCAGCTCGCGCACCCCCTCGCGGCGCAGCGCCACGGTCTGGACCTTGGCGGTCGCGAGAAGCTCATCCGCCAAGCCCTGAGGCACCGCCTCCTCTTCCGGCTTGTTCGGGTCCTGGGGAACAGCCTGCACCACGAGAGCGGCCAGCTCGGCCAGCTCCAGCCGGTTCTGCAGCGTGTTCAACCGATAGCGCGCGATGGCGGGCAAAAAGAACAGCGCCTCGCCGATCACCAGAAAGGCGAGCGTCAAGCCCAGTATCCGACCTGTCAGCGTGTTCAGGAACATGCCCGAGCCCAAGATCTCGCCGCGATGCGGCGCGCGGGACTGTAGGCGTTGCGCTGGATCTCGACAAGCCGGCGTCCCGGCTCGGGAAAATATGCGCCGCCATCCGTTGCCAGCCGCTGCCGGAGGCGGCACCCACGCCGGAGATGCGGCGGGCGGCGCGCTCATTCCAGCACGAAATAGTCCTCGATCTGCCGCGCCGCCTCGATCAACGGCGGCAGCAAGGCGGCCAGCATCTCGCTCGGCGTGAAGCGCGAGGCTTGAGTGGAGACATTGAGCGCCGCCACCACCTGCCCCGCCCGGTCGTGCACCGGAACCGCGAGCGAGCGCAGGCCAAGCTCCAGCTCTTCGTCGACCAGCGAATAGCCCTGCCGCCCGCAGCGCTCGATCTCGGCCAGCAGCGCGCCGCGATCCGTGAGGGTCCGCAAGGTCAGCGGCTCGATCGCGGCAGCTGCAAGGAAATCCGCCCGCTCCGACGCCGGCAGCCCGGCCAGCAGAACCCGACCGAGCGCCGTGCACCAGGCGGGCAGCCGCGCGCCGACATGCAGGTCGACCGCCATGATCCGCCGGCCCGGCACCCGGGCCACATAGACGATGTCCTGCCCCGACAGCACCGCCGCCGAGCAAGCTTCCTGCAGCTGCGACGCCAGCGCCCGCATCGGCGCTTCGGCATAGGACCAGAGCGTCGAGCCCTGGAGCCAGGCCCGGACCAGGGTCAGGAGCTTCGGGGTCAGCCGGAAGCGCCGGCCTTCGAGCGCGACATATCCCTCCGCCTCCAGCGTGAGCAGCAGCCGCCGCGCACCGGCGCGGGTGAGATCCGTCGCCTCGGCGACCTCGCTCATCGAGAGCCCCGCGGGATGTCCACTCAGCGCCTCGATGACCGCCATCCCCCGCTGCAGCGAGCCCACATGGTCGCGGAACGGCTTTTCCTGGTTCATCGCCGTAACCGTCTGCAGAGCGGCATTTTTCGTGTTCCGGATTGCTGACTCGCCCGACCTCACGTTCGCATAGGGAATGAACGTTCGCAATACGAACGGCCTGCCCCCTACCAAGGTGTCGCGTTGACATGTGCGGCCGAGGGCGCTCGTATGGTTGCAGCGCGGAACGGCCCGTCCGCGCTGGAGCGAGCCAAATGCCCGGTTCTTCCGCACCCGTCGCGCCCGAGGCGCCCCCCACAGGCATCGTCCGGTCGGTGCGCGGTGCCGTTGTCGATGTCCGCTTCCCGGAGGCAGGACTTCCGGCGCTCGACACCGCTCTCGTCATCGAGGCTGATCCGGCGATCGTCGTCGAGGTGCACGAACATCTCGACGACGCGACCGCGCGGTGCGTCGCCCTTGTCTCGACAGCGGGGCTCGCCCGCGGGACGACGGCACGGGCGACCGGGCGGCCGGTTGAGGTGCCGGTGGGCGAAGCCGTGCTCGGGCGGCTGCTCGACGTGACCGGGACGGTCCGCGACGATGGGCCGGCGCTCGCGCCCGACGTGCCTCGGCGCGGCATCCACCATCCGCCGCCGGCGCTGGCCGAGGAAACCTCGGCGACGGCGATCTTCGAGACCGGCATCAAGGTGATCGACCTGTTGAGCCCGCTCGCCCAGGGCGGCAAGGCGGCGATGTTCGGCGGGGCGGGTGTCGGCAAGACCGTGCTCGTCATGGAGCTGATCCACGCCATGGTGGAGAAGTATCAGGGCATCTCGGTCTTTGCCGGCGTTGGCGAACGCTCGCGCGAGGGGCACGAGCTCCGCGCCGAGATGCAGGGCTCGGGCGTGCTCGAGCGGACCGTCCTCGTCTACGGGCAGATGGCGGAGCCGCCGGGGGCGCGTTGGCGGGTGCCGCTGACAGCGCTGACCATCGCGGAGGATTTCCGCGACCGGCAGCATCGCAACGTCCTCCTCCTGATGGACAATGTCTTCCGCTTCGTCCAGGCGGGGGCGGAAATCTCGTCGCTGCTCGGGCGGCTGCCGAGCCGGGTCGGCTATCAGCCGACGCTCGCAACCGAGGTCGCCGCGCTTCAGGAGCGCATCGCATCCGTATCCGGCGCCGCCGTGACCTCGATCCAGGCGGTCTACGTCCCGGCTGACGATTTTACCGACCCCGCCGTGACCACGATCTCGGCGCATATGGAGAGCCTGATCGTGCTGTCGCGCGACCTCGCCGCGCAGGGCTTCTATCCGGCGGTCGACCCGCTCGCCTCCTCATCGGCGCTGCTGCAGCCGGACGTGGTCGGGACCGAGCACTATGCGCTCGCGGCCCGGGCGCGCGAGGTGCTCGCCCGGTTCCGCGAGCTCCAGGACATCATCGCGCTGCTCGGGGTCGAGGAGCTCGGCACCGCCGACCGCCGGATCGTCGCCCGGGCCCGGCGCCTGCAGCGTTTCCTGGCGCAGCCCTTCGCGGTGACCGAAGCCTTCACCGGCAGCAAGGGCGTCAGCGTGAAGCGCGAGGACACACTCGCGGGAGTACGCGCGATCCTCGACGGCGAGACCGACGGCTGGGCGGAAGGCTCCCTCTACATGGTGGGCACCATCGAGGACGCCCGCGCCAAGGAAGCTGCGGGCAAGCCAGCTCCGGGAAGAGCAGCATGAGGCTCCGCGTCGTCACCCCGCTTGCGGTCGCCGTCGACGAAGACGGCGTGACCGCAGTGCGCGCCGAGGACGAGAGCGGCAGCTTCGGCATCCTGCGGGGCCATGCGGACTTCCTGACCCGTCTCGCGGTCTCGGTGGTGAGCTGGACCGGCGCTGACGGGGCGCGGCGTCACTGCGCCGTCCGCAGCGGCCTTCTCACCGTCTCGAAGGGCACGGAGGTGGCGGTGGCAACCCGCGAGGCGGTGGTCGGGACCGACCTCGACAGCCTGCACCGCGAGGTGGTGGCGCGGTTCGAGCACGATCTCGACGCCGAGCGCGCGGAGCGTGTCGAGAGCACGCGGCTGCACCTCGCGGCGATCCGGCGGATCGTCGAACAGTTGAAGCGCGGCGGCATCGCGGAGGCTCCCTGATGCGCGACCCCGACCCCAGCCAGGACGAGCTCGCCGCCGAGACCGAGAAGCGCGCCGAACGCCAGCGCCGCGCGCGCGAGGCGGGCGAGGACAGCGCCGCGCGCCGGCTCGCGCAGATCGGCATTCTCGGCTGGATGATCGTCACGCCGATGCTCGCGGGCATCTTCGCCGGGCGCTGGCTCGATGGCCGGTTCGGATCCGGCCTGACCTGGACCGGTGCGCTCCTGATGGCAGGCCTCGCGCTCGGCTGCTGGTCGGCCTGGCGCTGGATGCACGGCCGATGAGCGCGGCGCTCGTCCTCTTCGCCTGGGCGCTTGCCGGCGCACTGGCCGGGCTCGTCTATTTCCGCGCCGTCTGGGCCACCGCGCATCTGCTGGCCGGCGGCGGACAGCGCGGCCGCGCGATCGCCCTCACCCTCGCCCGGCTTGCCCTTCTCGGCGGCTTCCTCATTCTCGCCGCGCGCCACGGCCCCGCTGCGCTGCTCGCCGCCGCCCTCGGCATCCTGCTCGCCCGGTTCGCCGTCGTCCGACGCTTCGGAAACCCCGCGCCATGAACCCGCTCGCGACCCCCGTCCTCCTTCATCTCGGCCCGGTCCCGATTGCCGAGCCGGTCGTCATCACCTGGGGGATCATGCTCGCCATGACCCTCGGTGCCCTGATCCTGACCCGCCGCCTGACGCTGATCCCCTCTGCCATCCAGGCAGCGCTCGAAACCCTGGTCTCCGGCGTCGATACCCAGATCCGCGGTATCGTCCAGGGCGACCCGGCCCCCTATCGCGGCTTCATCGGAACGCTCTTCGTCTTCATTCTGCTCGCCAACTGGTGCTCGCTGATCCCCGGGATCGAGCCGCCCACCTCGCATATCGAGACCGATGCGGCGCTCGCGCTCCTCGTCCTCGTCGCGATCGTCGCCTACGGGATCCGCGCGGGCGGCGTTCGCGGCTACCTGGGCCACTTTGCCTCTCCCAGCGTCTTCATGATCCCGCTCAACTTCGTCGAGACCATCACCCGAACCTTCTCGATGCTGGTGCGCCTGTTCGGCAACGTCATGAGCGGGGTGGTGCTGATCGGCGTGGTCGGCTCGCTCGCGCGGCTCTTCGTGCCGATCCCGCTGATGGCGCTCGACCTGCTGACCGGGGCGATCCAAGCTTATATCTTCGCCATCCTCGCCGCGGTCTTCATCGCCGACGCGGCGAGCCCCGAGACACCAGACGACAAGGAATAAACGCATGGACTGGCTCAAGCTCGCAAGCATCCTCGGGGCGGCAATGGCGGTCTCGTTCGGCGCGATCGGCCCCGCGCTCGGCGAGGGGCGCGCCGTCGCTGCGGCAATGGACGCGATCGCCCGCCAGCCCGAGGCCGCCAACACCATCTCGCGCACCCTCTTCGTCGGTCTCGCAATGATCGAGACGATGGCGATCTACTGCCTCGTGATCGCGCTCCTGCTGCTCTTCGCCAACCCGATGGTCGGCTGAGGCAATGACGATCGACGGGTGGACGCTCGGCTTCCAGGCCGTCAACGTCGCCATCTTGGTCTGGCTGCTCACGCGCTTCTTCTGGAGGCCGGTCGCAGCAATGATCGAGATGCGCCGTGCCGCGGCCGCGAAGATCATCGCCGACGCCGAAACCTCCGAGGCAGCCGTCAGGCAGGCCGAGGCCGAGATCGCCGCCACCCGCGCCGGTTTCGCGGCCGAGCACGACAAGCTCATCGCTGACGCCCGTGCCGAGGCCGAGGCGCTCCGGGCGACGCTGCGGCAGCGAGCGGAGACGGAGGCCGAGAAGATCCGCACCGATGCCGATGCCGCGGCAAGAGCCCGCGCGGAAACCGCCGAGAAGGCCTGGGCCGACCGTGCCGCCGACCTCGCCATCGCCATCGCCGCCCGCCTGCTCGCGAGGCAGGACGATGCCTCGGTCCGCGCCCGCTTCCTCGACGACCTCGTCGCCGAGATCCGCGCCCTGCCGCCCGCCGAGCGCGGGGCCGTCTCGGCGCCCGACATCCTGCTGACCGCGACCACGGCGGTTCCGCTCGATGCGGCTGAGCAAGCTGCGGCCGAGACCCGGATCGCCGAGGCGCTCGGAGGCGGGCCCCGGATCGCCTTCGCCGCCGACCCCGCCCTGCTGGCTGGTCTGGAACTGGCCGGCCCTGGCTTCACCGTCCGGAACAGCTGGCGGGCCGACCTCGACCGCATCCGGCAGGATCTCGCCCATGCCGGGTGAGAGCTCCCGCGCCGATGCCTGGCTCGCCGACGCCCGGCGCCGCGTCGCGGCCTCGATCCCGGGCCCGGTCACCGAGGCAACCGGCCGCGTCGAGGAAGTCGCCGACGGCGTCGCCATGCTTTCCGGGCTGCCGCGCGCACGGCTCGACGAGCTTCTCCGCTTCGAGACCGGCGGCTTCGGCTATGTCCATGCGCTCGACTCCGACCGGATCGGCTGCGTCCTTCTCGATGCGGAGAATGTCGAGGCGGGCCAGCTCGTGCGTGGCACGGGCGATGTCGTGCGCGTTCCGGTCGGCGAGGCGCTCCTTGGCCGTATCCTCGACCCGCTCGGGCGGCCGCTGGACGGCGGCGAGCCGCTCGCCGCCTCCGCCCGGATGCCGGTTGAGCGGCCTGCGCCCTCGATCATCGAGCGCGATCTCGTTACCGAGCCGGTCCAGACCGGAACGCTGGTCGTCGACACCCTCTTCGCCCTGGGCCGCGGGCAGCGCGAGCTCATCATCGGCGACCGCTCGACCGGCAAGACGACCCTCGCAATCGACGCGATCATCAGTCAGAAGACCTCCGACATTGTCTGCGTCTATGTGGCGATCGGCCAGACCACCACCGCCGCGCGGCGCGTGGTCGACGCGATCACCGCCCACGGCGCGCCGGAGCGCTGCATCTTCGTCGTCGCCGCCGCGGCGAGCGCGCCCGGGCTGCAATGGATCGCCCCGTTTGCCGGCACCACCATGGCCGAATATTTCCGCGACCGAGGACGGCATGCCCTGATCGTGCTCGACGACCTCACCAAGCACGCCGCCACCCACCGCGAGATCGCACTCCTCACCCGCCAGCCGCCGGGGCGCGAGGCCTATCCGGGCGACGTCTTCTACCTGCATGCGCGCCTGCTCGAACGGGCGGCGAAGCTCGCCAAGGCGCGCGGCGGCGGTTCGCTGACCGCGCTGCCGGTGGCGGCGACCGAGGCGGGGAATCTCAGCGGCTATATCCCGACCAACCTCATCTCGATCACCGACGGGCAGATCGTCCTCGATGCGCGGCTCTTCTATCGCGGGCAGAAGCCGGCGGTGGATGTCGGCACCAGCGTCAGCCGAGTGGGTGGCAAGACCCAAGCCCGCGCGTTGCGCGACGCGGCCGAGAGCCTGCGTCTCGACTATGCCCAGTTCCTCGAGCTCGAGAGCTTCACCCGTTTTGGCGGCATCTCCGACGACCGGGTCAAGGCGCAGCTGGCGCGAGGCGAGCGCATCCGGGCCGTCCTCGCCCAGCCGCAGCACGCGCCGCTGCGCCTCGCCGACGAGGTGGCGATCGTGATCGCGCTGCAATCGGGCCTGCTCGACCCGCTGCCCGTCGAGGCGATCGGCCGGCTGCGGGGCGCCGTCGGCCCGGCGCTCGACCGCGACGCGGCCCCCGCGGTCAAGCAGGTCGAGGCGGACGGCACGCTCGACGAGGCCGGCAAAGCCTCGATCCGCGCCGCCCTCGCCGCGTTGATCCGCTCCCTCGACCTCGCGCCATGACCGAGCGCTACGCCGAGATCACGGCCCGGATCGGCGCCGTCGAGCAGCTCCACACCGTCGTGACCGCCATGCGGGGCATCGCCGCCGCCCGCGCGGCGCAGGCCCGCGCCGACCTTGCGGCCGTCGACGCCTATGCCGCGCTGGTCGCCGATGGCATCCGCCGGCTTCTCGCCTTGGGCCGGCCGGCGGCGCCTTGCATCTCGGCGACGCCGCGTGCCGCGCTGGTGGTCTTCGGCGCGGAGCAGGGCTTCGCCGGCGCCTTCACGGAGCGGATCCTGGACAGCCTGGCCGCCGCGCCGCCGCCGGCCGAGATCTTCCTCGTCGGGACGCGCGCCGGCGCGATCGCCGCCGAGCGTGGGTTCGCTGCGGCCTGGTCCGCGCCGATGCCGCTGCATCCCGCGGGCATCCCGCGCCTCGCCGACCGCGTGACCGAGGCGCTGTTCGAGCGTGTCGGCTCGGGCGCGGTCGCGGCGCTCGATATGATCTGGTGCGACGGGGGGCCGGGCCAGCCGGTGCCCGCCATCGAGCGCCGCCGCGTCTTTCCGCTCGACCTCGCCCCGCATGCCCAGTCCGACGACCCGGTCCTGACCCTCGATCCGGAAACGCTCCTGTCCGGGCTTGCCGAGGACTATGTCCACGCCCAGCTCTGCGCCGCCGCCCTCAATGCCTTCGCCGCCGAAAACGAGGCGCGGCTGGCGGCGATGGCGGCGGCTCGCGGCCAGATCGAGCGCCGGCTCGACGGCTTGACCGCCGAACAGCGCCAGGTCCGGCAGGAAGAGATCACCTCCGAGATCATCGAGCTCGCCGGGGCCGCCCCCGCAAGCGGCCGCGACCCGCATCCCTGAGCCCAGGGTGTGCGAAACCCGGTTGTCGCACGCGTGCGACAACCATCAATGCACTGATAAACAACGATATTTTATATTCCGTTTACCAGATCGCAATCTCGGTAAACGTTCGCGCGGGTCGGATTGGATCCGATCAGAGCCCGGTCATCGCGAGGATATGTGCCGGATAGCGCTCGCCCTCCACCGTGATCGCGGCGGCCGCCGTCGCGATCTCGCCGAGATCGGCCGGGGTCAGGTCCAGCTCGACCGCGCCGAGATTTTCCCGCAGCCGGTGCGCCTTGGTGGTCCCGGGGATCGGCACGACGAAGGGCCGCTGCGCCAGCAGCCAGGCGAGCGCGATCTGGGCCGGCGTCGCGCCCTTGGCGTCGCCGATGCGGCGGAGCAGGTTGACGAGCGCCTGGTTCTTTTCCATCGCCTCGGGCTGGAAGCGGGGGATCGTCGCGCGGAAGTCGGCCGGGCTCGGCCGCGCGTCCTTGCCCATGGCGCCAGTGAGGAAGCCCTTGCCGAGCGGGCTGTAGGGCACGAGGCCGATGCCGAGCTCGTCGCAGAGCGCGAGGATGCCGTTCTGCTCCGGCCCGCGGGTCCAGAGCGAGTACTCGTTCTGCAGCGCCGTGATCGGCTGCACCGCGTGGGCGCGGCGGGCGGTGGCGGCGCCGGGCTCGGACATGCCGAAATGGCGGACCTTGCCGGCGGCGATCAGGTCCTTCACGGCGCCGGCGACGTCCTCGATCGGGACATTCGGGTCGACGCGGTGCTGGTAGAACAGGTCGATGACCTCGATGCCGAGCCGCTTCAGCGAGGCGTCGGCGACGGCGCGGATATTCTCCGGCCGGCTGTCGAGGCCGGCGACCTGCTTGCCGTCCTCGAAGCGGAAGCCGAACTTGGTCGCGATCACCACCCGGTCGCGGACGGGGCGCAGCGCCTCGCCGACGATCTCCTCGTTAGTGAAGGGGCCATAGACCTCGGCGGTGTCGAAGAAGGTGACGCCGAGATCCACCGCCTCGCGGATCAGCGCGATGGCCTCGGGCGTCGGCAACTTGGTGTCGTAGCTGAAGTTCAGCCCCATGCAGCCGAAGCCGAGGGCGGAGACCTCGAGGCCCTGGCCGAGCTTGCGTGTCTTCATCTCTCTCTCCTGTCAGCAATTGGTGAGGGCGAGGACCGCCTCGGGCAGCCGCGCGCCCTCGACCGCGATCGTCGCGAAGCCGGCCTCGATCCGCGCCATGTCGGCCGGGGCGAGGACGACAGTGGCGGCGCCGAGATTCTCCTCGATCCGGTCGAGCCGGCGGGTGCCGAAGATCGGCACGACGAAGGGCTTGCGGGCCAGCAGCCAGGCCAGCGCCACCTGCGCCGGGGTGGCGCCCTTCTCGGCGGCGATCTCGGTCACCAGCGTGACGATGCCCTGGTTGGCCGCCATCGCCTCGGGCGTGAAGCGCGGCGAGATGGCGCGGAAGTCGCCGGCGGCGATCGTCCTGGTGTCGACCTTGCCGGTCAGGAAGCCGGCGCCGAGCGGCGAGAAGGGCACGAAGCCGATGCCGAGCGCCTCGCAGAGCGGCAGCACCTCCGGCTCGGGGTCGCGGGTCCAGAGCGAATATTCGCTCTGCACCGCGGTCACCGGCTGCACCGCGTGGGCCCGGCGGATGGTTTCCGCCGCCGCCTCGGACAGGCCGAAATGGCGGACCTTGCCGGCGGCGATCAGGTCGCGGACGGCGCCCGCCACCTCCTCGATCGGCACGGAGGGGTCGACGCGGTGCTGGTAGAAGAGGTCGATCGCCTCGATGCCGAGGCGCTTGAGGCTGGCGTCCGCGACGTGGCGGATATGGTCGGGACGGCTGTTGACGCCGCCCCGGCGCGCGCCGGTCGTCTCGTCGATGTCGAAGCCGAACTTGGTGGCGATCACCACCCGGTCGCGGATCGGCGCCAAGGCCTCGCCGACCAGTTCCTCGTTGGTCCAGGGGCCGTAGGCCTCGGCGGTGTCGAAGAGGGTGACGCCGAGGTCGTGGGCGCCGCGGATGACGCGGATCGCCTCGGCCTTCTCCGGCGCCGCGCCGTAGACCGAGGCGAAGCTCATCGTGCCGAAGCCGATTTCCGAGACGGCGAGGGGGCCGAGATGACGGGTTTTCATGATGCCTGTGTCCTTCAATCCGCCACGGGCTCGAGCCAGGTGACCGCTACGCCGTCGAGCGCCTCGGCGATGGCGAGATGGCTCATCGCCGTCTCGGTGCCGGCGCCGTGCCAGTGCTTTTCGCCCGGAGCGAACCAGACGATGTCGCCGGGGCGGATGTCCTCGACCGGGCCGCCCTCGCGCTGGCAGCGGCCGAGGCCGGCGAGCACGAACAGCGTCTGGCCGAGGGGGTGGGTGTGCCAGTTGGTGCGGGCGCCCGGCTCGAAGGTCACGGTCGCGCCGCTCACCCGAGCCGGGGAGTCCGCCTTGAAGGGGGCGTCGATCCGCACCCGTCCAGTGAACCAGTCGGCGGGTCCCGCCGCCGAGGCCACGCTGCCCGCCCTGGTGATCCGCATGTTCGCCTCCCCTTGATGCTGCCGATGCAGCGGGAGATAGCGCGGCGCGATCCTTCGGATTAGACCGAATATCCGGCTAGGCTTCATATCGGGGATTCATCAATGCAGCGCGACGAGCTCGCCGATCTCGTGGCCTTTCTCGCGGTCTGCGAGGAGCGCAGCTTCACCCGCGCCGCCGCCCGGCTCAACACCTCGCAGTCGGCGCTGAGCCACACGGTCAAGCGGCTGGAGGAGCGGCTCGATCTGCGGCTGCTGACCCGGACGACGCGGACGGTCGCGCCGACCGAGGCGGGCGAGCAGCTTGCCGCCACGCTCCGGCCCGCGCTCGACGAGATCGAGGCGCGGCTCGCGGGCCTCACCGCGCTGCGCGGGTCGCATCCGCATCACCGCGAACCGGCGGGCGGCGCAGGCGATCCTCTATCCGAAGGTCGCGCGGCTGATGGCCGCCTATCCCGAGATCGAGGTCGAGATCTCGGTCGATCAGGCCTTCGTCGACATCGTCGAGCAGCGGTTCGATGCCGGGATCCGGCTCGGTGAGAGCGTGGCGCGCGACATGATCGCGGTGCGCATCGGCCCGGACGCGCGGATGTGCGTCGCTGGCGCGCCGGGCTATTTCGCCCGCGCCGGCCGGCCCGCGACGCCGCACGACCTGACGGCGCACGATTGCATCAACCTGCGCCTGCCGACGCTGGGCGGGCTCTATCCGTGGGAGTTCGAGGCGGAGGGGCGGCCGCTCAACGTGCGGGTGGAGGGGCGCTTCACCAGCAGCGATCCCGAGATGATCGCCGCGGCGGCGGCCGACGGGCTGGGGCTCTGCTGTCTGCCCGAGGACCATGTCGCGGCCCTGGTCGCCGCCGGCCGGCTGGAGACGGTGCTGGGCGATTGGTGTCCGCCTTTTCCCGGCTATCACCTCTACTATCCGAGCCGGCGCCAGGCCTCCCGCGCCTTCGCGCTGCTCGTCGAGGCGCTGCGCTGGCGGGGGTGATCCGGGGGGCGCAGCGATCGACGGGCGGGGGGGGCGACGTCAGAGCCGGTCGCGCAGCGCGTACCAGCTCATGGCGAGCGCGAGGAGCGGGGCGCGCAGCACCGCCCCGCCGGGGAAGCGGGGCGGGGTGAGATCGGCCAGCAGGTCGAAGCGCTCGGCGGTACCCCGCACCGCCTCGGCCATCAGCTTGCCGGCCAGCGTCGCCATCGCCACGCCATGGCCGGAATAGCCGGAGGCGGACAGGACCGAGGGTCCCAGCCGCTGAAAGGCGGGCATCCGGTTCACGGTGATCGCGAGCGTCCCGCCCCAGGCATGGGTGAGCGCGACGTCCGCCAGGCCGGGATAGACCGCGAGCATGCGCGGCCGGACCAGCGCGGCAATGTCGGCCGGGAAGCGGTAGCCGTAGCTCTCGCCCCCACCGAAGAGCAGGCGATTGTCCGGGGTCAGCCGCCAGTAGTTCACCACGAAGCGCGAATCCGCCACCGCGACCCGACCCGGGATCGGCGGTTCGGCCAGCGGCGCGGTCGCCACGATGAAGTTGTTGATCGGCATGACCCGCGCGGCCACCTCCGGCACCAGCCCCCCGAGATAGCCGTTGCAGGCGACCAGCACGAACCCGGCCTGCACCGCGCCTCGGTCGGTCACCACGCGCGTGCCGTCGATCCGAAGCGCCCGGCTTCGTTCGTGCATCCGTGCCCCCGCCGCGACGGCGGCGCGGGCGAGCCCCAGCGCGTAGTTGAGCGGGTGCAGATGCGCCGCGCCGAGATCGAGCGTGCCGCCGTGATAGGCGTCCGAGCCGATCGCCGCCGCGATCCCGGCGCGGTCGAGCGGCGTGAGTGACCGATAGTCGTAGTCGCGGGCGAGCTTCTCGGCATAGGCGTGGCTCTCGGCGACGAAGCCCGGCTTGTGGTCGGCATGGAGCACGCCCGGCGTCAGGTCGCAGGCGATGGCGTGGCGTGCGACCAGGCCCTTGACCAGCGCCTTGGCTTCCTCCGCCAGGTCCCAGAGCGCGCGGGCCCGGGTGCGGCCGAGCGCGCGCTCGAGCCAGTCCTGGTCGCGGCGCTGGCCCGAGCCGACCTGCCCGCCATTGCGGCCCGAGGCGCCCCAGCCGATGCGGTTCGCCTCGAGCAGGATCACGGAGAACCCTGCTTCGGCCAGGTGCAGCGCGGCGGAGAGGCCGGTATAGCCGCCGCCGACGACGCAGATATCGGCCGTCGCCGTGCCCGTGAGGGGCGGAAGCGGCGGCAGGGGCGTGGCGGTCGCGGCATACCAGCTCGCCGGATAGGCGCCGGGCTGGTCGTTGGCGGTCAGGAGATCGAGCGCGGGCATGCCCCCCGATCTAGAGGAGGAAATCGCTCGCCTGCAAGCCGTCGATGCCGGCGAGCAGGATCGTGAAATCGGCATGCTTGTCGCCGTTGATATCCCCGGAGACCAGCAGATCCGCCCCCTTGTCGGAAACGCGCAGCTCGCCGCTGGCGCCATGGAAGCGCGCGGTGCCGATGAAGTCGAACCGCTGGTTGCCCGCGGCGTCGCTGTTGGCGTCGATCGCGGCGAGGTCGATCCGGTCGTGCTGGCCATGACGGAAATCGAGGATCTCGTCGCGGGCCGCCGCGGCGATGCCGGACTCATTGGTCGAGCGGAACACGAATCTGTCGCTGCCGGCGCCCCCGCGAAGCGCGTCCCCACCCTTCCCCCCGGTCAGCTGGTCGGCGCCGCCGCCGCCCGACAGGATATCCGCCCCGTCCCCGCCCGCCAGCCGATCCCCGCCGTCGAAGCCGCGCAGCCGGTTTGCCCGGCTGTCACCGGTGAGCCGGTCGCCGAAATCGGTACCGTCGACATTCTCGAAGCCGACGAAGCTGTCGCCTTGCGCGTCGCCGCCATACGCCGTCCGCCCGGCAAGGTCGATGCGCACCCCGGCATCGGAGCTGCGGTAGTCGAGCGTGTCGGAACCGCCCCCGCCAAGCAGCCTGTCGCCGCCGGCACCGCCCCGGATCGTGTCGTTGCCGCCATCGCCGTTGAGAAAGTTGAACGCCCCGTTGCCGATCAGGCGGTCAGCATGGAGGCTGCCGATGACATCCTCGATCCGGAAATAGCTGTCGCCCTCCGCCGCGCCGCCCGAGCCCTTGCCCGCCAGCAGATCGACGACAACCCCTTCCTTGGAGTAGTAATACTCAACTTCATCCTCGCCCAAATCGCCGCTGATCTGTTCCTTGCCGTAACCAACCAGGAAATAGTCGTCACCCGAGCCGCCATCGAGCTCCTTCACGTCGCCGGCCAGGCCGGTATAGGAATAGATGCTGTCATCCCCGTCCGCGCCATACACGCTGTCGTTGCCGCTGCCGCAATGGATCGAATCCGAGCCGTCGTCGCCAAAGGCGAAATCGTCGCCCTCGCCGAGATCGATGTAATCGTGAAGGTAGCCGCCACTGATGGTGTCATTCCCGCCCAGGGCTGCGATATCGTTGCTCTCGTTCAGAAGCCCGTCATAGTCGTTGGCGGTATCGTCTCCGGTATATTGGGCCATTTGAGCTCCCCTTCCTCACCCGGGAAGCATTCTATCACGGACGGAGCGATTGTTTCAGCCACTGCGACCGACGAGCCGGGTCATCCCAGGGCGGCAAAGCCAGGTCGGGACGCGGCCTCTTCTTCGCGAATCCATGACTTCGGCGTTCGCGGCGTGCCGAAAATCGCGTTCCAAGAGACTACGCTCCGCGCCGGCTCGACAGGATGCATATGTCCGTCTGCCATCGCTTCTCCGACGCGCTCAGCAGGGCAGGAAGCGGAGCGCCGTGCCGGTCCTGACCTCGGCGGTGTCGGCGGGGACGACCACCAGCCCGTCGGCGGCGGCGAGCTCGGCGATGCGGGCGGAGAAGGCGCCGGGCAGGACGGTCACGATGGCGCGTCCGGTGGCATCCATGCCGACGATCCGGGCCGGACGCAGCTCGGCGCGGCCGGGGCGGCGGCGGAGCTCGAAGCCGGCCGCGACCCACGTCTCGACCGCGTCGGGGCGCACGAGGCCGGCGAGGCGGTCGGCGATGCGGGCGCCGATCAGCGACCAGCCGACATGCGCGGCGACGGGGTTGCCGGGCAGTCCGAGATAGATCGCGCCGCCGACGCGGCCGAGGGTCAGGGGCTTGCCGGGCTTGATCGCCACCTTGACGACCGCGAGCGTCCCGCCCGCCGCGGCGACGACGCGGGGCATGTGATCCTCCTCGCCGACCGAGACGCCACCCGTCGTCACGACGAGGTCGGCCCAGCCCGCGGCGACGCCGAGCGCGGCGCCGAGGGCGTCGGGATCGTCGCCGACGGCGCCGAGGTCGATCGTCTCGATCCATGGCTGCGCCAGCGCCGCGAGGAGCGCGTAGCGGTTCGAGTTGTAGATCTGCCCCGGGGCGAGTGGCGCACCGGGCGCCACGAGCTCGTCCCCGGAGCAGAAGAAGGCGACGCGGATGCGACGGCGCACGGCGACGCTGGCCGCGCCGACGGCGGCGATCGCCGCGGCCTCGCGCGGGCCGACGGTGCGGCCGGCGGGAAGGATCGCCGCGCCTTCGGCGAGATCCTCGCCCCGGCGTCGGATGTTCTGGCCCGGGCGCGGACGGGCCTCGAGGAGGATGGCGTCGCCGCGGCGGGTGACGTGCTCCTGCATCACCACCGCGTCGCAGTCGGGCGGCACCGGCGCCCCGGTCAGGATGCGGAGCGCGGCGCCACGGGGCCGGGCGGGTGCGGTTGCGGCCCCGGCCGGGACGCGGCCGGCGACGGGAAGGAGCCACGGCCCCTCGCCCGCGAGATCGGCGGTGGCGAGGGCGTAGCCGTCCATCGCCGCATTGTCGAACGGCGGCAGCGGCAGCGGGCTCGTCACCTCGGTCGCGAGCACCCGGCCGATGGCGGCGGCGAGCGGCAGCGTCTCGACCTCGGCCACCGGCGCGGCGAGCCCGACGGCGCGGGCGACCGCGTCCTCGAGGCTGACGAGGCCGCCCGCGCCGTCGCAGGCGTCGAGCTCGGCGAGGGTCGGGGGCATGGGCGGGGTCTCCTTACGCCGCTTGCAGGTCGATGCCGCGGATGGCGGCGGCCGCCGCCAGCTCGGCCACGAGATCACGCGCCGCCCGCGCCCAGCCGGCGCGTTCCAGCGCGGCGCGGATGCGGGGCGCGGCCTGCGCGAAGGGCAGGACCGCGCCTTCGGCGCGGGCATCGAGGCGAAGGACGTGCAGGCCGTAGCGCGTGGCGACGGGTTCGGGCGCGATCTCGCCCGGGGCGAGGCGGTCGAGGGCGGCCTCGAACTCGGGGACGGTGTCGCCCGTGGCGACCTGACCGAGCCGGCCGCCCGCCTCGCGCGAGGAACAGGCCGAATGGCTGCGGGCGAGCCGGTCGAAGGCGCCGGGATCGGCGGCGAGCTCGTCGAGGAGCGCGCGGGCGGTCGCCTCGGCCGCGGCGCGCGCCTCGGCGTCACCGGGAGCGGCGGGCAGCAGGATATGGGCGGCGGCGTAGAGCGTCGGCGCCCGGAAGGCGGCGGGGTCGCGCTCCCAGGCGGCGCGGACGACCGCCTCGTCGGGGGCCGGAGGTGCGACGCGCTCCTCGATGAGCGCGCGGATCAGCGCCTCCTCCTCGGTCTCGCGCCGGCCTTCGCCGAGGGGGCGGGGGTCCGGGTGGAGGCCGGTGCGGGCGGCCTCCTGGCGCAGCAGCGCACGCACGGCGAGCGCCCGCGCCGCGGCCCGCCAGGCGAGGCCGGGCTTGCCGGCGGGCGCGGGGTGCATCTGCGCTTCCGCCGCGATGGCGGCGGGCGGGATGGTCTCGCCGTTGACGACGACCTCGGGCAGGAGCGGCGTCATCGGCGTCACTCCGCGGGCCGGGTCGGCAGCGGCCGGGCGGCCGGGGTACGGCCGCGGGTGCGCACGACCTGATAGCCGGGCCGCCACAGGTAGCGGACGGGCGCCGAGAGCATGTGGACGAGCCGGGTGAAGGGGAAGAGGAGGAAGATCGTCAACCCGAGGAAGATGTGCAGCTTGAAGATCGGGTTGGCCTCGACCATCCCTTCCCACGCGTCGGTGCGGAAGGTGAAGATGCCCTGCGCCCAGGTCATGAAGCGCACCATCTCGTGCCCGTCCATGTGGTGCAGCGAGACGAAGATCGTCAGGATCCCGAGCACGAGCTGCGCGAGGAGCAGCGACAGGATGCCGATGTCGGCGGTGCTCGAGGTCGCGAGGATGCGCGGGTCGGTCAGCCGGCGGTGCAGGAGCAGCGCCCCGCCGGTCAGCGCCATGATCCCGGCGATGCCGCCGGCGGTGATGGCGAGGCCCTGCTTGAAGCTGTGGCTGACGCCGAGGAGGTCGAAGATCGCGATCGGCGTCAGCAGGCCGACGAGGTGGCCGAGGAAGATGACGAGCACGCCGACGTGGAACAGCACCGAGCCGAGGATCAGCTGCTTGCGGCGCAGGAGCTGGCTCGAACTCGACTTCCAGGTGAAGGGGTCGCGCTCGTAGCGAGCGATCGAGCCGACGGCGAGCACGGTCAGCGCGATGTAGGGATAGACCTGGAACAGGAAGAAGTTCATGGCGGGCGCTCCTGTCAGCGGGCGGGGGCGGCGGGGGCCGCCATGCGGGCGAGGATGTCCCGGCCTGCGGGGCATCCGGCGTTCGGGTCGGGGCCGAAGGTGACCTGCGTCTCCTCCCAGACCGCATCGAGGGCTGCGAGATCCTCGGGGTCGTCCTCGGGCGCGGCCGCCATCTCGGCGATCAGCTCGGCCGAGGTGGGGGTCGCGGTCAGGGCGACGACGGCGCGCATCACGGCGGCATAGGGCGAGCCGCGCCGCTCCAGCCGGTCGGCGAGGACGGCGACGACATGGCCGGCGTCGGCCAGCGTCTCGCGCGCCTCGGCGAGCGGGCGCAGGCTGAGGAACTCGAGCAGGATCGGCAGATGGTCGGGCAGCTCGGGCCCCACCGGCTCGCAGCCGCCGGCGCGGTACATCTCGAGGAGGTCGACCATCGCCTGACCGCGCTCGCGGCTCTCGCCGTGGACGTGCTCGAAGAGGTTGAGCGACAGGCTGCGCGAGCGGTCGAAGAGCAGGACGAACCGCTCCTGCAGGTCGATGAGGTCGCGTGTGGCGAGGTCGGCGAGCAGCGGCTCCAGCGCCCGGCGGGCCGAGGGCGGCAGCAGCCCCTCGCGCGCCAGCGCCGGCCCGATCTCCGGCGCGGCCGCCTGCAGGTCGGCGCTCGGGTAGGCGAGGAGCGCCGAGAGGGCCTTGAGGGTGACGATCATGACTTCATCGCCTCCGGGATGGTGAGGCCGCGCTTCTTGCCCTTGAAGAGCGAGCCCTGCGAGATGCCGGTCGAGCAGCCGTTGCCGTCGGTGAAGCCGCAGCCGCCGCGCAGGCCCATGATGTCCTCCTCGGCGAGCTCGCGGTGCGCGGTCGGGATGACGAAGCGGTCCTCGTAGTCGGCGAGCGCCATGACGCGGTACATCTCCTCGATCTGGAGCCCGGTCAGGCCGACCCGCGCCGCGATCCCCTCGTCGATGACGCCGTCCACGGTCTTCGCCCGCATGTAGGCGCGCATCGCGAGCATCCGCTCGAGGCCGGTGGCGACCGGCGCCTCGTCGCCGGCGGTCAGGAGGTTCGCGAGGTAGCGGAGCGGGATGCGGAGGTTCCTCACGTCCGGCATCTCGCGGTCGTGGCCGATCAGGCCGGCCTCGGCGGCGTTCTTGATCGGCGACAGCGGCGGGACGTACCAGACCATCGGCAGGGTGCGGTACTCGGGATGGAGCGGGAAGGCGACCTTCCACTCCATCGCCATCTTCCACACCGGCGAGCGTTTCGCCGCCTCGATCCAGTCGGCGGGCACGCCGTCGGCGCGCGCCATCTCGGCGATGACGGGATCGTTCGGGTCGAGGAAGATCTTCAGCTGGGCGGCGTAGAGGTCCTTCTCGTTCGGCGCACTCGCGGCTTCCTCGATGGCGTCGGCGTCATAGAGCATGACCCCGAGATAGCGGATGCGCCCGACGCAGGTCTCCGAGCAGACGGTCGGCTGGCCGCTCTCGATCCGGGGATAGCAGAAGGTGCATTTCTCGGACTTACCCGACTCCCAGTTGTAGTAGATCTTCTTGTAGGGGCAGCCGGAGACGCACATCCGCCAGCCGCGGCACTTCTCCTGGTCGATCAGGACGATGCCGTCCTCCTCGCGCTTGTAGATCGCGCCCGAAGGGCAGGAGGCGGCGCAGGCCGGGTTGAGGCAGTGCTCGCACAACCGCGGCAGGTACATCATGAAGGTGTTTTCGAACTGGCCGTAGATCTCGCGCTCGACCCCTTCGAAGTTGGTGTCCCGCTTGCGCTTCTCGAACTCGCCGCCGAGGATTTCCTCCCAGTTCGGGCCCCATTCGATCTTTTCCATCCGCTCGCCGGTGATCTTCGAGCGCGGCCGGGCGGTGGGGAAATGCTGCATCTCCGGCGCCTGCTGGAGATGGGCGTAGTCGAAGTCGAAGGGCTCGTAGTAGTCGTCGATCTGCGGCAGGGCCGGATTGGCGAAGATGTTGGCGAGGATACGCCACTTCGCCCCCTGCTTCGGCTGCAGCCGGCCGCGGGAATTCCGCTCCCAACCACCCTGCCAGCGGTCCTGGTTCTCCCAGTCCTTGGGATAGCCGATGCCGGGTTTGGTCTCGACGTTGTTGAACCAGGCGTATTCGACGCCCTCGCGGCTGGTCCAGACGTTCTTGCAGGTGACCGAGCAGGTGTGACAGCCGATGCACTTGTCGAGGTTCAGGACCTTGCCGATCTGCGCGCGGATCTTCATTCGGCTGCCTCCAGGCGGGGGGTGGCTGCGGTCGCGGGCTGGTCGAGCCAGTCGACCTTGCGCATCTTGCGGACGATGACGAACTCGTCGCGGTTCGAGCCCACGGTCCCGTAGTAGTTGAAGCCGTAGGAAAGCTGGGCGTAGCCGCCGATCATGTGCGTCGGCTTCAGCACGGTGCGGGTGACGGAGTTGTGGATGCCGCCGCGGTTGCCGGTCATCTCGGACCCCGGCGTGTTCACGATCTTTTCCTGGGCGTGATACATGAAGGTCGTGCCTTCCTTGATCCGCTGGGAGACGACCGCCCGCGCCGTCAGCGCGCCGTTGGTGTTGTAGAGCTCGACCCAGTCGTTATCGACGATGCCGGCCTTCTTCGCGTCGGTCTCGGAAATCCAGATGCACGGGCCACCGCGGTTGAGGGTCAGCATCAAGAGGTTGTCGGTATAGGTCGAATGGATGCCCCATTTCTGGTGCGGGGTGATGAAGTTCAGGACGACATGCGGCGCCCCTTCGGCCGCGTCGCGGTTGACCTCGGCGGTGATGGTCTTGAGGTCCACCGGAGGGCGATAGACGCAGAGCGCCTCGCCGAAGGCCCGCATCCACAGGTGGTCCTGATAGAGCTGCTGGCGGCCCGAGAGGGTGCGCCAGGGGATCAGCTCATGGACGTTGGTCCAGCCGGCGTTGTAGCAGACTTCCTCGCTCTCGATCCCCGACCAGGTCGGCGAGGAGATGATCTTGCGCGGCTGCGCGGCGATGTCGCGGAAGCGGATCTCCTCGTGCGCCTTGCCGGTGGCGAGGTGGGTGTGGTCGCGCCCCGTCGCCTTGCCCAACGCTTCCCACGCCTTGACGGCGACGTGGCCGTTGGTCTCGGGGGCGAGCATCAGGATCACCTCGGCCGCGTCGATGGCCGTCTCGATCTTCGCCAGGCCTTGCGTGACGCCGGGCTCCGTCACCGGCTCGTTCAGGTCGCGCAGATGATGGACCTCGGCCTTGGTGTCCCAGCCGATGCCCTTGCCGCCATTGCCGAGCTTTTCCATCAGCGGCCCGAGCGCGGTGAAGCGGCGGTAGAGGTTCGGGTAGTCGCGTTCGACCGCGACATAGTTCGGCGCGGTCTTGCCGGGGAGCAGGTCGCACTCGCCGCGCTTCCAGTCGCGGACGTCGCCCTGGACGATCTCGGCGGCGGTGTCGTGCAGGATCGGCACGGCGACGACGTCGGTCTCGACCCCGAGCACCTCGGGCGCGACCTCGGAAAACTTCCGCGCGATCGACTTGAAGATCTCCCAGTCCGACCGGCTCTCGTAGGCCGGGTCCACCGCCGCGGTCAGCGGGTGGATGAAGGGGTGCATGTCCGAGGTGTTGAGGTCGTCCTTCTCGTACCACGACGCCGTCGGCAGCACGATGTCGGAATAGACGCAGGTCGTCGACATGCGGAAGTCGAGCGTGACGAGCAGGTCGAGCTTGCCCTGCGGCGCCTCGTCGTGCCAGCGGGCATCCTTCGCCCGCACCCTGCCCTCCTCGCCCAGATCCTTGCCGAGCACGCCGTGCTCGGTGCCGAGCAGGTGCTTGAGGAAATATTCGTGCCCCTTGCCGGAGGAGCCGAGCAGGTTCGAGCGCCAGACGAAGAGGTTGCGCGGCCAGTTCTCCGGCGCGTCCGGATCCTCGCAGGCCATCTCCAGCGTGCCGGACTTCAGGCCGGCGGCGACGTAGTCCTTGGCCTCCTGCCCGGCCGCCTTGGCCGCACGGCCGACCTCCAGCGGATTGGTCTTGAGCTGTGGCGCCGACGGCAGCCAGCCCATGCGCTCGGCGCGGATGTTGAAGTCGATGAGGCTCGCGTCCCAATCGCCCGCCGGCGCCGTCGGCGACAGGATTTCCTGCGCCGTCAGCGTCTCGTAGCGCCACTGGTCGGTGTGGGCGTACCAGGCGGAGGTCGCGTTCATGTGCCGCGGCGGCCGGTTCCAGTCGAGCGCGAAGGCGAGCGCCGTCCACCCGGTCTGCGGCCGCAGCTTCTCCTGCCCGACATAGTGCGACCAGCCGCCGCCCGACTTGCCGATGCACCCGCACATCACCAGCATGTTGATGATGCCGCGGTAGTTCATGTCCATGTGGTACCAGTGGTTCAGGCCGGCGCCGAGGATGACCATGGACTTGCCGCGGGTCTTCTCCGCGTTCAGCGCGAACTCCCGCGCCACGGTGACGATGGCGTTGCGGTCGACGCCGGTGATCTTCTCTGCCCAGGCGGGGGTGTAGGGGACGTCGGCGTCATAGTCCGCCGTCACCCAGTCGCCGCCGAGCCCGCGATCGAGGCCGTAGTTGGCGCAGAAGAGGTCGAAGACCGTTGCCACCAGCGCGTCGCCGTCCTTCAGCGCCAGCCGGCGGACGGGGACGTTGCGGGTCAGCACGCCCGGATGCTCGCACCGGGTGAAGTGCTCGCTCGCCTGCCCGCCGAAATAGGGAAAGTCGACGCCGACCACGTCGTCGCGCGCATCCTCCGCCAGCAGGCTCATGCGCAGCGAGACCTCGGCCTCGCCCGCCTTCTGCTCGAGGTTCCAGCGCCGCGACCCGTCCCAGCGGAAGCCGACGGAGCCGTTCGGCACCACCGGCGCGCCGGTCGCATCGTCGAGACCGATGGTCTTCCAGTCGGGATTGTCGCCCTGCCCCAGCGCGTCGGTGAAGTCCGCGGCGCGCAGCATCCGCCCGGGGACGAGCCGGCCGCCCTGCTCCTCCAGCCGGACGAGGAGCGGCATGTCGGTGTAGCGGCGGCAATAGTCCTCGAAGTACGGGGCCTGCCGGTCGAGGTGGAACTCGCGCAGGATGACGTGGCCCATGGCCATGGCGAGCGCGCTGTCGGTGCCGGCCTTGGGGCTCAGCCAGATATCGCCGAACTTGGCCGCCTCGGAATAGTCGGGGCAGATCACCGCCGACTTGGCGCCGCGATAGCGCGCCTCGGTGTAGAAATGCGCGTCCGGCGTCCGGGTCTGCGGCACGTTCGAGCCCCAGAGGATGAGGAAGCCGGCGTTGTACCAGTCCGCACTCTCCGGCACGTCGGTCTGCTCGCCCCAGGTCTGCGGCGAGGCCGGCGGCAGGTCGCAGTACCAGTCGTAGAACGACATGCAGGTGCCGCCGAGCAGGCTCAGGTAGCGCGAGCCGGCGGCGTAGGAGATCATCGACATCGCCGGGATCGGCGAGAAGCCGAAGACCCGGTCGGGGCCGTGGACCTTGGCGGTATGGGCGTTCGCCGCCGCGATGATCTCGGTCGCCTCGTCCCAGCTCGCGCGCACGAAGCCGCCCTTGCCGCGCAGCTTCGTATGCTCGGCGCGCAAGGCCGGGTCGGCCTGGATCGCCGCCCAGGCCGCGACCGGCGACAGCGCCTTGCGCTTCTCGCGCCAGATCTTCAGCAGGCGCGAGCGGATCAGCGGGGTCTTCACCCGGTTGGCGCTGTAGAGATACCAGCTGTAGGAGGCGCCGCGGGCGCAGCCGCGGGGCTCGTGGTTCGGCAGATCCGGCCGGGTGCGCGGATAGTCGGTCTGCTGCGTCTCCCAGGTGACGATGCCGGACTTGACGTAGATCTTCCAGCTGCACGAACCGGTGCAGTTCACCCCGTGGGTCGAGCGCACGATCTTGTCGTGCCGCCAGCGGTTCCGGTACACGTCCTCCCAGGCCCGGCTTTCCTGCGTCACCTCGCCGAACCCGTCGGAAAAGGTGCTCACGGCCTTCTTCTGGAGAAAGTTCAGGCGGTCGAAGAGATGGCTCATGGCTGGTCTCCTATTCGGCGGGCGCGGGCGTGGGGGCAGCGGTCCGGCGGCCCCGCTCGATGGCGTGGAGCAGCCCGCCGGGGCGGCTGTAGACGAGGAAGGTGATCGCGAGGCAGACCACGTAGAAGGCCGCGAAGAGCCAGAGCGCGCCGGCGGGCGAGCCGGTGAGCGAAATCGACGAGCCGTAGGCCTTGGGGATGAAGAAGCCGCCATAGGCGCCGATCGCCGAGGTGAAGGCGATGATCGCGGCGGATTCCATCGCGATCTGCCGGCCACGCTCCTCCGGCCCGAACTCGGGCATCAGCCGCGGCACCTCGCGCCCCATGATGACCGGGATCATCTGGAAGGTGGAGGAGTTGCCGACCCCGGTGAAGAAGAACAGCGCCATGAAGCAGGCGAAGAAGCCCCAGAAGGCGCCCGGCGCGTCCTTGACCCCGAGGAAGAAGATCACCCCGAGCGTCGCCGCGATCATGCCGAGGAACACCCAAGTGGTGACGCGCGCCCCGCCGTGCTTGTCGGCGACCCAGCCCGAGCCCGCCCGGCTGAGCGCGCCGACGAGCGGCCCGAGGAAGACGAACTGCAGCGAGTTGACGTCCGGGAACTCCATCTTGGCGAGGAGCGGGAAGCCCGCGGAATAGCCGATGAAGCTGCCGAAGGTGCCGATGTAGAGCACGCACATCAGCCAGTTGTGCTTGCGCTTGAAGATCACCGCCTGATCGGCGAACGAGGCCCGCGCGTCGGCGATGTCGTTCATGCCGAGGGCGGCGGCGAGGGTCGAGGCGACGATGAACGGCACCCAGACGAAGCCCGCGTTCTGCATCCAGAGCTCGCCGCCCTTGGCGAGGGTCTGCGGCGCACCGCCGACGGTCCCGAAGACGCCCGCGGTGATGACGAGCGGCACGAGGAACTGCATCACCGAGACGCCGAGGTTGCCGAGGCCGGCGTTGAGGGCGAGCGCGTTGCCCTTCTCCGCCTTCGGGAAGAAGTAGCTGATGTTCGCCATCGACGAGGCGAAGTTGGCGCCGCCGAGGCCGCAGAGCAGCGCCAGCGTCAGGAAGATGAGGTAGGGTGTCGCGGGGTTCTGCACCGCGTAGCCGATGCCGAGCGCGGGCACGAGCAGCGAGGCGGTCGAGAGCGTCGTCCACAGCCGCCCGCCGAAGATCGGCACCATGAAGCCGTAGAAGATGCGCAAGGTCGCCCCGGACAACGCCGGCAGGGCCGCGAGCCAGAACAGTTGCTCGGGCGTGAAGGCGAAGCCGATCGCGGGCAGCCGCGCGACCACCACCGACCAGACCATCCACACCGCGAAGGCGAGGAGCAGAGCCGGGATCGACAGCCAGAGGTTGCGGCGGGCGACCTTGCGGCCCTTCTCGGCCCAGAACGTCGGATCTTCGGGCCGCCAGTCGTCGATGACGCGCGCCAGCCGGTGCTCGCCGGGCACGTGCATGCCCTGGAACTCCGGCAGGTCGGGCAGCTCGTCGAGCGCCGTGCCGCGGGCCGCCCGCTCCATCCGCCGGATCGAGACATGCATCCAGGCGAGCGCGATGGCGACGATGAGGAGGAGGAAGGCGAAGCAGCTGGTCCAGACCCCGGTGAGGTCGAGGAGCGCGCCGAAGGTGATCGGCAGCACGAAGCCGCCGAGGCCCCCGACGAGGCCGACGAGCCCGCCGACCGCGCCGACATTGTCGGGATAGTAGACGGGGATGTGCTTGAACACCGCCGCCTTGCCGAGGCTCATGAAGAAGCCGAGGCCGAAGATCGTGGCGATGAACGGCCAGAGGTCCATCTGCGTCGAGAAGGCGATGTCGCCGTCGCGGCCGTGGATGACGTAGTCCGTCGGCGGATAGGACAGCATGAACAGGAGCAGGATCGCGAAGCCGAAGGCCCAGTACATCACCGTCCGCGCGCCGAAGCGGTCGGAGAGGGTGCCGCCATAGGCCCGGAACAGCGACGCCGAGAGGCTGAAGGTCGCGGCCGCGGCGCCGGCGAACTCGATCGGGGCGCCATAGACGTTGACGAGGTAGTTCGGCAGCCACAGCGCCAGCGCGACGAAGCCGCCGAAGACGAAGAAGTAGTAGAGCGAGAAGCGCCAGACCTGGAGGTTGCGGAGCGGCTCGAGCTGGTCGCGGATCGACGGCGGGCGTACGCCCTCCGCCTTGCGGCGGGCGAAGGTCGGGTCGTCCTTGGAGAAGACGAAGAAGACGACCGCCATGACGACGAGCGCCGCGGCCCAGATGTGCGCCACCGCCTGCCAGCCCCAGGCGACCATGACGAAGGGCGCGAGGAACTTCGTCACCGCCGCGCCGACGTTGCCCATCCCGAAGATGCCGAGCGCCGTGCCCTGGTTCTCCTTCGGGAACCAGCGCGAGACGTAGGCGACGCCGATGGCGAACGACCCGCCGGCGAGCCCGACGCCGAGCGCGGCGAGCAGGAACATCGGATAGGTGTGGGCGTAGGTGAGCAGCCACACCGCGCCCGCCGTCAGCAGCATCTGCAGCGTGAAGACCAGCCGCCCGCCATATTGCTCGGTCCAGATCCCGAGGATGAGCCGGGTGAGCGAGCCCGACAGCACCGGCATGGCGACGAGCAGGCCGAATTCCGACTGGCTGAGGCCGAACTGCTGGCGGATCGACAGGCCGATGATCGAGAAGATCATCCAGACCGCGAAGCAGGCGGTAAAGGCGACGGTGCTCAGCCAAAGCGCCCGCTGGCGATCGCCCTGGCTGACGGGCTGGGTCGTGGACATGGTTCCCCTCGCTGGTGTCGCTCCACGCCTGGCGGCCTCGACGGGACGGCGTGCCTCGGAGCGCCGGCGGGGTGGTCGCGCGGCCGCAGGGCGGCCACGCCGCGCCATCCGTCGGCGAGGCGCCCGGCCATCCGGGTTCGCCAGTCGCGGAGTCGGACATTGACGTGTCGGGAGGTACCGTCGCGGCCCGATCAGAACGTTGCGAAAACGCAAAGATGAAGCGGAACGTCGCGGGCCGCATCGTCGTGCCCGGGTCGGGTCAGGCGGGGACGGAGCTGGCCTGGCGTCGGGCGAGGGCCGCGAGGAGATCGGTCCGGGTGACGATGCCTTCGATCCGGTCGCCCGCGAGGATGGGGACCGCGTCGCAGTCGCCTTCCGCGAGAAGGGGAATGAGGGCGGGGACCGGCGCGTTCGCGGCCGCCGTCGGGCCGCCGACGCTCATCAGGTCGCGCGCGACGACCGGCGTCTCGGCATCGACCGCGTCGCGCCGCGCGCCGAGGGAGCGGCGGCGCAGGCGCAGCATCTCCTCGCGGCCGTGGCGGATCAGGTGAATCTGGAAGATGACCCCGAGGAAATGCGCGTCGCCCGCGACCACCGGGATCGAGGTGAAGGCGTGGCGGCGGAAGAGGTCGGCCACCTCGACGAGGGACGCCTCGGGCCCGACCGTCACGAGGTCGCGCGACATGATGTCGGCGGCGGTCACGCCCTCGACGTCGTGCAGCGCCACCCGCCGCTCGGCGGCGGCGACCAGCCGGGCGAGGTCCTCGACGCCGATGTTCGGGCTCAGGCGGAACTCGCGGAGGATGTCGCCGAGCTCCGCCCGCGTGATCGGCAACCGGTCCGGCGGCTGGGGATCGGTGGTGCCGTGGACGTTGACGTCCGCCTCGATGCGGAACGGGTAGCGCCGGCCGGTCAGCGGGGCGAAGACGCAGGCCATGACGACCATGCACGCGGTCCCGAGCCCGACGGGCGCGAGCGCGAAGAGGGGCCCGAGCTCGCGCACGAGGTCCGGGTTCAGCGCGGCCGTCAGCGCGACCGCTCCGCCGGGCGGATGGAGCGCGCGGACGAGGTGCATGGCGACGATGGCGAGGCCCGTGGCGAGCACCACGCGCAGCGCCGCCGGCTCGGGCACCAGCGCCACCACGGCGACGGCGACGAGGGCCGAGACCGTATTGCCGACGATCGCGGACCACGGCTGCGCCAGCGGACTGTTCGGGACGCCGAAGAGCAGGACGCCGGACGCGCCGAACGGCGCGATCAGCATCAGGGGCGCGACGCCGCCCGCCCGCGCCGGCGGCATCAGCATCGCCGCGACGGCGACGCCGAACGCCAGCCCGGCCCCGGAGCGCACGACTTCCCGCCACCCGGCGAAGGGCATCGCCGGTGCCGCGTGACGCAAGCCGCGCCGTACAGGTCCCTGCCGTGTCAGACGTCCCCTCCCCCGCCCGCCGCGCCCGTTCCCGGCTGCGCCTTCGCGAACGGCCGCTTGTAGCGGGACGGCGACGGCGGGGCCAGCCCGCTCGCCGCCGCGGGATCAGCCGGCGCGCGGCTTGCGGTCCCGGAGCAGCATCGGACCGTACTCGGCGAGGAAGAGGCCGAAGGCGGCGATCCAGAGCGTGCCGGCGATGTCGAGGAGCACCGGTGCCGCGAGGATGTCGGCCGCGGGCCGGGCGAGCGCCGCCCCGAACAGGCAGAGGTAGGACGCGACCGTCACGCGCGAGGCGGCGAGCGGGCGGCCGGTGTGGCCCCGCGTCGCCCGGGTCATCACCGCGAGCATCATGCCCGCGACCCCGCCGACGAGCATCACGTGCATCGCCGCCGCCGCCGCCATCAGGCCGGCCGCCGCCGCGGCGATGGCGAGAAAGCCGAGGCCGAGGAAGCCGAAGGCGACGTGGAGGACGAGGAGCAGCGGCTCGCGCCGGGTCGCGAGACCCCGCCACCGCGACAGCCGCCAGAAGACGGCCGCAGCGCCGACGACGCCGGCGATGGTCGCAGGCAGGCCGTCCGGCATCGCGACCCAGAGGAGAAGCGCCGCGAGGCCGACGAGGATCGCCGCGCCGTCGGCGCGGCCGAAGGGCACCGGCAGGCGCGTCGCGCGCTGCATCGCCAGCCAGTTGCGGGTGAAGCTCGGGATGATCCGGCCGCCGATGATGGTGACGAGGAGGACATAGCCCGCGACGCCTGCCCGCGACGCCGCGCCGGGTGCCCCGGTCAGCGCCACCTCGGCGTGGTAGCAGACGTTGGCGAGCGCGATCAGGACGACGCCGCCGAGCACCTTCATGTCCGCCCACTTCTTCCCGGCGATCAGTTCGCGGGCGCAGACCGCGGCGAGCGCCGGCAGGAACAGCGCGTCGACCGTCGCGGCCAGCGGCACGCCGAGCCAGCCGGCGCAGGCCATGGCAACGCGCCCGGCGAGCCAGAGGCCCGCCAGCGCGGCGAGCGGCAGGCCGGAGAGGGGCATCTGCCCGGTCCAGTTCGGGATCGCCGTCATCAGGAAGCCGGCGAGCACCGCGGCCGCGAAGCCGAAGAGCATCTCATGCCCGTGCCAGGCCGGGGCGCCGTAGTCGCCGCCGACCGCGAGGCCCGTGGTCAGCGCGGCGATCCACAGCCCCATCGCGACGACCGCGAAGGCCGCGGCGCCGAGGAAGAACGGGCGGAAGCCGTAGGAGAGCAGCACCGGCCCGTCGCGGCGCAGGCCGCGCGGGATGCCGTGCCGCCGCGCGTCGGGCAAGGCTGCGGACATGGGGGGGCGCCTCTCTCTCGCGCTACTTTATCTGGGCGAAAGCTGCGTCGAAGCGATCCTGGGCCTTCTTCGGATTCTTCACCGCCTTCGCCGCGTCGAGGTTCGACGCCGGGTTCCCGACGACGACGAGCGCGACCATGCCCATCGGATAGTGCGGCGTGCACTTGATGCCGTAGACGCCCTCGACCGTCACCGGCAGGTCGAAATTCTCGTTGATCTTGCCCTTGAAGGGCTCGACCCCGTCGGGAAGCATCCCCTTCACGTTCTCGACATCGTGGCCCTTGTCGACGGCGACGAAGTGGACCGTGTCGCCGGGCTGCGCCTGCACGAACGACGGCTCGAAGACCATCGCGCCGTCGGCGCCCTTGTTGAGCATCTTGACCTCGATGTCCGCCGCCGAGGCGAGCCCCGCCCCGGCGAGGAGCGCCACGGCCGCGAGGCCGGTTCCGATCAGTTTCATGTTCTCTCCCTCGATGTCCCGGCCGTCCGGGCGGCCGCGCGTCTGCGCTCCGGTCCCGGCGCCATGGCGGGGGATATACGTCCGCGCCCGGCGCCGGACGTTGCGCGGGCGCAAACTCGGCCCGGGTTTGCGGGCGGTCGCGCGCCTCATTGCGATTCAGCAAAGAACGGAGTCCGCCGGTGGTCCAGAGAGGGCGGAACGAGCGAAATCGGAGAGCGTCGGTGGGCAGGGCAGGAAGACACGCAGTCTGGGCGGCAGTCACGCTCGCCGTCGCGCTGCTTCTGGCGCTGCCGGCGGGGGCGAAGACGCTGCAGGACTTCCTCACCGGCATCGCGCCGGCCGACCTCGTCCCGGGCGGGGCGAGCTTCGGCGCGGCCGAGGGCGATCCGCCGCTCGTGCCCGTGCTCGACGCTGGTGGCGCGAAGGTCGGCTTCGCCTATCTCAACACCGATTTCACCACCTCGGTCGGCTATTCCGGCAAGCCGATCCGCATCGTCATCGGCATCGCGCCCGACGGCCGGGTGCAGGGGCTGAGGCTCGTCGAGCATCACGAGCCGATCGTCCTCATCGGCATCCCCGCGGACAAGATCATGGCCGCGCTCAACGGCCTGATCGGCGCCGACCTCAGCGCGGTCGCCGCCGGGACCGCCAAGGCGCCGCAGGTCGACATCGTCTCGGGCGCTACCGTGACCGTGCTGGTCATGGGCGACAGCGTCGTGCGTTCGGCGGTGAAGCTCATCCGAAGCGGCCGCCTGACGGGCGTCGCCGCGGGCGCCGCCCCGGTCGCGGCGAAGCGGGCGATCGACCCGGGAAAGACCGACGTCCGCGACTGGGCGAGCCTCCTCGGCGACGGCTCGGTGCGAAGCCTGCAACTCACCGTCGGCGAGGTGTCGAAGGCCTTCGCGGACGCCGGCCAGCCAGCCGCCGCCGGCAACCCCGAATCCGACAATCCCGACGACCGTTTCATCGAGCTCTACGTCGCGCCGGTCTCGGTGCCCTCGATCGGCCGCAGCCTGCTCGGCGACGCCGCCTACGACCGGCTCGCTCAGAAGCTGAAGCCCGGCCAGGCGGCGCTCGTCGTCGCCGGGGACGGCGCCTATTCCTTCAAGGGCTCGGCCTATGTCCGCGGCGGCATCTTCGACCGCATCGAGCTGATCCAGGACGGCCAGGGCACCCGCTTCCGCGACCGCAACCACACCCGGCTGAACGGCATCGCCGCCGCGGGCGCGCCGCACCTGAAGGAGGTCGCGCTCTTCGTCGTGCCGGAAGACTTCGTCTTCGACCCGACCGCGCCCTTCGACCTGCAGCTCGTCGTCCAGCGCGCCACCGACAGCCACGACAAGGCGACGATCCCCTTCGACCTCGGCTACACCCTGCCCGAGGGCTATCTCCTGCCCGCCCCGCCGCCGCCGGTCGCCGCGCCGGCACCCGCGCCCGCGCCCATCGCCGCCGACGAGGACCAGGGGCCGCCGCTCTGGGTCTCGATCTGGGAGATGAACCGCACCCGGATCGCCGTCGCCGTCACCGCGCTCCTCGTCCTGACCGGGATCTTCTTCTTCCAGAACACCCTCGCCCGCCGGCCGGTGCTGCTGAAGGGGGTGCGGTACGCCTATCTCGCCTTCACGCTCGTCTGGCTCGGCTGGTACGCCAACACGCAACTCTCGGTCGTCAACGTCTTCACCTTCTTCAACGCGCTGATCACCGGGTTCTCGTGGGAGTATTTCCTCGCCGCGCCGCTCGTCTTCATCCTCTGGGCCGCCGTCGCCGCGGGCCTCCTCTTCTGGGGACGCGGGCCCTTCTGCGGCTGGCTGTGCCCGTTCGGGGCGTTGCAGGAGTTCGCGAGCCTCGCGGCGAAGAAGCTGCGCATCCCGCAGGTCCAGGTGCCGTGGGCGTTGCACGAACGGCTGTGGCCGATCAAGTACATGATCTTCCTCGGCCTCTTCGGGCTGTCGCTTTACTCGCTCGCCTCCGCCGAGAAGCTGGCCGAGGTCGAGCCGTTCAAGACCGCGATCATCCTCAAGTTCGACCGCGAGCTGATGTTCGTCGGCATCGCCCTGCTCTGGCTCCTGCCCGGGCTCTTCATCGAGCGGTTCTTCTGCCGCTACGTCTGCCCGCTCGGCGCGGCGCTGGCGATCCCCGGCCGGCTCCGCATGTTCGAGTGGCTGAAACGGTGGCCCGAATGCGGCTCGCCCTGCCACCGCTGCGCCAACGAGTGCCCGGTGCAGGCGATCCACCCCGAGGGCCAGATCAACGTCAACGAGTGCATCTACTGCATGCACTGCCAGGAACTCTACCACAGCGAGAGCCGGTGCCCGCACATGATGGTGGTCAAGGCGCGTCGCGACAAGATCGCCGCCTCGACCGGCCCGGGCCTGACCATCCCCGCCGGTCCCCGCCCGAAACCCGCCCACGCCCACAAGTGAAAGGAGCGACCCCGATGTCGAACGACGACAGCCTGAAACTCAACCGCCGCCAGATGCTCGGCACCTCGGCCGTCGCCGCTGCGGCGCCCGCCATCGGTGGCCTCGGGCTCGGCAGCCTCGTCGGCACCCCTGCCCGCGCCGCGACGGGGAACCAGTCGATCGAGGTCGGCCCCGGCGAGCTCGACGAATACTACGTCTTCACCTCCGGCGGCCATTCCGGCGAGATCCGCATCCACGGCCTGCCGTCGATGCGCGAGCTGATGCGCATCCCGGTCTTCAACCGCGAGAGCGCGACCGGCTGGGGCCTGACCAACGAAAGCCGCCGGGTCCTGACCGAGGGGCTGCTGCCCGTCACCCGCGACTTCCTCGCCACCCGTGGCGGCACCTACCAGAACGGCGACCTTCACCACCCGCACCCGTCGCAGACCGACGGCACCTATGACGGCCGCTACCTCTTCGCCAACGACAAGGCGAACACCCGCGTCTGCCGCGTGCGCCTCGACGTCATGCGCTGCGACAAGATCATCGAGGTGCCGAACGCCCAGGCGATCCACGGCCTCCGCGTGCAGAAGTTCCCGCGGACCGGCTATGTCTTCGCCAACGGCGAGGACGGCGTGCCGCAGCCGAACGACGGCAAGATCCTCGACGATCCGAAGCAGTATTTCGCGATCTTCTCGGCGATCGACGGCGACACCATGGAGGTCGCCTGGCAGATCCAGGTCGACGGCAACCTCGACAACACCGATGCCGACTACCAGGGCAAGTACGCCTTCTCGACCTGCTACAACTCCGAGGGCGGGGTCGTGCTCGCCGACATGATGTCGGCGGACGAGGACTGGGCGGTCATCTTCAACATCGCCCGCATCGAGGAGGCGGTGAAGGCGGGCAAGGCCGAGATCCGCAACGGCGTCCCCGTGCTCGACGGCCGCCATGGCTCGCCCTACACCCGCTACGTCCCGGTGGCGAACGGCCCGCACGGCATCAACACCGCGCCCGACGGCATCCACGTCATGGTGAACGGCAAACTCTCGCCCACCGTCACCGTCTTCGACGTGCGCAAGTTCGACGACCTCTTCGACGACAAGATCCAGCCGCGCGACGTCGTCGTCGCCGAGCCGGAGCTCGGCCTCGGGCCGCTGCACACCGCCTTCGACGGCCGGGGCAACGCCTACACGACGCTGTTCCTCGACAGCCAAGTCTGCAAGTGGAACATCAACGCCGCCAAGCGCGCCTTCGCCGGCGAGAAGGTGGACCCGATCGTCCAGAAGCTCGACGTCCAGTACCAGCCGGGCCACAACCACTCCTCGATGGGCCAGACCAAGGAAGCCGACGGCAAGTGGCTCATCTCGCTCAATAAGTTCTCGAAGGACCGCTTCCTGAACGTCGGGCCGCTCAAGCCCGAGTGCGACCAGCTCATCGACATCTCGGGCGACGAGATGAAGCTCGTCCACGACAACCCGACCTTCGCCGAGCCGCATGACGCGACGATCGTCCACGCCTCCAAGATCAACCCGATCTCGATCTGGGACCGTGCCGACCCGTTCTTCGCCGAGACGGTGAAGATGGCCGAGGCCGACGGCATCGACCCGATGACGGCCGGCGACGTGATCCGCGACGGCGACAAGGTGCGGGTCTACATGACCTCCTCGGCGCCGGCCTTCAGCCTCGACAGCTTCACGGTCAAGCAGGGCGACGAGGTGACGGTGGTCGTCACCAACATCGACGAGGTCGAGGACCTGACCCACGGCTTCGCGATCATCAACTATGGCGTCAACATGGAGGTCGCCCCGCAGGCGACCGCCTCGGTGACCTTCAAGGCCGACAAGCCCGGGGTCTACTGGTACTACTGCTCCTGGTTCTGCCATGCCATGCACATGGAGATGAAGGGCCGGATGCTGGTGGAGCCCGCCAGCGCATGACCCGCGCCGTCCTCCTCGCCGCCCTGCTCCTGCCCGGCCTCGGTCTCGCCGCGACGCGCACGCTCGCGCCCGGCGACGACCTCGGCCTCGCGGTGGCGGCGGCGGCGCCGGGGGACGAGCTGATCCTCGCGGCCGGCCCCCATGCCGGCCGTGTCACCCTCGACCGCGCGCTCACGCTCCGCGGCGAGCCCGGCGCCGTCCTCGACGGGGGCGGCGAAGGCAGCGTCGTCACCGTCACCGCCCCGGGCGTCACCGTCCGCGATCTCGCCATCCGCGGCTCGGGCTCCGACCGCACCGCGATGGACGCCGGCGTCAATCTGCTGAAGGGGGCGAAGGGCGCGGTCGTCGAGGACAACGTCCTCGTCGGCAACCTGCACGGCATCCGCATCCAGGGCGCTCCCGACGCGACCGTGCGCGGCAACGCCATCACCGGCCGGACGGGGCGCCAGTCCGAGGCCGGCAACGGCATCTCGGTCTGGAACGCCCCCGGCGCGCTGGTCGAGGGCAACACGATCACGCTGGGCCGCGACGGCATCTTCTCCAACGCTTCGAAGAAGGACGTCTTCCGTGGCAACCGGATGGAGAAGACCCGCTTCGCCATCCACTACATGTATACCAACGACAGCGTCATCGAGGACAATACGTCGGTCGACAACACCGTCGGCTTCGCCATCATGTTCTCCGACCGCCTGAAGATCGCCGGCAACGTCTCCGACGGCGACCGCGATCACGGCCTGCTGCTCAACGCCGCGAACCACGCCGAGGTCACAGGCAACCGCGTCACCGGCCGCGTGCTGCCGGCCGCGCGCTGGTTCACCGGCGAGACGGGCGCCGACGACATGGCCCCGGCCGGCGATGCGGCGGACACGGGCGGCGACCGCATCGGCCCGGAGAAGTGTCTGTTCCTCTACAACGCCAACCGCAACACCATCACCGGCAACCGCTTCGAGGGCTGCGAGATCGGCATCCACTTCACCGCCGGCGCCGAGGGCAACGCCTTTTCCGGCAACGCCTTCGTCGGCAACCGCACGCAGGTGAAGTATGTCGGCACCCGCACCCTCGACTGGTCCAAGGACGGCCGCGGCAACTACTGGTCCGACAATCCGGCCTTCGACCTCGATGGCGACGGCATCGGCGATGCCGCCTATCGCCCGAACGACATCATCGACCGGGTGATGTGGACCGCGCCTCAGGCCCGGCTCCTCGTGACGAGCCCCGCCGTGCAGGTGATCCGCTGGGCCCAGTCCCGCTTCCCCGCCACCCTGCCCGGCGGCGTCGTCGACAGCGCGCCGCTGATGGCCCCGCCGGAGGTCGCGCCATGACCGAGACCGTCGCTCTCCGGGGCGTGACGAAACGCTACGGCCCGATCGTCGCCGTCCGCGACCTCGACCTGACGCTTCGCGCCGGCGAGGTGGTGGCGCTGGTCGGGCACAACGGCGCCGGCAAGACGACGCAGATCAAGACGATGCTCGGCCTCGCCCGCCCGACCGCCGGCACCGTCCGCCTGCTCGGCGGCGATCCGGCCGGCGACCCGGGCCTGCGGGCCGCCGTCGGCTACCTGCCGGAGAGCGTCTCCTTCCACCTCGCGCTCACCGGCCGCGAGACGCTCGCCTTCTATGCCCGGCTGAAGGGCGTGCCCCGCGACGGCCTCGACCGCGCCCTCGCCGCCGTCGGCCTCGGCGACGCCGCCGGGCGGGCCGTCGGCACCTATTCCAAGGGAATGCGCCAGCGGCTCGGGCTCGCGCAGGCGCTGCTCGGCGACCCGCGCGTGCTGATCCTCGACGAGCCGACCAGCGGCCTCGACCCCGCGCTCCGCCGCGAGTTCTACGCCATCGTCGCTGCCCGCGCCGCGCACGGCGCCACCGTGCTCCTCGCCTCGCATGCCCTGACCGAGCTCGAGGGCCGTGCCGACCGCGTCGTCATCGTCAACCGCGGCGCCAAGATCGCCGACGGCAGCCTCGACGCACTCCGCGCGCTGGCGCGGCTGCCGGTCCATGTCCGCGCCCGCCCGGCCGGGCTCTTCGCCGCCACCGGCTGGCGCCGGCTCGCCGACGGCAGCTACGAGACGAGCGTCGCCCCCGAGGACAAGCTCGCGCTGCTCGCGCGCCTGCTCGCCGAGCCCGGCGGCCTCGCCGACCTCGTCGTCACCGAGCCGACGCTCGACGACCTCTACGCCCACTTCCTCCAGCGTGAGGCCGCCTGATGGCCGCCGTTCCCGACACCCCGGCCCGCGCCGCCCGCCGCGAGATGCCCATGCCGACCGTCCTCATCCTCGCCGCGAAGGAGGTCCGCGAGGGCTTCCGCAACCGCTGGGTGCTCGCCACCACGCTGCTCCTCGCCGCCCTCGCCCTCACCCTCGCGCTCCTCGGCAGCGCGCCGACCGGAACCGTCGGGGCGAGCCGCCTCGACGTGGTGACGGTCAGCCTCGCCAGCCTGACGATCTTCCTCGTGCCGCTGATCGCGCTCCTCCTCTCGCACGACGCCATCGCCGGCGAGGCGGAGCGCGGGACCCTCCTACTGCTCCTCGCCTACCCGGTCAGCCGCCCGGCGGTGATCCTCGGCAAGTTCACGGGCCAGCTCGCCATCCTCGCCGTCGCCACGGTGCTCGGCTACGGCGTCGCGGCCGTCGCCGTCGGCTGGAACCTCGGCGCCGCCGCGTGGGCCGCCTTCGCCGCCATGGTCGGGGCCTCGGTCCTGCTCGGCGCCGTCTTCCTCGCCCTCGGCCTCCTCGCCTCGACGCTGGTCCGCCAACGGTCCACCGCCGGCGGCATCGCCATCGGCCTCTGGCTCTTCTTCGTCCTGCTCTACGACATGGCCTTCCTCGGCCTTCTCGTCGCCACCGGCGGCCACGCGCTGCCGTCGCTGCTCGTCGACGCGCTGCTGGCGCTCAACCCGACCGACGCCTATCGCCTGCTGACGCTGGGCATGGCAGGGACCGGCGGCCTGACGGGCATCGGCGCGCTGGCCGGCCATACCGCCCTCACTCCGCCGATCCTCGTCGCGATCCTCCTCGCCTGGACCGCCGCCCCCCTCGCGCTCGCCGCGCTGGTCTTCTCGCGGAGGGAGCTCTGATGCGCCCGCTCGCCCTCGCCCTCTGCGCCGCCCTCGCCCTCGGCCTCGCCGCCTGCAAGGACGAGGCCGCGAAGCCCGCACCGCACAGGCTGACCGATGACGCCGTCGGCCACTACTGCGGCATGGATCTGGCCGAGCACGAGGGCCCGAAAGGGCAGATCCTTCTCAAAGGCTCGGACACGCCGATCTGGTTCTCCTCCGCCCGCGACACCTTCGCCTTCACCCTGCTGCCGGAGGAGCCGAAGGACATCGCCGCGATCTACGTCTCGGACATGGGCGTCGCCCCGTCCTGGGCGGAGCCGGGGGCCGACAACTGGACCGACGCGAAGACCGCGACCTTCGTCATCGGCAGCGATGCGGCCGGCGGCATGGGCGGCGACGAGGTCGTGCCCTTCGCCGACAAGGCGAAGGCCGAGGCCTTCGTCGCCGCGCACGGCGGCCGGACCGTCGCCTTCGACGCCATCCCGCCGGAGACCGTCTTCGGTCGAGCACCGGCACCCGCGGAGGGGGACCATGACCACTGAACGCCTGACCCGTCGCCGCGCCCTCGGCCTCGTCGCCGCGGCCGCCGGCCTTCCGCTGGCGCTCCGCGCCAGCCGCGCCACCGCCGAGGTCGTCACCTGGCGCGGCCGCGCCCTCGGCGCGCCGGCGACGCTGATCCTGCACCACCCCGACCGGGTCGCGGCCGAGCGGCTCGTCGCCGCCTGCGTCGTCGAGCTCGACCGGCTCGAGGGCGTCCTCAGCCTCTACCGCGCCGACAGCGCCGTTTCCGAGCTCAACCGCACCGGCGCCCTCGCGGCGCCACCGCCCGAGCTCGTCGCCATCCTCGCCGATTGCCGGACGTTCCACGCCGCGACCGCCGGCGCCTTCGACCCGACGGTGCAGCCGCTCTGGCGCCTCTATGCCTCGCACTTCCAGCAGGGCGGCGGCGAGGAAGGCCCGGCGCCGGCCGCCCTCGCCGCCGCCCTCGCCGCGACCGGGCTCGACGCCGTCCATGCCAGCCGCGACCGCATCGCCTTCACCCGCCCGGGCATGGCGCTCACCCTCAACGGTATCGCGCAAGGGTGGATCACCGACCGCATCGTCGATCGCCTGCGCGCCGCCGGCGTCACCACGACCCTCGTCGACATGGGCGAGATCCGCGGCCTCGGCGGCCCGTGGCAGGTGGGCGTCGAGGGGACCGACACCGTGCTTCCCCTCACGAACCGCGCCGTCGCCACCTCGTCCCCGCAGGGCTTCGCCTTCGACCCCGCAGGGCGCTTTACCCATCTCATCGACCCGCGCACGGGCGCCACCCCTGCCCGCTACAGCCGCATCACCGTCACCGCGCCCACCGCGGCGGCGGCGGACGCGCTCTCGACCGGCGCGGCACTGATGGACCGGATGCCGGCGATCGCGGAGGTGACGGTGGACGTCGCCTAAAGCGGCAGGGGCGAAAGGCCGATGACCGTCTCGTGCAGCTGCAGCGCCGAGAACCAGAGCAGGAGCCCGATGCCCGCCCGCACCGCAAGACGCGGCAAGCTGCGCCGACGCCACCCGGCATCGGCGAAGGGCCGGAGGGAGAAGAGCGCGGTCGTCGCGAAGAAGCGCGCGCCGTCCCCGGGCGGCAGGTCTCGAAGCGCCCGGCGATCCGAGGCGCGGATGGCGAGGAGCGCCATGATGAGGAAGCCACCGAAGAGGAGGACGTGGGCAAGATCGCCGTTTGCGACGAGGTGGCTGCCGGACCACAGGCCGAGGGCGAGGAGCAGCGGATGCCGCGACACGGCAGCCAGCCCAGGGTCGGCGGGATCGAAGCGCGCGGCGCGCCGGCCGCCGAGGGTGAAGGGCTGCGGCATGCCGATCCCGCAGGCGGCCAGCCCGAAGGCGAGCGGCATCGCGAGGTTCGGCAGCCAGCGCTGCCAGGGCGCGGCCGGCCAGAGCTCGACGTAAGGCGCCGACCCCGCCGCCGCGATCAGGCAGCCGAGAAGCACCAGCGACAGCAGCCCATAGGCGGTGAAATAGACCCGTGGGCCGACACGCGCCACAGCGCCCTCCCGCAGACCGGTCGCGGCGGGGAGGTAGTGTGTACCGATGAAGATCGTGAGCGCGGCGGCGAAGGGAAGCCAGTTCATGGCGCTCCGGCCTCCGCCATCAGCCGGCGGACGTGGCGCGCGAAGGCCCAGGCCACGGGCACACCGAGAAGGAGGCCGCCGACAACGGCATGAACCGGTCGGAGCACGGGCAGGCCGACCCAGCTCAGGACCAGCGACAGGAAGAACAGGTTCACCGCTGCCGCCCCGGCGGCGAAGGGATAGAGACCGGCCAGCAGGCGCCAGCCGGGCCTCAGCGGCGGTTGATCAGCCATTGCGCGGCTCCGAGGGTCAGCAGGAGGGCGAGGGCGGCGAACGCGTAGGACATTGCGGCCGCGCCGGTCTCGCCCTGGGGCAGCGGGCGTTCGAAGGCCTCCGCGAAGACCGGCGTGGGAGCAAGCAGGAGCAGGAAAAGCAGGCCGCGCATCGTCAGGTCTCCATGGTCAGTGTCTGATAGATCTCCGGCAGCGCGCGGGGAAGGCGTGCCGGCTCCGGCAGCAGGGTGAAGCCGGCGCGGCCGAAGATGCGCGCAAACCAGTCCTGGCCGTCGGCGTCCACCACCACGCCATGCACCGCCTGCCCGAGGGCCCGTGCCTCGCGCACGGCCATCCGGCTGTCCTCGATGCCGTGTGTGCCCTCGTAATGGTCGATGTCGTTCGGCTTGCCGTCCGTCAGCACGAGCAGCAGGCGACGGGCGGCAGGCTCTTCGGCGAGCATTGCCGAGGCATGACGGATGGCCGCGCCAAGACGGGTATAGTGGCCGGGCCGGAAACCGCCGATCCGGGCGGTGACGACCGGGGACATCGGCTCGGCAAAGCTCTTGGCCCGGGTCAGGAACACCCGGTCGCGGCGCAGCGAGGCGAACCCCCAGATCCCGAGCCGATCGCCTGCGGTATCGATCCCCGCGGCAAGGGCCGCCAGAGCGTGGCGCGCGGTGTCGATGACGGAGGTCTCACCGACGGCCGCTTCCGTCGAGCGCGAGCAATCCATGAGGATCGCCACCGACAAATCGCGCGCCACGGCACGGCTCGTCTGCCAGACCCGGTCGCTTCCCGTCCGACCCGCCCGGAGCTCGACCCGCGCGGCGACGAGCGCATCGAGATCGAGATCCGTCCCGTCAATCTGCCGCGACAGCAGCACCCGGCGCGGGTGCAGGGGCGCGAACTGCCGGCGTACACGGGCGACGAGGCGAGCGTCGGGTGCGAAATCCGGCCCCGGTGCGCCCGGCGCCTCCAGCACGCGGACATGGTCGGGCATCAACGCGCCGGTGCGGTGGTTCCACTCGGGGTAAGTGAAGCGCCCGGCCAGCCGCTCGTGCTCCGCGTCCTGCGGCGCGAGGTCGAGGTGCAGCCGCAGCCGCGAGGCGGCGCGGCGGATATGGTCGGAGAGGGTGATGTGGTCCTGATCGTCCGCCGCCTTCTGGGCGTTCTCCGCATCGTCGTCGTCGGTCGTGCGGTTGAGGTTCAGGCTCTCCGCCCAGGACATGATCGCCTCGAAGCGGTGGATGATGAAGCTGTCCTTGCGGCTGGCCTGGTCACGATCCTCGCGCCTGGCCGTCTTGCGCGTCGCCGTCGGCAGCGATGGTACCGGCCCGCCATCCGCCTCGTCCGCCGCCGCCCGTCCAGCGCCCGGCCCGACCAGGCGCAGGAGGATCGGGGAGGGCGCGAAGCTGCGGTAGCCGCGCGGCGCCGGCCCACCAGGCGCCACTTCCGCCGTCGCCCCGCAGAGCAGCGCCTGCACCGCCGCCTCCGCTGCGGCCTCGTGCCGTCCGAGCGGCGCGCGCGGGCGGGCGGCGAGAGCGTGCCGCGCCATCGCCGCCTGCGCCGGGGCGAGGCCAGGGCAGCGCGCCAGCGCCCGCGCCGTCGCCTGCGCCAGCGCGGCGATCTCGGCGAGGTCGGCTGCGAAACGGTCTGCGGGCAAGGCGGGCATCCCGACGTGGGCCGCCAGGGCCGCAAGCCAGAGATAGGCGGCGCGGTTGAGCGCAGCCGAGGGAAAGGCGTCGATCACCGGCGGCAGCCGCAGCCGCTCGCCGGAAAAGTCGGGGACATGCACCGGCTCGGCGCTGATGTCGCGCCGGGTCGCAGGCGCCGCCACGATCTCCGTCGCCCCGCCCCCGCCCAGCGCGCGGTAAAGTGCGGCGACGCTCGGGCGCACCGTGTCGAGCGTGACCGCCCCCTGCCCCTGCCCCGGACGCCGGCTCGCCCAGTCGTGCCAGAGGTTGCCGACCGTCTCCTCCGGCTCCATGAGGTCGAGCGGGTGAAGCATCGCGGCCTATCCGTAGACCGCGGCGGAAAGATCGCGCAGAGCCTGCTGGACGTCCGGCTCGTCGCTGAGCGGCGCCACGATCGCCGTTTCCAGCGCCCGGTCGATCGCCATGCCGCCAGCGATCAACGTACCGGCATAGACGAGGAGGCGGGTGGAGACGCCCTCCTCCAGATCCATCCCCGAGAGCTTGCGGATATGCCCGGCGAGGCGGACGAGGCCGCCCGCCCGACCGGCATCGAGACCCGTCTCGGCGACCAGCACCGCGGTCTCCGTCGCCGCGTCCGGGAAATCGAAGCCGATCGAAACGAAGCGCTGGCGGGTCGAGGGCTTCAGCTTCTTGAGGATCGACTGGTAGCCAGGGTTGTAGGAAGCGACGAGCATGAAGGTGGCCGGTGCCGTGAGCTCCTCGCCCGTCCGGTCGATGAGCAGCCGCCGGCGATCGTCGGTCAGAGGGTGCAGGACGACAGTCACGTCCTTGCGCGCCTCCACCACCTCGTCGAGGTAGCAGATGCCGCCGTCGCGTACCGCGCGGGTGAGGGGTCCGTCCACCCACTCCGTCTCGCCGCCCTTCAGCAGATAGCGCCCGATCAGGTCGGCCGCGGAAAGGTCGTCATGGCAGGCGACCGTGAAGAGCGGCAGGCCGAGACGCGCGGCCATATGCTCGACAAAGCGGGTCTTGCCGCAGCCGGTCGGCCCCTTGAGGAGCAGCGGCAGGCGGTGGCGGTGCGCGGCCTCGAAGACCGCGCATTCGTCCGCAACCGGGCGGTAGAAGGGTGCCGTCACGGATGAGAGCGCGTTCATCTCACTCTCCCGGCACGGCGACCGGGCCGGGCTTGATGACCTCGCCCCGGACGACGAGCTGGCTGTAGATGAAGAGCAGCGCGCCGATCACCACCACGAGCCCGGCGCCCCAGCGCATGAGGTAGAAGAGGCCGAGCTGGTCCTGCACCTCCATGTAGGCCATGCCCATCACCCGCTGCAGATGCGTCTGCAGGATGCCGGCGAAGGTCAAGGTGAAGGTCATGAACGCCATGCCTGCCGTCATCAGCCAGAAGCTCACCATGTTGAGCACCTGGTTGTAGGGCTCCCGCCCGCGCAGCACGGGCATCGCGTAGGTGATCATCGCGAGGTTCAGCATCACATAGGCGCCGAAGAAGGCAAGGTGGCCATGCGCGGCCGTCACCTGCGTGCCGTGGGTATAATAGTTCACCCCGTGCAGCGTGTGCAGGAAGCCCCAGACGCCGGCCCCGAAGAAGGCAACGACCGAGCAGCCGAGCGACCAGAGGAGCGCGGCCTTGTTGGGATGGTTGCGCCGGCCCTTCCAGACCATGACGAAGGCAAAGCTCATCATCGCGAAGAAAGGCACCACCTCGAAGGTCGAAAAGATCGAGCCGACCCACTGCCAGTAACCGGGCGTGCCGATCCACAGATAGTGGTGGCCCGTGCCGAGAATGCCGGAGAAGAGCGCGGTCGAGACGATGACATAGAGCCACTTCTCGATCACCTCGCGGTCGACGCCGGTGAGCTTCAGCATCAGATAGCCGAGGATCGCGGCCATCACGAGTTCCCAGGTCGCTTCCACCCACAGGTGGACGACGAACCACCAATACATCTTGTCGAGCCCGAGGTTATCCGGGTCGATAAAGGCGAAGACCCAGAGCAGCGACAGGAGCCAGAGGCCCAGCAGCAGGATGTTGGTGATCGCCGTCTTGCGGCCCGCGAGCGCGGTCAGGGAGACGTTGGCGAGGAAGATCAGGGCGGCGACCAGGATGCCGAACTTGACCCAAAGCGGTTGTTCGAGAAATTCGCGCCCGCCGTGAATGCCGGCGAGGTAGCTGATCACGGCGCCCAGCGTGCCGACCACCAGGATCGCGAGCTGGACATAGGCGAGCTTGACCGAGAAGAGCTCGCGCTCGGCCTCCTCGGGCAGGAGGTAATAGGTCCCGCCGAAAAAGCCGAGCAGCAGCCAGACGATCAGCGCATTGGTGTGAATCATGCGGATGATGTTGAAGGGCAGCGTCTCCGAAAGCGTGTTCGGCGAGACATAGATCCAGCCGGCAAGGAGCCCGCCGAGCACCTGGATCGCAAAGAGCGCCATCGCCACGGTGAAGTAGGCGAGCGCGACCTTCTGGGACTGGTACTTCATCTTTCTGCCTCCTCAGCCGGCGTCGTTGGGCGGCCAGCCCTGCGTGTCATTGTGATCGGCCCAGCGCAGGAATTCGGCGAGCGCGCGGATCTGCTCGTCGGTGAGCTGGAAGCGGGGCATCTGCCGGCGCCCGGGCACGCCCGAGGGCTGGGATTCGATCCAGCCCTTGAGGCTGTCGAAGGCGGCCTCGGGATCGTCGTAGTCGCCCCAGCGCGTCATCACGTTGCCGAGCTCGGGTGCGAAATAGGCGCCCTCGCCGTGCAGGGTGTGGCAGTTGATGCAGCTGTTCTCTTCCCAGATGCGCTTGCCCTGCACCACCTCCGCGGTCAGCGGCATCCCGGCGGTCGACTGCGTGACGATATAATGATGGCTCTGCCAGGCGAGCAGCGCGAAGACCCCGGCGAAGAAGAGGGATCCGCCGTAGAAGACGTTGCGCGCCCGTGCCTTGGTGAGGATCTCGGACATGGCCCATCCTTCTCCCGGTGGTTGCAGGGTCCGGCAAGGGTTAGGCCCCTCCGTCGCCCGGGACGTTGTGGAAGCGCAAAGACCGGATGCATCCGCCGCACCAAACTGGCGCGAGGTCAACGAGGGCGCCCGCCGCATGACACCCGACTTCGATGCCCCCAGCCTGCCGCTCGTGGAGATCTTTCGGACGTGGCCAGCAATGGTGCGCGTCTTCCGGGCTCACCGCACCGCCTGCGTCGGCTGTCCGATCGCGCCGTTTCACACGATCCTCGACACCTGCGCCGAGTACCGGCTGGACGAGGTGGAGTTCCGAGCGGCGTTGCGGGCGGCGGCGGGAATCGATGCACCGATTTCCGCGGGCGTGGAGGCGTTGCGGCCTGGGAGTGGATGCGTCAAACCCTAGAGCATCTCCGCGGGCGCGGTGGAGCGGCTGCGAGGGCGCTTTCGGATCATTGGCGCGGATCGGCCGGTCCCCGCGAAGGAAACCTTTGGCCCCCCCTCTCGGCCTTCGGTCAAGTCAACCCCGAGAGTGCTGGGACCAAATGAAGGAGCGGGGTGTCCGCTTCTGGCCGCAAAGCACGCATCGCTCCTACGCTGCGCCCGCGGGGACGCGCCCCTACCCCGACGGCGCATTCGTGGCGCCGCTCAACACCACGAGCCGGTGCGGGGCGGTGACGGTGACGGTGCGCCGCGCGCTGAGCACGATGCCGTCGCGCTCCCAGGCCGAGAGGAGCCGGCTCACCGTGTAGAGCGTCGTCCCCGTCATCTCGGCGATGTCGGCGCGCGTCACCGGAAAGGCGATCTCAATGCCATTGGCGGTCTTGCGTCCCGACTGGTTCACCATGCGCAGCAGCGCCGCCGCCACGCGCTGCTCGACAGCCTGGGTGGCGAGCTCGGTCACGCGAGACTGAAGCTCGCCGAGACGGGTACCGACGGTCTTGTAGGTATCGGTCGCAAAACCCGCGTATTTCGCTGCGAACTCGTGCCAGAGGTGAGCGGGCCAGCCAAGCGCAAGCGACTCGGTCGCCGCAACGGCCGTCGCCGGATAGATGTCGCGGCCGAGCGCCGGGGCGATGCCGAAGAGCTGTCCGGGGGGGATATGCAGCGCGATCACCTGCTCGCCACCCGGCGTGGTACGAACCACACGGATAAACCCGTCAAGCAGCAGGAAGAACCGCTCGGCCGGCAATCCTTCGGCGAAGACCACCGTTCCTTCCGGGTATCGCCGTGGCGTCGCCCGATCGAGGATCTCGCCTATCTGCTCCCGCGACAGGCAGGAGAACGGCGGCAGGCGCGCCACGAGGCTTTCGTCGAGCTTCGGCAAGGCGGAGTTCCCATCTGCAAGGCTGCGCATCGACGATTCGCCCATTCAGGATCGCATCGGAACCGCCAACACGAACCAAGCTTGCCATGGTGTTGTCGACGAGGCCAGCGCAAGCTCCGGCGAGGCCGGACCGATCAGCCTGCCATCGGCCTGGGGGCCCGCACCCACAAATGGGATCCTTCTCCGCGGTGGGTTCTGATTCACCTTTTTGAACGGAGGTCTATGTCCGCTCCGCGACCATCAATCCAGGCGGCAGGACGATCTTGCGCGCGCCGGTGGCCGCAACCGCTGGACCGGATCCCAGATACGGGGGTCCAAGGTCGCGGCCAAGGCAATGCGGGACTGACCTGCACCGGGGCGACCCATCGCACGCCGGTGCGCTACGGGCGCACCGGCGCGAGGATGAGGCGCACCGCGATCCAAAGGATGCGGGATGCTTGGCGGGGCGGTGGCTTTAGCGGCGCGTGGCGAGCGCTCGCAGGCAGGCGTCGACCTGCGTCTCCACCGGGGCGGTCATGTCGAGCGGGAAAACCGGCGCCTCGATCGGGTCGAAGCCCAGGCCGATGCGGGCGGCCTTCTCGGGGGTGCGCCCGGCGCGGACGTTGCTGGGGTCCGAGAGACCGGCGCGGAGCCGCGCCTCGACCACGGCGAGCGGCGCCTCGCAGTGGAAGACCAGAAGATCGCCGCCCGCCGCGGCGACGAGGCTGCGCGCGGCGGCGATCTCCTCGCGCCGCGAGAACGGCTTGCCGTCGACGATCAGAAGCGACGGGGCGTAGCGGCGGAGAACGTAGTCGAGCACGCCATAGAGCGCCGCGGTCGCCACCTCGTTCTGCTCGGCGCCGTAGTCGCGAAACCGATCCGGGAAGAGCGCGTCGCGCATCTCGTCGCGATTCAGGACCTCGGCACCGGTGCGGGACGCGAGCGCCCGCGCCAGCGTCGTCTTGCCGACGCCCGGAAGTCCGGCCAGGAGCGCGACCCGCGACGTGCTCATGCTCCGGCACGCCCCTCGGCACCGAAAAGCGCAATCCTTTCGGCCACCGCCTCGAGCGCGCGGGCCCGCGCGTCAGCGAGCGGCGCGCGGGTGTCGACGACCGGGTTGGAGGCGGCGTAGGCCTCGGTCAGGGCGGCACGGAAGGCGCCCTTCACCGCCGCGTCGATGTTGACCTTGGCGATGCCGGCCGCGACGACGGCGCGCACGGTCGCCGCCGGAACGCTGGTGCCGCCGTGAAGCACGAGCGGTACGCGCACCGCCCCGGAAATGGCGCGGACGAGCGGCACGTCGATCGGGGCCTCGCCACCGAGCCGACCGGGGGTGTTGCCGATCGAAACGGCCAGATAGTCGATGCCGGTATCGCGGACGAAGGCCAAGGCCTCCTCGACGGTGGTCTTACGCTCGGCAATCTCCGCGCCCTCCTCGGCCAGGGTCTCGCCGATCTGGGCCTCGACCCCGACGCCGTGGCGGCGCGCGAGGGCGACGACCCGGCGGACGAGGTCGACATTCTGGTCGTACGAGGTCGACGAGGCGTCGATCATCACCGAGTCGAAGCCGCGCTCGATGCAGGACGCGCAGGTCTCGTAGTCCGCACCGTGGTCGAGATGCAGGATCAGCGGCACGGAAACCCGCCTTCGGGCGACCTCGGCCATGGCGACGAAGTAGTCGAGCCCGACATGGCGGATGCCGCCCATCGTCGTCGAGAGCATCACCGGTGCGCGCGCCCGGTCGGCTGCGGCGGCGATCGCTTGCGTTGCTTCGAGATGGTGGGCGTTGAACATGCCCACGGCCCATCCTTCGGCATAGGCGCGGCCGATCCAGTGGGTAGCGCTTTCTCTGGTCATGGAGCCTCCGAGGCGAGGAGGAGCGCGCCGCGCAGGTTCGCGCACGGCTCGTCGCTCAGGACGACGCGCGGCGGGCGGGCTCCGGGATAGGACTGGGCGGGAATGGCAGCGGCGAGGCGGTCGAGATCGAACCAGGCCTGCACGAGCGCACCGCCGGACAGGATCACCGCTTCGGGCTCGACAAGGGTGACCGCGGCGCCGATGCCGCGGGCGAGGGCGAGGATCGGGGCGTCGGTGACCGGCTTCCCATCCTGCGCGCGGCCGGACGCGGTCTGGCAGAGGCAGCCGCGGTGACCGCAGTAGCAAGGGGCGCCGTTGGGATCGAGGACCAGGTGGCCCAAGGCGTTGGCGCCACCGGCTGCGCCACGCCAGACCCGGCCATCGAGGACGAGCGCATGGCCGATGCCGGTCCCCACGGCGACGCAGAGGGCCGAGGCGAGGCCGCGGGCGGCACCGTTGCGCGCCTCGTGAAGCGCCCCGCAGAAGATGTCGGTCTCGACCGCGACTCGGCAGCCGAATGCCTCGGCCAGGAGCGCGGCGAGGGGGACGCCGGCCCAGCCCGTGTTTTCCGAGGTGAGCAGCCGTCCGTCGGGCGAGACGACAGCCGCGATCGAGACGCCGATCGCCGAGGGCATGATCGCCCAGTCGGCGACGAGCCCGCGCAGGCGGGCGACCAGGTCCTCCGGCGCCATGCCGTCGAGCCGGGCGCGGTAGTGCCGCTCGGGCGCGGCGTCGCCGGCAGCAAGGACCCGCAGATGGGTGCCGCCGATGTCGAGCGCGAGCCTCACTTCACCCCCGAGGCGATGGCGCCCTCGACGAAATGCCGCTGCAGGAAGAGGAAGAAGAGCGCGGTCGGCAGGGCGCCGAATACGGAGACCGCCATCACCTCGCCGTACTGGGTGTTGAAGCCGGCCTGGAAGGCGGCCATCCCGAGCGGCATCGTACGGAGCGCGTCGTCGGAGACGACGATCAGCGGCCAAAGATAGCTGTTCCAGGCGAGGTTGAACGTCAGCACGGCGACGACGACGACCGTCGGCCCGACCATCGGCAGGACGATCGACCAGAAGATGCGCACCTCGCCCGCGCCGTCCATGCGGGCCGCCTCGATATAGTCGTCGGGAACGGCGAGGAACGCCTGACGGAAGACGAAGATGCCGACGACGTTGAACGCCGTCGGCAGGGCGAGCCCGGCATAGGAGTTCGTCCACCCGAAAGCGTGGACCTGGAGGAAGAGGGGGATGACGATCGCTTCGAGCGGGATCATCACCGAGGCGAGGACCGCAAGCCACGCGAGCGCCTGCCCTCGGAAGCGAAACTTCGCGAAGCTGTAGCCGGCGAGCGATCCCAGCACCAGGGTCACGAGAACGGACACGCCCGACGCGACGATCGAGTTGAGGAGATAGAGAAAGAAGGGCCGCTCGGTGAAGGCGGACGCGTAGTTGGCAAAGCTCGCGCCGGTCAGGTCGAGAATCCCGGTCTTGAAGGTCGCACCCTTCGGCTTCAACGAGGCAGACAGCATCCAGACGATCGGATAGAGCGTGGCGGCCGTGGCGACCGCCAGCGTGGCGATAGCGACGAGACGGCGCGGCCTAGCCGGCATGGCGGTCACTCAGGAGCCAGACCTGCGCGAGGCTGATTGCGAGGATTCCGAGGAAAAGCACGGTGGAATAGGCACTCGCCCGCCCCATGTCGAGATAGCTGAACGAGGTCTTGTAGATGAGCAGCGTCAGGATCTGCGTCGCCCCGGCCGGCCCGCCGTCGGTCATGATCTGCTGGAAGGCGAAGGTCTTGAGGCCGTTGACGGTGGAGAGGACGACGGCGAGCGCGATCGTTGGCCGCATCATCGGCAGCGTGATGTTCCGAAGCATCGCGAAGCCGCGGGCGCCATCCATCTCCGCCGCCTCGTAGACGTCGCCGGGGATGGCGAGCAGGCCGGCGAGGAAGATAATCATGTAGTAGCTGACCGCGTGCCACCAGCTCATGATCACGAGCGCCCACGGCGCCCATGTGCCGTTGGTCAGCCACGGTACCGGCTTGCCGCCGAAGGTGACGAGAACATCGTTGAGCGGGCCCTGGAAGTTGAAGAGAAGCTTCCAGGTCAGCGCGACCGAGACGATCGGCAGGACCGACGGAAGGAACAGGAGCACCCGCCAGGCCGGTCGGCTCCGCGTGACGACTGTCAGTGCCCAGGCGAGGGTGAAGGCGACGACGAGCACCGGGCCGATGGTGAAGGCGACGTAGAAGGCCGTCACCCTCAGCGAGTTCAGAAACGCCTGGTCGGTCGGTAGCGCGAGATAGTGCTTGAGACCGACGAAGACCGGCGGCGACAGGAGGTCGTAGTCGTGGAGGCTGACGAAGAACGAGAAGAGGATCGGGTAGAGTTGGAAGAGCGCGATCGCCGCCAAGGCGGGGACGGCGAAGGCCGCCCCCCAGGTCGCGCGTCTCGCCTTCGGTGTCACCCCGATCCCCTTCGCTTCAGCGTGCGCGGACGGCGTCGATCTCGGCGGCAGCCTGGTCGAGCGCCTGCTGGACCGGGACGCCCTGCGCGAACTGCTCGATCGCGCTCTTGATGGCGTTGCCCTCCTCGGTCCATGTCGGCGAGCGCCAGACGAAGGAGCCGTACTTCTGCCCGTCGGCAAAGACCTGAGAACCCCGCGTCTCCTTCGCAACCTCGGTATCGGCCCAGCCTTTAAGTCCGGTGACGTAGCCGGTCGCCGCGAGGTAACCGTCGCTGTCGGAGGTCAGGAAGTGGAGGAAGTCGAAGGCCTCCTTCTGATGCTTCGACCCTGCCGTCACCGCGAGGGCATAGGAGTTGAGCAACGTCTGCGGGTTCTGCGGGTCGAGCTGCGGCAGGGGCGCGACCACATAGTTCGCCTTGACCTCGTCGGAATAGAGCGGTGGCGCCCAGATGCCGGCGATCGCCATCGCCTGCCGCCCCTCGCTGAAGTCCTGCAGCGCGTTGACCGGGTTGACGGTCGCCATGTCCGGCCCGCCGATGCCCTCGTCGATCAGCCGCTTCCAGGTCTCGGAGAAGGCCTTGACGCAGGCCTCGGAGTTGATGGCGGCCTTGCCGTCCGCGCCGATCACGTCGCAGCCATACTGGCGCAGGATCGGCCAGTATTGCTGGGCGTACCAGTACGGGTCGAGCCCCCAGGGCCGATGCCGTGATGACGCGCGTGCTCGAGATGATGTTCAACGAAGTGCTGTTCCATTGCCTGGTCTCGCAGGACCCCGAGCTGCTGGCCAACGCCGCTCGCGTCGAGGCTGCCCTTGCCGCCGACCGGACCTGAAGCCTCGGCCAAACGGTTGGACATACTGTGCGAGACCCGTCGTCGCACGCGTGCGAAAACAATCAAAATATTGAAATCATACAGACTTTTTCAGAGCATTAACCGGTTGGCAAGCTTCGTGAACGCGATTTCCGCACGGTTTCGCGGAGGCTGATCCGAACGCTCCTGAACCCCGTGAAGGAGCCAATCCCTGCCGCCCTGTCGACGGCGCGGCAGGCAGTGACGGGGAGCAGGAGGCGCTGTTCGGATGGCGCAGCGCCGTCCCCGTCGACATGGCGGCCCGCCCCGGGCAGGCGCGCGCGAAGCGGGTGATGGGCGTGACCAAGACGGGCATTCAGAGCCGGTCGTCGTTGAACGCCTCGTCGATACGAATGACCGTTGCGAGCCGGCCGGGGTCGAGGCGGGCGAGACAATGGAAGAGAATCTCGCTGAGCGATCCGGCGACGATCCGGCTCATCACCTCGTCGCTGCCGAAAAGGCCCTTCTCCGACGGCACCGACAACCGGATCGAGGCGAGGCGGGCGAGGGGCGAGTCGCGCCCGCCGGTGATCGCCGCCACGGTCGCCCCACGCTCCGCGGCGACGCGCGCCGCCCACAGGGTCGCGCGGGTTCGGCCCGAATGCGAGAAGGCGATCGCGAGATCGCCCGGCTGCATCAGCGCCGCGAGCGTCACCTGCGTGTGCCCCTCCTCGGCAAAGGCGATCGGCACGCCGAGGCGCACCAGCCGGAGATGGAGGGCACTCGCCGCCACCGCCGACTCCCCTGCCCCGAAGAGCTGCACCGTCCGCGCCGACCGCAACGAGGATACCAGGCTGTCGAGGTCGGCCGTGCGCGCGAGATGGTCGGCAAACGCCGCCGCCCGACGCGTCATGCTGTCGATCACCTGCCCGGCGATGAAAGCGGGCGAATCTGGCGCCAGGCGCGTGTCGGGGGCCGATTCGCCCACGGGCGGGCGCTCGTGGATCTCGTGAAGCAGCGCCTTCCGCATCTCCTTCAACCCGGGATAGCCGAGGCGCCGCGACAGCCGGTCGATCGTCGAGCGGCTGGTCGCCGTCCGACCGCACAGGTCGGACGACGTCATCACCGCGAGGTCGTACTCCCCGACCGACTGAAGATAGTCCGCGAGGCGCCGCTCGGCGGCGCTCAGAATCAGCCCGTCGAGGCGCGCGGCGAAGGAGGTTCCGGTCTCGAGGTTCATGATGCACAATGACCCAAGATTTGAGTTGCGGGACATTATGTCCCATCGTAGCGTCCTTGTCGCCGGACGTCCCAGCGTCTGGGAAGCAATCAGGCGAAGGCGGGCGATGCAACGTCCGCGCGCTGCCTCGGGAGGACCGAACGCCATGACCATCTTCACGCGCCGGGCGATCCGGCGTGCAACCGCCGTCATGTTTGCCGGGGCGAGCCTTGCCTCGCTCGGCGTCGCGGCCGAAGCGAAGGACCTGACCCGCGTCGGCGTCACCGTCGTCGATCTCGGGAATCCCTTCTTCGGCGCCATCGGCAATGCCGTCGAGGCAGCGGCCAAGGAGATTGCCGGGAAGAATGTCGAGGTCATCCTCGCCTCCGGCGACTACGATCTCAACAAGCAGTCGACCCAGTTCGACAACTTCATCCAGGCCGGCGTCGACATGATCATCGTCTCGCCGGTCGACAGCAAGGCGATCGGCGCCGCCGTCGAGCGGGCGAAGGCTGCCGGCATCGTCGTCGTGGCGGTCGACAACACCGCCCTCGGCGCGCAAGCGACCGTCACCACCGACAATGTCGAGGCGGGCCGCCAGGCGTGCGGTTATCTCGCAAAGACGCTGGGCGACAAGGGCGACGTCATCATCATCAACGGTCCCGCCGTCTCGGGCGTCATCGACCGGGTGAAGGGCTGCCACGAAGTGCTCGACGCCAAACCGGGGGTGAAGATCCTCTCCGAGGAGCAGCGCCCGAACGGCACTCGCGAGGGCGGGCTGACCACCATGTCGGCGCTGCTCACCAAGTTCGACCATGTCGACGGCGTCTTCGCGATCAACGACCCGCAGGCAATCGGGGCCGATCTCGCCGGCAAGCAGGTCGGCAGGAACGAGTTCAAGATCGTCACCGTCGACGGCTCACCCGACATCGTCGACGCGCTGAAGGGCAATACCCTCGTCATCGCGTCGTCGGCGCAGCTCCCGGGCCAGCTCGCCAAGACCGCGCTCGAGGCGGGCGCCAAGCTCCTTGCCGGCGAGACGCTGGCGCAGCCGGACATCCTTGTCGCGCCGTCGCTCGTCACCCGCGACAACGTCGCCGACTATCGCGGCTGGTAAGTTCCGTGTCGGACCGGCGCCGGGTGCCGTTTGGCCCCGGCGCCTCTTTCCCTGAGAAGGCTCGCCCATGCCCATCGTCCCGCTCTCGCGGCTCCTCGCCCATGCGTCTCAGAACCGCTACGCCGTGGGCGCCTTCGTCTCGATGAATCTCGAGGTCGCCCTGGCCGCGATCGCCGCCGCCGAGGCGCAACGCTCGCCGGTCGTCGTCCGGATCCACCCGAACATCCGTGCGACGACCCCCTTCAGCACGATCACGGCGGCGGTGCGCCAGGCCGCCTCCGAGGCGTCGGTCCCGGTTGGGATCAGCCTCGACCACGGCGAAACCATCGCCGACACCATCGACGCGGTGCGCGCCGGCGCAACGAGCGTGATGCTCGACGCCGCCGAAGAGCCGCTCGACGAGAACATCCGCCGCGTGCGGGAGGTGGTGAAAGCCGTCTCCGGTCTCGGCATCATGGTCGAGGCCGCCGTCGGCCACATGGAGCACGGCGCGGTGCAGGGAGCCGACGACCTCGCCAACGTCGCCCAGGCCGTCCGACTGGTGAAGGAAAGTGGCGCCACCATCCTCGCGCCCGCGGTCGGCAATGTCCACGGCGTCGCGCATGGCGGCGCCAAAGACCAGTCGGACCTCGCGATCGAGCGGATCCGCGAGCTCCGCGAGGCGACGGGCGTGCCGATCTGCCTGCATGGCGGCTCGCGGACGCCGCGGGCGATGATGCAGGCCGGGATCGATGCCGGCATCGCCCTGGTGATCCTGTTCACCGACATTGTCGGCCCCTACAACGACGAGATTCGCCGCGTCCTGGGGGAGAATGCGGGTGCGATCGACATCATCCACGCGCTCGCGCCGGCGCAGAAGGCCGCGCAAGCGGTGATCGAGGAGAAGATGGAGGACCTGCGCTCCGCCGGCAAGGCCGCCGCCTTCGCCGAATGGAACCGTCAGCAGGCCTGAGATCCATGGCCGGCCCGCTCCTTCTCGGCGTCGATGTCGGCACGACCAACCTCAAGGTCGCGGCCGTCGAGCCGGGCGGGCGCGTGATCGCCGTCGCCCGGCGCTCGATGGTGGTGCACCGCCCCGCGCCCGGCGCCGCGGAGTTCGACCTCGATGCCGTCGACCGCGACCTTGTCGCCGCGCTCGCCGAAGTGGCGGCGGCGGTGGATGCGGGCCGCATCGCCGCGCTCGGCGTCGTCAGCATCGGCGAGAGCTATGTCGGGCTCGATGCCGGGGGACGGCGGGTGACCCCCTGCCCCACTTGGTACGACCGGCGCACCGTTCGAGGCCGCGACCGGCTCGGCCTTTCGACCGCCGCCTGGTACGATCGCACCGGCATGGTCGACGACGACATCTATACCGTGCACCGGCTGGCCTGGCTGCACGATACCGACGCCGCCCTGGCGCGCGGCGTGCGCCTCTGGCTGAACGTCGCCGACTATGTAACGCTGCGTCTCTCCGGCGCCGCCGTGGCCGGGCCCTCGCTCGCCGCGCGCAGCGGCCTCGCCGATCGGGCGACGGGCGACTGGTCGGAGGCGACGCTCGCTGCCGCCGGCATCCGGCGCGACCGCTTGCCGAGGCTCGCGCCGGCCGCCACGGTCGCCGGCGGCCTCCGCGCCGAGGTCGCCGCGCGCACCGGTCTCCCGGCCGGCATCCCGGTCGTGAATGCCGGTCACGATCATCCGGCCGCCGGGGTCGCCGTCGGGCTCGCGGCGCCGGGCAACGCGATCGATTCGACCGGAACCTCGGAATCGCTGAAGACCGTTCTCGCCGCGCCCCTCGACTTCGCGCGCTCCGGCGGGCGGTTCGACTGCTACCCGCACGCCCTGCCCGGCCTCTGGCTGCTCTCCGCGCATGTTCCGTCGTCGGGTGGGCTCATCGACTGGCTGACCCGCCTCGTCGCCGGTGCCGGTCGCCCCGCCGCCGACGCGCTGATGGCCGAGGCTGCGGCGAGCCTGCCCGGTGCCGGCGGCGTCCGCGTGGAGCCCTATCTCGAGGGTACCGGGCAGCCGTGGAACGCGCGCGACCGGCGGGGCAGCATCGCCGGGCTCGCCGCCACGACGACGCGGGGCGATCTGATGCGCGCGACGCTGGAGGCGCTCGCCGCCTGGCTCGATCTCAATGTCGCCGCGTTCGAAGGCCTCGCCGGCCGGCGCTTCGGCGAGCTGATCCTGGTCGGCGGCGGCTCCCGCGCGGCGCTGTCGACGACGATCAAGGCGGCGATGCTCGACCGCCCGATCCGGCTGCCCGCCGTCGCCGAAGCCGCGGCCGCCGGCGCCGCCCTCGTGGCCGGTCTCGGTGCCGGGATCTTCGCCACGCCGGTCGAGGCGGCCGGCGTTCCCGACCTCGGCTGGACGACGGTCCGGCCCGACGCGGATCTCGCCCGCCTCTATGCCGCGCTCGACCTCGCGGGCGGGCTGCGGCGGCCCTTCGAGGAGGCGGCCCGATGACCGCGCCGCTTCTCGACATGCGCGCAATCGCCAAGACCTTTCCCGGCGTGAAGGCCTTGAAGGGCGTCGAGCTGACCGCCTATGCCGGCGAGATCCATGCGCTGATGGGCGAGAATGGCGCCGGCAAGTCGACGCTGATGCGCATCCTGTCCGGCTCGATGCGCGCCGATCCCGGCGGCACCATCGCGATCGACGGTGCGCCGGTCGCGATCACCGACCCGCTGACCGCCCGCGATCTCGGGATCGCGGTCATCTATCAGGAGCTCTCCCTCGCCCCGACCCTCAGCGTCGCCGAGAACATCTATATGGGCCGCGAGATCGCGACCGGGATCTTCGCCGACCGCCGGGCGATGAACGAAGGCTGCCGGGACGTCCTCGCCCGCCTCGGCGCCGGCTTCGGACCGACGACGCGGGTCGGCCGCCTGTCGATGGCGGAGCGCCAGCTCGTCGAGATCGCCCGCGCGATCCACGCCAACGCCCGCATCCTCGTCATGGACGAGCCGACGACCGCGCTCTCCTCGCGCGAGACCGACACGCTCTTCGCGCTCGTCCGCCAGCTCCGCGACGAGGGGCTCGCGATCATCTATATCTCGCACCGCATGGCCGAGGTCTACGAGCTCGCCGACCGCTGCTCGGTCCTGCGCGACGGCGCCTATGTCGGCACGCTGACCCGCGACGCGCTCTCGGCCGAAACCCTGGTCCGGATGATGGTCGGGCGCGACATTTCGGGCTTCTACCGCAAGGACCACTCCAAGGCTCGAAGCGAAGGCCCCGTGCTCCTCGAGGTCGACGGCGTATCGGACGGCGTGCTCGTCCACGACTGCTCGTTCCAGCTCCGCGGCGGCGAGGTGCTCGGCCTCGCCGGCCTCGTCGGCTCCGGCCGCAGCGAGCTCGCCCTCGCGATCTACGGCGCCCGCCCCCGAACCGCCGGCACGATCCGCGTCAACGGCCAGCCGGTCGATATCCGCAGGCCGGGCGACGCCATCGACGCGGGCCTCGTCTATCTGACCGAGGACCGCAAGGGCGATGGCGTGCTGCTCGACATGTCGGTCGAGGACAACATCGCCCTCGGCGTCATCGATCGCGACGCGCGGCTCGGCACCTTCCTCGACCGTCGCAGGATCCGGGCCCGTGCGATCGCCGCGATCAAGGCGCTCGCGATCCGCGTCGCCGCGCCCAGCGTCGCCGTCGCCACCCTGTCGGGCGGCAACCAGCAGAAGGTGCTGCTTTCGCGCTTTCTGGAGACCGATCCGCAGGTGCTCGTCCTCGACGAGCCGACGCGGGGCGTCGATATCGGAGCGAAGTCCGAGATCTACCGCATCATCGACGGCCTCGCGGCCCGCGGTGCCGGCATCGTCGTCATCTCGAGCGAGCTGCCGGAGATCATCGGCATCGCCGACCGCGTCCTCGTCATGCGCGAGGGAACCATCGCCGGCGAGGTCCGCCCCACGCCCGGCGCACCGATCACCCAGGAGGCGGTGATGGCGATCTCGACCGGCGCCGCCGGCCATGTCTGACAAGGGAGCCCCCGCCATGGTACGAGACCAGGCACCATCGCGGCAGGACTGGCTCGCCGCCATGCTGCGCACCGTCGGGATGCTGCCGGTGCTCATCCTTCTCGCCATCGCCTTCCAGTTGCTGACCGGCCGCTTCCTGTCGGTGCAGAACCTGACGATCGTCGTGCAGCAGGCCTCGATCAACATCGTGCTCGCCGCGGGCATGACCTTCGTCATCCTGACGGGCGGGATCGACCTCTCGATCGGCTCGATCCTCGCCGCCGCGGCGATGGCCGCGCTCATCGTCTCGCTCTGGCCGGACTGGGGGATGCTCGGCATCCTCGCCGGCCTCGTGACCGGACTCGGCTTCGGCCTCGTCAACGGCAGCCTCATCGCCTTCGTCCGCCTGCCGCCCTTCATCGTCACGCTCGGCGGCCTGACCGCCATCCGCGGGGTCGCCCGTCTGATGGGCGCCGACACCACGGTCTTCAACTCCAACCTGCCCTTCGCCTTCATCGGCAACGGCGCGATCCTCGGCGTCCCGTGGCTCGTCGTGATCGCCCTGACAGTGATCGTGCTTTCCTGGGTCGTCCTGCGCCGCACGGTCCTTGGCATGCGCATCTACGCCGTCGGCGGCAACCCCGCCGCGGCCCGGCTCTCGGGCATCAAGGTCTGGGCGGTCCTGCTCTTCGTCTATGCGACTTCCGGCCTGCTGGCCGGGCTCGGCGGCGTGATGGCGGCGGCCCGCCTCTACGCCGCGAACGGGCTCCAACTCGGCCAGGCCTACGAGCTCGACGCGATCGCCGCCGTCATCCTGGGCGGCACGTCCTTCCTCGGGGGCATCGGCTCGATCTGGGGGACCCTGGTCGGCGCGCTGATCATCGCGGTTCTGACCAACGGCCTCATCCTTTCGGGCGTGCCCGACGTCTGGCAGTACATCGTCAAGGGCCTGATCATCGTCGGTGCCGTCGCCCTCGACCGCTACCGCCTGCGCGGAATGCACGCGGGCTGAGCCGCGCGGTCATCTTCCAGTCGTGCCGCCGGCTCGGCGCGCGGCGCTGCCGGCGGTCCTCCGGGGGCTCGCGAGCGCCGAGGGGCGACCTGTCCCCCTCCGCGGCATCGGTCTTCGACCGGGGCGCCGGAGCGCTGAGCGTCGCGGACACGGAACTCATCCATGCGCGCGACGCCCATACCGTCCCGTCGAACAGCGACAGGCCCACAACCTTGGGATGGGCCGGCAGGAGCGGCGGCACCCCGACCTGTCCGAAGCCGACCGATGCCGTGACACGCACCTGTCGGACCGCGAAGCACGCCCGCGATCTGCCCGCCCATGGCGATGCAGCCCGCGGCGCGGAACTGCGCCTCGAAGCGCCGCAACAGCGCGTCGATCGCGGCACGCCGCCGATCTGCGCCCGCGTGAGCGCCTCGCGGAAGTTCCAGATCGAGTTCGCGTCCGGCACGCGATCCGCCAGGCCGAGCCCGAGGAAGCGCATGAACGACAGCCGATCCTTGACGAGATATTCGGTCCGCTCGTCCGACAGCGAATGGCTGGCCTGCAGGATCAGGATGCGGAACATTTGCACGTGGTCGTAGGGCGGGCGGCCGCCCTTCGACCGGTCCGTGCGCCGCACCGCCCGCTAGAGCTCGGGCCGGAACGCCTCGAAATCCACCAGCGCGATCACCCGCTCCAGATCATCGCCCTTCGCCGACAGCTCCCGCAGACGCGCCTCGACGTCGAACAGCCCCGGTTGCAACGCCATGGTCCACCTCGTCGCTCATCCCGGCTCAGCGAATCATCAACCCGCCGGAAGCGCACGGGTTTTTGGAAGCGTCCAACTGGTTGCGGGGGCAGGATTTCATTTTAACCTGCGGCGCGGTACGCCGCCAGAACCCGCTCGACAGCTTCTGGCAACAGAGCAACATTGTGCCCTGTTTTGTAGCACGGTATAGCCATTTCTCTCCACGAGCTCTGCCGCCGAGATGCCACTGGAATAGATGTGCCAAGGTCGAAACGGCAGCGTGTTCGAGAACTCGATCGAACTACGGTCGGATTGCTGGTCGTCGCAGACTTCGCTAGCGAACGGCGCTCCGATGGTTGTCTGCGCGATGTCGTGCTCGAAATGACGCAGATGCACCCGGTTCCGCGCGTCGATCCTTCCCGGGCGCGCAATCCCGGTCGTCTTTCCCGCCGATCCGGGCGCAACGGTCAGCGCGCCGCTGACAAGCGTGACCGCATAATTGTCGCCCGACACTCCGAACGGGGTGATCGCATAGGTGCCGGGATCAACGGCGCCCTGCGCGCTGCCACCGAAGGCCAGCGTGCCCCGAAGCGAGGCGGCGGTGTCGCTGCCCTTGAAGCCGGAGTAGGTGACGCCGTTGCCGCCTGACCACGGCTGCCCGTCGTAGGTCTTGTGGGCGTCAACGGCCGTGACGGTCAGGTCGGCCTTGCCGATCGCGAGCGCGCCGTCGACGTAGCGTATGGCGTAGTTCGACAGGCCGCTGCCCGTCGCACCCGACAGGGCGTCGGCATGGAGGCCCGCGCCGGTCCCGGAGGCAAGACCGGCGACCCCGGTCACGCTGTCTCTGCCGTGGAGCCCCGTGACTGTAAAGCCGTTCGTCTGTACGCGGCCGTTGTAGGTCGTCGTCGTGCGGTTGCCGGTGATCGTCAGCGCCGCCTCGTTCACCGTCAGCGTGCCGGGTGCCCAGGCGATGACGTAGTTGCCGCTGGTGAGGCCCGAGGCGGTCAGCAGGTAGCTGCCGGCATTCGTCGCGCCCTGCGCCGCCCCGCCATACCCGAGCGTACCTCCGAGACCCGCCAGGGTGTCGCCGTTGACGAGACCCGCAACCCTCACCCCGTTGCCGCCCGCGAAGGCGGTGCCGTCGTAGGCTTTCGCGACGTCCTTGGCCGTGATCGTCAGCGCCGCCGGCGTGATCCGGTAGGCCGAGCCGTTGCCCGCCGCCTGCTGCGCCACGATCGTGTAGTTGGCGCTGCTCAACCCCGATCCGGCGATCGCGTAGCGGCCGACGTCCGCGCCGGACGACGCCGCCGTGCTCCAGCCCGCCACCCCGTCGAGGTCGCCCACACCCTCGCCATTGACGAACCCGGTCCCGCTCACCGTCCCCGACACCGGGGACAACGGATCGCCGTAGGTGCTGCCGGCGTGGTTCGCCGTGTAGGTGACGGTCAGCGCCGCCTTGCCGATCGTGAGCGCGCCATCGACGTAGCTGAGGTCGTAGTTCGAGAGCCCCGATCCGGTCGCCCCCGACAGCGCGTCGGCGTAGGTACCGGCGCTCGTCCCGGTCGCGCGACCCGCGACGCCCGTCACGCTGTCGCTGCCGAGGAGCCCGCTCGTGGTGAAGCCGTTCGTCCGGGCGTGGCCATCGTACGTCACGCTGGTGGTGTCGCCGGTGACGGTCAGCGCCGCCTTGCCGATCGCGAGCGCGCCGTCGACATAGCTGATGTCGTAGTTCGAGAGCCCCGATCCGGTCGCCCCCGACAGCGCGTCGGCGTAGCTGCCGGCGCTCGTCCCGGTGGCATTGCCCGTCACCGCTGTCACCGTGTCGCTGCCGTAGAGCCCGCTCGTGGTGAAGCCGTTCGTCCGGACGTGGCCATTGTACGTCACGCTGGTGGTGTCGCCGGTGACGGTCAGCGCCGCCTTGCCGATCGCGAGCGCGCCGTCGACGTAGCTGATGTCGTAGTTCGAGAGCCCCGATCCGGTCGCCCCCGACAGCGCGTCGGCGTAGGTACCGGCGCTCGTCCCGGTGGCATTGCCCGTCACCGCTGTCACCGTGTCGCTGCCGTAGAGCCCGGTGGCCGTGAAGCCGTTCGCGTGCGCCAGCCCGTCGTAGGTCGTGCTGGTGTGGTGGCCGTTGATCGTCAGCGCCGCCTTGTCGATGACGAGCGAGCCGTCGACATAGGTGATGTCGTAGTTCGCGAGCCCGAATCCCGTCGCCCCCGACAGCGCGTCGGCATAGGTGCCGGCGTTCGTCGCGGTCGCGCGGCCCGCCACATCGTACACCATGTCGCCATTCACCAACCCGCTGGTGGTGATGCCGTTGGTGTGGGACAGGCTGTTGTAGTACGTGGTGGTGGTATCGCCCGTGATCGTCAGCGCCGCCCTGTTCACGGTCAGGATGCCCGGCGAGGCGAAGCTCAGCGCGTAGCCGCTGAGGGCGGTCATGCTGCCTTGCGCGGCGGTGATCGCGGCGCTGCCGGCGTTCGCCGTGGCGGCGGAGCCCGACGACGTGACACGCGGCGTGCCGGAGAAGACGCTGGCGGCAGTGTCCGCCAGATAGGCCCCGGCGACCCCTGCGTCGAAGCCGCTCAGGCCGTAGCTGGCGGCCACCGTTGCCGTCGCATCGGTGCCATAGGTCTTGCTGGCGTTGGCGGAGGTCACGGTCAGCGTCGGCCGCGCGGCGAAGACATAGCGGTTGCCGGTGGCGCCAGCGGGGACGGCGCCGCCTTCGGCAGTGTTCCAGACCGCGGTGTGGCCGCTGTCGAGGCCGTTGAACGTATCCCCGCCCGGCGCGGCCGAATAGACGAGCCAGCGGCTGTTCGGCGCCGAGACCGCGGCCGCGCCGGACCGGTTCACGAAGTTCCGGCCGGCCCCGAGCATGACCGCCGTGGGCGTGGGGGCGTAGGTCGACGTGATCGTCGCGCCCGGATTGATCGTCAGGTCCGAAGTCGCGCCCGAGGCAGTAATCTGGATCTCCTCGGTCGAGGAGATCGACCCGAGCGCCAGCGACTTCGCGTTGTTGAGAGAGAAATTGCCGACCGTGCCGGTGGTCGCGACCGAATCGATACGGTTGTTGCCGGACATCCAGAAGTAGCCGGGGCCGCTGTGCGACAGCGTGCCGGCGGTGACGGGGCCCGTGGTGTAAAGCACGCCGCCGCTGTTCACCACGGTCCTGGCGGTGCCGGAGCCGAGATTCCACGAGCCCGTCAGATAGATCGTGCCGGCGGTCACGGTCGTGGTCCCGGTATAGGTGTTGGCGCCGGACAGGGTGAGCGTCGCCGAGGTGCCGGTCTTGGTCAGGTTTCCGCCGCCGCTGACGTCGCCGGAAAAGGTCTGCATCTTGTTCGACCAGTATTCGAGCGTCCCCCCGGAGGACAGCGCGATCGCGCCGCCGTAGTTGCCCGCCCCGAGCGTGCCCGATCCGGTGATCTGGACCGTGCCGTCGACCACCGCCGTCACGCCGCTATAGGTGTTGGTGCCGGAAAGCTGCAGCGTTCCCGCGCCGTCCTTCACCAGGTTCACCTTGCCGGAGCCGTCCTGGATGACGCCGGAGAAGGTGGTCGAGGTGTTGAGAGCCCCGACGCCCAGCGTATTCGTGCTGGTTCCGGAATTCGTCACCGTGCCGCTGCCGGCGAGCGACCCGAGGGGTGTGCCGATGGTATTGCCCGCCAGATCCAGCGTCGCGGAGCCATTGACCGTGGTTGCGGAATGGAAGCCGAAGGCAGCGGACGATCCGGCCACCAACGTGCCTGCGGCAACCGTCGTCGCGCCGGTATAGGAGTTGCCGCCGGCAAGCGTCAGCCGGCCCGTCCCCGCCTTCGTCAGGCTGCCGGTCCCCGAGATCACGCCCGACAGCGTGCCGTTGGCGCTGGCATTGTTGACGTTGAAAGCCAGCGCGCCGGAATTGGCGATCGTGCCGCTGCCGGAGATCCCGCTGGTGCCGGCGGCGGTCAGGGTGAAGCCGCTGCCGGTGCCGGAATTGGTGATCCCGGCGTTCAGAGCGATCGCACCGGCGGCATTCAGAGTCAGCGTGGTGTTGGCCGACCAGCTGATCGGGCTCGCCACGGTGATGTCGCCGTTCTCCGAACCGCTGGAGCCGGTCTGAACCGTGACATTCGCGGTGGCGAGGGCGTTCTGCAGCGATGTGGCATTGACGTTCGCGCCCGGTCCCGTGGCGGTGAAGCCCGACTGGTTCGCATCGGCGGACGAGGAGATCGTCAGGTTGTACGGGTCGAGCAGCAGGTCGCCCGCCCGGCCCCCGCGAGAGCGCAGGTCGGTCGTCCCGGCATAGGCGAAGCGTCCGTGGCTCGAAACCTCGGCGTTGCCGCCGTCGCCCTCCTGGCCCGTGGCGGTGATCGTGCCGCGGAAGTCGGTGCCGCTGCCCGACCAGACCGTGACCTCGCCGCCCCGGCCGGCACTGGCCGAAGCCGCGATGGCGCTCGTCGCGTCGATCGCGACGGTCTCGGCGGTGGTGGCGCCCGGAACGGCCGCCCCCTGCCGCCCGCCGCCGACCGTCACCGTGCCGCCCGACGCGCCGCTCGCGTCCACGCGCGCCCCGCGGAGCGCGATGTCCTTGCCGACGATCCTGACCGTGCCGCCCTTGGCCTTGACCGAGGATGCCTTCAGCCGCCCCGTGACGGCGACGCCTCCCGACCCACCGTCGAGCACGATCACGCCGCCCTTGCGCCGGATCGAGGAGACGTTCGCCTCGCCCTTCAGGTTGACGAGATCGCGCACGACCTTGCCCGCCGACGACGCCTTGATCTCGATGCGGCCGCCGTTCGCCCGCAACTTGCCGCCCGCCCCGACCTCGCCCCCCTCGCCGGAGGTGGCGGGCGCGAGGATCTGCATGAAGCCGGTGCCGGAACGGTCGAGGGTGATGGCCGACCCGGTGCCGAGCGCGACCCGCCCGGCCGGCACCGAGACCACGCCGGAATTGTCGACCCCGCCGTTGGAGAGAAGACCGGCGAGGCCGCCCTCTCCCACCGCGATCGTGCCCGCGTTCGAGACCCTCCCCCCGGACTTGCCGGAGAACCGGAGCCGTCCGGCGGCGAAATCCTCGTCGCTGATGTCGAGGGTCGAGGCGACGAACCCGCCGCCGACCTTGACGGTTCCGGTGCGCGTGATGGCGATCCCGTTGGGGTTGACGAGATAGACCTGTCCGTTGCTCTGGATCGACCCGGCGATGGCGCTGGTCGCCGACCCGACGACGCGGTTCAGCACAGCCGACTTCGCGGACGGCAGGGTCAGTGTGATGGAGGAATCCCGACCGACCGAAAAGCCCTGCCAGTCGATGACGGCGCGGTCGGTCGACTGGTTGACCGTCGTCCTCCCTCCAGCGGAGACGATCGTCGCCTTGCCGACGCGCACCTGCCCTCCCGTCGGCAAGGCAGGGTCCCCGGCTCCGGCGGGACGCTGCGTAATGGGTAAGTCAAGCAGCCTTTCGCGTCGGATCGAAGGCTTCGCGGGAGTGAAGCATGGTCCAGAGCACGGTGACGCGTCGCCGGGCGAGTGCGATGAGAGCCTGGGTGTGGTGCTTTCCCTCGCGCCGTTTCCGGTCGTAGAACGCCCGGGACAGGGGGTCGCCGATCGAGACTGCGCAGAAGGCGCTCTGGTAGAAGACGCGCTTGAGGGCCTTGTCGCCCCCGTAGGCGCGCCGCCATCCCGATCGCTTTCCGGACTGGCGCAGCACCGGCGCGAGGCCGGCGGCGGAGGCGAGCGCGTCGGCGGAGGCGAAGCGCCGGACGTCGCCGGTGCAGGCGATGAACTCTGCCGCCAGCACCGCCCCCATCCCCGGCAGGGAACGGACGAGGGCGCCGTCAGGGTGGTCGGCGAGCAGGGCCTCGAGGTCGCGGTCGATCCGCGCGATCTTCGCCCTCGCGTCGAGCGCCTCCGTGGCCAGCTCGCGGATGAGGGCGGCGGTCACGGCCTCGCCCGGGACGGCGATCCGCTGCGCGCGGGCGGCCTCCAGCGCCCGGTCGGCCAGCGCCTCGATGCCGTGCAGGTGCGGCGTCTTCCTGAGGTGGCTGACGATCCTCGCCCGGCCGGCGGCCCGGATCTCGGCGGGCGTGACATAGCGCGCGAGCAGCGCCAGCGGCGCCTTGCAGGTCACGTCGAGCGTCCGCTCCAGGCCGGGATGGATGCCGCAGAGAAGCCCGCGTATCCGGCTGAGGCGGCGGGTCTGGTCCTGGACCAGCTCGCGCCGCCGTCCGACCTTGAGCCGCAGGGCGACGAGGGTGTCGTCGTCGGGCAGGACCTTTCGCAGGTCGCGGGTCCGCACCAGGTCGGCGATGGTCCGGGCATCGCGCGGGTCCGACTTGCGCTCGCCCCCGGCGAAGCCCTGACCGGCGCGGTTGACGGCGATCCCGGGCGCGTGGACGAGCGCGAAGCCCTCCGCCAGCAGCATCGCCTCGAGAAAGCGCGCGAAGGAGCCCACCACGTCGAGGCCGATCACCACCTCGCCATCGAACCCGCGCAGCTGCGCCACCAGAGCGTCGATGGCCTGCGCGTCGTTCTCGACCGCGCGGTCGCGAACGACGCGGCCTCCCTCGTCGATGCCCACCGCCCAGTGGGTCACCTTGGCCGCGTCGATGCCGATGCAGATCCGCATGGGACCACCTCCCCTCAGCTTCCGGACCGCGTGCCCCCTCTCGCCGGCATCGCCTTACACAGCCATCGAGGGCATCGCGTAATCAGCGGTCGATCAAGGGCGGCGATGCGGGCGGCCCAGCGTCCCGAACCATCCTCGGCAGCCGGCATGACAGCCATACCCGCATCACCTGCGCCCCGGCAGCTTCTCACCGCCGAAGACGCAAAGAAAAGGGGTAAGGCGGCATGAACGCGGCGAAGCAGCCGACAATGGCGACACCTACCAGCCGCCGGATGGAAGCCTTCGCGGAGAGCAGTCTTTCGGTGCGCGTCATCGTGTCGGACTCGGATCGGTTCCAGCCAGAGAGATCGTCGATCGCTGAATGAGCGCTTAATCGGCCATGACCGCCTCAGTAAAAGTCGCGTTTTATCTTCTAGAAATTCCAGCCCAGCGTCAGCCCGAACTTCGACGTCTCCGTCTTCGTTCCCGCATCTATCCACGAATGGCCGATCTCGAACCCGAGGCTGAGCGACCCCGTCTGGTCCTCGCTTTGCCACAGCTCCGCGCGTACACCCGCTCCGATGCCGCCGGCACGGGTCGTCGCGCTCTCCGCCGCCGTCGTGTCGAAGGTCTGGCCGGCGCCGATCGCACCGAAGACGTACGGCGTGGCGATGGTGCTGAACGCTCCGCCGACCGGGAAGGACCCACCCACCTCGGTGCGCAACGTCGCCCCCTGATCGACGGCATAGACGCCGGGAGAAAGGCTCGACAGGGCATCGATGCCATCGAGGCTGAACTGCTCGGAGTTGAACAGCGGCTGTCCGAAGGACGTCTGGGCGCGCAGGAGGGCGGACACGACCACCCGCCCCGCCGTCTTCGTCGCACCCGCGGTGATGTTCCCCTTGGTGAAGTCGGGCGTCGCGCCGGGATGGGTGGAGGGCACGTCGGCGACCCCGTCGAACACCGAGCCGATGCCACCGAGGCCCTGCGACAGCGTGACCGACCCGAACAGCGTGAGGTCGGGAGAGGGCAGCGACTGGACCTCCACGTCGCCCCGTAGCGCGAGGTACGCGTCCGCCGAGAGCGTCGTGGCAAATTCCGTCGCCTCGACGCGCTGGTTGACCGCCTCGACCTCGGCATGGGCGATGACGGTCCTCTCGACCAGGCGCACCAGCGGATAGGTGAAGCGGAGCGAGGCGCGGGCCATGTCGTTGCGGCTGTCGGGCACGCCCGCCTCCGGCTCCGGCACGATGCGCGCCCACACCAGCTCCGGCGAGACGGTCAGGCCGTCGTTGCCGAGAGGGACGAGCGCGCCGGCCGCGAGGATGCGCATCCTGCCCTGCCCGAACGCCATCTGCGGGTCGCTCTGATACGAAAGGTAGAGCTGCTCGCCGAACCCGAACGGGCTGTTGAGGCTGATCGAGGCGGTGTTCTCCCATCCCCCCACCGCCTCGCTGGCCCCGTTGCCGATGCCAATCGACCCGTTGATCGGCTGGAAGCTGCCGTCGACGATCAGCTTCGTCCCGCCCGGCTCGTCTCCGGGCGCGAAGGTGCTGCGGAGCGCGAGCCCGCCGAAATCGCCGGCATTGAGCAGGGCCCGCTCGATGTCGGCACGTCGGACCACGGAGAGGGACAGAAGCGGGGCGAGCCGACCGAGGACCGGCGCGCGGATGCGCTCCGGCAGGGCCGATACATCGATCGTCTCGATATGGCCGTTAACGATCCCGACCGCGATTGGGCCACCGGGGACGACGTTCTGGGGCGGGATCGTTGCTCGCGTCAGCACGAAGCCCGCTTCGGCGAAGGCAGTCTCCATCGCGTGAACGCTGGCGAAGAGGTCGGCGACGGTGCGGCCGCCCTCGCCGACCGCCGCTGCCAGCAGCTGGCAGGCGGCTGGTACCGGGCAGGGATCGCCCTCGAAGCGCACCCCGCTCACCTCGAGCGGCACGATGTCGGCCCCGGCCGGGGGTGTCTCGCCGGAGAAGCTGCCCAGATCGAGGGCGGGCCGAGCCGCCTGCGGCCCCGGCGCATAGCTGTCCCTGACAACCCGCCCGGCCAGTGCGGTCTGCGCCTCGGCGGCTGCCGGCAGGTGAAGGCCGGTCAGCACCAGCCACGCGATCAATCGTCCACGCACGCCGCTTCGTCCCGAGGCTCTTCCTCGCAGCCCCTAGCGGGATTGGGTTAATTTCTCGTTGTGCAAACGGGCCACCCTGGAGCGGAATCCGATCAGTCTGCGTCGTAGCCAGCGGCGGCGAAGGAGTTCGCGCATTCGGAGGGCCTGATCATGTCGACGATGCGTCCGACGGCGCGCCATCGGCCGGCGACGGTTCGCTCGGCGGCCTTGCGGAGCAGGGCCTTGAGCTTTGCGAAGGCGCTCTCGATCGGGTTGAAGTCGGGGCTGTAGGGCGGGAGGAACAGGAGCTCGGCGCCGGCGGCCTCGATGAGGGCGCGGACCTTCGGCCCCTCGTGGCTGGAGAGGTTGTCCATGACGACGATGTCGCCGGGCCGGAGCTCGGGCACGAGCACCCGCGCGACATAGGCCTCGAAGGCCTCGCGGTCGATCGGCCCGGAGAGGACGAAGGGCGCGATCATGCCGCGCAAGCCGAGGGCTGCGACGACGGTGGTGGTCTTCCAGTGGCCGTGCGGCACGCCGACGCGCAGGCGCTCGCCCCGCGGGGCGCGGCCGTGGGTGCGGGCCATGTTGGTCTTCGCCCAGGTTTCGTCGATGAAGACCAGCCGCGAAGGAGCGAGGTCGGGCTGGCTCTCGAACCAGGCCTCGCGCCGCTTCAGGACGTCGGGGCGGCCCTGCTCGCTGGCGGGCGCGGTCTTTTTTTGCGCGTGATCCGGTGGCGCGCGAAGACGCGCTGCAACGTGCCGTAGCCGAAGGCGTGGCCACGCTCGACGAGCGCCCGACGCAGCTCCTCCACGGTGATGTCCGGCGTCTCCCCCAACCACCGCGACGACATCGACGCCGCGGCCCATACGAAGAGTCAGGTGACCAGCAGCGTCGTCGCGCATGCCTTCCTTTGCAACAATGCCGCGGACACTGGATTCCTGCTATCGGACGACGACGACATCTTGGAGACCGGAACCATCCAGGCCCGTGCGGGGACAGCGGCCAATTTCGCCTACGGGAACCTGATTTCGGGGTGCCGCCTCAAGCCGGCGACGCTGCGCGCGTCGGCTCGAGACTGTGGAGCGAAAAGCCTGTGCCGTCACTCCGGACCGCCGGATGATTACTTAATAAGCAAGTGGCGGAGCCACTTGCGGTGAGCCAGGGCGCCGCCCTGGACCCGCCCTCCGGGGGCCGCTCACCGCAGGGCGGCCTTCCGTCGGACCGGAGGGACCGCTCGCCGCTCTTCCCTCCGGCCACTCTTCCGGCGCCTTCCGCCGGACCGGGGCGCGTTCCGCACCGCCCCTGGACCCGATCGCTCCCGGGGAGGCGTTGCGCACCCTCCCCGAACCCCTCCCGCGACGGCCGCGCGACGGAACGGCATTGAACCGGCCGAAGCGCCAGCCGCGTAGGTCCAGCACGCGCGCATTCTGCGACGCGCGCACCTGTCCCGGTCGGAGAGAGAATAGGATCGGAACCGCGTCTCCTTCCACCCATCAGGAGACGGAGGATGCTCCAACTCACCACCCTGCCTGCGCCGATACCGGCGTGGGGCGACGACCTCCGGCACGGCGATGTCGTGCTGTTCCGCTTCCCCTGCGCGGAGGAGCACCCGGTCGAGGCGCCGAAGCGCCGCACCCACATCTCCACGCCGGAGGAGACCGCGCTCGCCGGCGTCCACAAGCCGACGCGCTTCGTCTGCTCCCGACGGGTGTGGGTAACGCTCGACCATCCGGGATGGGACGCCGACCCGGCCCACCCATCGCCGATCATCGGATACCTGGCGCCCGCCGCGTCGCGGAAGATGGACGCGATCCGCGCCAGGATGCTCGCAATGCTATGGCGGATCGCCAGGCGCTCAATCGTGGCGAGAACATTTGGCTAACCGAAGTTTGCCGTGGCGCTTGATCCGCGACACCGCAGACCGACGGCATCGACCGGTTCGAATTGCTGTCACTCAGCTGGATCGGACTGTCCAGCTGTCCGGATATGCCGTCCGCCGAGGGCGGTATCGTCGATGCCGCCAATGACGACGACGCCAGCCGCATCGACGGAGACGGGGATCGCGTCGAGTGCGCAGCCCAGGCCGAAACCCTCGATGCCTTCGCCGTCAGCGAGTCGGAATCCCGCGCCGTGGCTGGTGCAGCGCAAGACGGTTCCGTCGGCGCTTATGATGCGGTCGCCCTTGTGGTCGAGTGGCAAGAACTGGTGCGGACAGGCGTTGACGTAAGCGCGAAGCAGGTCGCCGCTTCGGGCGAGAAGCACGGGGAAGCCGGACAGACTCACCGCGAGTGTGCCAGGCTCGGGGATTGCTTCGAAGCGGCACACCCCCGTCCCCTCAGCGGGAGCGCCGCGGTACTTACGCCAGGCGTCGGTCATCGTGAGCCTCCCCGTTCGCCTCGTGCGTTCTCGTTCTCGGGCTCCGCCGACTTGCCGGCGGAGCCCGGTATACGGCCTCAGGACTGGAGCACGCCGCGGCGGATCTGGTCCTCCTCGATCGACTCGAAGAGCGCCTTGAAGTTGCCCTCGCCGAAGCCGTCGTCGCCCTTGCGCTGGATGAACTCGAAGAAGATCGGGCCGATCACCGTCTTGGAGAAGATCTGCAGCAGGATGCGGGTCTCGCCGCCGTTCAGCACGCCTTCGCCGTCGATCAGGATGCCGTGCTTCTCGAGCCTCTCAATCGGCTCATCGTGGCCCTTCACCCGGTCGAACGACTTGTCGTAGTAGATCGACGGCGGTCCAGGCATGAACTCGAGACCGCGGGCGTTGATCGCGTCGGTCGCGGCGTAGATGTCCTCGGTGCCGACGGCGATGTGCTGGATGCCCTCGCCCTTGTACTCCTTCAGGAACTCCTCGATCTGGCTCTTGTCGTCGGCGCTCTCGTTGATCGGGATGCGGATCTTGCCGTCCGGAGAGGTCAGCGCGCGGGAGGTGAGGCCGGTCTGCTTGCCGGCGATGTCGAAGAACCGGATTTCGCGGAAGTTGAAGACCTCGGAATAGAACCGGTACCAGGTGTCCATGTTGCCGCGCATGACGTTGTGCGTCAGGTGGTCGAGATAGTAGAAGCCGACGCCCGTCGGCTGCGGGTCGACTTCGCCCAGCCACTCGTATTCCGCGGCATAGGGAGAGCCGGCCTCGCCATAAGTCTCTACGAGGTAGAGCAGCGAGCCGCCGATCCCGACCACAGCCGGCACGTCGAGGCTCTTGTCGTTGCCCGTGTACTCCTTTGCGCCGTAGTCGAGGCAGCGCTTGAGGGCCACCTGCGCGTCGACGACGCGCCACGCCATCGCCGGGGCGCAGGGGCCGTGCTCGTCGACGAAACGCGCGGCGTGGCTGCCGGGCTCGCGGTTGATGAGGTAGTTGATGCGACCCTGCCGGTAGAGCGAGATGTCCTTGGTCCTGTGGCGGGCGACCTCGACGTAGCCCATGCGCTTGAAGAGCCTCTCCAGCTCCTCGGGGTTGCGGTGGGCGAACTCCACGAACTCGAAGCCGTCGGTGCCGGCTGGGTTCGCCTTGCTGATGACGGCCTTGGGGGCGTTGTGCGGGAAAGGTCCCATGAGCATCCTCCTCTGGTCTCTACTCACGGTATGCGCCGGTTCGCGTGCGAAATGCTTGCATTGCAGGTGCAGGATCCACCACTTTCGCACGACATGTGCGCACAAATCCAGGAACGCGCACGATGCGACCAGACCCGATTCGGCCACGCCTGAAAACGAACGTGGCCGCCCCCGGGGGGAGCGGCCACGCGCCTGTCGATCGGCTTGCGGGGTCAGGCCAGCAGCAGCTGGTCGTCGTCGATCTCCTCGCCGCGGGTGCGCTCGAAGGCCTGCAGCAGATCCCGTACGTCCATTCCGGCCCGTTCTTCGCCGGTGACGTCGAGCACGACCTGGCCCTGGTGGAGCATCACCGTGCGGTGGCCGTGATCGAGCGCCTGCCGCATGCTGTGCGTCACCATCATGGTGGTGAGCTTCGTCTCGCCGACGATCTTGTCGGTGAGCTCCAGCACGAAAGCGGCGGTCTTCGGGTCGAGGGCCGCGGTATGCTCGTCCAGCAGCAGGATGCTCGACGGGCGGAGCGAGGCCATGACCAGGCTCACAGCCTGCCGCTGGCCACCGGAGAGGAGGCCGATGCGGTCGTCGAGCCGGTTCTCGAGCCCGAGGTTCAGGAGCCGGAGCTTGGCGCGGAAGTGCTCGCGCTCCGACAGCTTCACTGCGGGACGGAAGGCGGCGCGCCGCGAGCCGCGCCCGGCGGCGAGCGCCATGTTCTCGAGGATGGTCAGCGACTCGCAAGTGCCGGCCATCGGGTCCTGGAAGACGCGCGCCACCAGGGGCGCGCGATCTGAGGCGGAGACGCGGGTGACGTCCCTGTCGCCGAACATCACCCGGCCGGTGTCGACGAGGAGGTCGCCGCTGATCGCGTTCAGCATCGTCGATTTGCCGGCACCGTTCGAGCCAATCACGCAGACGAACTCGCCGTTCTGGATGTTGAGCGTCAGCCCACGCAGGACGTGGTTGTCGATCGGCGTGCCGGGATTGAAGGTGACGTGCAGGGACTGGAGCGAGATCATGGCCGTTACCTTTCCGCCGGACGGGCGATCCTGAGACCCGCGAAGAAGCGTTTCCGAAGCGTCGGCAGCACCAGCGCGAGGGCGACGAGGACGGAGGTGATGAGGTTCAGATCCTGCGCCTGCAGGCCGAGGAACTCGGTGTTGAGCGCGAGGACGACCATGAAGCGGTAGAGCACCGCACCGACGACGCAGGAGACGATGAGGACGAGGAGCCGGCGGGAGGGCATCAGCGTCTCGCCGATGATGACGGCGGCGAGACCGGCGACGATCGTCCCCACGCCCATCGAGATGTCGGCGCCGCCCTGGGACTGGGCGAAGAGCGCGCCGGCAAGGCCGATCAGGGCGTTCGACAGCGCCATGCCGACGAGCGTCTGTCGCTCGGTCGAGATGCCTTGCGCCCGGGCCATGCGCGGGTTGACGCCGGTTGCTCGCATCGCGAGCCCGTCCTCGGAGTTGAGGAACCAGTTCAGGCCGGCGACGAGCAGGATCGCGAGGACGAGCAGCACCATCGGCTGCGACCAGTAGAGCGGCACGCCGTCGAGCGAGAGCGTCGAGAAGACCGTCGGCTCGCTGATCAGCGCGATGTTCGGCTGGCCCATGACCCGCAGGTTGACGGAATAGAGCGCGATCATCACGAGGATGCCGGCGAGAAGCTGCATCACCTTCAGCCGCACGTAGAGGTAGGCCGTGACCCAGCCCGCGGCGGCCGCCGCCACGGCGGCGACGGCGGTGGCGAGGAAGGGGTTGAAGCCGTGCACGATCAGCACGGCGGCAACGGCGCCGCCCAGGGGGAAGCTGCCGTCCGGCGTCAGGTCGGGGAAGTTGAGGACGCGGAACGAGAGGAAGACGCCGAGCGCGACGAGGCCGAAGACGAGGCCGATCTCGAGCGCTCCGAGGGCGGAGAGGAGGTTCATCGCGCCCCCCTCATTCGACGGTCTTGGCGGTCGCGGCGACGTCGGCCGGAATGACGACTCCCTGCTTCGCGGCCGCGTTCGGATTGACGTAGACGGCGAGGTTCTTCGAGGTCTCCGAGGCGATGCTTCCCGGCGCCTCGCCCTTCAGGACGCGGACGACGACATCGCCGGTCTGCCGGCCGATCTCGGTATAGTCGACGGCGAGCCCGAAGGCGGCGCCCTGCTTCACATGCTCGGCGTCGCCGCCGAAGAGCGGGATCTTCGCGTCATTGGCGACCTTGGCGATCCCGGGCAGCGCGGAGGCGACCGTGTTGTCGGTCGGCGCGAAGATGAGGTCCGCCTTGCCGACCAGGCTCTTCGCCGAGGTCGAGACGTCGACCGTGCGCGGCGCCGGCGCCTCGACCAACTCGTAGGCGCCGCCCTTGGCGATCGCGTCCTTCAGCTGCGCGACGAAGGCGACGGAGTTCGCCTCGCCGGGATTGTAGATGATGCCGATCCGCTTCACCTGCGGCGCGACCTTGCCGATCAGCGCGAGCTGGTCGGTGGCCGGCACCATATCGGAGACGCCGGTGACGTTGGTGCCCGACGCCTCCCAGCCCGGGACGAGCTTAGCGGCGACCGGATCGCCGACGGCGCTGTAGACGACGGGGACGTCCTTGGTCAGCGCGACCACCGCCTGTGCGGAGGGCGTACTGATCGGGACGATCACGTTCGGCTGGTCGCCGACGAACTTGCGCGCGATCTGCGCGGCGGTGGAGACGTTGCCCTGTGCAGACTGGAAGTTCAGCTCGAGGTTCTGACCCTCGACGTAGCCGGCGCCGGCGAGCGCTTCCTTCACGCCTTCGCGTACCGCATCGAGCGCGGGATGGTCGACGATGGCGGTGACATCGACCACCGCCTCCTGAGCGAAGGCCGGCAGCGCGGCGACGAGCGCCGTGGCGAGCGCGGTGGAAAGAAGGGGCAGGGAACGGATACGCATGGGCAGACCTCCATCTGTCGGATCGGCGTTGACTTGCTTCGGATTGGCAGGCTCCGGGCCGCGCGGGGCAGCGGATCTGCCGTGTAGCCGTGACCGTCCGCGCAAGATAGGGCAGCCGGCCCGCATGGTGTTTGCATTGCGGGAGATGGATCCTACAGTTGCGCACGATTCGTGCGTGGGGCCAGACAATCATGCAAGGTGGCGCGGAGATCGACTCGTTCGACAGGAAGCTCCTCGCCGCCCTGCAGGACGACGGCCGATTGACGAATCAGGAGCTTGGCGAGCGGATCGGCCTCTCCCCCTCGCAATGCTCGCGACGGCGGCAGGCGCTGGAGGAAGCGGGGCTGATCCGCGGCTACCGCGCCGAACTCGCGGCCGAGGCGCTCGGGCTCAACATCCTGGTCTTCATCGAGGTCAACCTGACCTCCCACAACAAGGAAGCGGCGGAACGCTTCCATGCGATGCTGCGACGGGTCGACTCGGTGCAGGAGGCCTACGCGCTGAGCGGCGAGGTCGACTATCTGCTGAAGGCGATCGTGCCGGACCTCAAGGGCGTGCAGGAGCTCGTCAATGAAACCCTGCTCGGGCACGCGACGGTGACGCGGGTCTGCACCTCGATCGTGCTGAATGCGATCAAGACCGAGAACAAGCTTCCGGTGCCGGCGAAGGGTTGACCGGCCGAAGGTGCGAGGCCGCCCGCCGGAGCGGACGGCCCGCGACAATAGCCCCGTGAGAAACTCAGACGAGCTGCGCGAGCGCGAGCTCGAAGCCGGTGGCGGCGAGGCCAGTCTTCCCTGACGAACGCTGATGGCAGTCCGCGAGGGCACAGCGGATCGTGTCGGACACGTCCTCGAAGATCGTGCGATCGGAAATCTCCACGTCCTTGTTCATCAGCAGGGCGAAGACCCGAGCCATGCCACAGTTGGCGATGAAGTCGGGCACGACGCTCACCTGTGCGTCGGCATACTCGTAGGTCGGCCCATAGAAGATCTCCGGGTCGCGGAACGGCACGTTTGCGCCGCACGAGATCACTTCGAGCCCGCCGGCGATCATCCGGTCGATCTGCTCCCGAGTGACGAGGCGCGACGCGGCGCAGGGCAGGAAGATCTCGGCGCCGAGGTCCCAGACCCGCGCGTCGGCCTCGCCGAAAGCGACGGCCTGCGGTGAGGAGAGCGTGTTCCCCACCTTGTCGAGGAAGAGCGACCGCACCTCGGCAAATCCGAGGCCGTCCGGTGCCAGCAGACCTCCGTCGCGATCGATGACGCCGACGATGCGCGCCCCTGCCTGCGCGAGGTAGTAGGCGGCGGCGGAGCCGACGTTGCCCCAGCCCTGCACGACCGCGCGCTTTCCGCGCAGGTCGCCGCCGTAGACGCCGTAATAGTGCCGCACCGACTCGGCCACGCCCCACCCGGTGATGAGGTCGGCGACCGAATAGCGGCGACCCGTGTCCGGCGAGAAGTGCGGGTCCTCGACGATCTTCGCGACGCCCAGGCGCAGCTGGCCCACCTTCTGGATCTGCTCGCTGACGGTCGGCCGGAAATGCCCCACCACCACGCCTTCCTGGGGATGCCACAGGCCGTGTGCTTCGGTGATCGGGATGACGTCATGAAGCTCGTCGACGTTCAGGTCGCCGCCGGTACCGTAGTAGCTCTTGAGGAGCGGCGACACCGCGCTGAACCAGCGCTCGAGGACCTCCCGCCGTCGCGGATCCGCCGGATCGAAATCGATGCCCGACTTCGCGCCGCCGATGGCTGGTCCGGAGATGGTGAACTTCACCTCCATCGTCTTGGCGAGCGACTCGACCTCGCGCCGGTCGAGGCCCTTGCGCATCCGCGTGCCGCCGCCCGCCGCGCCGCCGCGCAGCGAGTTGATGACCGCCCAGCCGCGCGCGCCGGTCTCGGCATCGGTCCATTCGAAGACGATCTCGGGCGCCTTGTTCTCGAAGTCGGCCAGCAGTTTGCGCGTCCGGTCGGCGTGTGCGTTGTCGTCCAGCATCATGTGCTCCTCAAATATGCTGTGGTTCGGGTCAGACGCCGGTCATCGGGCAAAGGGGTGTCCCGTCGGAAAACCGGCTGAATCGAAAGGGTGACGGATCGACCAGCGGACGGGCGCCCGTCACGAGGTCGGCGCAGAGCTCTCCCGCTGCCGGGCTGATGCCGAAGCCGTGCCCCGAGAAGCCCGTGGCGATGACGAATCCGGGAAGGCTCTCCACCGGCGAAATCACCGGCAGCGCATCGGGGGTCGCGTCGATCAGCCCGCCCCAGGTCTGGGCAACTCTTGTCCCCCTGAGCCACGGGAAGAACGCGCAGGCGGCCCGCATCGCCGCCTCGGCCGACGCCGGGACCGGCGCTGGATCGAGCACGCGTATCCGCTCGAAGACCGAGACCTCGTCCGGCCCGGTCACGCGCCAGTCGCGGGCCTCCTCCAGAAAGCGTCCGTCCACGCGCAGCTTCAGCGCGCGCCACTCCAGCAGGAAGGCGCGCAGGAACTTCAGTCCGAACCGGAACGAGTCCGGCACGATCGGCACCACGTTGTTCATGCCGTTCGAGATCGTGTAGCCGCCGTCGAGCCGCTTCCGGAACGAGAAGTCGCCGATCCAGCCGGCGCCATCGGGCCCGCCCGCGACAGGGTCGGTGCGGAGGACCGTGTTCAGGACCTTGAGCTGCGGCAGAACGAGGCGCAGTCCCCGCGCGAACAGCCGCGACCACGCGCCTCCCGCCAGAACGACCGCGTCGGCCGCGATCCGACCGCGCTCGGTGATCACCCCTGTCACCCGTCCGGCGCTCACGTCGAGGCCGCGTACCGCGCATCCCTCGACGATGGCGCCTCCCCGGCGCCGGATTGCCGCCGCCAGTGCGGGGGCGAACTTCTGAGGCTCCGCCCGACCATCTGTCGGTGTATAGAGCGCCCCCGCGAGGCGCTTCGTGGCGCCTGGTAGCAACGCGGCGGCTCTGTCGGGTCCGATCATCGTAGATGACAGCTGATACGGCGCCGCGTAGCCGAGCCATTCCTCGGCGTCCCTGACCGCTACGTCGGTCTCGCAGCCGAACAGGATCCCGGAGCGGCGGTAGCCGGTCTCGCCCGCTACCGCTTCGTTCATGCCGTCCCAGAGACGCGCGGCTTCAAGCGCCAGCGGGATCTCGCGCGGATCGCGCCGAGAGACCCGGCACCACCCCCAGTTTCGGCTGGACTGCTCTCCGGCGAGGCATCCTTTTTCGAGGACGACGACCGAAAACCCCCGCCGGACGAGCGCGAACGCCGTCGACAGGCCGATGACGCCCGCTCCGATTATGGCCACGTCGACCCGGCGAGGCGGCTGGGCGTCGGTTTCGACGGGGTCGAGCGCTGGTCCGGGCATGTCGCAGTCCGTTTTCTTCTGTGCGATCGGCGCCGGTAGCACTCACCGGCTCAGTGCCACCTTTAGTGCTTGTGAAGCGCATCAAGTGTGCGAACCGAGAGCGCCAGATCGAAATTCCGCACGATTTCCGCGAAACGGAGAGCTTTCGTGCACGCTGTCCGGGATGACGATTCGGGACCGGCCCCGCGCGCATGCGAAGCCCCCCTGCTCGTCGAGCAGGGGCTCTTCATCCCCGCGGCGGGGAGCGGGCTACCGCGACGGCGCGACGGCCTTGTGGCTGGCGAGCGAGACCGCGATCGCGACGAGGAAGGCGAGCGGGGCGATCACCAGCGTCGGATAGTCGGAGGGAAGGATCGGCGCGGGGTAGCCGAGGATCTTCACCCATACCGCCGGCCCAAGGACGATCGGCGCCGCCGAGGCGACGAGCCCGGCGAAGCCTCCCGCCATCGCGCCGACCGCGGTCGTGCCCCGCCAGTAGAGTGCGAGGATCAACACCGGGAAGTTGGTGCTCGTCGCCACCGCGAAGGCGAGCGCCGCGAGGAAGGCGACGTTCTCGGCCTGGAAGGCGATGGCAAGCAGCACCGAGATCGCCGCGACCACGAGCGTCGTCAGCCGGAACACCCGCACCTCGGCCTTGTCGGTCCGCCGGCGGCCGCGGAGGGCGAAGGTCGCGAGGTCGTGCGAGGTGGCGGAGGCGGCCGCGATCGTCGGGCCGGCGACGACGGCGAGGATCGTCGCGAACGCGATACCCGCCACTACCCCGAAGAACGGCGCGCCGCCGAGCGCGGTTGCGAGGTGCAGCACCGCCATGTTGCCGCCTCCGACGAGCTTGCCGTCCGCGGTGAGGAGCTGCGGGTTCGGCATCACGTAGGCGATGGCCGTCGGGCCGGCCACGAGGAAGAGCAGCGCGAAGACGCCGCCGATGGATCCCGACCGCAACCACCACCGACTTCCGCGCCTCGGCCTCGTGCGGCACGGTGAAGAGCCGGATCAGGAGGTGCGGCGGGCCCATCATCCCGAGCATGAAGCCGGCCGAGAGCGAGGCGACGGAGAAGAGGTCCATCTTAAAGCCGCCGGCCGCGAAGATCGCGATGCCGTTCGGATGGACCTCGGCGACGCGGGCATAGGGACCCGTCAGGCCGCCGGTGCCCTTGATCGCGAGGAAGGAGATGAGCAGCACCGAGGCGACGAGCAGCACCGCCTTGACGATCTGCACCCAGGTGGCGGCGAGCATGCCGCCGAAAGCGATGAGGACGCCGACGGTGACGACGGCGGTCGTGAAAGAGAGGACGGGCGCGCGGCCAAGGACTCGCTCTACTTCACCTACCCGCACTTCGACGCGCCCGGCGGCTCGGCCCGGAGCCGGCTGGCCGCCCCCGCCCGCGCTCCCGATCAAGCTTCCACCTCATCGAGAGCGTCGGTGCCGTCGCGCCCTTTCCACGACAAGGCGCTTCCGTGGATGACGGGCCGCAGCTTCCACCGCGGCACCCAAATCCTCAAGTTCGCCATGCCGGACAGCCCGGCCGAGAAGTACCGGCCGATGTACAACCTCCAGCAGCAGCATATCGAGCAATACCTGTGGGAGGCGATCACGACGGCGCTGGCGGCGCCGTCGCGTGAAATCGTGCCCCTCATTTGGTCGGTGAGCGCCCATGAGCGTCACGACGCCGGGACGGCCTCATCCTCGCGCGCCCATTCCGGCAGGTCCACCGCCGGCAGGACGACGCCGGTGCAATCCCCGAAGCCGATCCGGTAGCCGGCGCCCTCGGCGTGGCCGCGGATGGTCAGGCGGTCGCCGTCCTCGAGGAAGGTACGGGTGCCGCCGCCGTCGAGCGCGAGCGGCTCCTTGCCGTTCCAGGAGAGCTCGAGCAGGCTGCCGCGGCTCTCCTTCTCCGGCCCCGAGATCGTGCCGGAGCCGAGCAGGTCGCCGGTCGACATCGGGCAGCCGCAGCTCGTGTGGTGGGCGAGCTGCTGCGCGGCCGAGTAGTAGAGCTCGCGGACGTTCGAGCGCGACACCACCGTCTCGCGCCCGCCGGCCGGGGTGAGCCCGACCTCCAGCGCGATGGCGTAGGAGAGCGGCCGGGGCTCGTGCAGGTAGGGCAGAAGCGGCCGCTCGCGCGCAGGCGTCGGCACACGGAACGGCTCCAGCGCCGCCTTCGTCACGATCCAGGGGCTGATCGTCGTCGCGGTCGCCTTGGCCTGGAATGGCCCGAGCGGCTGGTACTCCCAGGTCTGGATGTCGCGAGCCGACCAGTCGTTGAGGAGCACGTAGCCGAAGATCATGTCGTCGGCTTCCGCGACAGAGACCATGCCCCGCGACGGCATGCCGACGACGGCGCCCAGCTCCAGCTCCAGGTCGAAGCGGGCGGACGGCGCGAAGCGCGGCAGCGCCTCGTCCGGGCCCTTCACCTGGCCCCAAGGGCGGACAACGTCCGTCCCCGACACCACGACCGACGAGGCGCGGCCGTTGTAGCCGATCGGAATCGACAGCCAGTTCGCCGGCAGCGCGTTCTCCGGGCCGCGGTACATCGTGCCGACGTTGAAGGCGTGGTGCCGGCCCGCATAGAAGTCGGTGTACTCGGAGACGCGGAACGGCAGGTGGAGCGCCACCCCGGCCAGCGGCACGAGGTGCGGCTCTACCGCCCCCCGCTCCGCGGCGCCCTCGGCGAGGAGCGCGGTCAGGCGGGCGCGGAGCGCCGCCCAGACCGCGGGGCCGGCACCCATCAGCGGGTTCCAGCGCGGCGCGTCGAGATAGGGCCCGCCGGGAAGGACGATCACGCCCGCCCGTTCCAGAGCGGCGACGTCGAGGACGAAGGCGCCAATGGCGACGCCGCAGCGCGGCGCCCCCCCGGGCTCGGAGAACACGCCGCAGGGCAGGTTCTCCAGCGGGAAGTCGCTGGCGCCGTCGCCCGCACTCTCGACCCAGGACCGGAGCGCCATCACTTCACCCCCGGCGTGCCGTCGAACTTCTTCTCCAGCGCGTCCCAGAGCTCGATATACTCTTCCTGCATCGGGGCTTCCTTGGCCGCGAACTCGGTCAGGTGCTGCGGGAAGCGGGTCTCGAACATGAAGCTCATGGTCTCGTCGAGCTTCTCGGGGCGCAGCTCGCCGTTCGAGGCGTGGTCGAAGGCGTTGCGGTCCGGCCCGTGCGGCAGCATGCAGTTGTGGAGCGAGATGCCGCCGGGCGCGAAGCCCTGGGGCTTTGCATCGTAGACACCGTAGATGTTGCCCATCAGCTCTGACATGATGTTCTTGTGGTACCAGGGCGGGCGGAACGAGTGCTCGGCCACCATCCAGCGCTCGCGGAACAGCACGAAGTCGATGTTCGCCGTCCCCTCCTGCCCCGAGGGCGCCGTCAGCACCGTGAAGATCGACGGATCGGGATGGTCGAAGAGGATCGCCCCGACCGGGGAATAGGTGCGCAGGTCGTACTTGTAGGCGCAGTAGTTGCCGTGCCACGCCACCACGTCGAGCGGCGAATGGTCGATCCAGGTTTCGTGGAACTGGCCGCACCACTTGATGACGACGCGGCTTCGCACCTCGCGGTCCTCGAAGGCCGCCACCGGGCACTTGAAGTCGCGCGGGTTCGCCATGCAGTTGGCGCCGATCGGGCCGCGGCCCGGCAGGTCGAACTTCTGGCCGTAGTTCTCGCAGACGAAGCCGCGCGCCGGGCCTTCCAGCACCTCGACGCGGTAGACGAGGCCGCGCGGGATGATCGCGATCTCCTTCGGCTCGAGGTCGATGATGCCGAGTTCGGTGCAGAAGCGCAGCCGCCCCTCCTGCGGCACGACGAGGAGCTCGCTGTCGGCGGAGAAGAAATATTCGTCCTGCATCGAGCGGGTGACGAGATAGACGTGGCTCGCCATGCCAACCTGGATGTTGACGTCGCCCGCCGTGGTGATCGTGCGCATGCCGGTGATCCAGGTCAGGTCGGCGTCGGGCACCGGGATCGGGTCCCAGCGATACTGGCCGAGGCTGATGACGTCGTCGTGGATGCTCGGCGCAGTCTTCCAGTAGGGCACCGCGATCGGCGAGAAGCGCCCGGTGTGATGCACCGAGGGCCGGATGCGATAGCACCAGGTCCGTTCGTTCTGGCCGCGCGGCGCGGTGAAGGCAGTGCCGCTGAGCTGCTCGGCATAGAGGCCGTACTCGCACTTCTGCGGGCTGTTCTGGCCCTGCGGCAGTGCGCCGGGAAGCGCCTCGGTCTCGAAGTCGTTGCCGAAGCCCGGCATGTACCCCTCGACGGTGCCGGTGGTGATGCCGGAGCGGATCATTCCGCGGGGCGTGTCCTGGATGGTCATCGGCGCGTTCCTCCGTCGCCGTCGCGCGGCGACTCATGATCGTTGCATTTGAAACGATCAGTATTGTTGCATTTGAAACGAGTCAAGCCTAGGAGTCGGCCGGCCCTTGGAGAGCACGCCATGAGCTTCGATCTCGACGCCTTCCTGCCCTATCGCCTGAGCGTGGCCGCCGCCCGCGTCAGCCGGCGCTTCGCGCGGCTCTACGAGGCGGAGTCCGGCATCTCGATCCCGGAATGGCGCGTGCTCGCGCATCTGGCGCAGGCCGGATCGGTCAGCGTGCGCGACATCCACGCGCGGGTCGACATGGACAAGTCCAAGGTCAGCCGCGCGGCCGCCCGGCTCGAGGAGGCCGGCCTCGTGCGCAAGGTCGGCCACGCCGGCGACCGCCGGCTCGTCGCGCTCTCGCTCACCCCCGACGGCGAGGCGCTGATGGCACGGCTCGGAGCGATCGCCGAAGCGTTCCAGGCCGATCTCCTCGCCGCGCTTGGCCCCGACGCGCCCGGCCTCGACGGCGGCCTCGCCCGCCTGATCGCCGCCGGGCCGAATGGAGACGATCATGACGACGATACTGCATGACTACTGGCGCTCTTCCGCCGCCTACCGGGTGCGGATCGCCCTCGGCCTGATCGGCGAGCGCTGGGAGGCGATCCCGGTCGACCTGACCAAGGGCGAGCAGCGGAGCGCCGCCCACCTCGCGCGGAACCCGCAGGGCCTCGTGCCGGTGCTGGAGATCGACGGGCTCTCGCTCACCCAGTCCCTCGCCATCGTCGAATATCTCGACGAGACGCGGGCGGCCGGCTTCCTGCCGCAGGACGCGGCCGGCCGCGCCCGCGTGCGGGCGCTCGCCCATGCGATCGCGATGGAGATCCATCCCGTCTGCAACCTGCGGGTCGCCCGCCACGCCATCGAGGCCTCCAGCGGCGCGATCACCATGGAGGCGTGGATGCGCGCCTTCATCGCCCCCGGCCTCGCCGCCTTCGAGGCGATGCTCGACCACCCCGCCACCGGGCGCTTCTGCCACGGCGACACGCCCGGCCTCGCCGACATCTGCCTCGCCCCGCAGCTCTACAACGCCGACCGCTGGGGCGTGTCGCTGGAGGCGATGCCCCGTATCCGCGCGATCTGCGCGGCCCTCGACGCGCTCCCGGCCGTCGCCGCCGCTCACCCGGACCGCCACGCGCCGGCCTCCTGACGCTCAACCGCGCGTGCGACGGAACTTCGAGGGCGGCGTCCCGGTCCCGGTCTTGAAGGCACGCCAGAAGGCGGTTGCATCGGTGTAGCCGAGGGCTCGGGCGATCTCCGCGTTCGAGGCTCGCCCCTCCCTGAGATGCACCCGGCCGAGGTCGACGCGCACCTGATGGAGCATCACCCGGAGCGAGGTTCCCTCATCGGCGAGCCGCCGCTCCAGCGTCCGCGCCGAGACCCCCAGCTCGCGGGCGACCATCGGCACGGTGATCGTGCGATGCCCGAGATGAAGGCCGATCAGCGCGCGCACCTGCGCCAGCAGGTCCGCCGCGTCCTCGGGCTGGCGGAGGTCGTCGAGGTACCGGCGGAGCATCGCCATCATCTCGGGATCCTCGGTGCGCTGTACCCGGTCGGCGCCACGGAGCTCGAAGATCAGCCGGTTGCCCGGCTGCCCGTAGAGCGGCCTGAGCCCGAGGATGCGCGCGAGCGGCACCGGATCCTCGGGCTCCGGGTGCTCGGCATGGGCCTCGACCAGCCGGACCGCGCTGCCGAAGGCCTCGCGGGCCATGGTAAAGGTGGCGGCGAGGGTATACTCGCTGTCCCGCCGGCGTGGCCAGATCAGCGGATCCTCGATCCGGTAGGTCTAGACCAGCGCCCCGTCCTCATCGTGCAATCCGATCGACGTGCCGTCCTGCCAGGTGGTCAACGTTTGTACCAGCCGCTCCAGCCCGCGGCGGAGCGTGGACGACGCGCCGAAGTAGAGCCCCACCGGCCCGAGCGTCGCCGGCCCGAACGCCGTGCCCGTGGCCGCGCCGAAGCCCGGGTCTCCCGCCGCGTCGGCTGCGGCCTCGAGGAAGGCGATGTAGCGCGCCAGCGGCACCTCGGCATAGGGATTGTCGAGCTGGTCGCGGGCCATCTGATGCCGCGATAGCAGCGCGTCGGCGAACACGCCGCGACGGTCGAGCGCGCGGACCACGGGATTCAGCGACGACACCCGGATAAGCGGCATCCGCTGCGAAGCCCGCATGGCGCTGACCTCCATCCCCATCCTTGGCGCAAACTATCGAATCGCTGGCGCATCTCGCAATTCTGCCATGCGCCGAGGCAATGCAAGAGAAACGCGCAGTCTGCGCCAGCACGGGGGCTCACCCGATGAATGATGCCGCTTATCCGGCCACCGGCGGCCAGCTCGCCCGAAATTCGATCAACACCACCCACATCGTCTTCTTCGTCGTTGCCGCCGCGGCGCCGCTCGCCAGCGTCGTCGGCGCCTCGCCCGCGGCCTTCGCCTTCGGCAACGGCGCCGGCGTGCCAGGCGTGTTCCTTCTCGTCGGCCTGCTCTACCTCACCTTCTCGGTCGGCTTCACCGCGATGAGCCGCTTCGCGGGCTCGGCCGGCGGCTTCTACACCTACATTGCCAAGGGTCTCGGCCGCCCGGCCGGCGTCGCCGCCGCCTCGGTCGCGATCCTCACCTACAAGGCGATCCAGCTCGCGGTCTATTCGCTCTTCGGCGTCTTCGTCTCCGGCGCCCTGGCGAAGCTCGACGTCACCGTCCCGTGGTGGGCCGCCATCGTCGCGCTGATGGCCGTCGTCGGCCTGTGCGGCGCCCGCAGCATCGCCTTCTCAGGCAAGCTGCTCGGCCTCTGCATGCTGGCCGAGGTCGCGATCCTCGCCTTCCTCGACATCGGCATCTCTTGCGCGGCGGCGGTCCGGAGGGAATCGGCTTCACCTCCTTCGCCCCCGCGGCCGTCTTCGTTCCCGGTCTCGGCGCCGTCATCGGCTCGTTCATGGGCTTCGAGGCGACCGCGATCTTCGCCGAGGAGCCCGAGAACCCCGAGCGCACCATCCCCGCGCCACCTATGCTTCCGTGGAGCTCATCGCCGGCTTCTACGCCTTCTCGACCTGGGCGATCACCCAGTACTACGGCCCCTCCGCCGCGCAGGCGAAGGCGCAGGCCGGCATGGACACCTTCTTCGTCACCGCCGCCGCGGACGTGCTCGGTCCCTGGTCGGTAACGGCGATGGAGATGCTGCTGATGGTCAGCCTCTTCGCCTCGGCCCTCTCCTTCCACAACACGATCAACCGCTACTTCTTCGCCCTCGGCCGCGAAGGCCTGCTCCCCCACGCCCTCGCTTCGGTCCACGACCGCCACGGCTCGCCGCACGTCGCCGGCCGCGTCCAGGGCGCCATCGCCCTCGCGCTCCTCCTCGCCTGCGTCGCCGCCGGCCTCGACCCCTACGCCGTCGTCTTCGCCTGGACCTCCGCCATTGCGGTGATCGGCATCCTCTCGATCCAGATCCTCGTCTCGGTCGCGATCCTCGCCTACTTCCGCCGAGAGCCGCACGGCCTCGGCCTTTGGACCCGCGCCGTCGCGCCGATCCTCGCCCTCGCCGCCCTCTGCGGCGCCATCGGCCTCGTCATCCTGAACCTGCCGCTTCTCGCCGGCACCGACAGCCCGATCGTCTGGTCCTTCCCCTGGCTCGTCGCCGCCGTGGGCCCGGGTGTGCTCCGGGATGAGATCGGCGTGGGCGCGGAGGCGGTAGCTGGCGCCCTCGATCTGGACGACGACGGCATGGTGCAGGAGCCGGTCGAGGTGCGCGGTTGCGACGACGGGATCGCCGAAGACCTCGCCCCACTCGGCGAAGCCGCGATTGGAGGTGAGGATCATGGCGCCCTTCTCATAGCGGGCGTTGACGAGCTGGAAGAAGAGATTGGCGCCGCCTGAGGTAATCGGCAGGTAGCCGATCTGGCAGACGATGAGCAGTCATCGCGAAGAGGCGGGATCTCGGTCAACAACCCCGGCACTGCACTCCCCGCCGGCTGGGAGGGGCGACTGCGTCCTCTCTCAGTTCAACGTCGTTCATAAAAACTCGAAGTCACTCGCATTCAATGCGTGTCCCGTTACGTTATGGACGTATATGTCCGTGTTCCCGTACTCTACCAGCGTGTACCCATCGGCCGCCGGTTTATGGATATGGACATCAGAGAACTTGCCACCTATAAGTCGTATAGTGTCATTGTTGCTGAAATCTTGTATGGTATCCCGTGAATCTGACTTGTCGAATACGAGGGTGTCTGCACCAGTTCCACCCCAAAGGGTGTCACTACCGTCGCCACCAGTGAGTGTGTCGTTCCCGGCGTTGCCATATATGCGGTCGTTGCCACTGTATCCGTTGATTACGTTGCCCCAGTCGTTTCCGACCAACAGGTCACTCCCGCTAAGCAACTTCGTGTAGTAACGTTCGTTCCCGAAGGCTAATGCATCCGCAAGAACGAAGTTTGCCTTTGTGATGCTGTACTGTACATCGGACGTGTTGCCAAAATGGTTGTCCAGAGTCTTGCCAAGGGTGATACCCGTGATCCTGCTGTTGCCGTAGTCTAGCGAGCCATCCGACTTGTAAGTGAACTTACCAGTAAACTCCGTGAAGTGATCGAAGGCAAATCCTTCCATCCAGTAGGCAGTAACCTTAGACGCGGAGTATTCCATTCGAACCCGTTCCGGGTTATATTTCAGCCACTCAAACGGTGTGAAGTACCATCCGTTTGATACGTCTACGAAGTTAGTGATTGTCAGCGTTACCACGCTTGCCCTCCTTGATGCTACGCACACAGTCAGAGAATGCCTTTCTAGACATGCTCAAAGCCAAGTCGATACGTGCGTCGAAGTATGCGCAGAGGCCTTCTTCCACAGTTCGGGACGCAACCCAAGGCACTTAGGTATGGATCGGCAATAATACGCCGATGCTTCCCTTACGAACTTGGCAGTGTGCGACCTAACTATCACTTATAGTTGCGAACCGCTTACCGAAATAATCGGGCAAGGCATATGCAACTTACTGTTTCGGCCGTCAGTGGTTCCTGAGACACCCCCGTTTGCCCGGGCGTTCGCCGTCGCCGGCGCGGTAGAACCAGAAGCGCTCGCCGGCCCCGGTCTCGACCTGGAAGTAATCCCGAACCGCGATCAGCTCGGCATCCCGCTTCCACCATTCGCCGAACACTGTTGATCGGCGTGGAATGTTGGCTCTGAATCACTTTCTGTGCAGCCGATCGGCCTGGCGGATAGATCTTCGGCTCCCAACCATCCCTGCTCCCCTCAAGTTCGGAGCAGGAG
>JAXMDG010000008.1:0-60000 GCA_046348955.1 Amaricoccus sp.
GTCTGGAGAAGTTGCTTCGCGGCGGCGACCGTCTGGTCGAGCCAGGGCTTTTCCTGCGCACGCGCGGCGTCGGCATGGTCGCCGAGCGGCAACCAGTGCTCGAGGATCATGCTCATGTCGTCCGGGCAATGCGCGAGCTGATCGAGCGTCCAGTCGAGCCGCGCACGGCCCTGCCCGAGCGGAACGCCGTGGATGTAGAAACCGACCCCGTAGGTGTCGGGGGTGATGACATAGTCCTTGAAGTGCAGGTTGATCGCGAAGGGCGCCAGCATCCCGATCGTCTCCTGCGGCCATTCGCCAGCGCAGATCGAGTTGGCGACGTCAAGGCAGACGCCGAGAGCGTCGTCGTTCACCGCCTCGAGCAGCGCGACCATGCGCGGGGAGGGATAGTTGAAATGGTTCTCGATCGCGATCCGCATTCCCGCGGCGCGGGCCCGGTCGACGAGCGGCCGGAGCGCCTCCGCCAGCGCCGGAACGGGCGTGAGGGCATCCTCGGCGTCGAGGGCCACGCGCAGGATGCGGGCATGCAGGCGCTGGCCGATGGTGATGTAGCGGCCGACCTCGTCGGCATTGAAGCTCTGGGTGCCAAGTTCCAGCGCGATGCCGCGCTCTGCGGCGATCTCGTGGAGGCGATGGTGCTCGGCTTCGCTCAGCCGATCGAGCGGCATGTTGTCCGCGTACTGCACCACCTCCAGGCCGTAGCCGTGGGCGGCATCGAGCACGTCGAACGCCGTCATCGGCTTCGCCGGCTTCTGATCCTTGATGCCGATAGACCAGCGATAGGCGTAGCTGCCCAATCCGAGCTTCATGCAGGTCTCCCCCCACGGCGCCCGACCGGGACAGACCGCGTCATGTCTTGCTGTGTTCGTGACGATTCTGCGCGGCTTTGTGCGGCCAGCCGACGATGCCAGCCAGCGCCGGCGCTTCTAGCGGCCCGTGCGCCCTCGGGAGAAATCCCCGGCGCGCGCGGTATCAGATCGCGGCATCTGTCGTTTCCCCCGTGGCCCGGTCGATCCTGCGATGATCTTCACCTGGGCTGTGCTTCTTCCCCCGGTCATGCCGGGGCTCGTTTGCCTTGCTTTCTATAACGTTAGGAGATTGCAGGAATTCCCTCAAACGAATAAAACAGCGAATAGATGAGCTGAATTCATGTTAGGGTTGCACCGCAACATGCGTGTCTCCATCAAGGCAATTCAAGCATTTGAGGCCGCCGCCCGTCTCGGATCCTTCGCGCTCGCGGCGGACGAGCTCGTCGTGACCCCCTCTGCGATCAGCCACCAGATCCACCTTCTGGAGGAACAGCTCGGCGTCCTGCTGTTCCAGCGGATTCACCGTTCGGTGCTCCTGACGGACGTCGGACGGCAGTATGCGTCGGAGATCATGCCCGCCTTCGGGAATATCCGGGAGGCAACGCGGGTGGCGGCCGCGGCCGGCCGGCCCGGCGCGCTCGCGGTGCATTCGACGCCCAGCTTTGCGACGCAGTGGCTGCTGCGCCGCCTGCCGGCCTACACGGAGGCGAACCCCGAGGTCGACCTGCGGGTTCAGGCGTCGGCCGACCGGATCGATCTCGCGAAGGGGCTGGCCGACGTGGACATCCGCTACAACCCCGGCCCTGCCCCGGCCGGTTCGGTGATGACGAGCTTTCCCGACGACGTGATCGTGCCGATGTGCTCGCCGCGCCTCGCGCAGGGCTTGCGGCCGATCCGTGAGGCGGCCGATCTCGCCGGGCATACGCTGATCCACAGCGAGATCACCATCCTCACCTGGCGCGACTGGGCGCGGCAGCAGCGGGGCGTCCGCCTCGACCTTGGACGCGGACCGCGGTTCGACCGATCGTTCATGGCGATCACCGCCGCCGTCGACGGCCTCGGCATCTGCCTCGACAGCATGTTGCTGGCCGAGCATGAACTGACCAGCGGCAAGCTGGTGATCGTCCTGCCCGAGACCGCGATGACGGCCCCCGGTCACGGCTTCCTCACCCTGCGGGCGCGGGCGAGTGCGCCCAACATCGTCGCCTTTCGCGACTGGCTGCTCGCGGAACTCGGCGCGTCGCAAGCGCGCTGGGAGGCGCGGATCGCCGATCTGCGCGCCGAACTCTCTCCCGAGTCGCGCCCCTGAAGGCCACGCACCGCTCGACCGGTGATCGCCGGGCCCAGGCACCGACCCATCCGGCGCGTCACACCCGCCCGAAATATCCTATCGCTTACGGGGCTCTATGGAAATGTCGCCTCCCGGCCCCGCGCCGCGGGCGGGTGCAGGGATCGCGATTCTGAAATTTGTCGAATGAAGGTTCGACATATGATCCGCTTTCCGTGATCTACATAATTCAAGACGATCCGGACAAAGCGCACGCAGCCGGGCCGCGCATACCTGGCGAGCGGCAAGGCCTCCTCACCCTGAGACGGGAAGACCTCGTGCCGGTGGGCGCAGGGGGGGAGGGCTTCGGTGCCGGCAAGGGGAGCAACGCATGCAGAGGTTCATCAACAACCCGGACGACCTCGTCGATGAGACGGTGGCGGGGTTCGTGAAGGCGCATCGTGATCTCGTGCGGCTCGATCCGGCCAACCCGCGCGTGGTTGTCTCGACCACAGCGCCCCGTACGGGACGGGTCGGCATCGTCACCGGCGGCGGGTCGGGGCATGAGCCGGCGTTCATCGGCTATGCGGGCCGCAATCTCGTCGATGCCGTCGCGGTTGGGGAACTCTTCTCGTCGCCGACCGCGAAGAGCTTTGCCGATGCGATCTGCGCGGCCGACGGCGGCGCCGGTGTCGCGGTGCTCTACGGCAATTATGCCGGCGACAACATGAACGTGAAGATGGCCGCCGAGATGGTCGCGGCGAACGGGATCGAGGTCGCGACCGTGGTGGCCAACGACGATGTCTGCTCCGCCCCCCTGTCGGAGCGCGCGCGGCGGCGGGGCGTCGCCGGCGAGATCTTCATGTGGAAGATCGGCGGCGCAAAGGCCGCGGCGGGCGCCAGCCTTGCCGAGGTCACGGCGGCGGCGCAGAAGGCGATCGATGCCTGCCGCTCGGTCGGGGTCGGGCTCGGGCCCTGCACGCTGCCGGCGGTCGGGCATCCGAACTTCCAGATCGCGCCGGGCACGATGGAGGTCGGGATCGGCCACCACGGCGAACCCGGCACGCGGGTTGAGCCTCTGAAGACCGCACGCGAGGTGGCCGACGCCATGCTCGCGGTCGTGCTGGAGGATCACGGGCTCACCGCGGGCGCCGAGGTGGCGGTGCTCGTCTCTGGCCTTGGCGCGACGCCGGTCAACGAGCTCTACGTGCTTTACGATCGGATCGAGGACGGTCTCGCGGCGCGGGGCATCGCGGTGCATCGCGCCTTTGTCGGCAACTACTTTACCTCGCTGGAGATGATCGGCGCGACGCTGACGGTCATGGCGCTCGACGACGAGCTCAAGGCGCTGCTCGATCTGGAGGCGCAGGCGCCGGGGATGGCAACGGGGATATTGACGGGCACGATCGCCGCGCCCGCAGCCGTCGCCACAGCGCCGGCACCCCGCCGTTCCGCCGCGCGGGCCGCCGGGCCGGTGGAGACCAGCAGGGTCGCCGTCGAGATCCATGGCCCCTCGGTGCCGAATGCCGGCTCCGGCGTGATCGTCGCGGAACTCGCGGCGGTCATCGTCGCGAACCGGGCGCATCTGTCGGAAATCGACGGGCTGATCGGCGATGGCGACCACGGCATCAACATGGCCAAGGGTTTCGGACGCGCCGCCGAACGCATCGCCGGACGGGGGTTGCCGCTCGATCAGGCGCTGTCGGTCCTGTCGGACATCCTGCTGTCGGAGATCGGCGGTTCGATGGGTCCGCTCTATGGCTTCATGTTCCAGGAAATGGCAGTCACCGTGGGCGGACGAGCCGCGATCGACGCCGAGGGCTTTTCGGCCCTGCTGAATGCCGGGCTTGCCGGCGTGCGCCACACCGGCTCGGCCGAGGTCGGCGACAAGACGCTGATGGACACGCTGGTGCCCGCCGTCGCCGCGTTCGACGCGACGAAGGCCGAGGGTTTCGCGCCTGCCCTCGCCGCCATGGCGGCGGCGGCCGAGGCGGGCCGCGACAGCACGGTCGATCTGGTGGCGAAAATCGGCCGGGCGAGCCGCCTCGGCGAACGCTCGCGTGGGGTGCCCGATGCCGGCGCCACCTCCTGCTGCCTGATCCTCACCACGCTCGCCGATGCCTTCGGTCGCCGGCTGGCCTGAGGGAGGCCGCACGATGGCCCCGCTCACCGCCCTGGACGTCACGGAGCTCTTCCGCGCGATCGCGCGGCGGCTGGCCGCGGCTCGTGCCGAGCTCGGTGTGCTCGACGGCGCGATCGGCGACGCCGATCATGGCAACTCGATGGCCGAGGGCTTTGCCGCCGTGGTGCGCGCCTGCGGCAAGCGGCGAACGAGGGCACCGTTGCCGGGGATCTGTTCCCGATCGCCGCCAGCTCGTTCCTCGGCGCGGTCGGCGCGACCACGGGGCCGCTCCATGCACGCGCCCTTCTGGGCGCCGGCCGGCGCTTCGCCGGGCAGGCGGAGCTTGCGGCCGAAGACGTGCCGGCGCTGATCCCCGCCTTTGCCGAGGCGATCCGGCTGCGTGGCAAGGCACAGCCCGGCGACAAGACCATGCTCGATGCCTGGGCTCCCGCCGCACGCGCCGTGCGGGCCGCAGCGGAACGGGGCGCGGCGCCGCTCGCCCGTGTCGACGCCGCGCTTCGTGCCGCCGAGGACGGCCGAGAGGCGACGCGTGCCATGGTCGCCTCGGTCGGCCGCGCCGCCCGACTCGGCGAGCGGACACTCGGCCATGTCGATCCCGGCGCCGCATCGGCCGTGATCATCATCGCCAGCCTGCGCGACGGGCTCGCGCATCTTCTCGAGGAAGGAGCCGCCTGATGCCGCCCCGGATCGCCGCAGGATCGGAACAGGGCAGCGCCGCCGGCCAAGCGCCGCTGCGCTTCGGCGACGACGCGCTGCTCTGGGCCGCCTGGGTCTACGACGAGGATGGCCTGACGCAGCGTGAGATCGCGGCGAAGATGGGGCTCTCGCGGGCATCCGTGAACGCCTACCTCGCCGACGCTCGCACCCGCGGCATCGTCAATATCGAGATCGCGCCCGATCGGTTCCGTGCCCTGTCCAGGCGCTGAAGGAACATTTCGGCCTGCAGGATTGCCTCGTGATTCCGAGCAAAGGGGCGGACCTGCCCTTGAGCGCGCGCTCCCTGACGCTGCTGCATCTTGACGACGAGCTTGCCGCGCTGCTCGACCATCCCTGCGCGTCCCCGGCCCTGCCCCTCGCGGCCGGCGTCGGTTGCTGAAAGCCAACCCCGGGGGCACGGCATCCGCCGGCCCGCCCGAGCCACCCTACGAAGCGGGACGCATCCTGCCCCCGAAAGGATCGACATGCCATCTGCCCTCGACCGCCAGACCAGGTTCCTGGCCCTGATCAACATCTCGCTGCTGGTGGCCGGCGCGATCCTGGTGGGACAGGCTTTCGTCGACAGCTGCAACCTGCAATCGATGGCCTCGCAGGTGCCGGAACTTGGGCTGCTCGCGCTCGGCGTGATGCTCGCGATGGTCTCGGGCAACGGCGGGATCGACCTCTTCGTCGGCATCCCGAGCACGCTCCAGCTCGCGATCGTCGGGGCCTTCGTCCTCTTTGCCGGAACGATCTTCGCGCTGAGGAACCGCGCCGGCTGACGAGCCGAGGCCGCTCTGCTTGGGCTCGACATCCGGGGCCGATTGGCGTCTGCCCAGAGCCCTGAAACCTGGGTCACGCGCTTCAGGACATCCCGCTGCGTTTAAACGTCGGGAGAAGAGCAGGTCTGTGGAGGCGCAGATCATTGGCGTCTTGCGGGAGCAGGAAGCGGGCGCAACGGCTGACGAGGTCTGCCGTCGGCTCGACCGAAAGACCGTCGTCGGCATCTGGAACGCGGGCTGGAAGCGCCGGCCCATGGGCCGCGGGCGCCGCAGCCGATGCTGATCGAGCCCAGCGAAGACTACTTGGCGGCCTACCGGGGGTGTCGGGCAAACGGCTGCTGCGGGCGATCCGCGAGCTGGGCTGCGCGGGCGGCTATGCCCGGCCGACCGACCTTCTTCGCGAGGTGCGGCCGCCGAGGCGGCCGGTCTTCGAGCGGCGGTTCGAGACGCCGCCGGGCAGGCTCCACTGCGGCCGTTGCGTTCTCGAACAGCCAGATCACCCGGCGACACGGTCCTGAGCGACACCGCCCCGCTGAAGCGCGCGCCGAACGAGACGGTCGATGGCGATCGGCCCGGGGCCGCGGCCGAGGACGAGGAGGAGGCTCGACGCCCACAGGATGTGGTCGGGCCAGCCCTCGGGGAAGACGAAGACCTGGATGACCGCGGTCATGATGAGGAGTCCCGCCGCCGAGAGCCGGGAGGCGAGGCCGACGATCAGGAGGACCGAGAGGACGTTCTCGCCCACGGTCGACAGCACCGCGGCGACGTCGGGGGGCAGGATTGGAACATGGTACTCCTCCCGGAACAGATAGAAGGTCGAGTCGGCGATGCCGAAGCCGTCGAGCTTGGTCTGGCCGGAGCGCCAGAAGACGCCGCCGGCCGCGACGCGGGCGACGAGGGCGATAAGGCCGTAGGGTATGGCCTCGGCGAGGGCGAGGCCGCGGTCGTGCAGGGTCTTGAGGAGCATCGCCTGCGTCCTTGGCTGGTGTGAGGCCGCCATCGGACCATGCCGGCGCGGCGGACGGAAATGCGGGGTCGGCATCGATGCCATAGCCCCCGCCTATGCGGTCCCGGCGTATCCAGAGGGGATGCGGATCAACGTGCGCACCGGACTTTCGGCGGTCGTCATCGGCTGCGTCCTCGTGAGCGGCGGCGGCGCGCAGCTCGCCTGGCAGCGCGTCGCCGACCAGAATGCCCGCGTCCTCGCCGGCCGGCTCAGCCGGCAGGTGGCCGACGCCGTCGTCCGCGAGGTCGGCGGGCGGATCGAGGAGGCGGAAGCCTCCTACGCGGCGCTTCGCACGATCCTCGCCGAGGGGGTCGTCGCCAGCGATGAGGCCGACCGCCGGGAGGTGCTGTTCCTGTCGCAGATCCACGCGCAGCCGGCGATCTCGTGGGTCGCGTTCGCCCGCGACGACGGCGGCTTCTTCGCCGCCCACCGGACCGGAGACGCCCGCATCGAGATGATCGAGCTTCATCCGGGCGGAGCCCCGGAACGCCAGGATACCTACCGCCTTTTCCCCATGGCGACCGAGTTCGAGGGGCGGCGCTTCTTGCCGACCGACTACGATCCGAGGGTGCTACCCTGGTATCGTGAAGCCGTGGTGCGCGCCACGCCGGACTGGTCCTTCGTCGGGGTCCATCCCGACGGCCGCCACGGCGCCATTGCATTCGCCGGGCCGATCGACGTCTACACCCGGCGCCAGGGCGTGCTGGCGGTCATGATCGACCTCCGCCGCCTCTCGGGCTTCCTCGGCGGGATCATGGTCGGCGAGGCCGGCGCCGCCTTCATTCTCGCGCCGGACGGCAGCATCGTGGCGGCGCCCGATCCGCGTGCCGACGAGCTGACGCCGGTCGACCTCGGCGCTACACATTTTCGGCCGCTCATCGAGAGCATCGGCCGGCGGGTCGCCGAAGGCGCGGCGCCGGGGATGCTGCGGATCTCCGAAGACGGCACGCCCTATTCCGTCGAGCTGCTTCCGCTCGGCTTCCGTGGCTGGCTGGTCGCAGTCGTCGTGCCGGAACGGGAGTTCCTCGGCGCGGTGGAGGCGGCGGCGGCGCGCAATGCCGCCGCCCTCGCCGTGCTGATCATCGGGCTCGCGCTCGCCTCGACCATCGTGGCCCGGCGGCTGATCGGCCGCCCGCTGGAGCGGATCGCCGGCGACCTCGCGCACCTCGAGGGTTTCGAGCTCACGGCGATCGTCCGGCGGCGGTCGCCGATCGTCGAGCTCGACACTGTCTCGGAAGGCATCGAGCGGATGGCCCGCGGGCTCGACGCCTTCGGACGGTATCTGCCACGCGACCTCGTGCTCGACCTGATCGCCGAGGGTGTGGAGCCGCGACCGGGCGGAGAGGCGCGGACCATCACCGTGCTCTTTGCCGATGTCGCCGGCTTCACGGGCCTGTCGGAACGGCTCGGGGACGCGGTCGTACCGCTCGTCTCGCGCTTCCTCGACCTCGCCTCGCGGGCGGTCGCGGCCCACGGCGGGACCGTCGACAAGTTCATCGGCGACGCGGTGATGGCATTCTGGGGGGCGCCGCACCCGGACGACCACCACGCGCTCCACGCGGTCGAGGCGGCCCTCGCCATCGCCGCCGCGGTTCGGGCGGCGGGGCTGAGCGACGACGCGGGCCGGCCGCTCGCGATCCGCATCGGCGTCCAGACCGGCCCGGCGATCGTCGGCAATGTCGGGTCCGAGACGCGCCTCGACTACACCGCGCTCGGGGACACGGTGAACCTCGCGAGCCGCCTCGAAGGGTTGAACAAGGTCTACGGCACCGGCGTGCTCGTCGGGCCGGCCACGGCGGCGGCGGTCGCCGACCGCGTGCCGCTGCGCGAGATCGACACGATCGCGGTCTACGGCCGCGGCGACGCCGTGACGGTCCACGAGCCGCTGGCCGCCGCTCCCGGTCCTTGGGCGCCTGCCTACGCGGCGGGCCTCGCCCACTACCGCGCCGGACGCTGGGGCGCCGCGGAGGCGGATTTCGCCACCGCCGACCGGCTGCGCGGCGGCGATCCGGCCGCGAAGACGATGGCCGGGCGGTGCCGCGCCCTCGCCGCGGTCCCGCCGCAGGAAGGCTGGCGAGGCATCCACGTCGCCGGGGAAAAGTAGCATAGCCGTACGCTATGGAGGCGAGAGCGGCGCGATATTTCCGTCCGGCCGGCGCGAAGGAGATAGTCGGAGGGCATCCAGCCCCGGGGGCAACGCCGCTCACCCCGACCAAGGAGAGAAGACCATGAAGCGCCTCGCCCCTACCCTCGCCTCCCTCGCTGCCCCGGTCTTCGCGCAGGACGTGGGCGAGGCCCTGTCGATGCTCGAACTCTCCGCGCAGAAGGAACTCAAGAGCCATGGGTTCGCCGACACCGACGTGATGGCGCTCACGCTGTCGCAGCTCGCGCAGATCAAGACGATCCGCCAGACGAGCGACTGGAGCGGCAGCGAGAAGACGAACCGCATCAAGCAGATCCTCGCCAACTGAGCGCTCCGGGCGGAGCCGCGAGGACTCGCCCGCCCCCCCCCGATTCCTCCGCGCCGCCGCCGGCCCCGGATCGCCCATCCGGGGCCGGCGCGCGCTGGCGCCATCGAAGACAATTCGTTGGCGTCCGGCACCCGATTTGCCTAAGCTTTCGTCCGTGGCAGCGCGTCCGAGATTGCCTCATGGAGATGCACCAGGTCCGGTACTTCCTGGCCGTCGCGCGCACGCTGAACTTCACGCGGGCCGCGGACGAGTGCAATGTCTCGCAGCCGTCGCTGAGCCGGGCAATCCGCCTGCTCGAGGGCGAGCTCGGCGGCGACCTCTTCCGCCGCGAGCGCCCCGCGGCGCAGCTGACGCCGCTCGGGCAGACGTTGCTGCCCCACCTCCAGCAATGCTACGACAGCGCACTCGGCGCCCGCGCACTCGCCGATGCCATCCGCAAGCGCGCCGTCGGATCGCTGACCCTCGTCCTGTCGCGGACGATCGACCTCGGCCTTGTCGCACCGCGCCTCGCCACGCTGCAGGGCCAGTTCCGCACCCTCCAGCTCCGCCTGCTGCGCGGCACGGCCGAGACGATCACCGAGACCCTCAAGGAAGGCGAGGCCGACCTTGCGGTCGCCGCTGCCCTCGCCGAGGGTTGGGACCGGCTCGACAGCTGGCCGCTCTTCGAGGAACCGATCTGCCTCGTCACCGGCCCGGGCCACCCTTTCGCCGCGCGCGGCAGCGTTTCACTCGCCGAGCTTCGCGACCAGCGTCTGGTAATGCGGCCCTACTGCGAGTCTGCGGCCGACGTCCTCGCGGCGCTGCGCGATGGCGGGGTGGCCCTCGACCAGTGCGACGAGATCGCCTCTGACGAGGACCTCGTCGATCTGCTCGCCGCCTGCGGAGGCGCGGCGCTCGCCCCCGCGAGCCTGCCCGATCGCGGCGCGCTGGCACGGATCACCGTCGATGGACTGTCGGTCACGCGCCGCATCTCAGTCTACGGCGTAGCGGGCCGGCAGCGCAGTGCCGCCGCGGCGGCGGCGCTCAAGCTCCTGCGCAGCGCCGACTGGGCCGCGCGCTGAGCGCGGGTCACGCCCGTGCGGCAGCGTCCACGAGCGCCTCGATGGTGAAGCGGGTGCGGTAGTCCGGGTCGAGGAACCGCTCCCGGACGACGCCGTCGCGGCCGATCACGAAGGTGGCGGGGATCGGCAGCAGCCACGAGTCGTTGCCCTGGTAGCGCGGGACATCGTTGCCGATCCCGGCGATCATCCGCGCCATCGTGTCCCCGACCCAGAAGACGAGGTTCAGGGTCATTGCGTAGCCATTGTCGGGGTCGGTCAGGAACGGGAAGCGGCAGCCGGCGAAGTCGCGCAGCGCCCCGGCATAGGGCTGCCGGTCCGGCAGGATCGCCACCATGCGCACACCCAGGGCCGCGATGCGATCCTGGGCTCGGCAGAGCGCCAGCGAGCTCATCCGGCAGAAGGGGCACCAGTGGCCGCGGTGGAAGATGACGATCGCCGGCCCGTCGGCGAGAAGCCCGTCGAGGTCGACGATGCGGCCGGTCGTGTCCGGTAGCGCGAAGGGCGGCATCGGCTCGCCAGGCTTTGGGGCGGTATCCCCGACTTCGTGTTCCTTGAGGCGTGCGACGAGCGCCTCGGCCTCGGCGGCGAAGTCGGGGCCGATCGCGGCGATCGCCTGCCAGAAGGCCGCGAGCTGCTCGGGCAGCGAGGCGTCCATCGCGGCGCAACGGGCGAAGATCTCCGCGGGAGAGGCGGTGTGGTCGGCAGGCATCGGACGTCTCCGGGGCGCTCCTCGCATGATAGCGCGACGTTGCCGTGGCGAAAGGGGATCATGCCGCCGCGACGGCGGCGACGAGGTCCTCGACCGCCATGCGGCGCCGGTAGTCGGGCTCGACGAAGCGCGCCCGCACGCGGCCGTCGCGGCCGACGACGAAGGTGGCGGGGATCGGCAGCATCCACGCGTCGTTGCCGTGGAAGTCGGGCATGTGATTGCCGATCGAGGTGTAGAGCCCTTGCAGGTCCGCCCCGATCCAGAAGGCGAGGCCGAGAGTGAGCGCGTAACCATTGTCCATGTCGCTCAGGATGGGAAAGCCGGCGCCTGCCTGGCTGCGAAGCGTCCGGGCGTAGCTCTGGCGCTCCGGGATGATGGCGACGAGCCGGCCGCCGCCGTCCCGGATGGCCCCCTCGGCCCGGGCGAGCGCCGCGGTCGAGATGCGGCAGTACGGACACCAGTGGCCACGGTCTAGCACGACCGCCACCGGTCCCTCGGCGAGGAGGCCGGCCAGCGTGACGATCCGGCCAGTCTCATCGGGCAGCGCGAACGGCGGCATCCGTTCGCCGACCGTGGGGGCAGCGGCACCCGCGCCGCTGGTGCGCAGCCTCGCGACGAGGGCCTCCACCGGCTCGACGAATGCCGGAGTGAGCGACTTCGAGGCCGCGACGTAGGCGGCAAGGCGCTCGGCGAGCGGCGCGTCCATCGCGAGGCTCCGCCGGATGGCGGCCTGCATGGCGCTGGCGACGTCTGGGGTCATGCGCGTCCTCAGGCGACCTGCGGCCGTGTCGACGGCAGGCGCAGGGCGAAGGCGAGGATAGCCACGAGACCGAGGGCGAGCGCAATGCCGGCGACGCAGGCGCCCCAGCCGAAGCGGTCGAAGACTGGTCCGAGCACCGCGCTGCCGACGAGGCCGCCGGCGAAGTAGCAGGCGAGGTAGATCCCGCTCGCCGTGCCGCGGTCCGCGGTGGCGGCGCGGCCGACGAAGCCCGTCACCGCCGCCTGGGCGGCGAAGGTGCCGCAGGCGACGAGCGCGAGGCCGGCGAGAAAGGCCGGCAGGTTCGTGCCGAGGAGCGGCGGCAGGCCGGCGAGGGCGACGGCGACCGAGGTCCAGACGGCGCGCTGCACGCCGAGGCGGGCGACGAGGCGCCCGGCGAGGAGCGTGGTCACCAGCGCGGGGGCGAAGACGAGATAGACGGTGCCGAGGCGCATCATCCCGAGCCCGAAGGGCGGCGCGACGAGGGCGAAGTTGACGAAGGTGAAGGTGCCGATGAAGGCGAAGAGGATGCAGAAGCCGGTGGCGAAGCTGGCGCGGAGCGCCGGGTCGGCGAGGTGCCGGCGCCAGGCGTCGAGCCCCGGGCGCGCGGTGCTGCCCGCCATCGGCGGCGCCCGCTCGATCGTCACGGCAACGAGGAGCGCCCCGGCAAGGTTCAGCCCGGCGAAGACGAGGAAGGTCGGCGCGAGGCCGAGCGCATCGGCGGTGGCGGCGGAGAGCATCCTCCCGAAGAGGTTCGAGGCGACGTTGCCGGCCACATAGGCGGCGAAGACGCCGCCCGCCGCCTCGGCCATGAAGCTCTCGCCGAGCCAGGCGAGCATCAGCACGAAGGCCGACACCATGAAGACGCCCTGGGCGACGCGGAGCGCCGCGAAGGTGGCGAGGTCGGGCGCGATGGCGAGGAGCGCGGTCGGGATCGAAAGGAGGGCGAGGCTCGCGACGATGCCGTGGCGCCGGTCGATGCGCTGGGAAAGGAGCGCGACGCCGAGGGCGGCGGCGGCCATACCGAAGGTCGAGGCGTTGACGGCGAGCGCCATGGCCGCCGGCCTGACGCCGTAGGCGGCGGCGAGGAAGGGCAGGATCGCCTGCGTCGCGAAGAGATCGACGAGGGTGAGGAAGGCGGTGAGGCCGACCAGCAGGCGGCGGAAGGCGGTGGCGGTCAGGGTCATCATTGCCGGGGCGCGTCCCTTGCGGAGGGGTCGGCCCGCCCTCGCGGACGGGCCGGAGGCTCACATGTTGGTGTCGGCGGGGTCGTGGAGGATGTCGAACGACAGGAGCTCGACCGGGGCGCCCGAGAGGTTCTTCCACCAGTGCGAGGTCGCGGGCAGCTCGCGCGCGACGTCGCCCTCGGCGTGGACGATCGGGGCGGCGCAGGTCGAGGCGTATTCCATGATCTCGCCCTTGACGGTGACGATCAGCGCGGGGCGGTCGGCGTGGCTGTGCCAGGGCACGATGCCACCCGGCTCGATCGTCAGGCGACGGACGCGCATGGTGCGGCCCTCGAGCTTCAGCGACGTCTCGCTCAGCGGGATCTGGGCGAGGACGGTGTCGGTGACGCCGACGGCTTCGAGCTTGACCGGCTCGCGGACGTCAATGCCGGCCTTGCCGGCCGGGCACTCGCCGGCAAGGACCGGTGCGGCGGCGAGAAGGGCGGCGCCGGCGAGGAGGGAGCGAAGGATGGGCATCGGGGTGGTCTCCTTGGGTTTCGGGGTGGGCAGAAAGGGTCAGGCGGCGACGCTGGCGGTGATCGAGGCGATCACCTCGGTCGCCTTGGCGAATTCGGGCGCGCGGTCGGTGATGCCGTGGCGGCGGGCGATCCACTCGAAGTCGGTGTAAACGCACCAGACCCGCCCCTCGGCGTCCTCGCGGACGAGGAGCCGCACCGGCCAGTCGAGGCCGGCGTCGGGGTCCGAGGTCAGGAACAGGGTGCCGAGCGGCGGGTTGCCGAAGACGAGGAGCGTCGAGGGCAGCAGGTCGATGCCGGCCTCGCGGGCCAGCGCCGACTGGTCGATCGCGTCGAAGAAGCGGATGCCCTTGGCGGCGATATCGGCCTTCAGCCGGTCGATCGTCTCGGGCATCGGGTGGGCACTCCGAACCCGGACGATGCCGTCGTCGGGCGTGGCGGCCGCGCCGGGGCGCGACAAAGCGAGGGCGGCGGAAGCGAGGGCGGCGGCCTCGAGGGCGCGGCGGCGGGTGAGCATGGGAGCGGTCCTTGCGGGTTTCCTCGGGGATCAGTCTGGCGGCGCGGAGGGCGCGGCGGAAATGCCGGAAGGCTCCCGCCGCGATGCCCTGCGGCTATGTCCGGTCAGTCGGTGTGGGGCGGCAGCACCCGCATGCGCATCTCGTCGACCAGCACGGCGGCGAGAGACGTTCGGCACGGCGGGCGCCGAGGGCAGCCTCGAAGGGCAGGTCCGCTCCGTCGCAGAGCCGGCGGAGCAGGGTAGCGAGTTCGTCGGACATCGGCGGCTCGGGGATCATGGAGACGGAGGTCATCGCGGAAGCCTCCTCTCGTTCGCGATGGCGGGGAACGGCACGGCGTCAGTCATGGCAAGAGGGGGCATGGCCAGCGGGGGCACGGCAGAGGCGGGGGGCCGGGCGCCGGTCAGGCCGGTGATGAGCCGGGTGCCGCGCTGCGCGGTGAGGTAGGTCCAGGCCCAGGTCGCCGCGACGACCGCCCGGTTGCGGAAGCCGATCAGGAACCAGACGTGGACGCCGCTCCACAGCAGCCACGCGGGCAGGCCCGCGACGCGGACACGGCCGAACTCGGCGACGGCGCAGCGGCGGCCGATGGTGGCGAGCTGGCCCGCCGAGCGGTAGCGGAAGGGTGCCGGGTCGGCGCAGCCGGCGAGGCGGGCGCGGATGACGCGGGCGGCGTGCGTGCCCTGCTGCTTGGCGGCGGGCGCGACGCCCGGGACCGGACGGCCGGCGGTCGTGGCGAGGGCGGTGTCGCCGAGGACGAAGACCTCGGGTTGGCCGGGGACGGTCAAGTCGGGGCCGACGGCGACCCGGCCGGCGCGGTCGGTCGCGGCGCCGAGCCACGCGCCGGCGGGCGAAGCCATGACGCCCGCGGCCCAGACGACCGTGCGGGCCTCGACACGGTGGTCGCCGAGGGTGACGCCGCCGCAATCGACGGCCGTGACCGCGCGTTCGGTGACGACCTCGACCCCGAGCCTGGCGAGCGCCCGCGCGGCGGAGTCCGAGGAGCTCGGCGAGAAGGCAGGGAGAAGCCGCGGGCCAGCCTCGACGAGGACGATGCGGGTGGAGCGCGGGTCGATCGCGCGGAAGTCGGCGGCGAGCGACAGGCGGCCGAGCTCGGCGATGGCACCGGCCATCTCGACCCCGGTCGGGCCGCCGCCGACGACGACGAAGGTGAGGAGTCGCCGGCGCTCGGCCGGGTCGGGCTCGGTCTCGGCACGCTCGAAGGCGACGAGGATGCGCCGCCGGAGGTGGGTCGCGTCCTCCACCGTCTTGAGGCCGGGCGCCGCGCCGGCCCATTCCGGGTGGCCGAAATAGGCGTGCCGGGCGCCGGTCGCGAGGATCAGCGTGTCGTAGGAGAATCGGCCCCCCTCGGCCATGACCTCGCGGGCAGCGACATCGACGCCGTCGACCTCGGCGAGGACGACACGGGCGTTGCGCTGGCCGCGGAAAATGGCGCGGACCGGCGCGGCGATGTCGGAAGGCGAGAGGGCGGCGGTCGCCACCTGGTAGAGCAGCGGCTGGAACAGATGGTGGTTGCGGCGGTCGATGAGCGTGATCTCGACGGGCGCCTTCGCCAGGGCCTTCGCCGCCGAGAGGCCGGCGAAACCGGCGCCGACGATGACGACTCGATGCGGGGCGGTCATGGGAGGGGCCTCCTGGCTTGCTGTGGGTGCCAGTGTCGCGGAGGCGGGCGCGAAGCGGAAATGCCGGGGGGCTATGGCTACGGTAGGCCGGGCCTATGGCCCGGCGCGGCGGCGGCGAAATCGATACCGTTATGGAAAGAACGGAAAAACGACCGCGCGCAGGGTGCGCGCGGCCGTGGCTTCGGGTGGCCGGCCGCTCAGGCGGCGGCGGGCCGGAGGCGGAGGAGCCATGCGTCGTGCCGCGCGAGGAAGGCCCGCAGGCGATCGGGGTAGTCGGGAGTGACTGCGCCTCGGACGCTCGGGCGGTCGGCAAGGGCGCGGCGCCAGGCGCGGACCTTCGGGGTCGCGTCGAAGACGCCCGTGTCGGCGATGATGTCGAAGACGTCGAAGTAGCGGAAGATCGGCCCGAAGACCGCGTCGACGAGGCCGAAGCGGTCGCCGGCGAAGTAGGGTCCGGCGATGGCTGCCTCAACGGTGGCGAACTTCGCCGCGAGGGCGGCGCGCTTCGCCTCGAACACCGCCGGGTCCCGCGTGGTCTCGAGGCCCCAGAGGTCGGCTAGGATCGCCGAGCCGAACTCCATCCAGCCGCGCGCCCGCGCCCGCTCGACCGCGTCGGCCGGGTGGAGGGCCGGGCTGGGCGCCGTCTCCTCGATGAACTCGCAGATCGGCGCGCTCTCGAAGAGCACGGTCTCGCGGCCGGCGTCGTCGCGCACGATGAGCAGCGGCACCTTGCCGAGCGGCGAGATCGCGCGGAACCAGTCGGGCCTGTCGGCGAGGTCGATCGTGCGGCGTTCGAAGGGGACGCCCTTCTCCGCGAGGGCGATGGCGGCGCGCTGGACGTAGGGGCAGAGCGCGTGGCTGACGAGGGTGAGCTGCATCCGGGGTCTCCTTCAGGCGAGATGCGGCGCGGCGGCGTGGCCGAGCGGGCGCGATGGGCTGAGTGCGAGGGCGCCGTCGCCGATCAGGGCGAGGGCGGCCGAGGCGACGAGCAAGAACGCCGGGTATTCCCAGCCCCCGCCCGGCGCGGTGAAGACCCAGCCGTTGCCGGCGTGGGCGAAGACGATGGCGCCGGCTAGGGCCGGGGTCAGGGCGAGCGCCGCCCAACGAGCCTGCACGCCGAGGACGAGGAGGATGCCGCCGACCGCCTCGGCAGCGAAGGTCGCGTAGGCGAGCCAGCCGGGGAGGCCGATCGAGACGAAGTAGCCGGCGGTGCCGGCGAGGCCGAAGGTCAGCAGCTTCAGCAGGATCGAGTGGGCGAGGTACATGACGCCGAGGCCGACGCGGAGCAGCGTGGCGCCGAGGGCGGCGGTGGGGAGGGCTTGCACGGGGTATTCTCCTCGAGTTGCGGGAATGGCCCAACTGTAGGTTCTGCGTTTGCGCAAGGCTCGTTGGGATGTGGCCAGTCTCGCTTGCATGTCTGCAAGCAATGGGTGTGATAGAGTCGTGCGATGGAAGACTGGAACGACCTTCGGCTGGTGCTCGCGGTGCAGCGGGCGGGCGCGCTGACCGGCGCGGCGGTGGCGCTCGGTGTCGACCATTCGACGGCCTTCCGGCGGCTGAAGGCGCTGGAGGGACGGGCCGGGGTGCGGCTGTTCGAGCGGCTGCCGGGCGGGTTCTACGAGCCGACGGAGGCGGGCGCGCGGATGGCGGCGGCGGCCGAGCGGATGGAGGACGAGGCGCTGGCGCTCGACCGGGCGATCGCCGGGGTCGATACGCGGCCGGCGGGCCGGCTCCGCGTCACCTGCTCGGAGACGCTCGCCCATGCCCGGCTGACCGGGCATCTGGCGGCGTTCCGCCGCAGCTATCCTGGGATCGTGGTCGAACTGGTGATCGAGAACCGGGTGCTGAGCCTCGGCCGGCGGGAGGCAGACGTCGCGCTGCGGCCGATCCGGCCGCGTGAGGGCGATCTCTGGGGGCGGAAGCTCGCGGGCGTGGCCTGGGCGGTCTACGGCGCGCCGGAACTGGTCGCGACGCTGGGGCCGCTCGGCGGCACGGGGGATCTCGCGCGGTGCCCGGTGATCGGCTGGGAGCGGACGACGGCGCGGATCGCCGCCGCCGACTGGCTGGAGCGTCATGTGCCGGCGGAGGCGGTCGTGTACCGGACGGCGAGCCTCGTCAACCAATGGGTCGCCGCGCGGGCCGGGATGGGGCTTGCGCTGCTGCCCTGCTACCTCGCCGACGGGGCGACCGGGGTGGCGCGGGCGGCGCCGGGGACGGTGGAGGAGATCGCGGGAGAGCTCTGGATCGTCACCCACGCCGATCTGAAGGGGACGGCGCGGGTGCGGGCGTTCTTCGACGCCGTCGGCGAGGGGTTGGCGCGCGAGCGGGATCTGTTCGAGGGGACCCGGGGGACTGGCTGACGACCTCTGGCGCGGAACCGAATGTTCCTCTATTGTTCCGGTCATATCAGGTGGAGGTTCGGGAATGCTCACGGGGAGCTGCTGCTGCGGAGCGGTCAGGTTCGAATTGCTGGCGCCGCCATCGATGATGGGGACATGCCATTGTTCGCGGTGCCGAAAGGCGGGCGCGAGCACGATCGTCTTCGTGAAGCGGGAGACTCTGAGGTGGCTTCAGGGGAAGAAGCACGTCGCCCGCTACCAGCCGGACCATCCCTACAAATACGGCCGGTGCTTCTGCGATATCTGCGGCACGTCGCTGGGCGAAATCCTGTCGGAAGAGGTGAGCTTTCCCATCGCGGCGAACGCCCTCGACGCCGATCCCGGCATCAGAAACGCATTCCACGAGTTCGTGTCGGAGAAACCGGCCTGGTACGAGATCTGCGACGGCGCGCCCCGATCGGAGGGCCATCCTTCCGCGTCGGGGTGATGGTCATGGTCCTGCGTCAGGACCACGTCGCCAGCGCTGCGATCAGGACCTTGGTCGCGATGTGCAGGCTCTGGTCGGCGTGGAAGCCGAAGGCGCAGCGGCCCTTGCCGTAGTCGACGAGACCGTGAAGCATGGCCTCGAGCATCGAGAGCGGCAGGCTGCCGGTGACGGCGAGGACGCCGCCCGCGTTGACGAGGGCGTGGGCGGCGAGGATCCACGGCCAGACGATCTCGCCATCGAGCGGCGGGCTGCCCGGCGCCTTGTGCTCGGCCATGAACAGGCTCTGGAGCGCGTAGTCCGTCACCGCGTGGGCGATGACGAGTTGCCAGAACAGGGCGAGCATCAGACGTAGCGGGCGGCGAGGTCGACGGTGCCTTCGACCCCGAGCCGGTCGAAGTTGGCGTCGAGCCAGGCGTCGGCGCGGCGTCGGCCGATGTCGTGGAGGTGGGTCAGGAACTCCCAGTCGGCGTTGAGCTTCGAGGCGACGCCGAGACCCTGCATCACGTCCTCGGCGTCGATCGCGTGCATGCGCATCCGCTTCATGTCGGCATCGACGAGCTTGCCCTCGTCGAGGAGCCGCGAGACGAAGGCGATCGCCCGCATCTCGCGCATCAGCGACGAGTTGAAGCTGATCTCGTTGATGCGGTTCATGATCTCGGTCGCGGTCTCCGGCACGTCCGGCCGATTGATCGGGTTGATGTGGACGACGACGACGTCGGGGCTGTCGCAGCCATAGATCAGCGGGAAGATCGCCGGATTGCCCATGTAGCCGCCGTCCCAGTAGTGCTCGCCGTCGATTTCGACGGCCTGGAACAGGAACGGCAGGCAGGCGGAGGCGAGCACGGCCTCGGCCGAGACGTCGGCGCACTCAAAGACGCGGACCTTGCAGGTGCGGACGTTGGTCGCCGACAGGAAGAGCTTGACGGCCGACTCGCGGCGCAGGCGCTCGAAATCGACGGAGGCGCGGACCACGTCGCCGAGCGGGTTATAATTCCAGCGGTTGAACTGGTAGGGGGACGACAGCCGCGTCATCAGCTCGAACCACAGGAAGGCCGGCGAATGGCCGAGCCCGTGGTCGTGAGTGAACCGGTCCCAGAGCGAGGGCTGGAGCGGCGATAGGCGCGCCGAGCGGGCGATGCGCTTCCAGAAGTCGCGGAGCGCGGCGCGGGCGCCGGCGCGGCCGCCCTCGGTCAGGCCGTGGGCGAGGACGGCGGCGTTCATCGCCCCGGCGGAGGTGGCGCTGATGCCCTCGATCGCCAGCGCCTCCTCGTCCAGCAGGCGGTCGAGCACCCCCCAGGCGAAGGCACCGTGGGCACCGCCCCCTTGGAGCGCGAGGTTGATCGTCTTCGTCCCGCGCGCGGGGCGCGGCGCCTTGCGGAGCTGTTCCATCTTTTCCTCCCTCGGTGCGTGGTCAGTGTGCGGTCCAGCCGCCGTCGACGGGCAGCGTCGTGCCGGTGATCGAGGCGGCGGCGTCACCGGCGAGGAACACGGTCAGGGCGCCGATCTCGGCGGTGGCGGCGAAGCGCTTGTTCGGCTGCTGGGCGAGAAGCACGTCGCGGATCACCCGCTCGCGGGGGATGCCGTGGGCGGCGGCCTGGCTCTCGACCTGCGCCTCGACGAGCGGAGTCCAGACGTAGCCCGGGCAGATCGCGTTGCAGGTGATGCCGTCCTCGGCGGTCTCGAGCGCGACGACCTTGGTCAGGCCGACAACCCCGTGCTTCGCCGCGACGTAGGCCGACTTGAACGGCGAGCCGACGAGCGCATGGGCGGAGGCGATGTTGACGATGCGGCCGTAACCCTGGGCCCGCATCAGCGGGAGCGCGCCCCGGATCGCGTGGAAGGCGGACGAGAGGTTGATCGCGAGAACCGCGTCCCACTTCTCCGGCGGGTAGTCGGCAACCGGGGCCACATGCTGGATGCCGGCATTGTTGACGAGGATGTCGAGCCGGCCGAAGCGGGTCTGGGTGGCAGCGACCATGCCGAGGATCGCGACCGGGTCGGTCATGTCGGCGGCGCTGTAGTCGGAGCCGGGCACCGACTCGAGCGCGGCGTCGATCGCCTCGGGCGTGCCGAGGCCGTTCAGCATGACCGAGGCGCCGGCGGCGGCGAGGGCCTGGGCGATGCCGAGGCCGATGCCGCTCGTCGAGCCGGTGACGACGGCGACGCGGCCGTCGAGGCGGGCGGCGGGGGCGAGCGGGCCGGAGAGGGGGGCGTTCATGGGGCGGGCTCCTGTTGGGTTCTGGGCAGAGGATGCCGGGCGAGGTCGCGCGGCGGAAATGCCGGGTTTCTGTGGTGACGATAGCGGCGGGCTATCGGCTCGATGACGCCTCGGCATTTCGCATCCGTCCGCGGTTTGGCGAGGATCGGGGCGCGGCCAAACGATGGCCGACCGATCATCTGGAGAGACCCCATGACCAGGACCGCAACCTTGACCGGCCTCGCCATCGCGAGCGCCATTGCGAGCGCGCTCGCCTCTGCCGCCGGCCCCGCCGCCGCCGGCCCGACCCAGGAGAAGTGCTTCGGCGTCGCGCTCGCCGGCATGAACGATTGCGCCGCCGGCCCCGGCACTACCTGCGCGGGCACGAGTCGCGTCGACTACCAGGGCAACTCCTGGAAGCTGGTCCCCGCCGGCACCTGCACGACGCTCTCGTTCCCCGGCAACCGCACCGGCAGCCTGGAGCCGCTGAAGCGCGACCTCGCCGGCTGACCCGCCGGCCGGGCCCGGCCGGCCCGGCCGCTTTCCCGCGAAGGAGGACCGACCGATGCACCACCGTCGCCGCGCCGAGGGACTGGCACCCGCCGCCGGTATCGGCCTGAAGCCGCAGCACTACCGCGATATCCACGCGGGCCAGCCGGACATCGGCTTCCTCGAGATCCACGCGGAGAACTACATGGGCGCCGGCGGCCCGCCCCACGCCTGGCTCGAACGCTTGCGCGCGCACTACCAGCTGTCGGTGCACGGCGTCGGATTGTCGATCGGCGGCGACGGCCCGCTCGACCGCGACCATCTCGCCCGGCTCAAAACCCTTCTCGCGCGCTACGAGCCCGAGAGCTTTTCCGAGCATCTCGCCTGGTCGACCCATGACGGGATCTACCTCGACGACCTGCTGCCCGTCCCCTACGACGGCCCGACGCTGGCGCGGGTCTGCGAGCACGTCGACGCGGTGCAGGAGACGCTCGGGCGGCGGATGCTGCTCGAGAACCCCTCGACCTACATCGCCTTCGAGACCAGCGACCGCGGCGAGATCGACTTCCTGCGCGAGGTTGTCGATCGTACCGGCTGTGGCCTGCTGCTCGACGTCAACAATGTCTTCGTCTCGGCGACGAACCACGCCTATTCGGCGACGGCCTATCTCGACGCCTTCCCCTACGCCCACGTCGGCGAGATCCACCTCGCGGGGTACGCCGAGGACGCGGACGACGACGGCGCGCCGCTCCTCATCGACGCCCACGGCACGCCGGTCGCCGATCCGGTCTGGCAGCTCTATGCGCGGGCGCTGGCGCGGACGGGGCCGGTGGCGACGCTGATCGAATGGGACAACGACGTGCCCGCGCTGCCGGTGCTCCTCGGCGAGGCGCGGCGCGCAGAAGGCCTGCTGCGCCGGGCGTGGCAGGTGGCGGATTTCGAGGGCGCGGCGGTATGAGCACGCTCCACGAGCGCTTCGCGGCGGCCCTCCTCGATCCCGCGCGGGCCGCGCCGCCGGAGATCGGCCGGGCGGGTCGGCGCTTCGCTGTCTACCGCAACAACCTGCGGGTCTCGCTGAGCGACGGGCTCGTCGCCCGCTTCCCGCTCTGCCATGCGCTGGTCGGCGACGCCTTCTTCCGGGCTATGGCCGACCGCTTCATCGAAGCGTGCCCGCCGCGCTCGCCGGTCCTCGCCACCTGGGGCGACGCGCTTCCCGCGTTCATCGAGGTCTTTCCGCCATTGTCCGCGCTTCCCTACCTCGCCGACTGCGCCCGGCTCGAGGTGCTGCGGACCGAGGCCTACCATGCGGCGGACGCCATTCCTCTCGACGCTGCCGATCTCGCCGCGATCCCGGCCGGGACGTGGGACGCGGTGCGGCTGTCGCTGCACCCGTCGGTACGCCTGCTCGCCTCGCCCCATCCGGTCGCGAGCCTCTGGCAGATGCACGCCGGCTCCGGCGGCTCCGGGATCGCCTGGGACCCGGAGGAGGTGCTGGTCGCGAGGGCGGGGGACGCGGTCGAGGTCACGCGGCTGCCCAAGGGCGGCGTCGCCTTCCTCACGGCGCTGCGCGACCTCTCGGTCGGCGCCGCGACGCACCGCATCGGGCTTGCCGAGGCGGACTTCGATCTGACGGCCTGCCTCACGGCTGCCATCCACCAGCGTATCCTCGTGGGACGCCTGCCAACGCAGCGCCCCCCTGATATCACCTGGGCGACAGGCTCGTTTTCAGGAAGTCGAAGGTTCGCTCATCCTGCATCTGCGCCACATTGAAACGCATGTACCTCCCGGCCGAGCCTGACGTGCTGAACGCGTTCCCCGGAGCAAGGACGAGCTCGCTGGCCAGGGCGGTGCGCGCGAGCTCGGCGGAGTCGCAGCCGTCGGGCAGCCGGCACCACAGGAACATCCCCGCCTTCGGCTCGATCCATGGCGCGACGCCCATGCTCCGCAGCCGGAACCCGACCTCCCGGCGCGCGTGCTCCAGCCGGACCCTCAGCATCTCGACGTGCTTGCGATAGCCTCCGTCGCTCAGCGCAGCGTAGACGAGTTCCTCGTTCAGGCGCCCGCCGCCGAAGGCCGTGGCGATCTTCAGGTCGATCAGCCCGTCGATCCAGTCGGGCCTCGCGGCGATGAAGCCGCAGCGCGCGGCGGCCGAGAGCGTCTTCGAGAAGCTGCCGATCTGGATCACGCGGTCGAGCCCGTCGAAACCGGCGAGGCGGGGAGCGGGGGCGTGCTCGAAGTCGGCGAAGATGTCGTCCTCGACGATCGTGAGCCCGTGCTGGTCCGCGAGCCTCAGCACCCGGTGCGCGACGACCGGCGACAGGGTGGCGCCCGTCGGATTGTGAACCGCCGAGTTGGTGATGTAGACGCGCGGCCGCCGCTCGGAGAGGATCGCCGCGAAGGCGTCGACGTCGGGGCCGGCGGCCATGTAGGGGACGCCGATCACCTCCGCCCGGTGCGCGCGCAGCAGGGCCTGGAAGTTGAAGTAGCAGGGGTCGTCCACCAGCACCGTGTCGCCCGGCTCGAGCAGCAGGCGGCACAGCAGGTCGATCGCCTGGGTGCCGCTTTCGGTCAGCACGATCTGGTCGGGGGAGGACTCAACCCCGCGCTCGCCCAGCCGTCGGCTGATAAGCTGCCGGAGCGGCGGCAGGCCAAGGGGAGAGCCATAGTCCGAAAGCGCGCCGGCCCCTCCGCGCGCCAGTCCGCGCAACGCCCTGCGAAGGATCGGATCCGGAAACCAGGATGGCGGCAGCCAGCCGCAGCCCGGCTTGGGGGTGCCGTCGTCGGATTCGAGCGACTGGCGCGACACCCAGAGCGGGTCGATCGCACGGTCGAGCCTCGGCCCCACGGCCGAGAGCGCCATCGGGGCGATCTGGTCGGCGACGTAGAATCCCGATCCCCGACGCGAGACGATCGCGCCTTCCGCGGCGAGCCGGCCGTAGGCCTCGACGACCGTCGAGACCGAGACCTGCAGCGTCTTCGCCAGCGACCGGACCGAAGGCAGCTTCGATCCCACCGCCAGCCTGCGTCCGGCTATGCGCGCGCGGATCGTGGACATGACGAGTTCGATGCGCGTTGCCGGCGCTGTCCGTACTGCTTGCGTAGCCATAACAGTTTGCTCCATCCGTAATGGACCGTAGCTGGCACGGCGGCTTCGGACAATGCACAAGCCACCCGGAAACGGAGTGCGTCATGCAACGGTCGACGAGCGGTTGGATCAGCGGGCTGATCGGGGTTCTCATCTTCAGCGGGTCGCTGCCTGCCACCCGGGTGGCGGTGCAGGGGTTTGATCCTGTCTTCCTGACCGTCGCCCGGGCGAGTATCGCCGGGGTCATCGGCCTCGGCCTGCTTCTTCTGACAGGAGAGCGGAGGCCGGCCCGCGAGGATCTGCCCTCGCTCGCCGTCGTGGCGCTCGGCGTGGTCGCCGGCTTCCCGCTGCTGACGGCGCTCGCGCTGCGGCATGTCACTTCGGCGCATTCGATCGTCTTCATCGGCCTCCTGCCGCTGGCGACGGCGATCTTCGGGGTGATCCGCGCCGGTGAGCGGCCGAAGCCGGCCTTCTGGGCCTTCTCGCTTCTCGGCAGCGCGTTGGTGGCGGGCTTCGCGCTGCGTCAGGGGCCGGATGGCGCGCCGATCGGCGATGCTCTTATGCTCGCGGCCATCGCCCTCTGCGGCCTCGGCTATGCCGAGGGAGGCAGATTGTCGCGCAAGCTCGGGGGCTGGCAGGTGATCTCGTGGGCGCTGGTGCTCTCGCTGCCGCTGATGGCGGTGCTGACGTTCGCGACCCGACCCGCATCCTTCGCCGCCGTCACCGCGCCGGAATGGATCGGCCTCGGCTACGTTTCGCTGTTCAGCATGCTTATCGGCTTCGTCTTCTGGTATCGCGGCCTCGCGCACGGCGGGATCGCGGCGGTCGGCCAGCTCCAGCTGCTCCAGCCGTTCTTCGGCTTCGCGCTCGCCGACCTCCTGCTGGGCGAGCCGGTGACGCCCCCCATGCTGCTGGTGAGCGTGGGCGTGATCGGCTGCGTCGTCGGCGCCCGCAGGTTCGCGCGGGATCAGCCGACGCGCGCCCGCTTCACCCGACCGGTCGGGTGAGGATCGGGGGCAGATATCGGAGGGCTCACCAAGCCGAACAGCTTGGCCGACATCTCCTGATGCCTGGTCCTGACCGCATCGCCATCGCCGACCGTCTGTGAGGCGCCGCCGAAGCGCGGGCTGAATTGAGGGTTTTCGAGCGGCCCCAATGCAGGAAGGGGTGAAGAGCGTGGTGTGAACGGCCGCTTCCGGGAGTGGGGCCCTTGCCCGGCATCGCGGGGTCGTTGGCGATGATGGTGAGGTCGGGGGCACCGCGGCGCATCAGGGCGTTGATCAGCCGGTGCGAGGTGCCGACAGCCATGAAGCCGCCGATAGGGACGGAGGCGCCATCGCCGCGCTGATCGGCCTTCATCGCGGGCATCGCACGATCACCGTGCCGATGGTCGCCCGCGAGCTGGGGGTCTCGGCACCGGCGCGTCGACCTCGGTCGCGCGCATCTCCGCGACGGCCGGGCGTCGAACGCGGAGATCGCCCGAGCCCTCGGCTACAACGATGCAACCGCCTTCTGGCGTGCCTTCAAGACCGGGACCGGGACGCCGCCCTCGGAGTTCCGCCGCACCCGCGGCTGAGCTCACCCCGCCGGCGCGTGGCGGTCCGGGTGAGCGGCGGCGACGGCCGGGAGCGCGTCGAGGGCCGCGCGGATGGCCCGACAGTCGAACGGCGACGCGCAAACCTGAAAGCTGTCAACGGCCGACCGAGACCGCGCCGATTGCGAGGAGCGCGTCGCGCGTAGATCGTGTCCCTTGGCGTGGTGTATCTGGCGGGGCCAGCGCGAGCTCCGGCGAGGCCGGGTCGATCAGTCTGCCAAAGGCAGGCCGACGATTGGATCATCGGCGACAGGGGCGATGGTCTCAAGGGTCATGTAGCGGGATCGCTGGACGGCCCACTCGTCGTTCTGCTCGAGGAGGATTGCGCCGACGAGACGGGTGATGGCGGCCTCGTTGGGGAAGATGCCGACGACCTCGGTGCGGCGCTTGATCTCGCCGTTGACCCGCTCGAGGGGATTGGTCGAGTGGAGCTTCGAGCGGTGCTGGGTCGGGAAGGTCATGTAGGCGAGGACGTCCTCCTCGGCCTTGTCCATGAGGGTGGCGAGCTTCGGGACCTTCGGGCGGAGCTGGTCGGCGACGCGGCGCCACTGCTGCTTCGCGCTCGTCGCGTCGTCCTGGGCGAAGGCGGTGGCGACGAAGGCGGAGACGACGCGCCGCCCGCTCTTGCCGGCATGGGCCAGCGCGTTCCTCATGAAGTGGACGCGGCAGCGTTGCCAGGTGGCGTTGAGGATCTTCGAGACCGCCGCCCGGATGCCCTCGTGGGCGTCGGAGATCACGAGCTTCACTCCGCGCAGGCCGCGGCGGGCGAGCTTGCGGAGGAAGGCGGTCCAGAAGGGCTCGGCCTCGGACGGGCCGATGTCGAGCCCGAGGATCTCGCGGCGGCCGTCGGCGTTGACGCCGACCGCGACGATCACAGCGACCGAGACGATCCGGCCGTTCTGGCGGACCTTCACGTAGGTCGCGTCGATCCAGAGGTAGGGCCAGTCGCCCTCCAGCGGCCGGTCGAGGAAGGCGCCCACCCGCTCGTCGATCTCGGCGCAGAGCCGGGAGACCTGGCTCTTCGAGATGCCGCTCATCCCGAGCGCCTTGACGAGGTCGTCGACCGAGCGCGTCGAGATGCCCTGAATGTAGGCTTCCTGGATCACCGCGGTCAGAGCCTTCTCCGCCAGCCGCCGTGGCTCCAGGAAACCGGGGAAGTAGCTGCCCTTCCTGAGCTTCGGGATGCGCAGCTCGACCGTCCCGGCGCGGGTCTCCCACACCCGGTCGCGGTAGCCGTTGCGCTGGACCAGCCGCTCGGCGCTCTTCTCGCCCCAGGCCGCGCCGGTCAGCCCGCCCACCTCCAGCTCCATCAGCCGCTCCGCCGCAAAGCCGATCATCTCGCGCAGGAGGTCGGCGTCCGGGGTCTTCTCCATCAGCTCGCGCAGGTTCATCATCTCGTCGGTCATCGTGTGTCTCCGATCAGGTTGGCTTGTCCAAACCCGACCATCACCGAAGATCGCGCGATGACCACCGCGTCGCCGGCTGCCTGCCAGCGCGTCAATCCGCGCAGCCAGCCGCCGACGCTACCGGCGAGCTACACCATGACCGGGGACACGACCCGCGCGTACCCGCGCGTACCTCCATCGTGGCAGGGAGCAACCTCCGAGGCCGGATACGTTGACGCAGACTGGAAGGCAGAACGCTCAACCCTCTTGCAGACGGGCGGGCCATACGTTGACGCTGCGGCCGGCGCCGAGAGAGGACGTGCAGGATCCCGACGCGGCGCCACGCCGGTCGCGCCGCGCTCTCAGGTCAATCGTACTTAGTTATTGACAAATACATTCTGTAATGAAAAATTACGAGCACACCCGCCGGCCTGGATCAAGGCCGCCACCGCAACGAAAGGCTCCGGCGATGAAAGTGCATGAATGCGATGTGCTGGTGGTGGGGTCGGGGGCTGGCGGCCTGTCGACCGCGGTGGCCGCCGCGCACCGTGGGCTGGACGTCCTCGTGGTCGAGAAGGAGCCGGTGTTCGGCGGCACCACCGCCCGTTCGGGTGGCTGGATGTGGATTCCGGGCAATGCCCCCGCGCGGCGCGCGGGGGTCGGGGACAACGTGGCGAAGGCCCGCCAGTATCTTGAGATCGAAACCGGCGATCACTTCGACGCGCGCCGCGTCGACACATTCCTCGAGGCCGGGCCGAAGGCCGTCGACTTCTTCGAGAGCCGCACCGCGCTCAAGTTCGACCTTGGCCCGACCTTCGCGGACTATCACCCCGACAACCCCGGCGGCATGCCGGGCGGCAGGTCGATCGTGGCCCAGCCCTTCGACGCCCGCGCGCTCGGCGCGGAGCTTCGCCGCCTGCGGCCGCCGCTCCAGGAGATCACCGTCCTCGGCATGATGATCGGCTCGGGGAAGGAGCTGCAGCACTTCTTCAACGTGACCCGCTCGCCGGTCTCGATGCTCTATGTCGGCAAGCTGTTCATCCGCTTCGCGCTCGACATGACCTTCCACGGCCGCCCGATGCGGCTCCTGAACGGCAATGCGCTGATCGGACGACTGGCGAAGTCGTGCTTCGACAGGGGCGTCCCGATCTGGACCTCGGCGCCGGTGCGGCGCCTGATCACGCGCGACACCGGCCGCGTGACCGGGGCGATCGTCGATACCCCGACCGGCCAGGTCGAGGTGCGGACGCGCAAAGGGGTCGTGCTCGCCGCCGGCGGGTTCCCGCAGGACCCGGTGCGGCGCAAGGAACTGATGCCGCATGCGCCGTCTGGCTACGAGCACGTCTCGCCCGCCCCTCCCGGCAACACCGGCGATGGGCTGCGCATGGGGGAAACCGTCGGCGCGACGGTCGACACCTCGCTGCCCCATGCCGCGGCCTGGGTCCCGATCTCGCGGCCGATGAAGCCCGACGGCACCCTCGGCACCTTCCCGCACTTCGTCGACCGCTCGAAGCCGGGCGTCATCGCCATCACCCGCTCGGGCCGGCGCTTCGTGAACGAGGCGAACTCGTACCACGACTTCTGCCAGGCCATGGTGCGCCGCTGCGCGGAAGAGGAAAGCGACCTCGCCGCCTGGTTCATCGCCGATCACAAGACCTTCCGCAAATACGGCCTCGGCTTCGCCAAGCCATCGCCCGTGCCCTACAAGCATCTGATCAAGCAAGGCTACCTGCTCCAGGGCAAGACGCTGACCGACCTCGCCGATCAGATCGGCGCCGACGGTGCCGAGCTCGAACGCACCGTCGCGCGCTTCAACGAGGCCGCGCGTCGCGGCGAGGACCCGGAGTTTCACAAGGGCTCGACCTCCTACAACCGTTCGCTCGGCGACCCGAACGTCAAGCCCAACCCCTGCGTGGCACCGATCGAGCGCGGGCCGTTCTACGCCGTGCGCCTCTATGTGGGCGATCTCGGCACGTTCGCGGGCCTCAAGACCGACGAAAACGCGCAGGTGCTGGCGGAGAACGGTGCGCCGCTCGGGGGGCTCTACGCGGTCGGCAACGATGCGGCGAGCATCATGGGCGGCAACTACCCCGGCGGCGGCATCACGCTCGGCCCCGCGCTGACCTTCGGCTACGTCGCGGCGCGGCACATGTCCGGCGCCAACGAGGCATGATCCCCCTCGCGGAGGCGCCCCAGCCGTCACGAGAATGATTTGCCTTTGACGAACGCGTTTGCTATAAAGATGGATCAAGATAGATGTTGTGAGTGCCGACGGTGGGGATCGAGCGCATCGGTCCCCCCTCCGATGCGATCTGCCCCCGCGGGCGGCTTCGGGCGGGGTTCTGGTGGCGTGGCCACGACGACAATGCCAACGAGGAGAACCGGAAATGACGCTCTACCGCCTGCCGCGCCGATCCTTCATCAAGTCGTCCCTCGTGCTCGGGACCGCCATGGCGCTCGGACCACGCACCCTCTTCGCTCAGGAGGCGCCGAAGTCCGGCGGCAACCTGCGGCTCGCCCTGCTGGGCGGCGGCCCGACCGAGTCGCTCGACGCGCACACGCCGACCACGGCGCCTGACGGGCTGCGCGGACCGGCGCTCTATGACGCCCTGTTCACGCTCGACAACGGCGGCAACATCGTCCCGGCGCTCGCCGAAAGCATCGAAGCCGACCCGACCGCCTCGATCTGGACGATCCGTCTGCGCGAGGCGCTGTTCCACGATGGCCGCCCGGTGACGGCCAACGACGTGATCGCGACCTTCCGGCGCATCGCGGACCCCGACAGCCCGAAATACGGCGCCGCGGGCCTCGAGCCCTTCGACATGACCTCGTTCGAGGTCCTCGACCCCCGCACCCTGCGCTTCAAGACCAAGGTGCCCTTCTCGGCCATGACCGAGGTGCTGTCGTTCTATCCCAACTATTCCATCGTCCCGGCCGACTACGATCCCGCCAAGCCGATCGGGAGCGGCCCCTTCAAGGTCGAGAGCTTCACGCCGGGCGATCAGAGCGTCTTCTCACGCTTCGACGACTATTATCTCGGCAAGCCCTATCTCGACTCTCTGACCGTCACGACCCGCTTCTCCGACGCCAACGCCGCCTATAACGCGCTGCAGTCCGGCGAGATCGACGTCTTCAGCTATGCACCCCTCAACCTCGCCAAGCGGGTCGAGGCGGCGGGCGGCGGGCCGATCAAGGCGCTCGTGTCCAACCCCGGCCAGTGGGTCCCCTTCTCGATGGCCGTCGACACGGCGCCCTTCGACAATGTCGACGTGCGCACCGCCTTCAAGCTGATGATCGACCGCCAGCAGATGATCAACGTCGCGCTGAACGGCTATGGTCAGGTGGCGAACGACGTCTTCTCGCCGCACGACGTGGATTTCGACGACAGTCTGGTCCGCCCGCACGACCCCGATCAGGCGAAGGCGCTGCTGAAGAAGGCGGGCTACGAGAACCTCTCGGTGGAACTGGTGACGGCCGATATCGCGACCGGGGCCGTGCAGAGCGCGCAGGTTCTCGCCCAGCAGGCCGCCAAGATCGGGGTGACGGTGAAGGTCAACCGCGTCCCGACGGACACGTTCTGGAGCCAGAACTACCTCAAGTCCGCCTTCAGCCAGAACTTCTGGGGCTACAGCCCCTATGTGGCACAGGTCAGCCAGTGCATGATCAAGGGCGCCCCCTACAACGAAACTCATTGGGAAGACGAAGCCTACCGCAAGCTCTATGACGAAGTGCAGTCGACGCTCGATCCGGCCAGGCGCAGCGAGATCGTCCGGGCGATGCAGAAGATCGACTTCGAGCAGGATGGCTACATCATCCCCTCGTTCAACGTCATTGCGGATCTGATGCGCGAGAACGTCATGGGATTCGAGAAGAGTTCCAACGGCTATCCGCTCGGCACCATGATGTTCGCCAAGGCCTGGCTCGCCTGACCCTGCGCGGTCCGTCCATGGCCGGCGGGCCCGCCCCCTCCTTCCAGCGCGAAAGAAGACCCATGAGGCCGGAAACCAAGGGTGCGGTGATCATCTCGGGCGGCGGCACCGGCATCGGCTACGCGACGGCCGAGTATCTGGCGCGTCTCGGCTGCCCGCTCAGCATCGTCGGCCGTCGTCGCGAGGTGATCGAGCGGGCCGCCGCCACCTTGAGCGAGACCACCGGAACCGACGTGATCGGCCTCGCCGAGGACATCGGCACCGACGGGGCCGCGGAGCGCATCGTCGCGGGCCATCTCGCCCGGCACGGCGCCCTCTCGGGCCTCGTCAGCGCCGCGGGCGTCTACGAGCAGATCAGCTTCCTCGACATGACCGCCGGGGCCTGGGACCGGATCAATTCGGCCAACCTGCGCGGCAGCTTCCTGCTCTCCCTGGCGGCGGCCCGGACGATGGCGCCGGCGGGCGCGGGCCGGATCGTGCTGATCGGCTCCGTCCTGCATGCGGCCGCCGAGCCGATGACCTCGGCCTACAGCGTGACCAAGGCCGGTATGAGCGCGCTGGTCCGGGGCATGGCGGTCGATCTGGCGCCCACGGGCGTGCGGGTGAACTGCGTGGCGCCGGGCTGGGTGCGCACCCCGATCGCGGCGGCGGAGATCGACGCCTTTCCGCCCGAGGCGATGGTGCGGATCAACCCGCTCGGGCGCGCGGCCGATCCGGCCGAGATCGCCAGCGTGGTCGCCTACCTGCTGCGGGACGCCCCGGATTTTCTGACCGGACAAACCATCTGCGTTGACGGCGGCCAGACGGCCCGTGCCGCCACACTCTGAGCGGCGAGGAGATCGAAGTGATTTTGCGCAACTGTGTCGCTGTCGTCACCGGGGCGGGACAAGGCAACGGGGCGGCCATCGCCCGCGGCGTCGCTGCGGCGGGCGCCAAGGTCGCCCTGATCGACCTCGACGAGGCCAAGCTCCAGGCGGTCGCGGACGAGATCTCGGCGGGAGGGGGCGAGGCGCTGGTGTGCCGGCACGACATCACCGACCGCGCGGCGGCGGAGCCCCTGGCGGCACGGGTGCGCGCAGCACTCGGCCCGGTCTCGATCCTCGTGAACAACGCCGGCGTCCTGCCGCGCAACACCATCGACAGCCCCGACTTCTTCCCGATCTGGGAACGCACGATGGACGTGAACGTCACCGGCGCGCTGAACCTGACGATGGCCTTCCGCGGCGCGCTGCGCGAGACCAAGGGCTCGATCGTGAACATCACCTCGGTCGCCGCCTTCGTCTCGACGCGCACCTCGATCGCCTACACCGTGTCCAAGGCCGCGATTCAGATGCTCACGAAGTCGCTCGCCCTGGAGCTGGCCAGCGAGGGCATCCGGGTGAATGCCGTCGCCCCCGGGCCCTTCGCCACGCCGATGACCGAGGTGACGCGCAACGACCCGGAGCGGCTCGACAACTTCATAGCGCGCCTGCCGATGGGCCGCTTCGGCGACCCCGCCGAGCTGGTGGGGCCGGTCGTCTTCCTCGCCAGCCCCGGCGCAAGCTTCGTCACCGGAGCGACGATCGTCGCGGACGGCGGCTATCTGCTCTCCTGAGCATTCCGATCGATCACGGGCAGGAAAGGACCGGACGATGAACCAGACATCGCAGCAGACCCTCTCTCGGCGGAGTGCCCTGAAGCTCGCGGGGGCGTCCGCCCTGCTACCCTTCGTGGCCGGCCTTCCGGCCACGGCGGAGACCGGCGGCGGCACGCTGCGCTTTACCGTTCTCGACGGCTATTCCGGCAACACGCTCGACGCGGGGATGGTGGCGACCTGGTCGGACAACATCCTGCAATCGCTGGTCTTCGATCCGCTCTATCGCATCGGCGGCGACGGGTTGCCCGAGCCGGTGATGATCGAAGCCGCCGAGATGGACGAGACCGGCAAGGTCTGGACGATGAAGGTCCGCGACGCGACGTGGCAGGACGGCCGTCCGGTCACGTCCAAGGACCTGGCCTTCAGCCTCGCGCGCATCGTCGACCCGGATCACCCGAAGTCGGGGGCGACGGGTCTCGCCGGTCTCGACACCGCGAGCTTCGAGGAGATCGACGACCGGACGCTGCGCTTTGCGTTCAAGGAGCCTTTCGCTGTCCTGCCCGACGTCCTCGCGACCTACTACTTCTACCTGATGGTTCCGCATGACTTCGACCCGGCCAAGCCGGTCGGCTCCGGCGCCTTCAAGGTCGAGAGCTTCAGGCCCGGGGAGAGCGCCGCCTTCGTGCGCTTCGACGGCTATTGGGCGGGCAGGCCCGCGCTCGATCGGATCGAGTACGCCGCTTTCAGCGATGCCAACGCCGCAGTGAACGCGTTGCGGAACGGGCAGCTCGACGCCTTTCCACTCGCGCCCTTCAACCTGCTCGACCAGTTCGCCGACGGCTCCGCCGGGATCTCCGTGCTGGCGACGCCGCCGGCGCAGACCATCGTCTTCACCATGCGCGCCGATCAGCCGCCCTTCGACGACGTGCGGGTGCGTCAGGCGCTGCGGCTGATCGCGAAACGCGACCAGATGGTCAAGGTCGCCCTCGCCGGCCATGGCGAGGTTGCGTCCGACCTCTTCGCGCATCTCGAGCCGGACTATGCCACCGACCTGACGCGGACGCAGGATCTCGCTGCTGCACGGGCGCTGCTCGCGGAGGCCGGGAAGGAGAACCTCGCACTGGAGCTGATCGCCTATCAGGGCACGATCGGCATGATCGAGGCCGCGCAGGTCTTCGCCCGGAATGCCGCGGCAGCCGGCGTCACCATCACCGTCAAGGTGGTGCCGGTCGACCTGTTCTACGGGCAGTACTACCTGAGCACGCCCTTCTCGATGGACTACTTCTCCTACAACACCTACTTCGGCCAGGCGTCCCAGGCGATCATCCCCGGCTCGCCCTTCGATTCGACGCACTGGTCGGACGAGGAGTATCTGATGCTCTACCATCAGGCGCTCGCGACCCCCGATCCGACCGCCCGCGCTGCGCTGAAGACGTCCATGCAACGGATCGAGTTCGAGCGGGGCGCCTTCATCGTGCCGGTCCGCAGTCAGGTCGCCGATCTGGTGACGAGCCGCCTGCGCGGGATCACGCCGTCGAAGAACGGCTACCCGCTGGGGCACCTCGCCTGGCACAAGATGACGCTCGACGGCTGACGTCCGCAGCGGATTTGCCACAGACAAATATATTTGTCTATTGCAAATACGTACATATATGCGATAGTCTGAGCCATCGGGATCGTCCGGCGTCCGGGCACCCTCCACTTCCCCCGGGTGATGGCTCGCTCCGGCCTTGCGGAGGTCAGAGCGCGGCTGCCGCACTAGCTTCTGGTCAACGAGGAAGACATGTTTTCCGAAACCCGACTGCGCAACATGGATGCGAGCTTCATTCACCCGTGGCATCCCTTCGACTACCTTCGCGACAACGGGCCGTCCTTCGTGAGCACGGCGAAGGGCTGCTACCTCTATGATGCTGAGGGCAAGCGGTATTTCGACGCGGTGGGCGGGCTCTGGTGCACCAACATCGGCGCCGGCCGCGAGGACATGGCCAAGGCCATCTCCGACCAGATTCTGAAGCTCTCCTATGCCAATCCCTTCGGCAACCTGTCGCACGAGCCGGCGGTCGAGCTGTCGGACAAGCTGGTCAGCCTCGCCCCCGCGCACCTCAACCACGTCTACTATGGCGGCGGTGGGTCCGACGTGCTGGATTCGGCCGTGCGGATGATCCACTATTACCAGAACATCCGCGGCAAGCATCAGAAGAAGAACATCATCGCCCGCAAGCTGTCCTATCATGGGACAACTTACGTGACGCAATCGTTGGGCGGAATTCCGACCAACCGCGATGTGCAGTGGGATTTCATCACCGACTGGGTGCACCATGTCCGCCCCGCCTATACCTACCGCGACTGCCCGGAGGGTGCGACCGAAGAGGAATACACCGAGATCCTCGTGAAGGATTTCGAGGACAAGATCGCCGAGCTCGGCGGGCCGGACCATGTCGCTGCCTTCTTCGCCGAACCGATCATGGGCGGCGGCGGCGTCCTGCCCCCGCCGGCGAACTACCTCAAGCGCATGTCGGAAACCTGCGCGGCGAACGACATCCTGTTCGTGGCCGACGAGGTCGTCACCGGCTTCGGCCGCCTCGGCCACTGGATCGCGTCGGACGGCGAGTTCGGGATCAAGGCCGACATCGTGGCGACGGCGAAGGGCCTCACCTCCGGCTACCAGCCGCTTGGCGCCGGATTCGTCTCCGACAAGGTCTGGGAAGTTCTGGCCGAGCCGGGCTCGGGCCGGGTGATGAGCAACGGCTACACCTATTCAGCCCACACCGTCGCCTGCGCCGCCGCCTTGAAGAACATCGAGATCATGGAGACCGAGAACGTCTTCGACAACGTCAATACGGTCGGAAAGTACTTTCAGGAGAAGATCGAAACCCTAAAGGAGTTCGAGATCGTCGGCGATGCCCGCGGGCTTAAGTTCATGATGGGCATCGAATACGTGGCCGACAAGAAGACCAAGCGGCACTTCGCGCCCGAGGTCGGTATCGCCGCGCGGGTGGCGAAGGAAGCGTATGCCCGCGGGGTGATCGCCCGCCCGGCCTATCACCTGAACATCCTCTCGCCGGCCCTGGTCGCGACCGAGGAGGACGTCGACCTCTGCGTCGCGGCCCTGCGCGAAGGCATCAAGGCGACGACGATCGCGCTTCGCAAGGAGAGCCTGCTCGGGGCGTGAGGAGGAAGGAGGAGGCAAGCCGATGGTTGGCCGGTTGCAGGATCGGGTCGCGATGATAACCGGGGGCGGCGGCGCGCTCGGTCTGTGCTTCGCGCAGGCGTTCGTCCGGGAAGGCGCCCGGGTCATCGTCGCGGATGTCTCCCCCGACGCCGTGGACGTGGCCTGCGCAACACTCGGCGATGCGTCACGCGGAATCGTCGTGGACATCGTCTGCCGCGAGCAGATCGCAGCGGCCGTGGAACTGGCCGGACGCGCGTTCGACGGCATCGACATTCTGGTCAACACCGCGGCCCGTTTCGACATGGCGGCGCTGCCGGAGGCGACCGAGGACCAGTTCGACCGCCTGTTCAATGTGAATGTCAAAGGGCTGTACTTCACCATCCAGAACGTCGCGACGGGGATGATCCGCCGCGGAAAGGGCGGCAAGATCATCAACATCGCCAGCGAGGCGGGGCGTCGTGGCGAGAAGTACAGCTCCCTCTATTCCGCGACCAAGGCGGCGGTGATCAACCTCACCCAGTCGCTCGGCGACGAGCTCATCGGCCACGGCATCAATGTCAACGCGATCTCTCCCGGGGTCATCGACACTCCGATGCTCGACCGCGCGGCGGATCTGCTGGCACGGATCGAGGGAGCCACCCGCGCCGAGGCGAGATGCGGCTTCTCGTCCCACCTGCCCATCGGCCGGCTTTCGCGTCCCGAAGATCTGGCCGGATGCGCGGTCTTCCTTGCCAGTAGCGAAAGCGACTATGTCGTCGGACAGACCTACAACGTGGATGGCGGGCGGCACATGAACTAGAGCGATATCCAACCGGACGGAATCGTCTGCTGGCTAATATATTGCGATAAATCAAGACTCTCGAGCGGAAGATCCTGCTCTGCCGGATCATCCGCTCTAGTCGATGGGTTGCCGTCATCGTATCGTTGCCGTGCAGCCTGTGGCTGATACGGTGTCTAAGCTCCAAGGAATTCTGCCATGGCCGAGCGCACGAGAGGAATTCAGTCGATCGAGGTCGGTGGCCGCATCCTTCAGGCCCTGACCGACGCCTGTGCGCCGATGGCGCTCAAAGATCTTACGCACGCGGCCGATCTCGCGCCGGCGCAGTGCCATGCCTATCTGACGAGCTTCAAGACCCTCGGTTTCGTCGAGCAGGACTCTCAGTCCGGGCAATACAAGCTCGGCCCCTTCGCCATGCGCCTCGGGATGGCGCGCATGCGCAGCTACCCTGTGACCGATCGCGCCAGCCGCATGCTGATCGACCTGTCCAATCGCCTGGGCAAGGTCGCGATGATGCTGGTGTGGGGCCCCCATGGCCCGACCGTGGTCCAGTTCCAGAACGGCACCGCGGCCGTCACGCTCAACCTGCGGCAGGGGACAGTCTATTCGGTGACAGGCACCGCGAGCGGCCGGGTATTCGCGGCCTTTGACCGGAACGAGGTCGTCGAAAGCGCCATCGACGCCGAGCTTTCCGGGAAGGTGACGGAGCGTTTCGTAGGTTTGACACAGTCCCGGCAGGACTTCGAGGAGGCCGTGGAACGGGATCGCGCCCGGCGCTACTCCGCGACCGAGGGGATGCCGGTTCCGGGGCTGAATGCCATCTCCGTGCCCGTCTTCGACTCGTCGGGACAGATGTGCCTCGCGATATCGATCTTCGGGGCGGCGGCCGAACTTCCGACCACGCCCGACAGCCCGCATGTTCTGGAGATGATAGCCACCAGCCGCGCACTGTCAGGATAGCGGCGACGCCGCGACTTGGGGAGAAACTCCATACTTTTGCATAGAATGCATATCCAGCCCTCGACCGCTCCAGCGAACAATTTCTCTAGCGTCAGCTTTCCAAGCTGCGTCACAAGGCGTGCATTCATGACCAACGAGAGGCAGGTCGACGGTGTCCGAAGGTAGGGGCGTTCAATCCATCGAGGTCGGGGCGAAGCTCCTGTCGGTCCTCGTCGACGAGGCCGAACCTCTGATGCTCAAGGATCTGGCGCTGCTGGCCCAGATCGCGCCGGCGCAGGCCCATGCGTACCTGGTATCCTATCGCAAGCTGGGCCTTGTGGAGCAGGAAGGCTCCGCCGGCCGCTACCGGCTCGGACCGTTCGCGCTGGAGCTCGGCATTACCCGGATGCGCACGTTCGATCCGCTGCGCATGGCGGCGGAGGCTGTCGGCGAGCTGTCCCGGTCGTCCGGCCTCAATGTCGCCCTCGTTGTCTGGGGGTCGTTCGGCCCGACGGTCATCAACGTTCAGGAGAGCGGCAGCCAGCTCAACATGAACACCCGGGTCGGGACCGTATACTCCCTGACCAGCACCGCCAGCGGCAGGATCTTCCTCGCCTACATGCCCGAGGCGATCGTGAAGGAGGCGCTTCGGCAGGAACGGCGCGACGAGAGCCACAACAACCGCGTCGGGAAGTTCGAATACCTGTCGAAAACCGAGGTCGAGCGCATCCGTGACCAGGGCTATGCCACGGTGGCCAATCCTCCGGTTCCCGGGATCAACGCCTTCTCCGCGCCGGTCTTCGATCACGTCGGCCAGATGCAGTTCGCCGTGACCATCATCGGGCTCGAGTCGATCCTGAAGCCTTCGGCGGATTCGGAGTTCCTTCACGCCTTGCTCGAGACCACGGCGCACCTCTCGAGTCAGCTCGGCTACACGAGAGCGCACCAATCCCCGCATCGGCCGCACGAGGTGCCGGGCGTACCGGGTCCCGGAAGGGCGCCCAAGACCGCGTCTGATCGAGCCAGTCTCGCAGAGGCGGAGGGGATCGACAGCTAGAATTCCCCCCGCGCGGGGCCAGCGCAGCACCATCGGGTTCGGCGAATGCCTTGGGCTGGCTCTGCCCCGGGCCGGCCGGGCTTTGTCAGCGGTAGAGGACCGGACATGACCGAGAAGACATTCGCCAGCCAAGGCGACCTGACCGAGAAGACCATCTCGTTCACCGAGGTCGGCGACGGCCTCTACGCCTTCACCGCCGAGGGCGATCCTAACTCCGGCGTCATCATCGGCGACGACAGCGTCATGGTGGTCGAGGCGCAGGCGACCCCGCGCCTCGCGCAGAAGGTGATCGACTGCATCCGCACCGTAACCGACAAGCCGATCAGCCATGTCGTGCTGACCCACTACCATGCCGTGCGCGTGCTCGGCGCGTCGGCGTTCGGGGCCGGCCAGGTCATCATGTCGGAGGCCGCCCGCAACATGGTGGTCGAGCGCGGCCAGGAAGACTGGGACAGCGAGTTCCAGCGCTTTCCGCGGCTGTTCCAGGGGCACGAGTCGATCCCCGGCCTCACCTGGCCGACCACGACCTTCGCCGGCAGGATGACCGTCTGGCTCGGCAAGCGGCGGGTCGATATCCGACAGCTCGGCCGCGCCCATACTGCCGGCGATGCCGTCATCCACGTGCCTGATCAGAACGTGATGTTCACCGGCGACATCGTCGAGGCGCATTCCGCCTGCTACTGCGGCGACGGCCACTTCCGCGACTGGGGGCCGACGCTGGAAGCCGTCCGAGCCTTCGATCTCGACGCGATCGCGCCAGGCCGGGGCGACGCCGTGGTGGGGCGCGCGGCTGTCAACGGTTCGCTTGACCGGACCCGGGACTTCGTCGAGTCGACCTTCCGGCCCGTGGAGCGCGTCGCCGCCCGTGGGGGCAGCCTGAAGGACGCCTGGACGGCAATGCGCGCGGAGTGCGATCCGAAGTTCGCGACCTACGCGATCTACGAGCATTGCCTGCCGTTCAACGTCTCGCGCGCCTATGACGAGGCGCGCGGCATCGACACGCCGCGGATCTGGACCGCGAAGCGCGATCTGGAGATATGGGAGCAGCTTCAGCTCGGCTGAGGCGAGGCGGCCCGGACGAGAAGAAGCGGCCCGACCGGGATCGGTCGGGCCGCTTTCGCTTCGGGCGCGGCGTCCTTGCCACCGCGCCCCGGGGGTGGGAGGCGTCATCCTGAATCCGCCTGATCGCTTCCGACCCCAAGGACGCGCGGCTCGGCCGGACTTCGCGACATCCGCCGAGGCACGGCGTGCGCCTGCCTGGGTAGGCGCACCTCCTGACTCAGCAGTGCTGGCGCACGGCAAGAAAGGAAAGAGCAGGAGACCCCGGCCGACCGAAGAGGCGAATAGCCGAAGCCCGTCTCATATCAGGCCATCCAGGCGCCCGTGAAGTCGAAATTGGCGAAGGAGTAGCCCGTCTTGCCGGAGATGAGCCCCTTTACCTTGTCGCTGTGAAGATCCACCGTCTGCAGGTGGCCAGGAATGATATAGCCGCCCTGATCGAATTCGATCCTCTGCATGGCGTGCACGGTCTCGGTCCGCTTCGCCGGATCGGTCGACTTCATCATGTCGTTGAACAGCGCATTATACTCGGGATGGTCCCAACGGGTCTCGTTGTAGGGAGCGCCCGGGATCATCGACTGCGACACCTGACTCATATACGGGCTGTAGAGCCAGAAGTCCTGCGCCATCGGCCAAGGGAAATATTCTTGGAAGTAGAGGTCCACCGGCATCTGCTTGACGTTCACGGTGACGCCGGCGTCGGCCGCCTGCCGTGCGAAGACCTGCGCGCCCTGGATCATGCCGCTCGACAGCTCGGAGGTGTTGAGGTCGAAGGTCAGTCCCTCGGCGCCGGCCTTCTTCAGCAGGAACTTCGCCTGATCGAGGTCGCGGGTCCGCACCAGGCTATGGTCGAAGTCGGGGTCCGCCGGCGAGAAGAGGTCGCTCGCCGTCTCGCCGAGGCCGCTCATCGCGAGCTTCACGAACTGCTCGCGGTCGACGAGCAGCTTCATGGCGAGCCGCACGTCGGGGTCGTTGAACGGCGCGATATCCACGCGCATGCAGAACGGCTGCCACAGGGCCGGCGCGGAAAGCAGCGCCTTGATCGGGCCTTTCGCGTCGTTGATGACGCGCTTGGCCAGCTGGGTCGGCACGGCCGCGTAGGCATCGACCTCCTCGGCTCGCAGCGCGTCGAAGGCGGCGTTCTCGTTCTTGAACGAGTCGATGACGATCACCTCGTCGAGGTGCGGGACGTTCCCCCAATAGCCGTCGAAGCGCACGTGGACGCTGCGCTCCTGCGGCGCGAAGCTTTTCAGCACGAACGGGCCGGTGCCGACGGGCGCATTGACGTCGAAGCCCTCGGGCACGATTCCGTAGAGGTAGAAGCTCGACAGGATCTCGGGGAAGATCGAGTAGGGGTGGAGCATCTTCACCTTGACGGTCCGGTCGTCGACCGCACTCATCCCGTTCGGATCGACCGCCGCGAGGCCGGCGGCGCCGAAGCCCGGGTTCGCCGGGTCCATGATGCGCCGGAAGGTGAAGATCACGTCGGCCGCGGTCAACTTCTTGCCATTGTGGAAGGCGGCATCCCGCAGGCGGATCGTCCACTCGGTCGCGTCGCTGTTGGCCTCCATGCTCTCGGCCAGCCGATTCACGAGCTTGCCGTCGGCGTCGACGCCGATCAGCGTGTCGAACGTCATCGGGCACCGGCAGGTGTCGACGGAGAGCGTCACGCGATGCGGGTCCATCGTCGCCGAGGCGCTGCTGCCGGTGAAGGCGACCCGCAGCGAGCCGCCCCTGACCGGCGTCTCGCCCTGCGCCAACAGCCTGCCAGGCAGCGACGCCGCCAGCAGGCCCATGCCACCGAGTTGGAGCAACTCGCGCCGCGTCGGCCGCAGCAGCGTTCGGTCGGCTGACGTCCCGGGTTTCGAATCCATCGTCATCTCCTGTTGGCTTATTCGCGAAGGCGCCCGCTTTGCCAGCCGGCTCGCGTCTGGGGCCGCCTCGGCCCGGAGCCGCGGGAGGGTGGCTTCATTTCCTACATTGACGAATGCATTCGCTTTTGTCAAATTATTGATGACAAGGAACTGGCGGTCGCGTCTATGTCACCGGCCCACACCCCTTTCCCGGACACGAACGACGATGGGCACGACGGACCTCTCCTCATTCGCGGTCGCCACGGTGGCCGTGGTCATCCTCGGGCTCTCCAAAGGCGGGTTCGCAGGAGTCGGCATGGTCTCGACGCCGCTCCTGGCGGTCGTCGTCGGCCCGGTCCGCGCGGCGGGGCTGATCTTTCCGATCCTCCTGGTGCAGGACGCGGTGACGATCTGGATCTATCGCCGGCGATGGAGCCGCCCGATCGTGGCTGCCATGGCGCCGGGCGCCGCGCTCGGGGTTTGGGCGGGCTACGCCTTGGCCGCGCATGTGTCCGAAGCCGCGGTCGCGCTCAGCCTCGGGCTGATCTCGCTCGCCTTCGCCCTACGGCAGCTCCGCGGCCGGGCCGGCGCCGAGACACCGCCGGCAGCGCATCCCCATCGCCTGCTCGGAGCTTTCGCCGGCGCCGCAGCGGGGCTCACCAGCATGATCGCCCACGCCGGCACCCCGCCGTTCCAGCTCTACGTCATGCCCCAGCGCCTCGACCGCGACCTCTACGTCGGGACCAGCGTCGCCTTTTTCGCCACGCTCAACCTGATGAAGCTGCCGGCCTTCGTCGCCCTCGGCCAGATGACGCCCGCCACCCTAGCGAACGCGGCGCTGCTCGTCCCCGTCGCCATCCTGTCGAGCTGGCAAGGCGCCCGGCTGGTCCGGCGGGTCGATCCGGCGCGGTTCGCCCGGGCGATCACCCTTGTCCTGATCGCCGTCAGCGTCGGCCTGATCGCCCAGGGCATCGCGCGCTGGCCCTGACGGTCAGAGCGCCGGGTAGTCCGTGTATCCCCTGGCTCCGCCGCCATAGACCGTGGCATTGTCGATGGTATTGAGCGGCGCCCCTGCGCGGAAACGGGCCGGAAGGTCGGGGTTCGCGATGAACGGCCGCCCAAAGGAGACGAGATCCGCCCGGCCCGCCGCCAGCGCGGCACGCGCGCTTTCGGCGGTATAACCGTTGTTCAGGATCACCGCGCCGCCAAAGAGCCGCTTGGCACCGGCGAAGTCGAATGCCTGGTAGGAGTCCCGCTCGCCCTCGCCGGTACCCTCGATGAGATGCACATAGGCGAGGCGGCGCCGGTCGAGCTGACCGAGCAGGGTTCCGAAGAGCGCCTGCGGATTGCTGTCGGCCATGTTGCCTTCGCTGCTCGTCGGCGCGACGCGCATCCCGACCCGCCCCGGCCCGAATTCAGCGACGACCGCATCCACCACCTCCAGTGCGAACCGAAGCCGGTTCTCGATCGCACCGCCATAGGCATCTGTGCGCTCGTTCGAGCCGTCGCGCATGAATTGGTCGATCAGATAGCCGTTGGCACCATGCACCTCGACGCCGTCGAAGCCCGCGCGCTTCGCGTTGGCGGCCGCGCGACGGAAGTCCGCGACGATGCCCGGAATCTCCTGCGTTTCCAGCGCCCGCGGCATCGACGGCTGCACGAAGCCGCTCTCCAGATAAATGTGCGTCGTCGAGGCGATCGCCGAGGCGGACACCGGCGCGGCGCCCCCGGGCTGCAGCGAGACGTGCGACATCCGCCCGACATGCCAGAGCTGGCAGAAGATCCGGCCGCCCGCAGCATGGACGGCGTCCGTGACCAGACGCCAGCCCGCCACCTGCGCGTCGGTATAGATGCCGGGGGTATGGATATAGCCTTGCCCTTGCTGGCTGATCTGCGAAGCCTCCGCGACGATGAGGCCCGCCGTCGCCCGCTGGGCGTAGTAGGTGGCGTTCAGCGCGGTTGCGGCCAACGTCGCAGGGTCCGCGCGATGCCGGGTCAGCGGCGGCATCACGATACGATTGGGCAACATAAGATCGCCCAGCATGACGGGCTGGAACAACGGATCGGCGCTCATGAGCGTTTGCCTTCGGATTTGCGTCAGTGAACGAAATCGGGCGCGTCGGCCATCAGCCGGCGTGTTTCTTCCGATTTCGGGTTCTGGAGGATCTCCTGCACGGTCCCGACCTCGACGATCTGCCCCGTGCGCAGCACGATGACGCGCTGCGCCATGTTGCAGACGAGGGGCAGATTGTGGGTGACGAACAGCATCGTCAGACCCGCGTCCTTTTGCAGTTGTGTCAGCAGGTCGACGATGACCGCCTGGACGGAGACGTCGAGCGCCGACGTCACCTCGTCGCAGATCATGAGGTCGGGATCGACGACCAGCGCCCGCGCGATGGCCGCGCGCTGCCGCTGCCCGCCCGACATCTCGCGGGGGAAGCGATCGAAGAATCGGGCCGGCAGGGCGACCTGGTCGAGAACTTCGAGCGTGCGGGCGCGGGCCGCGGCGAGGCTGTCGCCCGTCAACTGCCGGCGAGCCATCGTGCAGGATTCACCGATCGTGCGCCGAGGATTAAGCGACGCATAGGGGTTCTGGAAGATGTATTGTACCCGCCGCAGCAGCTCCAGATCGCGATGCCTCGCCGCCGGCGGAAGCGGCACGCCCGCCAGATCGACGGTGCCCGACCACTCCCGATGAAGCCCCGCGAGCGAGCGCGACAAGGTGGTCTTGCCCGAGCCGGACTCGCCGACGAGGGCGACGCACTCGCCCCGGACGACACTGAAGTCGACGTGGTGCAGGATCGTCTTCGTCCCGTAGCGCGCCGACAGGCCCCGGACCGTCAACAGCGGCTCGCCGCCGCGGTCGATGACCATCGGCTCGGCCCGAGGCGTCACCGTGGAGCGGACCTGATCCGACTTGAAGCACAGCGCGCGGTGCCCCCCGGCCACCTCCGCGACGGGGGGCACCTCGCTCCGGCAGCGCTCGTCGGCCATCGGACAACGCGGCGAGAAGGCGCACCCGCCGGGCCGATGGGCCGGATCGGGCGCCTGGCCCGGAATGCCGACCATCGCGGCCTCGCCGTGCATGTGCGGCACGGCACGGACGAGCGCCTGCGAATAGGGATGCCGCGACCGGAACAGCACGTCCTTGGTCGGTCCGATCTCGACGATCCGCCCGGAATACATCACCGCCACCCGGTCGGCGATGTTGGAGACGACGGCGAGATCGTGGGTGACATAGATCGCCGCGACGCGGTGATCCTTGCAGAGACGGCGAATGGTCTCGAGGACATGCGACTGCGTGGTCACGTCGAGGCCGGTCGTCGGCTCGTCCATCACGATCAGCGCCGGCCGCGCGGCGAAGGCCATCGCGATCCCGACGCGCTGCTGCTGGCCGCCCGACATCTGGTGCGGATAGCGGTCGATGAAGTCTGAGGTCGCCGGCAGCCTCACCTCTTCGAGCAGCGGAAACAGCATCTCGTCCGGCACCTTGCCGTTGGGATGCAGCTTCTCGGCCAGCTGGGTCCGAACGGTCAGCGCGGGGTTGAGCGCGGTGCCAGGGTCCTGCGGCACATAGGCGACGGAATGACGGCGCAGGTCGCGCACCGCGTCGGGGTTCAACTCGAGGACCGACTGACCCTCGACCTCGACCCTGCCGCCGGCGATGACGAGGCCCCGCCGCGCATAAGCGAGGACCGCAAGGCCGGCCGTCGTCTTGCCGCTCCCCGATTCCCCGACCAAGCCGACGATCTCTCCGGGCTCGATGGTCAGCGATACGTCGTCGACCACCCAGGCCCCGAGGCGGTCGATCTCGACCCGCAGGCGGTCAATGACGATGGCCTCGTTCTTCCTCGACAGTCCGTTATGACCGAGCATGGCTCATCCTCACTTCGTGGCGGCGCGCGAAACGGCGTCTGTCAGCATGTTGACGCCGATGGTCAGGATCGCGATCAGGACAACCGGCACGACGACGGGCCAGGGATTGGACTCAAGGCCGATGCGATTTTCGTTGATCATGAGCCCCCAGTCCGCGAACGGCGGCTGGACACCGAAGCCGAGGAAGTTCAGGCCCGCGATGATGGCGACCGAATAGGTGAACCGCAGCCCCAGCTCGACCAGAAGCGGCCCGGTAATGTTCGGCAGCACCTCGCGCAGGATGACCGTGTGCCGCGGCGTCCCGATCAACTCGGCATAGGCCACATAGTCCTCTTCGATCACCCGCAGGGCGGCAGCGCGGCTGACCCGCGCGACCTGGGGCGCATGGATGACCGCCACGATCATCGCGACGATCCAGAGGTTGGTGCCGAGCACGCTCAGCACCAGAAGCGCGAGGATGGTCTGAGGAAACGCCAGCAGGATGTCGGTGCAGCGCATGATCACCTCGTCCGCGGCGCCGCGCAGATAGGCCGCCGAAACCCCGATCAGCGCCCCGAGCACGACCCCGACCACCGACGCGAACGCCGCCAGCAACAGGATCTTCTGCCCGCCCCAGAGGACGCGCGACAGCGCATCGCGCCCCATCGCGTCGGCGCCGAGCAGGTAGTCCGGCGTCGGAATGTCGAACGGCGACGAGACGAAATCGAGCGGCGAGTAAGGCGCGAGCCAGGGGCCGAAGATCGCCAGCGAAAGGCAGACGACGGTCAGGAACGCGCCCACCGCGCCGGATTTCGTCGTGAGCGCCACCCGAAAGACACCCTTGCGCTTCGCCCGCTTCAGCGCCTCGACCGGCTCGAGGGGCGACACAGGGTTCGCGGCATCGGCGGTGAAGCCTACGTTTGCGGCCATAGCTGCGTCCTCAGCTTGGGGGTGAGAAGGATCGACAGGATGTCTGCCACCAGGTTCACGACGATGTAGAATGCGGCCAGAAACAGGACGAGCGCCTGCACCACCGGAAGATCCCGCGTGGTGATCGCGTTGACGAGCCCCTCCCCCACGCCGGGAAAGGCGAACACCACCTCGACCATGACCACACCGCCCGCCAGGTAGCCGAGCGTGAGCGCCACGGCCTGAATGCCCGGGGCGAGCGCGTTCGGCAGCGCGTGGCGATAGAGGATGCGTCGCTTCGAGACCCCCTTGAGGCGGGCCATCTCGATGTATTCGCTCGACAGCACGTCGATGACCGAGGAGCGCACCATGCGGAACACGTAGGGGAACGTGACGATGGTGAGCGTCAGCGCCGGCAGCACCAGCACGTCCCAGTGATCGAGAAGCGAGGCCCCCGGCTCCAGCATCGCGACCGGCGGAAACCAGCGGAACACCACCGTCGCGAAGAGGATCGTGCAGGCGATGCCGACGACGAACTCGGGCACCGCGGCCAGGGCGAGCGCCGTCGTGGACACCGCATTGTCGAAGGCCCGGCCCTCACGATCGGCCGCGACGGCGCCGGCCAGGATCGCGAGCGGCAACGAGATCAGCGACACGACCGCGAGCAGGGTCATCGAGTTCGCGATGCGGCGGCCGACGATGTCGACGACAGCCTGCTTGTTGACCATCGAGTTGCCGAGGTTCAGCGTAACGAAATTACCGAGCCAGGTGAAATACTGCTGGTAGAGGGGGCGGTCGAGCGCCATCTCCTTGCGCAGCGCTTCGAGGCGCTCGGGAGAGGCGTTCCGGCCGAGAACCGCGGTGGCCGCATCGCCAGGCAGAACCTGCGTCGCCCAGAAGATGATGATCGACACGGCGAGAAGCGAAACGATCGCAAGCGCGACCCGTTTCAGCAGGTAGTTCCATCCTGGGCTGAGACCCTGCACCTGGGACACCTCGTGCTGGAGCGGTTTGAGCGGCAGCGACCGGGGGGGGGGCGGCCGCTGCCGCACGAAGAATCAGGCCTTGCCGAGAACCTTGATCTTCAGCGAGCCATCCTCCTCGACGCTATAGACCACCTCGTTGTAGATGAAGAAGCGCAGCTCCTTGATCCACCAGCGGCCGCTGTGACGGATGTACTTCTCGTTATAGTAGCAGGTCTCGTGCGCGACCGTCCGGTTGTCGGTGCGGACCTGGCCGTGATGCAGGTCGACCCGGCCTTCGGCGGTGTCCTCGCCGGTGACGGTGATGCGGATGTTGTGCCCGTGATGCGTGTCGAGGACGTGCGGCTGGCACTCCTCCGAGATGAAGACCTTGACGAAGTCGTCGACGTTGTCGAACCGGCCCCACTCGCCGAAGTCGATGATGCACCCGTTCGGATCGAAGATGTCGCGAACGGTCTCGGGCTCGCGCATGTCGAGGCCCTTGAAGTAGCGATACTTCAGCTCGGTGATCGCCTGCTTGTCCTCAAGCAGCTGCACGCGCTTGAGGAGCGTTTCGATCTCATTGCTCATTTTGGTCTCCTTGACTGATGGGAACGGGCCACGCGGCCCTCAGATCGCGAAGGGATAGTCGGTGTAGCCGACCGGCCCGGTGGTATAGAGCGTGTCGAAATCCACCGCGTTCAGCGGCAGATCGCGGCGCAGGCGCTCGATCAGGTCGGGGTTCGCGACATGGTCGCGGCCGAAGGCGATCAGATCGGCGCGGCCACTCATCAGCTCCGCCTCGGCCGTTTCGGCGGTGAAGCCGCCAGCGGCGATGATCGGCCCCTTGTAGATCCCGCGGGCGCGGGCGAGCACGTCGGTGTCCGCATCCGACGCCGTGCGATCCTCGTCCCCGCTGACCCGCGGGCGAATGATGTGAATGTAGCCCACGCCCGCCTTCTGCACGACCGCCAGCATGGCCTCGTACATCGCCATCGGCTCGGCCTCGTTGATGTCGTTGAAGGTGCCGAAGGGCGACAGCCGCACGCCGATCGCTGCCCGGTCATAGACCTTGGCGACGGCCTCGATCACCTCGGCGAGGAAGCGCATCCGCTTCTCAAGGGTGCCACCCCAGGCATCGGTGCGCTGGTTCGTGCAGGCGGCAGCGAACTGTTCAATCAGGTAGCCGTTGGCTGCGTGGATCTCGAACCCGTCGAAGCCCGCCTTCTTGGCGTTCTCCGCCGCGTGACCATAGGCGTTGATCACGTGCCGGATGTCAGCCTCAGTCATCTCGCGCGGGATCGGGTTCTCGACGTTGCCCTCGGCGACATCGGTGTACATCGGCGTCGCCGGACGCACGGCCGAGGGGCCCATCGGGAAACAGCCTTCCGGCATGTTGTCGGGATGGCCGATCCGGCCGGTGTGCCAGCATTGCAGCACTGCGATCGAACCCTTGCTCTTGATCGCAGTGACGACCTTCGCCCACTCGGACGTCTGCCGATCTGTCCAGATGCCCGGGGTGCGGCAGTAGCCGCCGGCGTCAGGGCTGACCTGCGTCGCCTCGGCGATCACCAGGCCCGCGCCGCTGCGCTGGCCGTAGTACTCCGCCGCCCATTGGCTGGGGGACCAATCCGCCTCGGCGCGCGACCGGGTCAGGGGCGGCATCACGACGCGATTGGCCAGCTCCCAGTTTCCGATCTGCACCCCGCTTAGCAGCCGAATGTCCCGCATGGGTCTGACCTCTTCCTGTTGATCCCGCGCCACGCTCCCCTCCGGCCACTCCCGGATTCTGGCGCCATCATTCGTTAATATCGAATACGTTCGCTTATGGCAACATGTTCTTTGTGCGACGGTCGGCTTCGGCGTCGGCGCGTCGCGCATTGGCGGCATTGGGCTTCGACCGACAGGATTCCTTTCGCTCAGACTCGAGGGCCCGAGTCCGAACGTCACCGCACCCCGAGCTCACCCGGCTGGATCGTCGATGAAATTATTCGACATATGCGAATTGATTCACATATCGTGCACCCGATAGGCACCCCGGCGAGTCGCAGGGATGTTCGCACAATGACGGGAGGAGTGAACCGAGATGCTGCCCAGCCTGCAAGACACGAACGGGTTCTTCATTGGTGGAACGTGGGTCGCCGGCAGCGGCCGCATGAAGATTGACCTCGTGAATCCCGCAACCGAGGAAAAAATAGGCAGCGTCGCCGTGGCCACAAGCGAGGACGTGAACCGCGCGGTCGCGGCAGCGAAGGCGGCCTTCCCCTTCTATTCCCGCACCAGCAAGGCCGAGCGGCTGGAGTTGCTTCGGGCCATCCGCGCGATCTTCGAGCGCCGTCGCGAGGAATTCGCCCAGGCCCTGACTCTGCAGATGGGCGCCCCGATCAGCCTCGCGCGCGGCGCGCAGACCTGGCTCGGCGGCGCGCATCTGGACGAGACCATCGCCGGGCTTGAACGAATTCAATTGGAAGAGATGCGCGACACCACCCTGCTCTACCGCGAGCCGGTCGGCGTCGCCGCGCTCATCACCCCCTGGAACTGGCCGATCAATCAGGTAGTGACCAAGACCGCCGGCGCCCTCGCCGCGGGCTGCACCATGGTCCTGAAGCCGAGCGAGGTCGCCCCGCTCGACGCCATGCTCTTCGCCGATGTGCTGAAGGAGGCGGGCGTGCCGGACGGGGTCTTCAACCTCGTCAACGGCGACGGCCCGAACACCGGCGCGGCGCTCTGCGCCCATCCCGACGTCGACGTGATTTCCTTCACCGGCTCGACCCGGGCGGGCATCCAGATCGCCAAGGCGGGCGCCGACACGGTCAAGCGCGTGCATCAGGAGCTCGGCGGCAAGTCGGCGAACCTCATTCTCGACGACGCGGACCTCGAGGCGGCCGTGACCGCTGGCGTCCACAACTGCTTCTCGAACGCGGGGCAGTCCTGTTCCGTCTCGACCCGGATGCTGGTGCCCCGGACCCGGATGGGCGACGCCGCGGAGATCGCCCGCGGCGTCGCGGACGGCTACGTGGTCGGCGACCCCTCGAAGGAGGAGACGACCATGGGTCCGATCGTCAACCGCACCCAGTTCCAGCAAATCCAGCGCTACATCCAGATCGGCATCGACGAAGGCGCCCGCCTCGTCGCCGGCGGACCGGGCCGTCCCACCGGGCTGAACCGCGGCTGGTTCGTGAAGCCCACGGTCTTCGCCGACGTGGACAACGGCATGCGCATCGCCCAGGAGGAGATCTTCGGGCCGGTGCTTTGCATCATTCCGCATGACGGCGACGATGACGCCGTCCGCATCGCCAACGACTCGATTTACGGCCTCGGCGGGGTGGTGCAGTCGTCCGACCCGGCGCGCGCACTCCGGGTGGCGAAGCAGGTCCGCTCGGGCCATGTCTACATCAACCATCAGGCGGGCGCCTACGCCGCAGCCCCCTTCGGCGGCCTGAAGCAGTCGGGCAACGGCTACGAGCATGCCGACTACGGCATCGAGGCATTCCTGCACACCAAGTCGATCCTCGGCGTCGAGGCCTGATCCCGGGCCGGCCGCCGCTCCGACGGGCGCCGGCCGGGCCCGGGTCAGTTGCCGATCAGCCGGGCCGCCAGCCGCTCGCCGATCATCATGGTCGGCGCGCTCAGGTTGCCGCTCGTCACCGTCGGCATGATCGAGGCATCGGCGATCCAGAGATTGCCCACCCCACGCACGGCGAGATCCGGGCCGACCACGGCCATGTCGTCGCGCCCCATCTTGCAGGTGCCGGACGGGTGATAGATGCCATGCGCCGTCTTGCGGATGAAATCATCCCATTCGGCATCCGTCTTGAGGCTGTCGGTCGGATGCACGGGCGAGGCCAGCAGGCTGCCGAACGGTTCGGACTTGAAGACGCGATCCAGGATCCTGGCGCCCCTCACCAGAACATCGACATCGCGCCGATCCGACATCAGGTTCATCTGGATCGCAGGATGCGCCATCGGATCGGGAGAGGCCAGCTCCACCGAGCCGCGCGAGTAGGGCCGGCTGACATTGATGAAAACCGACACCGAGGGATAGGGGGTTAGCGCCGCCCCCTTCTCATCGACGCTGTAGCCGACCGGCCCGAAGTGGTATTGCAGGTCGCAGCGGTCGAGACCCGGCTCCGAACGGGCGAACCCTACCAGATGGGTGTCCGGCGTCGTGCCGGGACCGCGACCCAGAAACAGCCACTGCGCCCCGTACCAGGCCTTGTGGATGATCGTGTTCTGAGTGTTGTAGGATGGGATCTTGACCGCGGCATCCAACGTGAAGCCGGGATGGTCCTGCAGGTTCCGGCCGACGCCCGCCAGATCATGCACCACCGGAATACCCATGTCGGCCAGATGCGCCGCCGGCCCGACCCCCGACAGCATCAGGATCTGCGGCGTTGCGAAGGCCCCTGCCGCCAGCACGACCCCGCGCCGCGCCATCAGCCGCACCAGCCGTCCGTTCTGCCGGTATTCCACACCGACGGCCTGCCGCCCCTCGAACAGCACCCGCGTCACCTGCGCCTTCATCCGCACGTCGATCTCACCGCGCCGCATCGCCGGCCGCAGGAAGGCCCGCGCGGCGCTCAACCGCTGGCCGCGCCGCTGGGTGGTCTGCACGTAGCCCATGCCGTCCTGCGGCACCTGGTTGATGTCGTCAACGATCGGCAGTCCCGCTGTTCCCCAGGATTTCAGGAAGGCCTCCGACAGAGGATGCGAGACCCGCAGGTTCGATACGGTCAGCGGCCCCCCTGCCCCGTGCAGACGGCTTTCGCCGTTTTCGTTGTCTTCCGATTTCTTGAACCAGGGCAGAACCGAGGCGAAGTCCCAGCCGGGGCATCCAGCTTCGGCCCAGTCGTCGTAGTCTTCGGGCTGTCCGCGCACATAGAGCATCCCGTTGATCGAGGTGCAGCCCCCGAGCACCCGTCCCCGCGGCAGGATGTCGGTTCGGTTCGCGCGCGTCGGATCGGGCAGCGTGCCATAGCTCCAGTCATAGCGCGGATTGGCCAGAGCATAGAGATAGGTCGCGGCCGGCATCTGGATGAAGAGGCTGCGGTCGCTGCCCCCCGCCTCCAGGAGCACCGTCCTGAACTTGCCGCTCTCGGCGAGCCGGCCCCCGACGACGCTTCCGCCCGAGCCGCTGCCGACCACGATGAAATCCACGGTTTCGACGTTCATCTGCTTTCCTGTCCTTCATTCAGCTCGCGGGGCAGGTGTCCCGTTACCGCTGCGTCCGCTTGACCCAGAACGGCGCGTCATCCGCCGGCAACGGCGGCCGGCCGGCGATCAGGTCGGCCGCGCGCTCCTCCATCATCACACATGGCGCACTGGTGTTGGCGTTAGTGACACGCAGCGCCGCCATGCCCCGGACCCGGACCGAGCGGCATCTCGACCGACCAATGCCGGTGCGAGCCGCCAACCTCCAGCAGCACGACCCGCACCGCCGCGCCCTCGCTGAGCCGCGCCGCAAGCACCGCACCCGCGGAGCCTGCACCGACGACGATGTAGTCGACCGCGCCCGCCATCATCCGTCCGAATCATAAATTATTAATTGACGAATGCATTCACTATCATTCCCCCCTCAGCGATCGGCAAGCCCAAAATTGAGCGCCGACGCGCGCTGCGTCCGCGCGATCCTTGACGCGACACCGTCGCGCCGATATTTATCATACACGAATGTGTTAGTCAGGACAAAATCTATGCCCGAGGACTTGGTCATGAAGCTCTGGGCGATGGAGCAGATCCGGCAGCTCAAGGCCCGCTACTTCCGCGCCATCGACACCAAGGATCGCGCGCTGCTGTCGCGCTGTTTCACCGCCGACGGAACCGCAGACTTCCGCGGCGCGAACACCGACCCCCGGACCGGCGTCGACGCCGTGCCGATTTGTTCGGAAGAGCTCTTGCAGGGCAATGACATGGTCGTCTCGGTCCTCATGGACGCCGAGCAGGACCTCGAGGCCGTGCATCACGGCTCCAACCCCGAGATCGAGGTCCTCGACGCCGACAACGCCCGCGGCGTCTGGGCCATGGCCGACCGCCTGCGCATGAAGACCGACCCCGAGGTCGCAGCCATGGACGGCTGGGGCCACTACCACGAGACCTACCGCCGCGAGAATGGCGAGTGGAAGATCCGCTCCCTGAAGCTGACCCGGCTCCGGCTCGACGTCTATCCCCGCTGCCCCCCTGGAAAGACGCCCCCCACGGCAAGCGACGACCGCAGTGAGATCGTCAACGTGCTGAACCTCTACGGCTACGCTATGGATTCACAGGCGTGGCATCTCTTCGATCGGATCTTCACGCCGAACGCCCGCGTGGTGTTCTCCGACGCGCCGGAAACCGGCTGGACCGACCGGGAGGCGTTCAAGCGCGACTTCGCCGCCCAGCATGTCACCCTCGACCGGACGCAGCACGCGATGAGCGGCCATATCGTCAACCTTCAGGGTGACCGCGCGAACGCCATCACCTATGGCATCTGGCGGCTGATCAAGACCGGCACCGTCGGCGGCGACTACTGGGAAGGCGCTGGCTGGTACGACGACGCGCTCGTGCGCACACCGGACGGCTGGCGCATCTCCGAACGGACCTGCCGCACGCTGTGCTGGGGCGGCAACGTCCGGGTGATCGAGACCGTGCCCGGCATCCGCTTCGATCTACCTGTCGATTCGATGCGTACCGTCCGTGAGGCCGGCGATTGCGCGTTTGCAAGAAGCCTCGGCTGATGGAAGCGACCGCACTGCCCGCCCGGAACCGCCGCTGACACTAAGCCCATTGGAGCACAACGATGCTGATTGGTTGCCCGAAGGAAATCAAACCGCAGGAATTTCGCGTCGGCATGCCCCCCGACGCCGCGCGGGAGGCCATCGCCCATGGCCACGAGATGCTGGTTGAGGCCCACGCCGGCGACGGCGCCGGTTTCGCCGATGCCGACTATGTCGCGGCGGGCGCAAAGATCGTCGAAGGCGCGGACGAGGTGTTCGCCAGCGCCGACATGATCGTGAAGGTCAAGGAACCGCAGGCGGTCGAACGCAAGCGCCTGCGGGAAGGCCAGCTTCTGTTCACCTATCTGCGCGACCTGTATCGCCTATGAAACGGTGACCGACGATCGCGGCGGCCTGCCGTTGCTCGCGCCGATGTCGGAGGTCGCAGGGCGCCTGGCGCCCCAGGTCGGCGCATGGACATTGCAGAAGGCCAACGGCGGCCGCGGCGTGCTCTTGGGCGGAGTGCCGAGCGTGGCGCCGGCGAAGGTGCTGGTGATCGGCGGCGGCGTGGTCGGCACGCATGCAGCCAGGGTGGCGGCCGGCATGGGGGCGGACGTGACCGTCGTCGATCCACACTATTGGCCGGCCGTGACCGTTTCCAACCTTCGACGGAAGTCTGCTTCGATCATATCGACCAATTGCGCGTGGATCGTTCGGCGCGAAGCACCCGTGCTGTCCGAACAGATCGGGTCTTCTATCTCGTCCGACATGGCGGCGTCGGCGGCGCCAGGCTTGCACTCGCCGAACATGCTGAAGTGGCTGGCGTCCTCGATGATCGCATATCCGGAATTCGGAATTGCCCTGGCGATATCGGAGGCCTCCACGGTCGCGGGGATCTCGCCCGTCCGTCCGAGGTTCACCAGATCGACAGGAATGGCGATTGCTGATAGCGCGCCCCTATCGAAAACATCCACCGGAGCCGGGTCGATCGCCATGGCGAAGCGGATACGGGCGTCGCTGTGGTCGCGACCGGCATCGCGCTTGTCCATGGCGTGGAGGTCGACGCCGCTCTGCCGGACCCAGCCGCAGAGGGAAGGATTGCGGGCGTCGGTATCGCAGTAGGCCCCGCCAGAAGCTGCGGGTCGAACCGTGCCCCCGCCAGCGCCAGCGCCGTGCCGCCGCCCATGGAAAGCCCGAGGACGCCGACCTCGTTCGGCGCGAGATGCTGTGCGAGGAGGGAGTTTTCTTCCACCGCGTCGAGCGTCCGCGAGATGTCGTCCGGGCGGAGCCAGAGCTTCATGGTCTCGGCAGCGGATCGGTCCGGGCCACCGTTCCCCGGATGGGTCGGAGCTGCCACGATGAAGCCTCGCTGCGCCAGGGGAGCGGCGAGCCAGCTCAGCGCCTCGGCGCGTCCGGCAAGGCCCACCCCATGAGAAAGCAGCACGAGGGGAAAGCGACCGTCCGAGATCGGCGCGTCCAGTCTGGCTGTGGTCCCCATAAAGAACGGGCTGTCCCCCAGCGTGACCTCCTCGCCGCCGGTTGCCGCCGCCGGGTACCAGATGGTGATGTCGAGGGGCTGCTCGTGTTCCGGGGACGGAACCTCCATCCTGTAGACGCCGGCGTCCCCTTCGGTGGCCGCTACGCCATGCGCGACCGATGTCAGGAGCAGGACGCTCTCGATGACGGCCGGAACCAGCCTCTGAATTCTCATCGCTTTCCCCTTCGAGGTCGGCATCCGCCGCGGTCTTGCCGGTGCGAAACCGGACAGGCGGAGCCCACCGGGGAAATGGCCATCCGGTTCGCCGAATGCGTCCTTGAACATGTTCTTGGACGTTCAGGATCGCGATTGAGGACGGCCAAGGATCAGGTTGCGCCCTGGGAATTGGCGCAGGAAACCGTATGATCGTTCCGACCGTTCGGGCTCGTGGAAGCCTTGCCCTCCAGACGTCGGTACGCGCCGGGCGTCATGCCGGTAATCCGCTGGAACTCGCGGTGGAAGTTCGACTTCGTGCCGAAGCCGGCCTCCAGCATGATCGAGGTCACGGGATCGTCGGTCGAGACGAGCCGTCTTTTGGCATCGTCGATCCGGTACTCATTGATGATCTGGGAGACGTTGCGGCCATGGACGCGGTTGACGGCCCCCGAAATTCTCCGCGCCGGAATGCCGGCGCGCCGCGCCAGCCGTTCCAGGGTCAGGTCCGGGTCGCGATAGAGGAGCTGCCCGGCCATCAGCGTGTCGATCCGGCGAAGGATTGCCGCATCCTCCTCGGAAACGTCGTCATAGGCGGTGCCTGCCTCCTGCCGCCGGGAGACCAGCGCGGCTTCCGGCGAGACGCGCGGCAAGGGGGGCTCCACGGACGGATCGGGCTCTGGTTCTGGCCGGGTCGCGTCGGCGACCGTCGCGGCATATCCGGCGGCGGCCAGCCACAGGACGCTCGCGACGGTCAGGATCGCCGTTGCCTGCTCGGCATTCCCAAAGGTAAGGGCGAATGACACGCCGGCATCGATGAAGGCCGTCAGGATGAGAAGCAGGGCGACCGCGACCAGCGCCTTGTGCGCCGTTGTGCTGTCCCCGAGACGCGTCGCGACAAGGGTATCCGGTCCCTGCCTTGCCATACGCAGAAGCCCCGCCCCATATCCGAGGTATATCGCAAAGAGGACGATATCGATCGGCGCTCTCCAGACGGCGACGAGCCCGAGGACGAGCGCGGCGGGGATGAGATGGAGGATGAGTGCGGCGGATTTCACCGCTCCCCCGCGACGAAGCCCCTCGAAAGCCACGAAGGCCAGAACGGGCAGGACGGCGGCGATGACCGGCTGGATCAGCCGTGCCGCTGGCCAGTCGAGACTCCAGTGCAGTCCCGACAGGAACGCCTGAACGGCGCAGGCCGCGACGAGCCAGCCGAAGAGACCGAATGTGTCTTGCCGCAGCGTCCTGATGAGCACCAGGCACAGCACGAACGAGACGACAAAGGGCAAAGGGATCGATGGCATCGGTGAACGCATACCATGGTTCGGCGCCAGATAATTGGAGATAGCGGATGCCCACGATCGGGCCGATCCCTTCGATCCTTCCGATGCGCTGACAGGCCTCGTTGTCCTGGAAGATAGTCCGGATGCGCCGGGTGTATCCGGGGGACGACGTTCTCCGCCATTCTCCGCCTTCAAAGATTGGTCGCAGGTACGACACCCCTGATTTGAACCTGCGGTCTGTAAGTTCCTGATTTTGCTGCTTCGCGCTGTGTCGCAACGCGAGAAGGGCGCCCACTGAGCGCCCTTCTTTAGTCTAAGACTTTGATTTCTATCAATAAATTCTTGGTTGCGGGGGCAGGATTTGAACCTGCGGCCTTCAGGTTATGAGCCTGACGAGCTACCGGGCTGCTCCACCCCGCGTCAAGATTTGTCTGTCGCCTTTGCCGCGCGAACGCGGCGGACAGTGCGGATCGATGAAGGAGAGCAAGAGACATGCGGCCTGCAGGTTTGGCGGTGACCTACTCTCCCACGTCTTGGGACGCAGTACCATCGGCGCGGCGGCGCTTAACGGCCGAGTTCGGGATGGGATCGGGTGTTTCGCTCGCGCTAGAGCCACCAAACCTGCAGGCCGCACGGATGCCGCATCCAGCGCCGCCGAACGGTCTCGGCAGGGCTTGCGGTCGTGCGGCGACACGAGACAGTCTTTTCCAAGGGAACTTCGGGTCATGACTTCCGGATCGGCCAGCGGCGCGGGACCCTGCTGGGTCCGCCTGCCACTGGATCGGATCGAAGCCTATCGGGCGATTAGTATCGGTCAGCTGAGCACATTGCTGCGCTTACACCTCCGACCTATCGACGTGGTGGTCTTCCACGGCCCTCAAGGGAGACCTGGTTTTGAGGGGGGCTTCCCGCTTAGATGCCTTCAGCGGTTATCCTGTCCGCACATAGCTACCCTGCACTGCCGTTGGCACGACAACAGGTCCACCAGTGGTGCGTTCACCCCGGTCCTCTCGTACTAGGGGCAACTCCTCTCAAGTCTCCGACACCCACGGCAGATAGGGACCGAACTGTCTCACGACGTTCTAAACCCAGCTCACGTACCACTTTAAACGGCGAACAGCCGTACCCTTGGGACCTTCTCCAGCCCCAGGATGTGATGAGCCGACATCGAGGTGCCAAACACTGCCGTCGATATGGACTCTTGGGCAGTATCAGCCTGTTATCCCCGGCGTACCTTTTATCCGTTGAGCGATGGCCCTTCCACGCGGGACCACCGGATCACTATGGCCGACTTTCGTCTCTGCTCGACTTGTCAGTCTCGCAGTCAGGCGGGCTTATGCCATTGCACTCGACGGTTGATTTCCGACCAACCTGAGCCCACCATCGCGCGCCTCCGTTACTCTTTGGGAGGCGACCGCCCCAGTCAAACTACCCGCCACACAGGGTCCCGGAACCGGATAACGGTCCGCGGTTAGACATCAAACAAGTCAAGGGTGGTATCTCAAGGATGGCTCCACCGGAACTGGCGTCCCGGGTTCAAAGCCTACCACCTATCCTGCACATGACCGGCCTGATGCCAGTGTGAAGCTGTAGTAAAGGTGCACGGGGTCTTTCCGTCTGACCGCGGGAACCCCGCATCTTCACGGGGAATTCAATTTCGCTGAGTCTGCGTTGGAGACAGCGGGGAAGTCGTTACGCCATTCGTGCAGGTCGGAACTTACCCGACAAGGAATTTCGCTACCTTAGGACCGTTATAGTTACGGCCGCCGTTTACTGGGGCTTCAGTTCGGAGCTTGCACCCCTCCCTTTAACCTTCCAGCACCGGGCAGGCGTCAGTCCCTATACGTCGCCTTACGGCTTCGCAGAGACCTGTGTTTTTAGTAAACAGTCGCCACCCCCTAGTTTGTGCCCCCCGCCCCTGGTTGCCCAAGGACGGGGCCTCCTTCTCCCGAAGTTACGGAGGCATTTTGCCGAGTTCCTTCAACGCAGTTCTCTCAAGCGCCTTGGTATGCTCTACCAGTCCACCTGTGTCGGTTTAGGGTACGATCTGATGGAGGGCTATTTCCAGGAACCGCTTCGAGGCCCGACCAATCCGATAAGGTCGAACAACAGCCACGATCCGTCACATCCTCCTGGCCCAGGAATATTAACCTGGTTCCCATCGACTACGCCTTTCGGCCTCGCCTTAGGGGTCGGCTCACCCTGCTCAGATTAGCTTTAAGCAGGAACCCTTGGACTTTCGGCGACAGGGTCTCTCACCCTGTTTGTCGCTACTCATGTCAACATTCTCACTTCTGATCGCTCCAGCGGTCCCTCACAGGCCGCCTTCTCAGCAAGCTTCACGTCTCCGCATCAAAAAGCACGCCTTGCGGCATACCTTTCGCTGAAGAGACACGAAGCTGGTTCACAGAACGCTCCGCTACCACGTGCTTGCGCACATCCCGAGCTTCGGCTCATGGCTTGAGCCCCGTTACATCTTCGCCGCAGGACAACTTATCTAGACCAGTGAGCTGTTACGCTTTCTTTAAATGATGGCTGCTTCTAAGCCAACATCCTGGTTGTTTTGGTCGTCCCACATGCTTTCCCACTTAGCCATGAATTGGGGGCCTTAGCTGCGGGTCAGGGTTGTTTCCCTCTCGACGCCGGACGTTAGCACCCGACGTCTGTCTGCCAGATAGTACTCACCGGTATTCGGAGTTTGGTTAGGATCAGTAAGACTGTGGGTCCCCATTACCCATCCAGTGCTCTACCCCCGGTGGTATTCGTCTGACGCACTACCTAAATAGTTTTCGCGGAGAACCAGCTATCTCCGAGTTTGATTGGCCTTTCACCCCTAGGCACACCTCATCCCGACCTTTTTCAACAGGTGTGGGTTCGGACCTCCAGTGCGTGTTACCGCACCTTCATCCTGGACATGCCTAGATCACTCGGTTTCGGGTCTGATCCTACGAACTCAAGCGCCCTATTCAGACTCGCTTTCGCTGCGCCTACACCTAACGGCTTAAGCTTGCTCGTAAGACCAAGTCGTTGACCCATTATACAAAAGGTACGCCGTCACCAATGATGATGTCCGAAGACATCGCCTAGGCTCCGACTGTTTGTAGGCGTC
>JAXMDG010000008.1:65000-168793 GCA_046348955.1 Amaricoccus sp.
AACGGATTGCCGGAAAACGAGATCGCGCGGCCGCGCAGGACGGTCAGGTCGGATGCCATGGCTTCTCCCAGAGCTCGCGCCCGGATCGTGCAAGGACCGGAGCGCCCGGGTCAAGAGCCTCGGCGCCGCGCGCGCCGTCACTGCACCGGCGGCAGAGCCGCGCGGATCCGCGCGAGCTGCGCCGGATTGCCCCGCTCGACGAACAGGAAATTGTTCACATAGTCCGGCGAGCGCTGGCCGTTCGGGTCCTTCGCCGCCTCCAGCCGCTGCAACTGGTCGGGATCGAACTCGGCCGCCGGGCGCAGTCGCCCGCGATGCAGGAAATAGCCCTCATAGCCGATCCCTTCGAGATAGCCGATCAGCCGCGCCACCCCGCCGCGATGATGGCGCTCCTCGCATTCGACGATCAGGATCGGATGCGAGGCGACAAGCAGCGGCCGGGCGCCCTTCACCGCCTGCAGCTCATGCCCCTCGACATCGATCTTGATCACGCCGATTTCCGGCAGATCGAGATCGGCCACCCGCGCCAGCCTCACATCGACCTCCCGCGTCGGGAAGCCGGGATTGGCGTCCGCCTCCAGCGACGAGCGGGTATGGACATCGTGCTCGTCGCGCATGGGGATATTGAGCCGCTCGGTTCCGGCATGGTCGGAAGCGGCGACCGGGATCACCGTGCCGCTGTCGCCAAGTATCCCGGTCAATCGCTGCGCCAGTTCGGGATGCGGTTCCAAAGCATAGACATGCCGACAATAGCGCCGGGCATAAAGCGAATAGACGCCCTCGTTCGCGCCGACATCAAGGAACCCCGCCTTGCTGTCGCAGATCGTGGGAATCAGCCGCAATTCGGGCTCTCCGCCCCAAAGCTCGCGCCAGAGACGAATCCTGGCGACGAATTCTTCGCCAGCGAGCTTCGAAATGATCCTTTTAAGTGTAGTCTCGACCTGAGGCATCAGGCAATCTCCTGAACCAATTCACGGTCAGGACAGCATGCGCCCCGTCATGTCCACGTGACACCGTCGAGAATCGGCTCGGCAGATCCTTGCCGGTTCCGGGACAGATCGAGCTTCTCGCCGCTACAGGGCCGCGAGAATCCGGGCCCAGGAGCGGATGCCCTTGTGGAAGCTCGCGAGGTCGTACTTCTCGTTCGGGCTATGGATGCGATCGTCGAGCGCGAACCCGATCAGCAGCACATCGATTCCCAGCCGCTCCTTGATCAGGGTTGCGACCGGGATCGAGCCGCCGGCCCCGATGAAGGCCGCCTCCTTGCCCCATTCGTCGCCGAGCGCGAGCTGGGCATTGCGGAAGGCGGCGCCCGACGGGTCGAACGAGACGGCGGTGCCCGACCCATGCTCCTCGAACGTGACCTTGCAATCCGCCGGCACCCGAGCCCGCACGAAGTCGCGGAAGGAGGCGCGGATCTTCGCCGGATCCTGATCGAAGACCAGGCGGAACGACACCTTGGCCGAGGCCTTGGACGGGATCACCGTCTTGAAGCCCGCGCCCTGATAGCCGCCGCCCATGCCGTTCACCTCGGCCGTCGGACGCGACCAGACCATTTCCAGCACCGACCGACCCGCCTCGCCCGCCGGGATCGCGAGCCCGATCTCGCCCAGGAACGCGGCCGGATCGAAATCGAGTCCGGCCCAGGAGGCTTTGAGCGCCTCGGGCAATTCAGGTACGCCGTCATAGAAGCCGGGAATGGTGACGCGCCCCTCCGCATCATGCAGGTCGGCGAGGATCCGCGCGAGGATATGGTTGGGATTGGCCGCGGCCGAGCCATAGGCGCCGGAATGCAGGTCGCGGCTCGCGGCCTCGATCGTGATCTCCTCGCCGCAGAGCCCGCGCAGGCTGGTCGTGATCGCCGGCGTCCGCGCATCCCACATTCCGGTGTCGCAGATCAGCGCGACCTCGGCGCCGAGCTCGCCGAGATTGGCCTCGATGAAGGGCGGCAGGTTTCGGCCGCCCGATTCCTCCTCGCCCTCCAGCAGGATGGTGACGGCGCGCGGCAGGCTGCCGGTCACCGCCTTCCAGGCGCGGCAGGCTTCGATGAAGGTCATCACCTGGCCCTTGTCGTCGGAGGCGCCGCGGGCGCGGATCGCGCGCGTGCCGTCCTCCCGCGTCTCGATGAAGGGCTCGAAGGGCGGATGACTCCAGAGATCGAGCGGATCGACCGGCTGCACGTCGTAATGGCCATAGAACAGGACGGGCGCACCGCCCGCTTTGTGGTCCTTGGCCAGCACGATCGGGTGGCCGGGCGTCGGCCGCGCGCTGGCCTCGAAGCCGAGGCTCACGAGATCCGCGCTCAGCGCTTCGGCGCAGCTCCGGCAATCGGCGGCATAGGCCGGGTCGGTCGAGATCGAGGGGATGCGCAGCAGCGCGAACAGCCGGCCGAGCGCCTGGTCGAGATCGGCGTCGATATGAGCGAGGACGGCATCGAGATCGGACATGCGGGCACCCCTGGTTGCGCGTCGGCAGCATAGCCGTCGCCGCCGCCGGGGCAATGGCCGTCGCGCCGGCGCCGGACCGTTAAGCTTGGTGAAGATTCGGTTGACAGCACAGTGGTAAGTTCTGTGTATTCAATAGCTTACCTGTTTTCGCACGCGTGCGACTCCGTGCTCAGAACGGCCAGATCACCGGCACCAGGAAGACCGCGATCAAAAAGAACCAGATCATCAGCGGCAGGCCGAACTTCCAGTAGTCCCCGAACCGGTAGCCGCCGGGCTCCATGACCATCAGGTTGGTCGCGGTCGAGACCGGGGTCAGGAAGGCCGCCGCCGCCGCGATTCCGACCCCCATCAGGATCGGCTGCGGCGACAGCCCCATCTGCCCCGCCGCAACCACCGAGATCGGGATCAGGATCATCGCGGTCGCGGTATTGCTGATCACCTGGCCCAGGACGGCGGTCAGCACGAAGAGCCCGGCCTGCAGGGCGTGCGGGCCCAGCGCGCCCAGGGTCTCGACCAGCGCCTCGGCCAGCAGCCGCGCCGCCCCGGTCCGCTCCATCGCGAGCGACAGCGGCATCAAGGCGCCGATCAGGATCACCGTGGTCCAGTTGACCGCCCGATAGACCTGCTCGACCGAGAGAATCCCGCAAAGCAGCACCGCTCCCGCGGCCAGCAGCCCCGCGACCGCCGCCGGAACGAGCCCGGTCGCCAGCAGGACCACCATCGCGCCAAGGATCGCCAGCATCTGCCGCGCCCCGAGCCCCATCGGCACCGCCTGGCGCCGGACGAGGTCGGGCGAGTTGACGAGCAGCACCTCGGGCACCGCCAGCCGGTCCTCCAGGGCGCGCCACGTCCCTTGCAGCAGCACCGAATCGCCGGCGGCGAGCGCGGTTCCGGCCGCCAGTTCCTCGCCCCGGCGCTGGACCGCGAGAACGATCAGATCGCCGCTCGGGGTGACCATCCCGGGAAAGATCCGCTCGCCGATCAGGGCCGAGCGCGGCGGGATCACCACCTCGGCGAGCCCCGAATTCCGGTTGAAGAGCGCGGCCGCGACCTGGTCGGGCTCCGGCTCGTTGAAGCCGAGCCCGAACGCCGTCGCGCATTGCGCCGCCGCCTCGGCCTCTCCCTGCACGACCAGATGATCGCCCGGCTCGATCTCCCCCAGCTGGTCCTCGGCGCTGTCCTGGCGGGTGACGCGCAGCAGCCCGATTCCCGGCATGTCGAGTGCAAGCAGCGCCGCGGGACGACCGACCAGGGTCGAGCCCGCCCGCACCCGCAGCCGATGCACCCCGCCTTGCAGCCGGTATTGCTCGATCAGGGTATTGGCATGGTACGACAGGTCCGGCGGCAGGTTCCGGCTGGTCCGGGTCGGCAGCAGCCGCTTGCCGAAAAGCACCGCGATCGCGATGCTTCCGGCGAGCAGCGGCACCCCGACCAGCGCGAAGGCGAAATAGCCGAAGCCGCCCGCCCCCGCCTCGGCCGAGGCCTCCGCGATCAGCACGCTGACCGGGGTCCCGGTCAGCAGCAGCTGCGATCCCGCATGCCCGCCATAGACCAGGGGAAGCAGCAGCTGCGCCGGAGAGCGGCCGAGCCGGATCGCCATCACGACCACCACGGGCAGCAGAGCCGCGACCGCGCCGTTGAGGGTGATGAGGGCACTCAGCACGCCGGAGAAGCCCATGGTCCAGATCAGCAGCCGCGCCCGGCTGTTGCCGGCCCGCGCGATCAGGATCTGCCCTGCCCAGGCGGTGATCCCGGCCATCTCGAGCCCGGCGCTGACCACGAAGAGCGAGGCGACGAAGATCACCGCCGGATCGCCAAAGCCCGCGAGGCTTTCCTGCAGGGTCAGGATGCCGCTGGCATAGAGCGCCAGGGCCGCCCCGATACAGACGACGATCACCGGAAGGCGGTCCCAGATGAACAGCGCGACCATCGCGACGACGATGGCGGAGATCGACCAGAGATCACTCAAGACCAGGCCCCTCGGGGTAATGCGGCGCCTCCTCCTAGCAAGCCCAGGTGACAATCCAAAGTCCGATCCGAGCCTGCGGCGAAGGAGCCAGATTTTTGCGGCACCGCGGCATCACGCCGCTTAACCGGTTGCGGGTTTGGCCCTATGGTCTGCGGCGCCGGGCTGGGCCGTTCTTGCCGGCCGGTACGACGGAACCAGCGGGCGAGGGGGCACGCATGAAGACGGCGACCAAGGTCGAGGCGGCAGCAGCGATGATCCCGGACGGGGCGGTGCTGCTGATCGGGGGCTTCATGGGCGTGGGCACCCCGCATCGCCTGATCGACGCGCTCGTCGCGCGCGGGGTCCGGGGGCTGACGGTGATCGCCAACGACACCGCGATGCCGGGGCGCGGCATCGGCAAGCTTATTTCCTGCGGCGCGGTCGAAAGGGTGATCGCCTCGCATATCGGGCTCAATCCCGAAACCCAGGCCAAGATGATCTCGGGCGAGATCGCGGTCGAGCTGGTGCCCCAGGGCACGCTGGTCGAGCGAATCCGAGCGGGTGGCGTCGGGCTCGGCGGGGTGCTGACCCGGACCGGGCTCGGGACCCCGGTGGCCGAGGGCAAGCAGGTCGTGACGGTCGATGGCACCGACTATCTGCTGGAGAAGCCGATCCGGGCGGATTTCGCTCTGATCGCGGCCGAGCGCTGCGACTATGCGGGCAATCTCGAATACACGCTGACGGCCCACAACTTCAATCCGATCATGGCGCTGGCCGCGGAAACGGTGATCGCCGAGCCGGTCCATATCGTGCCGATCGGGATGATCCCGCCGGATGCGGTCAAGACCCCCGGCGTCCTCGTCGATGTCCTTCTGGAGCGCGCAGCATGATGGATGGCAGCCCGATTTCCGATCCCAAGGAAATCATCGCCCGGCGGGTGGCCCAGGAGGTGCATCCCGGGACCCTGGTCAATCTCGGCATCGGCATCCCGAGCCTGGTCGCGAACTTCCTGCCCCGCGATATCGAAGTCTATTTCCAGGCCGAGAACGGGGTCATCGGGCTCGGCGCGCGGCCGACCGAGGGGATGGAGGATCCGAACCTGACCGATGCCGGGGGCAGCTTCGTCACCGCGGTGCCAGGGGCCGCCTCGATCGACAGCGCGATGAGCTTCGGGCTGATCCGGGGTGGGCATCTCGACATGACCGTGCTCGGGGCGCTGCAGGTCGACGCGCTGGGGCATCTGGCGAACTGGATGATCCCGGGCAAGATGGTGCCCGGCATGGGCGGGGCGATGGATCTGGTCGCCGGCGCCCGCCGGGTGGTGGTCGCGATGATCCACAGCGCCAAGGGAAAACCCAAGATCGTCGAGCGCTGCGACCTGCCGCTGACCGCCGATCGGCGGGTGAGCCTGATCGTCACCGAGCTCGCGGTGATCGAGCCGACCGATCAGGGGCTCGTCCTGCGCGAGCGCGCCCCGGGCGTCTCGGTCGAGGAGATCGTCGCCGGGACCGGCGCGACGCTGGTCGTTCCGGAGGCGGTTCCGGAGATGCGGCTCTGAGACGCGCGGAGTCGCACGCGTGCGACTCCGATCAACTATCTGAAACCAAAAGGATTTTCCGGCGGCGTTAACCCGATCTTCGGAAAGGTTACCGTGCGAACGACGCCGGCGGCTCGAGCGGAACCGCGGCGCTCTCCGGAAGCGCCGCGGCAACGCCCCGCGAGCGACAGCGTTCGGCTCGCGGCGCGCGGCGGCGTCGCGGCGGCTCAGCCGTCTCGTCGCTCCGGAGTGGGGGCTCAGGGGGGAGAGGCGCAGCCGCGAGATCCGCGGCTGCCCGGCGCGGGCCGTTGCCCGCGAGTCTTTTTTTCTCCCCATCTGTTGATGGGGCCCCTCGGACTGCCCGATAGGGTTTCTGCCCATATGAAATCCTCGAAGAAGCCTGGCGGCACCGCGGTGCGTTGCCGCGAACGGCCGGCTCGCGGGGAGAGCCGCGGCCATTCTCAAGGGGGGGCGAGAGGGATATCCCCCAACCATGAGGCCGGCATGGATCGGGGCGTAGGTCCGACCCCGGAGGTCTCGGCCGACGGGTTCGGGCCTCACGTCGGTCGGGGGCGCGCGCCGGCGCATCGGCGATGGCTCCGCCGCGCCACGCGCGACGATCGTCGTGGGAGCCGGGCCTGGCCAAGCGACGCGGGGGCGGGGAGGGCGAAAGGTCGTGGGCGTCGCGGGGGAGGGGCGAGGAGAGCGGCGCGGGGGGTATTGGTCGCCCGGCTGGCGGCAGATGCTGATCGGCCTCGGCGCACGAAGCGATGACCGCGCGCTCGGATGTTGCGGGGCCCCTACCCTTGGGCGGCAAAATGTGGTGCTCTGGCGCGGGAGGCGCGAGGAATGGCTCGGACGGCGGCGCGGGTGCTGGTGGATTGTCTGCTCGCCCAAGGCGTGACCACGGCCTTCGGGGTGCCGGGCGAGAGCTATCTCGCGGTGATCGACGCATTGCACGACGTCCAGGACAGGATCCGGCTGGTGCCGAATCGGCACGAGGGCGGCGCGGCCTTCATGGCCGAGGCCTGGGGCAAGCTGACCGGACGGCCGGGCATCGCGTTGGTGACGCGCGGGCCGGGCGCGACCAACGCGGCGATCGGCGTCCATACCGCGATGCAGGATTCCTCGCCGATGATCCTGTTCGTCGGCCAGGTGGGGCGCGGCATGCGCGGGCGCGAAGCCTTCCAGGAGATCGACTATCGGGCCGCCTTCGGGCCGCTGGCGAAATGGGCGGTCGAGATCGACGATCCCGACCGCGTGCCCGAACTGGTCGGCCGCGCCTTCGCGGTCGCGCAGAGCGGGCGGCCCGGGCCGGTCGTGGTGGCGCTGCCCGAGGACATGCTGGTCGCGCCCTGCCCGGCCGAGCCCGGCCCGGCCCTGCGCATCCCCCAAGCCGCGCCGACGCCCGATGCGATCGGCGAGCTGCAGACCCGGCTCGCCGCGGCGCGCGCGCCCCTGGTCCTGGTCGGCGGCAGCGGCTGGTCGCGCGGCGCGCGCGCCGGCCTGCGCGCCTTCGCCGAGGCGAACCGGCTGCCGGTCGTCACCGCCTGGCGGCGCACCGACCTGATCGACAGCGCGAGCCCGAGCTTCGTCGGCATAGGCGGGCTCGGCAAGCCGGCCTATCTGCGGGCGCTGATCGAGAGCGCCGACCTGATCCTGGGAATAGGCCTGCGCTTCGGCGAGGTGACGACGGACGGCTATGAGTTTCCGAGCTCACGCCAGACCCTGATCCATGTCCATGCGAGCGATGCCGAGCTGAACCGGATCTTCCCCGCCGACCTGCCGATCCAGGCCCATCCGAATGCGCTGATCGCGGCGCTCGACGGGCTGCAGGTCGCCTCGGACGCCTGGGCGGCGCGGACGCGGGCGGCGCGGGCCGCCTGTCTGGCGGATGTCGCGACGCCGGCGCAGCCGGGCGGGCTCGATATGGGCATCGTGGTCCGGACCCTGCAGGCGGTGCTGCCGCAAGACGCGATCCTGACCAACGGCGCCGGCAATTTCGCGATCTGGACCAACCGGCATTTCCGGTTCACCGGCGACCAGCGTCTGCTCGCGCCGCAATCGGGCGCGATGGGCTATGGGCTGCCGGCGGCGGTCGCGGCGCGGATCGCCCGGCCGGACGCGACTGTGGTCTGCCTCGCCGGCGACGGGGATTTCCAGATGACGGCGCCCGAGCTCGGGACGGCGATGCAGGCCGGCGCCCAGCCGATCGTGCTCGTGGTGAATAACGGCCTCTATGGCACGATCCGCATGCATCAGGAGCGCCGCTATCCGGGCCGGGCCAGCTTCACCGCGCTTGCCAATCCGGATTTCGTGCAACTGGCCCGCGCCTATGGCTTCCATGCCGAGCGGGTGGCAGCGTCGGCCGATTTTCCGGCCGCCTTCGCGCGGGCCCGCGCCTCGGCCACGGGCGCGCTGCTCGATCTGGTCGTCTCGCCCGAATCCCTCACGCCGCAGCTGACGCTGAGCGCGCTCGCCGCGGCCACGCAGAAAGGCTGACCCCGAATGCCGGATTTCGATCGCATCCTGATCACGGGCGCCGCGGGCGCCTTGGGGCGCGAGCTGCGCGCCGGGCTTGCGCCGCTGGCCCGGCGGATCCGGCTGGCCGACGTGAAGCCGATGGGCGAGGCGGCGGCGCATGAGGAGATCGTGCAGAGCGATCTGGCCGATGCCGAAGCGGCCTTCGCGGCGGTGCGCGGCTGCGATGCGGTGCTGCATTTCGCCGGGCATCCGCGCGAGCAGAGCTTTGCCGAGATCCTCGCCGACACGCTGCCCGCCGCCTACAATATCTATGAGGGCGCGCGGCGGCATGGCGTGCGCCGGGTGGTTTATGCGAGTTCGATCCATGCCGTCGGATTTCACGATGTCGAGGCGGTGGCCGATACCCGGGCGCGGCATCGGCCGGACACGTTCTATGGCCTGACCAAAACCTTCGTCGAGGACCTGGCGAGCCTCTATTGGGACAAGTATGGGCTCGAGAGCGTGTGCCTGCGGATCTGCTCGTGCTTTCCCGAGCCGCGCGACCGGCGGATGCTGTGGTCCTGGCTCAGCCCCGCCGATTGCGTGCGGCTGGCGGCGGCGGCGCTCGATGCGCCGCGCGTCGGGTTCTCGGTGATCTACGGCGTCTCGGACAATGCCGAGCGCGGTGTGTCGAATGCGGGGGCCGAGCATATCGGCTTTCGGCCGCTGGACAGCGCCGACGGCTTTGCCGCGGCGATCCGGGCGCGGACCGAGCGGCCGGATCCGGCCTCCGTGGCCGTTCGGGTGGTGGGCGGCAGCTTCGCCGCGACCGGGCATCCGGAGGATTGATGACGGCGGATCTGTTCGCCGCCCTGACGGCCTGCTGGCCGGCGAGCGAGACCGAGAGGCTCGGGCCCTGGACGCTGCGGCGCGGCGAGGGGGGTCGGCGGACCCGCGCCGCGACGCTGGACGGCGAGGTCGGGAATATCGCGGCGGCGGAGGATGCGATTCGGGCCTGGGGCGGGGTGCCGCTCTTTCTGGTGCGCGACGATGCGGCGGCGCTCGACGCGCAGCTCGCGGCGCGCGGCTATCGGGTGCCGGACCGGGTGGCGATCCTGGGCGGCGCCCCCGGTCCGCTGATCGGGGAGCGGCCGGATTGGGCGGTGGTCCGCTGCGCCTTGCCGCTCGCGGCGATGGTCGGGATCTGGGGCGCGGGCGGGGCAGGGCCGGGGCGGCTCGCGGTGATGGAGCGGGTGGCGCTGCCGAAGATCCGGTTGCTGGCGCGCGACGGCGACCGGCCGGCGGGCTGTGCCTTCGTCGATCTCTGGGGTGGGACGGCGATGTTGCAGGCCCTGGTCGTGGCGCCGGGGCATCGTCGGCGCGGGCTCGGGGCGCGGCTGGTGCGGGAGGCCGCCGCCTGGGCGGTGGAGCAGGGGGCGGCGCGGCTGGCGCTGGCGGTCAGCCGGGACAACGCGGCGGCGCTGGAGCTTTATCGCGGGCTCGGCCTGGCCGAGCTCGCCGGCTATCACTATCGGGAAGCGTCGGGCTGATCGGCGGCGGGTGGGGTGGCGGCGGGTGGGGTGGCGACGGGTGGGGTGGCGATGGGCCAGTGCGCCGGGCCCATGCCGCGGAAATGGTCGGCCAGGAAGTCGATGAAGGCGCGGAGCTTGGGCTGGGTGAAGCGCCCTTCGGGATAGAGCGCGAAGATGCCGATCGTGTCATAGCCGCGTTCGGGCAGGACCTCGACGAGGCGGCCCGAGGCGACGGCGTCGCCGAGGATGAAGGAGGGGATGAGGGCGATCCCGAGGCCGCATTCGGCCGCCTTCATCAGGGAATCGCCGTTATTGGCGGTCAGGCGGCCGCCGACGCGGATCTGGCGCTCTTCGCCCGAGGGGCCGCGGAGGCGCCAGAAATTGCCGGTGGCGAGGTGGGTATAATGCAGCAGCCGGTGGCGGTGCAGGTCGTCGATGCCGCGCGGCCGGCCCATCCGCTCGAGATAGTCGGGTGAGGCGACGAGGACGCGGGTGGTCTCGGCGAGCTTGCGGACCCGGAGCGAACTGTCTTCGAGCACGCCGACGCGGATCGCCATGTCGTAGCCTTCGGCGACCAGCTCGACGAACCGGTCCTCGAGGACCATGTGGATGTCGACTTCGGCATAGGATTGCAGGAAGCGCGCGATCGCGGGCGAGACCTGGTTGATGCCGAAGCTGACCGGGACGGAGATGCGGAGCAAGCCCTTGGGCGTCGCCTGCATCGCGGTGACCATGCTGTCGGCCTCGGCCGCGTCGGTGAGCACGGTGCGCGCACGGTCGTAATAGGCGAGGCCGACCTCGGTCGGGCTGACGCGCCGGGTGGTGCGGTTCAGCAGGCGGACCGCGAGGCGCGCCTCGAGCGCGGAGACATGTTTGGAGACCGCCGATTTCGACAGGCCCATCTTGCGGGCCGCTTCGGTGAAGCCGCCGTGATCGACAACCTGAACGAAAGCCTCCATTTCCGTCAGGCGATCCATACTCACGACCATGTGACTGTTTACACGTTCCGAACGTTAGGGGCTTGCGCGCGGGACTGTCAACGGCGCAGCGGCAAATTGTTGCGCTGCGGCGGAGATGGAGGCGTGCAGGGTTCAGCCCGGGTTGCGGGCGGTCACTTTCCAGGAGCCGGAGGCCATGGCGACACCCTCGCTGGTCTGAAAGGGGGCAAGCGCGGCTTCGAGCGCCGCGACGATCTGCGGACGCAGGTCGGTCGCGAGTGCGCCCGCCTCGCGCATAATCTCGCCGGCCGGGCCGAGCTCGAGCTGGAACCGAACCGCATCGGCAAGGTCGGAACCGACGAGGATCGGCGCGTCGATCCGCTCGAAGCTCGGGGGCTCGTAGCCGGCAATACGGAGCTGCTGGCGGACGATGTCGGGATCGGCCATCGAGAACGGACCCGGGCCGCAGCTGCGCGCCTCGTCGCCCGGTGGGGGAAGGAAGCGGCGGACCACCGCCTTTGGCAGGGCGAACACCTCGTTCTCGGCCAGATCGCGCCAGACGATCATCGTCATGATGCCACCCGGTCTGAGGCTGCTTCGCATGTTGCGCAGCGCCGCGACCGGATTGGCGAAGAACATCGTACCGAAGCGCGAGAAGCAGAAATCGAACTCGGGTTGGAACGGATAGCTTTCGACGTCGGCAAGCACGAAGTCGACATTCGTCAGCCCCGCTGCCGCCGCGTCGCGATGCCCGTCCGCGAGGAAGGCTTCGCAGCAATCGAGCCCCAGAACCGAGCCGGTCGGACCGACCCGCCGCGCAAGCAGGATCGCGGTATCGCCGAAACCGCAGCCAACATCGAGCACCCGGTCGCCGGGACCGACCTCCAGACCAGGAAACACCCGCTCGCTATGATGGCTGAGGCCATCGACCACGATATGTTTCCACCGCTGGAATTTCGGCACCATGACCTCGTTCCAGAATACGACATAGTCGCTGGACGCGTCGCCCTGTCCCATCCCGAGCCTCCCCCTTGCCTCCTCCCTTACATTGTACGGCAATCGAGGCAGGCTCGCAATCGGGCGCTATTTTGCATCACGGGCGGCGAGCCAGGCCTTCATCTGCGCCACCTCGGCCTCTTGCGCGGCGACGACGCCCTCGGCGAGCCTGCGGATCTCGGGATCGGTTCCGTATTGCAACTCGACCGTCGCCATAGCAATCGCGCCCTGATGATGCGGAATCATGCCGCGAACGAAATCGACATCCGGATTGCCGGAATAGTCGATCATCATCGCCCGATGCATCGTTGCGTTGGCGGCCCGATAGGCTTCGACTGCAGGGCTCGACCCGCTCTTGTCCATCGTTCCCATGTCCATCACCCCCATATCCGCCCCCATATTCGTCTTGCCCGTGTCCGTCATATCGGCGCTGGAGGGCAGGCTCGCGCCGAGGGTTAGGGCGGCGAGGCAGCAGCTCAGCAGTGGCAGGCGAAAGGTCATGGTGGGCATCCTTGGCGAGGAGGTGATGCAGGCTCTCGTGCCGCCTGCCATCGTGGGAAGGTCAAGCGAAATTCCGCGAGGCGAATTTCTGGGAAGAGCCCTTGACCTTCCCATGATGGCAAGGCCCATATCCCGTCGGCAGCAAGCGTTGGGAGTGCCGACCATGGCCGAAGCCGCCCCGTCCCGGACCGATCTCGTGATCCTCGGCATGCATTGCGCGTCCTGCGTCGGGCGGGTCGAGCGGGCGCTGCTGGCGGTACCGGGCGTGACAGAGGCCTCGGTCAACCTGGCCACGGGTCGGGCGCGGATTGCGGGCGCCGCGCAGGGCGGAGATCTGGTCGCGGCGGTGCAGGGCGCGGGCTACGAAGCGCGGCCCGTGCCGGGGCGCGGCGATCCGCATGCCCTCGAGCATGTTCATCCCGAACCCGGAATCCCCGGAGCGGGCGCCCATGACCATGGGCGGTCGGGCGCGCGGGATCTCCTGATCGCGGCGCTGCTGACCCTGCCGATCGTCCTGATCGAGATGGGCGGGCATCTGGTCCCCGGCCTGCATCACTGGCTCGATATGACGTTCGGCGCCCGGGCGCTCGCCATCCTGCAATTCCTGCTCGCGACGGCGGTTCTGGCGGGACCGGGCCGCGGATTTTTCCGGGTCGGCTGGCCGGCGCTGCGCCGGGGGTCGCCGGACATGGATTCGCTGGTGATGCTCGGCGCCGGCGCGGCCTGGGCCTATTCGACAATCGCGACCTTCCTGCCGTTTCTGATGCCCGAGGCCGGCCGGCAAATCTATTTCGAGGCGGCCGCGGTCATCGTCACCCTGATCCTGCTCGGCCGGGCGCTCGAGGCAAGGGCGCGGGGACAGGCCAGCGCGGCGATCGCCCGGCTGGCCGCGTTGCAACCGCGCATCGCGCACCGGGTCCGCGATGGGGCCGAGAGCGACATCCCGGTCGCGGAGCTCGCGGTCGGCGACCTGATCCGGGTACGGCCGGGCGAGCGGATCCCGGTCGATGGGCTGCTGCTTGAGGGCGGGTCCTGGGTCGACGAGGCGATGGTCACCGGCGAACCGGCGCCGGTCGAGAAGGCGCCGGGCTCCGAGCTGGTCGGCGGCACGGTGAACCGAACCGGCAGCTTCACCTTTCGCGCGACCCGGGTGGGCGCCGACACCTTGCTCGGCCAGATCGTGCGGATGGTCGAGGAGGCGCAGGCCGACAAGCTGCCGATCCAGGCCGCGGTCGACCGGGTCACGCTCTGGTTCGTGCCGGCGGTGATGGGCATCGCGGTCCTGACGCTGCTGGTCTGGCTGGCGATCGACCCGGCGCTCGGCCTCGTCAACGCGGTCGCGGTGCTGATCGTCGCCTGTCCCTGCGCCATGGGGCTGGCCACGCCGGTTTCGATCCTGGTCGGGTCGGGCCGGGCGGCCGAGCTTGGCGTGCTGTTCCGCCGCGGCGCGGCCTTGCAGGGTCTGAGCGCGGTCGAGGCGGTCGCGTTCGACAAGACCGGCACCCTGACCGAGGGGCGCCCGGTCCTGACCGACCTCGAGCTCGCGCCGGGTTTCGAGCGAGCCGAGGTGCTCGGGCTCGTCGCGGCGGTCGAAGCGCGCTCCGAGCATCCGCTGGCGGGCGCGATCCTGGAAGCGGCCCGCGAGGCGGCCATCGCGGTTCCGCGAGCGGCGGAGTTCCTGGCCGAGCCGGGTTTCGGGGTCTCGGGGTTGGTCGGAGAGCGGCGGATCCTGGTCGGGTCGCCGCGCCATCTGGCGCGGGTCGGCGCCGATCCCGCGATCTTCGCGGCCGCCGCCGACCGACTGGCGGCGCTCGGCCGGAGCCCGCTCTATGTGTCGATCGACGGACGGGCGGCGGCGGTGATCGCGGTTGCCGACCGGGTGAAGCCCGGGGCGGCGGCTGCCATTGCCGCCCTGAAGGCGCGCGGGCTCGGCGTCGCGATGGTCACCGGTGACAACGCCCGCACGGCGCGGGCAATCGCGGGCGAGATCGGAATCGAGCAGGTGGAGGCCGAGGTTCTGCCGGGCGACAAGGTCGCGGCGGTCAAGGCGCTGCAGGCCGGTGGCCGGCGGGTGGCTTTCGTCGGCGACGGGATCAACGACGCCCCGGCGCTGGCCCAGGCCGATATCGGGATCGCGATCGGCACTGGAACCGATATCGCGATCGAGGCGGCCGACGTGGTGTTGATCGCGGGCGATCCGGCGCTGGTGCCGACAGCGCTCGGGATCAGCCGGGCGGTGATGGGCAATATCCGGGAGAACCTGTTCTGGGCCTTCGCCTACAATGCGGCGCTGATTCCGCTGGCGGCCGGGATGTTGTGGCCGGCTTTCGGGGTGCTGATGTCGCCGATCTTCGCGGCGGCGGCGATGGCGCTGTCGAGCCTCTGCGTGGTCGGTAATGCCTTGAGGTTGCGGCGTTTCCGGCCGGAGGGTGGAGCATGACGATCGGCGAGGTGGCGGCGGCGTCGGGCGTTTCGGCCAAGATGGTGCGCTATTACGAGAGCATCGGGCTCATCCCGGCGCCCGAGCGGAGCGGCAACGGCTATCGGGTCTATGGCCCGCGGGACGTGCATGTGCTGAGCTTCATCCGGCGAGCGCGCAAGCTCGGCTTTTCGGTGGCGCAGATCGCGCGGCTGGTTGGGCTATGGCAGGACAAGGATCGGGCGAGCGCCGAGGTGAAGGCGATCGCGTCGGCGCATATCACCGAGCTGGAGGAGCGGATCGCCGAATTGCAGGCGATGGCGCGGACCTTGGGCGAGCTGTCCCGGGCTTGTCACGGCAACGAACGGCCGGATTGTCCGATCCTCGACGATCTGGCGGGGTCGGCCGCTGGGATCAGAGCCGAAGCCGGGTCTCGGCGGCAAGGCGGGCCGCGATGATCGCGTAGTCGGTCGGATCGAACGGGACGAAGCCTTCGAGCCCCAGCGCGGCGCGGGTTTCCGGGTCCAGGCGAGCGGCCGCCTGGGCGAGGGCCGGCCGGTAGCGCGAGGGGTCGGCACCGGCTGCGGCGATCAGCGGCAGGCCCGGGGTCGGGTCGGTTTGCATGAGAACACGCAGGGAGGCGGCTTCGGGGCGGTGGCGCTGGACGAGCCGCCAGGAGACGGCATCGAGTGCGGCGATGTCGGCCCCGCCTTCGGCGACGAGCGCGGCCGAGGCGGCGTGAGAGCCGGTGACGCGCGCGGATCCGAAGAACCGGCCTTCCCGGGCGAGCGGCGCGGCGTGATGGACAAGGCTGGCATAGCCGGATTGCGAGTCGCGGCCATTGATCGCGACGGTCGCATCGCGGAACGCTTCAAGGCTCGTGCCGGGTGCGGAGCGGCGCACGATGACGGCGCTGCGGTACCAGCCGGGCGGGCAGCCGGGCAGGCCGAAATCCCAGGCGCCGAGCAGGGTGACGCGGCCTTGGAGCTGACGGACGAGCGGCAGGCCGCAGGTCTGGCCGAGCACGAGGTCGGGGCGGGTCCAGGTCTCGGCAAGCCCGTTTGCGCGGTCGAGCCGGTCGGGGGCGGTGAGGCCGGCGGCGCGCAGGGCGTCGCGGCAGGCGGCCCAGAGGCGGTCGGTCGCCGGGCGGATCTCGGGCCAGTCATACATCGGCAGGGCGGCGACGCTCACCGGGGGCGCGACCAGATCGGATGCGCGACCGGATCCTTGCGGCGCAGGAGATGCAGGCGGAAGACCTCGGCATAGGAGCGATAGCGGTAGCCGTCGTTGCGCCGCAGGAACTCGTCGCGGCGACGGGCATATTCGGCGGGCAGCCGGTACCAGGGCAGGCGCGGATGCGCATGGTGGACGGCGTGGAAATTGTTGTTGAGGAACAGGAGGGCGAGCGGCCCGCGATCCTCGATGATCACGCTGCGCGCGCCGTGGCGTTCATGCGCGCGGTGTTCGAGGAAGGTGCGGATGCGCAGGACCGACAGGGCGAGCCAGCAGGCGAGGAGGTAGGCGGGGGCGGAGATCGTGCCAAGCGCGACGAGCCAGGCGAGGACCGGCGCGAGGGCGAGTAGGTGCAGCAGGTAGGCGCGGGCGACGGTGCGGTCGCCGCGCCGGATCAGGGCGGCATCCTTGTGCCAGAGCCAGGCGGTTCCGAGGACCGGGCCGATCAGCATGCGACCAATGAGCGTATTGTTCGCGGCGAGCACCAGGCGGACGGCGCACGGCAGCCCGGCCCAGACGGCGGGGTCGAGATAGTTCGATTCCGGGTCGTCGTAGGGGTCGGTCAGCAGCGGATCGTGGTGATGCGCGAGATGGAGCGCCCGGAAGCGCTCATAGGGGACGAAGAGGCCGAAGGCGGGGAAGACCAGGGCGTCGTTCAGGCGCTGGTTTCGGAAGGGATGGCCGTGGATCACCTCGTGCTGCAACGAGGAATGCAGCGCCAACAGGAGCGCGAGGAGAAGGGCCGCCGGGATCTGGCCGATCGCCGCGGCGAAATGGGTGACCGCGCCCCAGGCAAGGGTGGTGGCGGCGATCAAGGCGAGCGTCGGGATCTCGATTCCGGGGAAGCCGCGCGAAGAGATCGTTCCTGACATTTCTCCGTGGACCAGCAAGGGTTTGGCCAGGTCAGGATGCAGCGCGCCGCGCTATGCCGCAATCGCGTGAATTCATTGCGGAACAGGAGGTTGTGCTTCATTATGCCAATATTCGTGCGAATTCGCGCGAAATGCTGTGAATTCATGAGGCGGGGATGGACAAGCGCAACCTGGCGGCCGGCTTCCGCGAGCGGCTGAGAACCCTGCTCGGCGAGGAGCGGGGCGGGCTGGCCGGGTTCCTGCGCGATACCGGCATCGACCGGTCGGCGCTGAGCCAGTTCCTCGATCCTGAAATCGACCGCCTGCCCCGGGCCGAGACGCTGCGGCGGATCGCCGAGGCGCGCGGGGTGACGGTGGATTGGCTGCTGAGCCTCGCCAACGTGCCGGAAGGGCGGCAGGAGGTCGCGCCCTCGGTGCAGATCGAGACGGCGACCGATCCCGCCGGCGGCTCGCCCATCGATCGCTGGCGGAACGAGGCGGCGGGAATGAAGCTGCGCTACGTGCCGTCCTGCCTGCCCGACATGCTGGGCCTGTCGGAGGCGAATGGCGGGATCGCCGGAGCGGCATCGGCCGGGCAGCCCGAGAACGTCCTGGGCGGGTTCCGGCTGGGCGACATGGATATCGAGATCGCGATGCCGCTGCAGACGCTGGAGGATCTGGCCGACGGAGCCGGGCTGTGGCGCGGTGTCGAGGCCGGACCGCGGCGGCGGCAGCTCGCGCACATGGCCTCGACCTGCGCGGAAGCCTATCCGGCGCTGCGGCTGCATCTCTATGACGGGCGCGAGACCTTTGCCGCGCCCTTCACGGTGTTCGGGCGGATCCGGGCGGCGATCTATCTCGGCGAGGCCTATCTGGTCGTGACCTCGGCCGACCGGGTCGCCGCGCTGTCACGGCTGTTCGACCGGCTGGTGCGGCGGGCGGTGATCGGACCCGATCGGGTACACGAAACCTTGGCCGCGCTGGCGGCGCGCGCCGCGTGAGCGGCCTTGCCCTCGGCCGCGGCGCTTGTCATGGCTGGTGCAGCCCAGAGAAGGGGCCCATGGCGGGAGCGCGATGATCCAGGCTATTCGCAACGGCATCGCGGGCCTGCTGATCCTCGCCCTGTTGGCGGTGCCGATCGCCGCCGGACTCGCGATCGAGATCAGTCCGGCTGTACCGGCGGCCCCACCGCCCGATGCGAGCACGGCCGCCCGTGCCCGCGATGTCGCGGCCTTGCTGCAAGGCGTCATCGAGCGCGGCGCCGCGCGCGGCGAGCTGACCCTCGACATTGCCGAGATCAACGCGCTGCTGGTCTCGGCCGCGCGATTGCAACCAGGGATCGCGGGCGCCGCCCGGATCGAGAACGACAAGCTGTGGCTCGACCTGTCGGCTGGAGCGCCGGTCATTCCGGGCGGAATCTGGGCCAATCTGCATCTCGCCGTCGCGCCGTCGGAGCACGGGATCAAGATCGACGCGGTGCGGCTCGGGCGGCTGCCGCTGCCGGCGGGACTGGTCGAGCCGGCTTTGCGGCGCGGCATCGATGCAGCGCTTGGCGACGGGCTCGGGCGGGTGCTGCTCGACGCCGTCGATCGCGTGCGGGTCGAAGGCAGTCGGGTAAGCGTCGCCTTCGCCTTCGATCCCAACCGGAGCGCCGCGATCTATGAGCGGCTGAAGGACCGGGTGCGGGCGCTGGCCGGCGGCACCGATGCCGAGCGGATCTACGGCAAGCTGCGCGCGCTCGACCGTGCCGGCGACCGCCAGCAGTTGCCGAGCGCGGGATCGGTGCTGCCCTATCTCGTCCGGGCCGTCGAGGGATCGTCAGAGGGCGGACGCCCCAGCCGCGACGATCTGAAGGCGGCCCTGATCGCGCTGACGCTTTATTGCGGCGAGGATGCGTTCGGGCCGGCGGTCGGCGCAACCCTGACCGCCGCGATGCAGGGACAGCACAATCATTGCGATCGGACGACGCTGGCCGGGCGCGACGATCTGAAGCGGCATTTCATCGTGTCGGCCGGGCTCTATGCGGCGCGGACCGGCGCGACCGCCTTTGGCCTGGGCGAACTGAAGGAGCTGCTCGACAGCAATCCCGGCGGCGAGGGCTTCAGCTTCGACGACATCGCGGCCGATCTTGCCGGTGCGCGCTTCGCCCAGACCTTTCTCGGGGCGCCGCCGGCGCAATGGCCAGCGCTGCTTTCCATGATCGACGACGAGAGCGACGTCCTGCCCTCGCTCGACGGATTGCCGAGCGGGCTCAGCGAGGCCGAGTTCCGCGCCCGGTTCGGCAATGTGGACAGCCCGGCCTATCAGGCCGAGATCGCCGAGATCGCGGGACGGATCTCGGCCATGCCGCTCTATGGCGGGTTGGCCAATTGAGGCCAGCCGGTCATGGCGCCAGCGCAGCGAAGACCGCGGCGACGGCGAGCGCGCCCGGATCGGGCGAGCCGGTAAGGTCGGTGCCGCCGAGATAGGCCGAGCGTCCGGCCCGCGCCCGCGCCATGCCGGCCGTCGTCTCCGCCCCTGCCTGCGCGGCGGTTGCGGCAGCGGCAAGCCCGTCCGGCAGCGCGGCGAGCGCCGGGTCGAGGGCGTCGATCATGGTGCGGTCGCCGGGCGCGGCGCCGCCATAGAATTGCATGCGCGCGAGGCCGGCCCGGAACGCCTCGTCCAGAGCCGCGCCCTCGGCGAGTTGCTGACCGGCGGCGGTGAAGAGGATCGAGAGCAGGACGCCGCTCGACCCGCCCATGCTGGTCGCGATCAGCGCACCGATGCGAGCGGCCGTCGCCGCGGGATCGGCGAGCGGCAGGAGCGGCAGCGCGGCGATCAGGCTGCGCGCGCCGGCGGCCAGCGTCGAGCCGGTATCGCCGTCGCCCGCCTTGCCGTCGAGCCGGTTGAGCTCGGCCTCGAGCGCGAGCAGCCGGTCGCAAGCGGCACGGATCGCGGCTTCAAGCGCGGGATTCTCGCTGGCAGGCTCGCTATCCTCGGCGCGCCTCGCGGCGAGCGGCCGCAGCGTGACCGGCGCGGGCCTGGTGACGCCGCTCCAAGCGGCCGGCCCGACCGGCGCCGAGAGTGCCGCGGCCCGGTCGGGATCGAGGCGCATCAGCGACATCGAGAAGCCGTTCATATTGAGCGCGGTCATGTAGGGACCCGGCCCGAGCAGGAGGCCAACGCGCTGCCCGAGCGGCGATTGCAGCACGGCATGGGCGATCACGCCCATCTCGATCGGCGGCACCGCGCCGAGATTGTTGAGGATGAGCGCGTGGTCCTCGGCCCCTGGGGGGAGCGGCGCCAGCAGACGGTCGGCCATCACCGCGACGATGCGCGAGATCTCGGCGAGCGCGATACGCTCGACGCCGGGTTCGCCATGGATGCCAAGGCCGAGCTCGGCCTCGTCTTCGCCCATGCGGGCCTCGAAGGGCTGGCCGGGGATCGCGCAGGACGAGAGCGCGACGCCGAGCGAGCGGATATCGCCCGCGGCGGCCCGGGCGGCGGCGGCGACGGTCGCGAGATCGGCGCCCGCCTCGCTGAGATGCCCGGCGATCTTGTGCACGAAGAGCGTGCCCGCGACCCCGCGCGGCTGCGGCAGGTCGGGCAGCGCGATATCGTCGGCGACGATCGCCATCTCGACCTGGAGGCCCTCGGCGCGGGCCCGCTCGGCCGCGAGGCCGAAATTCAGCCGGTCGCCGGTATAGTTCTTGACGATGAGCAGGCAGCCGGCCGGGCCGGTGGCGGCGCGGATGCCGGCGAGCACCGCCTCGACGCTGGGCGAGGCGAAGATCTCGCCCGAGACCGCGGCGGTCAGCATGCCGGACCCGACGAAGCCGGCATGGCTCGGCTCATGGCCGGCGCCCCCGCCCGACACCACCGCGACTTTCGAGCCGTCCCAGTCGGCACGGATCACGACCTTGATGTCCGGGTAGCCGTCGAGGCGCGCCAGCCGACCGGCCGAGGCGGCGACCAGCCCGTCGAGCGCCTCGGTGACGATGGTCTCGCGACGGTTGACGAAATGCTTGGCCATCGGGGAGCCTCCTGTTCAAAGCAGCCTGTCGCCGGTCTCGGAGAAATAGAGCGGGCGGTTCAGGTCGATCCGCACCGCGTCGCCGGCGCGCATGTCGACATAGGGGTCGGCCAGCGCGACGATCTTTTGCGGGCCCACGCGGATATGCAGGTGATTCTGGTCGCCGAGATGCTCGATCCAGTCGATCCGGCCATTGCCGGTCTCGGCCTTCGCGATGCGCAGATGCTCGGTCCGCGCGCCGATGGTGCGGGTGCCGGGCGGCGCCTCGCCGGGGAGCAGGCCGACGGGCAGGAGATTGATCCCCGGCGTCCCGAGCCGGGCCGCGACATGGAGATTGGCGGGATTCTCGTAGATCGTGCGCGGGGTCCCGACCTGGACGAGCCGGCCCGCCTCGAGAATGCCGATCCGGTCAGCCATGGTCATCGCCTCGATCTGGTCATGGGTGACATAGAGCATGGTGGCGCCAAGCTCGCGCTGGATCCGCTTGAGCTCCAGGCGCAGATCGGCGCGCAGTTTGGCATCGAGCGAGGAAAGCGGCTCGTCCATCAGGTAGATATTGGGTCGGCGCACCAGCGCGCGGCCGATGGCAACGCGCTGCATCTCGCCGCCGGACAGCCGGGTGGCGCGGTTGTCGAGCTTGTGCTCGATGCGGACGAGGCGCGCGACCTCTTCGACGCGCGCGGCGATCGCGGCTTTGGTGAGGCCGCGGCCGGGCGCCTTGAGCGGGAAGGCGAGATTGTCGCGCACGCTCAGATGCGGATAGAGCGAATATTGCTGGAACACGAAGGAGACGTCGCGCTCGGAGGGCGCGAGCCGCTCGACCCGGGCGCCGCCGATCGCGATGGTTCCGGCATCGGGGCGTTCGATCCCGGCGATGAGGCGCAGCGTCGTGGTCTTGCCGGCACCCGTCGGGCCGAGCAGCACCAGGAACTCGCCATCGGCGATGCTGAGGGACAGATCCTCGACCGCGCGGGTCTCGCGGAAGCGCTTGGTCAGGCCCTGGAGCACGATCTCAGCCATGGCGGGGCTCCAGCGCGCTGCGCAGGGCGCGACCGGTCCGGGCATCGAACAGCGACAGACGCGGACTGTCGAGCTCGAGAGCGACGGTCTCGCCGGGTTCGACGCGGATCTCGGCGGGGATGCGAGCCTTGAGCGGCCCATCGGGCAGCGCGACCAGGACGATCTGGGTGGTGCCGAGATATTCGACCGCCTGGACCGCGCCGCGCAGCTGGCCATGGTGGGTGAACCGGATATGTTCCGGGCGGATGCCGAGGGCGAGTTCGGTATCGCCGCTCGGCTCCAGCAATCGGGGAATGCGGATGGCGCGGCCGTTCATCGCGACGGTATCGGATCCGGCCTCGACCCGGCCGGGAAAGCGCAGGAAGTTCATCGGAGGGGCGCCGATGAAGTCGGCGACATACATGCTGGCCGGGCGGGCATAGATTTCCTGCGGGGTCGCATATTGCTCGATGATGCCGTGATTCATCACCGCGATCTTGTCGGCCATCGCCATGGCTTCCATCTGGTCGTGGGTGACATAGACGGTCGTGGCGCCGATCCGGTTGTGGAGCTCGCGCAGTTCGCGAACCATGTGATCGCGCAGCTCGGTATCGAGGGTGCCGAGCGGCTCGTCCATCAGGAAACATTTCGGGCGCCGGACGATGGCCCGGCCGAGCGCGACGCGCTGGCGATCACCGCCGGCGAGGCCGGAGACCGGGCGGTCGAGCAGGTGATCGATGCGCAGCAGCCGGGCCGCCTCCTCGACCCGGGCGCGGATGATGGCGCGGGGCTCGCCCTGCGCCCGCAGTGGGAAGCCGATATTCTGCCGCACGTTCATGTGCGGGTAGAGCGCGAAGAGCTGAAAGACGAAGGCGATGTCGCGCGCCCGGGCACGCGCCATGGTGACGTCTTCGCCGTCGAGCAGGATGCGGCCCGAGGTGGGCAGCTCCAGACCGGCGATCATCCGGAGCGTCGTGGTCTTGCCGCAGCCGGAGGGGCCGAGCATGACCAGGAATTCGCCGCTTTCCACCGTGAAGCTCGAATTCTGGACGGCGACGAAATCGCCGAACTGCTTGCGGAGGGATTCGACGCGGATCTCAGCCAAGAGGCAGCTCCTGCCCGGCGCGGATCAGATTGCCGTCGGGGTCGATAACCGCCAGCTCGCGCATCTGCCACGGCTTGTCTTCGGCCGGGTGATAGCACGGGATGCCGGTGCGCCCGATCCCGAGGGCAGCCCATTCGGCGTCCAGCCGGTCGATGTCGTTCGGGCGGAGATATCCGCCCGCATCGTTGGTCGCCGGGTCGAGCGATGGCTTCAACCAGAAATGCAGTTCCGCCGCCTCGCGCTTCACGATCAGGTACTGGCTCGTGTCCTTGTAGACGGTTCGGAAGCCGAGGCGGTGCCAGAACGCCTCCGCAGTCGCGATGTCGCGAGACGGCAGGATCGGGCTGAGCTTTTCCAGCAGCATCGGACTATTCCGGGAACTTGGAGACGATGGTGAACATCAGCGTCCCCGCGAGCAGGGTGATGAACGAGTACGAGTAGAGCACCAGCGCGAAGGACTGGAACATCATGAGAAAGCCCGCGGCGATCAGCAGGATCGCGACCGCCTCCATCGGGCCGCGGCGGAGCGCGCGGGGCCAGTGCCGATGCGGGTCGCCGTCGCTCATTTCCGGACCGCCCCGAAGGTGATGCCGCGCAGGAGGTTGCGGCGCAGAAGGATGGTGAAGACGAGGATCGGGATGAGGAAGATGGTGGTGCCGGCCGAGACGGCGGGCCAGTCGAGCCCACCCTCGCCGATGATCGTCGGGATGAAGGGGGGCGCGGTCTGGGCCTGGCCGGAGGTCAGGAGGATCGCAAAGGCATATTCGTTCCAGGCGAAGATCATGCAGAAGATCGCGGTCGCCGCGATCCCGGTGGTGGCCTGGGGCAGGACCACGCGCCAGAAGGCCTGAAGCCGGGAATAGCCGTCGATCATGGCGGCCTCCTCGTATTCCCGGGGGATCTCGTCGATGAAGCCCTTCAGGAGCCAGACCGCCAGGCTCACATTGACCGCCGTGTAGAGGATGATCATGCCGAGCCGGGTGTCGGTGAGGCCCACCTCGCGATACATGAGATAGATCGGGATCGCGACGGCGATCGGGGGCATCATCCGGGTCGAGAGGATGAAGAACAGGAGATCGTCGGCGAGGGGCACCCGGAAGCGGGAAAAGGCATAGGCCGCCAGCGTCCCGAGGCTGACCGCGAGGAAGGTCGAGCCGAAGGCGATGATCATCGAATTCTCGAAGCGCGGCCAGTATTTCGAGGGGCCGACGATCACCATCGAGCGGGACCGGGCGATGCGGTCGCAGGGGCCGGTCGGATCGGGCAGGCTCGCGAGATAGTCCGGGGTCTGCCGGCTTCGGGCGGTGAAGAGGTTGCAATAGCCTTCCAGGGTCGGGGTGAAGAAGACCTTGGGGGGATAGGAAATCGAGTCGGGCGGCGATTTGAAGCCGGTCAGGACCATCCAGACGAGCGGAATCATGGTGATCAGGGCATAGAGGATCACCAGCGTCGCGGCGATCCGTCTGGCCCAGCGGCCGGGGGTGACGACGGAATAGGCCTCGGATCCGCTCATGCCGAGCCCCGCGCATACCGGAGTCGCACGCGTGCGACTCCGGTTATCCTGTTGATTTCAAATGATAGCTTTCTGCGCGTTAACCGGATGGCAAGCTTCGTGAACGCCGATCCGGGTGCGACGGCAAGCCGCGCCCGCAATCGCTGCCCCGGGGACCACAGGGCGGCGGCGCGCTCGGAAGCGCCGCGGCGACGCCCCTCCTGTGGCGCCGTTCGGCTCGCGGCGCGCGGCACCGTGGCGGCGGCTCGGCCGTTTCGTCGCTCCGCGGCGGAGGCTTGGGCGGAGAGGCGCAGCCGCGGACGCGGCTGCTCGGAGCGGGCCGTTGCCCGCGAGTCTTTGGTCTCCCCATCTGTTGATGGGGCCCCTCGGACTGCCCGATAGGGTTTCTGCCTATATGAAATCCTCAGGAAGCCAGGCTGAAGCGCGGCGCGCGCGGTGGAAGACCGCCGACTTGCGGCGAGGGAAGACAGATGCGCCGCGGCGGCGCAAGGCCGGATTTCCGGGCGGGCGAGCAGGGGTCGCAGGAGATCCGCCTGTGCGGACGTCGCGGGCGTCCTGGGGCGGATCATCGGTTCTTCACCCGGTTCAGGGCCTTCACATAGATGTTGGCGAGGCCGAAGACCGCGACGAAGAGCACGATGGCAAAGGCCGAGGACGGGCCGGTGCGCCAGGCCTCGAAGGCTTCGCGCTTGAGGGTGATCGAGGCGACCTCGGTGGTCGAACCGGGGCCGCCGCCGGTGAGCAGGTTCACCATGTCGAACATCTTGAAATTCTCGATGCCGCGGAACAGCACGGCGAGCATGATGAAAGGCAGCGACATCGGGATGGTGATCGACCAGAATTGCCGCCATCCCGAGGCCCGGTCGACCTCGGCCGCCTCGTAGATATAGTCGGGGATCGAGCGCAGGCCGGCGAGGCAGATCAGCATCACATAGGGCGTCCACATCCAGCTATCGACGATGACGATCGCCCAAGGCGCGAGCTCGACCGAGCCCAGCATCTCGAAGGAGGAGGGCGGGATACCGGTCAGGAAGCTGACGATATAATTGAAGAGCCCGATCTGCGGCTGGTAGAGAAAGCGCCAGAGATTGCCGACCACGGCGGGCGACAGCATCATCGGGATCAGGATCACCGTGGTCCAGAAGGCATGGCCGCGGAACTTGCGGTCGATCAGATAGGCGATGCCGAAGCCGATCACGGTCTGGAACAGGATGGTCCAGAACACGAAATGCGCGGTGGTCTGCATCGCGATCCAGACATCCTGGTCGGTCAGCAGGCGGGTATAGTTGCGCAGGCCCACCCATTCGATCGGCGCGTTGGGCCGGTTCGCCCGGTAGTTGGTGAAGCTGAGCCGGATCGTCCAGATCAGCGGGAAGATGTTGATCGCGAGCAGGAGCAGGATGGTCGGCGCGATGAAGAGCCACGCGATCGCCCGGTCGGACAGGCCGCGGAGCCGGCGCGCCGCGGAGGGCGGCGTCGCGCGGGCGGCCCGGTCGGCGAGGGAGGGAATATCCGTCACACGGGAGATCCTTGGGGCTCGCGGGGGAGTAGAGGGCAGGCGGCCGCCTTGGCCGGGGGAGCGGCCGCCTGCCGGCTCAGTTCAGCTTGCCTTCGTCCTGGAAGATCTCGGTCCAGTCCTCGACCAGCTTGTCGAGAGCCTCCTGCGCGGTGCCCTGGTCGGCGACGACATAGTCATGCACACGCTTCTGCATTGCCTGGAGCAGCTGGGCATAGGCCGGCTCCTGCCAGAAATCCTGGACCTGGCCCATCGCCTCGAGGAATTGCGGGGCGAAGGGCTGGCTGGTCTTGAAGGATGGGTCGTTCAGCACGGCATTCGCCGCCGAGAAGCCGCCGAGCGACCACCATTTCTTCTGCACGTCGGGCTGGGCGAACCATTTGATGTATTCGAGCGCGCCATCCATGTTGTCGGTGTTGGCGACGACCGAGATCCCCTGTCCGCCGAGCGTCGAGGCCGCGACCTTTTCCGACGGATTGACGAAATAGCCGGTCACCTTGCCGACTTTCTCGTCCTTGGCCATGCCGGGCATGAAGGCGAACCAGTTCATCATCATCGCGACCTGGCCGGATTTGAAGGCGTCCAGCCCCTCCTCCATGTAGGAATTGGTATAGCCCGGAGGCGTGCAGCATTTGTAGAGCTGCTTGTAGAATTCGAGGCCCTTGACCGAATCCGCGGAATTGACCGCGCCGTCCATATCGTACTTGCCCGGCGTGTTCTCGTACTTGAAGCCGAACGGATAGAGCACGGAGGTCGCGCCCATGGTGATTCCTTCGGAAGCGCGCTCGGTGAAGATCGCGGCGCCATAGACGGTGTGGCCGTCGATCTCGCGGCCCTGGAAGAACTTGGCGATGTCCATGAACTCGTCATAGGTCTTGGGCACCGCGAGGTCGCGGCCGTATTGCGCCTTGAAATCGGCCATGATCTCGGGATTCTCGAACCAGTCCTTGCGATAGAACCAGCCATTGGCATCGCCCATCGCCGGCAGCGCCCAGTAGTTCGGCGTGCCCTTCGGCCAGGTCGAGTAGGCATAGACGGTTGCCGGGGCGAAATCGTCCATGCTGATCTTCTCCTTGTCGAAGAAGTCGTTCAGCTTGACATAGTATCCGTTCTCGGCCGACCCGCCGATCCACTGGCTGTCGCCGATCAGCAGGTCGCAGAGATGGCCGCCGGAATTCAGCTCATTCAGCATGCGGTCGGCGAAGTTCGGCCAGGGCACGAACTCGAAATTCATCTTGATGCCGGATTGGGCGGTGAAATCCTTGCTGAGCTCGACCAAAGCATTGGCTGGATCCCAGGCTGCCCAGCAGAGCGTCAGCTCCTTGTCGCTCTGCGCCAAGGCCGGGAATGCGGAGCCGAGAAGCAGGCCGGCCGCAAGACAAAGCTTCGCCTTCGACTGAAATGGCATTGCGATCTCCCTGGTGGCTGGCTGCTGAGGCCCGCCCTTGTTGTTGTTCTCGCAGGCCGGCCGTGCCCGAATCTGGGGCCCCGGGCCCGGTCGCGAGTTCGGATTAGAACCGGGAAAGTCAATCCGAATCAAACATAATTTCGTATGACAATTAACTATCTGGCGTTGTTCATCAGCTCCGAGAGTTCGGGCCAGGCGCCGGGGGCGGCGGCGAGCACGCGATCGGGGCGGGAATAGTCGCCATCGGCGCGGAAGGGGGCGGTGCAGCCGCCGGCCTCGCGCACCATGAGCAGGCCGGCGAGGCAGTCCCAGGCATTCATGTATTCCGAGAGGCAGCCGGCGATCCGGCCGGCCGCGACATAGGCGAGCATCAGCGCGCCCGAGCCGTTGTTGAAGACGATGCCTCCGGCGCGGGTGAGACCTTCGACCAGGCGGGCGCTGACTTCGGGGTTGCTGTACTGGCTGGCCCCGAGCGCGGTGACGCGGTTGCGCACCGAGATCTCGGGCGAGATGACGAGCGGCGCGCGGTTGAGCTGGCATCCCGCGCCGATCAGCGCGGCGAAATCCTCGCCATGGGTGGGGACCGAGATGGCGCCGATCACCGTCTCGGTGCCGCGGAGGACGGCGATCGCGACGCACCAGTTCGGCATGCCGTTGAGATAGGGCGAGGTTCCGTCGATCGGGTCGATGACCCAGGTGAAGCCGGAGCGTCCGGGGTTGGCGCCGAATTCCTCGCCGAGGACGCCGTCATCGGGGAAGTTGGCGGCGATCTCGGCGCGGATCTGGCGCTCGACCGCGCGGTCGGCCTCGGAGACGATGTCCTGGAGGCTGGCTTTGGATTCGATCGCCAGGCTGTCGCGACCGCGCCAATAGACATGCGCGAGCGCGCCGGCGCGGGCGGCGATCTCCTGGGCTTGGGCGTAGCGCTCCGCGAGATCGGGGTCGGCCATCGGACGCCTCCTGTCGGGGACCGGCATGGCCCCGGGCGCGCCAAGGGTTGGCGTGCGGCCGGCCTTGCGTCAAGCCTCAGCGCTGGCGTCGGAGATAGACATAGAAGGCGCCGGTGCCGCCATGGCGCTGATGCGCGGGCGCGACCTGGAGGACGCGGCCGGTGAGCGGCGGCGCGGCGAGCCAGTGCGGCAGGCTGTGGCGCAGGATGCCGCTGCGCTGGGGCTGCCAGCTGTCTTCGGGCGGGCGGCCCTTGCCGGTGATCACGAGGACGAGCCTCAGGCCGTTGGAATGGGCCGAGAGGATGAAGCCGGTGAGGCTCGCATGCGCCCGCTCGGACGTCATGCCGTGCAGGTCGAGCCGGGCCTCGGGCTCCATCCGGCCGCGTCGCAACGCCTCGAAGCGGCGGCGGTCCATATGGGGGTTGGCGCGCTCGAGCGCGGCGTGGGGATCGGGGACGGGCGGCGCCCGGCGCGGCTCTGGCGCGCGCGGCGGCGTGGGACGGGCGGCTGGCTCGGGTGGCGGCGGCGGGCTGGGGGGCCCGGGTGGCGGCGCGGTTCCGGGATGGAGGGGCGCGGCGCTGCGGGCGACCTGGTGCCAGAGGTCGCGTTCCTCGTCGGTCAGGCTGCGCCGGCGGCGGGCCATGGGGCGCCTCGGAGCGCGCGCGCGTCGTCGCGGGCCCGCCGGGTCAGCCGCCGGTACCCGTCAGCTGCCAGTTGGGATTGTCCGAGCTCATGATGCGCGAGAAGGTCCAGACGTCGCGCTGCTGCTTGAGCTCGCCCGGGGCGCCCTCGACGATGCGGCCCTCCGGATCGCGGATCACGGAGGAAAGCTCGCCCAGGAAGCGCATGGTGATATCCCCTTCCCCGGTCGCGGTGTCGAAACGGGCATCGACGAGCTTGACCTCGCGGATGCCGGCGAAGCTCGCCTCGACGACGTAGCCCTTGGCGGCGCGCGCGGCGATCGCGGCGGCGAAGCTGTCAAAGACGTCGGGCGCGAGAAACTGCCGCAGCGTGTCGAGATCGCCCTTTTCGTAGGCCATGACGAGCATCTCGTAGGCCTGGCGCGCGCCGTGGGTGAAGTCGGCGACGGTGAAGCGGCGGTCGATGCGCTTCATCGCGGCGAGGGCCTTGCCGGTCTCGCTGTCGGGCTCGGCGAAATCGGCGATATCGAGGTCGGGACCGCCGCCATCGATCACCTCGAACGGACGCTCGGGACGGCGGGACGGCGCGGGCACCGGCTCGCTCGGCTTCTCGAAGCCCTCGCGGGTTCCGAGCACGTTGCGCAGGCGCAGGACCAGGAAGAGCGCGATGGCCGCGAGAATGATGATCTGAATCATTTGCGAGCCCATCGGCCGACCTTTCGAATTTGCCTCTCCCGACGATGGCGTCGGGCCGACGATGTTCCTATGTAGGGATTGCACGGGGCCAAGTCTATGCGATGCCGGCCCCAAGACCCGAAACACCGAGCCCCGGATCGAGATGATGGCGTTCCTTCTGATTCTGCTGGCCCTGCCGCTGATCGAGATCACGCTTTTCATTCTGGTGGGCGGATGGATCGGGCTCTGGCCGACGCTCGGCCTGGTTCTCGCCTCCTGCGCTGCGGGCAGCGCGGTGTTGAGAGCCAACGGCTTCAGAGTGATGGGCGAGTTGCAGCGCACCGCCGAGGCGGGCGGCGACCCGCGCGGACCACTGGCGCATGGGGCCCTGATCATGCTGGCCGGGATCCTGCTCCTGATCCCGGGCTTCTTCACCGACGCGGTCGCGCTGCTTCTGCTGATCCCGCCGGTTCGCGACCTTTTGATCGGCTGGGGAGCGGCGCGCACCACGGCGCGGATGACGGTGCGCGCGAGCCGGTTCGGCAATCGGCGCGGGCCGGCCCGCCCGGCGCCGACCGAAATCATCGACGCGGACTACGAAGTTGTCGAGGGCGACGGCCCTGCCCCGCATGGCCGATCGGGTTGGACCCAGCCGCCGCCGCCATCCTCGTCGTGAGCCGCGTTGTCCGGCCAGGCGCCGCGTGCTAGACCCGCGCCGACCCGTGACGGAGGATGAACCACGATGGCCGACGAAGCGAACGGCGCAGGGGCAGCCGCCCCGCGGCTCCAGATCCTGACCCAATATATCCGCGACCTGTCCTTCGAGAACATTGCGGCGCAGAAGGGTATCTCCTCGGACGGCAAGCCCGACCTGCAGGTCCAGATCAATATCGACGTGCAACAACGCGCCGAGGACCGGTTCGAGGTGATCTTGCGGCTGAAGCTCGACAGCAAGGTGGATGCCGCCCCGGTCTTCATCCTCGAGATCGACTATGCGGGCTTCTTCCTGATCCAGAACGTGCCCGCCGACCAGATGCATCCCTTGCTGATGATCGAATGCCCGCGGCTGATCTTTCCGTTCCTGCGGCGGGTGGTGAGCGACGTGACGCGCGACGGAGGTTATCCGCCGGTCAATCTGGAGATGGTGGATTTCCTCGGTCTCTATCGCGCCGAGATGGCCCGTCGCCAGGCCGGCGAGGCGCCGGCCCAGGCCTGAGCCTGACTTCGGTCGTGGCTCCCCGGCCGGACCCGGCCTAGATCCGGGTCCAGAGCGCGGCTTCGCCAAGCTCGGCAACGAAGCGGGCATGGGCGGCGGTCTCCGCCTCGGTGATGCGCGGCGCGAGTGCGCGCGGGCGAGGCGGAGGCGACCAGTTGGCGAGATCGAGCGCGGCACCGGCCGAGGCGACCACCGTCAGGCTGAGATCGGGCTGTCGGCCGCCGATCAGCTCGAGATAGACCTCGGCGAGCAACTCGGAATCGAGCAGCGCGCCGTGCTTGTCGCGGGCGGAATTGTCGACGCCGAAGCGGCGGCAAAGCGCATCGAGCGTGTTGTTGGCGCCGGGGAAGCGGCGGCGCGCCAGTTCGATCGTGTCGAGTGCCCGGGCCGCCGCGAGGGCCGGATGGCCGGCCCAGCCGAGTTCGGCATTCAGGAACTTCATGTCGAAAGCGGCATTGTGGATCACGAGGCGTCCCTCGCCGAGGAAGGCGAGGAAGTCCGCGGCGACGGCCGCAAAGACCGGCTTGTCGGACAGGAACTCGCTGCTCAAGCCGTGGACGGCAAAGGCCTCCGCCGGCATGTCGCGCTGCGGATTGATATAGGCGTGGAAGACGCGGCCCGTCGGCATATGGTTGAAGAGCTCAACCGCGCCGATCTCGACGATGCGGTCGCCTTGCGTCGGATCGAGGCCGGTGGTCTCGGTGTCGAGAACGATCTCACGCATGCCGGGGCTCGTTGAGCTGGGCGATGAGCGCGCGGACGCGCGCGCGCGCGCGGTCGAGACCCTCGCTGCTGTCGAGAAGAAAGTCAGCGCGGGCCCGTTTCTCGGCATCGGGAAGCTGGCGGGCCAGGATAGCGGCGAAGGCAGCCTCGGTCATGCCGGGCCGCGCGAGCACGCGGATGCGCTGGAGCGCGGCCGGAGCAGTGACCACAAGGACGCCGTCGAGCGCGGTTTCGGCCCCCGTCTCGTAGAGCAGCGGAATGTCGCAGACCACGAGCGCCGCATCGGAATGAGCCGCGACAAAGGCAGCGCGATCGGCCTGGACCAAGGGATGGATCCGCGCCTCGATCCGGGGGAGCAAGTCGGGATCGGCGAGGATCGCTTGCTTCAGCGCCTCGCGGTCGACAGCACCGCCGGCAAGCGCTGCGGGAACCAGGTCGGCGAGCGCGGGCGCTCCAAGGCCGCCCGCGGCATAGAGCGCGTGAACGGCGGCATCCGCGTCCCAGACCGGGATGCCGGCCTCGCGGAAAAGCGCGGCGGTGGTGGACTTGCCCATGCCGATCGAGCCGGTCAGACCGAGAAAGTAGGGACGTGTCATTCGGCGAGGACAGCGGCGCGCAAGTCGGCATCGACCTCGGGGCGGCAGCCGAACCAGCGCTCGAAGCCAGGGACACCTTGATGAAGCAGCATGCCTAGGCCGTCGACGGTGCGAAGCCCGCGCGCGGCAGCGGCTTCGAGAAGCGGGGTTTGCAGAGGCTGGTAGACGATATCGGTGACAAGGGCGCCGGAGGGCGCCCGATCGAGGCTGATATCGAGGGCGGGTTGGCCAGCCATGCCGAGGGCGCTGCAATTGACGATGGTCGTCGCGCCCTCCATCGCTTCGCTGGCGCCGACCCAGTCGACGACTTCCAGGCGGGGACCGAAATGGTCGCGAAGCGCGCGGGCGCGAATCTCGGTTCGGTTGGCGATGCGTATTTCCGGAGCGCCCTCGGCGAGCAGGGCCGCGATGACCGCGCGCGATGCGCCGCCCGCCCCGAGGATCAGTGCCGGGCCGGCGGCGGCGCGCCAGGCCGGCACGGCCTGGTGAAGATTTTCCAAGAATCCGTAGCCGTCGGTATTGTCGGCATGGATGCCCGACGACCCGAAAGTGAGCGTGTTGGCCGCACCGATCAGCTCGGCGATCTCGGTACGCTCGGTCGCGAGAGCGAGCGCGGCCTCCTTGTGGGGGATCGTGACATTGCAGCCTCGAAAGCCGAGCCGCTGCAAGGCATCGAGGCCGGTGGCGAGATCCTCCGGCGCAAGGGCAACCGGGATATAATAGCCGGCAATGCCGTAGCGCCGCAGCCAGGTGCCATGCAGGCGGGGCGAACGGGAATGACCAATCGGCCAGCCCAGCACGGCGGCGAGCGGCGGTTGCTCGGTGCTCATTCCAGGCAAATCCTTCGGCTGCGGAGAAAGCCGAGCACCTCGAGCAGCGGCAGTCCCAGGATGGAAAAATAGTCGCCTTGGACCCGGCTGAAGAGCTGGGCGCCGTGGGCCTCGAGTCGATAGGCGCCGACAGTGTCGAGCAGAGACACACCTTCGCGCGCGATATAGTCGTCAAGGAAAGCGGTCGTGAAGGAACGCATGACCAACTGGGCGCGGCCGACATGCCGCCAAACCGGCGCGCCGGATTCGTAGATCACCGCGGCGGACAGGAGCTCGTGGGTCTTGCCGCGCAGTTCATGCAGATGGGCCCGAGCTTGGTCGAGATCGGCGGGCTTGTCGAACATCCGTCCCTCGCAGACCAGGATTTGATCGGCGCCGAGCACAAGCCGGTCGGGCACCCTGCCCGCGACCCGACGCGCCTTGAACTCCGCCAAGGTGTCGGCGATGTCGCGCGGCGGCGCGCCCTCGTCCTGCATCGCCCGCTTTATCGCGGTCTCGTCGATGCCTGCGACCATGATCTCGAAGGCAATGCCCGCTCCCTTGAGCAACGCAGCCCGGCTCGGAGAGCGGGATGCGAGAATCAGCGGGACCGACATGGGCGGGAGATCCTCCGGCAAGGGACAGGAGCGCAGTTTTCCAGCACCGCGGCAGCAGGTGCAAGGGCCGCAGGGTCATGCGGAGCGCCAGATTCCTCCGGACAGATCCGTGGATAAGTCTGGTAAATCGCGCAGCGATCTCGGCGAAAGCCGTGCATGGATCGGAACCAAGGCGAAATTCAACGCGCAATCAACAGGCTTCAGCCGCTGTGCGTTAACCTAAGGCCCCCTTGGGATAACTTGTGCGGGCTCTCCCGGAAGGCCGCTATGCGGTGCAGCGAGGCCCTGTGGATCGAGCAAAGCGCGCTGGGAATGATATTGATTTCGCTTGAAATTTTTCGTGGCGTAGCAACCTTAGGTTGTGTTGCGGTCTGAGTGAGAAAAATCGGCCACCTGTGGAAAACTGTGTGTGCAAAGTTTCGAAAACGTTAATCCCCAGGTTTCACCCGCCCTTCACCTTCATCCATTTTCAAGATTCCTTAAGAGAAGATTGAGAAGGGTGGCCCGGCTTGTGCGATCGGCCCGGCATGCTAGGAGGGATCCATCGAACAGGATGCGGAAGCGCAATGAGAAGCCTGCTGGCCGAGATCTATCCGTGGACAAAGGTGGGCCATATCCTGGCGGTGGTCACCTGGATGGCGGGGTTGTTCTATCTGCCTCGGCTCTTCGTCTATCACGCGGAGCGCGCGGCTCCGGGGACGGAACTCTCTGAGACCTTCAAGATCATGGAGAAGCGACTGCTGCGGCAGATCATGGCGCCGGCGATGATCGCGACCTGGATTTTCGGGATCACGCTGGCTTTGACGCCGGGGCTGGTTGATTGGGGCAGTGGGTGGATCTATGTGAAACTCGGCACGGTCGGGGGGCTGAGTTGGTTTCACCACTGGCTTGCCCGCCGCAGAAAGGACTTCGCCTCCGACCGCAATCTGATCTCGGGGCGGGTCTATCGCCTGATGAACGAGGTTCCCACACTTGCGCTGATCGTGATCGTCATCATGGTCGTGGTCAGACCCTTCTGATGCCTTGGGGTTTGACAGTGCAGCGAAGTTATGACAAGGGAATCAGAAAAGCGGTGCGTTTTCACGACCGGCACCTTTCCCTCCATCCGCAATTCCCCGAGGATGTCTGAGACTCCGATGGATCTTTCCGCTGACTTCCAACAGCTTTCGCTTGCCGAGCTGAAAGCCAAGAGCCCTGCCGATCTGCTGACCCTTGCCGAGGAGCTCGAGATCGAGAACGCCTCGAACATGCGCAAGGGCGACATGATGTTCGCCATCCTCAAGGATATGGCGGAAGAGGGCGTCGAGATCTCCGGCGATGGGGTGCTCGAGGTGCTCCAGGACGGGTTCGGGTTCCTGCGCTCGCCCGAGGCTAACTATCTGGCCGGGCCCGACGATATCTATGTGAGCCCGAACCAGATCCGGAAATTCAGCCTGCGGACCGGCGACACGGTCGAGGGCGTGATCCGGGCGCCGAAGGAAGGCGAGCGATATTTCGGTCTGGTGAAGGTCAGCCGGATCAATTTCGAGGATCCGGAAAAGGCACGCCACAAGGTCCATTTCGACAATCTGACGCCGCTCTATCCCGATGAGCGGATCAAGCTCGAGATCGAGGATCCGACGATCAAGGACCGGACGGCCCGGATCATCGATCTGGTGGCGCCGATCGGCAAGGGCCAGCGCGGGTTGATCGTGGCGCCGCCGCGTTCGGGCAAGACGGTGATCCTGCAGAACATCGCCGCTTCGATCGAGAAGAACCATCCGGAATGCTATCTGATCGTCCTGCTTGTCGATGAGAGGCCGGAAGAGGTCACGGACATGCAGCGTTCGGTCAAGGGCGAGGTGATCGCCTCCACCTTCGATGAGCCGGCGACCCGACATGTGGCGGTTGCGGAGATGGTGATCGAAAAGGCCAAGCGGCTGGTCGAGCACAAGCGCGATGTGGTGATCCTGCTCGACTCGATCACACGGCTCGGACGGGCCTACAACACCGTGGTGCCGAGCTCGGGCAAGGTGCTTACCGGTGGTGTCGACGCAAACGCCCTGCAACGGCCGAAGCGGTTCTTTGGCGCCGCACGAAATATCGAGGAAGGCGGATCCCTGACGATCATCGCAACTGCGCTCATCGATACCGGCAGCCGGATGGACGAGGTGATCTTCGAGGAGTTCAAGGGCACCGGCAACTCCGAGATCGTGCTCGATCGGAAGATCGCAGACAAACGCGTCTTCCCGGCAATCGATATCCTGAAATCGGGCACGCGCAAGGAAGAACTTCTGGTCGAAAAGTCCGATCTCACGAAGATGTTCATTCTTCGGAGAATTCTCAATCCGATGGGAACGACAGACGCAATCGAGTTCTTGATCGGTAAGCTCAAGCAAACGAAGAGTAACGCTGAATTCTTCGATTCAATGAACAGCTAGTCGGGTACGATTAGGAAATACTTGAACGGAACGTGACTGATACGATCTTTGCCCAGGCGACAGCTGTGGGTCGGGCTGGGATCGCGGTGATCCGCATTTCGGGACCGCGCGCGTTTCTGGCGGTGGAATCGCTGGCAGGGCGGCTGCCGGAGGATCGGCGCGCCGGTCTGCGTTGGCTGCGGGATAGCACGGGCGGCCGAATCGATCAGGCCCTGGTATTGTGCTTTGTTGGCCCGAACAGCTTTACCGGCGAAGATATCGCGGAGTTGCATGTTCATGGCGGCATCGCGGTATGCCGGATGGTGGCGGACTGCCTCGCGCAGTTCGAGGGGCTTCGGCTGGCGGAGCCGGGAGAGTTCAGCAGGCGGGCTCTGATGAACGGTCGGCTTGATTTGGCCGAACTCGAAGGGTTGGGGGATCTGCTGTCAGCAGAAACGGTGGCGCAACAGCGTCAGGCCATGCAGTTGATGAGCGGCACGCTGTCCCAGAAAACAGCTGAGTGGCGGGTTCGGCTCGTGCGGGCTCTGGCGATCGTGGAAGCCACGATCGACTTCGCGGATGACGACGTGCCGGAGGATGCCGCCGGCTTCGTGCTGCCGGACCTGTCGGCGCTTCTGGCGGAGTTTGGCCGGGAGGTGCGGGGCGCCGAGGTCGCGGAGCGGCTGCGCGTCGGGTTTGAGGTCGCGCTGGTCGGAGCGCCGAATGTCGGCAAGTCCACATTGCTCAACCGGATTGCGGGGCGCGAGGCCGCAATCACGTCGCCGATCGCGGGGACGACACGGGACGTGATCGAGGTTCGGATGGATCTCGGCGGGTTGCCGGTGACGATCCTGGATCTTGCGGGCATTCGGGATGATGGCGACGGACTAGAGCGGTTGGGGATCGCGCGGGCACGCGAACGGGCCGCAAATGCCGACCTGCGAATCTTCTTGGTCGAAGGCGAGGATGCACCGGATATCGAGGTCGGGATCGGGGACTTGGTCGTCCGGGCGAAGGCGGATCTCGGCGGCGATGGGGCGGGCTTGGTTGTCTCCGGCCTTACTGGTGAGGGCGTGGAGGACGTCCTGGCGGCGGTGCGGCGCGAGCTGAGTTCGCGGGTAGCTGGGGCCGGATTGCTGTCGCATGGGCGACAGGTCCGAGCCATCGAGATGGCGGCTTCGGCGTTGGAGGCCGCGCTCGAGGAGGTAAAGCGGGGGCGGCATCCTGAACTTGCGGCGGCGGAGCTGCGGCGGGCGTTGCGCGCGCTTGATTTCTTGATCGGCAGCGTAGATGTAGAGGCCGTGCTCGATGTGATCTTTGCGAGCTTTTGCCTCGGCAAGTAGGGATTGTTTCACGTGAAACACGGGTCGTTCGGCGTCATCGTGGTAGGCGGTGGTCACGCGGGCACGGAGGCCGCCCTGGCAGCCCATCGGATTGGTGCGCGGACGGCCTTGGTCACTCACCGCTTCGACCGGTTGGGGGAGATGTCCTGCAATCCCGCAATCGGCGGTTTGGGCAAGGGGCACATCGTTCGGGAGATCGACGCCCTGGATGGCTTGATGGGCATGGCGGCTGACCAGGCCGGCATCCAGTTCCGCCTGCTGAACCGCAAGAAGGGTCCCGCCGCGCAGGGGCCGCGGACGCAGGCAGACCGGGCGCTCTATCGGAAGGCCGTACAAGGCGCGTTCCGGGCGCAGCCGGATCTGCCGGTGATCGAAGGGGAAGTCGTCGATCTGAGTTTCGATCGAGGACGGACTTCTGGCGTCGTCCTTTCGGACGGATCGACGATCTATGCCGATGCGGTGGTTTTGACGACAGGGACCTTTCTTCGTGGAATGATCCATATCGGCGACCAACGATACCCCGCCGGGCGTGTAGGGGATCCCGCTGCCGAACTGTTGGGGCACCGATTGGCTGCGCTTGGGCTGCAGTTGGGGCGGTTGAAGACGGGGACGCCGCCGCGGCTTGATGGCCGAACAATCGACTGGGGCAGAGTCGAGCGCCAGGACGGAGACGACGCGCCGACCTTTCTGTCGTTTCTAAGCGTTGCTGCCTCGGCACCGCAGGTTGCCTGTGGCATCACCCACACCAACGAACGTGGGCATGAGCTGATCAGGGCAAACCTGCAACGATCGGCTCTGTTTGGCGGAGAAATCACCGGGGCTGGGCCTCGGTACTGTCCCTCGATCGAAGACAAGGTTGTTCGCTTTTCCGAGAAGGGATCCCATCAGGTCTTTCTCGAGCCCGAGGGGATCGAGGATCACACGGTCTATCCGAATGGAATATCGACATCCTTGCCGGCCGATATCCAGCTCGCGCTGGTTCATTCAATGCAAGGGCTTGAGAATACAGAGATAATCCGTCCCGGATATGCGATTGAGTATGATTTTGTCGATCCGCGGGGCCTGGACTCCACACTGGCGGTGAAGGGCTTCGAGGGCTTGTTTCTGGCGGGTCAGATCAACGGAACGACCGGGTACGAGGAGGCCGCGGGACAGGGCCTGGTCGCGGGGGTAAATGCAGCGGGGTCCTCGCTCGGCCGGGAGGCACTGGTCCTTGGGCGGGCCGAGTCTGTGATCGGGGTCATGATCGACGATCTTGTGACGCGGGGCGTAAGCGAACCCTACCGGATGTTCACGTCGCGCGCGGAGTACCGTCTCCAGCTGCGCGCCGACAACGCCGATCAAAGGTTGACGCCTCTCGGTATCCGACTGGGCCTGGTCGGACCAGCGCGAGAGCGCTTCTTCGAGCGAAAGCTTGCGGCTTTGGAAGCGGGAAGGGCGACGCTGAATGCCATCGCCGCGACGCCGGAGGAAGCGTTGGAGCGCGGTATCACGGTCAATCGGGATGGAATAAGACGCACCGCGTTTGAGCTGCTTGGGCGGGCGGAAATCAGCGCGGAGGGTATCCTTCATGCGTTCCCGGAGGTCACGGTGGAGCTCGAGACACTGGTGCAACTTGAAAGGGAGGCGACCTACGCCCCCTATCTGGCGCGGCAGGCGACTGAGATCGAGGAGCTACGGCGCGATGAATCGGTCTCGTTGGCACTGGACTTGGACTATCGCGGAATGTCGGGCCTGTCGAACGAACTGCGGGAGAAGCTCGCCCGCGTGGCACCGCGCACGTTGGCCCAAGCTGGGCGGATCGAAGGAATGACACCTGCCGCGTTGACACTGATCCTGATGAAGGCACGGCAGCAGGCGCAGCGGATCGGCGCATGACGGCTGAGGAGGCCTTTGCCGCCTATCCTGTTTCACGTGAAACATTGGAACGGCTGGAGATCTACCACACGCTGCTCGGGAAATGGACGGCCCGGATCAATCTCGTCTCAAAGGCGAGTCTCGCCGATGCTTGGAGCCGGCACTTTGCTGATTCCGCCCAGCTCTGGCCGCTCGCTGGTTCCGCCCGGACCTGGACCGACCTCGGATCCGGCGCGGGCTTTCCCGGGCTGGTCGTGGCGATTTTAGGCAGCCCCGACCTGGCGGTGACCCTTGTGGAAAGCGACCAGCGAAAAGCCGCCTTCCTCACCAACGTCGCGCAAGCTTGCGGCCTCACGGTCTCGGTTCGCGCGGAGCGGATCGAAGCGATTGACCTGCCCCGGGCGCAGATCCTGTCGGCACGGGCACTCGCGCCCCTCGACAGCCTGCTCGCATACGCGGAAAAACTCCGGGATCCCGAGGGTATTTGCTTGTTTCCGAAGGGTGAGACGGTGCATAACGAGATCAAGGAGGCGGCGCGCCGCTGGGAATTCGAGTACCGCGTCCACCCAAGCCGCACGGATCCGAAAGCGGCAATTGTTGAGATCGGAGCATTCGCGCGTGTCTGAGTTCGGACAGAAGCCGCATATTATCGCCATCGCCAATCAGAAGGGCGGCGTCGGTAAGACGACCACGGCGATCAATCTCGCCACGGCGCTCGCAGTGATGGGGCAAACGGTGCTGCTGGTCGATCTCGACCCGCAAGGCAACGCTTCGACCGGCCTTGGTGCGGCCGCTGCGGACAGAACGTTCAGCGCCTACGACCTGCTGTTTGCCACGGGTGAGCCATTCGAGGCGAAGTCGACCATGGTTCCGGGTCTCCAGCTGATTCCGGCGACGGTCGATCTCAGCTCGGCCGACGTGGACATGGTCGCGGACCCGCGACGGTTGCATAAGATGCAGGATGCCTTGGCCAGCAATTCCGGCGCGTTGCGGGGATTGCGCTACATTCTGATTGACTGTCCGCCCTCGCTCAATCTGCTCACGTTGAACGCACTGGTTGCGGCGGATTCGGTGCTGGTTCCGCTGCAATGCGAATTCTTCGCCCTCGAAGGGTTGTCGCAGCTGATGCGGACGGTCCAGACGGTGCGTTCCAACTCCAATCCCCGACTTCACATACAAGGTATTGTGTTGACCATGTATGATCGCCGCAACAACTTGTCGGGCCAAGTGGCCGCCGACGTTCGGGAGAATCTGGGTCCGCTGGTTTATGACACGATCATCCCGCGCAATGTGCGGCTCAGCGAGGCGCCGTCGCACGCGATGCCGGCATTGATCTACGACCATGCGAGCTCGGGCAGCATTGCCTATCAGAAATTGGCGGGCGAGCTCCTGGCCCGGATGCGCAGCGACGCGAATTTGGCCGAGACGGCTTGAGGCGGAGGTGATCGAGATGGAGAAGAAGGGACTCGGTCGGGGTCTGTCCGCCTTGCTCGCCGATGTCGCGCCCGAAGCGCCCCGGGTTGGCGCGCCGTCACCGGGACGCCCGATTCCCATCGAGCAGATCCGGCCCAATCCGAACCAGCCCCGCCGGGACTTCTCGGAAAAGGACCTGCAGGATCTCGCCAACTCGATTCGCGAGAAAGGCGTGATCCAGCCGTTGATCCTTCGGGTCCATCCGTCCGATTCGGCCGCTTTCGAGATCGTCGCCGGGGAACGACGCTGGCGGGCGGCTCAGCTCGCCAACTTGCATGAGCTGCCGGCCATCGTTCGCGAGCTCGACGATACCGAAGTCATCGAGCTTGCGATCATCGAAAATATCCAACGCGCCGATCTCAACGCGGTGGAGGAGGCGCTCGGCTATCGCCAGCTCATGGATCGGTTCGGCCACACTCAGGAACGGCTCGCCGAGGCGCTCGGCAAAAGCCGAAGCCATATCGCGAACCTGCTGCGCTTGCTCACGTTGCCTGAGCCCGTGCTGGATCTGCTGCGCTCGGGCAGCCTGAGCGCGGGTCATGCGCGCGCGCTGGTGACCGTCGGCAATCCGGAGGCGTTGGCGCGGCAGGTGGTAGAGCGTGGTCTCTCGGTCCGGCAGACCGAGCAGTTGGCGCGCGTCGCCATCAGTCGGCCGGCGCCGGCGGCGCGTCCCGGCGCCCCGGCGAAGGATGCCGATACCAGGGCGCTGGAGGCGGATCTGACTGCCAATTTGCGTCTGAAGGTCAGTATCGAGCATCGGCCAGGCGCACAGTCGGGCGAGCTGCGCATCCGCTACGGGACGCTCGATGAGCTCGACGGGCTCTGCCAGCTGCTTTCGCGCTAAGCTATTGAATAGTAATCTGTTTTAGGATCGCATCAAGCAGCGGCCGACCTTGCGGTGTGAGAACGAGCCGGCTTTCCGTGCGCTCTATCAAGCCAAGCTCGTGCAATTCCGGCAGCTGCGCGGGATCGGAGCCGGTCAGTGCCCGATAGCGCGCGAGGTCGATCCCCTCGACGAGCCGCAGGCCCATCACCAACATTTCGACCGCGCGCTCGGCCCCTGTCAGCGCCTCCCGCGCCGAGCGCCCGGAACTGGCGGACTCCACGGCCTCGAGCCAGAGATCGGGGTTGCGGTACGTTTCGGTTGCCCAGCGGACGCCATCGATCGTCATCCTCCCATGCGCTCCGGGGCCAACGCCGACATAGTCGCCCGAGCGCCAGTAGGTCAGGTTGTGCCGTCCCTCGGCCCCCGGCCTGGCATGGTTCGACACTTCATAGGCGGGCATGCCGGCCGCACCGCAGATCTCCTGAGTCATGAGGAAGAGATCGGCGGCGAGATCGGGATCGGGCAGTCCTCGCAGACGTCCGCGCGCCGCGAGATCGCCGAAGCGGGTCCCCGGCTCGATCGTTAACTGGTAGAGCGACAGATGGTCGATCGCCATCTCGAGTGCCTGGCCGAGTTCCGCCCGCCAGGCCGCGCGATCCTGTCCTTGCCTGGCATAGATCAGATCGAAGCTCACTCTGTCGAAGGTCGTTCGAGCGATCTGGAATGCGGCGAGCGCTTCCTCGGTGTTGTGCATACGGCCGAGGGCGCGGAGGTCCGTGTCGTTCAGTGCCTGGATGCCCATCGACAGGCGGTTCACGCCGGCTAAGCGATAGCCTCGGAAGCGCTCGGCCTCGACCGAGGTTGGATTGGCTTCGAGCGTGATCTCGACATCGGGGGCGATGGACCAGCATGCGGCAGCGGCGTCGATGACCGCGGCGACCGTTTCGGCCGGCATCAGGCTGGGCGTGCCGCCGCCGAAGAACAGGCTGGTGATCTCGCGGCCGGGAAGTTCCTCGGCGGCGCTGCGGATCTCGGCGATCAAGGCGCGGCGCCAGCGGTCCTGATCGATCCCAGCGCGGACATGGCTGTTGAAGTCGCAATAGGGGCATTTGGCCGCGCAGAACGGCCAATGGACGTAAAGGCCGAAACCCCCGGCGCGCCAATCCTCGTCGCGCCGGTCGTCGGACGGATCAGGCAAAGCAGGCGGCGACGAGCTTGGCCAAGGCATCGGCCCGGTGGCTGATCCGGTTCTTTTCCTCGGCGCTCATCTCGCCGAGCGTCAGAGCATGGCCATCCGGCTGGAACATCGGATCATAGCCATGACCCTGCCGGCCGCGCATCGGCCAGACGCAGCGACCGTCGAGCTTGCCCTCGAAGAGCTCGTCATGCCCGTCGGGCCAGGCCAGAACCAGCGTGCAGCGGAACCGTGCCCGGCGCGGCTCCGGAGCCACCACCTTCTCCAGCGCGTCCCAGGTCCGGGTCATCGCGAGTACGAAATCGCGGCCGTCCGGGGTCTCGGCCCAATCGGCGGTATGAACCCCGGGGGCGCCCCCGAGCGCTTCGACCTCGATCCCGCTATCGTCGGCCAGCGACGGCAGGCCGCTCGCTTTCGCCGCGGCATGGGCCTTGATCCGAGCGTTGCCGGCAAAGGTCTTTTCGGTCTCCGCCGGCTCGGCCAGGCCAAGGGCCTTGGCCGATACGAGCGCGACCGGATAGGCCGCGAGCAGGGTCTCGATCTCGGCCAGCTTGCCGTCATTGTGGGTCGCGACGAGCAGCGTCGGGGCATCGAACCTGCGGGTCATCCGACTGCCTTGCGCTGCGCGGCGACCAGCGTCGCGATGCCCTTCTCGGCCAGGTCGAGCAGCTGGCCGAACTGGTCACGGCTGAAGGTTGCGCCCTCGGCGCTGCCCTGCAGCTCGACGAGACCCAACGCATCGGTCATCACGAAATTCGCGTCGGTGCCGGCGACGCTGTCCTCGGCATAGTCGAGATCGAGCACCGGCTGCCCGCCATAGATCCCGCAGCTCACCGCCGCGACATGGGAGGTCAGCGGGTCGGACTTGATCTCCCCCGCCTTGAGGAGCTTGTTGACCGCCAGCCTCAGCGCGACCCAGCCGCCGGTGATCGCCGCGCAGCGCGTCCCGCCATCGGCCTGCAGCACGTCGCAATCGACGGTGATCTGGCGTTCGCCGAGCGCGACCCGGTCGATACCGGCGCGCAGGGACCGGCCGATCAGCCGCTGGATCTCCTGGGTGCGGCCGGACTGCTTGCCGCTGGTGGCTTCGCGTCGGTTCCGTGTGGTGGTGGCGCGCGGCAGCATGCCATATTCCGCCGTGACCCAGCCGAGCCCGGTTTTGCGCAGGAAAGGCGGTACGGATTCTTCAAGGCTCGCGGTGCAAAGAACCGCCGTGTCGCCCATTCGGATCAGGCAGGAGCCCTCCGCATGGCGCGACACCCCGACCTCGATGCTGACCGTGCGCAGCGCGTCGGTCGCCCGACCGGAAGGACGCATACCAATCTCCTTGTCTGAATGCCCCCGGGGTCTGAAGCCCCGGGTGTCCGATACCATGGCGGCCTCATATCCCGCATGGCCGGCTGCGTCCAGCCACGCTGGACCCGGGCCGGCCGCGGGGCTAACCTGCTGCGCAGGATCAGAGGACGCCCTTGCCCACCGCATCGCCCCGCCCGCCGCTCCATCTGATGAGCGACCGCAGCCGTGAGGTGTTCCGCCGGCTGGTCGAAGCCTATCTCGAGACCGGCGAGCCGGTCGGCTCACGCACCCTGTCGCGCGCGGTGAGCGAGGGCGTATCGGCCGCCACGATCCGGAACGTGATGCAGGATCTCGAGCATCTCGGCCTGCTTGATTCGCCGCATGTTTCAGCCGGACGGGTGCCGACCCAGCTCGGGCTGCGGCTCTTTGTCGACGGGATCCTCGAGGTCGGCGATGTCGGCACCGCCGAGCGCGCCGAGATCGAGCGCTCGCTCGGCGGCAGCGAGCCCGACATCACCGCAATCCTCGACCGTGCCGGCGACTTGCTGTCGGGTCTCACCCATGGCGCAAGTCTGGTGCTGGCCCCGAAGAGCGAGGCGCCGATCCGGCATATCGAGTTCGTGGCTTTGGGCTCCGACCGCACGCTGGTCGTGCTGGTGACCGCCGACGGCCAGGTCGAGAACCGAATGTTCCAGCCGCCCGCCGGCCTGACCCCCTCGGCGATGCGCGCGGCGGCGAATTTCCTCAACGCGATCCTGCAGGGCCGCACGCTCGGCGAGATGCGCGGCGTCGTCGCCGCCGAAATCGTCAAGCACCGGGCCGAGCTCGATGTCCTGTCGCGCAGCCTGATCGAGAACGGCACCGCGGTTTGGGCGGGCGATAGCGATGACGGACGCGACCGGCTGATCGTGCGCGGGCGGTCCAATCTGCTCGAGGGCGCCGGCGATGCCGAGCAGCTGGAGCGGATCCGCGGCCTGTTCGACGACCTGGAGCGCAAGCGCGACCTGGCCCAGCTCCTGGAGCTCGCCGAGGACGGCGAAGGGGTGCGGGTTTTCATCGGCTCGGAGAACAAGCTTTTTTCACTTTCGGGTTCCTCTCTGGTGGTCTCTCCCTATATGAATGCGGACCGCAAGATCATCGGTGCGGTGGGTGTGATCGGACCGACTCGGCTGAACTATGGTCGCATCGTGCCCATCGTCGATTACACCGCGCAATTGGTCGGCCGGCTGCTCTCCAGCCGCGGCTGAGGCGCCAGGACGAGTTGACATGGCAAGAGACAAGAACAAGCACGACCTCGAGGAACAGTTTCTCGATGATCCGGAGATGCAGTTCGACGAGGACGAGGATCTCTCGGATGCGGCGGTCGAGGCGGACGAGATCGCCGCTTTGCGCGCCGAGAACGCCGATCTGAAGGATCGGCTGCTGCGCTCGCTCGCCGACTACGAGAATACCCGCAAGCGGGCGGAGCGCGACCGGCGCGACGCCGAGATCTATGGCGCGACCCGCCTCGCCCGCGACCTGCTGTCGGTGCATGACAATTTTGCTCGTGCGCTCGATTCTGTCACCGACGCGGTCCGTGAGGCCGCGCCGGGCCTGATCGAGGGGATCGAGCTCACCCAGCGCGACTTGCTTTCGGCCTTCGAGAAGCACCGGATCGTGGGGATCGAGCCCAGGGCCGGCGAGCGGTTCGACCCGAAACTGCATCAGGCGATGTTCGAGGCGCCAGTGCCGAACACCAAGGCGGGCGACATCATCCAGGTGATGGGTACCGGCTTCATGATCGGCGACCGGCTGCTGCGCCCGGCCCAGGTCGGCGTCTCGTCGGGCGGTCCGACGATCCCGAAGCCCGCGACCGAATAGCGCTCATCCATTCGCGGTGCCCCAGCGGCGCCGCGGAATCTAACGTGAGTAAATTTCTCGGGATTGACGTATCCGAGTGTTTTTGTCATGTTCAGGTCCAGCCAGTCCGCGGACGAGCCACTCCCGCAAATCCTGCAGAACGGAGCCTGCCGGCATGGACATCGCAAGACAAATCCGGACCCGTGAAATGTTCGACGATCACCGGGGCAAGCTGGCGGTGATCGCCGGCCAGCGCCCCTGCCACGAGGCGCGGTCACTGACCGGCAACGGCACCGAGGCGACCATCCGGCTCGACGGGATGGATTATGTCCTGCACATCACCCGGCAGGGCAAGTTGATCCTGACCAAATGACCACGCGCCCCGGCGCTGCCGCCGTGGCGCGATTGTGCGATTTGCCGCCGTTGGAGCAGCGCCTCGTGCGGTATCTGCGGCTCTGGAGCTCGGGCTGGGAGGGCCAGGCCGAGGTCTGGGAGGACCTGGTCGAGCGGCACGGGCCTGCGATCGGCCGGTCCGCCGCCGGCCAGCTCGACCGTCTGATCCGCATGGCCGCGGTCCATGCGCGCCGCCCGCTGCAATGTCATGCCCCAGCCTGTCCCTGCGCCGGTGGCGATGAATGCGCGCTCGGGCGCATCGTGGGGCTGGCGACCGAGGGCGCGCGCGAGGATGCGGTGCTGATGGCCGCGCTATTGGTCCGGCCCGACATGGCGCTCGGTCTGGCGCGCGACGCCGAGGCGCTCGGACTTACCCTGTCGCGCAACCGCGGGCGGCCCGTCCTCTGCCACTGAACCTCAGGCGGCGGCGCCCAGGCGTCGCCGCGCCAGGACCGGACCGCCGCCCTGCGCCGCGATCCGGGCGATCGCGGGGCTGAGCGGCTCGCGGACCACGGCCATATGGTGGCCGTTGGCATGCAACAACGTATCGGCATCGACCAGCAGGCCGACATGGCCCTTCCAGAAGATCAGGTCGCCGCGCTGCGCCTTGCTGGTCAGCGGCAGAGCTTGGCCAAGCCCGCGCGCCTGCAGATCCGAATCGCGCGGCGCTGGGATGCCGCTGGCGATCAGCGACAGCTGGACCAGGGCCGAGCAATCGAGCCCCCGGGCGCTCCGACCGCCCCAGAGATAGGGAACGCCCAGGAACCGCAGGCCCTGCGCCACGAAATCCCCCGCCACCGGCTCGATGTGCGGGCGCGGGACATGACCGCCGCCGCGCAGTCGGGCGAAGGATCCCGTGGTCCCAGCCACCGGCACCTCGGCGAGGAACGGCAGTTCGAGGTCGGGCGGCGTCTTGAGGTCGGGCAGGCGGTAGCGGTGGCTCGCGAGCGCGGTGATCCGCACGCCCCGGCTCTGCGGCGGCCCGAGACCGCTGGTCGCGACATAGCCGACATAGCCGTCGAGCTCAGCCTGGCCCCAGGCCAGCCCGTCGGTTCGGGTTTCGTAGACGACGAAGGCCTCGCCATGCAGCAACTGGGTGGCGCGCCCGGCCCCCGGCTGCAGCGAAAGGTCGAGGAGCCCCGCCGCCACGCTGTGACGCTGGCCAGGGACGAAGCGATCGGCCTCGACCTGGCCGCGCAGATGCGCGGCGGCAAGATCGGGCCGGGCGGGGACCAGTCGGGTTTCGAAGGGCGGTGTCGTCATGCGGCGAACCGCGCCTCGATCATGGCCAGGATCGCACGCGCCGCCTGAAAGGCTCCGCCCTTCGGCCGCCCGGGCTTGGCCGACGGGGTCCAGCCATAGAGATCGACATGCAGATAGGCGCTGCTCTGCTCGACGAAGCGGCGCAGGAACAGCGCCGCCGTGATCGCGCCCGCCATGCCGCCGGAGGGCGCGTTGTCGAGATCGGCGTTGCCCGGCTCGATCAGCGCTTCGTAGGGCTCCCAGAACGGCAAGCGCCAGAGCGGATCGGCGACCGCCGCCGCGGTGCGACCGAGATCGGCGGCGAGCTTCTCGTCGTCGGTGAAGAAAGCCGGAACATCCGGGCCGAGCGCGACTCGCGCCGCGCCGGTCAGCGTCGCGAGGCTGATCACCAGCGCCGGCGCCTCCTCGTCGGCCAGCGCCAGCGCGTCGGCCAGCACCAGCCGTCCCTCGGCATCGGTGTTGTTCACCTCGACGCTCAGCCCCTTGCGGCTCGGCAGGATGTCCCCGGGACGCATGGCGGCGGCCGAGATCGCGTTCTCGACGGCCGGCACCAGCAGCCGCAGCCGAATGTCGAGCCCGAGCGCCATGATCATCGCCGCGAGCCCCATTGCCGTGGCCGCGCCGCCCATATCCTTCTTCATCAATCCCATCGAGGCGGGCGGCTTGATATCGAGGCCGCCGGTGTCGAAACACACACCCTTGCCAACCAGCGTCACCTTTGGCGCGTCGGCGCGGCCCCAACGCATGTCAAGCAGGCGTGGCTCCTGCGAGGCGGCGGCGCCCACGGCATGGATCATCGGGAAATTCTGGTCGAGCAGCTCCGCACCGCGGATCACCCGCGCCGCGCCCCCCTGCCCTTCGGCGAGCTCCAGGAAGGCGCGCTCCAAGTCCGCCGGCCCGAGATCGTTGGCCGGAATGTTGATCAAATCCTGGCAGAGCGTCGCCGCGGCGGCCTCGATGGCGAGCCGCGCCGGGTCGACGCCATCCGGACAGATCAGGTCGCGCCGCGTCGCCGGTCCGGCCTTGCGATAGCGCTCGAACCGATACTCGCTGAGCAGCCAGCCGAGCGCCTCGGTCTCGGCGTCGAAATCCGTGCCCGGCGGCACGATCGCGTAGCTCCCGGCCGGCAGCTGGCCCATCGCGGCCGCCAGATGGAAGCGACCCCGCGCGCGGCTCTTGGCGCTGCCCCATCCGACCAGGACCGTCTCGACCGTACCATCTGCGCCAGGCAGGACCAGCGCGCTGCCGAGCGCCGCGTCGAAGCCGTTCGCGGCGATCCAGGCCTGCACCGCCGGCGGCTGGGTGCCGCCCCAGGTCGGCAGATCGTCGGACGTCACCAGAACCAGGGGCGTCGCCCCAGAGTCGGGGCCAGGTACAAGGGGCATCGGCAAACTCGTTCTTCGCTTGGCGAAGGCAAGTCTATTGCATGCCGACGTATGGCGAATAGAAAAATCTTCAACGAGTCCCCGCCCGTCGCGCGCAGCCGATCAGAGCGCGGCGTGGTCGGCATAGAGGATGACCGAGAACAGCGAGTTCTCGCCCAGACGCAGCAAGCGCGCCGCGACGGCGGCGGTTGCCACCCGGTCGCCCGCCTGCAGGCACTGCGCCAAGTCGCGCGAGACCCGGGCGAAGTCGGTCAGCCCGACCTGCTCGCTGAGGCCGGCGAGCCGGGCGGCCAGCGCCTTGGCGTCGGTCGGCCGATCCTCGGCAAGCGCCGCGTCAAGCAGGCCGAGCCGGTCGGTCAGGTGGAAGACCACCTCCTCGATGATCTCGCGGCAGCGCTGGTCGCCGAGCGATCGGCGCAGCACCAGAATCGGCGCCGTATCCAGCACTGCATCCTCGTGCGATGCGAGTTGCAGCAATTGCGCAGCCATGTTCGGACCCCCGTCTCCTCCTGGCCCGCGAGACTGGCCGCAACGGATGAAGGGAGGCTTACCTTTTGGGCTTGTTGTGCAGCGCAACAGGAATAAACTGTCCGGGACTTTAGCTTAATCAACCGGATTCGAGGACGAGCCGATGATCCCTGCCAAGCCTCTGCCGTCCTTTCTGATCGAGCGCCATCGGAACCGGCGCAGCAATCGGACGGTGGAAGAGCGCAGCCGGATGCTGCATCTGGCGGTCCATGGCCAGAATCCACGGGCGATGGTCATTGCCTGCTGCGACAGCCGCCTGATGGTGCGCGACCTGTTCGGGGCAGAGGCTGGCGAGTTCTTCGTCCATCGCAACATCGCGAACCTGATCCCGCCCTGCACGCTCGATGGCCGCCAACACGGCACCTCGGCCACCATCGAATATGCGGTGACGGTGCTGAAGGTCCGGCATCTGATCGTGATGGGGCATTCCCAGTGCGGCGGCGTCGCGGGCTGTTTCGACATGCAGGCGGGAGGTGGGCCGGCCCCCGAGCCGGGCAGCTTCGTCGGCGACTGGCTGCAGATCCTCGCGCCGAGCGTGCCGCCGCTGATCCAGGACGGCCTGGAACGGACGCCGGCCCTGCGGGCGCTGGAGCATCAGGGCGTGCTGGTCAGCCTCGCCAACCTGATGACCTTCGAGTTCGTTTCCGAGGCGGTGAACAGCGGCAAGCTGCAGTTGCACGGCCTCTGGAACGACATCAGCGACGGCGAGCTCGAGGTCTACAATTCCGAGACGAACAGCTTCTATCGGATCTGATACGGGAAACTCCTGCGCGGGATCCGGCCCGGAGCCAGCCGAACGCCTTGGCAGGACGGGTGGTCTCATGGATACTGGCCAGGTTCGGGCTTGCCTGCCCGGACCCCAATCCATGGTCAGGGAGACATTCCCCGTGCGGAAGAAGATGCTGATGGCCGGACTGACGGCCGCGACGCTTGGCCTGGTCGCAATCCCCCTGGGAGCGGCCGACGATCCGATCGCGATCCGCCAGGCGCTGATGGACAGCAACGGCGCCAGCGCCGCCTTGGCTGGCGGGGTCATGAAGGGTGACATCGCCTATAGCCCGGTCATCGGCAAGGCCGTGATCAATTCGCTGGCCGCGACCTCGGATGCGTTCGGCAGCTTCTTCCCCGAAGGCAGCACCGATCCGGCACGCAGCAGCGCCTCGCCGAAGATCTGGGAGGATGCCCCGGGATTCGCGGCCGAGCTCGGCAAGTTCCAGGCGGCATCGGCGGCGGCCGCTAAGGCGTCGGGGCGCGACGGCCCGGCCGATGCCAAGGCCTTCGCCGCGGCGGTCGGACCGATCCTCGACAGCTGCAAGAGCTGTCATCAGGACTATCGGATCAAGAAATAGCGCGGCCGATGCGGCGCATCCTGGTCGGATTGGCCCTGCTGGCGGCGGCGGGCGCGCTCGGCTTCTATCTTCTGACCATCCCGCGCGGCCTGCCCGAGGCCGCGCTCGCGGGGTTGCCGGCGGGCGACGCAACGCGGGGCGAGCGTATCTTCTGGGTCGGCGGCTGCGCCTCCTGCCACGCGGCGGAGGGGGCGAAGGGCGAGGACCGGCTGAAGCTCGGCGGCGGGCGGGTGCTGCGCACCGGGTTCGGGAACTTCGTGGTCCCGAACATCTCGAGCCACCCGACCGACGGGATCGGCGGTTGGAGCACGGGGGACCTCGCCAACGCGATGCAGCGGGGGATCAGCCCGGACGGCCGCCATCTCTATCCGGCCTTTCCCTACGCTTCCTATGTCCGGATGAAGCCGGAGGATATCGCCGATCTCCGGGCCTTTCTTGCGACCTTGCCGGCGGTGGAGGGGGTGCAGGCGGGGCCCGATCTGCGGTTTCCCTACAATATCCGACGGGGGATCGGGCTCTGGAAGCTCGTCTTCCTCAGCGCGGCGCCGGCGGTGCGGCTGACCGACCCGACCCCCGAGGCCCAGGCGGGGCAGTATCTCGCCGAGGCGCCGGGCCATTGCGGCGAATGCCATACCCCCCGCAACCTCGCGGGCGCGATGGAGACGGGGCGCTGGCTCGAAGGGGCGCCGGCGGCGGAAGGGGACGGGAAGGTGCCGAACATCACGCCCGGTCAGGGGGGGATCGGCGGCTGGTCGGCGGGGGACATCGCCGCCTATTTCGAGACCGGCTTCACGCCCGATTTCGACTCGGTCGGCGGCAGCATGGTCGAGGTCCAGGAAAATCTCGCGATGTTGCCCGACACTGATCGCGCGGCGCTGGCGGCCTATCTGAAGGCGGTGCCGCCCCGGCCGTGACACGCCCTTCCTTGACATCGACCGGAATCGCACGCGTGCGACTCCGGTCAAGTATTTGAAATCACGCCAAGTTCTGAATTGCGTTTACCGAAACGCAATCTCTGTCGACGGGCCCGATCACCCCTTCTTCAGGATGCGGCGGCCGAGCAGCTCGGCGATCTGGACGGCGTTGAGCGCGGCGCCCTTGCGAAGATTGTCGCTGACGACCCAGAGATTGATGCCGTTGTCGATCGTGGGATCCTGCCGGATGCGGCTCACATAGGTCGCATATTCGCCGACGCATTCGATCGGCGTGATGTAGCCGCCGGGCTCGCGCTTGTCGACGACGAGGATCCCGGGGCTCTCGCGCAGGATCTCGCGGGCCTCCGCCTCGTCGAGATCCTCCTCGAACTCGATATTCACCGCCTCGGAATGGCCAACGAAGACCGGCACCCGCACGCAGGTGGCCGTCACCTTGATCGCGGGATCGAGGATCTTCTTGGTTTCGGCGACCATCTTCCATTCTTCCTTGGTCTGGCCGTCGTCCAGGAAGACGTCGATATGCGGGATCACGTTGAAGGCGATCTGCTTGGTGAAGATGCTCGGCGCGACCTCCTGGCCCGGGACATAGAGCCCCTTGGTCTGGTTCCAGAGCTCGTCCATCGCCTCCTTGCCGGCGCCCGAGACCGATTGGTAGGTCGAGACCACCACCCGGCGGATCGTCGCGCGATCGTGCAGCGGCTTCAGCGCGACCACCATCTGCGCGGTCGAGCAGTTCGGATTGGCGATGATGTTCTTGTTGCCATAGGCCTCGATCGCGTCCGGATTCACCTCCGGCACGATCAGCGGGACCTCGGGATCGTAGCGGTAGAGCGAGGAATTGTCGATCACGACGCATCCCGCCTCGGCCGCGACCGGGGCGTATTTCTTCGTCGCTTCCGAGCCGATCGCGAAGAGCGCGAGATCCCACCCGGTGAAATCGAACATGTCGAGATCGAGGGTCTTCAGGGTCCGGTCGCCGAACGAAACCTCGGTCCCGAGGCTCTTGCGGCTGGCAAGCGCGACGATCTCGTCGACGGGAAATTCCCGCTCGGCGAGGATGTTCAACATTTCGCGGCCCACATTGCCCGTGGCGCCGACGACGGCGACCCGATAACCCATGACCCTCTCCGGATTGGCGTGCGGTCGCGCTTCTGCCGCAGACATCGCCAAAAGTAAACCGGAATCGCCTCCGAGGGGGCATCGAGCCCCCTCGAAGGCGCGCGCGGTCGCGCGAAGTCAGCTCTGACTCACCAGGAAACAGGAGCCCCCGGGGCCTGTTTCCCGCATCCGCCGTCGCCTCGATCCCCGGCCTGGGCACGGGTCGCCGGCTCGTCAAGGACGCCTGCGGCGCCCGCGCCCGCGCGGGTAAATCCTTGACGAGCCGGCGACCCGCACCCGATCCGGTCTCAAGGCGACGGCGGCTCCGGGAAACAGGCCCCTGGCCGGAGGCGCGGGCTGTCTATTCGGGAAGCGTCTCGCCCGAGCCACCGAGTTCGGCCGGGAAGTCCTTGAGCTTGGGCAGGCCATCATGGATCGGCAGCACCGTCTCGGCATAGTTGACATGCAGCATCGGCGTGAAGGCGACCGTCGGGATCGTTGCGGCATAGACATCGACGAGCCCGAAGGTCGGATGGTCGGTCAGCACATGGCCGCCGCAGAGATCGCAGAACTTGCGGTCGGATGTCGGATGCTTGGCGAAATGGCCGAGATGGTCGGCGCCCCTGGTGATGCGGACATTCTCGGGCTTCCAGAGCGTGAAGGCATTGACCGGGCCGGCCGACCAGGACCGGCAGGATTCGCAGTGGCAATAGCCCATCGCCTCCGGCGTCCCGGTCACCTCGACGGTGACGGCCCCGCAGAAGCAGCTGCCCTGATGGGTTTCAGGCATGGTTTCCCCCCTCTTTTTTCTCGCGGCATGGCCGCTATGGCTTGGCACGCGGCCATGCTACGCCCCCGGCGCGCGAGTCGCACCAATTGGCTCAGGGTCGCCGGAAGACCACCAGGTCGGCGGTCAGGATCTGAACCGGCGCGTCGTCCTGGTTCAGCGTCTCGGTGCGCAGGCGGATCATGCCGCGATCGGGGCGGGAGCGCGAGGGCGTGACCTGCTCGATGGTGCAGAGGATGCGCAGACGGTCTCCCGGGCGGGTCGGGCGCGGCCAGGCGATCGTGCCGCCGGCGCCGATCAGCCCGCCGCCGAAGGGCAGGGTCTCGACCATCATCCGCATGGTGAGCGCGGCGACATGCCAGCCGCTGGCCGCGAGCCCGCCGAAGAAGGTCCCCGCGGCGGCCTCGGTCTCGAGATGGAAGGGCTGGGGATCGAACGCGGCGGCGAAGTCCTGGATCGCGGGGCCGGTCACCGGTGTCGGGCCGCCGCGGAAGCTCTGGCCTTCCCGCAGATCCTCGAGCCAGAGGCGATCCGGCGCCAGGGTCATCTCATCCCGGCAGGGCGAAGGCCACGACCTGGTCGCTGACTTTCGGGGTCAGGATCGCGTTGCCGCCCGCGGTGAAGACCACATATTGCTTGCCCTTGTAGCTGTAGACCGCGGGCAGCGACACCGCGGGCGCCTCGACCAGCGCCTTCCAGAGCACGTCGCCGGTCTTGAGGTCGATGGCCCGGACGCGGGCATCCATCGAGGCGCCGACAAAGACGAGGCCGCTCGCCGTGATCACCGGGCCGCCCAGCGTGATCGAGCCCCAGCTCTCGGGCATGTAGAAGCCCCAATGCTGGACCTGGCCGAAGGGCTTGTTCCAGAGCCGCTGGCCGGTCTTGAGGTCATAGGCGGTGATCGAGCCGTAGGGCGGCTTCCAGCAGGGCATGCCGAGCGGGTTGAGGAAGGTCGAGAGCTGGAAGCCGTAGGGCGCGCCGGTCTGGGGGAAGAAGCCGCCGGTCTCGCCGCCGCCGGCCTTGGCGGCGCCCGCGAAGGCCTCGCGCGGGATCAGCTTGTAGATCTGGACCGCGCTCGAATAGTTGACGACGAAGATGCCGCTCGACGGATCGACCGCGCCGCCGCCCCATTCGATGCCGCCGATGGTGCCGGGATAGACCAGGCTGCCCTGGAGGCTCGGGGGGGTGAAGGACCCGTCATAGCGCAGCGCCTTCAGCGTTTTGCTGCAATAGCCGAAGCTGAGCCTGTCGGCGAGGTCGAAGATGCCCGGCCACCGATCGGGGATGACGCGTTCGGGCAGCGCGACATAGGGCTGGGTCGGCGCGGTATGCTCGCCCGGGACGTCGGATTGCGGGACCGGGCGCTCCTCGATCGGGAAGATCGGCTCGCCGGTCTCGCGGTTCAGCACGTAGAGGAAGCCCTGTTTCGAGGTCTGGACCAGCGCCGGGACGGTCTGGCCGTCCTTGGGCAGGTCGACGAGGGTCGGGGCGGAATTGGTGTCGAGATCCCAGACATCGTGGTGGACGAGCTGGCGCGACCAGCGGACGGCGCCGGTCTCGGTGTCGAGCGCGGTGACCGAGGTGACGATCGGCAGATCGGCGGGCACCGCGCCCTGGTAGAAGTTCGGGCTCGGCGAGGAGACCGGGATATAAAGCAGGTGGCGGTCGGGATCGACCGACATCGAGGCCCAGACATTGGCGGTGCCGGTCAGGCCGTGGATATCGGCGGGCAGCGACGCGAAGGTCCATTTCACCGCGCCGGTGCGCACGTCGAGCGCGAAGATGGTGCCGGGGCTGTCGACCTGTTCCTCCCAGTCCTTGCCGGCCCAGCCGAGGAACATGGTGTCGCCGGCCACCGTCGGCGGCTGCAGCAGCGATAGCGGCCATTTGGCGTTGGTCTGGTTGAAGTCGTTGATGTCGAGCACGCCATCCTTGGCGAAGTCGGCGCAGGGCTGGCCGGTATCGGCATCGACCTCGAAGAGATGGGCGTCCATCGTGCCCATGATGACGCGTTTCTGGCAGGGCGCGCCGGGGGTCGGATCGGCGGCCTGCCAGTAGGCGACGCCGCGATTCTTGAGCTCGGGCTGGGTGAGGGCGGCGAGCGCGGACTTGGTGTCGAAGCTCCATTTCGTGGCGCCGGTCCCGGGATCGAGCGCGAGGATGCGGTAGAAGGGCGTGCCGAGATAGAGCGTGTCGTTGGCGAAGATCGGGGTCGCCGACCAGGCCGATTGCGGCACGTCGCCGTCGCCGGTCGAGACGTCGCCGGTATGGACCGACCAGGCGACCTGGAGGTCCTTGACGTTCTCGGGGGTGATCTCGGTGTCGGGCGCGAATTTCTGCGCCTGCAGGTTGCCGTTGAAGCTCGACCAGTCCTCGGCGGGGGCCGCGCCGGCGGCGAGCAGGGCGGCGAGCAGGATCGAGAGCAGGCGCATGTCGGGCCTCGCGGCTGTCAGGCGATGAAGTCGTGGTCGGTGAAGACGCGCAGCAGCCAGCCGATGCCGCAGATCACCATCAGGCCGACGAGCAGGATGCTGTCGAGCAGCCAGCCGGCCAGCGCGGTGCCGAGGATGCCGAGGAAGGACCCGACGATCAGGATGCCGATCAGGGCACGGTTGGCGACGCTGCCGGCGAGCACGAGGCCCGCGAGCAGCAGCGCGACGGTTCCGAAGATCGCGACACCGGCGCCGGGGGTTCCCGCGACGTCGCTGGCGGGCGCGAGCAGGCCGACCGGAGAGAAGAAGTTGTAGACCGCGACCAGGAGCCCGAGCGCGGCTCCGAGCGCCATCAGCATTCCGCCTTCGTGCCGCATCGCCGCCCCCGGGGTCACGTCGCCGTCCTTGGGTAGCACGACGCTCGCGCGCCTGCCAAGCACTCACATCCCGCGCGGCAGGTAGCGCAGCGTGAGCGCGCCCATCGCGGCGAGCAGCAGCGCGAGGGCCGCGAAGGCGCCGGGGAAGCCGAAGGCGAGGAACAGGAAGAAATACGCGATCTGCGGCAGGAGTTCGGACGCGTCGAGATAGGTGCGGTAGACCGTGGTCATCTCGGCCCGTTCGCGGGCGCGGACCGCGCGCAGGAAGGGGACCGGTCCGAGCCCGTCGATCATCGCGACGAAGAAGGCGGCGGCGACCATCGCCACGCCGGCCGCGGCGGGATGGCGCAGGCTGAGCCCCGCCACCAGAAGCACGAGGGCGGCCGCGCCGAGGAAGGCGGCGCCGAGCACCAGGCGGAGCGACAGCCGGTCGGCGAGGCGGCGGGTCACCACGTTGTTGAGGAGCATCAGGTTGCCGGCGGCGACGGCGAGCCCGCCCGCGGTCTCGCTCAGCCCGCCCTCGACCATGAGAATCGGAATATAGACGAAGAAGGTCACCCAGAAGGCCGAGCGGGCGAAGGCGATCGCCCAGGCGAGGCGGAGCCGCGGCTGGGCCACGAAGCGGCGGATCGCGCGGAGCGGATGGGGCGGGGCCGCGCTGCGACGGCCGGGTGGCGCGGGCCGGATGGCGCCGCCTTCGCGCAGGCGCAGCGTCCAGAACAGCGTTGCCAGCGCCAGGGCCGCGGTCCCGCTGAGCAGGCAGGGCGCCCAGAGCCCGGCATGCTGCATCAGCCAGACGCCGAGGAACGGCACCAAGCCCCAGGCCAGCGTCGCGACGGCGAGGCGCAGCGGCTCGGAGCGGGTGAGCTCGCGCTTGCCGATCGTGTCCATGATATAGAGCGCCAGCGTGACATTGAGCATCGCGGCGCCGGTGGTGCGGCAGAGCATGCCAAGCAGCAGCGCCGGCTTCGCGCCGAGCGACAGCAGCAGCGCGAAGGTCCCGAGCAGGGCGCAGCCGAGCGTGTAGGTCCAGCGCCGGCTGATCCGCCGCACCAGCAGGGGAATGGCGAAGCTGACGCCGAGCGAGACCAGCGCGACCGCGGTATAGGCGAGGCTGACCGCCTCCTTGTCGCGGAACAGCGCATAGGCGGTCAGCGGCAGCACGGTGACGAGCGCGGCGCGGGCGACCGATTCGAGCAGATAGAGCAGGCTGAAGGTCCAGGCATTCGGCCGGGCCTGGCCGATCAGGATCGGGTGCCGGACATGCGTGGCCATGATGCGCGGTCAGCCGCCCGGGCCGAACCAGCAGCTGCGCGGCACCCGATGGGCGTAGAAGGTCTTGGTCGAGAAGCCCTGGCTCGGCCGCCAGGACGCGATCTCGACCGGTTGGGCGCCGGCGCGGCAGTCCGGTCCGCCGGGATCGCGCCCGATGAAGAGCACCTCGCCCGGTCCCTCAGGCAGCGGATGCTTCTGGGCATAGTGATGCGGCGGAAAGCCCGCCACCGGCTCGGCATAGAGCGCGAGCCCGCTGTCGCGCAACGTATAGAAGAAATCGGCCAGCAGGCTGCGATCGCCGGAAACCAGGGTCGCGAGCCCGTTCGCGCGCGCGATCTCGGCGGCCTTGCGGCTGACATCGGCACGGCCGACATAGCGCGACAGCAGCAGGTCATGCCCGACATGCAGGCTGTCGGCGAAGAGCGTGGTGACGGGCAGCGCGAGGGTGAGCGCGAGATTGATCGCGAAGGAGGCGGTCAGCCAGCCGCGATGCCGGGCCAGCAGCGCGATGCCGAGCACGACCGCGCCGAGATGACCGACCGCGGCCCAGTTGGCATTGGCCCCCGCGATCAGCGCCTGTGCGGTGACGAGCAGGAAGACGGGCAGCGACATCGCCGCGAGATAGGCCGCCGCGCCGCCGCGCCGCGCCCGGGGCAGGGCCGCGAGATACGCCCCGAACAGCACCGGCCCGGCCAGCGCGAACTGGCCCACCACGAATTTCGCGAGGCCGAAGGGATCGACCCCGCCATCCTGCCAGTCGGCATTGTCCGCGGTATGGTGCAGCGTGGCCAGCCCGTTGGTCAGGTTCCACCACAGGTTCGGCGCGATCAGCGCCAGCGCCAGCAGCGCCGCGATGCCGGCATCGCGCCAGGCGATGCGCGCCCGCGGCACCAGCAGCGCCGCGATCGCCGCCGAGAGCGGGAAATAGATCATCGCATATTTGGCGAGCAGCCCGACCCCGATCGCGGCCCCCATCGCCAGCGCCCAGCCGACGGAGCGGCGCTCGGCCAGATGCAGCTGCGCCAGCATCGCCAGCGCGAAGCAGGCGAGCATCGGCGTGTCGGTCGAGACGAGCAGGCTCGCCACCGCAACGCCCGGCAGGGTGATGACCGCGAGCCCGGCCAACCCGCCGACCCCCGGATCATAGAGCTTGCGGGCGATCAGCGCCGCGAGGCAGGCCGTGACCGCATGGAACAGGGGCAGAGGCAGGCGGATCCAGAAGGCGCCATCGCCGCCGATCGCGGTCGAGGCCCGCAGGATCCAGCCGATCAGCGGCGGCTTGGAATAATAGCCCCAGGCGAGTTCCTGGCCCCAGAGCCAGTATTGCGCATCGTCGGTGAAGAGGTCGGCGCGATCGAAGGGCAGCAACGCCACCCGCCAGAGCGTGACGAGCGCGATCCCGGCCAGGCCGAGCGCGAACAGACGTTCAGGCGGCGCGCTTCTCGTCACGGATCAGCCAGAGATTGCGGGCATAGATGAAGAGGCCCGTGGCCTGGCCCAGCATGAAGACCGGATCGCGCCGATAGATCGCATAGGCGAGCAGGATGACGCCCCCCGCCAGCGAGAAGTACCAGAAGGCGATCGGCATCACCGACTTCTTGGCGCGCTCGGACGAAATCCACTGGATGATGAACCGCGCCGAGAACATGGCCTGGCCGAGGAAGCCAACCATGATCCACCAGAACTCGCCCCAGTGATTGACGCGGAAGATGTGGAACAGGGTTTCCATGGTTCAGCCCTCGCCTCCGGTCACGTCGGTCGCCTTGGCCTTCTTGCGGCGCTTGATCAGCCACATCACCCCGAACAGGTCGTGGATGCCGACGAGCGCCCGGCTCAGATTGGCATAGTTCGAGCGGCCGGCATGGCGCTGGGCATGCGCCACGTCGACATGGGCGATGGTCCAGCCGTCGCGGGCGAACAAGGCCGGCAGATAGCGGTGCATATGGTCGAAATAGGGCAGGTCGAGGAAGGCGTCGCGGCGGAACAGCTTCAGCCCGCAGCCGGTATCGCGCGTTCCGTCCTTGAGCAGGCTCGAGCGCAGCCCGTTGGCGAATTTCGAGGCCCAGCGCTTGGACAGCGTGTCCTGCCGCCCGACCCGCTGCCCGGCGATGAGCGCCATGCCGGCCGGAAAGGCGCGGTTCGCGAGCCGGGCGAGCAGCTTCGGGATCTCCGACGGCGGGTTCTGCCCGTCACCGTCGAGCGTGCAGATGACCGACCCCCGCGCGGCGCGCACGCCGCTATGGATCGCCGCCGACTGGCCGGCGCTGCGGTCGTGCCGGATCAGGCGCAGGAAGGGGAAGCGGGCGCGCAGCGCCAGGATGTCGGCCGCCGTCGAATCGGTCGAGGCGTCGTCGACATAGATCGCCTCATAGGGGCCGATGCCGGTGCAGGCGGCGGCGATCGCCTCGGTCACGAAGACGAGATTCTCCGATTCGTTCTTCATCGGGACGACGATCGAGAGCCAGGGTGACTCGGGCTGACCGATCAGGGGCGCCGTGGCGTCCGGTTCCGCGGGCTCGGATGGCACTTCCGTCATGGCCGCAGCTTCCCCTGCGGCCGCGCCGCGGTCCCTCGCCTTGCGCCGGGGACGGATCCCGAACTTGGTCGGAGTGAGAGGATTCGAACCTCCGACCCCCTGCTCCCGAAGCAGGTGCGCTACCAGGCTGCGCTACACTCCGATCCGAGGCGGCATTTACGCGGTTCCGCGGGCAGCCGCAAGCCCGGTAGTGCTCAGGCGCTGCGCTGCCGTGCGAGGTACCAGGCGACGGCCGCGAGGGTGATGGCGCCGCCGGCGAGCGCGGCGGGACCGGGCCGCTCGGCGAAGACGAGCCAGACCCAGAGCGGGCCGAGCACGACGTCGAGCAGCGCGATCAGCCCGGATTCGGCCGAGGGGATCAGCCGCCCACCGGCCATGAAAAGGATATAGCTGAGGCTCTGGGTGCAGAGGCTGAAGAGGAAGAGGAGGCCGAGGGTGGCAGGCTCGGGCAGGATCGGCTGGGCCAGCAGGCCGCAGGCGAGCGCGCAGAGGCCGCTCGCCACCGCGATCCCGAGCGTCACGTCGAGCCGGCGCCAGCGGCGGGCCATCACCACCGTCGCGGCGAAGCTCGCGGTCATGGCGAGCGCGAGCGCGTTGCCGGCGAGATCCCCGGGCGCGGTGGCCGAGCCCGCCATCAGCGAGACGCCGGCGAGGCAGGCGGTGGCGGCGACGAGCGCATCGCGCCCGACGCGCTCGCGCAGCAGGAGCCAGCCGATCCCGGCGGTGAAGAACGGCATGGTCGCGTAGATCGTCATCACGTTCGCGACGCTGGTCAGCCGCAGCGCCGCGATATAGCCGACCATCCCGAAGGCGGCCGTGGGCACGTAGACGAGGCCGGGCAGGCCGAGACGCCGGCGCAGGTGGAAGGCGCGGCGCCCGTCCTGCAGCCCGGCGAGCGCCAGCAGCGACAGGCAGGCGAAGAGCGAGCGCCAGGCCATCATGGTCCAGAGGTCGAGCGCGATCGCCCGGGTGAAGAAGCCCGCGGTGCTCCAGAGGATGGTGGCGGCTCCGACCAGAGCGAGGCCGGCGAGCCGGCTGTCGCCGGCGACGGCCGGGCTGCGGCTCAGCATGGCAGGCGCCAGTCGACCGGGGCTCGGCCCTGGGCCGCGAGAAAGGCATTGGCCTGCGAGAAGGGCCGGCTGCCGAAAAAGCCGCGATGGGCGGAGAGCGGCGAGGGATGCGGGGCCGTCAGCACGCGGTGTCGGATCGGATCGATCAGCCCCGCCTTGGCCTGCGCCGGCGCGCCCCAGAGCAGGAAGGCCGAGGGCGGCGCCTCGGCGCTGGCCGCCGCGATCAGCGCGTCGGTCAGCGCCTCCCAGCCGCGGCCGCGATGGGAGCCGGCGCGGCCTTCCTCGACGGTCAGGACGGTGTTGAGCAGCAGCACCCCCTGGCGCGCCCAGGGCTCGAGATCGCCGGTGGAGGGGACAGGGATCCCGAGATCGGCCTCGAGCTCGCGGAAGATGTTGCGCAAGGATGGCGGCAGGCGGCTGCCCGGGGCCACGCTGAAGGCGAGCCCCTGGGCCTGGCCCGCGCCGTGATAGGGGTCCTGGCCGAGGATCACCACCTTGAGCGCGGCAAGGGGCGTGAGCGCGAGCGCGCGCAGGATCTGCGGCTCGGGCGGGAAGATGCGCTTGCCCGCCGCCCGCTCGGCGCGCTGGAAGTCCATCGGCCCGGCGAGGAGGGCATCCCGGCCGGGCAGGTCGCCCCAGTCGGGCGCAGCCGTCAATGCCGCCGCCTGAGCAGCGCGCCGAGCCGGGGCAGCGTTCCGGTCAGATACCGTGTCGGACTGCCCTGCACCGGCCGGTCGGAACGCGGGATCTGCTCCTCGCGCAGCACGACATAGATGCCGCTGAGGATGATGATCGCGGCGCCGATCGCGGTCACGAGATCGGGGCGTTCATCGAAGACCAGCGCGCCATAGAGCACGGCCCAGATCAGCTGCGAATACTGCATCGGCGCCACCACGACCGCGTTGCCGTTGCGATAGGCGAAGATCACGAACAGGCCGCCGAGGAAGCTCGCGAGCGCCATGCTGGCGCTGCCGACGAGATGCAGGCCCGGCATCGGCCGATAAGTGAAAGGCAGCGCGCAGGCCATGGTGATCAGCATCGCCATCATCGGATAGATGATCAGCACCACGCTGCGCTCGTCGCTGCCGATCTTGCGGGTCACCACGGCGACGAAGGCCGAGGTGATCGCGGCGGCCAGCGCCGCCAGATGCCCGGCGCCGAGCGGCGCCGATCCCGGCCGCAGCACGATGATGACGCCGGCAAGCCCCACCAGCACCGCGAGGCCACGGCGCCAGCCGACCGGCTCGCGGAGGATCGGGATGGCGAGCAGGGTGATCAGCAGCGGGGCGGCGAACAGGATCGTGTAGGTCTGGGCGAGAGGCAGCACCGAGAACGCATAGAAGGCCGCGGGCGTGCTGATCACCATCGCGACCGTACGCAGCGCGAGCCACCAGGGATGGCGTGGCCGCAGATTGCCGTCGGTCCGGTCGTGCATCAGCATGACCGTGACCACCGGAAAGCCGAACAGCATGGTGAAGAACACGATCTGGAACGGCGAATAGGTCGCGCCGAGCAGCTTCACCACCACGTCATGCGCGGAATAGATCCCGTAGGCGAGCAGCGAATAGAGCGCGCCGCGCAAGTTCGCGGGCGCGCGGACCGGGGCGTCGGAGCCGTCAGTGGCCATGGTTCCGACGCGTGTTGGCTGCGACGATCATGCCGGGGGTCCCGAACCGCTTGCCTGGATGCACCCGGCCGCCATACGCACAGGCTCGAAAGACTGCAACAGCAGATTGCCGCCTCCCCGCGCGCGCGATGAAACGGTTTGGCAAGATTGCCTCGCGACCCTCTCGAACCGGCTTCGAGAGGGGGGGGACCCATGTCCGATCAAAGCATTCCGGCGGAGACGGGCGTCCTCGTCCCGCACACGTTCGTGACACTCACGGCCGTCCTCGCCGGCTGGACGCATGGCCTTCACGGGCCTCTGGCCGGGCTGCTCGTCGCCCTCGGAATCGCCGCCGATCTCAATCGCTGCCCGTGGAGCCGAAAGGTTCGGATCGGCCCGCTTACCCTTCCCGTGCGATCCTATGTGCCGCCGCTCCGAATTGGGCTGGCAACGGCTGTGGTCTCGGTCTTCCTTTCGGTGGTCTGGTGGAAGCTCCCGAACGCGTGCTGGCCCTCCCTCGACGGTCTCATCGACCGGGAGTTCGGCATCGCGGCCTTGCGGTTCCACGGATTCCCGGATCTTTGCGAGGTTCCCCACGGCGTCGCGCTCGCGCTGACGCAGGGTGTGGTTCCGTTCCTGACCGTGGGTATCTCAGCGCTTTGTCTCGGCTCGGCACGGTTCGATCCGGCCCGCTGGCTGGCCGACACCCCTTCGGGCCTTCAGCCCGTGCAGCCGCTGCCATCCGCGCAGCGCAGGCTTCCGCAATGGAAGGTGTTGCTTGCCGCCTTCATCATTGGCGGACTCGTCGCCTGCCTCCCCTTCCACTACGACCCTACCCATCTGCGCCGCGTGACACCGCATTTGAGCTATTTCCATTTCTTGAAATGGCTCGGCCTGGAGCTCGCCGGTCCGCTCGGTTTCGCGTCGATCATGGCCTCCCGAGACGCGCTGCTTCAGCAGGACCCATAAGCCCTGTCTTGGAGGCAGGCCTCGCAGACGCCGGATGGGGAAGGCCGGGCGGCGACGCCTTCAGCCGGCGTCGAGGGCCGCGACGATGGCGTCGCCCATTTCGGAGGTCGAGACCGGGGCGATGCCGCTGTCGCCAACCAGATCGGCGGTGCGCAGCCCGTCGGCGAGCACGGCCTCGACCGCCGCCTCGAGCTGATCCGCCGCGTCGCCCGCCGCGAAGGAATAGCGCAGCGCCATCGCGAAGGAGAGGATGCAGGCGATCGGATTGGCGAGCCCCCGGCCGGCAATGTCGGGCGCCGAGCCATGGACCGGCTCATACATCGCGCGCCGCCGCCCGGTCTTCGGATCGGGCGCCCCGAGCGAGGCCGAGGGCAGCATGCCGAGGCTGCCCGTCAGCATCGCCGCAACGTCCGACAGCATGTCGCCGAACAGGTTGTCGGTCACGATCACGTCGAACTGCTTCGGCCGGCGGACCAGCTGCATGCCGCCGGCATCCGCCAGCATGTGGCTGAGCTCGACATCCGCGAAGCGCGCGGCATGGGTCGCCTCGACCACGTCATGCCACAGCACGCCCGATTTCATCACGTTGCGCTTCTCCATCGAGCAGACGCGCTTGTCCCGAACCCGGGCCAGCTCGAAGGCGACGGCGGCGATCCGCTCGATCTCGAACGTGTCGTAGACCTGCGTGTCGATCGCCCGCTTCTGGCCGTTGCCGAGATCGGTGATGGTCTTCGGCTCGCCGAAATAGACCCCGCCGGTCAGCTCGCGCACGATGAGGATGTCGAGCCCCTCGACCAGCTCGCGCTTCAGCGACGAGAAATCCGCCAGCGCGTCGAAGCATTTGGCCGGCCGGAGATTCGCGAACAGCTCCAGGTCCTTGCGCAGGCGCAGCAGCCCCGCCTCGGGACGCACCTCATAGGGCACCTTGTCCCATTTCGGCCCCCCGACCGCGGCGAGCAGCACGGCATCGGCGGCCAGTGCCCTCTCCATGGTCGCGTCGCTGATCGCGGCCCCATGCGCGTCATAGGCGCAGCCGCCGACCAGATCCTCCTCGACCTCGAAGGGCAGGCCATGGGCGCCGAACCAGGCGATGACCTTGCGGACCTCGGCCATCACCTCGGGGCCGATCCCGTCGCCGGGCAGGAGCAGGAGCGTCGGATTGGCCATGCTGGGGCACCCCGTTCTGTCGTTCTGTGCGCTTCCGCTAGCGCCGCCTTGGCATGCGGTCAAGGCAGGTCGAGATCGACCCAGACCAGCCGGTGCGCCGGACCGGCCGCCACCGCCTCGGCCAGCGGCTCGCCCTCCTCGGGCCAGAAGACGCCGCTGCCCGTCACCGTCAGGTCGCGCGAGGGCAGCACATAATCGAGCCGGAGGTCGCGCGGCCCCTTCTTGCCCCGGAACCGCGCCGTCGGCCCGCCGCCCGGATCCTGCAACCGCGGATCGGCGAGCAGGCGGCCGAGCGCGCCCCCCCGCCGGCCGGTCCCCGGATCGGCATTGAGATCGCCGAGCACCACGACCGGCGCGTCCGGCCCGGCCGCGCTCCGGCCCTGGTCGTCGGCGAAGGGCGTGCCGCCGAGATAGAGCGACCAGAAGGCGATCTCGTCATTGTTGCGCCGCGCATTGGCCTTTTCCGGCCCGTCATAGAGCGGGGGCGTCGGATAGGCGGCGAGCAGATGCAGGCCCCTGCCGTCCGGCAGCAGCACCGGCACGTCCCAGTGGCTGCGCGAGGATAGCGGCAGCAGCGCCCGCCCCTCGGCGCTCGGGAACGGGCTGCCATCGGCGCGCGTCGGCAGCTCGGCCCCGGGCAGATCCTCCCAGCGCAGCCGGCGGAAGCTCCGCGCCGCGTCGAGGTCGACCGGATAGCGCGACAGGAGCGCCATGCCGCCATTGCCCGGGAAGCGTCCCCAGGCCAGCGCATCGTCCCAGCCGAGCCGCTTGCCGTCGCCGTCGAGATCGAGCCCGGAATCGACCCCGGCATTGACCGGCCCGTCATAGGAATAGGCATAATCGATCCCGTCCGGCCCCTCGCGCAGCCGCGCCGCAAAGGCCGCGAGGGCCTGGCCGCGCAGATCGTGGTCGAAGTCGCACAGCAGCAGCAGATCGGGCCGCGCCGCCTTGATCACCGCGAGCACGGTGGCGAGCGGCGGCTTCGGTTCCTGGCCGAGCTCGTGCAGCAACAGGCCCGGCCCGTCGCGGCCGAGATCGACGTCATAGGTCGCGACGCGCAGCCCCAGGGCCGCGGCCGGCAGGCCGGCGGTTGCCAGCAGAAGCGAAAGGAGCCATGCGCGGATCACGGCGTCGAGCTATCGCCCGGTGGCGTTAAGCCCTGGTTAACCAGCCGGCGGCGCTGTGCTACTGGTGGCCGCGCAGCGGGCGGCGAGGCAAAGAGATGGCGGATGGCGAGGTGACGCGGCGGACGGCGATGGCCTCGCCCCTGGTCGCGGGCGTGGCGCTGGCGGCGGGGCTGCCGGTGCAGGCCGAGGGCACGGGCCGCGCGGTCCCGGCCCGGCTCCTGCCGGTTCCCGACACGGTCAGCCCCGAGCTCCAGGCGGTGATCGCGCGGCCGCTGCCGGTCGGCTGGGACACGATCCCGACCGATGCGGCGGGCTGGCGGGCGATGGCGGCGGCGAGCGTCGAGATCGCGGCCCCCGACATCGCGCGCATCAAGGCGCGGATGGGGATCGAGGCCGTGCCCGACCGGATCGCCGGCGTGCCGGTCTTCCGCATCGCGCCCGCCTCGCCGCCGCGATCCGGGCGGTTGCTGATGCATCTGCATGGCGGCGGCTACGTGCTGTTCCCGGGCGAGGCCGGAGCCGGCGAAGGGATGATGATGGCGGGCTATGCCGGCTTCGAGGTGATCTCGGTCGATTACCGCATGCCGCCCGACCATCCGTTTCCCGCCGGCCTGGACGATGCCGTGGCGGTCTGGCGCGCGCTGGTCGCGGAGCGGGATCCGAAGGCGATGGCGGTGTTCGGCAGCTCGGCCGGCGGGGGCATGACCCTCGCGCTCATGCTGCGGCTGAAGGCCGAGGGACTGCCGCTGCCCGGCGCGATCGCGACCGGCAGCCCCTGGGCCGACCTGACCGGCGACGGCGACAGCCTGCAGGCGAACGCGTTCGTCGACAATGTCCTCGTCTCGAACAGCGGCTGGCTGGGCGGCGCCGCGACCCTCTATGCGGCGGGACACGACATGCGCGACCCGCTGATCTCGCCGCTCCTCGGCGATCTCGCGGGCCTGCCGCCGGCGATCGTCACCTCGGGCACCCGCGACCTGCTGCTGAGCGACGCGGTGCGGGTGCATCGCGGGCTGCGCCGGGCCGGCGTGACGGCGGCGTTGCAGGTCTTCGAGGGCCAGAGCCATGCCCAGTTCCTCGAACCCTTCGTGCCCGAAACCGCGGAGGCCTTCGGCGAGATCGCGGCCTTCCTCGACCGGCACCTCGCCTGATGCCGGGTGAGGTCTACCCGCCCGGCCTCTATGTCCGCGAGAGCGCCGGGCTCGAATTCGACCGGGTCTCGTTCTTTTCGGACGCGATCTATGCCATCGCCATGACCCTGCTCGTGGTCGAGCTGCATCTGCCGGAGGGCGCGGCGCTGCGCACCCCGGGCGAGATGCTCGCGGCGATCAGCGCCACCGGGCCGCAGATCTTCGGCTTCTTCCTCGGCTTCGTGGTGCTCGGGCGCTACTGGATGGCGCATCACGAATTCTTCGCCAGCCTGCGCAGCCTCGACCAGCGGCTGATGGCGATCAACCTCGTCTATCTGTCGATCGTCGCCTTCTCGCCCTTTCCGGTCTCGCTGATCAGCGACTACCAGGCCAATCCCGCCTCCTTCATGCTGTTCGCGGTGTCGATGGCCGCGATCAGCGGGCTCGAGACCGTGATGATCCACCGGGCGGCCCGGCACGGGCATCTGCGCCGGCCGATGTCGGAGCGGGGCCTTCGCCGCGCGCTGATCCTGTCGGGCACGCCCGTCCTGTTCATGCTGGGCTCGCTGCCGCTCGGGCTGATCAATCCCGGCATGGCCTTCCTCTCCTGGCTGCTCATGTATCCGCTCGGGGCCTGGATGGCGCGGCACCTGCCCGACCCGGACCAGGGCGGGCCGGAGGATGCGCTTGATCCCGGCCGTGACGCGGATTAATCCGGGTCCGTTGCGCAGGAGGGTGCCCGATGGACAAGTTCACCAAGCTGACCGGCGTCGCGGCGCCGCTGCCGATGATGAATGTCGATACCGACATGATCATCCCCAAGCAGTTCCTCAAGACGATCGCGCGCACCGGCCTCGGCAAGAACCTGTTCGACGAGATGCGTTACGACGCCGAGGGCAACGAGCTGCCCGACTTCGTGCTGAACAAGCCCGCCTACCGGCAGGCCAGGATCCTCGTCGCGGGCGAGAATTTCGGCTGCGGGTCTAGCCGCGAGCATGCGCCCTGGGCGCTGCTCGATTTCGGGATCCGCTGCGTGATCGCGCCGTCCTTCGCCGACATCTTCTACAACAACTGCTTCAAGAACGGCATCCTGCCGATCGTGCTGCCGCAGGACCAGGTCGATCTGCTGATGGACGATGCCGAGCGCGGCGCCAATGCCGTCGTTTCGGTCGATCTCGAGACTCTGACGATCACCGGGCCGGATGGCGGTCAGATCGGCTTCGAGCTCGACGAGTTCCGCCGGCATTGCCTGCTGAACGGGCTCGACGATATCGGCCTGACCATGGAAAAGGCGGACGCGATCGAGACGTTCGAGGATGCCTACGCCACCCGCGCCCCCTGGCTGCAGGCGAGCTGAGAGCAGCGGGCCGGAGCGTCGGCCCCGCCTGACCTTCCTTTCGCATATTGGCGTGGTCGCTGGTCCTCCGATCTCGAGGGTCAAGCGGCTTCGCACCCTGCCGAGCCCGATTAACCTTCATGGAGATCGGGTAAACAGGATTTTGATTTCTTTGTAATATCAGGGTGTTAGTTAGAGTTGCACGCGTGCGACTCCGGGCTTTCGCACGCTTTCACGGCTTGGTTGCGGCCCGCAGCATGGCCTCGACCGCCCGGCCGCGGGCCGCGGGCAGCGCCTCCCGCGGCAGGGTGGGGGCGAGCCGGGCCTCCAGGAAAAAGCCGGTCAGGGCCAGGGCGGCGGCGAGGTCGTCGGGCGAGGCGGGCCCGGCCTCGGGGTCCCGCAGGAAGGCCGGCAGCGGCAGCAGCCGGTCCGCCCAGGGCGCGCCCGCCTCCCCGCTGACCGCGCAGCCCGAGCGCGGCGAGACGAAGACGAGATCCTCCCGGCTCCCCGTCGCGGCGCAGCGGCCGAGATCGAGCCCGAAGCCGAGCTCGCCGAGCAGCTGCAGCTCCCAGAGCGCATAGAGTTGCCGCCACCCCGCCTCCCGCCCCAGCGCGGCGATCAGGGTCCGGCTCGCGGCATAGAGGGCGGGATGGGCGGCGCGCTCCGGCAGCGCCACCCCGATCAGCGCCGTCACCGACCCGAGGGCCGCCAGCGCCGGCGCATCGTCGAGCAGCAGCGCGCCATGCGGCCGGATCGGGTCGACCCGGAAGCTGCCGATATGTTCCTCGAGGCGCGCCGACCAGTCGAGGCTGAGCTCCGCGCCAGGCTGCAGCAGCGGGGCCATGCGCCGCCCGGCCCCGCCCCGCACCAGCCCGGCATGCCTTCCGTGGCGGGCGGTGAAGATCTCGACGATCGCGGCGCTTTCGCCATGCCGCCGGACCGAGACCAGGATGCCTTCGTCGCGCCATTCCATCGCGCGAGGCTAGCCGGATCCGGCCGGAACCTGAAGGGGGACCGCGCCCGTCCGGATGGACAAGCCCGCCCAGCCTGATAGGAGTGCGACCGACTTTCCCCTGGCGGCACGGCGGCGGCACATGATCCTCGGCATCGGCACCGACCTCTGCAATATCGAGCGCATCGAGCGGACCATCGCCCGGTTCGGCGACCGCTTCCTCGACCGGGTCTTCACCGAGGCCGAGCGGGCCAAGGCCGATCACCGCGCCAACCCCGCGGGCACCTATGCCAAGCGCTGGGCCGCCAAGGAGGCCTGCTCCAAGGCGCTCGGCACCGGCCTGCGGATGGGCATCGTCTGGAAGGACATGGGCGTCATCAATCTCGCCTCCGGCCAGCCGACCCTGGTTCTGACCGGCTGGGCGGCCAGGCGGGCAGCGGAGCTCTCGCCCCCCGGTCACCGGCCGGTCCTGCATCTCACCCTGACCGACGACCATCCTTGGGCCCAGGCCTTCGTGCTTCTGGAGGCGCGTCCGCTCGCGGCGGGTTCGTGATCCGGCGTGATCGAGCCGCCCCCAGGCCGCTGCCTTGACAGGCCGGGGGGGAGGGGCGACAAGGCGGACTCGCGAGGCGGGAGGCCGACAGGCAGGCGACATGGCGACCAAGACCGAGACCAAGGGCGGCTTTCTCGAGCTCGTCAAGACGATCGTCTATGCGCTGCTGCTCGCCGGCGTGATCCGGACCCTGTTCTTCCAGCCCTTCTGGATCCCGTCCGGCTCGATGAAGCCGACCCTGCTGATCGGCGATTTCCTGTTCGTCAACAAGATGGCCTATGGCTATTCGCGGTATTCCTGCCCGTTCGGCCTCTGCCCCATCGAGGGGCGCATCCTCGGGCGCGAGCCCAAGCGCGGCGATGTCGTGGTGTTCCGCCACCCGACCAACGGCACCGACTATATCAAACGGCTGATCGGCCTGCCGGGCGACACGGTCCAGGTGATCGACGGCAAGCTCCAGATCAATGGCCAGCCGGTGCCGCAGGTCCCCGACGGCACCTTCCACGAGGTGAACGAGCCGCAGGGCCCGATGGGCAACCCGCCGCTCTGCCAGAACCGCCCGGTGGCGCCGGGCGGCGACTGCACCGCCGAACAGGCGATCGAGACCCTGCCGAACGGGGTCAGCCACGCGGTGCTCGACATCTTCCCGGACGGCAGCGGCGACAATACCCAGGTCTTCACCGTGCCCGCGGGCGAGTTCTTCTTCATGGGCGACAATCGCGACAATTCGATGGACAGCCGCTTCCCGCGCTCGGCCGGCGGCGTCGGCTTCGTGCCGTTCGAGAACCTGATCGGCCGCGCCGACCGGATCATCTTCTCCTCCGGCGGGCCGTCGATGTTTGCCTTCTGGACCTGGCGACCCGACCGGTTCTTCAAGGCGGTCGAGTGAAGCTCAGCCGGGCCATGGCCGAGGTCGCCGGGCGGCTCGGCCACGATTTCGCCCGCCCCGACTTGCTGATCGAGGCGATGACCCATCCCTCGATGATGGGCGACCGCGACAACCAGCGCCTCGAATTTCTTGGCGACCGGGTGCTCGGGCTCGTCATCGCCGAGGCGCTGCTCGCCCAGGATCCGGAGGCCGATGAGGGGCGGCTCGCCCCGCGGCTCAATGCGCTCGTCCGCAAGGAAGCCTGCGCCGAGGTGGCGACGGCGCTCGATCTCGGGGCGGCGCTGCGCATGGGCCGCTCGGAGATGCTGTCGGGCGGCCGGCGCAAGACCGCGCTTCTCGGGGATGCGATGGAGGCGGTGATCGCCGCGGTCTATCTCGATGCCGGTTTCGAGACCGCCCGCGCCATCGTGCTGCGGCATTGGGGGCCACGCATCGCGGAGGCGCGCGCCCAGGGGGCGGATGCCAAGACCGCCCTTCAGGAATGGGCGCAGGCTCGCGGCATGAAGCTGCCTTCCTACGCCGATCTCGACCGCGCCGGCCCGGACCATGCCCCGGTCTTCTCGGTCGAGGTCCGGCTCGAGGACGGATCGAGCGCCGAGGCGAGCGCCTCCTCCAAGCGCGCCGCCCAGCAGCGCGCCGCCGAGACGCTGCTGGCCCGACTGAAGGATGCGCCATGACCACCGACCCGATCCAGACCCGCTGCGGCATCGTCGCCCTGATCGGTGAGCCCAATGCCGGCAAGTCCACGCTGCTGAACCGCCTGGTCGGGGCCAAGGTCTCGATCGTCACGCACAAGGTCCAGACCACGCGCGCGCGCATCCGGGGGATTGCGCTGGAAGGGGCCGCCCAGCTGATTTTCGTCGATACGCCCGGCCTGTTCCGCCCGCGGCGCCGGCTCGACCGGGCGATGGTCAAGGCGGCCTGGGGCGGGGCGGCCGATGCGGATATCACCCTGCTGCTCATCGAGGCCCATCGCGGCCCGACCGACGGGGTGCGGGCGATCCTCGAGGCGCTGGGCCAGCAGCTCGCCCCCGATGCGCGGCTCGCGCTCGTGATCAACAAGATCGACCGGGTCCCGGCCGAGCGGCTGCTTGCGCTCAGCGCCGAGATGAACGGGCTGCGGGACTTCGCGGCGACCTTCATGATCTCGGCCGAGAGGGGGCATGGGACCGACGATCTGAAAGGCTGGCTGGCCGAGCAGGTGCCGGAGGGGCCCTGGCTCTATCCCGAGGACCAGATCGCCGACCTGCCCCTGCGCCTGATCGCCGCCGAGACCACCCGGGAAAAGCTGACCCTGCGGCTGCACCAGGAACTGCCCTACGAGCTGACCGTCGAGACCGAGGGCTGGGAGGAGCGCAAGGACGGCTCGGTCCGGATCGACCAGGTGATCTATGTCGCCCGCAATGGCCACAAGGGCATCACGCTCGGGCCGCGGGGCGAGACGATCAAGGCGATCGGCAAGGCGGCCCGCGAGGAGATCAAGGCCTTTCTCGGCCGCGACGTCCATCTGTTCCTGACCGTCAAGGTCCGGCCGAACTGGCTCGAAGAAGCCGACCGCTTCGCCGAGATGGGCCTCGATTTCCGGGACGGCGAGGCATGATCCGCGAGGAGTCGCACGATGTCGCACGCGTGCGACTCGAGCTAACTAGTTGTATTTGCTAGGCTTTGTGAATCTTGTTAACCCGATTTCCACCAAGGTTAAACGGAGCGCGCGCCACCACGAGGCTGGGCGGATGACCCGGCTGACGGCGGATTTCTGGGTGGCGGCCTATCGCGCCCGGTTGGCGCAAGCCGGGATCCCGGCCTTCGTGGTGGCGCGGGGCGATGCGACGGCGGGCGCGGTGGCGGTCAAGCTCAGCACGCTCGACGGCCGCGCCACCGCCTTCACCCGCGCCTGGAATGCCGAGGGCCGCCGGTCCTGGACCAAGCTCGCCGAGGGACCGGAGGCGGAGGTCGACGCGGCCCTGGCCCGCCAACGCCGCTATGACCCCGATCTCTGGATCGTCGAGGTCGAGGACCGCGCCGGCCGCCACCTGCTCGACGAGCCGGGTCTAGCCGACTAGCGGTGTGTGGCTCGCAAATGCCGGCTGGCTCGGTCGTTTTCGGCCCGGAGCCGTCATTCGCTCCTTCATTGCACTTTCTCCGAACTCCGCCAGACCCGCGATTGCCTTGCTTCAATTGTGGCGAGAGTCCAGTCTCCTCCCCCTTGGGCATGGAGCGGGTGTATGGACTACAGAGGCTTCGCTGCGGCTCTGCGGCACACAATGACGGAGGCGAAGTCTCAGGGTATTGAAACCGTCAACATTGACGGTTTTCTAGCTTACATAGACTCGCTCGAAAAGGCCATCACCGACCAGGGAAGCGGGGAGCCGGAGTTGACGCCGGAGCGACTCGCTGAGCTTGATCGTCTCTGGCAGCTTCACCTTGAGGCTCACAAGGCCGATCTCGCCGCCAAGCATGATTCTGCCGCGCGGATGTTCGAGAGCGTGATATCCACCGCGCAATCCGCAAACCGTACGATGTTCACCATGAACGGTGCCGCCGCCGTTGCTATCCTAGCCTTCCTCGGGCATCTGGCCCAAATCAGGTCACCCATGCTCGCCAAATTCGCTTGGCCGCTCGCGCTGTTCACAGGGGGAGTAGCCCTCGCGGGCCTCGTCAGTGGCTTGAGTTTCCTCATTCAATCGGTCTTCTCGACTGCCGGATACTGGCGGTTTGGAGAGCCTCTCGGTAAGATACTAAACGTCCTCGCGATGGTCGTGTGGTTGTCGGCACTCGGCGCATTTCTATGGGGACTGTGGGCAACGCGACTGCTGTTCCTGAACTTCGTCCTTCCGTAAGGCCAAGTCCATGGAAGGGGCGGTGACGTCCAAATGACCGGATGTGGCGCAAAGCGGTTTGGGCCGGCTCTATGGCGCATGAGCCTGGATCCGAACCGTCCTTGCGGCTCACTTCACCAAGGCCATCAGGTCGCGGAAGGCGGGGTGGGCGGCGGTGCCGAGCCATTCGAACAGGACCATCTCGGTCGTCACGATCTCGGCGCCGTGGCGGGCGGCGCGGTCGAGGCCGGCGCGGTGGTTGGCAGAGGTGCGCGAGCCGACGGCGTCGGCGACCATGGCCACCGGATGTCCGCGCGCCAGCAGCGCGAGCGCGGTCTGGAGCACGCAGACATGCGCCTCGCAGCCGGCGAGGATCAGCGTGCGGCCCGAGAGCGCGTCGAGCCGGGCCGCGATCGCCGGATCGGCCGAGGCGTCGAACTCCATCTTGGCGAGCACGCGCTCGGGCGGGGGCGCGAGATCGGCGACGGTCGGGCCGAGGCCGCGCGGATTCTGCTCGGTGAAGAGCGTCGGCACGTCGAGGCGGTCGGCCGCGCGCGAGAGGCGCACGGCATTGGCGATGACCGCCGGGCCGCCGTCGATCGCCGCCATCAGCCGGGGCTGCAGGTCGATGAGGAGGAGCGCGCTCCGCGCGGCGTCAAGCATGCGCGCCGCCGGGACGGGCCGCGTCCATCGCCGCGCGCATGGTGCGGATCGCGGCTTCGAGCCCGACGAAGATCGCCTCGCCGATCAGGAAATGGCCGATATTGAGCTCGACGATCTGGGGGATCGCGGCGATCGGGCCGACATTGTCATAGGTGAGCCCATGGCCGGCATGAACCTCGAGCCCGAGATCGGTGGCGAAGGCCGCCATCGCGGTCAGGCGGGCCAGCTCCTCGGCGCGGCCGGCGGTGTCGCCGGCGATGTCGGCCTCGTAGTAGCCGCCGGTATGGAGCTCGATCACCGGCGCGCCGATCCGGTGCGCGGCGGCGATCTGGGCGCGGTCGGCGCCGATGAAGATCGAGACCCGCGCCCCGGCCGCGCGGAGCGGCGCGACGAAGGCGGCGAGCCCGGCCTCGTCGCGCAGCACGTCCAGGCCGCCCTCGGTGGTGCGTTCCTCGCGCTTTTCGGGGACGAGGCAGACCGCATGCGGGCGATGGCGCAGCGCGATCGCCTGCATCTCGGGCGTGGTGGCCATCTCGAGATTGAGCGGGAGGTCGATATGGGTGGCGAGCGCGGTGATGTCGGCGTCGGTGATATGCCGGCGATCCTCGCGCAGATGGGCGGTGATCCCGTCGGCGCCGGCCTGCGCGGCCAGTCTTGCGGCGCGCAGCGGATCGGGGAAGGGCGCGCCGCGCGCGTTCCGGACCGTCGCCACATGGTCGATATTCACCCCGAGTCGCAGCCGCTTGGCCGTCGCCTGGCTCATGCGCCGCCCCCCTCCTTGCCGGTTTCGCCCACGTTATAGGGTTGGGCCGGGCGGGTGCCAACCAGCGTCTCCTGCGCCTCGAGCCGGGCCTTGGCGCGTTCGAGCATCCGGGCGCGGCGGCGCATCTGGTAGGCGGCGATCAGCGGCCGGGTGAGGTAGTAGCTCGCGATCGCCGCGATCAGTCCGGGCAGCAGGCCGCCGACGAAATAGGGCCAGACCATGTCATAGAGGAAGAGGTCGAGCTTGCCCCATTGCGGATGGCCGAAGCCCACGAGGCTGATGGCGCTTTGCCAGAGGCCCTGCGCGGCCTGGCTGAACGCCTCGGCGATCCGGCCGAAATCCCGGCCGGTGACCCCGTGGCCGAGGATGCGGCGCCCGAGCGCGAGGGAAATCGCGGCGATGAAGGGGGTGGTGACCGGATTGCCGGCGAGGGTGCCGATCAGGCTCGCGACGATATTGCCGCGCACCAGCCAGGCGAGGGCGGCGCCGAGGACGATATGCAGCCCGAAGAGCGGCGTGAAGGAGACGAAGACCCCGGCCGCGAAGCCGATCGCGATCTTGTGCGGCGTGTCGGGCAGGCGGCGGACCCGATGGCCGAGATATTCGATGCCGCGCCGCCAGCCGCGGCGCGGGTAGAACGCCTCGCGGATGCGAGTGAGCAGGGGCGGCTTGTTGCGTCGCTTGAAGACCATGAGCCCGGATTGCCTCGCGACCCTCGGGTCGGTCCCCGCCTATTTCGCTTCACCCGCCGCCGGTCGTCGTGCCCGAAACCGCGGCCGCGCGATACCGCCCAACCTGCGCCACGTCCGAATCGGCGTCGATCGCCGTCAGGATATGGGTCAGATGTTCCATATCACGCACCTCCGCATCAATCAGGATCCGGTAAAAGTCGGGTTTCCTGTCGGCGAACACGATGTTGGTGATATTGGCCCGGTGCTCGCCGATCAGGGTGCAGATCCGGCCGAGCACGCCGGCATCGTTGGCGAGCACGACTTCGAGGCGCACGGTATGGACGGCATGGGCATGGCCCTCGGCCCAGCGGAGGTCGATCCAGCGGTCGGGCGCGTCCTCGAAGGCGCCGAGGGTGGCGCAGTCGATCGCATGGATCATCACCCCCTTGCCGCGCTCGGCGATGCCGACGATGCGCTCGCCCGGGATCGGGTTGCAGCAGGGGGCGGGGCGCGCCTCCTGGCCGGAGCCGAGGCCGATCACCACCGGCGCGGTGAGATCCTTGCCGCGCGGCAGGGCGGCCTCGCGCAGCAATTCGGGATAGAGCGCCGCGACCAGCTCCTTGCCGGTCGTCTCGGCCGAGCCGAGCCGTTCGAGCAGGTCCTCGGCCTCGTCGAGCCCGAGCCGCCGGGCGGCGGTTTCGAGCGCCTTGTCGGTCGCCTTCTTGCCGACCCTCTCGAGGCTGACCCGCGCGATCTCGCGCCCGAGCCGGACCTGGGTGGCGCGCTGCTCGCCGCGGAGCGAGCGCCGGATCGCCGCCTTGGCGCGGCCGGTGACCACCATGTCCTCCCAGGAGGGCTGCGGGCGCTGGCCTTCGGCGCGGATGATCGTGACCTGCTGGCCGTTCCGGAGCTTGGTCCAGAGCGGCACGCGCTGACCGTCGACCTTGGCGCCGACGCAGCTGTCGCCGATCCGGGTATGGATCGCATAGGCGAAGTCGATCGGGGTGGCGCCGCGCGGCAGCTTGATCACCTCGCCCTTGGGAGTGAAGCAGAAGACCTGATCCTGGAACATCTCGAGCTTCACATGCTCGAGAAAATCGCTCGGATCCTCGGAATTCTCGAAGCGCTCGGTGATCGAGCGCAGCCACTGGAACGGGTCGACGGCGAACGGATTCTCGAAGCGCTCGCCGTCCTTGTAGGACCAGTGGGCGGCGACGCCGGTCTCGGCGACCGCATGCATCTCGGAGGTGCGGATCTGCACCTCGACGCGCTTGCCGTCGCGGCCCGAGACAGTGGTGTGGATCGAGCGGTAGCCGTTCGATTTCGGCTGGCTGATATAGTCCTTGAAGCGGCCGGGCACCGCGGCCCAGCGCTGATGCACCGCGCCGAGCGCGGTATAGCAATCGGCGACCGAGCCGGTCAGGATACGGAACCCGTAAATGTCGGAGAGGCGCGAGAAACCCTCCTTCTTCTCCTCCATCTTGCGCCAGACGGAGTAGGGCTTCTTCTCGCGGCCGAAGACCTGGGCCTCGACGCGGGCCTGGGCCAGCGCCTGGCGGATATCCTCGGTGATCTTGGGGATGAGATCGCCGCTTTCGTTGCGCAGCATCACGAAGCGGCGGATGATCGACTTGCGCGCTTCGGGGTTCAGCACGCGAAACGAGATGTCCTCGAGCTCGTCGCGCATCCATTGCATGCCCATCCGCCCGGCGAGCGGCGCGAAGATATCCATGGTCTCGCGCGCCTTGCGCTGCTGCTTCTCCGGCGCGAGATGCTTGATCGTGCGCATGTTGTGCAGCCGGTCGGCGAGCTTGACCAGCAGCACCCGCAGATCCTTGGACATCGCCATCAGGAGCTTGCGGAAATTCTCGGCCTGGGCGTTCTCGACCGAGCTGAGTTCGAGATTGGTGAGCTTGGTCACCCCGTCGACGAGCTGCGCCACTTCCTCGCCGAAGCGGCGGGCGATCTCGTCATAGGTCGAGCCGGTATCCTCGATCGTGTCGTGCAGGAGCGCGGTGATGATCGTGGCATCGTCGAGCCGCTGCTCGGCGAGCAGCATGGCGACGGCGGTCGGATGCATGAAATAGGGCTCGCCGCTGGTGCGGAGCTGGCCGGCATGCATCGTCCGGCCATAGTCGTACGCCTCGGCGATCAGCGCGCAATCCGACTTCGGATTGTAGGCGCGGACCACGTCCGTCAGGGTCTTCACGGGAATGATTCCAGCCCGCCCCGGCTTGACCGGGGCGGCATCTGGCTCGGGGGCGAGTGCCCGGCTCAGTTTTCGCCCTGGGCTTCCATGAGCGCGCGCAGCAGCCGCTCCTCGGACATGTCGTCCTCGACCGGCGCGTCGTTGCCGACGAGCAGGGTCATGACGTCTTCCTCGGGCTCGTCCACCTCGATATGGCGCTGGAAGCTCTCGATGGCGGAATCGCGCAGCTGATCCGCGGTCATCGTCTCCTCGGCGATCTCGCGGAGCGCGACCACCGGATTCTTGTCGTTGTCGCGCTCGACGGTCAGAGGCACGCCGGCGGCGAGTGCGCGGGCGCGGTGCGCGGCGAGCATCACAAGCTCGAACCGGTTCGGCACCTTGTCGACGCAATCTTCAACGGTTACGCGGGCCATGCATGCCTCCGGATACGCCTCAGGACACAGAAGGCCGTGTAGGTAGTACGGACGTCGGCCAAAGGCAAGGGTGAAGCCGCCCGGTCGCTCTCAGAGGCGCTCCACCCCCTGCAGCGACGCGGGCGGCAGCGCGGCCAGCATCTCCGCCACCGTCCGCCCGAGCAGGGGATGGCGCCAGTCGGGCGCGATCTCTGCCAGGGGCGCCAGCACGAAGCCGCGATCCTGCAGGCGGGGATGCGGCAGGAGCACCTCCGCCGGGGCGCGCGTCGCCGCCTCGCCCGGCGGCAGCGCGATCCAGGCCTGGAGCGTCGCGGCGTCGGGCAGCACCAGCCCATCCACGGCCAGCAGGTCGAGATCGCAGGCCCGCGCTTCCCATCGCCGGTCGCGCCGTCGGCCGAGATCGTGCTCGACCGCATGCAGCGCGCCAAGCAGCGCCGCGGGGGCAAGCTCGGTCGCGAGCGAAGCCGCGCCATTGATGAAATCCGGCCCCGCTCCGGGCGGCCAGGCCGGCGAGCGGAACCAGGCACTGCGGGCGACGACGACGATACCGCGCGCCTCGAGCGCGGTCAGCGCCGCCTCGAGAGTGTCGAGCGGGGCGCCCACCGGCGAAGGCAGGTTGGCCCCTAGTCCGATTAGTAGCATTATTTTCGCATAGCCTTCGTCACAAACGGCCGGATTGGCCTTTCGCTGTCCTGCCGGCGGGAATATAAGCGCCGGAGGACCCGCCGACATGCGGATTTGCAGGTCCCAACTCCATGGCCTGTTCCCCAAAGGAGACAATTGGGCATGTTCTATCGTGACGAGCGCCTCGCGCTTTTTATCGACGGCGCAAATCTGTATGCGGCCGCGCGTGCTCTTGGATTCGACATAGATTACAAACTACTGCGTACCGAATTCATGCGTCGCGGCAAGCTGCTCCGGGCATTTTACTATACGGCGCTGCTGGAGAACGAGGAATACTCGCCGATCCGGCCGTTGGTCGATTGGCTGAACTATAACGGCTTTGCCATGGTGACGAAGCCGGCCAAGGAATTCACGGATTCGATGGGCCGGCGCAAGGTCAAGGGCAACATGGATATCGACCTCGCGGTCGATGCGATGGAAATGGCGCCGCATGTCGACCATATCGTGCTGTTTTCCGGCGACGGCGACTTCCGGCCGCTGGTTGAATCGCTGCAGCGGCAGGGTGTGCGGGTGTCGGTGGTCTCGACGATCCGCTCTTCGCCGCCGATGATCGCCGACGAGCTGCGCCGGCAGTGCGACAATTTCATCGAGCTCGACGAGCTGCGCGAGGTGATCGGCCGCCCGCCACGCGGCGAGCAGCATGCCCAGGCGGCCGCCGCGGCGGCTGCGGCGGCGGCGGCGATGGCCAACGACGACGACTGACAGAGCCTCGGCCCGTCGCCGATTGGTCGCGCGATATCCCGTGATCGTCCTGCCGTTGCGCCCGCGGCGGGCCGCGCTATAAGTCGCGCGTCTGGCAGCGGAGGAAGCCCCCCGTGATCGAATTCGAGAATGCGGGCTTCAGCTATGGCGGGAACGCCGTGCTGCACGACATGACGCTGACGCTCGCGCCCGGATCGTTCCAGTTCCTGGTCGGGCCGTCGGGCGCGGGCAAGACCACTTTCCTGCGGCTGTGTTATCTCGATCTCGCGCCGACCAGCGGCAGCGTGCGGTATTTCGGCCGCACGATCGCGCCGGAGGATCGCGACGGGATCGCCGATCTGCGCCGCTCGGTCGGGGTGGTGCACCAGGACGGCCAGTTCCTCGACCATCTGTCGCTGATCGACAATATCGCGCTGCCGCTGCTGGTGAATGGCATCGACACGCGCGAGCGAATGGAGGATCTGCGCGCGCTGCTCGAATGGGTCGATCTGACCGAGCGGGTCGATTCCCTGCCCGCGCAGCTCTCGGGGGGCGAGCGCCAGCGCGCGGCGGTGGCGCGCGCGGTGATCCTGAGCCCCGAGGTGATCCTGGCCGACGAGCCGACCGGCAATGTCGACTGGGACATGGCGGTGCGGCTGCTGACCCTGCTGATCGAGCTCAATCGGATGGGCAAGACCGTGCTGATCGCGACCCACGACCTGAACCTCATCCGGGCGGCCAAGGCGCGGGTCCAGGCGCGGGTGCTGCGGCTGACCAAGGGGCGGGTGCAGTTCGCGGGGGCGGATCTCTGATGCCGGGGATCTTGCGCGATCTGCTGGTCGGGCGGCCCTCCGACCGCGTGGTGCCGCCGGGGGCGCAGTCGGCGCTGTCGGTTGGGTTTCTCGCCGCCGTGATGGCGTTCTTCGCGGTCCTCGCGCTCGCGCTCGCGCTCGCTTCCGGCCGGCTGGCCGGCTCCTGGCAGAGCGAGCTCGCGCGCGACGCGACGCTGCAGATCATCGCGCCGCAGGATCAGGTCGAGGCCCAGGCGCGCGCGGCGCTCAATGTGCTGAAGACGACGCCGGGCATCGTCTCCGTGCGGGTGGTGACGCTGGAGGAGCAGAAGGCGCTGCTCGAGCCCTGGCTCGGCCCGACCTTCGCGGTCGAGAGCCTGCCCCTGCCGCTGATGATCGAGGTCACGGTCGACCGGGACCGGCTGAACCGGGACAGCCTCGGGCTGCGCCTGTCGGCGGAGGCGCCGGGCGCGGTCTTCGACGACCATTCCGCCTGGCGCCAGCCGCTCGTGGTGACGGCGGAACGGCTGCGGATCTTCGCGCTCGCCTGCCTCGGGCTCGCGCTGCTCGCGCTCGGCACCGTGCTGGGGCTCGCGGCGCATGCCGCGGTGGTGGCGAACGGGTCGGTGATCCAGACCCTGCGGCTGATCGGGGCGCATGACCGGTTCATCGCCCGGGCCTTTACCCGGCGCCTGACGCTGCGCACCCTGGGCGGCGCCGCGATCGGCACTGCGGCGGGGCTGGCGCTGCTCGCGGCGCTGCCGTCGGCCTCGGAGCAGGGCTTCTTCCTGGTCGGGGTCGGATTGCAGGGTTGGCACTGGCTGTTGCCGCTGCTCGTGCCGCCGGTGGCGGGCCTCACCGCCTGGCTCGCGACCCGCCGGGCGACTCGGCGTATCCTGCGGCGCTGGAGCTGAGGCCGATGCTGCTGATCCGATCGCTGATCTTCGATCTGCTGATGTATGCGCTGATGGCGGTGATGGGCATCCTCGGCGCTCCGCTGGCGATCTGGTCGGTCGACGGCGCCTATCGGGTGATCAAGGCCTATTGCGCCGCGATCTTCTGGCTGCTGCGGGTGGTCTGCGGGCTCCGGGTCGAGGTGCGGGGGCGGGTCCCGGAGGGCGACGTGATCGTCGGCGCCAAGCACCAGTCGTTCCTCGACATCATGATCCTGTCGCATTGCCTGCCGCGGGCGCGGTTCATCATGAAGAAGCAGCTGCGCTGGGCGCCGATCCTCGGGCTCTACGCGCTCCGGATCGGCTCGACCCCCGTCGATCGCGGCCGGCGCTCGGCGGCGATGAAGGAGATGGTGAGCCATGTCGAGCAGGGGACCGAGGGTTCGAACCAGCTGGTGATCTATCCGCAGGGGACGCGGGTTCTGCCGGGAGCGAAGCTGCCCTACAAGGTCGGGGCGGGGGTGCTCTACGAACGGCTGGGCAAGACCTGCGTGCCCGCCGCCACCAATGTCGGCGTCTTCTGGTCGCGGCGCAGCCGTTATCGCCGGCCGGGGGTCGCGGTGCTCGAATTCCTCGATCCGATCCCGCCCGGCCTGCCGATCCAGGGCTTCATGAAGCAGCTGGAAACGGTGGTCGAGACCGAGTCGAACCGTCTGATGCGCGAGGCAGGCTTCGACCCCGATGCCGCGCAATGACCCGCGTCGCACGCGTGCGACACGGATCATGATATTGATATAGAACGATAATCCAGAATCGATTCACCCAATCGCAATCTTGGTGAACGCGATGTCGCAAGCCGGCCGTTCTCCGGCTCCGCTTACCCGGCTCCGTCTGGCTTCTTGAAGGATTTCATAGAGGCAGAAATCCGCGATCTCGCGGCTGCGCCTCTCCCCCCGAACCGCCGCCCCGGAGCGACGAGACGGCTGAGCCGCCGCAACGGTGCAGCGCGCCGCGCGCGGAGCGGCACCGCCTGGCGCGACGTCGCCGCGGCGCTTTACGGAAGCGTCGCAGCGAGGGGGCGACGGGATCAGGCCGCAGAGGCGGGCAAGCCGAACAGCCGGTCGAACCCGAGATTGAACAGGAACGTGTAGCCGAGAAAGAACAGCATCATGCCGCCATCGAGCAGGAAGGCCTCGACAAGCGAGAGCCCGAGCAGCGCGGCGAAGACCGGCACCAGGACCGCGGCAAGGCCCAGCTCGAAGCCGAGCGCATGCAGGATCCGCCGCCCGAAGGGCCGTCCGCGCTGGGCCTGGCCGCGCTCCCAGGCCTCGAAAGCGGCGTTGTAGGCGAGGTTCCAGACCATCGCGACCGCCGAGGCGAGGACCGAAAGCCCGCCGGACAGCGCCGGCCCGGCATCGGAGGCCAGCATGAAGCCGAGCATGCTGAGCAGGATCGCGAGACCCTCGAAGGCGGTGACATAGACGAGCTTGCGCTTCCATCCCTGCATGATCCGCCGTGCTTAGCCGGTCGCGGCCGGCCTGGAAAGCCGCCGAGCGGTCAGGCGAAGCGGGTGATCGTGTCGGCGAAGAGGGCGGGATCGACATTGCCGCCGGACCCGACCACGATCACCGCATCGCCTTCGATCGCGTCGCGCCGGAACAGGGCGGCGGCGAGCGAAACCGCGCCGCCGGGCTCGAGCACGATGCGCAGATGCGAGAAGGCGAGGGCGACGGCGCGCAAGGCCTCCTCGTCGCTGACCGCGAGGCCGGGCCCGGCGAGCCGCTGCAGCACGGGAAAGGTCATGGCACCCGGGCGCGGGGTCAGGATCGCGTCGCAGATCGAGCCGGTCGGCGCGGCATTGGCCAGCCGCTCGCCCGCGGCCAGCGAGCGGGCGACGTCGTCGAAGCCCTCGGGCTCGGCGGTGCGGACCCGAAAGCCGGGCGCGACGGCGGCGAGCGCCAGCGCGATGCCGGTCGCGAGCCCGCCGCCGCCGGTGCAGACCAGCACGTCCCCGCCGGCGATGCCCTGGTCGGCCGCCTGTTCGGCGATCTCGAGCCCCGTCGTCCCCTGGCCGGCGATCACCTCGTCGTCGTCATAGGGCGGGATCAGCGTCAGCCCGCGCTCGACCGCGAGCGCGGCGCCAAGCGCATCGCGGTCCTCGGTCGCGCGGTCATAGAGCAGGACCTCGGCGCCGAAGCCCCGGACCCGCGCGATCTTCACCCGCGCGGCATCGCTCGGCATCAGCACCAGGGCCGGCACGCCGAGCTCGGCCGCCGCACGGGCGACGCCCTGGGCATGGTTGCCGGAGGAATAGGCGATGACGCCCCGCGCCCGCGCCTCGGTGCCGAGTGCCGAGACCGCGGCCCAGCCGCCGCGCGCCTTGAACGAGCCCGTCACCTGCAGGCATTCGGCCTTGATCCAGACCCGGCGCCCGGCGATCCGGTCGATCGCGGCGTCCTGCAGCAGCGGCGTCCGGCGGATATGGCCGCGCGCGCGCCGGGCGGCGTCGCGGATCGCCGCGATGTCGGTCACAACGCGACCCGGGTCATCAAGGCGGCGAGCGCGGTCAGAGCCTCCGGCTCGTCGAGGAACGGCACATGGCCGCGATCGGGGACCTCGGCCACGATCAGGTCGGGCCGGCGCGCCTGCATCGCCGCGACCGTCTCGCGGCTCAGAAGGTCGGAATTGGCGCCGCGCACCACCGCGACCGGCTTCCCCGCCAGCGCGTCGAACAGCGGCCACATGTCGGCGGCCGGCTGTACCCCGGCCTCGACCGCGTCGCGGAGCTTCGGGTCATAGTTGAGCTCCAGCCCCTCGGGCCCGTGATCGAACCAGCGCTGGGCGCAGGTCAGCCATTTCTCGTCCGACAGGCCCGGAAATTCCCGCCCCATCGTGACCTTGAGCGCCTGCACCGCCTCGGCATAGGTCCGCGCGCGCGGCGCGATGCCGAGATAGGTCATGATGCGCGCCAGCCCCTCGGGCGCGATCACCGGGCCGATATCGTTGAGCAACACGCCCGAGAGCCGCTGCGGCAGGGTCGCCGCGATCAGCATGGCGAGGAGCCCGCCGCGCGAGGTTCCGATGATCGTCGCCTGCGGCAGGCCGAGATGGTCGAGCAGCTCGACCGCGTCGCGCGCCTCGATGGCGACATTGTAGTTGGCGAAGGTCGGATCGCGGTCGGAGGCGCCGCGGCCGCGCGCGGTCAGGGCGATCACCCGGTGCCGGCCGGCGATCGCCGCGGCGAGCTCGTCGAAATCCCGGGAATCCCGGGTGAGGCCCGGCAGGCAAAGCAGCGGCAGGCCGGTCCCCTGGTCGGTATAGGACAGCGACAGGCCATCCGAGGTGGTAAAGCGCATCAGCGGGCCTCCAGCAGGTCGGGGATGCCATCGAGGTCGTTCAGAACGCGCTCGGGGCGCCAGGGCAGACGGTCCATCGGCAGGCGGTCGCGGTTGATCCAGACGGTGCGGAAACCATAGCAGGCCGCTCCGGCGGCGTCCCAGCCGTTCGACGACACGAAGAGCACCTGCGCCGCCTCTGTGCCGAACCGCGCACCCACAAGGTCATAGACCGCGCGGGCCGGCTTGAAGATACCGGTGCTCTCGACCGAGAGCAGGGCGTCGAACGCCCCGCCGAGCCCGGCGCTGCGGACGGCGGCCGCGAGCATGTCCGGCGTGCCGTTCGAGAGAATGGCGAGCGGAAGGCCAGGCCGGCGCAGCCGATCGAGCATGCCGGCGACCTCGGGGAAGGCCTCGAGATCCCAGTAGAGCGCCAGCAGGCGGTCGCGCAGGTCATGCTCGGCGAGTCCGGCGGCCTCGAGCGCCCAGTCGAGGCCGTCCTGGGTCACGGTCCAGAAGTCGGCATGCGCGCCGGCGATCGCCCGGAGCCAGCTATATTCGAGCTGTTTGCGCCGCCAGTCGGCCGCGACGGTGGGCCAGACCCGGGCAAAGCCGCCGCGGCCCGGTTCGCGCGCGACACGCCGCGCGGCCGAGGTCACGTCGAAGAGCGTGCCATAGGCGTCGAAGACCACGGCCCGGATGGGCCCGTCGGTCACAGGTTTTCGGGCTGCGCCATGCCGGTCGCATGGAAGCCGCCATCCACGAAGATCACCTCGCCCGTGGTGCAGGCGCCGAGATCGGAGGCGAGATAGAGCGCGGTGCCGCCCACGGCCTCCAGCGTCGCGTTGGCGCGGAGCGGCGCGTTGCGCTCGGTCGCGTGATAGACCTTGCGCGCGCCGGCGATCGCGGCGCCCGCCAGCGTGCGCATCGGGCCGGGGCTGATCGCGTTGACCCGGATCCCCTGCGGCCCGAGATCGTTGGCGAGATAGCGCACCGCGCTTTCGAGCGCCGCCTTGGCCACGCCCATCACGTTGTAGTTCGGCGTCACGCGCTGGGCGCCGAGATAGGTCAGCGTGATGATCGAGCCGCCCTCGCGCATCAGCGGCACGGCGCGGCGGGTCAGGTCGACCAGGCTGTAGCACGAGATGTCGAGCGAGTTCAGGAAGTTCGCGCGGCTCGTATCGAGGAACCGCCCGTCGAGCTCGGCCTTGTCGGAATAGGCGATGGCATGGACCAGCACGTCGAGCCGGCCCCAGCTGGCGGCGAGCTCGGCGAAGGCGGCATCGAGCGAGGCTTCGTCCTGCACATCGGCGGGCAGCACGTGTTTCGCCCCGACCGACTCGGCGAGCGGTGTGACGCGCCGGCCGAAGCCTGCACCCTGATAGGTGAAGGCGAGCTCGGCGCCGTGGGCGGCCAGCGTCTTGGCGATGCCCCAGGCGATCGAATGGTCGTTGGCGACGCCGAGGATCAGCGCGCGCTTGCCCGCCATCAACCCCCGTTCAGCCATGGAATCGGCTCAAGGCGAGGGTGGCGTTGGTACCGCCGAAGCCGAAGCTGTTCGACAGCACGGTGTCGAGCCCGGCATCGTCGATCCGCGTCAGGGCGATCTCGTCCGGCGAGATCGCGGGGTCGAGCGAGGTGATGTTGGCCGAGGCGGTGATGAAATCGTCGCGCAGCATCAGCAGGCAGTAGATCGCCTCCTGCACCCCGGTCGCGCCGAGCGAATGGCCGGTCAGCGACTTGGTCGAGGAGATCTTCGGGACGGCGCCCTTGCCGAAGACGCGGCGGATCGCCTCGACCTCGGTGACATCGCCCGCCGGCGTCGAGGTGCCGTGCGCGTTGATATATTGCACGCCGCGGTTGCCGATCGTCGAGAGCGCCAGCTTCATCGAGCGCTCGCCGCCCTCGCCGGAGGGCGCGACCATGTCGTAGCCGTCCGAGGTCGCGCCATAGCCGGTGACTTCGGCATAGATCTTCGCGCCGCGGGCCAGCGCATGCTCGAGCTCCTCGAGCACGACGACACCGCCGCCGCCGGCGATCACGAACCCGTCGCGCGTCGCGTCGAAGGCGCGCGAGGCGGTCTGCGGCGTATCGTTGTATTTCGAGCTCATGGCACCCATCGCGTCGAACAAACACGACAGGGTCCAGTCGAGTTCCTCGCCGCCGCCGGCAAAGACGATATCCTGCTTGCCGAACTGGATCTGCTCGACGCCATTGCCGATGCAGTGCGCCGAAGTCGAGCAGGCCGAGGTGATCGAGTAGTTGATGCCCTTGATCTTGAAGGGCGTCGCGAGGCAGGCCGAATTGGTCGAGGACATGCCGCGGGTGACCATGAAGGGGCCCATGCGTTTGGGGCTGCCCTTTTCGATCACGATGCGATGCGCCTCGAACAGGTTCTTGGTCGAGGGGCCGCCCGAACCCATGATGAGCCCGGTCCGCTCGTTCGAGACGTCGGTGGGCTCGAGGCCGGAATCGGCGATGGCCTGGTCCATCGCGATATAGTTCCAGGCCGCGCCGTCGCCCATGAAGCGCAGCTGGCGCTTGTCGACATGCGCGGCAATGTCGATCTCGGGCTTGCCATGGACCTGGCAGCGGAAGCCGTGCTCGGCATAGTCAGGAGCGAAGACGATGCCGGACCGGCCCGCCTTGAGCGAGGCTGCGACTTCCTCGGCATTATTTCCGATCGAGGAAACGATGCCGAGTCCGGTAATGACGACACGGCGCATGGGCGTCCCCTTATCTCAGTCCTGAAACAGTCCGACCTTCATGTCGGTGGTGGTGTAGATCACTTCGCCATCGGCGCGCATCTCGCCATTGGCGATTCCGAGCTTGAGCTTGCGGTCGAGCACTCGGGTGAAATTCACGGTATATTCGACAAGGCGAACCTTGGGCGTGACCATGCCGGTGAACTTCACCTCGCCGACGCCAAGCGCTCGGCCGCGTCCCTGCATGCCGCGCCAGCCGAGATTGAAGCCGGTGAGCTGCCACAGCGCGTCGAGCCCGAGGCAGCCCGGCATCACGGGATCCCCGATGAAATGGCAGGCAAAGAACCAGAGGTCCGGGCGGATGTCGAATTCGGCCACGACATGGCCCTTGCCGTCAGGCCCGCCATCGTCGGAGATCGCGGTGATCCGGTCGAACATCAGCATCGGCGGAGCCGGAAGCTGGGGATTGCCCGGGCCGAACATCTCGCCCCGCGCGCAGGACAGCAGGCCCTCGTGGTCGATGCTGCTCGGCCGATCGGTCATGTTGGTGTTGCGTAGCTCCAGTCGCACCCGCTCGGGCGGATCGGGCGACCTCTAGCACCCGTCGCGCGGGAGGTGCAAGGACAGAACGGACAGCGAGGCGAGCCGCTCCCGATCCCCACCGGAGATCGGACTGGAAATTCCTGATGGATTTGGTTATGCCGCAGAATGTGGTAGGCCGTTTTTTTCCGGGGGCGAAGCGATGCAGGCCGGGAGACAACCCGATCGGCGGGAGGCGAGGCAGCGGGCGGCGGAGTGGCTGACCGGCGCAGGCCTGCGTCCGACGCGGCAGCGGCTCGCCCTGGCCGAGTTGCTGGTCGGCGACGGCTGTAACCGCCATGTCACCGCCGAGAGCCTGCACGAGGCGGCGCGGACGCTCGATGCGCCGGTTTCGCTCGCCACCGTCTACAACACGCTGCGCGCCTTCTGCGAGGCAGGCCTGATGCATGAGGTGACGGTCGACGGCACCCGGTCCTATTTCGACACAAGGGTCGACGATCATCCGCATTACTACTGGGAGGCGGATGGGCGGCTGACCGACGCGCCGAACGACGCCGTCCGCCTGATCGGCCCGCCGCTCCTGCCCGAAGGCGCGGTGCTGAGCCGGATCGACGTGGTGATCCGCCTGCGCGAAGGCTGACCCCCCCGGATACCGAATCGGCCGACCCCGGTCCGGCACCGTCCCCACCCTCTGGCCTTCGCCGCGAGCGCGGATCCGTTCGCGCGGGCTTCTGGGGAAGAGATTGCTAAAACGCAGGAAATTCAATCGGTTCCGGGCGACGTGCCGAGAGGGAGGCGCATCCCGTCGCCTCTGTCCCGCGCGGCTTAACCAATGAGATAGGAATCGGCGGGACAGATGGCGGGCCCGCTCCGAGGGCGACCTGCCGATCATCTGCGAGAGACCCGCCATGCTCGACGCCGTCCCCAGCGACCTCCTGCCCATGGATATTGCGCCCGGTCTTGTGCTGGTCAACGAGCGGATGCCGGGGATCACGCGCCAGCCGGTGGGCGGCGGCTTCGCCTATGTCGGCCCCGACGCGCGGCCGGTGACCGGGGCGGACGAACGGGCGCGCATCGTCGCGCTGGGCATTCCGGGCTCGTACGCCGATGTCTGGATCTGTCCGCTGCCGAACGGCCACCTGCAGGCCGCAGCCCGCGATCCGCTCGGGCGCAAACGCTATCGCTATCATCCCGGCTGGCGCGACTGGCGCGTCGAGGCGGGGCTGACCCGGCTGCTGCCGGTCGGCCGGGGGCTGGCCGCTTTGCGGGCGCGCATCGACCGCGACCTGGAGCGCCGAACCGACGACGAGCGCTATGCGCTCGCCACGCGCGCCGCCTTGCTCGATTGCCGACCCGCCTGCGCCGATGCCGCGACCCCGCAGCGCCAGGCCCGGCGCGGCGAGCTGCTGCGCGGCCTGCGGGCCGAGGGCGCGGGGCTCGACGCGGCTGCGCGCCGGCGGCTCGACCGCTATCTCGCGGAGGCGGGTGGGCAGGAAGCGCTCTCGGCGCGCTCGCTGATGGTCTGGACCGCCTCGACGGCCGCCTTCGCGGTCGCCGCCGCGGCCGGGGACCGGCTCGAGGTCAGGGCGATGGCCGAGGCAGCGGCCCGCAGCCTCGCCCCGGCGACGACGGCGACCGGGGTCGCGCATGTCGATCCCCAGGTTCTGGCGCTCGCCGATCTCGCGCCCGCCGAGCGGCGCGAGCGTCTCGACCGCGCGCCGGCCGAGGGTCAGGCGCGCTTGCGGCCCGAGGAGCGGCTCTATCTGGGATTTCTCGAACGGGCCAGCCGGCCGCGATAGAGGCCGGCCCAAACGCGTCGCCGGCCCGCGCCGCCGGACGGCCGGCCCCGCCAGCACGGCCCCGGGCGCAGGGTCACCGGCGCAACAGCAGCGCCAGCACGATTCCGAGACCGAGCGCCACCGCGACGGTCTCGACCGGACGCTCGCGCACCACGGCCGCCGCGCGGCGTTCCGCCTGGCGCAACTCGCGTCCCATTCCCCGCCGGGCATCGGCGAAGCGCGCCTCGCCATCGTCGAGCAGATGCGAGAGCCGGCCCGACGCCTCGCCATGGAGGCGGCGCAGCCCGCTGGCGCCGTCGGTCGCGGCCTTGCCGAGCAGCGCCTCCACCTCGCCCCGCAGCCGCGCGATCTCCGCGCGGATCTCGTCGGTGTCGGGCAGATCCGCCACGATGTCGCGACCCTTGTCCTTGAGCAATCCAGCCATGAGACCATCCTTTGCAGGCGCCGCCCGCCCGGACCATCCGGGCCGGGGCCGATCGCCGGGGCGCGCGGCAAACGCGGCAGCGGCGCCGGGGTTCCCAAAAGGCCGGGTCCGCTGTCAGGCGGAGCGGAGGACGGGCAGCGGAACCGTGAGCACGACCCGCAGGCCGGTCGGGCGAAAGTCGCGCTCGATCCGGCCGCCGAGCTCGTGTCGTACGTTGGCCTCGATCAGCCGGGTGCCGAAGCCGGTCTGGACCGGTTGCGTCACACCGCCCGCGCCGGTCTCGCACCAGTCGATGCGCAGGCTGTGCCCGTCGGCCGACCAGGAGACATCGACCTGCGGCTCGGCCCCGGCATATTTCAGCGTGTTGGTCGCAAGCTCGTGAAAGGTGAGGCCGAGCGCCTGGGTGGTGCGTTCGTCGAGCTCGACCGCCGGGCCGTTCAGCCCGCTCGCATCAAAATCCGGTCCGAAGACCTGGGTCAGCTCCTTGCCGATCAGTTCGCCCAGATCGGCGCGCTGCCATTTCGAGCGGGTCAGGACGTCCTGCGCGTTCGCCATGGCCTGCAGGCGCTGGGTGAAGGATTGGGTGAAGCTCTCCAGGCTGTCGGCATGGGCGGCGGTCTGGCGCGCCATCGCGAGGATCCGGGCGATCGCGTTCTTGATGCGATGCTTCATCTCCTGGAGCAGCAGCTCCTTCTCGGCGAGATTGCGCTGGGTGCTGTCGGCCAGCGCCGCCGCCGAGTCATGCTCGCGCTGCTGCGCCCGGAGCAGGAGGGCGGCGGCCCCCGCGAGCAGCAGCGAGACAAGGCCGAGCACCGGCGCCAGCAGGCCGACCGAGGGCGGGCGGAAGCCGGCGGTCGGCCGCACCACGATGGTCCAGCCCTGTCCGGCCACGTCGATCTGATGCCGGGCGGTATAGCCGTCGTCGAAGCTCGGATCGGGCAGGTCGCCGTAAAGGAACGAGGCGGCGTCGGGATCGTCGGTCTTGCTGACCGTGACATTGACCGGCGCGCGCGGCGTCACGTCGAGCGCCGCGTTCAGGAGGTCGGGCATCCGGAAGGCGCCGACCACGAAGCCGGTCGGCAATCGCGGCGCGCCCCCGCGGGCGGGAATGCCGAAGGTCGAGGCATAGACCGGGGCATAGATCAGGAAGCTCTGGCGCGCCTTGCTCGGATCGTTGACGAGCGCCAGCGTACCGGTCGCGCGCGGCTGGCCCGCCGCGATCGCGGCGTCGATCGCGGCGCGGCGCACGGGGTCGGAATAGGCGTCGAAGCCGCTGGTCACGCTCTGACCCGGCTCCACCGATTCAAAGAGCACGGCGACGGCGAGGAAGTCACCGCCCGGATCGAGGTCGGGGCCATGGTCGGGCGCGCCGTCGGGCGTGGGCCAGATCTGCAGCGGCGCGTTGTTGTTGACCATGTAGGCGCGTTCCAGCGCCTCGCGCTCGGTCGGCCGGGCGAAGACCGCATAGCCGAGCCCGACGCTGCCGGGGCTGCGCTGGACGAGATCGAGATGGTTGAAATAGGCGCGGAACTCGTCGGGGCGGATCCAGTCGCGCTGCGATTCGAACATCGCCGCGGTCGCCTGGATCAACAGCATGTGGCGGCCGACCTGGTCCTGCACCCGGCCGACGCTTTCCTCGGCCAGCGCGCTGAAGCGCACCAGGCGGTTGCGCTGGTCCGCCGACCAGACCAGCCAGGCGCTCGCCAAGCCGATCAGGCCAATCGTGACAAAGGCCAGCCAAGGCAGGATCCGCTTCATTGTCTCCGATCAGCCCGTGTCCGGTTGATGGCGAGAGACCGGAATCAGCAGTGCGATGGCCCTGCGATGGGCCGTCGTTCGCGCGGCATGATGACCAGAACGGCGGCGGGTTGCAAGCGCCCGCCTCCCCTGCGGATCGTCGCGGCGCCGCGGGCGGCGGGCGCTCGGCCAGGGCGCGCGCCCGCCCGACCGAGCGGGCGGGCGGCTCCGGGTCAGGCGGGCAGGCGCCGGTCGTATTCGGCGCGCAGGCGCCGCCAGGCATCCCAGATCGGTTCGGGTTCGGTCCCGGCGAGCCGGGCGGCCAGGATGTCGAGATGGCCATGCCAGCCCGCGCTGACCGAGAGCAGCGCCGAGCGCTGCGGCAGGCGGCGATGGATCAGCGTCAGCAGCACGCGCTCGCCCCTGGGCGCCAGCTCGATCGACACGTCGCCGCTATCGGCCCAGGCGAAGGCGAGCCGCCGCGGTGGGTCGAGCTCGGTGATCCGGCTCGCCATCCGGTGCTCGACCGACATGCCCTCGGGCCGCTCGCCGGGCGGGTCGGTCAGCTCGTCGTTGCGCCAGATGAAGTCGAACGGGGCACCGACCGCGAGCGTCATCTCGCCCGCGGCGAGCCAGCGGCGGCGCTTGTCGCTTTCGGTCAGGTAGGCCCAGACCCGTTCGATCGGGCCGGGCAGCAGGCGCTCGATCTTGAGCGTCGCGGGTTCGATCAACACGCCATGGGCGTCGATTGCGGTCATCTCGGTCATGTGTCCTCTCCGGTCGGGGTGATGGTCTTGGCGTTGGTCGGGGCTTCGGGTTCGGGTTCGGGTCTGGCGGCGTCCTCCTCGCGCAGGAGCCGGTCGAGCTCGTCGAGCCGGTCGGTCCAGAACCGCTCGTAGAAGGCGAGCCAGTCATGCGCTTTGGCGAGCGGTCCGGGCTCCAGGCGGCAGACATGGGTCCGCCAGCGGATTTCACGGCGGATCAGGCCGGCGGATTCCAGCACCTTGATATGTTTCGAGGCCGCGGCGAGCGACATCGCGAAGGGCTGGGCGAGCTCGCCGACGGTACGGTCCCCGTTGGCGAGGTCACGGATCATCCGCCGCCGCGTCGCATCGCCGAGCGCGTGGAAGATGGCATTGAGCTGGGGCGATTCTAATTCAACCATGTGGCTGAATGTACGCCCCGCCTGTCCTTTGTTCAACCGAAATGTTGAACGATGCTTGCTGGTCCTGCGCGCACCCCGAACTTGTGAAGCGGCCCCGGCCCGGGCCGGGGCCGGGCGGACTGGCGACGTCCTGGGCGAGCGGCTATGGTCCGAGCGCCGTCCGACCCCGGGAGAGACCATGCGCCCCCTGACCCTCGCCGCAGCCCTGCTGTTGGCCGCCGTGCTGCCCCCCGCCCTGTCCGCCGCGGCGCAGGACCAGAGCGCCAGCGGCATCGCCGGCGCAAAGAACATCCCGGTCGAGGAATGGCGGTCGATGGCGAGCGGCCGGACCCTCACCTACAAGATCAACGGCGAGTTCTGGGCGATGGAGCACTACACGCCCGGCAGCAACCAGGTGACGCTGCAGATCAATGACGGCAGCTGCCTGCAGGGCACCTGGGACTATCACGCCCCGCTCTATTGCTTCCATTGGGACGGGCAGGGCACCGCCTGCTTCCGCCATGCCCGGCTCGGCGACAAGATCCTGATCATCGAGACCCAGGACGGCCAGGACACGCCGATGCTGCAGCTGATGACCAATGTCAGCGACACGCCGCTGGCCTGCGGCCCCGCCGTCACCAGCTGAATCGCGTCCTGCTTGCAGCCTTGATTGACAGTTGCGGCCTTCGGTCGTAGTATTTTCCGATCAAAATCCGGCGCCCATTTGAGCGCCAAACTAAATCCGCATTCGACGACAAGTTGGCATTGTCATGACCGCCCGGATCGCGCCTACGCGGCGCGGCATCGGTCCCGCTGTTACATTGGAGCGACGGAGGACGGGGATGTATCCCATCGACGGCAATTTCATCATGAAGGTGGCGCCGCACTTCACCGGCGACAAGGCGGCGGCCCAGGCCGCGATCGTCGGCGCGATCGGGCCGGTGCTGGCCGCGACGCTCGACCGCTATTCGATCAATACCAAGCTCCGGATCGCGCATTTCATGGGGCAGGTCACGCACGAATGCGCCGGCTTCCGCACAACCGAAGAATTCGCCTCGGGCGCGGCCTATGAGGGGCGCGACGATCTCGGCAATTTCAAGCCCGGCGATGGCAAGCGCTTCAAGGGGCGCGGGCTGATCCAGCTGACCGGGCGGGCCAACTATCGCCGCATGGGCCAGCACCTGAACATGGACCTCGAGGGCAACCCGACGCTGGCCGCCGAGCCAAGGACGTCGCTGATCATCGCCTGCGAATACTGGCAGGACCGCACGATCAACGATCCCGCCGATCAGGATGACCTGGTCCAGGTGACCCGGCGAGTCAATGGCGGCACCAATGGGCTGGCCGAGCGCGGCCAGTATCTGAAGCTCGCCAAGGCCGCCCTCGCCGAGATGGAGGGCGTAGCGCTCGGCATGCAGACAGGCAGCATCGTGCTGCGCCGCGGTTCGGTTGGCGATGCCGTCGGAGCGCTTCAGGAGGCGCTGCAGAAGGCGGGCTTCCCGGTCGCGATCGACAACGACTTCGGCCCGGCGACCGAACTCGCGCTCAAGATGTTCCAGAAGGCCGAAGCACTCGACCAGACCGGCATCCTCGACCCCAAGACCCAGGAAACCCTGATCGCCAAGAAGGCCATGCAGCCGGTCTGACGTCCATGGCTCGGCGAACCGGATCCGCCGAGCCCGCCCAGCAAGTCAATCGTCGCGGTGAACCCGCTCCTTGCGCTCGTGGCGCTCCTGCGCCTCGAGGCTCAGCGTCGCGATCGGGCGGGCATCGAGCCGCTTCAGCGAGATCGGATCGCCCGTCTCCTCGCAATAGCCATAGCTGCCATCCTCGATCCGCCGCAGCGCGGCGTCGATCTTGGAGACCACCTTGCGCTGGCGGTCGCGGGTGCGCAGCTCCAGCGCCCGGTCGGTTTCCTCGCTCGCGCGGTCGGCGATGTCGGGGATGTTCCGGGTGCCTTCCTGCATCGTCTCGATGGTGCCGCGGCTCTCCGCCAGGATCGAGGCCTTCCAGGCAAGCAGCTTGCGGCGGAAATATTCGAGCTGCCGCGGATTCATGAAGGGTTCGTCTTCGCTGGGAAGGTACTCGACGTCAAACTTGGTTTCGGCCTTCATTGACTTAATACCTCACAAGGCTCCGTCGGCCGATCGCTTCACCGCTGGTCCCCCCAGCGCTAAAGCCTGGCCCAGAACGTTTTCGCAGCCTCCCGATATAAGGTTTCCGGGGGCTTGTCACGCGGAACATATGCGCGCTTGCTTAACCGCCGGGGGCTGTTAGGGTGACCGCAGAAATCCGGGCAACGAGCCGAAAATCCGATGAAATTCAGCGGCACAGACGAATATGTCGCGACGCCCGACATGATCGTCGCGGTCAATGCCGCGATCACGCTCGAGCGACCGCTGCTGGTCAAGGGCGAGCCCGGCACCGGCAAGACCGAGCTCGCCCGGCAGATCGCCGGCAGCCTCGGACTGCCGCTCGTCGAATGGCATGTGAAATCGACCACCCGCGCCGCCCAGGGGCTCTACGAGTATGACGCGGTCGGGCGGCTGCGCGACAGCCAGCTTGGCGACCCGCGCGTGCACGAGGTGGCGAACTATATCCGCCCCGGGCCGCTCTGGCGCGCCTTCACCGCGCCGGGCCGGCTGGTCCTGCTGATCGACGAGATCGACAAGGCCGATATCGAGTTTCCAAACGACCTGCTGCAGGAACTCGACCGGATGGAGTTCTTCGTCTACGAGACCGGCGAGACCATCCGCGCCGCCAGCCGCCCGATCGTCATCATCACCTCGAACAACGAGAAGGAGCTGCCCGACGCCTTCCTGCGCCGCTGCTTCTTCCACTATATCCGCTTCCCCGACGAGGCGGTGCTGGCCCGGATCGTGGCGGTGCATTTTCCGGGCATCAAGCCCGCGCTCGTGCGCGCCGCGCTGACCCGCTTCTTCGAGATCCGCGAGACGCCGGGACTGAAGAAGAAGCCCTCGACCTCGGAGGTGCTCGACTGGCTGAAGCTCCTGCTGGCCGAGGATCTGGCGCCTGAGGATCTGCGCGCCGATCCGGCCAGCGCGCTGCCGCGTCTCCACGGCGCGCTGCTCAAGAACGAGCAGGACGTGCATCTGTTCGAACGTCTGGCCTTTCTGGCGCGCGGGCGACGCACATGATCGTGCATCGAGCATCGTCGCGTGACAATCCTGGGGAATCGTGTCATTGTGCATTGCAGCATAACAGGAGACCGCGGGATGTTTCCGCTTCCAAACTACATGAAGGCCATGGATTCATGGATGAAATTTGCGACATCCTATTCGGAGATGTCGCTCCATGCCAGCGAGGTTATCTTGCGGCGCACGATGAAGATGGCGGCCGGTACCATGTCGAGCCCCGAGGCGGTCGCGATGGTGCTGGAAAAGCCCACCGCCTTCGCCAGCGCGACGGAACGCGCGACGGTGGCCGCGGCCCGCGGTGGGGACGCGCTCGCGATCGCCAATGCCGCGCTTCGGCCCTACCACGTCAAGACGCGTTCGAACGCCCGCAAGCTGCGGGGCTGACGCTCCGGGCCTGGCCGGTGAGCCGGGCGTGACCGGCATCCGGCGGATCGAGGCGGCGGACGAGGCGGAATGGCGCCGGCTCTGGCGCGCCTATCTCGCCTTCTACGAGACGGACCTGCCCGATACCATCTATCGGTCCAGCTTTGCTCGGCTGGTCGATCCGGACGTGACCGACTATCACGGGTTGCTCGCGCTGCGGGGCGACCGGCCGGTCGGACTGGTCCATTTCATCTTTCACCGCCACGGCTGGCAGATCGAGGATGTCTGCTACCTGCAGGATCTCTATGTCGATCCCGAGATTCGGGGCGGTGGCCTCGGGCGGGCGCTGATCGAGGCGGTCTATGACGCCGCCGACGCGGCCGGGCGGCCGAACGTCTATTGGCTGACCCAGAGCTTCAATATGCAGGCGCGCGCGCTCTATGACCGGATCGGCAGCGTGACGCCCTTCATCAAGTACCGGCGCTGAGGGCAGGGTGATCCGGTCCCTCCTCGCCTGCCTGATGATGCTTGCGCTCGCCGCCTGCGCCGGGATGCCGTCGGGCGGCCCGCCGCTCGAGAGCATCCGTTTCGCGCCGGTGACGCTGCCCAAGGGGGTGGCGCGCTCGAACCGCGAGCTCGCCCAGGATTTTCTCGACCTGACCTTCCAGCTCGAGAATGGCGAGCAGCTGCAGCATCTGCTGCGCTACGAGGGGCCGGTGCGGGTCTATATGGGCTCGACGAGCCTCGCGCCCTACCAGCCCGATCTCGCGGCGCTCCTGAACCGGCTCAGGGTCGAGGCGGGCGTCGATATCAGCCAGACCGACGATGCTTCGGCGGCGCAGATCCATATCGAGGCGGTGCCCTCGGCGCAGATCGCCAAGGTTTTTCCGACCGCCGCCTGCTTCATCGTTCCGGGCGAGCGCGATTGGCACGGGTTCCGCAGCGGCCCGGGCGAGATCCATCCGCGCTGGTCGGCGCAGACGACGCTCGGGGCCGCCGCGATCTTCCTGCCGCCGGATTCTACGCCGCAAGACATCCGCGATTGCCTGAACGAGGAGCTGACCCAGGCGCTCGGCCCGGCGATGGATCTCTACCGGCTGCCGGATTCGATCTGGAACGACGACAATTTCCACGGCATGGCGACGCGGTTCGACATGACGATCCTGCGCACGCTCTACCAGCCCGAGCTGCATAGCGGCATGACCAAGGCGGAGGTGGCGGCGCGGTTGCCGAAGCTGCTCGCCCGGACCAACCCGCAGGGCCGGTCGCTGCCGGCCCGGCGTCGCGCGCCGGAATCGCGACCTTGGGCCGAGGCGATCGAGGCGGCGCAGGCCCAGGAAACGACGCATGACGAGCGGCTGGCCGCGGCCGATCTCGCCACCCAGATCGCCGCCGGCATGCGCCCGGTCGATCACCGGCTCGGCGTGTCGCTGCTGGCGCTCGGCCGGCTCAGCCTGCGCCAGGATCCGTCCTATGCCGCGACCAACTTCATGGAGGCCTACGAGCTGTTCCGCACCCGGCTCGGGCCGCACGACCTGCGCACCGCCCAGGCCGGCGTGCATCTGGCCGCGCTGCTTCTCGGCACCGCCCAATATCGCGACGCGATCGCGATCGCCGATCTGCATGTCCCGGACGGGATCGCCTATCAGAACGCGATCCTGGTCGCGAGCCTGCTCTCGATCAAGGCCGAGGCGCTGAGCCAGCTCGACCGCGCGAAGCAGGCTCAGGCGGTGCGGCTCGACAGCCTGCTCTGGGCGCGCTATGGCTTCGGCGACAGCGATGGCTCGCTCGGCCGCGAGCAGGCCGAGCTTACCGCGCTGATCGACCAGCAGCAGACCGCCTCGCGGATCTCGGGCGGCGGGCGTTAGGACAGCGGAACAGGACAGCGGAACAAGGGTGAGATGCTCCTGACGATCGCCTTTGCCGCCGGTGCGGCTCTCGGCTGGCTGCGCGCCCGGAGGCTCGGGGGCGACCGGCTCGACCAGCTGCAATACGGCGCGGCGCATGGCATCGCCTTCGCGCTCATCGCGCTCGCGGCCTGGATCCTCGCCGCCCGCCTCGGCTGGTTCTGAGCCCGAGAGGGGGGCGGTGTTCACCCGCTTCTTCGCCGAACTGCGCGGGGCCCGGGTCCCGGTCTCGCTGCGCGAATATCTCGGTTTTCTCGAAGCGCTCCGGGCCGAGGTCGTCACCGACGATCCCGAAGGCTTCTACTTCCTCGCCCGCGCCGCCCTGGTGAAGGACGAACGCCATGTCGACCGTTTCGACCGCGTGTTCGCCGCCGTCTTCGGCGGGCTGCTGTCCGGCGATCTCGCCGCCGGTTCCGGCCCGGCCCCCGCGGCCCTGCCCGAGGACTGGCTGCGCAAGCTCGCCGAGCGCTTCCTCACCCCGGAAGAGCGCGCCGCGATCGAGAGCCTCGGCGGGTTCGATGCGCTGATGGAGACGCTGGCCCGCCGGCTCGCCGAACAGAAGGGTCGGCACGAGGGCGGTTCCAAATGGATCGGTACCGCCGGCACCTCGCCCTTCGGCGCCTGCGGCTACAATCCCGAGGGCGTGCGGATCGGCCAGGACGAGAGCCGCCACCAGCGCGCGGTCAAGGTCTGGGACCGCCGCGACTTCGCCAATCTCGACGACGGCGTCGAGCTCGGCACCCGCGGCATCAAGCTCGCCCTGCGCCGGCTGCGGCGCTGGGCGCGCGACGGCGCCGCCGAGGAACTCGACCTTCCCGCCACGATCCGCGCCACCGCGCGGCAGGGCTGGCTCGACCTCGTCACCCGGCGCGAGCGGCACAACGCGGTCAAGGTGCTGCTGTTCCTCGATGTCGGCGGCTCGATGGACCCCCATATCCGCCTGGTCGAGGAGCTGTTCTCCGCCGCCCGCGCCGAATTCAAGCATCTCGAGCATTTCTACTTCCACAACTGCCTCTATGAGGGCGTCTGGCGCGACAATCGCCGGCGCTGGGACGCCCAGACCCCGACAGCCGAGCTCCTGCGCACCTATGGCCCGGACTATCGCTGCATCTTCGTCGGAGACGCGGCGATGTCGCCCTACGAGATCACCCAACCCGGCGGCGCCAACGAACACTGGAACGCCGAGCCCGGCGCGGTCTGGCTCGCCCGCCTGCTCGAGACCTGGAGCCACGCGATCTGGATCAACCCGCTGCCCCGCCGCGCCTGGGACTTCACCCCCTCGGTCGCGATGATCGCCGAGATCTTCGGCGGCCGCATGGTCCCGCTCACCCTCGCCGGCCTCGATGCCGGCATCCGCGACCTCGCCCGATGAGCGCCCCCGCGACGCTGCCGGCGCCCCCGGCCGGACCGGCGCGATGACGCCCGCGCTCTTCGACGAGGGCCCGTTCGCCCCCTGCCCCGCGCCCTTCAACATGGCGGCGCACAGCTTCGCCGCCGGCGCCCGAACCCCCGGCAAGATCGCGCTCGAAGTCCTCTCCGCTCCCGGCACCGTCGCCGAGAGCTGGACCTACGGCGCCCTGATCGAGGCGGTCCGGCGCACCGCCGGCGGCCTCGCGCGCCACGGCATCGGACGGGGCGACCGGCTGCTGCTGCGCCTTTCCGCGACCTCGGACTTCCCCCTGCTCTTCTTCGCCGCCAACGCGCTCGGCGCCGTGCCGGTCCCGACCTCGCCGCTCCTGACGCCGGCCGAGATCGCGGTGCTCGTCGCCGATCTCGACCCGGCGCTGATCTGCTGCGGCCCCGGCCTCGCGCTGCCCGACCCGCCGGGCGCGCCCGTCCTCGGGCCCGACGCGATCGCCGCCCTGCGCGAGGCCCCGCCCGCGGACTTCGCCGAGACCCGGCCGGACGATCCGGCCTTCATGATCTATACCTCCGGCACCGGCGGCCGGCCGAAGGGCGTGCTCCTTGCCCAGCGCGCCGCCTGGGCGCGACGGATGATGTGGGACGGCTGGTACGGCCTGACGCCCGGCGACCGGGTGCTGCATGCCGGCGCCTTCAACTGGACCTACACGCTCGGGGCCGGCCTGACCGACCCCTGGGCGATCGGCGCCACCGCGCTCCTCTATGCCGGCCCGCCCGACCGCGCGGTCTGGCCGGCGCTCGCCGCCCGCCATGGCGCGACGATCTTCGCCGCGGTGCCGGGGATCTATCGCCAGATGCTCGGCGCCGACCTCTCGGGCTTCGCCACGCTGCGCCACGGGCTGTCGGCCGGCGAGGCCCTGCCCGACTGGGTTTCCCGCGACTGGACCGCCGGCACCGGCCGGCCGATCTTCGAGGCCCTCGGCATGTCCGAGATCTCGACCTACCTCTCCTTCTCGCCGGCGCGCCCGCCGGTTCCCGGCCGGGTCGGGCGGCCCCAGCCCGGCCGCCGGGTCGCGATCCTGCCCGACGAGGGGACCGAGCCGGTGCCGCGCGGCGCGCCCGGCCTGCTCGCGGTCTCGTCCCGCGATCCCGGCCTGATGCTCGGCTACTGGCGCAGGCCCACCGAGACGGCGGCCGCCTTCCGCGGCGAATGGTTCCTGACCGGCGACCGCGCCTCGATGGATCCGGACGGCGCGATCGCCTATCTCGGCCGCGCCGACGATCTGATGAATGCCGGCGGCTACCGGGTCAGCCCGGCCGAGGTCGAGGCGGCCCTGCTCGCCCATCCCGGCATCGCCGAGGCGGCCGCGATCGCCGAGCCGGTGCGCGACGGTGTCAGCATCATCGCCGCCTATTACGTCCCGCGCGCCGAGCCGCTGCCCGAGACCGAGCTTGCCGCGCATTGCGCCGCCCGGCTCGCGCGCTACAAATGTCCGCGCCGCTTCGTCGCGCTCGAAGCGCTGCCGCGCAGCGCCAACGGCAAGCTCATGCGGCGCGCGTTGAAGGAGGCGGGATGAGCACGCGGCTCGACATCTATTCCGACCCGGTCTGCCCCTGGTGCTATCTCGGCCTCGCCACGCTCGGGCGGGTGCTCGGTCCGAGCCATCCCTTCGCGATCCGCTGGCGGCCGTTCCAGCTCGATCCCGGCATCCCGCCCGAGGGTCTCGACCGGCAGGCCTATCTCCAGGCGCGGTTCCCCGATCCCGCCCGGATCGACGCCATCCATGGCCGGCTCGAGGCGATGGGCGCCGAGGCTGGCATCCGTTTCCGCTTCGACCGCATCACCCGCGCCCCCAACACGCTCGACGCGCACCGGCTGATCCATTGGGCCGAGCCCTTCGCCGCGCAGACCGCGGTCGCGGCCGAGCTTTTCCGCCGCTATTTCGAGGAGGGCGAGGACATTTCCGACCCTTCCGTGCTGCGCGCCGCCGCCGAGGCGGCGGGGCTCGACGGCGCGGCGATCGCGCAGCTCCTCGCCGGCGGCGCCGATCGCGACACGGTCGCCGCCGAGATCGCCGAGGCGGGGCGGATCGGGGTGACCGCGGTCCCGACCTATGTCCTCGGCGGCCGCTATGTGCTGTCGGGCGCCCAGACGGACGATTTCTGGGCGCGGCTGATCGGCGATCTCGACGCTGCCGGCCTGCCCGGCTGAATAGTCTGCTGCGCTGCGGCGAGGCTCTGGACCGATCCAGGCGCCTGGCGCATGATCGCGGCCGATGGCGGGCCGGGACGCCCGCGCAGTTCTGGCGGGATCCGATGAAGCAAACCTCCGACATAGCGGCCGCGCATGCGAGCGCGCCGGGTTTTCTGTGGGCCTTCGCGGGCAGCGCGACGGGCGAGACGCTGCGCATTCCGGCCGAGGAGATCGCGGCGGCCCGGGCCGAACATCGCTGGCTTTGGGTCCATGTCGACCTGCTCGACCAGCGGGCGCGCGGCTGGGTGCAGAGCTTCTGCAGCCTGCCCTCGGACGTGACCTCGCAGCTCTTGGCCGGCCAGGAGGTGGGTCTCGCCTTCGAGCGCGACGGTGCCCAGATCCGCGGGGTCTGCCCGGATTACAGCCTGGATTTCCTGCGGCTCTCGGATTCGATCGGCCAGTTCGGCTTCGTGGTCGGCGAGCGGCTGCTGGTGACCGGCTGGCGCCATCCGCTGGCCGGCATCGACGCCGTGCGCACCGCCGCCAGCCAGGGCGCGCGCTTTACCTCGGGTTTCGCCGTCCTCGCGGGGATCATCGCCGGCTTCAGCCGCGCCGCGATCGTCCGGCTGCGCCAGGCCGAGAAGGACCTCGATCGGGTCGAGGACCGGCTGCTCGCGGCGCGCGCGCTCGACGAGCGCGTGGCGCTCAAGCAGGTGCGCCGGCTGGCGCTGGCGCTGCACCGGCCGGTTGCGGCGATGCTGCTGCTGCTCGGCGAGGAGGTCGAGGAGGCGGAGGAGGCCGAGGAGGCCGACCGGGTGCCGCCGGCCGGCAGCGCCGCGATCGGCGACATGGCGGCGCGGCTCGCCGCGCTCGACCAGGCGGTGCGCAGCGTCAGCGATCGGGCGAAGCTGCTGCAGGAGGAGATCGCGGCCGAGCTCGCGGACGAATCGAACCGCAGCCTGAGCGCCCTGACGGTGATGACAGCGCTCCTGATGCCGGGCACGCTGGTTGCCGGCGTCTTCGGGATGAATACCGGCGGCCTTCCGTTCGAGAACCCGCATTGGGGCACGGTGGCGGCCTTGGTGCTCGCGATCGTCTCGACCGTCGCCTTCTATCGCATCCTGATCCGCGCCGGCGCCTCGCTCAAGTTCTGACCGCCGGACGATCCGATCGGTCGGTCCCGAACCTCGCGAAGCCATGCGCTGGGGGGGGGGCGCTCGGCCGGATCAGGCCACCCGTCGCCGTGGCGCGCTCCCGCCCCGGTCTGGCTTCTTCAAGGATTTCATATAGGCAGAAACCCTATCGGGCAGTCCGAGGGGCCCCATCAACAGATGGGGAGAAAAAAAGACTCGCGGGCAACGGCCCGCTCCGGGCAGCCGCGATCTCGCGGCTGCGCCTCTCCGCCCGAACCCACGCCCCGGAGCGACGAGACGGTTGAGCCGCCGTGGCGGCGCCGCGCGCCGCGCGCGGAGCGCCGCCGCTGGCGCGACGTCGCCGCGGCGCTTTAC
>JAXMDG010000009.1:0-122852 GCA_046348955.1 Amaricoccus sp.
CCCGCTGATGGTTCCGGCCTTGCCGATGGTCGGCGCGATCTCCGATCTGGTCTCGGCTTGCGACGGCTTCGTCTTCACCGGCGGACGGCCCAACGTGCATCCGAGCCATTACGGGCACGAGGCGACCGAGAAGCATGGCTGCTTCGATCCCGACCGCGACGCGGTGACCCTGCCGCTGATCCGCGAATGCGTGGCGCGCGGCATCCCGATCTTCGGCATTTGCCGTGGGTTTCAGGAATTCAACGTCGCGTTCGGGGGGACCCTGCATCCGGAGATCCGCGAGATTCCCGGGCGGATCAATCATCGCATGCCCCCCGACGGCACGCTGGAGGAAAAGTTCGAGCTGCGCCACAAGGTGCGGTTGTCGGAGGGCGGCCAGTTCCATCGCATCCTCGCCGCGCGCGAGGTGATGGTGAATTCGCTGCATGGCCAGGGCATCCTCGACAAGGGCGCCCGGGTGGTGATCGAGGGTTTCGCGCCCGACACCACGCCCGAGGCGATCGTGATCGAGGAGGCGCCGGGCTTCGCGATGGCGGTGCAGTGGCATCCGGAATGGAACGCGGTGAACGATCCGGTCTCCCGGCCGCTGTTCCAGGCCTTCGGAGCCGCCGTCGGCGCGCGCACCGGGCATTGAGGCCGGGCGCCGAAATCCCGTTAACCGGTCTGAAGATCGGGTAAACGGGATTTTTATTCTGCATTAAAAGCAGTGGGTTAGTCAGAGTCGCACGCGTGCGACTCCGGTGTGCGGAGCTCAGTCCTCCAGCCGGCGGGCCTCGTCGACCAGCATCACCGGAATGCCCGCATGGATCGGAAAGGCGAGATGCGCCCCGCGGGAGATCAGCTCCTGCCGCGCGGGGTCATAGACCAGAGGGCCGCGGGTCACCGGGCAGACCAGCGATTCCAGAAGCCGGCGATCGACCGGCATCGCCGCCTTCTCGGCCGGCTCGGTTTCAGGCTCGTGCGGTGCGCTCATTGCATCGCCCCGTCGTCGCCGCCGCCCCGCAGCGCGAACTCCATCAGCGTGATCAGCGTCTCGCGCCGGTTGCCGAGGGTCGGGGCCTCCAGCAGAGCCTGTTTCTCCTCCGGATCGAACGGGCAGAGGATCGAGAGCGAGTTGATCAGCAGCTCGGGCTCCGCCTCCTTCAGGCTGTCCCAGTCCGACGAGAGCTGAGCGCTGTCGAAGAACCGCGCCAGGACCTTCAGGAAGGCCTTGCGGTTGAAGTCCGGATCCTCCTCGCCGCGTCCGAGATCTCGCTCGAAATCCGTCCAGGTGACGCTGGATTTCAGATAGGGCGCGAAGCCTTCCTGCGGCGCGCCGAGCCGGAAGCGGCAGACCCCCGAGAGCGTGATCAGATAGCGCCCGTCCTCGGTCTCCTGCAGAGCGGTCACCCGCCCGGCGCAGCCGATCTGATGCAGCCGTCCGCCCGCCCGGCCCTCGGCCACGACCACGGGCTGGATCATGCCGATCAATCGATGGCTGGTCTTCAGCGTATCGTCGAGCATCGCGAGATAGCGCGGCTCGAAGATGTTGAGCGGCAACCGCGCCCGAGGCAGCAGAAGCGCCCCCGGCAGCGGAAAGATCGGGATGCAGTCCGGCAGGTCGGCCAGGCTGAAGATCTTGGCCATCGCGCGGCCCTCCGGCCCGTCAGGCGAAGATCATCGAGCTGAGGCGGCGGCGACCTTTCTGCGCCGCCTCGCTTTTCGGCCCCAGGCTGTCGAAGAGCTTCAGGAGCTGGGCCTTGGCGGCGCCGTCGTTCCACTCGCGATCGCGGCGGAACAGCTCAAGCAGCGCGTCGATCGCGCCGGCGCTGTCGCCCTTGGCGATCAGGGCGAGGGCGAGGTCGAAACGGGCCTGGTGGTCGGACGGATCGCGCGCCACCGCCGCCGCGAGCTCGCCCGCCTCGCCGGCATCGGCGCTCGCCTCGGCGAGCTCGATCTGGGCGCGGGCGGCCAGGATCGCGGGGTCGGTCTCCTTGCCCTTGGGCGCGAGTCCGAGAATTGCCCGCGCCTTCTCGGTGTCGCCGAGCGCGAGATGGGATCGCGCGAGCCCGGAAAGCGCCGCGACATTGCCCTCGTCCTCGGACAGGATCGCCGCGAAGGTCTGGGCGGCATCGGAGGCCGCGCCCTCGGCCAGCATCTCCTCGGCGAGCCCCAGCGCCTCCTCGAGGCCGGCATTGCCGCCGGACATCTCGACCAGACGGTCGATGAAGGCTTTCACCTGGCTGGCTGGCTGGGCGCCCATGAAACCATCGACGGGCTGGCCGTCGACGAAGGCAAAGACCGCGGGGATCGACTGGACGCGCATCTGCGCGGCGATCCGCTGGTTCTTGTCGACATCGATCTTGACGAGCCGGACCTTGCCCTTGGCCTCGGTCACGGCCTTCTCGAGCGCCGGGCCGAGCGTCTTGCAGGGGCCGCACCAGGTCGCCCAGAAATCGACGATCACGGGAACCTCGCGCGAGGCCTCGATCACATCGGTCATGAACGTCGCCTCGCTCCCGTCCTTGATCGGGTTCTCCAGGGCGGGCGCGGCTTTCAGTTCCATTCCGCTGTCTCCTCGCGGCGCTCCCACGCCACGCGTCGGAGCGAGCCAATCTGATTGGCTCTTAGGTGGGGTAGCCCTGGTTTCGCGTCAAGCGCAAAGCCTCGCCGGTTCAATCCGGCGGCCGCAAAAGCAGGACAGGCTCGGTTGCCGGATTCGCCGAGCTCGGGTAGACTCCGTAGGATATTCGTCCTTCCGGCCAAAGCAGCCGTTCTCGATGCCCCTGAACAACGCGCACGCGATTGCCTCCTGCGAGCGGCACCTGCCGTTTCATGCAGCCGATTGCTCGGCCTTCCCATGGCCAGGTCCTGGTCTATGGCGGGCAGCTCAAGCATCCCGAGAAGGCGAGCCGGAACCTGCCGATCACCAGCAAGGCCTGGGCGCGCTACAAGCTGACCGACATGAACGTGGCCGCCGAGCCGCCTTCTTTCTACGGCTTGCCCGTCCGGCCGCCCTACCGCCTGTAGCGCGTCAGGCCCGATCGCATTCCCCGAGCAGCGCGGCACAGCGGGCGAGGAACGCCGCCTTGACCTCGGAAGGCGGGCGCAGCACCAGCGCGGTCCCCGCGAGCCCGGCGCCGCGCGCGTCGCCGAAGAAGCGGTCGGCCTCCGCCTCGGTGAAGCCCGCGAGCTGCACCGCCTCGAGCCAGGCCGAGATCCGGTCGGCGCGCTTGATCGCGGCCTTGACCGTCTTGGGCAGCGCCGCGGGCAGGCCGAAGCGCAAATGCACCGCAGCCGCAAGCCGCGCGTCGAGGGCGGCATAGTCCGGGCCCACGGCGCTTTTCACCGGTGAGATCATGTCGCCGATCACATATTCCGGGGCGTCGTGCAGCAAGGCCGCGAGCCGCCAGCGCGGCTCGGGATCGCGCACGGTGAGGCGATAGATCTCCTCGACCAGCAGCGAATGCTCGGCCACCGAATAGGCGTGCTCGCCCCGCGTCTGGCCATTCCAGCGCGCCACGAAGGCGAGCCCATGCGCGATATCCTCGATCTCGATATCGAAGGGCGAGGGGTCGAGCAGGTCGAGCCTGCGCCCCGAGAGCATCCGCTGCCAGGCTCGCGCCATCCCGCCTCCCTCAATGATCGACGAGCACGGTCAGCTCGTGCGGGAACCGGCGCAGATAGGCCGCCATCGATCCCGCCGCGATCATATGCTTGGCGAGCATCTTGAGGAAGAAGCGCGGATCGCGCAGGGGCTCGACCCCGTCCGGCCCGACCGTCGGCCCGTCCGGGTAGTGCTCGGTCAGGAAGGCGCGATAGGCCCGGCGGAACCGAAGCGGCAGCTCGCCCTGATCATGGGTCCAGGGTTTCTTCGAGCCGATGAAATGCACGATATTCGCCCCGACCATCGCTTCGCTGAGCCGCGAGGCCCAGGTATATTGCCAGTTCCAGACCGGCGACAGCTCGGCCCAGCCGCCCAGCAGGACCGCGTTGATCAGCTCCTGGTCGAGCCCGATCTGCTCGGGCGGATGGGCGGCGGCGAAGGCGAGGCAGCGCTCCAGCACCTCCTGCTCGCGGAAGGCGGCGACGTCGATCAGCTGCACCCCGCTGTTGAAATAGGGCAGGGCGGGCAGCCCGAGCCGCTGGAACGAGGCGGGGCGCCGGCCTGGGCTGCGCCACTGCTTGTTGTCGCGCACGGCGGCGATCGGCCGGCCGCCCAGCCCGGCCTCGAGCAGCGCCGAGACATTGCCGCCCTGCACGAAAATGTCGGCATCGAGATAGAGCAGCCGGCGATAGTCGCGCGCGAGCGCCGCCGGCAGCGCCAGCCGCAGATAGGCGGCCTCGGTCCGGCGCGCATCGAGCTTCATGGCCGCGAAGACCCCGCCGGTCTCGATCTCGGCCACCCGGATCCGGCGATGGGCGAGCCCCGGCGGCAGGGAGATCGGCTCGGTCGAGGCGAGGCAGATGTCGAAATCGCGCCCGGGGGCCAGCGCGTCGATCTGGGCGGCCGCCTGCAGCGCGAAGGGCGCATAGCGGCGGTCACAGCCGAAGACCACCGCCTTGTCCGAGCCCGCCGGGTCGTCACAGGTGCTCTGGATCGCCATGAGCCGTTTCCCTCCGCTTGGCCGCGCAAACTTGCCCGCGGCGGTTGTCCCCGTTGGGTGCGGCTGCTAAACGGCCTGTCAACAGTCGCGGCCGTTCCCGGAGTATCTCGCATGAGCAAGGACTATATCGTCAAGGATATCGCGCTGGCCGAATTCGGTCGCAAGGAGCTCGACATCGCCGAAACCGAGATGCCGGGCCTCATGGCCCTGCGTGCCGAGTTCGGTGAAGCGAAGCCGCTGACCGGCGCGCGCATCGCCGGATCGCTGCATATGACGATCCAGACCGCGGTGCTGATCGAGACGCTCGTTCATCTCGGCGCCGAGGTTCGGTGGGCCTCCTGCAACATCTTCTCGACCCAGGACCATGCCGCCGCGGCGATCGCCGCCCGCGGCATCCCGGTCTTCGCGGTCAAGGGCGAGACGCTGGAGGAATACTGGACCTATACCGACCGCATCTTCGACTTCCCCGAGGGCGTCAACATGATCCTCGACGATGGCGGGGATGCGACGATGTATATCCTGACCGGCGCCCGGGTCGAGGAGGGCGAGCCCGAACTGATCGAGACCCCGCAATCCGAGGAGGAGATCTATTTCTTCGCCCAGATCAAGAAGCGGATGGCGAAGAATCCCGGCTGGTTCGTCAAGCAGCGCCACGCGATCCGCGGCGTCTCGGAGGAGACGACGACCGGCGTCCACCGGCTCTACCAGCTGATGGAGAAGGGCCGGCTGCCGTTCCCGGCGATCAATGTCAACGACTCGGTCACCAAGTCGAAATTCGACAACAAGTATGGCTGCAAGGAGAGCCTGGTCGACGGGATCCGCCGCGCCACCGACACGATGATGGCCGGCAAGACCGCCGTGGTCCTCGGCTATGGCGATGTCGGCAAGGGGTCGGCGGCGTCCCTGCGCGGCGCCGGCGCCCGGGTTTCGGTCACCGAGATCGACCCGATCTGCGCCTTGCAGGCCGCGATGGACGGGTTCGAGGTCGTGCGGCTCGAGGACGTGGTCGCCAAGGCCGACATCTTCGTCACCACGACCGGCAACAAGGACGTGATCCGTCTCGAGCATATGCGCGAGATGAAGGACATGGCGATCGTCGGCAATATCGGCCATTTCGACAACGAGATTCAGGTCGCCGCCCTGCGCAACTACAAATGGACCAACATCAAGGACCAGGTCGACATGATCCATTTCCCGGACGGGAAGCGGATCATCCTGCTGAGCCAGGGCCGGCTGCTCAATCTCGGCAACGCGACCGGGCATCCGTCCTTCGTGATGTCGGCCTCCTTCACCAACCAGACGCTCGCGCAGATCGAGCTCTGGACCAAGGGGGCGGAGTACGAGAACAAGGTCTACGTGCTGCCCAAGCATCTGGACGAGAAGGTGGCGCGGCTGCATCTGGCCAAGATCGGCGTGCGCCTGACCGAGCTGCTGCCCGAGCAGGCCTCCTATATCGGCGTGACCGTCGAGGGCCCGTTCAAGCCCGAGCACTATCGCTACTGATCGCCTTGCGACGACCGGGCGGGGTTGAGGCACCCGTCCGGTCGCTAAAATGCCACCCACTGCGGACTTGATTTGTTCGCGAGATCCGGCATAGTCGGATACATCGGTGGCCGCGGCAGAAACGCCCCCTCTCACCACCGATTTCCACCACAGGACCAATAGTTTGCGTTCCGGGGCCTCGGTTCCCGGAACGGCGCGCGGGTCGGTGAGGCATTGCTCGGAACAGGCAGGCGTGGGGCCCGGCCCGGTGTGGGGTCCGGCCAGGCTCCCCTGTCTCTGCCGCCGATGCCTCCGGATTGGGGTCCAGGCCTGCGCGACGCGTCGGGAGAGCCCTTTGAGGGGAGGGCTCTCCCGATACCTTTTTTGCCCGGGCGCCGGCTGCCCCCTGTATAGGCTGGTCGAGAGGGAAGAGGGAGCGAAGCATGAGCGTCGGATTGATGGCCCTGCTCGACGATGTTGCCGGGCTCGCCAAGGTCGCGGCGGCTTCGGTCGACGACGTAGTCGGCCATGCCGCCAAGGCCAGCGCGAAATCCGCCGGCGTGGTGATCGACGATACCGCCGTCACCCCGCGCTATGTCGTGGGCTTCAGCGCCGAGCGCGAGCTGCCGATCATCGCCCGGATCGCGCGGGGGTCGCTGATCAACAAGCTCGTCTTCCTGCTGCCCGCCGCGCTGCTGCTTTCGGCCTTCGCGCCGTGGGCCGTGACCCCGCTGCTGATGCTCGGGGGCGGCTATCTCTGTTTCGAGGGCGCCGAGAAGGTCTATGAGCTGGTCTTCCCGCACGCCCCCCACGCCGAGGAGGCGCCGGAGGAGGCACCGACCGATGCCGCGGCCTTCGAGGAGGCCAAGGTGGCGAGCGCGGTCCGGACCGACTTCATCCTGTCGGCCGAGATCATGGCGATTGCGCTCGCGGCGATCCCGGCGACCGGGTTCTGGACCCGGGCCTTCGTGCTGGCGGCGGTCGGCATCCTGATCACCGTGGGCGTCTATGGAGTCGTGGCATTGATCGTGAAGGCCGACGATGCTGGCCTCGCGCTGGCCCGCATCAAGGGCGACGGCGTGATGGCGCGCGTGGCTCGTCGCTTTGGCCTGGGGCTTGTCAGGGTGATGCCGCCGGCCTTGTCGCTGCTCGCGATCGTCGGGACGGCGGCGATGATCTGGGTCGGCGGAGGCATCCTGATCCACGGGCTGGAGAGCTTCGGCCTGGCTTGGCCCGCCCACGTCGCCCATGACCTTTCCGAGGCGGCGTCACACGCCATGCCCCTTGCCCCCGGCTTCGTCGGCTGGCTGGCCGGAGCCGTCTGGTCGGGGCTGGTCGGCCTCGTAGTCGGTCTGGCGCTGATCCCGGTCGTCACCTATCTGATCCTGCCCGTCGCGCGGTCATTGCGGCGGGCCTGACCCTCGCCGGGTGCCGGATCGGCGCTAACCCTCTTTGTCCGGCCCGCTTCGCCTCTCATCCCGCTTGCCATATCGTTGGCGGACCGACGCGTGGCGGGTGCTGAACAAGGGCCGGAGATTTGAATGTCGTCTTGACATGGCTATTCTCGCTGCCGGACTTCGCTTGGCGGGGCCTTGCGGGGATGGTCGGCGGAGGGGTCGGCGGCGCGCTGAGCTGGATCGTTCTGCGCTTCGGCTTCAAGGGACTCAAGGGCACCCGCGCCGACGTGGCAATTTCGCTGTTTTGCCTGATGCTGGGGGTGAAGGTTTCCGTTGCGGCGGCCGAAAACGCCTGGGCGCGCCATGTGCCGGAAATCATGATCTCCGAGCTATCGAAGCAGCGGCTGTTTGCCGTCATCTTCGAGGACGACCCCGGCTCGCGGGAGAGGCTTCGGCAACGACTTGCGCAGATCATGACGGCGGTTCCTGCCGATCAGCTCGTTGCCCAGGAGCGCATGGCCGCGACGGAGTTCGTCGGGGCCTATTGGGTGCGCCAGGTGCCGAAGGCGCCCGACGATGCCGTCTATCGCTACGTCCGGGCAAACGCGGATCTGCTCGCCCAACTGAGCACGCTGTCCCCCGCATTGTGCGCCGCGCTGTATTTTCCGGCGGGCTCACCGGATCAAGCGCAGCTCTCGGTGCAAGCGCTGGTCGTGCGAGGCGCAGAAATCAAGGCCGATCTGCTGGACAGCGCGATCCGCCAGCCCGTGGTTCCAAGGCCGCCGCTATCGTCCAAGCAGCTCTATGACAGGCTCGTCGGCGCCTATCGCGACGCGGGCAGCGATCCGGCGGACATTGATCGGCTGGGTCAGCTGGAGCGCCTGCCCGCGGAGGAGGGGTGCCGGCTTACGATCGGCTTCAACCAGGCGCTTGTTGCGCTCGGTCCCGCCGGAGCAGCCGATATCTTGGGGAGTCTGGGACAATCCTGACGGCGGCCCATCTTCGGATTCTCCTCGGAGCGCCCGTTGGACCGTCAGTCGCCGTAGCCGCCGATCTCGCAGACCACGCGCCATTCGTCGTCGGTCACCGGCTGGACCGAGAGGCGGGAATTGTTGACGAGAACCATCGCGGCAAGGCGCGGGTCCGCCTTGCAATCCTCGAGCGTGACGGGGCGCGGGAAAGGGGCGACCGCGCGGATATCGACGCATTCCCATCGGGCATCGTCGCTCGTCGAATCGGGATGGGCAAGCGCGATCACCTCGACCACGCCCACCACCGCCTTTTCCGCCTGCGAGTGGTAGAAGAAGCCGAGATCGCCCACCGCCATGGCCCGCATGTTGTTGCGCGCCTGGTAGTTGCGCACGCCGTCCCATTCCTGGCCGGCCGCGCCCCTCGCGACCTGCTGGTCCCAGCTCCAGGTCTCGGCCTCGGACTTGAAGAGCCAGTACGCCATCAGCCGACCACCCGCTTCCAGGGGCGGATCGCCACGCTCTCGAAGAGCCCGGCCTTGGCATAGGGGTCGCCGGCGGCCCAGGCCTCGGCCGCCGTGGCGTCCGCGGCCTCGATCACCACCAGCGAGCCGACCATCGCCCCCTCCGCATCGAGGAACGGCCCGGCGAGCTGCGCCCCGGTCGCGGCAAGATAGGCGAGATGGGCGTCCCGGTTCGCCTTGCGGATGTCGAGCCCGCCGGGCTTGTCGTCGCAGATCACCGCGTAGAGCATCATTCCTCCTTCAGCGGGCGCGACATCAGCGCCTCCATGGCCTCGGCGAGCGAGGCGCTTGCATCGAGCACGTTGGCCACCGCCTCGGCGATCGGCAGTTCGACCCCGTGCCGCGCCCCAAGCTCGCAGGCAGCGCGCGCCGTCGCAACCCCCTCGACCGTGCCGCCCGGCCGCGCCGCACCGGCGCCGAGCGCGCGCCCGAGCGCGAAGTTGCGCGACTGCATCGAGTTGCAGGTGAGCGACAGGTCGCCGAGCCCGGACAGCCCGCTCAGCGTCTCGGGGCGCGCGCCCATCGCCACCGCGAGCCGGGTCATCTCGGCGAAGCCCCGCGTCATCAAGGCGGCGCGCGCCGAATGGCCGAGACCGGCGCCCTCGACCATGCCGCAGGCGATGGCGATCACGTTCTTGAGCGCGCCGCCGAGCTGCGCGCCGATGACATCGTCGGTCAGGTAGAGGCGCAGCCGCCGGGTCGAGAGCCCGGCCTGCAGAATGCGCCCCAGCGTCAGGTCGGCGCAGGCGAGGGTCAGCGCGCTCGGCAGGCCGTGGGCGATCTCGCCGGCGAAGCCCGGCCCGGTCAGGGCGGCGAGGGCCCGTCCCGGCAGGGCCTCCGCCGCGATCCCGGTCTGGAGCCGCAATCCGCGCCCGTCGATCCCCTTGGCGCAGAGGACGAGCGGCGCCTCGGGCAGCGCGCCGCCCCGCTCGCGCAGGAAATCCCCGGTCGCCTGGGCCGGCACCGCCAGCAGCACGATGTCGGCCGCGCTCGGAAGGTCCGCCGTCACCGTCAGGCCCGGCGGCAGGCTTACCCCCGGCAGCGCCGGATGTTCCCGGGTCGCTGCGGCGGCCGCCATCGCCGCTTCGTCGCGGCCCCAGAGCGTCACGGCCCGGCCTTCGGTGGCCTGGACGACGGCCAGCGCCGTTCCGAAGGCGCCTGCCCCGACAACAGCGATCATGCCTTGGCCCCCTTGCGACCGGCGCCCAGCATCGGCGCCGCCTCCTGATCGAGGGGCCAGCGCGGTCGGGCCGAGAGGTCGAGCTCGTCCGGTCCCCCGATCGCCATCCGCTCGGCCGCCGCCCAGGCGATCATCGCCCCGTTGTCGGTGCAGAGCGCCAGGGGCGGCGCGGACCAGCCGAACCCTTCCGCCTCCGCCACCGCGGCGAGCGCCGCCCGGATCGTCGCATTGGCCGCGACCCCGCCCGCCACCGCGAGGACGGGAGCGCCGGCGCCGCCGTGGCTGGCGCGGAACAGGGCGCAGGCGCGGCGGGTCTTCTCGGCGAGCATCTGGGCCACCGCTGCCTGAAAGCTGGCGCAGAGATCGGCCCGTTCGGCGCGCGTGATCCCGCCCCGCGTCTCGGCCAGGCGGTCGCGCGCCCGCCGCACCGCCGTCTTCAGCCCCGAGAAGGACAGGTCGCAGCCGGGCCGGTCGAGCAGCGGCCGCGGCAGGTCGAAGGCTGCGGGATCGCCGTCACGCGCCTCGGCCTCGACGCGGGGCCCCCCCGGCTGGCCGAGCCCGAGCAGCTTGGCGACCTTGTCGAAGGCCTCGCCCGGCGCATCGTCGATCGTGCCGCCCAGCCGCGCGAAGCGCGCCGGTCCCTCGACCGCGATCAGCTGGCAATGCCCGCCCGAGACCAGCAGCAGCAGATAGGGAAACTCGATCGGCTCGATCAGCCGCGGGGTCAGGGCATGCCCCGCCAGGTGGTTCACCCCATAGAGCGGCAGGCCGCGCCCGGCCGACAGCCCCTTGGCGAACATCACCCCCGCGAGCACGCCGCCGATCAGCCCTGGCCCCGCCGTCACCGCCACCGCGTCGAGATCGCCGAGCCCGAGCCCGGCTTTGGCGAGCGCCGCCTCGGTCACCCGATCCAACCGCTCGGCATGGGCGCGCGCGGCGATTTCGGGCACGACGCCACCGAAGGAGGCATGCAGCGCGTCCTGGCCCTGGACCTCGGCGCCGAGGATCGCGCCGACCGGGTCGCCGGGGTGGGCGCGAATCACCGCGGCCGCGGTATCGTCGCAGCTGCTCTCGAGCCCGAGGATGATCCGTTCCTGCACCGGTTGCTCCCGCGCGGATTGCGCCCCGCTCGCCCGGCAGGTAACACCGGGGCCGCGGTCGCGCAACGGCGGCCGGCATGGGAGCTTGCGCGCCCGATGGCCCCGCTGCCGCGAACCCTGCTGCTGACCCGCCCGCGCGAGCAATCGCTCGCTTTCGCCACGGCGCTGGAGCGGGTGCTGCCCGGGCGGTTCCAGGCGCTGGTCGCTCCGATGCTCGCGATCGCGCCGACCGGCGCGCCGATCGCGCTCGACGGCATCCAGGCGCTGCTCTTCACCTCGGCCAATGGCGTCGCGCAATTCGCGGCCCAGAGCCCGGAGCGCGGGCTGCCGGCGCTCTGCGTCGGGGCCATGACCACCGAAGCGGCGCGGCGCGCGGGCTTCGCGGCGACCAGCGCCGAGGGCGACGTGGCGGCGCTCGCCCGCCTCGCGCGCGATGCCTGGCGGCCCGGGGGCACATTCCTGCATGTCCGCGGCCGACACGCCGCCGGGGATCTCGTCGCGGCGCTTGGGGCCTGGGGGGTGCCGGCACGGGCAGCCGAGATCTACGACCAGGTGCCACAACCGCTCGATGACGCCGCGCGCGCCGCCCTCGGTGCCGGCGCGGTGGATGCGCTCGCCGTGTTCTCGCCGCGCTCGGCGTCGCTGCTCGGCGCGGCGCTGCGCGAGGGCGGCTGGCCGCTCGCCCATGTCCGCGCAGCGGCGCTCAGCGCAGCGGCGGATGCGGGCCTCGGGAGCGTGCCGCTCGCGGCGCGGGCGATCGCGGCGAGCCCCACGCGCGACGGGCTGATCGCGGCGCTCGCAGCACTTTGACGCGGACCGGCGCGACCGGGCTTTGGCTTGTTCCTTCCAAGGGGTTCGCCTAGTATCCGGCGCCGAGGCCCGGGCCGGGAGCAGGCGCTGGGCGCGAGTGGGGACGAAAATCCGATGGCAAGACGCAAGACCGGGTCGACGGAGGAAGAGGCCATGACGCCAGGGACCGAGACCGTCGATGCCGCAGCCTCGGGCGAGTCGCCCCCCTCGGGACCAGTCCCGGAGCCGAGCGACCAGCCGGTCGCCGCGAGCGATACCAGCGCGACGCCAGGCTCGCCCGAGGAAGGAACGCTGGTGACCGAACCGCAGCCGGCGCCGACCGACGCCGCCGAGGACGCGGCGATCCTCGAGGCGGTCGATGTCTCGATCGCAGAGGGCGGAGCGGAACCGGTCGCCGAGCCCTACGAGCCGCCGCTCGCACCTTCCCGGACCGACGCTGCCGAGGATGCGGAGATCCTCGCGGCGGCCGATGCGGCGGTGGAGGCCGAGCGTGCCGATCCGGCATCCGAGCGCGTCCCCGACCCCGCCCCCGCCCCTGCGCATGAGGCGGTCGCCGCGCCGCGCCATGATCCTGAGCCCTTCGTCCCCGCGCCGGCCGTTGCTTCGTCGGGCGGCAGCTGGACCGGGACGGCGCTCGGGGCATTGCTTGTTCTGCTCGCAGGGGGCGGGCTCGCGCTCTGGCTCGCGCCCAAGCTCGCGCCGCATCTGCCGGCCGGTGCTGCCGCCTGGGTCAGTCCGGTCGACCAGCAGGTCGCGGGCCTGCAAGGCGAGGTCGCGGGGCTGAAGGCGCAGCTCGGCGACGGCAAGACCATCGCGAGCCAAGTCGATGCCGCCACCGCCGGGCTCGCCACCCGGCTCGATGGCGAGATCGCGGCGCTCAAGTCGTCGATGGGCGACAGCGACCTGACGACGCTGCGCCAGCAGCTCGACCGGACCGAAGCGGCGGTCCAGGGCCAGGCGGCCGAGCTCGGCTCGCTAACGCAGCAGCTGACCGGCGCGAGCGGCGGTGGCTCTGGCGAGATCGACGTCTATCGCGGGCAGCTCGACGGGCTCCGCGCCGAAATGGGATCGCTGTCCGACAAGGTCGCGGCGCTCGCGACCCGGATCGACGAGGTCGGTGCCGCGGCGAGCCGCCAGATCGAGACAGCCCAGGCCAAGGTCGCCGAGGTTCAGGCCCAGGCCGATACCGCCGCCCTGCAGGCCGATCTCGCCGAGATCAAAGCGGCGGCCGCCTCCGGTCAACCCTTCGCCGCGCCGCTCGATCGGTTGGCGGGCGCGCCCGGGATCAACGTGCCGGCGCCGCTCAGCGCGGCGGCCAAGGTCGGTATCCCCTCGATGGCGCAGCTTCGAGCGGGCTTCGCCGACGCCGCGCATCAGGCGATCCGCGCCAGCATCGTCGCCGGGGCCGGCGACGGGCTGATGGCGCGCGCCGGGGCCTTCCTGCGCGCCGAAGTGGCGACCCGCTCGTTGACCCCGCAGGAGGGGCGCAGCCCCGATGCGGTTTTGTCGCGCATGGAGGACAAGCTGCGCAACGACGATCTCGCCGGCGCAATCGCCGATGCCGCCCAGCTGCCGAGCGAGGCGCAGGCGGCGATGGCCGGCTGGCTCGATGCCGCCCGCCTTCGCCAGGGCGCCGAGGTTGGAATCGACACCCTCTCCGCCGACCTTCCGGCCACGAACTGACGCGAGGCGCGCCCTATGCTCTGGTCCCTGATCAAGATCACCCTGTTTCTCGGCATCGCGCTCGCGCTCGCCTTCGGCGCGAGCTACCTGCTCGAGACGCCGGGCGAGATCCGCATCGCCTTCGGCGCGCGCGAATTCTATCTCTCGCCGATCGGCGGGGCGATCGCGCTCGTGCTGGTCTTCGTCGCCTGCTGGCTGGTGATGAAGCTTTTCGGGCTCGCCACCGCGATTGTCGCCTTCCTGATGGGCGATGAGACCGCGATCAGCCGCTTTTTCACGCGCAACCGCGAACGCCGCGGCTTCGACGCGCTGTCCCAGGGCATGGTGGCGCTCGCCGCCGGTGATCCCAAGGCCGCGATGAAGCAGACCGCCAAGGCCGAGCGGCTGCTGGAGCGGCCCGACGTCACCCGGCTGCTCAATGCCCAATCGGCCGAGCTGAGCGGCGACCGCGCCCGCGCGACCGCTTACTACAAGGAAATGCTGACCGACACGCGCACCCGCTTTGTCGGCATCCAGGGCCTGATGCAGCAACAGCTCGACGAGGGCGACACCTATACGGCGCTTGAGCTCGCCAAGAAGGCCTTCGCGATCCGCCCCGACAATCCGCAGATCCTGCGCACGCTGTTCGATCTGCAGTCGCAGCGCGAAGACTGGGCAGGTGCCCGCGCCACGCTCAACGCCACGACCCAGGCCCGGCTCCTGCCGCGCGACGTGACGATCCGCCGCGATGCGGTGCTCTCGCTCGCCGACGCCCGCGCGAGCCTTGCCCGCGGCGAGACCGCCCACGGCCAGGAGGCCGCGCTTCAGGCCAACCGCCTCGCGCCGACCTTGATCCCAGCGGCGGTGCTCGCCGCCACCGTCCAGACCGAGAAGGGGGCGCCGCGCAAGGCCGCGCGCCTCCTGACCGCGGCCTGGAGCGCCAACCCGCATCCCGACCTCGCCGCCGCCTTCGCCGCGATCGAGCCGAACGAGACGCCCGCCGCCCGCCGCAAGCGATTCGCCAGCCTGATCGCCGCCAAACCCGGTGATGCCGAGAGCGGCCTGCTCGAGGCCGAGCTCGCGCTCGCCGCGGAGGATTTCCCCGCCGCGCGCAAGGCGCTGGGCGGGCTCGCCGAGACCCAGCCGACCACCCGCAGCCTCGCGATCATGGCGGCGATCGAGCGGGGGCAGGGCGCTCCCGAGGCCGTGGTGCGCGGCTGGCTCGCCAAGGCGCTCGACGCCTCGCGCGGACCGCAATGGATCTGCGGCAAGTGCAACCATGTCCATCCGGCCTGGGTGCCGATCTGCGAGAATTGCGGCGCCTTCGATACGCTGGACTGGAAGGTTCCGACCCATTCCGAGACGGCTTCGCTGTCGCAATCCTCGATGCTGCCGCTGATCATTGGCGCGGCCGAGGCCGCCCAGGCCGCCGCGCCGGCGGGTCGGCCGGTCGAGGATGCGGAGATCGCCGACCCCGCCTGATCGGCCATCGTAGAGCCCGGCCGGGCCGGCCCGAGGAGCATCGCCGCCCCGGCCTCGCAGCTCCGCGTGAGGGGCTGGACTCTCGGGCGCGGCGTCGATTGGGGTGCTCTCTAGGCGGAGAGCTGGCGGTAGACGCCAAGACGGTCGATGACCTGCCAATGGCCCGACACGAGGTCGCCGGCGAAGGAATAGAGCGTCAGGCCCGACATCCGAATCCGCCGGCCTGATGCCGGAAAGCCCGGAAGGTCGCCGCGATGCGTGCCCGACCAGAGCCAGGACACCGCCACCCGGTCCCGCTCGGCCACCATCTCCTCGATGGTGAAGCGCTGGTCGGGAAAGGGTGCCCGCGCCAGGACCAGCCGGCGCCGGAATCCGTCGCGGTCGAGCACCTGGCCCTCCCACGGGTCGCCCGGATCATGGAAGATCGTGTAGTGCGGCGCGACATAGGTCTCGACCGCCTCGAGCATCCCATCGTTCCAGACCTCCTCGAGGAAGGCAGTCAGGCGCTGGCTCAGCGTGGACATCGGCGCCGTCTCCGCTCGTCGCCCCGAAAAAGGCAGCGGGCGCCGGCTTGATGCCGGCGCCCGCGATCCTCTGGAAAAGGGCTTAGCGCTTCGAGAACTGGAAGCTGCGGCGCGCCTTGCGCTTGCCGTACTTCTTGCGCTCGACCACGCGGCTGTCGCGGGTCAGGAAGCCCGCCGCCTTCAGGGCCGGCCGGAGGCTCGGCTCGTAGAGCTGCAGCGCCTGGCTGATCCCGTGCTTGACGGCGCCCGCCTGGCCCGACAGGCCGCCGCCCTTGACGGTCGCGAGCACGTCGAACTGCCCGGCAACGCCGGCGACGGTGAAGGCCTGGCCGATCACCATCTGCAGCACCGGACGGGCGAAATAGACGCTCATCTCCTTGCCGTTGACGGTGACCTTGCCGGAGCCCGGCTTGATCCAGACCCGGGCGACCGCGTCCTTGCGCTTGCCGGTGGCGTAGGAGCGGCCGAGCGAATCGCGCTTGGGCTCGCGCACCGGCGCGGCCTCGGCAACCGGCGCAGCGGCGATCGCGTCCTTCAGCTGATCGAGGGAAGTGAAATCGGCCATGCTCACGCGCTCCGGGTATTCTTCGGGTTCATGCCGGCAACATCCAGCGTCTCGGGATTCTGGGCGCCATGCGGATGCTCGGTTCCGGCATAGATCTTCAGATGACCCATCTGCGCCCGGCTGAGCGGGCCGCCCGGCAGCATGCGCTGCACGGCCTTCTCGATCACGCGCTCCGGGAAGCGGCCTTCGAGGATCTGGCCGGCGGTGCGGTGCTTGATGCCGCCCGGATAGCCGGTGTGCCAGTAATAGCGCTTGTCGGCCCGCTTGTTGCCGGTCAGCTGCACCTTGTCGGCATTGATCACGATGACATGGTCGCCCATGTCCATATGCGGCGTGAAGGTCGCCTTGTGCTTGCCGCGGAGTCGCATCGCGACCAGGCTGGCGAGGCGGCCGAGCACCACGCCCTCGGCATCGATCACGACCCATTTCTTGTCGAAATCGGCCGGTCTGGCGGAATAGGTCTTCATCTCTTCGGTCGTGCCCTTGTCGGGTCCGCGCGCGGGGGGAAGCCCTCCCTTGGGACCGGTTGTCGAACGAGCCGCCCTTCTAGCGATTCCTCGCTGCGCGTCAATCGCGATTTGTTCCGAAAACCCACGCGGTTTCAGATGCTTGCGATTATGGTATGATGATACCCCATCACCGGCTCGGTTGCAGCGCGTCGACGACCCCGGTGAATTTCAGCACCAGATAGGCAAGGATCACTCCGATCAACGCCAGGAGGACCCGCAGGATGGCATGGGACCGGGTGACGACCGCCATCAGCGCCATGGAGGCGAGGATCGCCAGGATGAAGCGAACGATCATCGCCGGGCCCCGCCGCCGTCAACCGGATGATGCGCGGGCAGCGCCTGGATACCTGCCCCCGGGGCCAGGGCCTGCGCCCGATCCGTCTTCATGATCTGCAAACCCGATCTCCTCAAATCCCGCCCCCGGGGTGGCAAACCGATCTCGTCGGCACAGGGGAGGCACCCGGTCCGCGTCAGGCGAAGGCCGCCAGCACGAGGCCGGCGGTCAGGATCAGCCCGGCATCGCGGTTCGAGCGGAACAGCATCAGGCAGATGTCGGGATCGTCGATATCGAGCCGCCGCAGCTGCCAGGCGAGATGCGCGGCGAAGCCCACGACGCCCGCGAGCGCCGGCCAGAGTGCGGCCCGGCCGCCGAGCGCGGACAGCACCGCGAGCCCCAGCAGCGCGGTCGAGGCGGCGAGGAAACCCGCGAGCCAGCGCGGTGTCGCGGTGCCGAACAGGCGCGCGGTCGACTTGACCCCGATCAGCGCATCGTCCTCGCGGTCCTGGTGGGCATAGATCGTGTCGTAGAACAGCGTCCAGACGATGCCCGCCAGATAGGCCAGAACCGCCGGCCAGCCGAGGCTGCCCTGATGCGCCGCCCAGGCCAGCAGCACTCCCCAGTTGAAGGCGAGGCCCAGAAAGACCTGCGGCCACCAGGTGAAGCGCTTGGCGAAGGGATAGATCGCGACGAGCGCCAGCGATGCGATGCCGAGCCCGATGGCGATCGGCGGAAAGCTCAGCAGGATCAGGAAGGCCAGCAACGCCTGCGCCGCCATCCAGGCAACGGCCTGGCGCGGGCTGACCTGCCCCGAGGGCAGCGGCCGCGAGCGGGTCCGCGCGACGGCCGCGTCGATCTCGCGGTCGGTGAGGTCGTTCCAGGTGCAGCCGGCGCCGCGCATCAGCACCGCGCCGAGCGCGCAGCCGAGCGCGATCCAGAGATCGCCGGGGCGCGGCCCGGAGGCGGCCGCCGCAAGCCCGAGCCCCCACCAGCAGGGGATGAGCAGGAGCCAGCTGCCGACCGGCCGGTCGGCGCGCGACAGCCGCAGATAGGGGCGCAGGCCCGGCGGCGCGTAGCGGTCGACCCAGTTGCCGCGCGTGGCGTCGGCCACGCTTCCATTCGGGGGGCCGCTCGGGATAGATTGGCGTGTCATGGGGGAGCTATGGCAGAAGTCGGGGGAAAAATCAGGCTCTTTGTCGAGGCCGATCTCGGGCCCGGCGCCATGGTGGCGCTGACCCGGGACCAAGCGCATTACCTCTTCGCGGTGATGCGGCTCGGTTCCGGCGGGCGGGTCAGCCTGTTCAACGGGCGCGATGGCGAGTGGCTGGCCGAGGTGGCCGAGGCCGGGCGCGCCTCGGGGCGGCTGGCCGTGGCCGAGCCCGGTCAGGCGCAACGCCGGCCGCCCGACCTGACCCTGCATTTCGCGCCGATCAAAAAGGCGCGCACCGATTTCATCGTCGAGAAGGCGACCGAGCTCGGCTGCGCCCGGATCCAGCCGGTCTTCACCCGCCATACCAATTCCGAGCGGCTGCGGCTCGATCGGCTGCGCGCCCATGCGATCGAGGCCGCCGAGCAATGTGGCGAAACCTATGTCCCCGAGCTCGCCGAGCCGGTGAAGCTCGACCGATTGCTCGATGGCTGGGACCCGGCGCGTCGGCTCGTGTTCTGCGACGAGTCGCGTGAAGCGCGGCCGGCAGCCGAGATGCTGGCGGCGGAGGCGCCAGGCGGGCCATGGGCGATCCTGATCGGCCCCGAGGGAGGCTTTGCGCCAGAGGAGGCGGCGCGGCTCCGCGCCCTGCCCTTCGTGCGGCGGGTGACGCTCGGGCCGCGGGTGCTGCGCGCCGATACCGCAGCCGTGGCGGCGATCACGCTCTGGCAGGCGAGCCTAGGGGATTGGCGATGATCCGGCCCGAGATCGCCGCCTGGGTCCGGGTCTGGCGCGAGCCGCTCCTGTGGGGGGCGCTGCTGCTCGCCGGTCTGTGGCTGGTCTGGCAGGGCTATCTGGCGCTGGAGCCTGCCACCATCGCGCTCGGCCTGCTTTGCGCGGCGGCGGGCCTCGGGCTGCTGCGCGACGCGCTGCGCCGGGCACGGCTTCGGCTCGAGGCGCCGGCCGAGGGGATGGTGCTGATCGACGAGGGTCGCATCGCCTATCTCGGGCCTCGGGGGGGCGGGTTCATCGACCTCCCCTCGATCGTCGCGGTCGAGATCGTCACCCGGCCGCATGTCCCACCGGCCTCGGGCCATGTCTGGCTGCTGACCGCCGAGGATGGCGAGCGCCTGACCATTCCGGTGGGCGCCAAGGGCGCCGACCGGCTGTTCGACGCGCTGAGCCCCCTGCCGGGCATCGACTTCGATGCGGGCGTCGCCGCGATCCTCGGCCCCGGCGCGCATCGCGCCACGGTCTGGCGGCGGGAGGGCTGGCGCAAGGCGGGTTGAAGGCCCCCCTCCCGTGATCCAGGTCATTGCGCGCGGACCGACCTCGGGCTAGAGGCGGCGCAAGAACTCGTGGAGGACGGAATGCTGCATATCGACCTGCCGACGCAGGCGGATCTCGGGGCGCTGATCGCGCATCGCGGGGGGCCTTCGGTGTCGTTCTATGTCCGGACGACGCCGGTCACCCAGGACACCCGGATCGACCGGATCGAGCTCAAGAACCTGCTGAAGGAAGCGGTGGCCCAGCTGGAGGCGGCCGACACGCCGAAACGGTCGATCTGGCCGATCGAGCAGGCCGTCGAGGCGTTGATCGACGATGACGCCTATTGGGCCTATCAGGCGAACAGCCTGGCGATCTTCGTGACGCCGGAGCGGATCCGCACCTTCCGCTTGCCCAACAAGCTCGTGAGCATGGTCGAGGTCTCGGACCGGTTCCACCTCAAGCCGCTGATCCGTTCCGTCACCTTCCCGCACAACGCCTATGTGCTCGCGATCGGCATGGGCGCGGTCCGGCTGGTCGAGGTCGATGCCGACCTGCCGCCGCAGGATGTGAAGGTTCCGGGCCTGCCCAAGGACATGGCGAGCGCGCTCGGCCGGCGCAGCCATATCGCGTCGAGCGGCGAGGGCCGCAGCGGCGAGGAGACGAGCGAGCATGCGATGATGACGCGCTATGCCCGCACCGTCGACCAGGCCCTGCGCGCGGTCGTCTCGGGCGATGGGCGGCCGCTGATCGTCGCCGCGACCGAGCCGATGGCCTCGATCTATCGCGCGGTCTCGACCTATCCGCACACCGCGACCGAGGTGATTTCGGGCAGCGCGGACCATGTGCCCGACCACGAGCTCGCCGCCGCGGCACGGGGAGTGCTCGACGGGATCTATGCCACGCAGATCGCGGAGCTCGCCGATCTCTACGCCGTGCGGGTCGGGCAGGGGCGGGCGACCACCGATATCGCCGGCGCGGCCAGGGCCGCGACCTTCGGCGCGGTCGAGACGCTGATCGTCGACATGGACAGCATCGTCACCGGCACGGTGGACGAGGATGGGGGCGTGCATTTCGCCGAAGGGGCCGCCGACGCGGTGACCTATGGCGTGGTCGACGAGATCGTGCGGCGCAGCCTGCAGGCCGGGGGCCGCGTGGTCTCGGCCCGCCGTGCCGACGTCCCTGGGGGCGGCGATCTCGCGGCGATCCTGCGCTATCCGATCTGACGAGCAGGGGGGCTTAGTTGCGCAGTACCAGGCAGTCGCCCCCCACCGCCCGCAATCGGCCGCACAGCGCCTCGGCCTCGTCGCGGCTGTCGCGGCCGATCTGGGCCATATAGACCCCGCGCCACTGGCCGAGCCGCTTGGCGCGGGAATAGTCAATCGATTGCCCGGCCAGCACCGCCGGGTAGCGGTTGCGCAGCCGCTCGACCTGCCGTCCGGCTTCGTCGCGCGCCCGGTTCGAGGCGATGATCGCGCCCCAGGGCTTGAGCGCGGGCGTGGGCTCCGTGCCATGTCGGCGGCTCGCGAGCGCGACGCAGCCCTTCTGGAAGCCGTCGCCCTTCAGCGCGAGGTCGAGCCGCGCCGGCGGCGCGTCGCGCCAGTCCTCGACCGAGAACCCGGTGATCGCCGCGACATAGGCCCGCGTCTCGTCGGGCAGGCCCCCGTCATGCGCCATGTAGCGCGCGAGCCGCGCCTCGCCGCCGTTATAGGCCGCGGCGGCGAGGCCGAGATTGCCGAAATCCCGCGTCAGGTCGGCGAGATAGCGCGCCGAGGCCGCGAGCGCCTTCTCCGGGTCGAACGGGTCGTCGAGCCCCCGCAGGGCGGCGGTGTCGGGGATGAATTGCGCAATGCCCTGCGCGCCTTTCGGGCTGACTGCGGCGGGGTCGAACAGGCTCTCGCGCCAGATCAGCCGCGCGAAGAAATGCGGGTCGAGCGCGGCGTCGTGCGCCGCCGTCTCGATCATCCGGCAGGTGACGGCGAAGGGGCTCGCCCCGGCCTCGGGTCGCGGGCGCGGCGCCGCGATCTCCCCGGGGGCAAGGCTCGCGAGCAGCGCGACCGCCGGTGCCGCATCGGCGGCCGCCTGTGGCCCCGGCGCGGCGATCTCGCCGCCAAAGGCGAGCGCGGGGCCGCAAAGGGCGAGGGCACCGATCAGGATCGGGCGGAGGCAGGTCCACATGGTGCGGCACCCTACAGGCCCCAGGCCTTAAGAAGCGATGAAATTCCGCGAACGGCACCGATCGGGCAGCGACGGGCTTGATCCCGGGGCGAGCCCCGCCGCATCCTCGGAGCAAGCGCCACCGTTCCCGCGAGATGCCATGACCTTCTCCCTTGTTGCCCGCTGCGCCGAAACCGGCATGGTCGGCGCCGCCGTCGCCTCGTCCTCGCCCGCGGTCGCCGCGCGCTGCATCCGGGTCGCCGCCGGCATCGGCGCGGTGGCGAGCCAGAACGTCACCGATCCCGCGCTCGGGCCCCGCGCGCTTGCGCTGATGCGCGAAGGAGCGAGCGCGGCCGAGGCGGTCGCGATCCTGCGGCGCGGCCGCTTCGCCGCCTATCGCCAGATCCTCGCGGTCGATCGCGACGGCAACAGTGCCGCGCATTCCGGCGCCGAGGCGCTGGGCGTCTGGGCCGAGGCCCGCGACCATGGCGTGGCCAGCGGCGGCAACCTGCTGGCCGATATCGCGATCCCGCGGCTGATCGTCGAGGCGTTCCAGGCGAGCACCGGCCATCTCGGCGACCGGCTGCTCGCCGCGATGCAGGCAGGGCTCGCGGCCGGGGGCGAGGCGGGGCCGATCCATTCGGCCGGGATGGCGATCGCCGACCGGGTGGACTGGCCCGTGGTCGACCTGCGCTGCGACTGGAGCGAGGATGATCCGCTTGGCGAGCTCGGCCGCGCTTGGGCGGTCTACAAGCCGCAGATCGACGCCTATGTCACCCGCGCCCTCGACCCGACGGCGGCGCCGAGCTTCGGCGTGCCGGGCGATCGCTGACCGGGTTGCCCCTCCGCCTCGTCTGCCGCTAAGTAGGGGCCCGGCCAGGCCTGGATGCCGCGGGCGGGGGATCGGGCCGTGCGCGTGCCCGCAGATCGCGATCGGCGCAGGCAGGGCGCAGGCCAGCCGCAGGGGAGATCATGGCGAACCATCTCTACAAGGGCGACCTGCCGGACGGGCTTGATCTCGGGCCCGTGGTCGCCGTCGATACCGAGACGATGGGGCTCGTGCCCGCGCGCGACCGGCTCTGCCTGGTGCAGCTTTCGGGCGGGGATGGCGACGCGCATCTGGTGCAGATCGCGCAAGGCCAGGAGACGGCGCCGAACCTGGTGCGGCTGCTCGGCGATCCGGCGCGGCTGAAGCTGTTCCATTTCGGCCGGTTCGACATCGCCGTGCTGCTCAACCGGTTCGGGGTGCTGACCGCGCCGGTCTACTGCACCAAGATCGCCTCGAAGCTCGTGCGGACCTATACCGACCGGCACGGGCTCAAGGACCTGCTGCGCGAGGTGATCGAGGTCGACATCTCCAAACACCAGCAATCGAGCGACTGGGGCGCCGAGACGCTGAGCCCGGCGCAGGTCGACTATGCCGCGTCGGACGTGCTGCACCTGCATCGCGTGAAGGCGGCGCTCGACGCCCGGCTGGCGCGCGAGGGGCGGACCGAGCTTGCCGCCGCCTGTTTCGACTTCCTGCCGCAGCGCGCGGCGCTCGATCTGGCCGGCTGGGCCGAGATCGACATCTTCGCGCATGCGTGAGCGATGAACGGCAGGCCGGGGCCGGCGGATCCGGCGCAGCTGATCGAGGCCGGAAAGCGGGTGATCGCGACCGAGGCGGCCGCCCTGCAGGCGCTGGGCGCCGGCCTGGGCGAACCGTTCGCCCGGGCGGCCGCGGCGATGCTGGCGGCAGAGGGGCGGGTGATCGTCTCGGGCATGGGCAAATCCGGCCATGTCGCGCGCAAGATCGCGGCGACCCTCGCCTCGACCGGAACGCCCGCGCTCTTCGTCCATCCGGCCGAGGCGAGCCATGGCGATCTCGGCATGATCACCGCGCTCGACGTGCTCGTGCTGCTGTCGAATTCCGGCGAGACGCCCGAACTCGCCGATCTCATAGCCTATGCCAAGCGGTTCGCGATCCCGCTGATCGCGATCGCCGGGCGGGCCGAGAGCACGCTGATGCGCCAGGCCGATATCGGCCTGCTGCTGCCGGCGGCGCCCGAGGCCTGCTCGAACGGGCTCGCGCCCACCACCTCGACCACCATGACCCTGGCGCTCGGCGACGCGCTCGCGGTCGCGCTGATGGAGCATCGCGCCTTCACCCCTGAGGATTTCCGGGGCCTGCATCCCGGCGGGCGGCTTGGCGCGCGCCTCGCCACGGTCGCGAACCTCATGCATTCGGGCGACGAGATGCCGCTGATCGCGCCCGAGGCGCCGATGTCGGAGGCGCTGCTCCTCATCACCGCCAAGGGGTTCGGGGTCGCCGGTGTGGTCGACGAGACGGGGCGGCTCGTGGGGATCATCACCGACGGCGACCTGCGGCGCAACATGGCGGGCCTGCTGGAGCGGCGGGCGGGGGCGGTGATGACCAGGAACCCCAAGACCATCCTCGCGACCGCGCTCGCCTCCGAAGCCCTCGGCATCATGAACGCGCGCAAGATCACCACGCTCTTCGCCACCGACCCGGCCGAGCCCGGCCGGCCGGTTGGCATCCTGCATGTGCATGACTGCCTGCGGGCGGGCGTGGTCTGAACCATGGCTGGCCCCGACCTGCGGTCGCGGATCGTGGCGATCCTCAAGGTCGGACTGCCCCTGGTGGCGCTCGCCATGCTGTCGGGCCTGTTCCTGATCCAGACCGACGACAGGGTCGGCGGCGGGGCGCTGACCTTCTCGACCGGCGACCTGGCCGCGCTCGGCAGCGGGCTCAGCGTCACCAATCCGATCCTGACCGGCACCACCGCCTCGGACGACCGGTTCCGCTTCACCGCCGACAAGGTGATCCCCGACGCGGCCCCGCCCACCCATGCGAGCATGACGAACCTCGCGGGCCAGATCGCGCTGCAGGGCGGGGTCGATCTCGACCTGAGCGCCCCGGCGGGCGATCTCGACATCCAGGGCCAGCAGATGGCACTGACCGGCGCGGTCCATGTCGAGACCTCGGACGGTTACCGGATGCAGGCCGATGGCATGCAGATCGACCTCGGCAAAGGGGTGCTGCAATCGGACGCGGCGAACCGGACCGACGGCCCGCAGGGCTGGATCGCGGCGGGCAGCCTGCTGGTCGAGCCCGCGGGGGGCGACAAATCGGCCGGTTCGCGCTTGATTTCCTTCGGAAATGGCGTGCACCTGATATACCATCCTCCGTCGGTCCCCCAGTGAGGAAGTCCCGCCCGATGCTTGCGCCGCGTCTCGCAGCCGTACTTGTGCTGCTCGCCACCGTCGGTTCGGCTTCCGCTCAGAGCGGCACCCAGGTGCCGTTCGGGACCAAGCACGACGCCTCGCAGCCGGTCGAGGTCACGTCGGATGCGCTGCAGCTCGACCAGGCGGCCGGGACCGCCCTGTTCACCGGGACCGTCCGGGTGGCGCAGGGCGAGCTGCGGCTGGCCGCCGACCGGGTCGAGGTCTTCTATGCGGCCAAGCCGGCCGCTGGCGCCGACGCGCCCGCGGCGAGTGGGCCCGCCCCCGCCCAAGGGGCGGGCGGCGCCTCGATCGAGCGGCTGGAGGCGACCGGCAACGTGATCCTGTCGAACGGCCCGCAGGCGGCGAAGGCCGAGGCCGCGACCTACCGTGTGTCCACAGGCATCGTCGAGATGACTGGCAACGTGCTGCTGACCCAAGGGCCGAACGCGGTCTCGGGCCAGTCGATGCGGATCGACCTCAATGCCGGGACCGGCCTGATCGAAGGGCGCGTCCAGACGATCTTCACCCCGGGATCGGCGCCGGGCGGCGCTGCCCCCAGGGCCGCCCCGGGGGCGAGCCGGTGAATCCGCGCCCGGACCTCTATGCCTCCGAACGCGCCGACAGCGGGCTGCGTGTCGAGAATCTCGGCAAGAGCTACCGCCGCCGGCCGGTCCTGCGCGACGTGTCGCTGAGCCTGCAGCGCGGCGAGGTCGCCGCCTTGCTCGGGCCGAACGGCGCGGGCAAGACCACCTGCTTCTACGCGATTGCCGGGCTCATGCCACCCGATGCCGGCACCATCACCGTCGACGGGCAGGACGTGACATGGCTGCCGATGTATCGCCGCGCCCGGCTCGGCATCGGCTACCTGCCGCAGGAGGCCTCGATCTTTCGCGGCATGACGGTCGCCGACAATATCCGGGCGATCCTCGAGATCACCATCGACGACCAGGAGAAGCGCAACGAGATGCTCGACGAGTTGCTCGGCGAATTCTCGATCACCCATCTGCGCCGCGCGCCGGCGATCTCGCTGTCGGGCGGCGAACGGCGCCGGGTCGAGATCGCGCGCTGCCTTGCGACCCAGCCGAAATACATCCTGCTCGACGAGCCGTTCGCCGGCGTCGACCCGCTGGCGGTCGCCGATATCCGCAAGCTGGTGCGGCATCTGACCGATCGCGGCATTGGCGTGCTCATCACCGACCACAATGTGCGCGAGACTCTGGAAATCGTCGACCGGGCCTATATCCTGCACAATGGCACCGTGCTGATGGCCGGGACGCCCGAGGAGGTGGTGGGCGACGAGAATGTGCGGCGTGTCTATCTTGGCGAGACCTTTCGGATCTGAGGCCGGATCCGGGGTCGTGAGCGGGGGGCGCGCCTGATGGCCCTCTCGCCGCGCATCGAGGTCCGTCAGAACCAGTCGCTGGTGATGACCCCGCAGCTGCAGCAGGCGATCAAGCTGCTGCAAATGTCCAATCTCGAGCTCGCCGACTATGTCGCGGCGGCGGTCGAAAAGAACCCGCTGCTCGAGATGGCGGCGCCCCCGCTGCCCTCGGGGCCGCGCGCGGCGTCGGGTGGCGGCAGCGGCAGCGGCACCGGCACCGGGGCGGCAACCGACCTCATGGAGCTGGTGGCCGAACGCCCGACCTTGCGCGACCATCTGCGCGACCAGGTCGGCGCGATGCGCGCAAGCCGTGCCGCGATCGAGGCGGCGCTGATCCTGATCGACGAGATCGAGGAGGACGGATATCTCCGCACGCCGGTCCCCGAGATCCTGGCGCGCCACCGCCTGCGCGCCAGCGAGCTGACCCAAGGGCTCGCCCTGCTGCAATCCTGCGACCCGCCCGGCGTCGGCGCGCGCTCGCTCAAGGAATGTCTGGCGCTGCAATTGCGCGATCAGAACCGGCTCGACCCGGCGATGCAGGCGCTCCTCGACAATCTGCGTCTGGTCGCGGGCGGGCGGATGGCCGAGCTGCAGGCGCTTTGCGGCGTCGATGCCGAGGACATGGCCGAGATGCTGGCCGAGATCCGGGCGCTCGATCCCAAGCCTGGCAACCGCTTTGCGGCCGATGAGGTCCAGGTCGCGGTGCCCGACGTCTATGTCATGCCCGATGGCGCCGGCGGCTGGGCGGTCGAGCTCAACAGCGAAACCCTGCCGCGGGTGCTGGTGAACAATGTTTATGCCAGCCGGCTCGGCGGCAAGGACGCGGCGACCCGTGCCTTCATCTCGGAATGCAGCGCCAGCGCCAGCTGGCTGGTGCGCAGCCTCGAGCAGCGGGCGCGAACCATCCTGCGGGTCGCCTCGGAAATCGTGCGCCAACAGGAACGCTTCTTCGGGCACGGCGTTGCCCAGATGCGACCGCTGACCCAGCGGGCGGTCGCCGACAAGCTGGGCCTGCATGAATCGACCATCAGCCGGGTGACGGCGGGCAAGTTCCTGTCCTGTTCGCAAGGCTTGTTCGAGCTGCGCTACTTCTTCAGCGCGGCGATCCAGAGTGTGGCGGGCGGCGAGGCGTTCTCGGCGGCGGCGGTGCAGGAGCGCATCCGTCAGCTGGTTCAGGCCGAGCAGGGGTCGCGCACGCTGTCGGACGACAAAATCGTGGTGATCCTGAACGGGGAGGGGATTGATATTGCGCGCCGGACCGTGGCGAAATACCGTGAAGGGATGGGTATTCTGTCCTCCGTCGAACGCAGGCGGCTGAAGGCCAACCTGATCAGGGCCTGACGACGCGCGGCGCAACCGGAGCTTGCTGCGCCACGTTGACACCGAGGCCGGGACCCGTTCATAGGTCCGTGCGCGCGGGCCGAGCGGTCCGGGAACCGTCGGGCGCAAGCGCGGCGATGCAGAAAGGGCAAGACATGCGCATTCAGGTCAGCGGGAAACAGATCGACATCGGGGACGCTCTGCGCCTGCATGTCGAGGACCGGCTGATGGAAACGGTCGGAAAGTTCTTTGACCGCCCGGTGGATGCGGTGGTGACCTTCTCAAAAGACCGCCACGAATTCATCTCTGACAGCTCGGTGCATCTGTCCACCGGCATGACGGTGCAGGCCAAGGCGCGCGCCGGCGAGGTCTATGCCTCGTTCGAGAGCGCGGTCGACCGGATGGAGAAGCAGCTGCGCCGCTACAAGCGCCGGCTGAAGGACCATCACCGCAATCGTGAGAACCCGATCGAGAGCATCGACGCACCCTCCTATATCCTGGCCGGCGGCGAGCTCGACGAGGACTATACCGAGCCCGAGACGCTGCAGCCGGTGATCATCGCCGAGATGGAGACGCGCGTGCCGTCGCTGTCGGTCGGCGAGGCGGTGATGCAGATGGAACTTGCCGGGGCCCATTTACTTGTCTTCAGGAATGACGCACACGGCGGCGTGAATGTGGTATATACGCGTGACGACGGCAACATCGGCTGGATCGACCCGCAGAATACCCAGTAGCCCGCTTTGAACGTCAAGGGAGCCCGCGTATGGAGCTTTCGCAGATCCTCGGCATCGATGCAGTGCGCGCGCCAGTCAAGGCCACGAGCAAGAAGCGCCTGTTGCAGGACCTGGCCGACATGGCCGAGCAGGTCTATCGGCTGCCGTCGGACATCGTCTATCGGGGCTTGATGGACCGCGAGTCGCTGGGGCCGACCGGGGTCGGCCGCGGCGTGGCGATTCCGCATGCGCGCCTTCCGGGGGTGACCCGGGTGATCGGGCTGTTCGTCCGCCTGGACAAGCCGGTCGATTTCGAGTCGATCGACCGGCAGCCCGTCGATCTCGTCTTCGCCCTCTTCGCGCCGGAGGCGGCGGGGGCGGAGCATCTGAAGGCGCTGGCGCGGGTATCGCGCACCCTGCGCAGCGACGCGATCTGCGCCAAGCTGCGCTCGACCTTCGATCCCTCGGCGATCTACGCGATCCTGACCGACGGAAAGGCCGAGCAGGCGGCCTGATCGCGCCCGCAACCGAAGCGCTGCCGCCGCCCCGGCTCGCGGCCCCTCGGGGCCGCAAGCCGGAGCGTTTGGCCAGGGTGTGGATCGGCATGGAATGTTGACCCCGTGAGGCCGGGGATCGGCGTCGAAAATTGACCCCCCTTCCTCCGTGAACGGCAGTGCCTGTCCGGTTTGTTCTGGACGGGTGGCGGGGGATGAAGGGCGTGGACACGATCGCGCGGGTGCGCCGCGAGTTTTACGTGCGCGGGCGGTCGATCAAGGAGATCTGCCGGGAGCTCCACGTCTCGCGCAACACGGTGCGGAAGATCCTGAGGAGCGGCGAGACGGCGTTCGTCTACGAGCGGAGCGTGCAGCCGCAGCCGAAGATCGGGCCGTGGAAAGAGGAGCTCGACCGGCTGCTGTCGGTGAACGCGGGCCGCGCGAGCCGGGAGCGGCTGACGCTGATCCGGGTCTTCGAGGAGCTGCGCGGGTTCGGCTACGAGGGCGGCTACGACGCGGTGCGGCGCTACGCGGCCGGCTGGCAGCGGGAGCGGGCCGCGGCGACGGCGGCGGCGTTCGTGCCGCTGAGCTTCGCGCCGGGCGAGGCCTACCAGTTCGACTGGAGCCACGAGGTGGTGCTGATCGCCGGGGTCACGGTGACGGTGAAGGTGGCGCAGGTGCGGCTCTGCCACAGCCGGATGCCGTTCGTGCGGGCCTACCCGCGCGAGAGCCAGGAGATGGTGTTCGACGCGCACGACCGCGCCTTCGCCTTCTTCAAGGGCACCTGCACGCGCGGGATCTACGACAACATGAAGACGGCGGTCGACGCGATCCTCGTCGGCAAGGCGCGGGACTACAACCGGCGCTTCCAGCAGATGTGCGGGCACTACCTGGTCGAGCCGGTGGCGTGCACCCCGGCGTCGGGCTGGGAGAAGGGCCAGGTCGAGAACCAGGTCGGCACGGTGCGGCAGCGGTTCTTCTCGCCGCGGGTGCGGGTCCGGAGCTACGAGGAGTTGAACGCCTGGCTCCTGGACCGCTGCATCGCCTGGGCCAAGGCGCAGCCGCACCCGGAGGTGCGCGATCGGACGATCTGGGAGATGTTCGAGGCCGAGCGGCCGAGCCTGGTGCCGTACGCCGGACCGTTCGACGGCTTCCGCTCAACGCCAGTCTCGCCATCGAAGACCTGCCTCGTCCGCTTCGACAACAACAAATACTCGGTGATGGCGAGCGCGGTCGGCCGGCCGGTCGAGGTCCGCGCCTACGCCGATCGCATCGAGCTGCGGCAGGACGGCCGGATCGTCGGGCAGCATCCCCGGGTCTTCGGCCGTGGCCAGACCGTCTACGACCCCTGGCACTATGTCCCCGTGCTGGCGCGCAAACCCGGCGCCCTGCGCAACGGCGCCCCCTTCCAGGACTGGGTGCTGCCCGGCGCGCTCGAGCGGGTGCGCCGCAAGCTGAAGTCCGTACCCGACGGCGACCGGCAGATGGTCGAGGTGCTCGGCGCGGTGCTGACCGATGGCCTGCCAGCGGTGGAGGCGGCTTGCGCCGAGGCGCTGAAGGAAGGCGTCCACTCCGCCGACGTCATCCTCAACATCCTCTCCCGCCGCCGCGACCCCGGCCCACCGGCGACGATCATGACCCCCGAGGCGCTGCGGCTGCGGCACGAGCCCGCCGCCGACTGCGCCCGTTACGACAGCCTCAGGAGGGCGAGCGGATGATGGAGCGCAGCGCGATCATGACGACGATGGGCGACCTGAAGCTCTTCGGCATGAGATCGGCCTACGACGAGATCGTCGCCTCGGCGGTGAAGCGGCAGCACGAGCCCCAGCGGGTGGTGAGCGACCTCCTGACCGCCGAGCTCTCCGAGAAGCAGGCCCGCTCGATCAAGTACCAGATCGCCATCGCCCGGCTGCCGATGGCCAAGGAGATCGACGAGTTCGTCTTCGACGCCACGCCGATCAACGAGACCCTGGTCCGCGACCTCGCCGGCGGCGGCTTCCTGACGCAGCAGCGCAACCTCGTCCTGATCGGCGGCACCGGCACCGGCAAGACCCACATCGCCGTCGGCATCGCCCGCGCCTGCATCCGCGGCGGCGCCCGCGGCCGCTTCTTCAACGTCGTCGACCTCGTCAACAAGCTCGAGGCCGAGGCCCGCGCCGGCCGCCAGGGCCGCATCGCCGACCACCTCTGCCGCATGGACCTGGTCGTGCTCGACGAGCTCGGCTACCTCCCCTTCGCCCAGGCCGGCGGCCAGCTGCTCTTCCACCTCGTCAGCCGGCTCTACGAGCAGACCTCGGTCGTCGTCACCACCAACCTCGCCTTCGGCGAATGGCCCGCCGTCTTCGGCGACCCCAAGATGACCACCGCTCTCCTCGACCGCCTCACCCACCACTGCGACATCGTCGAGACCGGCAACGAGAGCTGGCGCTTCAAGAACCGCGCCTGACCCAACCCTCAGCGCCGAACCGGAGCGGGACCCGGCCCGTCTCCGCCACCCGCACCGCTCCGCCGGGCCGGGTCCCGCTCCTCGCCCGACGGGGGGTCAAACTTCGACGCCGACGGGGGGGTAGGATTCCGTGCCGATTGACAGGCCAGGGCGCCGCGTTGGCGCCGCGCTTGCGGTGGCCTCCCGCCCGCGGCGCGCTTCGGCGTCGCGGCGGCGTCACCCGGGGGCAAGATGGCGGGCGCTGCGCCATTGCGGTCGATGCTGGGGGCCGGCGCGCACGGGGCGCCGAAGCACGGCTCGCCCCGGCAGCGGTCGGGACGAACGGCCGTCTTGGCGCTCGGGCGGGGATCCGCTGGCCGGCTCTCCGGCGTGCGGAGGCGCATGCCCCGCCCCCGCCCGATCGGCGCGGGGGCGGGCGCGTCAGATCACATCAGCTCGCGCACGTCGGTCAGCCGGCCGGTGATGGCGGCGGCGGCGGCCATGGCGGGGCTGACGAGATGCGTGCGGCCGCCGCGGCCCTGGCGACCCTCGAAATTGCGGTTCGAGGTCGAGGCGCAGCGCTCGCCGGGGCTGAGCTGGTCGGGATTCATCCCCAGGCACATCGAGCAGCCGGCCATCCGCCAGTCGAACCCGGCCTCGATCAGCTTCGCCGCGATCCCCTCCTCCTCGGCCTGGGCCCGGACGAGGCCAGAGCCGGGGACGATCATCGCCCGGATGCCGTCCCTGACCCGACGGCCCTCCATCACCTTCGCGACCTCGCGCAGATCCTCGATCCGCCCGTTGGTGCAGGAGCCGATGAAGACGGTATCGATCTCGATATCCTGCAGCCGCTGGCCGGGGGTGAGACCCATATAGGCGAGGCTGCGCCGCGCGGCCTCCACCTTGCCGCCGGCGAAGTCCGCGGGATCGGGCACCAGGCCGGTGATCGGCAGCACGTCCTCGGGGCTGGTGCCCCAGGTCACGACCGGCGCGATGTCGGCGGCATCGAGGATCACCACCTTGTCGAAATGCGCGCCTTCGTCGGTGAAGAGCGTGCGCCAATAGGCCTCGGCCAGCTCCCAGGCGCCGGCCTTGGGGGCATGCGGGCGGCCCTTGACATAGGCGAAGGTCTTGTCGTCGGGCGCGATCAGGCCGGCGCGGGCACCGCCCTCGATCGCCATGTTGCAGACCGTCATCCGGCCTTCCATCGACAGGCCGCGGATCGCCTCGCCGGCATATTCGATCACATGGCCGTTGCCGCCCGCCGTCCCGGTCTCGCCGATGATGGTGAGCGTGATGTCCTTCGCGGTCACGCCGAAGGGCAGGCTGCCCTTGACCTCGACCTTCATGTTCTTCGACTTCTTCTGGATCAGCGTCTGGGTGGCGAGCACATGCTCGACCTCGGACGTGCCGATGCCGTGCGCCAGCGCCCCGAAGGCGCCATGCGTCGCGGTATGGCTGTCGCCGCAGACGATGGTCATGCCGGGCTGGGTCAGACCCTGCTCGGGGCCGATGATATGCACGATCCCCTGGCGGATATCGGCGACGTCATAGATCTCGATGCCGAAATCGGCGGCGTTCCTGCGCAGGGTCTCGACCTGGATCCGGCTCTCCTCGTTGGCGATGCCCTTGGCACGGTCGAGATCGGTCGGCACGTTGTGGTCGGGCACCGCGGTGGTCTTCTGCGGCGCGCGCACCTTGCGGCCGGCCATGCGCAGGCCCTCGAAGGCCTGGGGGCTCGTCACCTCATGAACCAGATGGCGGTCGATATAGAGCAGGCTGGTTCCATCGGGCGCCTCATGCACCAGATGGGCATCCCAGATCTTGTCATAGAGGGTCTTGGCTTCGGACATGGCTTCCTCCCGTGGGGCGATGGGCTGACAGGACGGCGATATCCGCGATCAGGCGCCGCGCCGCAGCCCGTGGCTGAAGAAGCGCCAGGGCAGGCGGGCATGGTCGTCCATGTCGAAAAGCCGGATCATCGCGCCGAGATACGCTCGAATCGTGCGGCGGGCAAGGGAGGGCGCGCCGCGTCCAGCGCCTCGCGCATGCCCCAGAATTCGAGCCCGTCGGCCTGGAGCGCCGGGTCGCGCAGGACGGCGAGGAAGGCCGCGTGCTCGGGATGGCCGGGCGCGCCGATATCCTGGGCGGCGAAATCGCTCCAGGTGTTCCAGTTGCGGATCATCTGGAACTTGACGCCGTCGAAGCCGTAGCGCCGGGCGATGTCGGGCATCGCCGGCATCTCGCGGAAATTGGCGGCCTGGACCACGAAATCGAGGCGCATCCGCGCGATCTCGCCCGCCTGCCGGCGTCGGCCGAGGAAATCGAGATTGGCGTGCAGGCGGTCGAAATCGCCGCCGCGCCGGACGATCGCGTAGGTCTCCGGGGTCGCGGCGTCGAGCGAGATCGCGGCCATTGCGACGCGGCCGGCGAGGTCGAGCTCCTCCCAGGCCTCGGCGTCGAACAGCACGCCGTTGGTCTGGATATCGAGCCGCAGGCCGGGAAAGCCGTCGCGGGTCAGGCGCTTGATCAGGCGGCGGAAATGCCGGCTGCCGAACGGGTCGCCGCTCGAGGTGACGCGGACCTGCGCGGCGTCGCGGGCGAGCGGCAGCAGCACGGTCTCGGTCAGCCGGTCGAGCGCGGCGAGTTCGGCTCCGCGCGCCACGATCACGCCTGTCCGGCAGGAGGGGCAGGACAGGGTGCAGCTCCGGTCGTGCGCGAGCACGAGCTTGCGCGGGCGCTCGGTCAGCCTCGTGCTGTGCTCAAGGGCGGCCCGGCGCAGGTTCGGCGTCGGCAGCGCTTCGGCGCGCGGCAGGGAGTCCGAGGACAGGTGCGCGCAATGGACCCGGCTGCAATAGCGGTAGGAGCCGTCATGGATCGAGGCGCGGATCGCCTGGGCGGCGGGAGAGTTCCAGATCGCATCGGGGCTGGCATCGCCGAGATTGCCGATCGGCACCGGCAGCCAGGCGGGGCAGCAGAAATGCACGTCGCCGCCGGGGGCGGTCTCTATCGATTCGAACGGCGCGCGGCAGAAGCGCCCGCGCAGGTCGGGCTCGGCCGCGCCGGTGGCCCGGCGCAGCAGGCGCTGGATATGCAGGTCGTTGGGCAGCAGCGCGGCCGCCCGGCGCGCGCGGCGCGCCGCCGCCGCGCGGTCGCCGCGGCGCAGCGCCTCGGTGGCGGCGAGCACCAGGGCGAAGTCGCAGGGCGCGGGCCGGTCGGCCGCCCAGGCCAGGAAGGCAGCGGCCGTCGATGGCGGCGGAAGGCCCGGATCGGCCAGCAGCGCGTCGAGGAACGAGTCGGCGAAGGCCTCGGCCAGAGACCGGGATGGGGCCGATGCGGCCGGGTCCAAGGCGGATGGCTCGGCGTGTGACGCGCCCGATATGGGCGCCCCGCTTGGCGTTGGGGGCGATGACGTGCCCGACGCGGGTGCGCCGGGGGCCGGGCTCGGGTCCGGGCCGCGGTCGGGCTCCGGCGCGATCGCGCGGTTCAGCGCGACATAGCGTCGGCGTGCCGCGACGATCCGCGCCAGCGCGTCGTGGAACGGCTCGGGCGCGATGCCTGCCGTGACGTCCGGCGGGGCGGCGCCCGCCATCAGATCGGCGCGCCGTTGCCCCAGAAGTCTGGGGCGGGGCGGATGCCGCCGACCGCGATGCCGCGGCGGTTGAGGAGCGCGGGCGACAGGCGCCGGACCGTGGCGGGATCGCCGGCCTCGACCGCGCCCATCCGCGCGAGGAGCGCGGCCACGGCGCATTCGCTCGCCCGGGTCGTCCCGTCCTCGATCTTGAGCGCGAGCCCGAGGCCGCGCGCCGGCCAGATCGCTACGAAGACGCCCTCGGCCCCGGTCTTCACGGCGACGGCGCCGCCCGCGGCCTGCATCAGCTCGGAACAGGCCCGGCCCTCGCCGGCGACGAGCAGCGGATGCGCGACCATGGCGGCGACCAGCCGCTCGGCGGCGTCGGCGCGGCTGGCGCCGAGCCCCTTGGGATCGGCCATCCGCGCCATGGCCCAGGCGAGCCCGTGCAACGTGGTGGCGAAATTCGGCGCCGAGCAGCCGTCGATGCCATAGCCGGGGCTCGGCGCGCCGGTCATCTCCTCGAAGGCCTGGCGCACCGCCCGCTGCACCGGATGGTCGGGCTCGACATAGTCGGGTCCGCCGCCGAGCCGCCGGTTCAGCGTCAGGAAGCCGGCATGCTTGCCCGAGCAATTGTTGTGCAGCTGGCAGGGGCTCTCGGGCGCCTCGCGCAGGCGGGCGCGCTCGGTGCGGTCGTCGGGCACCTGCGGGCCGCAGCGCAGGTCGGGCTCGCCGAAGCCCATCGTCTCGAGCCAGGCCGCGACGCGATGGACATGCATCGCCGCCCCCTCGTGCGAGGCGCAGGCGAGCGCCAGTTGCTCGGTGGTGAGGTCGCGGGCGGCGCCGCTCTCGACCAGGGGCAGCGCCTGCAGCATCTTGCAGGACGAGCGCGGATACATGACGAGATCGGGATCGCCCCAGGCGGCGCGGATCGTCCCCGCGGCATCGCACACCACGGCATGACCGCGATGGCGCGATTCCGTCATGTCGCCGCGCCAGACCTCCACCATCGGCACCGCGTCCGTCATTCCCCCAACTCCTCCGCCAGCCTGTCCCCCAATACGCCGCGCAGATGCCGGAAGGCCAGCCGGATCCGCGATTTGACCGTGCCGAGCGGCAGACCCAGCGCCTCGGCGATCTCGCCATGGCTGAGCCCGTCATAGAAGGCGGCCATCAGCACCTCGCGCTGCTCGGGCGACAGGCTCGCGATGCCGTCGCGCACCTCGCTCTCGCGCTCGGCGGCGGTGATCTGCTCCAGCCCGTCGCGCTCCGGCTCGGGCTGGAACAACGGATCGGCCGGGTCGAAGGTCGGGCGCAGCGTGCGCCGCTGCCGGTCGATTCGCCGGTTGCGGGCGATCGTGTAAATCCAGGTCGCCGGCGCGGCCCGGCCCGAATCGTAGCTCGCCGCATGGCGCCAGATCAGCACCATCACGTCCTGCGCGATCTCGTCGGCATCCTGCGGCCCGACGCCCGCGCGCAGCACGAAGGCCTTGACCCGCCCCGCATAGCGCCCGAACAGCTCGACGAAGGCCGCGCGGTCGCGCTCCGCCACCCGGGCGAGAAGCTCGACATCGGTGGCCGTGGACAGGCCGAAAGGCGGCGCGGCGGACATAACCTTGAGCCTTGGATAGGTTCGAGTTCCGGAGGGCGGAGGCCCCGTTTCACCGCTTGCCGAGAAGCGCGCAAAGGGGTGGATAAGTTCCTGTCAGTCGAGCTAAACTAGGGCGAGGACGACCAGAAAAACAAGCCGGACCTTTTGGGGCGCGATGTCGCGCGGCGCACGCCCCGCAGGCCACGGCACCGACGAGCGAGCAGGAGATAGTTCCACGATGATGCCGAAGCCTTCCCGCCTTCTTGCCTTCGGTCTGGGGCTCATGGCGGCGCTGCCCTGCGCCGCACCCGCGGCCCGCGCCCAGGCGGCCGACCGCGTCGCCACCCACGGCGACTGGAGCGTGTTCGTCGCGACCAGCCCCACCAAGGAATGCTATGTCGTCTCGCCGCCCAAATCCTCCAAGGCGACCCGCGACGGCAAGCCCACCACCGTCGATCGCGGCGATATCCGCCTCTTCGTCACCTATCGCCCGGCCGAGAAGGTCCGGGGCGAGGTGAGCTTCTCGGCCGGCTATCCGATCAAGGCGGGCAGCCCGGTCAAGCTCGCGATCGGCAGCGACAGCTTCAGCCTGACCCCGGGCGAGAGCGGCAATGCCGATTGGGCCTGGCCGACGCCGGACGCCGATTCCAAGATCGGCGCCGCCCTGCGCAAGGGCTCGACGGCGACGGTCGCCGGCCAGTCGGCGCGCGGCACCAACACGGTCGACACCTTCTCGCTCTCGGGCTTCAGCGCCGCGATCAAGGAGGCCGAGGACCGCTGCAGCTGAGCCGCCCTCGCGCCCTCAGGGCGCGATCGTGCAGCAGCCCTTGAGCGGCGCGTCGCTGCCCTCGCTCAGCATGGCGCCGAGCGCGAAGCCGCGATCCGACATCCCGTCGCTGCATTGCTCGGGCGCGATCCCGAGCGTCAGCCCGGCCTCGCCATCGCGCGCCACCACCACGCGCTGCGGCGTCCCCGCCCCGCCATGCACGCTGTCGATCGTCAGCGTCCGGTCGGGCTCGCCGGGCCGCGACAACGTCACCTTGTCGCCCTGATGGCGCACCGACCAGAAGGGCTCGGTCCCGAAACAGCGCAGATCCCGGGGCAGCGCGCCGGCCGCCCACGGGTCGGGCTGCGCCGCCAGATAGTCGAGGCTGACCCAGCCGGTCCCCTCGCGGAAATTGATCCGGCCCCAGCCGCCATCCTCGCTCCGCGCGATCACCTCGATCCCCTTGCTCCGCGCCGGCAGCGTGCCGAGAACGGCGGCCCCGGTATCGGGCGCCTGGCGCACATTGAGCACGCTGTCGACGCCCGACAGGTCATAGAGCGCGGGCAGCATCGCTTGGGCGCCGGCCGCGGTCGCCGGCAGCAGACCGGCCAGCAGCAGGGCGAACAGGGGCTTCATCGCGCGGGTCTCCAGCATCCGTGAGCGTCTCGGCCGTTGCAGCCGAAATCCCGCCCCAATGCAAGCAGCGTCAGGGTTTACGCCCGGTTTGCCAGCCATGCGGGGCCGCCCCAAAAGCCGACGCGGTTTACAAGCCGCCCCCTCCGGTCCATAGCGTCGGGCGAGGCCGAACGGGACGCGTCGCCATGGACTATCCGCAGATCACCGCCACCCTGCGCCGCCTGGCGCTCGAAGCCGGCGCCGCGATCCTCACGATCTATCGGGGCGCCGATCTCGGGGTCCGGCTCAAGGCGGACGCCTCGCCCGTCACCGCCGCCGACGAGGCGGCCGACCAGCTGATCGCCGCCGGGCTCCGGGCCGCGTTTCCCGCGATCCCTCTCGTCACCGAGGAGCAGCGCGACAGCCACGAGCTCGAGGCCGAGACCTTCTTCCTCGTCGACCCGCTCGACGGCACCAAGGAGTTCGTGCAGCGCCGCGGCGACTTCACGGTCAATATCGCGCTGATCGAACGGGGCGTGCCCACCCGCGGCGTGGTCTATGCCCCGGCCCGGAACCGGCTGTTCTATACGCTCGCCGACGGGCGCTCGGTCGAGGAGACCCCGCCCCACGCCCTCGACGCGCCGGGCCCACTCCTCTCCCTGTCGGTCGCGGAGCCGGATGCGGCCGGGCTCATCGTCGTCGCGTCGAAATCGCATCGCGACGCGGCGACCGACGCCTATATCGCCCGCTACCCGGTCCGCGACTTCCGCGCGGCCGGATCGTCGCTGAAATTCTGCCTCGTGGCGGCCGGCGAGGCCGATCTCTATCCGCGGCTCGGCCGGACCATGGAATGGGACACCGCCGCCGGCCAGGCGGTGCTGCTCGGCGCCGGCGGCAAGGTGGTGTGCCTCGCCGACCAGCGCCCGCTCACCTATGGCAAGCCCGGCTACGAGAACCCGTTCTTCATCGCCTGCGCCCCCGGCGTGGCTCTGGCGGGGGTCTGAAGCGATGGCCGTGCTCCTCGTCATTCCGGCGCGCTATGCCTCCACCCGCTATCCGGGCAAGCCGCTGGTCGCCCTGACCGGCGCGAGCGGCCGGGCGCGGAGCCTGATCGCCCGCAGCTGGGACGCGGCGATGGCCGTCCCCGGCGTCGACCGCGTCGTGGTCGCGACCGACGATGCGCGCATCGCCGATGCCGCCACCGGTTTCGGCGCCGAGGTGGCGATGACGCCCGAGACCTGCCGCAACGGCACCGAGCGCTGCGCGGTGGTGGCCGAGACCCTGGCCCGCGGCGACGACATCGTCGTCAATCTCCAGGGCGATGCGCCGCTCACCCCGCCCTGGTTCGTCTCGGCGCTGATCGAGGCCCTCCAGGCCGATCCGGCGCGCCCGGTCGCGACCCCGGTGCTGCGCTGCGACGCCGAGGCCCTGTCGGGCTTCCTCGAGGATCGCCGCAACGGCCGCGTCGGCGGCACGACCGCGGTCTTCGACCGCGATGGCCGCGCTCTCTATTTCTCCAAGGAAGTGCTGCCTTTTACCGGGCGGGCGCTCGCGCCGGACGAGGTCATCCCCGTCTTCCATCATGTCGGGGTCTATGCCTTCCGCCGTCCCGCCTTGCTCGCCTATCCCGGCTGGCCGGTCGGTCCGCTGGAGACCTGGGAGGGACTGGAGCAGCTGCGGTTCATGGAGAACGGCACCGCTGTCCATTGCGTCGAGGTCGAGGGTCGGGGCCAGGCCTTCTGGGAGCTCAACAACCCGTCCGACGTGCCCCGGATCGAAGCGATCTTTCGGGCACGCGGAATTGAGTGAGCAACGCTCCGCCTCTCGCCATTCATGGAACGAATTCGCACTTTGCGCGATGCCGTGGTAGGAGTTATGCAAGGAAGCGGGGTGTATGAGGGCCCGCGCTTAGCTGGTGTGTCGGTGTTCGAATGGGGAATTCGATGAAGAACAAGGTCACGAAAGCGGTCCTGCCGGTCGCCGGGTTCGGAACGCGCTTCCTGCCCGCGACCAAGTCGGTACCGAAGGAAATCCTGCCGCTGGTTGATCGACCGCTGATCCAATACACGATCGACGAAGCGCGGGCTGCCGGCATCCGGGAGTTCATCTTCGTGACCTCGCGCGGCAAGAGCGCGCTCGAGGACTATTTCGACAGCGCGCCAGAACTTGAGACCGCGCTCCGGGACGGCAACAAGACCAGGTTGCTCGACGTCCTGAAGCAGACCGACATGGAGAGCGGCGCGGTCGCCTATGTCCGCCAGCAGGAGCGGCGCGGCCTCGGTCACGCGGTCTGGTGCGCCCGCCGGCTGATCGGCGACGAGCCGTTCGCGGTGCTGCTGCCCGACGACGTGATCGACGCCGAGACCCCCTGCCTGCAGCAGATGGTCGAGGCCTATGAGGAGGTGGGCGGCAACATGGTCGCCGCCATGGAGGTGCCGGTCGCCAGCGTGTCGTCCTACGGCATCCTCGACGTGCCCGATCCGACCGGCGAGACCGTCAAGGTGCGCGGCATGGTCGAAAAGCCGAAGCCGGAGCTCGCCCCGTCCAATCTCGCGGTGATCGGTCGCTATATCCTGTCGCCCGACGTGCTGAACAATCTCAACAACATGAAGGAAGGCGCCGGCGGCGAGATCCAGCTGACCGACGCGATCGCCGCCGAGATCGCCAAGAGCGACAATGTCCACGGCTTCCGCTTCAAGGGCCGGCGCTTCGATTGCGGCTCGCAATCGGGCTACCTGCAGGCGACGGTGGCCTTTGGCGTCGCGCGCGAGGAGTTCCGCGAGGAGTTCCTGGACTTCCTGCGCACCTTCGTCGATCTCGAAGCGCCGCGCTCGGGCAAGCTCGCCGCGCGGGGCTGACCGGTCGGGCGACGGGCCCGGACCCTGGGGCGATTGCGAGCCCCTTTTTGCTCTATGGCGCCGGGCGCTTTTTCGCCCGCCGCTGGCCGGCGGGTTCCCGCATCGGGCGGACCGGCCCAGTGTTGCGTCTTCAGGGATCATAAAGGCAGAAACCCTATCGGGCAGTCCGAGGGGCCCCATCAACAGATGGGGAGGAAAGGACTCTGCGGGCAACGGCCCGCACCGGGCAGCCGCGATCTCGCGGCTGCGCCTCTCCGCCCGAGCCCACCTCCCGGAGCGACGAGACGGCTGAGCCGCCGCCATGGGTGCCGCGCGCCGCGCGCGGAGCGGCACCGCCTGGCGCGTCGTCGCCGCGGCGCTTTAGGAGGAAACCAGCGCCTCCATCCCGCGGGGCGTGCGAGAATAGCTTGCGATCTGGTAAATGAAATCTGCGTAAAGTTGTAAAATCAAAGGCTTAGCGGGAGTCGCACGCGTGCGACTCCCGCCGTTTCGCCTCAGTTGCGGCTCTTGTCCACCATCTTGCCGGCGCTGATCCAGGGCATCATCGCCCGGAGCTTCTCGCCGACCTTCTCGATCTGGTGCTCGTCATTGATCCGCCGGGTCGCCTTGAAGAACGGCTGGCCGACCGCGTTCTCCTGCATGAAGTCCCGCACGAACTTGCCGGTCTGGATGTCCGAAAGCACCGCCTTCATCCGCGCCTTGGTCTCGGCATAGGGCAGGATCCGCGGTCCCGACACATACTCGCCATACTCGGCCGTGTTCGAGATCGAGTAGTTCATATTGGCGATGCCGCCCTCATAGATCAGGTCGACGATCAGCTTCACCTCGTGCAGGCACTCGAAATAGGCCATCTCGGGCTCGTAGCCCGCCTCGACCAGCGTCTCGAAGCCCATGCGGATCAGCTCGACGAGGCCGCCGCACAGCACCGCCTGCTCGCCGAACAGGTCGGTCTCGCATTCCTGCCGGAAGTTCGTCTCGATGATCCCCGACCGGCCCCCGCCGATCCCCGCGCAATAGCTCTTGGCGATCTCGAGCGCGTTGCCCGAGGCGTCGTTGTGCACCGCCACCAGGCAGGGCACGCCGCCGCCCTTGACGAACTCGCCGCGGACGGTGTGGCCCGGACCCTTCGGCGCCATCATGATGACATCGACACCCTTCTTCGGCTCGATCAGCCCGAAATGGATGTTGAGCCCATGGGCAAAGGCAATCGCCGCCCCCTCGCGCAGATTGTCGTGGATATGCTTGCGATAGGTCTCGCCCTGCAGCTCGTCGGGCATCGTCATCATGAGCACGTCGGCCCAGTCCGCCGCCTCGGCGATCCCCTTGACCTTCAGCCCCTCGGCCTCGGCCTTCGCCGCGCTCGGGCTGCCGTCGCGCAGGCCCACCGCGACCTTCTTCACCCCCGAATCGCGCAGGTTCAGCGCATGGGCATGGCCCTGGCTGCCATAGCCGACGATGGCGACCTTCTTGTCCTTGATCAGGTTGATGTCGCAGTCGCGATCGTAATAGACGCGCATTCTTATCCCCTCCGGTTTCCGGTGGCCGGCAGCATAGTCCCAGCCATCGCGCACGCCTTGCCGGATTTGCCGCGATCGCACGAAATTTCGTGTTTTCAATTCGTGCAATGCACGCCTATCGTGCTTTTCATGCAGAGGCTCGACGATATCGACCGCAAGCTCCTCCGGCTCCTGCAGGACGAGCCCGACTTGGCCATGACCGAGATGGCGACCCGCGCCGGCCTCTCGCTCGGCCCCTGCGCCCGCCGGATTGAGCGGCTCAAGCGCGACGGCGTGATCCTCGGCACCGCGATCGAGCTCGACTACCGGGCGCTCGGCTACGAGGTGCGGGTCTTTCTGCGCATCACGCTCGACAAGACCGCGCCGAACGCCTTCGACGCCTTCCTGCGCGCCGCCCGCAACCTGACCGAGGTCGAGAACATCCAAACCCTGCTCGGCCGCGTCGATGTCCGCATGGACGTGGTCGCCCGCGACCTTGCGCACTACCGCGAGATCTATCGCGACCGCATCCTCGCCCTGCCGCATATCGCCGAGCTCGACGCGCTGATGCTGGTTTCCGAGCTCAAGAATTCCGACCGGCTGCCGTTGTGATCGACCTTGACGACACCGACCGGGCGATCCTGCGCGCCCTGATCGCCGATGGCGGGCTCGGCGCCAAGGAGGTGGGCGCGCGCGTCGGCCTCAGCCAGCCCGCCGCCTGGCGCCGGATCCGGAGGCTGGAGGAAGGCGGCGTGATCCGCGGCCGCCGCATCGTGCTCGACCGCGAGAAGCTCGGCTTCGGCGTCGTGGTGTTTCTCGGCGTGCGCCTGGCCGCCAAGGGCCGCCTCGATCTCGAGGCCTTCGAGCGCGCGGTCCAGGCGATCCCGGAGGTCCAGCTGGTGCAATACGTGCTCGGGATCTACGACTATCGCCTCAAGGTGGTCGCCCGCGACCTCAGCGATTTCGAGCGCATCCTGCGCCGCCGCATCATGACCCTGCCGGGCGTTGGCGTCGTCGAATCGAACGTCATGCTGTCCGAGGAGAAAGCCGCCGGCCCCCCGGTCTGACGGCGGATCAGGTGCCCTGGCGGGCCTTGGCCGACCCGCCCTTGGCAGGTTTGGAGAGGTTCAGCGCCACCGCAGCGCGCACCAGGGCCCTCAGCGCGGCCTCGTCGAGCTCCGCGCCTTCACCGATGTCGATGGCGCGACGGGTATTGCCCTCGAGGCTCGCATTGAACAGGCCGGACGGGTCGGGCAGGGCGGCCCCCTTGGCGAAGGTGAGCTTCACCACCGTCTTGTAGCTCTCGCCGGTGCAGAGGATGCCGGCATGCGACCAGACCGGCACCCCGCGCCATTTCCACTCCTCGACGACCTCGGGGTCGGCCTCGTGGATCAGCTCGCGGACCCGCGCCAGCATCGCGCCGCGCCAGTCGCCAAGTTCGGCGATGCGGCCATCGATGCGCTGCGAGGCGGTGGGGGCGTCGGTCTCCATGGCGTCGTCTCCCGAAGAACTCCAATTCATCGTTCAAGATCAACTCAATAGACGGAAGGGCGCGCCCGCCCTCCCTCAGGCCCCGGCTCCGAGCCCGAGCCGCATCACGGCGCGGCGCAACGGGGACAGGCCATGCAGCGCCCTAAGCCCCGCCAGACGCAGGTCGCGCAGCGGCTGGGCCTCGGCCATAGCGGCTCGGTTCAGCAGGTCGATCCCGAGCACCCGGGCGACCATCTCCGGATGCCGGACGCGTCCATACCGCGCGAGCAGGTCCGGCGCGCCGATATCGTCGCCCGCCGCCTCCGCCTCGCCGGCCAGCGCGACCAGGGTGCCGATATCGGCCAGGCTCATATTGAGGCCCTGCGCCCCGATCGGCGGCACCACATGCGCCGCTTCGGCGACCAGCGCGGTCCGAGGCCCTTCGAGCCGGTCGGCGATCTGGGCAATGATCGGCCAGACAAGCCGCCTGCCCTCCAGCGTCAGGGGGCCGAGCAGGTCGCAGCCGCGCTCGTTCAGCGCCGCCTCGAAGTCGGGCACCGCCATCGCGGCGAGGTCGGCCGCCCGCGGCCCGCGCTCCATCCAGACCACGGCCGAGCGATGCGCGCCGTCCTGATCGGGCAGGGGGACGAGGGTGAAGGGGCCGCCGGTCCGATGGATCTCGGTCGAGACCCCGTCATGCGGACGCTCGTGGCGCGTGGTGAAGACCACGGCCTTCTGACCATAGGACCAGCGCCGGACCCCGATCCCCAACCCCGCCCGCACCGCGCTGTCGCGGCCGTCCGCCGCCACCACCAGCCGGGCGGCGATCTGCCGCCCGTCGGCGAGCCGCGCCAGGGCAAGCCGGTCGCGCGGGGTGATCCCCTCGACCCGCGCCGGCGCCAGCAGCCGCGCCCGGGGCAGCGCGGCGAGATGCGCGACCATTTCGCGCCGGAGCAGCCAGTTCGGCAGGTTGTAGCCGAAAGCCTCGGCCCCGACCTCGTCCGAGGCGAAGTCCGCCGTCCTCCGCACCACGGGTTCGCGCCCGCCGGCATCGACGATCCGCATCAGCCGGAGCGGCGCCGCATGCGGCGCCAGCCGCTCCCACAGGCCCGCCGCTCGGAGCAGCGCGACCGAAGGCTGCAGCAGCGCCGTGGAACGCAGATCCGATCCCGCCGCCTCGGCCTCGGTCACCGGCGGCACCGGGTCGACACATGTCACCGCGAAGCCGCGCGCGGCGAACGCGGCGGCGGCGGCCAGGCCGGCGACGCCGCCGCCGGCCACGAGGATATCGGTCTCGAACCTGTCCATGACGCCAGCCTAGCCCGGCGGCCCGGCGGGCGAAACCCTCGCTTTCTGTCGGGCCACGCGCTAGGCTCGGCCGCTCGCCGATGCATGGATTGACGAATGCCGATCGCAGGGCCGCAGGGCCAGAAGGACGCCTTCTCGCTGGTGCTGGAGGCGATCGATCAGGGTGCGTTCCGCCCGGGCGACCGCTTGGTCGAATCCGAGCTTGCCGAGCGGTTCGGCATGTCGCGCACCCCGATCCGCGAGGCTTTGCAGCGGCTGGAGACCCAAGGGGTGCTGGCCCGCGACGGGCGCAGTCTGGTGGTGGCAAGCCTCGACCATAACCAGCTCGGCGAGCTCTATGTGGTGCGGGCCGAGCTCGAAGGGCTGGCCGCGCGCCTCGCGGCCCAGCATGCGGCGCCGGAGGAAATCCGGCTGCTCTGGGAGATGGTCGAGCGCGACCGCGAGCTTGCCGACCGGCCCGACCTGCTGTCGCGCGCCAACAAGCGCTTCCATCGCCAGATCCATATGGCGAGCCACAACCGCTACCTGATCCAGCAGCTCGACATGGTGCATCGCTCGATGGCGCTGCTCGCCACCACCTCGCTGGCGGCGGAGGGGCGCGGGCCGCGGGCGCTCGACGAGCATGCCGAGATCGTCCGGGCGATCGAGGCGCGGGATGGCGCGGCCGCCGACCTGGCGATCCGCGCGCATATCAGCCGCGCCTTCGAGACCCGGCTCAGGCTCGACGCCGAGCGCTAGAAGGGTCGATCGGGAGCGGTCGGCCCGGCGTCGCCCGGGACAGGCCCCGTGCCTCAGGAACCTTCGGAAACGCCGTGCTCGGTCTTGTGCCAATAGAACGGCGCATAGAACACTTCCGCGATGGCCCGATACGCCGCGACCGCCCCGAGCGGCCAGTAGAACGGCAGCGCCAGCACCCAGGGGATCAGCCCCTTGCGACCGGAATCGCGTGCGGCGATCACCGCGATCGTCAGCATGATCACCTGCCCCAGCATCATCGACGCGAAGAAGGCATACATCAGCGGCTGCGGGAACGTCTCCCAGAAGGCATAGCCGAGGCCGAAGCTCGCGCCCCAGAGCAGCCAGAAGAGCGGGATCGACAGATACGAGGTCAGCGCGCCCAGAAACAGCACCTGGAAGCCGAGAAAGCCCCGCAGCCCGAGATCGCGGAAAAGCTGCACCGGATTGCGCATATGCGTCGCCCAGGTGATCGCATAGCCCTTGAGCCAGCGCGAGCGCTGCCGGATCCAGGCGCGCGGCCTCAGCGTCGCCTCCTCCAGCGTCGTGGTCGGGATCATCTCGCAGCGATAGCCGAAGCGGGCGAGCCGCATCCCGAGATCGGCATCCTCGGTCACGTTGTGCGCGTCCCAGGCCCCGATCCGCTCCAGCAGCCGGCGACGGAAGAACACCGTGGTGCCGCCGAGCGGGATCGGAATGCCGAGCCGCTGCACCCCGAGCAGGATCACCCGGAACCAGATCGCGTATTCGAGCGTGAAGCAGCGCGACAGCCAGTTGGTGCCGGTATTGTAGAAATCGAGATAGCCCTGGACGCAGGCGACCTCGGGCGGCGCCTCGCGCAGATGCGCGACCACCTTGCGGATCTGCTGCGGCTCGGGCCGGTCCTCGGCGTCATAGACCCCCACGATCTCGCCCCGGCAGAGCGGCAGCGCATAATTCATCGCCCGCGGCTTGGTCTTCATGTTGCCGGCCGGAACGCTCACCACCTCCATATGCGGCGGCAGCTCCATCTGGTCGATCGCGGCGCGGGTGATGAGGTCGTCCTCCTCGAGCACCAGCTTGATGTCGAGGAGCGCGACGGGATAATCGAGCGCCGCCAGCCCCTTCAACAGCTTCTGCGCGATCTTCGCCTCGCGCAGCAGCGGCACCAGGATCGAGACGCAGGGCAGCTTCTTGTAGTCCGTCAGCTTCGGCAGATCCTGGCTGAGGCTGGTCCGGCCGCGCTCGGCGCGCGCCAGCAGCGCGACGAGCCTGAGCGCCATCGTCATGCCGTTGGCGACCAGGATCCAGCACATCAGGATCTGCAGCACCAGCAGCGGGGCCGCGAGCACCGCGAGCAGCACGGCGCAACCCGCCAGCATCAGCCGCCAGCGCCGCGAATGCAGGCCCCAGTTCCGACAACTGAAATCCTCGGGGCAGCGGTCGCGGGCATCGTCGCGCATCTGGGCGCGGAACAAGGTGGTGATCGTCCGGCGGATATCGTCGGACGAGGCGAGGACGAAGGCGGTCCGCTCCGACCCGGCCGCGCAGGCGCTGGCCGCGTCGGCGCCGGCATCCGGATTGGCGATGGCGAGATAGAGCGTGCCCCCGACCCGCCGCCACGGCACCGCTTCGAGCTCCAGCAGGCGATAGGGGTCGAGCCCGTCCAGCAAATCGGCATCGACCGGCGATTCCCGCAGGCTGACATGCCGCATGTCCGACTGCGCCGACAGGGCGGCGCCCAGATCCTCGGCCGAAATCAGCCGGTTGACGAGCAGGATATGCCCAAGCCTCGCGTCCTGGGCCGCCTGCTGCTCGAGCGCGGCCGCGAGCTTGCCGGCATCGATCGCCCCCGACTTGACCAGCACGTCGCCGAGCAGCCGCCGCTCCGGGCGCGATGGCGACGACGGAACGGCCCCGCTCGCCGGCAAAGACGAAGAAAACGGCTGAATACGCGCCATGACAATACTCGCACCCGGACGAGGGCGAGACTGGCGGCTATTCGATAAGAAACCCTTAAGCCTGTTGATAACTCTGGCGAATCATCGCCAAGTTCCGCAAAGGTTCCGGTGCTAGCCGGCGGGCTTCATCGACGCGACGAAACGCTCGAACAGATAGAAGCTGTCCTGCGGCCCCGGGCTCGCCTCCGGATGATGCTGCACCGAGAAGACCGAGCGATCGGTCATGGCGATGCCGCAATTCGACCCGTCGAACAGCGAGACATGGGTCTCGATCACGCCCTTCGGCAGGGTCTGGCTGTCGACCGTGAAGCCGTGGTTCATCGAAGTGATCTCGACCTTGCCGGTCGCGAGCTCCTTGACCGGATGGTTCGCGCCGTGATGGCCGTGATTCATCTTGATGGTGCGCGCGCCAACCGCCAGCGCCAGCATCTGATGCCCGAGGCAAATGCCGAAGATCGGCATGTCCGACCGTTCGAGCACCTCCTGGATCATCGGCACGGCATAGACGCCGGTCGCCGCCGGATCGCCCGGCCCGTTCGACAGGAACAGACCCTCCGGATCATGGGCGAACACGTCCTCGGCGGTGGCGGTCGCGGGCAGAACCGTGACGTCGCAGCCGGCCGAGGCGAGGCAGCGCAGGATGTTGCGCTTGGCGCCGTAATCGATCGCCACCACCCGACGCCCCGCGCCCTCGCGGCGCCGATAGCCATCCGGCCATGCCCAGCGCATCTCGTCCCAGCGATAGCTCTGCGCGCAGGTCACGTCGCGGGCCAGATCCATGCCGGTCAGGCCCGGGAAGCCGCGGGCCATCCCGCGCAGCGCATCGAGATCGAAGCTCCCGGCCGGATCGTGCGCGATCGCGACATGCGGCGCGCCCTGCAGCCGGATCGCCCGGGTCAGCCGTCGGGTATCGATGCCCCCGACCCCGATCCGCCCGCGCCGCGCCAGCCAGTCCGGCAGGTCGCCGGTCGCGCGCCAGTTCGAGGGCTCGGTCGGGTCCCATTTCACCACCATCCCGGCCGCCACCGGGTCGCCGGTCTCGTCGTCCTCGGCATTCACCCCGACATTGCCGATATGGGGAAAGGTGAAGGTGACGATCTGCCCGGCATAGGACGGGTCGGTCATGATCTCCTGATAGCCGGTCATCGCGGTGTTGAAGCAGAGCTCGGCCACCGCCGACCCCGTCGCGCCGAAGCCATGGCCATAGAAGACCTGACCGTCGGCCAGCACGATGCAGGCGGTCGCCTTCAGCGCGCTGTCGGGCGCGGTGGCCAGCGCCTGGTCCGAGGGGGCGGGACGATCGGTCATGGACGGGTTCCTCTTGGAGCGGCCGGACCCTACGCCCCCCCCGGCGCGGGATCAAGGCCGGAGCTTGCGGGCGCGGCGTCCGAGGCGCTAAGCAACGGTCAGTCGGGTGGGGGCGGGACGATGCTGCGGCTGCGGTTTTCCGAGGATCTGAAACAGGCGATCAAGGCCAAGGATGCGCAGAGGGTCTCGACCCTCCGGCTGATCCTGGCCGCGGTCAAGGAGCGCGACATCGCGAGCCGCACCGGCGCGACGGTCGCCGAGCAGCGCAGCGAGGGGGTGTCGGAGGCCGAAGTGATCGGCATCCTCGCCAAGATGATCAAGCAGCGCCAGGAGAGCGCCAAGGCCTATGCCGAGGCGGGCCGGACCGACCTCGCCGATCAGGAGCGCGGCGAGATCGCGATCATCGAGGAGTATCTGCCGCGCCAGCTCAGCGAGGCCGAGGTCGGCCGCGCCATCGCCCAGGCGATCACAGCGACCGGTGCGAGCTCGATCCGCGACATGGGCCGGGTCATGGCCGCGCTCAAGGAGCGGCATACCGGGCAGATGGACTTCGCCCGCGCCGGCGCGGCGATCAAGGCGGCGCTCTGCGATGGTGCCGCCAAGGGCAGCGCTTGACGCCGCCCCGCCGCGCGGGGGAGAGTTTCGCCGGGTGCCTCGAGGAGAATGCGATGAAGAAGCGGGTGTTCGGGCGCGGCGCGGCGGGGACGGTCGAGGCGATCACGCTCGAAAGCGCCGATGCGGCGATCACGATCCTGAACTATGGCTGCGTCGTGCAGGATTGGCGGGTCGACGGGCCGGGCGGCAGCCTGCCGATGGTGCTGGGCTTCCCGACGCTCGAGGGCTACGAGACCTTCTCGCGCTCGCACGGGGCGATCGTCGGGCGCATCGCCAACCGGACGAAGGATGCAAGCTTCACCTTCGAGGGGCGGCTCTGGCAGCTCACCCCGAACCACGGACCGAAGCAGCAGCATCACATCCATGGCGGGGCGATCGGGCTCGGCAAGCGGATCTGGGCGATGGAGCCCGACAGCGCGGCCGAGGCCGTGCATCTGCGCTATCTGAGCCCGGACGGCGAGGAGGGCTATCCCGGCACGGTCGAGTTCACCGTGACCTACCGGCTCGACGGCCCGACCCTGGTCTGCGAGATGCGCGGCCAGCCCGATCGGCCGACCCCGATCAATCTCGCGCACCACAACTATTTCAATCTCGGCGGCGGCGGGACGGTGCGCGACCACGTGCTCTGGATCGACGCGTCCGACTATACGCCGCTCGATGCCGAGAACATCCCGCTCGGCACCATCGAGCCGGTGGCCGGAACCCATCTCGACTTCACCGAGCCGCGCTCGATCGAGGAAAGCGATCCCGAGCGCAAGGGGATCGACAACAATTACGTGCTGGACCCGGACCGCGACCGGGACGAGCCCGCCGCCTGGGCGCGCTGCCCCCGCACCGGCCTCAGGCTGCAGGTCTGGACCACCGAGCCCGGCCTGCAGATCTTCAACGCCGCGACCATGACGATCGGCGCCCCGGGCCATGGCGGCGAGACCTACGGGCCGTTCGCGGGCCTCTGCTTCGAGGCGCAGCATTTCCCCGATTCGATGCATCATCCGGATTGGCCAAGCATCGTGCGTTCGCCGGACCATCCCTATTACCAGCGCCTCGCCGTCGAGATCGCCCGCGCCTGACCCTGCCGGCTTGCACCGCGGCCCCCCGTCCGGCTTCTTGAAGGATTTCATAGAGGCAGAAATTCTATCGGGCAGTCCGAGGGGCCCCGCCAACAGGCGGGGAGAAAAAGACTCTGCGGGCAACGGCCCGCTCCGAGCAGCCGCGTCCGCGGCTGCGCCTCTCCGCCCGAACCTCCGCTCCGAAGCCGGGAGACGGCTGAGCCGCCGCAACGGCGCCGCGCGCCGCGCGCCGAACGCTGCCGCGAGCGAGGCGTCGCCGCGGCGCTTTCGAACCGCGCCGCCTGCTGTGCAGAGCGATGAAAATCGAGTTAACGCCAAAAATATAATGCAGCAAATTCAAATAGATAGGTGGAGTCGCACGCGTGCGACTCCACCCGCTCCGCTCAGACGAAGCGGTTGACCAGGTTTTCCAGGATCTCCTGCCGCCCGGAGCGCGGCTGCGGGTCGAGCCCGCTGCGATCGACCTGGGCCGCGATGCTCGCCAGGTCCGAGCCGAGCAGCGCCCGGGCCTCTTCCGTCTCCCAGCCGGCATAGCGCTCGGCCCGGGCGCGGTCGAGCGTCCCGTCCTCGATGATCGCCGCGGCCGCGAGCAGCGCCTTGGCGCAGACATCCATGCCGCCGACATGGGCGGCGATCAGGTCGACCGGATCGAGCGACTGGCGGCGCAGCTTCGAATCGAAATTGAACCCGCCGGTGGTCAGCCCCCCCGCCTTCAGGATGGAGTAGATCGCCACCGCCATCTCCGGCACGCTGTTCGGGAACTGGTCGGTGTCCCAGCCCGACTGATAGTCGTTGCGGTTGGCATCGACCGAGCCGAAGATCCCGAGCGCTGTGGCCGTCGCGATCTCGTGCTCGAAGCTGTGCCCCGCCAGCACCGCGTGGCCGACCTCGATATTGACCTTGACCTCCTTCTCCAGCCCGAAGCGCTGCAGGAAGCCGAAGACCGTCGCCACATCGTAGTCGTACTGGTGCTTGGTCGGCTCCTGCGGCTTCGGCTCGATCAGGATCGTGCCGGGGAAGCCGATCTTGTGCTTGTAGTCGACCACCATCGACAGGAACCGGCCGAGATGGTCGAGCTCCTGGCGCAGGTCGGTATTGAGCAGGGTCTCGTACCCCTCGCGCCCGCCCCACAGCACGTAATTGGCCCCTTCGAGCTGATGGGTCACGTCGAGCGCGCATTTGACCTGCGCGGCTGCATAGGCGAACACGTCGGGGTCGGGATTGCTGGCCGCGCCCGCCATGTAGCGCCGGTTCGAGAACAGATTCGCCGTACCCCATAGCAGCCGCGTCCGGGAGCTCTGCATCTTGCGGGCGAAGATGTCGGCGATTTCCTGGACGTTGCGGTTCGACTCGGCCAGGCTCTTGCCCTCCGGAGCGATGTCCCGGTCATGGAAGGCGAAGAACGGCGCGCCGAGAATGTCGAACATCTCGAACGCCACGTCGGCCTTCAGCCGCGCGGCCGCCATCCCGCTGTCGAACCAGGGGCGCTCGAAGGTCCGCCCCCCGAACGGATCGCCGCCCTCCCAGGCGAAGCTGTGCCAATAGGCGATCGAAAAGCGCAGCTGGTCTTCCATGCGCTTGCCGAGAACGATCCGGTCGGGCTCGTAGTAGCGGAAGCCGAGCGGGTTGGTGGTCTCCGGGCCTTCGAAGGCCACCGGCTCGATGCCGGCGAAAAAGTCGGTCATGGGTCAGGTCTCCTTGAGGGCCGGATAGAGGGCACGGTAGCGGGCATGGCCGGCGCGGTAGCGCTCGACCAGGGCGGGATCGGGCTCGATGCTGCGCAGGATCCGGGGCGCGGCGCAGATCTCGGCCGGCGCCGCACCCTCCGCCGCGCAGATCGCCAGCCGCGCCGCCCCGAGCGCCGCGCCGACATCGCTGTCGGCGGCGACCTGCATCGGACGGTTCAGCACGTTGGCGAGGATCCGCAGCCAGGTCTCCGAACGCGCACCGCCCCCCACCGCCAGCGCCGCGGCGAAATCGGTGCCGGCATGGGCGAGCGCCGCCTGGCAGTCGGCGAAGGCATAGGCGACCCCCTCCATCACCGCCTGGGTCAGGTCGGCGAGGCCGTGGCTCTGGCTCAGCCCGACAAACGCCCCGCGCGCGCCCGCGTCGTTGTGCGGCGTGCGCTCGCCCGAGAGATAGGGCAGGAAGGTGACATCGGACGGGCCCTCGGCCGTGACCGCGCCGGCGAGCTCGGCCGGCGGACGCCCGGCGATCCGCGACAGCCATTCCAGACTGTCGGAGGCCGACAGGATCACCCCCATCTGGTGCCAGGTCTCCGGCAGCGCGTGGCAGAAGGCATGAACCGCGCCCTCGGTATTGGGCGAGAAGCGCGCGTTCGACACGAAGAGCACGCCGGAGGTCCCGAGCGAGACGAAAGCCGAGCCCGGCGTGACCACGCCGACCCCGCAGGCCGCCGCGGCATTGTCGCCCGCCCCGCCGGCGACGACGACCGGCCCCGCGATGCCCCAGCGCGCCGCAAGCTCGGCCTTGAGCTCGCCCGAGGGCTGGCTGCCCTCGACCAGGCGCGGCATGTGGGCGCGGCTGAGCCCGGTCGCCTCCAGCAGGTCGTCCGACCAGTCCCGCGCCTCGACATCGAGCCAGAGCGTGCCCGACGCGTCCGACATCTCCGAGACATGGTGCCCGGTCAGGCAGAGCCGCACATAATCCTTGGGCAGAAGCACGGTATCGAGACGCGCGAAGGTTTCGGGCTCGTGCTTGCGCAACCAGAGGATCTTCGGCGCGGTGAAGCCCGGCATCGCGACATTGCCGGCAACCTTGCGGCTGTCGGGAAAGGCGGCCTCGAGCTCGGCGCATTCGGCCTGCGCCCGGCCGTCGTTCCAGAGGATCGCCGGGCGTAGCACCCGGTCCTCGCGATCGAGGCAAACCGCCCCATGCATCTGGCCGGACAGGCCGATCCCGCGCAGGTCGGTGAGCGGATGCTTGGCGGCGACCGCGTCGATCGTCGCCAGGACAGCCTGCCACCAGGCCGCCGGATCCTGTTCCGACCAGCCGGGATGCGGGCGCGAGACGGCGAGCGGCTGGCTCGCCTGGGCGAGCAGCCGCTGCTCGCGGTCGAAGAGCACGGTCTTGACCGACGACGTGCCGATATCGATGCCGATAAAGCTCATGATTGCCGCCCCCCCGGTTTCTTGCCGAGGATGATCATGCCGAGAATGTCGTCCTCGGTCACATCCTCGACCCGCACGGTTCCCACGAGCTTGCCGTTCTTCATCACACTCACCCGGTCGCAAAGCGCCATGACGTCGCGGATATCGTGGGAGATCAGGAAGATGCCGAGCCCCTCGGCCTTGAGCTGCTCGATGAGCTCGCCCACCATCTGCGTCTCCTTGACGCCGAGCGCGGCGGTCGGCTCGTCCATGATCAGGATCTTCGCGTTGAAATAGACCGCGCGCGCGATCGCCACCGACTGGCGCTGGCCGCCCGACAGCGCCTTCACCGGCGCATGGAACTTGGAGAAGTTGGGGTTGAGCCGGGCGAGGATCTTGCGGGTCTCGGCCTCCATCGCATCGTCGTCGACGAATCCCATCGGGGTGACGAGCTCGCGGCCGAGAAACAGGTTTGAGGCGGCGTCGAGATTGTCGGCGAGCGCAAGCGTCTGGTAGATCGTCTCGATATTGTAGCGCCGTGCGTCGCGCGGGCTGCGGATCTCGGCTCTTTCGCCATTGATCAGGATTTCACCGGAATCGGCCTGGTAGGCGCCTGACAGGATCTTGATCAGCGTCGACTTGCCGGCGCCGTTATGGCCGAGCAGGCCGACGACCTCGCCGGGATAGAGGTCGATGCTGACATGGTCGACGGCATGGACGCCGCCGAAAGCGATGCAGATGTCGCGCATCTCGACGAGGGGGGCGCTCACAGGCCGGTCCTCCGCCGGTAAATGATGTCGATCAGCACGGCGAGCACCAGCACCAGGCCGACGACGATCGATTGCAGCGGCGCGTCGACCCCCACCATCGCCATGCCCGATTGCAGGCTCTGCATGATCAGGGCGCCGATGATCGCGCCATAGATGGTGCCGATCCCGCCCGAGAGCGCGGTGCCGCCGATCACCGCGGCGGCGATGGTCCTGAGCTCGTCGAGCGTGCCGAGATCATTGCCGACCGCGCCGAGCCGGGCGCTGGCGATGACCGAGGCGATCGCGGTCAGCGCGCCCATCAGCGCGAAGATCTTGACGGTGAGCAGGCGGGTATTGATGCCGGACAGCTCGGCCGCGTCGGGATTGCCGCCGGTGGCGAAGACATAGCGCCCGAAGCGGGTCCGCGTTGCGACGACGGTCATGACCACCGCCACGCCGAGCAGGATCACGACCGGGATCGCGATCCCTTGGGCCATGTCGATCGGCCCGTCGGGAATGGGCTCGCCGCGCGCCTCCAGGATGCGCTTCGCCGCGATCTCGGGCACAGGATAGGCATTCATCAGCGCCACGAAGCCCAGGATCAGCAGGACAACGATCGCGCCCAGCGTCATCTCGGCCCAGAGCGGCTTGATCGGAAAGCCGTGCGAGGCCTTGCGGCGCCGCGAGGCCGCGATGAGCAGGACCGCGGCCAGCGCGGAGACAAGGCCCAGCGCCCAGCTCCAGGTGGCGCCGAGCGTGCCGCCGGTACCGCCGCCGAGCCGCGCGAAGGTCGGATCGAGCGGCGCGACGGTCTGGCCCGCCGTCACCCACCAGGCCGCGCCGCGCCAGACCAGCAGGCCGCCCAGCGTGACGATGAAGGCCGGCACGCCGAGATAGCCCACGATCCAGCCCTGGAAGCCGCCGATCACCAGCCCGACGATCAACCCTCCGGCGATCGCGCCGATCCAGATGAAACTGCTGCCCTGTCCCAGCAGCGCCGGCAGGTAGGTCAGCTGCAAGACGCCCATGATCATGCCGACGAAGCCGAGCAGCGAGCCGACGCTGAGATCGATATGCCGGGTGACGATGACGAAGACCATGCCGGTCGCCATCACCGCGACCGACGCGGTCTGCACCGACAGGTTGAACAGGTTGCGCGGCGTCAGGAACCGGCCGCCGGTGGTCAGGTCGAAGACGAGCCAGATCACCACCAGCGCGCCGATCATGCCGACCAGCCGCAAGTCGATCTCGAGGGATTTCGCGGCCTTGCCGACGACATTCATGCGGGCGCTCCCGAAGCGGCGGATCCGGTGAAGGCCGGCGCAGGACCCCGCCCCGCGCCAGCCCCGGTCGATTGCGGATCGCTCAGTCGCAGGCCGCGACGGTTCCCTTGGGCACGCCGGCGCAGACCTGGTCCTTCTTGACCCAGCCGGCTTCGATCACCAGGCCGAGATTGTCCTTGGTGATCGGGATCGGCGTCAGGAACTTGGATTCGACCTTGGTGCCGCCCTTCGAGGTCCAGGCCTTGGCGCCCTCGATCGCGTCGGGCTTGGTGCCCTTGGCGAGCGCGACCGCGATCTCGGCCGCCTCCTTGCCGAGCTCGCGCGCATCCTTCCAGACCGAGACGGTCTGCGTGCCGAGCGCCACCCGGTTCAGCGCCGCAACGTCGCCGTCCTGGCCGGAGACCGGCGTGCCTTCCATGCCCTGCGCCTTCAGCGCCGCGACCACGCCCCCGGCGGTGCCGTCGTTCGAGGCAACCACCGCGTCGACCTTGTTGTCGTTCGCGGTCAGGATCTGCTCCATGTTGCGCTGGGCGTTGGCCGGCAGCCAGCCATCGGTATAGGCCTCGCCGACGATCTTGATCGCGCCGTCGTCGAGCGATTTCTGCAGCACTTCCTGTTGGCCGGCGCGCAGGAAATCGGCGTTCGGATCGGTGGGCGATCCCTTGATCATCACGTAGTTGCCCTTGGGCGCCGCCTTCAGCACCGCCTCGGCCTGCATCCGGCCGACCTCCATATTGTCGAAGGTCAGGTAGAAGGCGCGCGGATCCTCGATCAGCCGGTCATAGCCGACCACCGGGATGCCCTCGTTCGCCGCGGCATTGATCGCCGGCCCGATCGCGGCGCTGTCCTGGGCGAGGATGATGAGCGCGTTGGCGCCGCTCGAGATCAGGCTCTCGACATCGGAGAGCTGCTTGGACGAGCTGCTCTGCGCGTCGGCCGAGATATACTTGGCCCCCGCGGCCTCGAGCGCCTTCTTGATAGCCGCCTCGTCGGTCTTCCAGCGCTCTTCCTGGAAGTTCGACCAGCTCACCCCGACCACGAGATCGGCGGCAGAAGCGACATTCGCGAGCCCGGACGCGATCAGCGTCGCTGCCAGCAAGGACAGGGATTTCATGCAAGTTCCTCCATGTTGCAGGTCGGCCTCTTGTGGCGTCGCCCTGATTCCGGCCGCCGGCTCCCTGCGGCGCACGATTGTCCCATTAAATTCGCTTGTCAAATTTATTTTGACTCCGCGATTGCGGTGGGCATGTAATGCAAGGACGATACCGGTTGATCCGCAAGAAAATTGCCATGATGCGCTGCGGAATCATGGGGGCCGTAAGCTGATGCCCAAAGAAAATTTGGCTTACGAAATAATGAGGCCCGCCGCCGGATCGGATCTCGCATGAGCGATGGGGTCCCGGCGCAGGTGCAAGGCCTGCGCAGCCAGAATCGCCGCGCGATTCTCGCCGCGATCCGGCGCAGGCGGCGCGCGGCGCGCGTCGACCTCGCGCGTGAGACCGGGATCAGCGCGGCGACGGTCACCTCGATCACCGCGCATCTGGTCGAGCAAGGGCTGGTCGAGGAAGTGCTCGACGAGGAGGTTGCGGCGCGCAGCGGCGCGCGCGGGCGCCCGCCGGTCCTGCTCCGCATTCGGCCCGACGCCTTCCTGGTGGGCGGCGCCAAGATCTCCGAGGACCATATCACCGTCACCCTGACCGATTTCGAGGGCGGCGAGCTCCTGCACCATGTCCGGCCGATCCCGCGCCGGGGCGCGACGGCGGACAGCGTGGTGGCCGAGCTGCGCAGGGCGGTTACGGAGGCCGCGGCCGGGCTCGGTCGCGCCGAGACCGGCCTGTCCTGCCTCGGCGTCGGCCTGCCCGGTTTCATCGACGCGGCGGCGGGGCGGGTGCATTGGAGCCCCTGCTTCCCGGCCCGCGGCGTCGATTTCGGGGCGCTGCTCGGCGCGGCCTTCGCCTGCCCGGTCTTTCTCGACAACGACGCCAACCTCGCCACCCTGGCCGAGCAGCGCTTCGGCTTCGGTCGCGGGCGGCAGGATTTCCTGGTCGTCACGATCGAGCATGGCGTCGGCATGGGTATGGTGCTCGACCACCGGCTCTATCGCGGCGGGCGCGGGGTCGGGGCCGAGTTCGGCCATACCAAGGTCGCGATCGACGGGGCGCTCTGCCGCTGCGGCCAGCGCGGCTGCCTCGAGGCCTACATCGCCGACTATGCGCTGCTGCGCGAGGTGCCGCTGGTTCTCGGCCTCGATCAGGCGGCAGAGGGCCAGCAGGCGCTCGACCGGCTGTTCGCCGCCGCCAAGGCGGGCGATCCGGCGGCGCGCTCGATCTTCGACCGGGCAGGGCGGATGCTCGGCGTGGCGCTGGCCAACCTCGTCAACGTGTTCGATCCGTCGCTGATCATCTTCTCGGGCGAGCAGATGCGCTACGACTTCCTCTACGGCGCGCAGGTGCTGGAGGAGATGCGAACCAATGCGCTCGCGCTCGACCGCCCGCCGCCGGAGGTGCGGGTGCACAAATGGGGCGACCGGCTCTGGGCGATGGGCGCCGCGGCCCTGGCGATCGACGGCCTGACCGACCGGATCCTGCTCGATCTCGCGGCCAAGGTTCCCCCCGACGATGGCGGATAGCGCCCCGGCATGCCCCCCTTTCGCCGGCCGGCGCTCCGCTTTATAGCACGTCGCAAAGTCACTCCCCGAGGCACAGCATGCATTGCCCTGACCGGCAAAGGCCGGAGCGCCGCGCGCGCGCCCATTTCCCGCCGGCCGCGGCGCTTCGCCCGGATGCCGGCCAATCGGGTTCGGCCGGCGTCAGGAGGCGGGCATGAGCCGCAACAATCCCCGCCTCGGCATCGCGCTGATGATCCTTGCCTCGCTGATCTTCGCCCTGCAGGACGGGATCTCGCGCCATCTGGCCACGCATTATCACGTGATCACCGTGGTTACGGTCCGCTTCTGGTTCTTCGCGGCGGTGACGATCGGCTGGGCGGTCGCGCGGGGGGGCGGAATCGCGCGGGTGGCGCGTTCGGCCAATCCCATGCTGCAGGTGCTGCGCGGCGTCCTGCTCGTCACCGAGATCTGGATCACGGTCATCGCCTTCGTCAAGCTCGGCCTGATCGCCACCCATTCGATCTTCGCGATCCAGCCGCTGCTCGTCGCCGCGCTGGCCGGGCCTTTGCTCGGGGAATATGTCGGGTGGCGTCGCGGGCTTGCCATCCTGGTCGGGCTGTTCGGCGTTCTGGTGATCCTGCGCCCGGGACTCCAGGTCTTCAATCCCGCGGCGATCTATCCCCTGGTCGGCGCCTTCATGTTCGCGACCTACAATCTTCTGACCCGTCGGGTCTCCTGGCAGGACAGCGCGGCGACGACCTTCTTCTATACCGGGGTGGTGGGGGCGGTGTTCAGCACCCTGGTCGCGCCGTTCTTCTGGACCCCGATCCATGGTGTGGATTGGTTCTGGATGGCGACGCTCTGCATGACGGCGGTCGCGGCGCATTTCCTGCTCATCAAGACCTACGAGGTCGCCGAAGCCAGCACGGTCCAGCCCTTCGCCTATTTCCAGCTGGTCTTCATCGGGATCCTCGGCATCACGCTCTTCGGCGAGCGCCCCGATGCCTGGACCTATGTCGGCGCGGCCCTGATCCTCGCCGCCGGTCTCTACACCGTCCTGCGCCAGCGCAAGCTTGGCATCCGGCCGGCCGAAGCCATCGCTCCGGCGGAGCACCCGGTGCCGGATCGCTAGCGCCGGCACCCCGGCCGGACCGTCTGCTTCGGGTGGTCGGCCGCATGCCGGCGCCGGTGTAGCCGCCTTCCACGAGGAAGCCTTGGCCCGTCACCAAGCGCGCCTCGTCGGTGCACGGCCGGGTCGCGCTGGGTGGGCTTGGTTTCGCCGATACGATCGTCGTCGTCGCCGACATCTGGCGCCCGGCTGTCACGGGCGCGCCCGACCATAAGGAAACGGTGGGTCCGTTGCCCCACCGCTACCGCTCAGGCGAAACCTGATTGATTCGAGCGGGAATCTGGTGCCCGGGAGAAGACTCGAACTTCCACGACCGTTAAGTCACTGGTACCTGAAACCAGCGCGTCTACCATTCCGCCACCCGGGCAGGTGCCGATTGGCGCGAGATATACGCAGGCCAAGGCAGTGTCAACGCCCCGCCGGACATTCTCTTGCTCTTCTTGCTTGGCTTGGCGCGAGCGGAGACTGCGGCGGCCCGCAGCCATCGCACACCTTTCCAGGAGGTTAATGGCGCGGAGTCTTTCCGTTTTAAATCAATGGCTTGACTTGAGTCGCACGCGTGCGACTCAGTTGGTCAGGTTCTCGACCGAGCTGGTGAAGTTCACCGCCGTCACCGCGACCGCCAGCACACGGCTCCAGGCCGCGAACGGCGCCTCGGTCACATAGACCGTGTCCTCGTCCCGGATATTGAACTCGCGGGCCGAGAACAGGCCCTCGGGCCGGGTCAGGTCGAGGAGATAGGCCATCCGCTGCGGGCCGACGAGGTCGGTGCGCCCGAGGATCCGGTTGGCGATCTCCGCGGTCTCCTGCCGGAAGATGAAGATCCCCGTCGGATCGGCGGCCCGCCCGTTCAGGCCCCCCGCCGCCGCCAGCGCCTCCAGGGCCGACATTTCATGCTTGGTGAAGTTGATCCGCGCCTGGGACGTGCTGGCCCCGAGCGCCGTGAACGAGCGCCGGTCCTCCTCGACGATGATGCGGTCGTTGGGCCGGAGCGCGATGTCGTTCTTGGGGACGTCATAGAGGTCCTGCAGCCAGACCCGGCCTGCCTTGCCGCTGCGCTCGACCCGAACCTGGGCCACGTCGGGCCGGAGCTTGGTGCCGCCCGCCCGCGCGATCATCGCCGAGAGCCGCCGGGTCGGGGCGTCGATCGGGAAGACCCCGGGATTCTCGACCCCGCCCAGCACGCTGACCGTGGTCCCGTCGCCCGAGGCGTGGCGGACCTCGACCTGCGGGTCCGGGGTCTGGACCTTGAGGCTGTCGATGATCTTGCCGCGCAGCGCGTCCGGGGTCATGCCCGCCGCATGGACCTGCCCGGCATAGGGCACATAGATATTGCCCTGCTGGTCGACCTGAAGGTCCTGCAGCACGGTATTCTTCTGTCCGACGCCGGCCAGCAGCCCGTTATCGACATTCTCCCAGACCACGACCGCGATCCGATCGCCCGGGCTGATCGTGTCGGGCGAGATCGGCGCCGCATCCAGAAAGGCCGGGCTGAAGCCGAGCGGCACCACGAGCCGCGAGATCTCGGCGATCTCCGGGGTCACCGTGACGATATGGACGCCGTACTGCTCCGAATTGGCGGCAGCGCGGATCTCGCCCGCCGTAGGTCCCGAGCGGGGCAGGGTGCAGCCGCTCAAAGCAACCGCAAGAAGTGCCGCGCAGCCGAGCCGCGCCGTCGCCTTGAGCCCCCGATGCATCGACCGCCTCTCGCCTGTCCGCTCTTCCGGCTTTTGCCGCCGATGCTAGCGGCTTTCCAGGGCGGCCACCAGCCGCAAGCGTTCCACGCCGGAAAAGCCGCGGTGCCTGTTGCCGCGCTGCACCGCGAACGCCCCTTGCCCGCGGCATCCGGCCGAGGCTAGGTGGCGGAAACGCAGCCAGCGATCGAGGACAGCCATGTTCACCGGGATCGTCACCGACATCGGCGAGATCGAGCGGTTGGAGGAGCGCGGCGACCTCCGCGCGCGCATCCGGTCGTCCTATCCAGCCGCGGGCATCGCTCTCGGGGCGTCGATCGCCTGCGACGGCGTCTGCCTGACCGTGGTCGATCGCGGCGCGCTCGGAAGCGGCAGCTGGTTCGACGTCGACATCTCCGCCGAGACCGTGGCCATGAGCAATATCCGTCGCGGCCGCACCGCCTGGGCGCCCGGCGCCCGGGTGAATCTGGAGCGCGCGCTGCGGCTCGGGGACGAGCTCGGCGGCCATATCGTCTCGGGCCATGTCGATGGCTGCGCCGAGGTGATCGCCATCGCGCAGGAGGGCGACAGCACCCGCGTCACCTTTCGCGCGCCTCGCGCGCTCGCCCGCTTCATCGCGCCCAAGGGATCGGTCGCGCTCAACGGTACCTCGCTCACCGTCAACGAGGTCGAGGGTTGCGATTTCGGCATCAACTTCATCCCTCACACCCGAAGCCACACCACGTGGGGCCATGTGGCGGTGGGGGACGTCGTCAATCTCGAGATCGACACCCTCGCGCGCTACGTCGCCCGGTTGACCGAGGCTGCCTGAGGCGCTTCGCCGCGTCCTGGGGCGGCGGGCGGGGGCTGTTGGTCGGACGAATGTGGCGCACGCAGCGGCGAGGCGGCATGCGGGCTTCCCGGCTGGACGAGCGCTCCGTCCCGGAAACCGATTGATGCCCTCAGCGGTGCTGGCCTTCTCGTGATTCCTGCGCTATTCGGCGCCGGCGAGAAAGCGGAAGCGATGCCATGGCCGACCTGATCCAGTCCGACTATTCGGGCGCGATCTCCCCCATCGAGGAGATCATCGATGCTGCCCGGAACGGGCGGATGTTCATCCTCGTGGACCACGAGGATCGGGAGAACGAGGGCGACCTTGTGATCCCGGCCCAGATGTGCACGCCTGACGCGATCAATTTCATGGCGACGCACGGGCGGGGGCTGATCTGCCTCACGCTGCCTGGCGAGCGGCTCGACGCGCTCGGCCTGCCGCTGATGGCCGCGAGCAATTCCAGCCGGCACGAGACCGCCTTCACCGTCTCGATCGAGGCGCGCGAGGGGGTGACGACCGGCATCTCGGCCCACGACCGGGCCCGGACGGTCGCGGTCGCGATCGACCCGCGCTCGCGTCCTCAGGACATCGCGACGCCCGGCCATATCTTCCCGCTGCGCGCGCGCGAGGGCGGCGTGCTGGTGCGCGCCGGTCATACCGAGGCCGCGACCGACATCGCACGTCTGGCCGGGCTCAATCCGGCCGGGGTGATCTGCGAGGTGATGAACGACGATGGCAGCATGGCCCGGCTGCCGGATCTCGTTGCCTTCGCCCAGCGCCACGGGCTCAAGATCGGCACGATCTCCGACCTGATCGCCTATCGCCGACGCCACGACAACCTGGTGCGCGAGACCGCGGTTCGCGCGGTGCAGTCGGAATATGGCGGCGACTGGCAGATGCGGATCTTCGCCGATCAGCCGGCAGGAGCCGAGCATATCGTGCTCTCCAAGGGCGACCTGACCGCTGCCGAGCCGGTTCTGGTGCGGATGCATGCGGTCAATCCGCTGGAGGATCTGCTCGGGCTCCATGCCGGCCGGACCCACCAGCTGCGCGATGCGATGCTGGCGATCGCTGCGGAGGGACGCGGCGTGCTGGTTCTGCTGCGCGACATGTCGAGCAAGCTCGACGTGACCGACCATGTCTCGCCCAACAAGCTCAGGCAGTATGGTGTCGGCGCGCAGATCCTGAACGCGCTCGGCCTGCAGGAGCTGATCCTGCTGACCAATTCGCCGATCCCGAAGGTGGTGGGGCTCGAAGGCTATGGGCTCAGCATCGCCGGGACCCGCCCGATCCCGAAAGCGTAGATCTGATATGGCAAGCCACGAGACCCATCACAGCCTGATCCCGCCGCGCTTCGACCAGCCGACCCGGCTGCTCCTGGTGGTGGCGCCCTTCTATCGCGATATCGCCGATGAATTGCTGGCGGGCGCGCGCGCGGCGGTCGAGGCGGCGGGCGCGAGCCACGAGACGATCGAGGTGCCGGGCGCGCTGGAAATCCCGGCGGCGATCCGCATCGCCAGCCGGCAGGAGGATTTCGACGGTTTCGTGGCGCTCGGCTGCGTGATCCGCGGCGAGACCTCGCACTACGAGACGGTCTGCAACGACAGCTCGCACGGGCTGATGCTGCTGGGGCTGCAGGGGATCTGCATCGGCAACGGCATCCTGACGGTCGAGAACCGGGCCCAAGCCGAGGTGCGGGCATCCGCGATCGGCCAGAACAAGGGCGGCGGGGCGGCGGAGGCGGCGATGCATCTGATCGTGCTCGCCCGCCGGTTCGCCCGATCGGAGCGCCTGGCGCAGGCCGGGTTCCGGCCGGCCGGTGGCGGCGAGCGGACCCAAGCCTGATGACGGATCAGCGGCCACCGAAGAAGCTGACCGCCGCCCAAGCCCGGCGGATGCGGTCGGCCGCGCGATTCTATGCCGTCCAGGCCCTGTTCCAGATGGAGGCGGCCGATGTCGGGCTCGAGACCGTGCTGGCCGAGTTCGAGACCCACCGGCTCGGCGCCGAGATCGACGGGGTCGCCTATGCCGAGCCCGACCGGCCGCATTTCCGGGGCCTGCTGGAGGCGACGGTGGGCCATCAGGCGCGGATCGACCAGCTGACCAACCGGGCCCTGGTGGCGCGCTGGCCGATCGAGCGGATCGACCCGACGCTGCGCGCCCTGTTCCGGGCGGCGGGGGCGGAGCTTGTGGCCACCGACACGCCCCCAAAGGTCACGATCACCGAATATCTGGAGGTCGCGAAGGCCTTCTATCCGGCCGGCAAGGAGACGAAGTTCGTCAATGCCGTGCTCGACCACATGGCCCGCGAGGCCCGGCCCGAGGCGTTCGGCTGAGCCCGTCGCACGGAGTCGCACGCGTGCGACTCTGGCTATGTGGTTGATATTGCTTAACTATAGAAAAATCGTTCAGGGAATCTTCACCAAGGTTACCCGTGCGCGATCATACGCGCTTCCGTGCTGCGAGGCGGGGGCGGGCAGGGCCCGAGCCGCTTGGACGGCGCGGACGCGCGGTCAGAGGCGCGCCAGCAACTCGTCGGCGGTCAGGCGGAAGTCCGACGCGATCCAATCGGCCTCGATTCGGTCGAGCGCGGCACCCAGGGCCCTGCCGCGCAGCGGCAGGTCGGCCGCACGAACCGGCAGGCGCGCGGCCCCCCCACGGGCCAGCTCGGCCTCCAGCGCGGCGGGCGGGGCCGTCCCCCCGATCGAGGCGCCGATCAGGGCGGCGTCCCGCGCCGCCTCCGCGCCATGCCGAAAGGCGGCGGCGGCTGGCCCCGGCTCGGCGAGGGCCCGGCGGGTCGCGGCGAGCGCCCGGATCTCGGCCCGCGACAGACGCAGCCCCGTCTCCCAGTCCGGCGCGTCCCCGAGCGCCGCCAGCCGGCGTTCCCAGCGCGGCGCGGTGCCGGCGGCCGCCTCGGCCGCGACGAGCGGCGCCAGCGCCCGCGGATCGGCCCCGGGCAGCACCCGCGCCAGGATGCCGCTCGCCGCCATCGCCGCCAGCGCCGGCGCGGGATCGGGGGCGGCCAGAAGCTTGCGCATCTCTGCCCCGACCCGCTCGCGCGAGAGCTGGTCGAGCCCGTCCTGGGCGGCCGCGCAGGCCGCGAGCCCCTCGGCATCGAGCCCGCCCTCCGGGTCGCCATACCAGGCATGGAACCGGAAGAAGCGCAGGATGCGCAGATAGTCCTCGGCGATCCGCTGGCCGGGATCGCCGACGAAGCGCACCCGCCGCGCCCGCAGATCGACGATCCCGCCGAGCGGATCGAGCACCATTCCGTCGGGCTCGGCATAGAGCGCATTCATGGTGAAATCGCGCCGCGCGGCATCCTCGGCCGGATCGGTGGTGAAGGCGACGGTCGCGTGCCGGCCGAAAGTCTCGACATCGCGGCGGAAGGTTGTCACCTCGAACGGCCGGCCGTCCGCGACCAGCGTCACCGTGCCATGGGCGAGCCCGGTCGGCACCGCCTTGAGCCGGCCGCTCGCCTCGGCCAGCCGGATCACGGTTTCAGGCAGGGCGTCGGTCGCGATGTCGATATCGGTGCTGACGTCGGTTCCGGTATCGGCGCCGGGCCGGGCCATCAGCGCGTTGCGAACGCAGCCGCCCACGAAAAGCGCCCGATGCCCGGCATCGGTCAGAAGCGCGGTGACGGCCCGGGTCGCCGGCAGGTCCAGCCAAGGCGGGGCGATCCGTCCCGGCGCGCGGTCCGCCGCCGTCACGGGGTCAGCATCCGGTCGGCAAGGCTCGCCAGCATCCGCGCCGTCGCGCCCCAGATATAGTAGGGGCCATAGGGGATCGCCTGATAGAGCCGCCAGCCGCCGGGCCAGTGCCGGCGATGCACCTGCCGGTTGGCCGGGTCGAGCAGGAAGGCGAGCGGCACCTCGAACACCTCCTCGACCTCCTGCGGGTCGGGGCGCGGCACGAAGCCAGCCGCCACCAGCCCGACAAACGGCGTGACGCGGAAATTCGTCACCGTCTGATGATTGTCGAACCGGCCGAGCACCGCGACGTCGCCGGGCGCGAGGCCGATTTCCTCGTCCGCCTCGCGCAGGGCGGCGGCGAGCGGGGTCGCGTCGCCCGGCTCCTGCTTGCCGCCCGGAAAGGCGATCTGGCCGGGATGATGCTTCAGCCGCGCCGCCCGGCGGGTCAGGATCACGTTGAGCCCGACGCCGCGCTCGATCAGCGGCACCAGCACCGAGGCCGGCCGCAGCACCGTCCCCCGCGGCGGCCGCGCGTCCGGGTTGAGCTCGAAATCCGAGGTGCCCGATCCCGAGCTGCCCGACCCCGAGCTGCCCGATCCCGAGCTGCCCGACCCCGAGCTGCCCGGGGCCGATCCCTCGTCTGCCGACTCGCGGCCATCGGGGGAGGGCGCCATGAGCGCCTCCGCGATCCGGGTCACATTGAGCCGATGCCGATCCATGGCCGAACTAGATGGACCTGACCTGCCCCCGGCGCAAGGGCGGTCGGGCTAGCGTATGCCCGTGCGTGCCGGGCCTTGCCACGACCGGAGCGACAGGCCACAGTCTCACACGGTCCGCTTCGGATCCGGGCCGCCAGAAGGACGCATCCGCTTGGCCGAGCCCGACGCATCCCCGTCCCGCAGCGCCGGAGCCTGGCGCCTGGTCCCGGCGGTCGCGGCGGCCCTGGCAACCGTCTGGTTCGCGGGCTTTCTCGGACCGGTGGCGCAGGGCGAGATCCCGACCCTTGTCCTTCCCTGGCTGCCGCGCCTCGGCATCGCCTTCGCCTTCCGGCTCGACGGGCTGGCGCTGGCCTTCGCGCTCTTGATCTGCGGGATCGGGGCGCTGATCCTGCTCTATGCCGCGACCTATTTCCGCACCGACCGCCGGCTCGGGGCGCTGCTCGCGATCCTGACCACCTTCGCGGTCGCGATGCTCGGCCTCGTCACCGCCGACGACGCGGTGACGCTGTTCCTGTTCTGGGAGGGCACGACCATCACCTCCTGGCTCCTGGTCGGCTTCGATCATGAGCGGGCCGGCGCGCGGGCCGCCGCCTTGCAGGCGCTGCTCGTGACCGGCGGCGGCGGGCTCGCGCTGCTGGCGGGGCTGCTGGTGATGGGCGGCCTCGCCGGGACCTTCCGCCTGTCCGAGATGAACGCGGCCGGCGATCTTTTCCGGACGAGCCCGCTCTATCCGGCGATCTTCGCCCTGGTGATGCTCGGGGCCTTCACCAAGTCGGCGCAATGGCCGTTCCAGTTCTGGCTGCCCGGCGCGATGGCCGCGCCGACCCCGGTCAGCGCCTACCTGCATTCCGCGACGATGGTGAAGGCCGGGATCTATCTGATCGCCCGCCTGATGCCTTCGCTCGGCGGCACCGATCTCTGGATCTGGATCCTGACCCCGGTCGGCGGCTTCACCATGCTGCTCGCCTCGGTCTGGGCGCTGCGGCAGACCGATCTGAAGCTGATGCTCGCCTACACGACGGTGATGGCGCTCGGGCTGATGACCATGCTGCTCGGGCTCGCGAGCCCGATCGCCGTCGCCGCCGCCATGACCTTCCTGCTGGTCCATGCCTTCTACAAGGCCGCCTTGTTCCTGTCGGTCGGGCTGATCGAGAAGGGGGCGGGGTCGCGCCTCTATCCCGAGCTCGGCGGTCTCGCCGGCGCCATGCCGCTCAGCGCCGCGATCGTGGCGCTTGCGGCCTTGTCGATGGCAGGCTTTCCGCCGCTTTTCGGCTTCATCGGCAAGGAGCTCATCTATACCGCCGCCGGGCCGGCGCCGGCCGGCGCCGCCGCCGCGCTCGCCGCCAATGCGCTGATGGCCGCTTGCGCGTTGATGATCGGGCTGCGGCCCTTCGCTGGCCGGGTGCGCGTCAGCCCGCGCGACCGGCCGGCCGATCCCGCCTGGGGCCTCGTGCTCGGGCCGGGCCTGCTGGCGCTGCTCGGGCTGCTCTGCGGGCTCGCGCCTGGGCCGATCGAGCGCGGCCTGGTCGGGCCCATGGCGCAGGCGGTGACGGGGGCGCCGCTCGCCGTCCATCTCGAGCTCTGGCACGGGGTCAATCCGGCCTTCCTGATGAGCCTTCTGACCTTCGCGCTCGGCTTCGCGCTCTATGCCCGGCTCGACGGTCTGCGCGACGGGCTGGCCGCGCTGGAGCCCGACCTGCCCGCCACCGAGGCCTGGTACGAGTCCGGCCTGCGCGGCCTGCTGGCGCTCGCGCGCGGCCTGACCGCGGCGGTGCAGAACGGCCGGATGACGAGCTATCTGCGGGGCACCTTCCTGATCTTCGCGGCGCTGACCTGGGGGGCGTTGCTGGCGGGGCCGATCACCTGGCCCGCGTCGATCGGTCGGGTGCAGCTCGTCGATCTCGCGATCCTCGCGATCATCGGCGCGTCGATCGCCGTGGTCCTGGTGACGCGCTCGCGGCTGACCGCGATCTGCGCGCTGGGCGGGGTCGGGGCGGGGATCGCAGTGATCTTCGTGCTCTATGGCGCGATCGACGTGGCGATGACCCAGCTCTTCGTCGAGGTTCTGGTGGTGGTTTTCCTCGCCATCGCCATGGTGCGGCTGCCGCCGGCGGGCGCGCTGCCGTTCCGGGCGGGCAACGCGGCTTTGGCGCTGCTGCTCGGGGCGGGGGTGAGCCTCGCCACGCTGGCGGTTCTGGCGACCCCGCTCGATCCCTATCTCACGACCTTCTTCGAGCAGGCGAGCGTGCCCAAGGCGCTCGGGCACAACATCGTCAACGTGATCCTGGTCGATTTCCGCGGCTTCGACACGATGGGCGAGGTCTCGGTGGTGGTGATCGCGGGTGTCGCCGCGATCGCGGCGTTGCGGGCGGGACGGAGGCCGCTCTGATGAAGTCGCTGATCCTGAGCACCGCGACGCGCCTGCTGATGCCGACGATCCTGGTCCTGTCGGTCTTCATCTTCTGGCGCGGGCACAACGAGCCGGGCGGGGGCTTCATCGGCGGGCTGCTGGCCGCCACCGCCTTCGCGCTGCTGGAAAAGGCCGAGGGGCTTTCCGCCGCGCGCCGGGCGCTTCGGGTCGAGCCGATGACGCTCGCCGCCATCGGTCTCGGCTGCGCGCTCGCCGCGGGGCTTTGGGGCGGGCTCGGCTACGGGGCGTTCCTGAAGGGCGTCTGGCCCTTCATCACCGTCGACGCCGAGGGGCACAAGCATGGCGCGCCGTTCGGCTCGATCATGCTGTTCGATCTCGGGGTCTATCTGGTGGTGCTCGGCACGGTCTGCGGCATCCTGTTCGCGCTCGAGGACAGCGTGTCGACCGACGCCGATCCGGGAGGGGAGGGCTGATGGAGGTCCTGCTCGCCCTCCTTGCCGGGCTGATGGTCGCGGCCGGCGCCTATCTGATGATGAGCGGCCGGACGCTGCCCTACCTGTTCGGGCTGACGCTGATCTCGAACGCCGCCAACATGATCATCTTCTCGACCGGCCGGCTGACCTATGGCCGCCCGCCGCTGGTGCCCGACGGCGAGAAGACCATCGCGGGCGCGGCGAACGCCCTGCCGCAGGCGCTGATCCTGACGGCGATCGTCATCGGCTTCGGGCTCCTGGTCTTCGCCCTCTGCCTGGCCTACCGATCCTACTACGTGCTCGGCGTCACCGAGATGGACGCGATGCGCGCCGCCGAGCCCGAGGGCCGCGACTGATGCTGCTGTTCTGGCCGCTCGTCATCCCCTTCCTCACCGCGGTGCTGACGCTGCTCGTCCGGCAATCGCCCGGCGCCCAGCGGCTGGCCTCGATCCTCGGCGCGCTGCTCCTGACCGCGGTGGCGGCGGCGATCGCGGCGCGGGTCGCGGCGCACGGCCCCTTCGCCGAACAGGCCGGCGGCTGGCCCGCCCCCTACGGTATCACGCTGGTCGCCGACGGGCTGTCGGCCGGGATGGTGCTGCTGACCGGCCTCGTCGCGCTCGCGACCGCGGTCTTCGCGCTCTCCGACATTTCCGCCGCCGAAACGCATCACGGTCATCACCCGCTCAGCAACGCGCTGGTCGCGGGCCTCTGCGGCGCCTTCCTGACCGGCGATCTCTTCAACCTCTATGTCTGGTTCGAGGTGATGCTGATCGCCTCGTTCGGCCTGCTGGTGATCGGCGGCGGCAAGGCATCGCTCGACGGCGCCACCAAATATGTCGGGCTGAACCTGATCGCGACCGTCGCCTTCATCTCGGGCGTCGGCCTGCTCTATGGCACCACGGGCGCGCTCAACATGGCCGACCTGCATGGGCGCCTCGCCGGGCGCGGCGGCGACGCCGCGGTGCTGGTGGCGGCCGCCTTCCTGATCTTCGCCTTCGGCGCCAAGGCGGCGCTCTTCCCCGCCTTCTTCTGGCTGCCGGCCGCCTATCACACGCCATCCTTCACCAGCTCGGCGCTCTTCGCGGCACTGCTGACCAAGGTCGGGATCTATGCGCTTTTCCGGGTCTTCACCCTGGTCTTCCCGATGGAGCCCGCGATCAGCGCGGTGCTGCTCTGGGGCGCGCTCCTCACCATGGCGCTCGGCGCGCTCGGCGCCCTGGTCCAGACCGGGATCCGCCGGGTGCTCAACTACGCCATCATCTCCTCGGTCGGGACGATGATCCTCGGGCTCGCGCTGCACACGCCGCTCGCCCTGCTCGGCGCGGTCTATTACCTGTTCCAGGACGTGATCGTGAAGGCCAATCTCTATCTCGCGGCCGGCGGCGTGCGCCGGCTCTCCGGCTCGGAGGAGTTCGCCGCGACCGGCGGGCTCTGGCGCGCGCGGCCGGGCTTCGCGCTCCTGTTCCTGCTGCCCGCCCTGTCGCTCGCGGGCGTCCCGCCCTTCGCCGGCTTCTGGGGCAAGCTCATCCTGGTCCAGGCGGGGATCGAGGCCGGCCGGCCCTGGCTGACCTTCGCCATCCTCGCGACCGGCTTCCTCACCCTCTTCGCCATGGCGCGGCTCTGGGCCGAAGCCTTCTGGAAGTCCCATCCCGAAGGCGACGACGCGATCGAGGGCCGGCTGCCGCCCGCCGCCTGGGCCCCGCTCCTCGCGCTGACCGCGCTCATCACGCTGGCCGGCCTCTTCGCCGCGCCGCTGGTCGAGGCGAGCGCGGCGGTCGCGGCCGGCATCCTCGACCCCGCCGCCTATCTCGCCGCCGTCCTGGGGCCCCAGCCATGAACCCCGTCTCCCGTTTCCTCGCCGGCATCGCGCTGGCGGGCTTCTTCCTGCGCGACCTCACCGTCTCGAGCATCGCGGTCGCCCGCGCCGTGCTGGCGCCCAGGATCGCCGTCCGGCCCCGCTTCGTGACGGTGCCGATCAAGGCGCGCTCGGATGCCGGGGTGACGCTGGTCGCGAACTACATCACCCTGACCCCCGGCACGCTGACCGTCGATGTCAGCCCAGACCGTGGCACCCTGCTCGTCCACGACCTGCTGGCCGGCGACAGCGGCGAGGCGACCCGCGCCGGCATCCGCGACGGCATCGAGCCCCGCGTGCTTCGGGTGACCGGCCGATGATCGTCGAGACCACGGTCCCCGGCATCCTCGGCGCGGCGCTCACCCTCACCGTGCTCTGCCTGATCGTCGCCCTGGTCGCCGCCGCCGCGCGGCTGCTGCGCGGCCCGACACTGGCCGACCGGGTGGTCGCGCTCGACCTGATCTCGGTCCTGCTCGTGGTCTTCCTGGTGGTGTTCCGCCTGGTCAGCGGCATCAACGCCTACATCTATGTGGCGATCGGGCTCGCGCTGATCGCCTTCCTCGCGACCGTCGCCTTCGCCCACTATATCGAGCGCAGCCAGGGGGACAGCGATGAGTGACTGGATCGCCGCCGCGCTCCTGGTCGCGGGCGGCTTCTTCTGCCTGGTGGCCGCGCTCGGCGTCCTGCGGTTCGGCGACGTGTTCTGCCGGATGCATGCGGCGACCAAGGCCGGCACGCTCGGCCTCGCGCTGGTCTGCCTCGCCGAGATGCTGCTCGCCAAGGATTGGGCCCAGCTGTTCGAGACCCTGTTCGTCTTTCTCTTCATGATCGCGACCGCGCCGATCGGCGCCCATCTCATCGGCCGCGCCGCCTTTCGGACGCGGGCTCCGGTCAGCCCCGGCACCGAATCGGATCCGGGAGCGGAGGCGTTCCGGGCGCGCTCCAGCGGCTGAGGAGCAGGGACAGTTCGTCGGAACCGGCTTCCGGAGCATCTGATCCTCCAAACCCGCCTTCGAACAGTACGCGGATTTCATTGACTAATTTCCGATGGGCGGGCAGTTTCACCGCCAAGGAGTTGCCAATGCCGATCCGTCGAAATCCCCACCGATGTTGCCCGGGCGGCGCGCGCCAAGGCCTCGCCTAGCGTCCTTCCCCTCCCTTTCATCCATCAGGACAGACCATGAAACGCATGCTTGCCCTCGGGGCGGCCTTGCTGGCGCTTGCGCTGCCGGCCGCCGCTGCCGACCAACTCAAGATCAATATCGGCTACCAGACGGTGGTGGAGCCCTCGAAGGTGCCCCAGGCGACCGGGGCCTATGACGCCGCGACCAATGCCAGGATCGACTGGCGCAAGTTCGACAGCGGCGCCGACGTGATCGCCGCCATCGCCTCGGGCGCCATCGATATCGGCTATGTCGGGTCGAGCCCGCTCGCGGCCGCCGCCAGCCGCCAGCTGCCGATCGAGACGATCTACATCGTCGGTCTGATCGGCGAATCCGAGGCGCTGGTCGCCCGCGAGGGCAGCGGCATCCACAGCGTCAAGGATCTCGTGGGCAAGAAGGTCGCGGTGCCCTTCGTCTCGACCACGCATTACAGCCTGCTCGCCGCGCTGAAGCACGAGGGCATCGATCCGAAGAAGGTCGAGATCCTGAACCTGCGCCCGCCCGAGATCGCGGCCGCCTGGCAGCGCGGCGACATCGACGCGGCCTATGTCTGGGATCCGGCGCTCGGCCAGATCAAGCAGTCGGGCAAGGTCATCCTCGATTCCACGAAGGTGGCGGAATGGGGCGCGCCGACCTTCGACGCCTGGATCGTCCGCAAGCAGTTCGCCGACGAGAATCCCGAGGCGGTGCGTGCCTTCGTCCAGGTGACGGGCGATTCCTACGCGACCTATGCCGCCGATCCGGGTGCCTGGGGCGCGAGCTCGGCGCAGGCCAAGGAGATCGCGCGCATCACCGGCGCGAAGGCCGACGAGGTGCCACAGCTCCTCAAGGGCTACGTGTTCCCGACCTTGGCCGAGCAGGCGTCCCCCGCCTATCTGGGCGGTGCCACGATCCAGGCGATCGCCGCCACCTCGGCCTTCCTCAAGGAGCAGGGGCGGATCGACGCGGTGCTGGCCGACTATTCGGCCTATGTCGCGCCGGGCTTCTCCGTCGAGGCGGCCAAGCTGAACTGAGTCCGCCGGGCCATCGCCTTGTTCCGGTCCGGCCCCGAGCGGGGCCGGACGTCTTTTAAAGGGTCGATCATGCCGAGACTGGTGCTGAACAATATCTCGATCCGCTATGACGGAGCGCCCGAGCCGGCCGTCGTCGATGCCTCGCTGGCGTTGTCGACAGGGGATTTCCTGGTCCTGACCGGGCGGTCGGGCTGCGGCAAGACCACGCTGCTCAACGTGGCCGCGGGCTTCGTCGGCGCCAGTTCGGGGATCGCCGCCATTGATGGGCGCCCGATCGTCGGACCGGGCGCCGACCGGGCGGTGGTGCTGCAGGGGGGCGCGCTGTTTCCCTGGCTGAGCGCGGCCGAGAATGTCGCCTTCGCCCTGCGCATGCGCGGGGTCCCGGCGGCGGAGCGCCGCGCCCGGGCCGACGCGCTGCTGCATCGGGTGAAGCTCGGCGATCTCGGCGACAAGCCGATCTGGGAATTGTCGGGCGGCATGCGCCAGCGGCTCGGCCTGGCCCGCGCGCTGGCGGCGGAGCCGAATTTCCTGCTGATGGACGAACCGCTCGGCGCGCTCGACGCGCTGACGCGCGAGCGGATGCAGACCCTGCTGCTCGAGCTCTGGGCCACGAGCCCGATCGGGGTGCTGATGGTCACGCACGGCATCGAGGAGGCGCTGCTGCTCGGCACCCGCATCCTGGTCATGGCGCCGGGGCCGGGGCGCATCGTCCGGAGCTTCGAGGTCGGCTTCGCCAGCCGCTACCGCGCGGGCGAACCGGTTCGCGACATCAAGGCCGGCCGCGATTTCGCCGAGGCCCGCGCCGAGCTCGGCGCCGCAATTCTGGAAGGGGAACCCGCATGAGCCTGACACAAAGCGACGATCTCGCGACCGACTGGTCCGCGCCGCCGCCCTCCGCCGGGCCGCGCACGAGCTTCTGGAGCGTGCGCCGCATCAGCCTGCTGACCCTGCTGACCCTGCTGCTCGTCTGGGCCCTGGTGACCACGCTGACCCTGGTCCCGCCGGTCTTCCTGCCCTCGCCGGCCGCGGTTGCCGCGCGCTTCGTCACGGTCTGGCAGGACGGCTATGCCGACGCGACCCTGTGGCAGCATCTGAGCGCGAGCCTCGGCCGGGTCGTCGCGCTCGCGGTCGGGCTGCCGGTCGGGCTCGCCATCGGCGCCAGCACGGTCGGGCGCGGCATCTTCGACCCGCTGCTCGAGTTCCTGCGGCCGATCCCGCCGCTCGCCTATCTGCCGCTGATCATCATCTGGTGCGGCATCGGCGAGCCGTCCAAGGTCCTGGTGATCGCCATCGCCATGCTCGCGCCGATCGCGCTCTCGACCGCCGCCGGGGTCCGCTCGGTCAGCCGCGACCGGATCAATGCCGCGCGGGCGCTCGGCGCCAGCCAGGCCCAGCTCATCTTCCATGTCGTGTTGCCGAGCGCCTTGCCCGAGATCCTGACCGGCCTCCGGATCGCGCTCGGCGCCGGCTGGACCACGCTCGTCGCGGCCGAGCTCATCGCCGCCACCCGCGGCCTCGGCTTCATGATCCAGTCGGCCGCGAACTTCCTCAATACCGAGGTGGTGATCCTCGGTATCCTGATCATCGCCTCCATCGCCTTCATCCTCGAGTTCGGCGTCCGTCGCATCGAGGCCGCCTTCGTCCCGTGGGCCGGACGCGAATGACCTGCGCCCCGGCGCGTCTGGATCGGGACGAGCGAGCCCCCGCCCGGCCGCCCGCCGCGAACCGGCGCGCCGCGCGGTTCGCACGCCTCAATGCTCGGCGGCGCCGTCGCCATGGCCGAGCCGCGCGCGGATCCGCCGGACCATGAACCAGACCCCGAGCACCACCGGGATCACCAGCAGCGCGGAGAGATGGCTCTTCTCGATGCCGAAGGGCTCGGCCAGCGGGCCGAGCAGATAGGTCCCGAGCGTCACCGCATAATAGCTGATCGCCACCACCGACAGGCCCTCGACCGTCTCCTGCAGCCGCAGCTGCATCGCCGCGCGCTTGGCCATCTCGTGCAGCACCTGGGTGTTCTGCGCCTGATTCTCGACATCGACCCGGGTACGCAGCAGGTTCGCCGCCCGCTCGGCCCGGCCCGACAGTTCCTGCAGCCGCTGGTTGGCCGAGCGGCAGGTGCGCATCGCCGGATCGAAGCGGCGGGTCATGAATTCCGCGAAGATCTGCCGGCCGCCGATCCGCTCCTCGCGCAGCACCGCGACCCGCTGGGTGACGATCGCCTCATAGGCGCCGGACGCCCCGAATCGGAAGGCCGAGCTCGCCGACAGATGCTCGATCTCGGCCGAGACCTTGAGCAGGCGGTCGAGCGTCTCGGCATCGTCGCCCCGCCCCCGCGCCATGTCGGCGACGAGGTCGCTGAGGCCGGTATCGAGCCGCGCCACCGCGCCCGTGACCGAGCGCGCGACCGGCAGGGTCAGCATCGCCATGCTCTTGTAGGTCTCGATCTCCAGCAGGCGCTGCACGATCCGTCCCAGCCGCCGCGCGCCGATCCCGGGCACGGCGAAGACCGCCATCCGGCTATGCCCGTTCTCGTCGATATGGAAATCGGCGGCGACCACCGCCTCGCCATCCACCACCCGGCTGATCGCGAGGCTCTCCGGGACGAACCATTGCAGCACGTCGCCCGCGAGCCGCGGCTCCAGCGCCGCCGGCCCGCAGCTCTCGACCCGAACCAGGCAGGAGGTGACCACGGTCCCCGGCGCGGCGGCCAGCCAGTCGGCCGGGAACATCGAGAAGACCGCGCCCGAGAACGGCACCTCCGACACCTGATCGGCGAAGATCGTGTAGGTGACGAACTCGGTATGCATCTCCCATTTCAGGAAGCCCCGGCCGAGCGGCCCCGAATAATGGCTCGCGCCCGGCGCCGGATGCGCGGCGCCGTAGCGGTCGAGCAGGGCGATCAGATGCGCGAGATCGAGCGACCTGTCGCGGTCGGCCGCGTTCTCCGCCGGCTTGATCGCCAGATGCACCGCGCTGAGCGGCGCATTCAGCTCCGGTGATGGCCGGGCATGCAGCTCGTTGGCGAGGCTGAAGCGGTGGGGATGGTCCGCGAGGGTGAGCTGGGCCATGATCGCTCCGGATTCCTTCTTCGGGATCGCTGGCCCGATTGGTGCCATCTTTCCCACCATTTTCCAAGCACCGCTCCGGGATATCGGTGGCAAGATACCGGCTCCGCCCGTCCGAGGCGGAACGGAGCGAGCCGGAAGGCCTCGCCGTTGGGGCCCGTTCGAAGCCCCCCGGGGCGGGAGGGCCGATCCCCGTGCCCGGTCAGAGCATCCCGAGCAGCGTTTCGCCGGCGCTCAGCTCGCAGACGCCGCGGGCGACCTCGGGGTTGAAGATCGTCACGACGCCGTCCTCGACCAGCATCGCATAGCGCGCCGAGCGGTCGATCATCCCGTGCTGAGGGAAGGTCGAAGCGAGGCCGAGCGCCTTGGTGAAGCGCGCGTCGGCATCGGCCAGCATTCGGATGCCGGCCGCGCGCGCGCCGGTCGCCTCGCTCCAGGCCGCCATCACGAACGGGTCGTTGACCGCCACGCACACGATCTCGTCCACGCCCTTGGCGAGGATTGCCTCGCGGGTGCGGATGAAGCTCGGCACATGCTGGGTCGAGCAGATGCCGGTGAAGGCGCCGGGCACGGCGAAGAGCACGACCTTGCGACCCGAGAACAGCGCGTCCGAGGGGACGGGCGCCACGCCCTCGGGGCCCTTCTCCAGAAACTCTGCCACCGGCAGCCGATCGCCAACCTTGATGCTCATTTGCGTCCCCGCTTTGCCGAAACCCGTCAGGCGGCATATAGAGGGCGCGATCCCCAGGACCACAAGGGTGCCGATGCAATCCGATCCCACGCAAGCCCGCTTCCTGATCATCGGCGCCGGACAGGCCGGGGCCGCCCTCGCGGCGCGGCTCAGGGCGCTCGGCCATGCCGGCCCGCTGACCCTGGTCGGCGCGGAGCCCGATGCGCCCTATCAGCGGCCACCCCTCTCCAAGGCCTATCTCAAGCGCGAGATCGACGCCGAGCGGCTGCATCTGCGCCCGCCGAGCTTCTATGCCGCGGAGGGGATCGCGCTCGTCACCGGAACGGAGGTCGCGGCGATCGACCGGGCGGCGCGGATCGTGCGGCTGAGCGACGGGAGCAGCCTCGCCTATGATCGGCTGGCGCTGACCACCGGCGCCGAGCCGCGGCGGCTGCCGGCGGCGATCGGCGGCGACCTGCCCGGCGTCTTCACGCTGCGCGACCGGTCGGACGCCGACGCGCTCGGCGCCGTGCTGCGGCGCGGAGCGCGGGCGGTGATCGTTGGCGGCGGCTATATCGGGCTGGAGGCCGCCGCCGTGCTCGCGGGCGCGGGGCTCGAGGTCGCGCTGGTCGAGGCGGCGCCGCGGATCCTCGCGCGCACCGCGGCACCGGCGACCGCCGACTATTTCCGCGCGCTGCATGAGGGCCACGGGGTGCGGCTGCTGGAAGGCGTGGCGCTGGCCCGGCTGACCGGCGAGCGGCATGTCGACGGGGTCGCGCTCGCCGATGGCCGGCTTCTTCCGGCCGACCTGGTGCTGGTCGGGATCGGGGTCGTGCCGCGCGACGGGCTGGCGCGCGCGGCCGGGCTCGCGACCGAAGACGGGATTCTGGTCGATGCGGCGGGGCGGACCTCCGACCCGGCGATCTTCGCCGCCGGGGATTGCACGCGGTTTCCGCATGGGGCCGGGCGCATCCGGCTGGAAAGCGTGCCGAACGCGATCGACCAGGCCGAGGCGGTGGCGGAAGCGATGCTGGACCGGCCGGTCGCCTATGCCGCCCGGCCGTGGTTCTGGTCGGACCAGTACGACGTCAAGCTGCAGATCGCGGGCCTTGGCGCGGGGTTCGACCGGACCGTCACGCGGCCCGGGGCGCGGTCGGGCGCGCAGTCGGTCTGGTATTTCGAGGGGCCGCGGCTCCTCGCGGTCGATGCGATGAACGATCCGCGCGCCTACATGACCGGCAAGCGCTGGATCGAGGCCGGCTTCTCGCCCGATCCCGAGCGGCTGGCCGATCCTGGGACCGATCTCAAGGCGCTCGGCTGATGCGGATCATCGCCGGCCGCTTCCGCGGCACGGCCTTGGCGGGCCTCGGGGCGGGCGATCCGGCGGCGCATCTGCGCCCGACCTCGGACCGGGTGCGCGAGAGCCTCTTCAACCTGCTGGCCCATGGACCCTATCCGCCGATCGAGGGCGCGCGGGTGCTCGATCTCTTCGCCGGCACCGGCGCGCTGGGGCTCGAGGCGCTGTCGCGGGGGGCGGCGTCCGTGACGTTCGTCGACAAGGGCGCCGCGGCGCTCGACCTGCTCAAGCGCAATGTCGCGCGGCTGCGGGTCGAGGCGGAGACGGCGATCCTCGCGCGCGACGCGACGCGGCCCGGGGCCAATCCCGGGGCGCCCGCCGATCTCGCCTTCCTCGACCCGCCCTATGGCAAGGGGCTGGGCGAGCGGGCGATGGCGGCGATCCGGGGGCAGGGCTGGCTGGCGCCGGGGGCGCTCGTCATCTGGGAGGAGAGTGCGCCCTTGGGCTGCTCGCCCGGCTTGACCCTGCTCGACGCCCGCCGCTATGGAGACACGATGATCAGCATCCTGAGCGCGCCATGACCGAAAGCTCCGCCGATGCGCGGCGCCTGCTCGGCGAGGTCTTCGGCTTTTCAGGCTTCCGCCCAGGCCAGGAGGAGATCGTCGCGGCGATCGAGGCCGGGCGCGACGTGCTCGCCATCATGCCGACCGGGGGCGGCAAGTCGCTGCTGTTCCAGCTGCCGGCGCTGACCCGGCCCGGCGTCGCGCTGGTGATCTCGCCGCTGATCGCGCTGATGCGCGACCAGGTGCGCGCGCTGCGGGCGGCGGGTGTCTCGGCCGGGGCGCTGACCTCGGGCAACAGCCCGGAGGACAACGAGGCAGTGTTCGGGGCGATCGACCGGGGCGAGCTGAAGCTGCTCTATATCGCGCCCGAGCGGCTGGCCTCGCCCGGCGCGGGGGCGCTGATGAAGCGGCTCGACGTGACGCTGCTCGCGGTCGACGAGGCGCATTGCGTCAGCCAGTGGGGGCACGATTTCCGCCCCGACTATCTGCGGATCGGCGCCCTGCGCGCGCTGCTCGGCGGCGTGCAGACCGTCGCCCTGACCGCGACCGCCGATGCCGAGACCCGGGCCGAGATCGTGGCGCGGCTGTTCGGCGAGGGCAAGCCGCTCACCTTCCTGCGCGGCTTCGACCGGCCGAACCTGTCGCTGGCCTTCGCCGCCAAGGACAATCCGCGCAAGCAGATCCTCGATTTCGTGGGGGCGCGCAAAGGGCTCTCCGGCATCGTCTATTGCGCGAGCCGGGCGCGCACCGAGACGCTGGCGGGCGCGCTGACCGACGCGGGCCACCATGCGCTCGCCTATCATGCCGGGCAGGACGACGAGGAGCGGCGGCGCGGCGAGGCGCGGTTCCAGCGGGTCGACGGGCTCGTGGTCTGCGCGACCATCGCCTTCGGGATGGGTATCGACAAGCCCGACATCCGCTATGTCGCCCATGCCGACCTGCCCAAATCCATCGAGGGCTATTACCAGGAGATCGGGCGGGCGGGACGCGACGGGGCGCCGGCCGACACGCTGACGCTCTATGGCGCCGACGATATCCGCCTGCGCCGCGCGCAGATCGACGAGAGCACCGCGCCGTTGGAGCGCAAGGAAGCGGACCACAAGCGGCTCAACGCGCTGCTCGGTCTGGCCGAGGCCAAGCGCTGCCGCCGCAAGACCCTGCTCGCCTATTTCGGCGAGACCCTGGCCGAGCCCTGCGGCAATTGCGATCTCTGCCGCAACCGGCCGATGCTGTTCGACGCGACCGAGGCGGCGCGCAAGGCCTTCTCGGCGATCCTGCGCACCGGCGAGAGCTTCGGCGCCGACCATCTGATCGCGATCCTGCGCGGCGAGAAATCCGAGAAGGTGCTGCGCCGCGGCCATGACCGCCTGCCGACCTTCGGCGTCGGCAAGGACCTGGCGCGGCCGCAATGGCAGACGATCTTCCGCCAGATGATGGGGCTCGACCTGATCCGCCCCGATCCGAGCCGCCACGGCGCGCTCCGGCTGACCGAGGCGGCGCGCCCCGTCCTGCGCGGCGAGGAGGCGCTGGAGCTGCGCGCCGACACCGTGGCGCGCGCCGGTGCCGCGCCGGAGCGGCGGGTGCTCGCCCAGGTCGCCGAGGAGGACGAGGGGCTGCTGTCCGCGCTCAAGGCCAGGCGCCGGGCGCTGGCCGAGGAAGCCGGGGTGCCGGCCTATGTGATCTTCCCCGACCGGACGCTGATCGAGATGGCGACCGAGCGGCCGCAGACGCTCGACGGCCTGCGCGGCATCACCGGGGTCGGCGCGGCCAAGCTGGAGCGCTTTGGCACCGACTTCCTCGCCATCATCACCGGCGAGGCGCCGGCGCCGGTCCATCCGGCGCGGCTGCGGCTGGCGGGCCAGCCCGAGGCCGCGCTGCACGACCGGCTGCAGGCGGTCCAGGTCGCGCTCGCCCGCGGGCCGGACGGGCGGGCCAAGTTCCTGTCCTGCACCCAGTCGACGCTGGCCAAGATCGCCGAGCTGCGCCCGCGCGACCTGGAGGCGCTGGAGCAGGTGCAGGGGATGGGACCGCTCAAGACCGAGCGGTTCGGCCCGGCCTTCCTGGAGGCGCTGCGGGACGAGGGTTGAGACGCGCCAGTTTGTCGGTTTCCCCGGGCGGGGAAACTGGCTAGCGTGCGCGCCAACCCATCCTCGAGGAGTCGCGCCCATGTCGTCGGTCATCGATGCCCGCCTTGAAGAGCTCGGCCTGACGCTGCCCGAAGCGCCGGCCCCGGCCGCGAACTACGTGCCCTTCGTCAAGACGGGGCATCTCGTCTTCATCTCGGGCCAGATCAGCCGCGACGAGACGGGCTTCATCCTCGGCAAGCTCGGCCAGGATATCGGCCCCGAACGCGGCTACGAGGCGGCGCGGGCCTGCGCGCTGGCCTTGATCGCCCAGCTCAAGGTCGCCTGCGGCGGCGATCTCGACCGGCTGGTGCGGGTCGTCAAGCTGACCGGCTTCGTCAATGCGACGCCCGACTTCACCGACCATCCGAAGGTCGTGAACGGCGCTTCGGACCTCTTCGCCGAGGTGTTCGGCGAGCGGGGCCGGCATGCGCGCGCCGCGGTCGGCTCGGTCTCGCTGCCGCTCGGCGTCGCGGTCGAGGTCGAGGGCGTTTTCGAGATTGCCTGATCTCGCCCCGGATTTCCGCCGCATCCCGCTCGCCCATCGCGGGCTCCATGGGGCCGGGCTGCCGGAAAACAGCCTCGCGGCGGCGCGGGCGGCGATCGCGGCCGGCTACGGGATCGAATGCGATCTCCAGCTCGCGGCCGATGGCGTGCCGATGGTGTTCCACGACGACGAGCTCGGGCGCCTGACCGGCCGGACCGGCCGGGTCGACGCGCTGACCGCGGCCGAGCTGGCGCGCCTGCCGCTCGGCGGCACGGCCGAGACGATCCCGACGCTCGCCGACCTGCTGGATCTGGTGGCGGGCCGGGTGCCGCTGCTGATCGAGATCAAGGACCAGACCGGAACGCTCTCGCCCGGGCCGGACCGGCTGGAGGACGCCACCGCCGCGGTCCTGGCCGCCTATCGCGGTCCGGTCGCGCTCATGTCCTTCAATCCGCATTCGGTGGCGGCCCTGGCGCGGCTGGCCCCGGGGATCGCCCGTGGCCTGACGAGCTGCGCCTTTCCCGCTTGGGATTGGCCGCTGCCGGTGGAGCGGCGCGCCGCTCTGGCGGCGCTCGGCGATTTCGACGCGGTCGGGGCGAGCTTCGTTTCGCACGATCGCGCCGACCTCGCCAATCCGGCCGTCCTGGCCCTGAAGGCGCGGGGCGTGCCGATCCTGTGCTGGACCGTGCGCGGCGCCGAGGCCGAGGCCAGGGCCCGCGCGGTCGCCGACAACATCACCTTCGAGGGCTACGCGCCGGCGATCCCCGCGGCGTGATCTCGGCCGAGGGGAGGTTGACGGGCGGCCGCCGCCGCCCATTTCTGGTGCAGCGCAACGGAGGGGCGGCATGGACGGCGGCACCATCGAGATCGCGGTCCTCGAGGCGATCGCCGGGATCGCGCCGGCCGAGTGGGACGCCTGCGCCTGCCCGGAGGGCAGTCCGCCGGTCGATCCCTTCACCACCCACCGCTTCCTGGCGGCGCTGGAGGAGTCCCGCTCGGTCGGCCGGCGCTCGGGCTGGATCCCGCGGCATCTGGTGGCCCGGCATGACGGCGCGGCGATCGCCGTCATGCCGCTCTATGCCAAGCTCAACAGCCAGGGCGAGTATATCTTCGATCACAATTGGGCGCATGCCTACGAATCGGCCGGCGGGCGCTACTATCCCAAGCTGCAGGCGGCGGTGCCCTTCACCCCCGCAACGGGACGGCGCTTCCTGACCCGCCCCGGCTTCGAGGCGACCGGACGGGCGGCGCTGACCGAGGGCGCGCTGCGCCTGGCCGAGCGGATCGGCGCCTCCTCGCTGCATGTCACCTTCTGCACCGAGGACGAGGCGGATTGGGGCGCCGCGACCGGGCTGCTGCGGCGGGCGAGCCAGCAGTTCCATTGGGAAAATCGCGGCTATGCCAGCTTCGAGGCATTCCTCGGCGACCTCGCCTCGCGCAAGCGCAAGGCGATCCGCAAGGAGCGCGCGCAGGCGCAGGGTTTCGGTGGCGAGATCGTCTGCCTGACCGGGGCGCAGATCGCGCCCGAGCATTGGGACGCGTTCTGGTGCTTCTACCAGGATACCGGATCGCGCAAATGGGGCAGCCCCTATCTGACGCGCGCCTTCTTCGAGCGCGCCCAGGCGGTGCTGCGCGACGACATCCTGTTGGTCCTCGCCCGGCGCGGCGGTCGCTGGGTCGCCGGGGCGTTGAACTTCATCGGGCGCGACACGCTCTTTGGCCGCTATTGGGGCTGTATCGAGGAGCATCCCTGCCTGCATTTCGAGCTCTGCTATTATCAGGCGATCGAGTGGGCGATCGTCCATGGCAAGGCGCGGGTCGAGGCCGGCGCCCAGGGCGAGCACAAGCTGGCGCGCGGCTATCTGCCCAGCGCCACCCATTCGCTGCACTGGATCGCCGATCCGGGCCTCGCCCGGGCCGTGGAGCGCTTCCTCGAGGCGGAGACCAGGGCGGTCGGCGAGGAGATCGAGGTCCTGACGGCCTACGGCCCGTTTCGCCGCGGCTGCGACGCCCCGCCCGAGCAGGACTAGGATTTGAGCCCCGGGGGGGGGGGGCCGGGGGGGCTGGGCTGAGGACGGGCCCGCTCTTCCCTGCGGCACGCCATTGCGTCCGCCATTCCAGAACCGAGGGCGTGCGAGCATCCCGGGGAGCGCCCTCTCGCGCCGCGCGGGTTAAAATCGGGTGAATGGATTTCGATAAATCGTTTTAAATCAGTGTGATAGCATTTGTCGCACGCGTGCGACTCCGCGCCGCGCGCGGGCGCGTCCGCTCATTGCCCGGCATGGAGCTTGCACAGGCATTCGACCGGCTCGGAATGGTCGCGCTGGACCGGGGCATCCGGGCCGGCCAGCGCGTCCATCTTGCGGGCGAGCGCGAGGTCGAGCGCGCTCAGCCCGTCGCAGGAATGCGTGGTCAGCGTCACGTCGACCACGTTGTAGATATTGGTCCATTCGGGGTGATGGTTCAGCTTCTCGGCCGCGAGCGCCGCGCGGGCCATGAAGCCCCAGGCCTCCGAGAAGCTCCCGAACTTCCAGATCTTGCGGATCGCGTCGCGCGCGGGATCGCCGCCCCAGCCCGTCGCGCCCAGCGCCGGCAGATCGCGCTCCCGCTCCTCGCTCGTCAGCTTCTCGGCCATGCGTGGCGTCCCCCTCGTGCTCAGCTTGCGCCCTTCGCGCCCGGCTCGCAAGGGCCTGCGCCCGGCCGGCGCCGCGGCCGGGCCAGGCGGTGGCGCAGGAAAAAGCGCAGCATCTCGCGCGAGGCGTCGGGGCCGGCGGGGTCGGTGAAGCTGCCGGCGGGATGGCCGCCGGACCAGCCATGGCCCGAGCCCTGGATCAGCCAATGCTCGGCCACCGGCCGGCCGCGCCCGACCCGGTGCACGGTCCGCACATAGCCCCGCCCGCCCGGGACGCGCCCGGTCCGCACGCTGGCGGTCAGGCCGGGATAGGGCGCGATCGCCCGCAGCGCGATGTAGCGGCCGTTGCGCGCATTGACCACCGGGTCGGCCTCGCCATGGAACACGATCGTCGGGATCGCCAGCGCCGGCCGGTCGCCCGGCGCCCCGTAGCGCGCCGCGACGAGGCTCGAGCCGAGATCATGCGCCGCCCCGACCGGCATGCCGGAATGCGCGCCGACCGCCGCGAACAGGTCGGGATAGCGCGCGCCGAGCACCAGGGCGGCGCAGGCCCCGGCCGAGAGCCCGGCGACATAGACCCGCCTCGGATCGACCGGCTGCGTCGCCAGCAGGTCGCGCACGATGCCCGCGATCAGCTCGGGCTCGCCGGCGCCGCGGCCTTGATGCGGCGGCAGGTACCAGTTCCAGCAGCGCCCGCGATGCGCCTCGCGCGGCTGGCCGGGATAGGCGACGAGGAAGCGCAACTCCTCGGCGAGCGCGTTCATGCGGGTGCCGCGCGCGAAATCCTCCGGCGTCTGGGTGCAGCCATGCAGCATGACGACGAGCGGCATCGGCTCCTCCGCGCCACGCCCGCTCGCCGGCACATAGAGCTTGTAGCCGCGCGTGCCCTCCGGCCCGGCATGGACCCGGCCGCGGAACGAGGCGCCGCGCGGGGGGCGGGGCGCCGACGCCGGCGCGGGCGTCTTCAGCCGCTGCACCGTCTCGCCGAGCGGCGCCCGGATCTTCGGTGCCGCGGTGGCCTTGGCCTTGGGCTTGCGCTTGGGCGCCGGCACCGCGGCCGGCGCGGTGAAGGCCTGCCACAGATCGGCGGCGAGCGGCAGGCGCGGTCCGGTCTTCCGGCGCCGGCCGCGCCGGGTCGAGGCCAGGGCCGGGACCGGGAAAAGGCTGATCATCGATTCTCCCCTTCCTCCCGTCGGCGCCGTGATCGCACCCCCCATCCTTCGGCGCAAGCCGCAGCCCTGGCACAGGCCGCGTCCCGCCCACCGCCGTCGCGCATCGAGCCCGCGATCGGCGCAGGGGCGGCCCGCCGGCATCGCGCGGCGCTCGGCCCTTGCCGGTTGTGGCCAAGGGCTTTAATGCAGGGGGGCATCCGCGATCACGAGGCCGCTCATGTCCCCCAGCGACCCCCAGCTGCTTGTCTCGACCGCCTGGCTGGCGGCGCATCTCGCGGCCCCCGACCTGCGCATCCTCGATGCCAGCTGGCACATGCCCGGCTCGGGCCGCGACGCCTATGCCGAGTATCGGGCGCAGCATATCCCCGGCGCCCGCTTCTTCGATATCGACGAGATCTCGGACGACCAGTCCGACCTGCCGCACATGGCGCCGCCGGTCGAGAAGTTCATCAGCCGGATGCGCGCGATGGGCATCGGCGACGGCCACCGGGTCGTGGTCTATGACAGCCTCGGCCTGTTCAGCGCCGCCCGGGTCTGGTGGCTGTTCCGCCTGTTCGGCAAGGAGGACGTCGCGGTGCTCGATGGCGGCCTGCCGAAATGGCTGGCCGAGGGACGCCCCGTCGAGGAGACGCTGCCGATCCTGCGCGACCGCCACTTCACCGCGCGCCGCGATGCCAGCCTCGTGCGCGACGTGACCCAGGTCGCCGCCAGCGCCAAGCTCGGCGACGCCCAGATCGTCGATGCCCGCTCGCCCGGCCGGTTCCGCGGCGAGGAAGCCGAGCCGCGCCCCGGCCTGCGCTCCGGCCACATCCCCGGCGCGCTCAACGTGCATTTCCGGACGCTGCTCGAACCCGACGGAACCCTGAAGCCGCCGGCCGAGCTCGCCCGCGTCTTCGAGAGCGCCGGCGTCGATCTCGGCCGCCCGGTGATCACCAGCTGCGGCTCGGGCGTGAGCGCGGCGATCCTGGAGCTGGCGCTCGAACGGATCGGCCATCGCAACCACGCGCTCTATGACGGATCCTGGGCGGAATGGGGCGCCTATCCCGATCTCAAGGTCGAACAGGGATGAAACACCGCGCCGGCGAGCGGGTCGAGACGACCGTCACCTTCCTCGAGATGACCGCCCGGCCGGCCCATCCCCGGCCCCATATGCCGACCGGCCAGGTCTCGATGCTGGTCGCCGCGGTCAAGCCGCCGGTCTGGTACTTCCTCGACCTCTATGACGCGGTCGGCCGGGAATATGAATGGACCGACCAGCACGAGCGGCCCGAGCCCGAGCTCGCCGAGCTGCTCGACCACCCCGAGGTCGCGCTCTGCACCCTGATCCGCGGCGGCTGGCCGAACGGCTTCTTCCTGCTCGACGGACGCGAATCCGAGACCTGCCATCTCGCTTATTTCGGCCTGGTGCCGCAGGCGATCGGGCGCGGGCTCGGCAGCTTCCTGCTCTATTCCGCGCTGCACATGGCCTGGGACCGGCCCGGAACCGAGCGCGTGACCGTCAATACCAACTCGCTCGACCATCCCCGCGCGCTGCCGCTCTACCAGAAGGCGGGCTTCGTCCCGGTCCGGCGCGAGACCCGCAGCCGCGTGCTCACCCGCGATCGCGACCTGGTCGGCGCCTGACCGACCGCACGCCCATCCGAGGATCCGCCATGCTCGAGACCCTGAAGGCCCCCCCTCCCGACAAGATCATCGAGCTGATCGGCCTCTTTGCCGCCGATCCGCGCCAGGACAAGCTCGATCTCGGCGTCGGGGTCTACAAGGACATCGACGGCCGGACCCCGATCATGCGCTCGGTCAAGACGGCCGAGCAGCGGCTCTGGCAGAGCCAGACCACCAAGACCTATGGCGCGCTCCTGGGCGATTCGACGTTTCTCGCCGGCATGCAGGCGCTGATCTTCGGCGAGGCGGTGGCGGCCGACCGGATCGCCGCGGCCCAGACCCCGGGCGGCACCGGCGCGGTGCGCCAGCTCTTCGAGCTGGCCCGGATCGCCAATCCGGGCACGACGGTCTGGCTGTCCGAGCCGACCTGGCCGAACCATCCGGCGATCCTGAAGCATCTCGGGCTGCCGGTCCGGACCTACCGCTATTTCGATCCCACGACGCTCGGCGTCGATTTCGCCGGCCTGGTCGCCGATCTGGGCGAGGCGGCGGCCGGTGACCTCGTGCTGCTGCATGGCTGCTGCCACAACCCGACCGGCGCCAATCTCGACCTCGCGCAATGGCGGGCGCTGAGCGATCTCTGCGTGGCGCGCGGCCTGCTGCCGATGATCGACCTTGCCTATCAGGGGTTCGGCGACGGGCTCGAAGAGGATGTCGCGGGCCTCCGGCACATGGCGGGCGCCGTGCCCGAACTGCTCGTCGCCGCGAGCTGCTCCAAGAATTTCGGCGTCTATCGCGATCGGGTCGGCGCGGCCTTCGCGATCTGCGCGGTGCCGGCCTCGGTCCCGGCGACGCGGGGCAATCTCGGCACGCTGAACCGGCTGACCTATTCCTTTCCGCCCGACCACGGCGCGGCCCTGGTGGGCATGATCCTCGCCGACCCCGCATTGCGCGCGGACTGGCAGGCCGAGCTCGAGGCGATGCGGCTCAACATGCTCACCCTGCGCGAAGGCCTGGCCGACGCGCTGCGCCGGGCCAGCAATTCCGACCGGTTCGATTTCATCGCCCGGCATCGCGGCATGTTTTCGCGGATCGGCGCCAGCCCCGAGCAGGTGGCGGCGCTCCGGGCCGATCACGGCATCTACATGACCGGGGACAGCCGGATCAATGTCGCGGGCCTGCCTGCGACCGGCCTCGACAAGCTCGCCGCGGCGATCGTCGCGGTCGGGGCCTGATCGGCGCGCGACTGGCGCCAGCCTGAAAGGTCGTCGAGGGCGGCAGGGGGGGCCATGTTGGCGCTTGCGCGAACGGCCCCCCGGCGAGGGACGCGCGCGGCTTCTATCCGGTGCCGCGGATGTCGGCGGCCAGCTCGACCGGCGCGGGCTGGCCCTTCAGCCGGACGCGGTAGACCTGGATCCCTTCCAGCACCCGCATCACATAGTTCCGCGTCTCCTTGAACGGGATCGACTCGATCCAGACCGCCGGATCCGCCCCGTCCTTGCGCGGGTCGCCCAGGCTCGCAAGCCAGGCATCGGCCCGGTTCGGCCCGGCATTGTAGGCGGCTGCGGCGAGCAGCGCCGAACCGCCATAGCGCTCGAGCATCCGCTCGAGATAGCCGGTCCCGAGCCGGGCATTGTAGAGCGGGTCGCGGCCCAGCCGATCGGGATCGAACGGGATCCCCTCTTCCAGCGCCACGGAGCGGGCGGTTGCCGGCATCAGCTGCATCAGCCCCTTGGCGCCGGCATCGCTCGCCGCGGTCGGGTCGAGCTCGCTCTCCTGCCGGGCGATCGCGAGCGCCAGCTCGGTCGGGACCGGCCAGCGCTGCCCGGCGATCTCGTTCAGCGGGTAATATTGCCGCGGCAGGACCAGGCCCTCGCCTGCCGCGTCCTTGGCGATGCGGATGCCGATCTGCGGGGCGCCGAGGTCGATCGCCATCTGGGCCAGGGCCGCGCGCGCGCTCGCCGGCTGGCCGGACGCCGCCTGGCGAAAGAACAGCGAGGCGCGGCCGTCCTCGCCCGCGCGCAGGAGCAGCGTCCCCGCCTGGACCACCGGCCGGGCCATGAAGCCCTCGGTTCGCCAGTCCGGCACCGGCGCGTCCCCGACCAGCCGCGCGTCGAGTTCCTGACCGGCGCGCTCGGCGGCGAGCTGGCCGTAGAAGCTCGTCTGCTGCGTCGCCGCCTCCCGGAATGCCGCTTCGGCCGCGTCCGCGTGGCCCGCGCGCTCCTCGGCCAGGCCGAGCCAGTAGCCTGCGCGGCCGAGGCTGATCGGGGTGAAGACCAGGCTGCGGAAGCGGCGGAAATGATCGGCGGCGCGCCGGGGATCGTCCATCCGGGTCAGCGCGATGAAGCCGGCCAGCCATTCGGCGTCGGCCGTGTCCGACCCCGCGGTCCCGTATCCCTTCGCGGCCAGTCCATAGGCGGTTTCGACATCGCCGCGCGACAGCGCCTCCCGCGCGAGATCGGCCCGCTTTTCCATCCAGATTTCCGGCCGCCCGAGCGTCTCGGCCGAGGACGAGGCGCGCAGCATCCAGGCCTCGGCATCCTCCCAATGCCCCTGCCGCAGCCGGTAGAGATAGCGCTCATAGACGAGCCCCGGATCCTGCTGCAGCCGCGGGGGCAGAGCCGCGATCATCGCCGTTGTCCCGTCGGCATCGCGCCGGACCGCGATCCGCGCCTTCGCCAGCGCCGCGGTGTCGGCGTCGACCGACGGCAGCATCGCCTCCGCCTCGCTGGTCAGCCCGCGCCAGAGCAGCATGTCGAGCCTCCTGCGGTCCAGCCGCGCCGCGACGTCGGGCCAGTCGCGCTGGATGGCCTCGGCCTCGGCCCCGGTCAGGCTGAGCTCGGTCCAGGCGCGCGCAATCGCCTGCTGCGCCGCCGCCTCGTGCCCGACCGCCGCCTGGGCCTGCGCCAGCCGCAGCGCCCCGGTTCCGGTCTGCGGCGGGGACGCGGCGAAGAAGCCGATCACCTCGGCGGGCGGCAGCCCCTTCGGCATCCTGGTCTCGGCCTGGCGCCGCAGCGATGCCGCCGCGGGCCAGTCGGGATTGCGCGCCAGGAACGCGGTATAGTCCGGCCAGTCGCCGGTCCCATCGCGCAGCCGGAGCCAGGTGACGATCTCGGCCGCCACCGTCCCGGCCGACTGCGCCGCGGCCGTCGCCCCGTCCCAGTCCCCGCTCCGCGCCTCGCCGAGCGCGCGCGCCAAGGCCGCGCCCTGCTCCGCGCTCTGCGCCCGAACGCCGCCCGGCGCGAGCGCGATCCCGACAAGCAGCAGGGCCGCCAATGGTTCCGTGCGCATGCCCGTCCCTGGAAATCCGTCCGTCGCGGCAACCCTAGCACAAGCGCATCGCTCCGTCTGCAACCGACACGTGCTTGCCGGGTCGTGGGCCGGCGGTCGCCCGGTTGCCGAGCGGGCCGGCCGGGGCTAGCCTGCGCCGGGCTGTAACCGGAGGCGCGAATGACGATCAGGCGGGCGAAGCGGGCGGCCTTGGCGGCAGCCCTGTCGGTCCTCGCGGTGCTGAGCGGCGGACCGGCGCCGGCCGCCGATCCCGTCCTGGCGCGAACCGGCACCGGCAGCCTCGCCGGCGTCTATTTCCCGGTCGGGGTCGCGCTCTGTCGGCTGGTCAACCAGCACCGGCCCGAGACCAACCTGCGCTGCGCCGCCCAGCCGAGCGCCGGCTCGGTGCAGAATCTGGGCGACCTGCGCGCCGGCACCCTCGCCCTCGCCCTGGTCCAGTCCGACAGCCAGGAGCAGGCGCTGCGCGGCACCGGCCCCTTCGCCGACCAGGGACCGTTCGACAGCCTTCGCGCCGTCGCCTCGCTCTATCCCGAGCCGCTGACCATCGTCGCCCGCGCCGATGCAGGCATCGCCCGGCTCGACGACCTCAAGGGCAAGCGCGTGGCGATCGGGGCGCCGGGATCGGGCCAGCGCGCGCTGATGGACCTGCTGGTCCCGGCGCTCGGCTGGAGCCTCGCCGATTTCGCCGCGACCCCCGAATTCCCGCCCGAACAGCTCTCCCGCGCGCTCTGCAGCGGCGCGATCGACGCCTTCGTCCAGGCGGTCGGCCATCCGGCGCTGGTGATCCTCGAGGCGACCAGCGACTGCGATACCCGGCTCGTCCCGGCCCAGGGCCCCGCCATCGACCGGCTGGTCGCGGATCATCCCGCCCTGGTCGAGGCGACCGTCCCGGGCGGCCTCTACCGCGGCAACCCGCAACCCGTGCCCACCTTCGGCGTCAGCGCCACCCTCGTCACCCGCGCCGACATCCCGGAGGACGAGATCTATACCGTCACCCGCTCGATCTTCGAGGACCTGCCCACCCTGCGCGGGCTCAACCCGGCGCTCGCGACCCTCGACCCCAAGGCCATGGCGACCGAGGCGCTCACCGCCCCCCTCCATCCCGGCGCCGCGCGCTACTATCGCGAGGCGGGCCTGCTTCCATGACCCGCAGCCCGCGATATCTAGCGGGCGACGCGGCGGCCCCCGCCATATGGTGTTGACAGCCGGGGGCATACCCGCAAAAGTTGCTCCTTCCAGTCGGTGCCGGGGGAACCCTTGCATTTCACCAAGCTGCGCCTCGTCGGCTTCAAGAGCTTCGTCGATCCCACGGAGCTGATGATCCAGCCGGGCCTGACCGGCGTCGTGGGTCCGAACGGCTGCGGCAAGTCGAACCTGCTCGAAGCGCTGCGCTGGGTGATGGGCGAGACCCGCGCCAGCGTCATGCGCGGCGACGGCATGGAGGACGTGATCTTCGCGGGCTCCGGCAAGCGGCCGGCGCGCAACCATGCCGAGGTGACGCTCACCCTCGACAACCGCGACCGCACGGCGCCTGCCGGCTTCAACGAGTCCGACCTCCTCGAGGTGGTCCGGCGCATCACCCGCGAGGCGGGCTCGGCCTACCGCGCCAACGGCAAGGAGGCGCGGGCCCGCGACGTGCAGATGCTGTTCGCCGACGCCTCGACCGGCGCGCAGTCGCCGTCGCTGGTGCGGCAGGGCCAGATCTCGGAGCTGATCAATGCCCGGCCCAAGGCGCGGCGCCGGGTGCTGGAAGAGGCGGCGGGCATTTCCGGCCTCTATCAGCGACGCCACGAGGCCGAGCTCAAGCTCAAGGCGACCGAGGCCAATCTCGGCCGCGTCGGCGACGTGATCGAGGCCCTGGAGGGTCAGCTCGGCACGCTGGCGCGCCAGGCCCGGCAGGCCGCGCGCTACCGCGAGATCGCCGAGGCGCTTCGGCGGGCCGAGGCGGTGCTGCTCTGCCGGCTCTGGCGCGATGCCGACGAGGCGCGCGTCGCGACGGCCCAGGCGCTCGCGACCGCGACCGGCGCGGCGGGCACGGCGCAGCGCGCGGCGGCCGAGGCGGCGCGGCTCCGCGCCGAGGCCGAGGAGGCGATGCCCGCCTTGCGCGAGGAAGACGCGGTCGCGGCCGCGATCCTGCAGCGGCTGGTGCTGGAGCGCGACCGGCAGGCGGCGGAGGCCCAGGCGGTCGCCGAGCGGATCGGCGCGCTCGAAGCGCAGCTCCGCCAGATCGCGGCCGACCGCGAGCGCGAGGCGGCGCTCGACGGCGACGCGGTGGCGATGGCGGAGCGGCTGTCCGACGAGGCCGAGACCCTGCGGGGCGAGGGCGAGGGCCATGACGAGCGGCTGGAACTCGCGCGCGAGGTGGCGGCGCAGGCCGGCGGCGCGCTCGGCGAGGCCGAGGCGGCCTTCGACGCCAGGGCCGAGGCGGCGGCGCGGCTGACCGCCGAGCATCAGGCGGCGATGCGGCTCCTGTCCGAGGCGCGGCGGCGGTCGGAGGAACTCGGGCGGCAGCTCGCCCAGGCCACGGACGCGCTCGATGCGGCCGAAGCGGATCGCGCCCGGGCGGCCGAGGCGCGGCAGGCGGCGAGCGAGGCGGCCGAGCTGACGGCGGAGCGGGCGGAGGCGGCCGAGGAGGCGCTCGGCCAGGCGGAGGAGGCGACGGCGGGCTTGCGCCAGCGCGATGGCGCGGCGCGGGCCGCCCTGGCGCAGGCCGAAGGCACGGCGAAGGCGCTCGCGGCCGAGGCGGCGGGCCTGGAGCGCCTGCTGGTCCGGCCTCGCGACGCGGCGGCGCAGATCCTCGACGCGGTTCGGGTCGAGCCGGGCTACGAGGCGGCGTTCGGCGCGGCGCTGGCCGACGATCTGGCGCTGCCCGCGGTGGCGGGCGACGAGCCGACCGGCTGGCACACGCTCTCGCCCTACGACTCGGTTGCGCCCTTGCCGGCGGGTGTCGAGCCGCTGGCCGCGCGGGTCGCGGCCCCGGCGGCGCTGGCGCGTCGCCTGGCGGCGGTCGGGATCGTCGCGCCGGACGAAGGGCGCCGGCTGCAGGCGGGGCTGGCGCAGGGACAGCGGCTGGTCAGCCTTGCCGGCGACCTCTGGCGCTGGGACGGAGTCAGCCTCGCGGCGGGGGCCGCGCCCTCGGCCGCTGCGCAGCGCCTGCAGCACCGGAACCGGCTGGCGGAGGTCGAGGCGGCGCGGGCCGAGGCGGACGCGACGGCGGAGGCGGCGCGCGACGAGCAGGCGGCGCTCGCCCAGGCGCTGGCGGCGGCACAGGCGGCGGAGGCGGCGGCGCGCTCGGCGCGCAAGGCCGCCGAGCAGGCGGCGGCGGAGGCGGCGCGGACAGCCGCCCGGTCAGAAACGGCTTCCGAGGCGCTGGATGGGCGTGTCGCGGCCTTGCGCGCGGCCCGGTCGCGGCGCGCTGACGAGATCGGGGCGGCGCGGGAGGCCGAGGCCGAGGCCGAGCGCGCGGCCTCCGGGCTCGCGGATCCGGCCGAGGCCAAGGCGGCGGTCGAGGCCGAGCGGTTCAAGGTCGAGGCGGCGCGGCTGACCATGCTGACCCGGCGCGCCGAGGCGGACGAGATCGAGCGCAGCGGCGCGGCGCGGATCCGGCGGCTGGAGGAGATCACGCGCGAGGCGCTGGGCTGGCAGGCGCGGCGGGCCTCGGCGACCGACCGGTTGGCCGGCCTCGACCGGCGCGCCGCGGCGGCGGACCAGGAGCTCGACGCGGCGCGGGAGCGCCCGGCGGTCCTGGAGGCGAAGGCGGCGGAGCTGGTGCGCGGGCTGGAGGAGGCCGAGACCCGGCGCCGGTCGGCGAGCGATGCGCTGGCGCGCGCCGAGACCGAGCTGCGCGCCCGCGAGGCGGCGGCGCGGGCGGCGGAATTCGCGGCCGGCGAGGCGCGCGAGGCGCGTGCCCGGGCCGAGGCGCTGGCCGAGGCCGCATCGGCCCGGGCCGAGACCGAGGCCGAGCGCCTGGAGGGCGAGACCGGCACCAAGCCCGCCGACCTTCTGGCCGGCCTCGGCGTCGATCTGGCGCGCATGCCGCCCGCCGCCGAGCTCGAGGCCGAGGTGGCGCGGCTCAGGCGGGCGCGCGACGGCCTCGGGGCGGTCAATCTCCGCGCCGAGGAGGATGCCCGCGAGCTGCAGGCCGAATTCGACCAGCTGACCGGCGAGCGCGCCGACCTGGAGGAAGCGATCAAGAAGCTGCGCCAGGGCATTGCCGGTCTGAACCGCGAGGGGCGCGGCCGGCTTCTGGAGGCCTTCGAGGCGGTCAACCGCAATTTCGCGGCGCTCTTCAAGCATCTGTTCGGCGGCGGCGAGGCCAATCTGGTCCTCGTCGAGAGCGAGGATCCGCTGGAGGCGGGGCTCGAGATCATGGCCCAGCCGCCGGGCAAGAAGCTCGCCACCCTGTCGCTGCTGTCGGGCGGCGAGCAGACGCTGACCGCGCTCAGCCTGATCTTCGCGGTCTTTCTGGTCAGCCCGTCGCCGATCTGCGTTCTCGACGAGGTCGATGCCCCGCTCGACGACGCCAATGTGACGCGCTTCTGCGACCTGATGGACGAGATGATCGCCCGCACCGCGACGCGCTTCCTCGTCATCACCCACCACGCCGTGACCATGGGCCGGATGGACCGGCTGTTCGGCGTCACCATGCAGGAGCAGGGGGTGAGCCAGCTCGTTTCAGTCGATCTCGCCGCCGCCGAGCGGATCGTCGAGAGCGTCGTCTAGCGCCGCTTCCAGCCAGCGCTCCAGCGTCTCGATATCCTCGGTCGCGAAAGCGCCGAAGCCCGACATCCAGACAAAGGCGGCGCCCAGCGCATCGGGCTCCAGACGGCAGGTCTTCTCCCGGCCGGCGCGCTCCTGCGTCACCAGCCCGGCCCGCGCGAGGATCTGCAGATGCTTCGAGACCGCCGTCAGCGACATCTCGAATGGCGCGGCGAGATCGCTCACATTGCGCTCGCCATCGAGAAGCGCGGTCAGGATCGCCCGCCGCGTCCGGTCGGCCAGCGCGGCAAAGACGAGGTCGAGATCGGGCGCGGCCTGGCTCATGCCGGCGACTGTGCGCGGCCCCGCGCCAAAGTCAACCGTTCGGTTCAGCATCAAATGCCGCCACGCGGAGGATAAACCTCCGAGGAGGGCCACGCGCATCCAATGCGCATATCGTGCAATATCAATACTTTAAACCTGAAACGACGCCTTCACTTTTCCTTGACAGCGAGGCGCGCGCTCTTTACCAACCAAGGCGCGCTCGATCGCGGCGAAAGGCTCGGCCGGGCGTGGGGGGAGACAGGTTCCAATGGCTGAGGACCCGTTTTCCGAGAGGCTGAAACGGCTCGAGGATCGGATCGCGGCGGCGAAATCCGCGCGAGAGGAACCGAAGGGTCATGGCTCGGGCGAGTTTACCCAAGGGTCGCTCGCATGGCGGATGGTCACCGAACTGGTGGCCGGCATGCTGCTCGGGCTGATGATCGGATACGGGCTCGACTGGCTGATCGGCACGCGGCCGCTGTTCCTGGTGATCTTCGCCCTTCTGGGATTTGCTGCCGGGGTGCGCACGATGCTGCGCACGGCCGACGAGGTTCGGCACGGCAAGGGCGAAGGTGCGCTGGCGCGCCCGCCAACCATGACGGGCGAGGGCGCTCTGGCGCGCAGGCCCGAGGCGACGGACGGAAGCGCGGGGGCGCCGCCGCCCGGGGATCGGACCCCGGGACCGGATGGCCCGGGCGAGGCATGAGAGGGGCGCGATGGCGGGCGGAGCGGAAGAAGGCGGCAGCGGGTTCAACATCCACCCGATGGAGCAGTTCGAGCTCACGCCGTTGTTCGGTGGCCACACCGTCCACTGGTACACCCTGACCAACGGCACGCTCTGGATGGCCCTGACCGTCGCGGTCATCAGCCTCCTGATGGTCTACGCCGCGCGCGGCCGGGCGCTGGTCCCCTCGCGCGCGCAGTCGGCCGCCGAGGTGGTCTACGGCTTCGTCTACAAGATGGTCGAGGACGTCACCGGCAAGCACGGGATCAAGTACTTCCCCTATGTCCTGACGATTTTCCTCTTCGTGCTCTTCGCCAACCTGCTCGGCCTCATCCCCGGCTCCTTCGCCACCACGGCGCAGTTCGCGGTCACCGGGCTCCTCGCGATCGCCGTCTTCGTCTCGGTGACGGTGATCGGCTTCGTCAAGCACGGACCGGGTTTCCTGAAGCTCTTCTGGGTGGCGAGCGCGCCCACCGTCGCGCTGCGCATCGTGCTCGCGATGATCGAGGTCATCTCCTACTTCGTCCGCCCGGTCAGCCACTCGATCCGGCTTGGCGGCAACATGATCGCCGGCCATGCGGTGCTGAAGGTGTTCGCGGGCTTCGCCGGCGCGCTCGGTGTGGGCGCGGTCCTGCCGATCTTCGCGATCACCGCGGTCTACGGGCTCGAACTGCTCGTCGCGGTCATCCAGGCCTACGTCTTTTCCATCCTGACTTGCGTCTATCTCAACGACGCCCTGCATCCCGGCCACTGACAGCGGCCGGATCTCCAAAGCCATCCAACCCAAAGGAGCACATCATGGAAGGCGATATCGCACATATGGGCCAGTTCATCGGTGCCGGCATTGCCTGCATCGGCTGCGGCGGCGCCGGCATCGGCGTGGGCCATGTCGCGGGGAACTTCCTGGCCGGCGCGCTGCGCAATCCCGCGGCGGCGGGCGAGCAGACCGCGACGCTGTTCATCGGCATCGCCTTCGCCGAAGCGCTCGGGATCTTCTCGTTCCTGGTCGCGCTCCTGCTGATGTTCGCGGTCTGATCCGACCGAGACGGAAGCTGATGGCGGGGGGCCGCGCCTCCCCGCGCGACGGAGCGGAGTGAAAGATGGCTGGCGAAACGCTCGGCGAAGAAGTCCTGGTGCAATCCGAATCCGGAATGCCGCAGCTCGATTTCGCGCACTACCCGAACCTGATCTTCTGGCTCGTGGTGGCGATCGTCGCGATCTATTTCATCCTGACCAAGGTCGCGCTGCCGCGGATCGGCACTGTGCTCGCCGAGCGCAACGACGCGATCGCCAACGACCTGGAGGAGGCCGCGCGGCTGAAGCGTCGCGCGGACGAGGCCGGCAAGGCCTATGACGCGGCGCTCGCCGCCGCCCGCGAGCAGTCGCAAAAGATCGCTGCCGAGACCAAGGCCTCGATCAACCAGGAGCTCCAGACCCTGCTCGCCAAGGCCGATGCCGAGATTGCGGCGAAATCGGCCGAATCCGAGCAGCGTATCCGCGAGATCCAGGAAGGCGCGGCCCGCAGCGTCGAGGAGGTCGCCCGCAGCACCGCTTCGGCCATCGTCGAGGCCTTCCTGCCGCAGGCGGCCGACGAGGGCGCGGTCGCGGCCGCGATCGCCAACCGGATGAAGGGCTGAAACCATGGACTTCCTCAACAATACCGAGATCGTCGTTGGGATCGGCTTCCTGATCTTTCTGGCGGTGCTCGGCTATTTCAAGGTGCCGGGCCTGATCCTCGGCAAACTCGACGACCGGGCGGTCAAGATCAGGGCCGACCTCGACGAGGCGCGTGCGCTGCGCGAGGAGGCCCAGGCGCTGCTGGCGAGCTTCGAGCGCAAGCAGAAGGAGGTTGCGCAGCAGGCCGAGGATATCGTCGCCGCCGCCAAGCTCGATGCCGAGAAGGCTGCCGCTGCGGCCAAGGAAGAGATCCAGCGTTCGGTGGTGCGCCGGATCCAGACGGCGACGGATCAGATCGAGGCGGCCGAAAAGGCCGCGGTGCGACAGATCAAGGACCGCGCGGTGGCGATCGCGGTCGCGGCGGCGAGCGATGTGATCCGCGACCGGATCCGGCCTGAGGATACCGCTGCCTTGGTCGATTCCTCGATCGTCACGATCGGGGCCAAGCTGCACTGATCTCCGGGGGAGGTCCGGTCATGACGAGCATCGAGGCGCGCGAGCAACAATTGCGGGACCGTCTCGCGGCCCTCACCACGCGCCTGCGGCGAATCGAGACCGAGCTCGACGAGGAGAATGGCGAGCCCGAGATCGAGCGTGACGACGACGAGGTGCTCGAGGATCTGGGCACCGCCGGCTTGCAGGAAATCCGCATGATCGAGGCGGCGCTCGACCGCGTCGCCCAGGGCAGCTACGGGATCTGCGTCGTCTGCGGCGACCCGATCGGCGAGGAGCGCCTGGACATCCTGCCCCACACCCCCACCTGCCGCGACTGCGCTCGCTGAGCGCGCCACCGCGATCATCCGTGTGTCCCTGCGGTGATCTCGGACGAGATCACCGCTTCGCGTGCGTCTGGCTGTTCATGGGACTATGTCGGCATCGGATGCAGCTCGGGGACACCCGAGTCGGACTGCTCGGATCTGTGGGGCATATGGGAGATCCGGACCATCTCGGACGGCGCCATTGCGCGACGTCGGAAGGCCATGAGCGCGCCGGTCCCGCCCTCGGGCAAGAGTCCATACTCGATCCGGACCCTGCGCTGTCGCGCTCGCGGATGTCCCGGTCAGCGCTCGCTACGGCGAGCCGGCATGCGCCGGCCGGGGAAGATCGTCGTTTCGCGGCGACATTCAGGCGGGACTACGGTGTTCCTGGCGGGGCCGGGCCAGTATCTGGAGGTCGTCAGCCGGGGGCCGGGCACACGGCCTTCGCCGGCGTGACGCTGGAGGCCGCCGTCACGCTCGCAAAGCGGAGGCCCGGCTTCCCCGCAAGAGACGACATGCTGCGGTATGCCGGCTGAACCGGCGCCCGGGCTCCTTGCTCGGGGACCGGTCCGGGTCGGGCCGCGTCAGCTCGGATGGCTGGTCGGGATGATGACGATCTCGACGCGGCGGTTCTGGGCCCGTCCCTCGGGCGTGTCGTTGCTGGCGAGCGGCTGGGAATAGCCGCGGCCGACCGTCTGGATGCGCCAGGACGGCGTGCCCGAGGCGATCAGCACGTTGGCGACCGCGCGGGCCCGGCGCTCGCTCAGATGCTGGTTGTACTCGGTCGAGCCGGTATTGTCGGTATGGCCGATCACCATCACCCGGCTGTCGGGGAAGGCCCGGATCGTTTCCGAGACCTGGGCGATGCTCTTGACCGAGGCGGGATAGAGGTCGGCGCTGCCGCTGGCGAAGGTGATCGCTTCCGGCAGCCGGACGACGAGCTCCGATCCGGTATTGATCACCGAGACGCCCGTGCCGCCGAGCGATTGCTGGAGCTGGCGTTGCTGGGCGTCGAGCTCATGGCCAATCAGCGCGCCGGTCCCGGCGCCGACGGCGCCGCCGATGGCGGTCGAGCGGGCATCGCCGCCGGCGGCCATGCCAACGAGCGCGCCAGTGGTGGCCCCGATCATTGCCCCGGTCTGGGTGCGGCTGCCCGTGGCGCTGCTGGTGCAGCCCCCGAGCGCGGTGGCCGCGCAAGCGGCGATCGCGAGAATGCGGTTCATGGAGTTCGGTTCCCGATGGTTCTTGCCTCGCTCCGTTGGTACCATCGGCCGAACCTCCGGAACAGCCCCCCGGCGGTCATCGCGTCTCGCGTCCTCGGTGGGCCGCGAGGATCGCGCTCGGGTCGTTAAACTGCATGAAGATCAGGTTAACGGGAATTGGATTGTCTTTTTAAATCAATGGATTGCCTGGAGTCGCACGCGTGCGACTCCGCTTTTTCGCACGCTTTTCCCGGTCCGATCGGCCGGCAAAATGTCACCCGGCTTCGTCGAGCCGAGCCGCTTCCCAGGCCAGCATCGCCCGCTTGATGCCGAGCCCCCAGTGATAGCCGCCGAGCCCGCCTTCCTTTCGGAGCGCCCGATGGCAGGGGATCAGCCAGCTGACCGGGTTGCGCCCGACCGCCGTCCCGACCGCCCTCTGGGCCGTCGGCCGGCCGACCGCCGCGGCCAGGTCCGAATAGGTCGTGACATGCCCGCTCGGCACCCTGAGCAGCGCCTCCCAGACCTTGATCTGGAACGGCGCGCCGATCAGCTCCAGCCGCGCCTCTCCCCCGCCGAACGCGGCCCGGACCCAAGGCTCGATCCTCTCGGGCGCCTCGAGATAGGTGGCGTTCGGCCAGCGTCCCCGCATGTCGGCCATCGCGGCCGCGCGTCCGGTCTCGGCCGCGAAGGCGAGCCCGCAAAGGCCGCGGCTCGTGCCCATCGCCAGCGCCTCGCCGAACGGGGTCGGAAACCAGCCCCAGGCGATTTCGAGCCCCGCGCCGCCCTGGGCATAGCTGCCCGGGCTCATCGCCTCCCAGCGCAGGAACAGGTCATGCAGCCGCCCCGACCCCGAGAGCCCGGCCTCGTGCGCGGTCTCGAGCAGGCTATGCCGCTCGGCGAGCAGCCGCTTGGCATGGTCGAGCGCGAGATATTGCTGGTAGCGCTTGGGGCTGACGCCGGCCCACTGGCTGAAGACCCGCTGGAAATGCGCGGGGCTCAGCCCCACGCCGGCGGCGATCTCCTCGAGCGACGGCTGCGCGGGGGCGGCGGCCGCGATCTGCTCGATCGCGCGGGCGATGACGCCGTAGTGATAGGCCGGCGCGTCCTTGGTCCCCGTCTCCTCCATCATGTCCTCCCCTTGGAGCCTCGCCGGCAATCTAGTCGGTCCAGATGCGCGCGCCACCCGGATCCTGCGCAATCTCCCCCGGGATCGCGCTTGCGGAAGGCCGGGGCGGCGTGCCAAGGGAGGCCATGCCCGGCCAGCTCGACTACGCGACGATTTGTCAGATCTTCGAGCGGTTCCACGCCGCCGAGCCCGAGCCCAAGGGCGAGCTTCAGCATCGCAACGCCTTCACCCTGCTGGTTGCGGTCGCCTTGTCGGCCCAGGCGACCGATCGCGGGGTGAACCGGGCGACCGAGGGCCTCTTCGCCGTCGCCGACACGCCCGAGGCCATGCTGGCCCTGGGCGAGGACGGCCTGATCGAGCATATCCGCACCATCGGGCTCTATCGCAACAAGGCGAAGAACGTGATGGCGCTAAGCCGGATCCTGGTCGAGCGCTATCGGGGCGAGGTGCCGTCGTCGCGCGCCGCCCTCCAGGGGCTGCCCGGGGTGGGGCGCAAGACCGCCAATGTCGTTCTGAACGTCTGGTGGCGCTTTCCGGCCCAGGCGGTCGATACCCATATCTTCCGCGTGGCCAACCGCACCGGCATCGCGCCCGGGCGGGACGTGCTCGCCGTGGAGCGGGCGCTCGAGGACCAGGTCCCGGCGCCCTTCCAGCTCCATGCCCATCACTGGCTGATCCTGCATGGCCGCTATGTGTGCCTGGCGCGCAAGCCCGCCTGCGGGACCTGCCCGATCAACGACCTTTGCGCGTATGAGGAGAAGACCCCGTGAACAAGGCCTACCAGGTCGTCGGCATCGGCAATGCGCTCGTCGACGTGCTCTCTTCGGTCGAGGATGCGTTCCTGGCCGAGACCGGCGTCGAGAAGGGGATCATGACGCTGATCGACACCGAGCGGGCGGTCGAGCTCTATGGACGGATGGGGCCGGCGCGCGAGATCTCGGGCGGGTCGGCGGCCAACACCATCGCCGGGATCGCGGCGCTCGGCGGGCGCACCGCCTATGTGGGCAAGGTCAAGGACGACCAGCTTGGCGCGATCTTCGCCCATGACCTGCGGGCCCAGGGCGCGGGCTACGCGACACCGTTGGCGCCAAAGGATCACCCGGCCGAGACCGGGCGCTGCATGGTCCTGGTGACGCCCGACGGCGAGCGGTCGATGTCGACCTATCTCGGCGTCTCGGAGTTCCTGTCGCCCGCCGATATCGACGAGGCGCAGATGGCGGCGGCGGACTGGATCTTCCTCGAGGGCTATCGCTTCGACGGGCCGGACAGCATCGCCGCGTTCGAGAAGGCGGTGCGGGCGACCAAGGCGGCCGGCGGGCAGGTGGCGATCACGCTCAGCGATCCGTTCTGCGTCGAGCGCCACCGGGCCGAGTTCCTGCGGATGATCCGCGAGGATGTCGATCTCCTCGTCGCCAACGAGCACGAGCTGCAGTCGCTCTATGAAACCGACGATCTCGAGGCCGCCATGCTGCGCGCCCTGGCCGAGATCCCGATGACCGCCTGCACGGTGGGCGCGCGGGGCGCGCATGTCCTGGCTGGCGGGACCCGGGTCCATGCGCCGGCGGCGGCGGGCGTCCATGTGGTCGATGCGACGGGGGCAGGGGATCTGTTCGCCGCGGGGTTCCTCCACGGACTGACCAGCGGGCGCGACCATCTGACCTGCGCGCAGATGGGGTGCGTCGCCGCGGGCGAGGTGATCGGCCATATCGGGGCGCGGCCGGAGGCGGATTTGCGGGCGCTCTTTGCCCGCGAGGGGCTGCTCTAGCCTCCGCGGCGGCGAGGGCGGCGGCGCTTGACCCGCGCGGCGCTTTGACCTTTGCCTCTGACGCCAGCCGAGAGAAGGGGAGCAGGACCATGGCCTATCAATATGACGACCAGAACATCTTCGCCCGCATCCTGCGAGGCGAGATCCCGAACCAGACGGTCGCCGAGACCGAGCACAGCCTGGCGTTTCGCGACATCCGGCCGCAGGCGCCGCTGCATGTCCTGGTGATCCCGAAGGGGGCCTATGTGAATTTCGATCATTTCGGCGCCGCGGCGAGCGCGGAGGAGATCGTCGATTTCACGAGGCTGGTGGCCCGGCTGAGCGCGGAGCTCGGCGTGGCGCCCGATGCGGGGGCGGGCTATCGGCTGATCGCCAATTCCGGCGACCATGCCCATCAGGAGGTGCCTCACATGCATGTCCATATCCTGGCCGGCCGGCCCCTCGGGGCGATGCTGGTCCGGCCGGCCTGACCGGCGCCGAGGCCGGCGGGCCGACATCTGTGCGAGAAGGGGCTTGTCGCACGCGTGCGACAAGTTTTATCTATCTGATATTAAATGGATTTCTGAGATCCGTTTACCGGATCGAAACCTCGGTTAAGAGGCGACGCACGCTGTTGAGGTCGCCCATGCCGGCCGCGCGCCACCGGTCCCCGGCGGCGCTTGGCGAGGGCGCCGCGGCGAGGTCGCGCCGCCGACGCCCCCTGCGCACGCGGCGCGCTGCGGCGGTGCGCTTGTGGGCAGCAGAGCAGGGGCTCTGGTTCACCAGAAAACAACCCCCCCGGGCCTGTTTCCCGGAGCCACCGACGCGTCAGGATGCCTGGGATGCGGGGGCCCGATTCGTCAAGGACGCCTGCGGCGCCGGCGCCAGCGCCGGTAAATCCTTGACGAATCGGACCCCCGCATCCCCTCCAGGCATCCACGCGACGGTGGCTCCGGGAAACAGGCCCTGGCGATGGGCCTCCGTCAGGGGCGCGGGTGGGGGCGGGAGCCCCGGGCGGCGACGGATCGGGGGCGGATCTTGGGGGTGGCGCGGGGGGCCGCGGGCATTGCCGTGCGGCGGTGCGGCGGGCTAAACGAGGGGGCGCCGCCCTTGGCGGACTTGCCAGTTTGGAGCCAGAGCCCATGCCGATCCCAGAGCCCGAAGTGATCGAAGTGACCAAGAGCCGGATCGCCTGCGATGGCGGCGGCGGCGCGGCCGGCCATCCCCGGGTCTGGCTGGAGGTCGATCCGGGCAAGGGCTATGTCGAATGCGGCTATTGCGACCGGCGCTATGTGCTGAAGCCCGGCGCGGCGCCGGATCATTGAGGTGGCGGGCTTCGGGCCGGGCCATCACCTGCATCTGATCGACGGGTCGGGCTTCATCTTCCGCGCCTATCACGCTCTGCCGCCCCTGACCCGCAAGTCGGACGGGCTGCCGATCGGCGCGGTCGCGGGCTTCTGCAACATGGTCTACAAGATGGTCGAGGACGCCAAGGGGGCGGACGCGCCGACCCATGTGGCCGTGGTCTTCGACAAATCCGAACAGACCTTTCGCACCGCGCTCTATCCCGCCTACAAGGCGCAGCGCCCGCCGGCGCCCGAGGATCTGGTGCCGCAATTCGGCCTGATCCGCGAGGCGACGCGGGCCTTCAGCCTCGCCTGCGTCGAGATGGAGGGGTTCGAGGCCGACGATATCATCGCGACCTATGCCTGCCAGGCGGTGGCCGCGGGCGGGCGGGTGACCATCGTGTCCTCCGACAAGGACCTGATGCAGCTGGTCCGGCCCGGCATCGCGATGTTCGACATCATGAAGAACCGCCGGATCGGCCGCGACGAGGTGATCGAGAAGTTCGGCGTCGGGCCCGAGCGGGTGATCGACGTGCAGGCGCTGGCCGGCGATTCGGTCGACAATGTCCCGGGCGCGCCCGGGATCGGCATCAAGACGGCGGCGCAGCTGATCGGGGAATATGGCGATCTCGACACGCTGCTGGCGCGCGCCGGCGAGATCAAGCAGCCGAAGCGGCGCGAGGCGCTGACGGTCCATGCCGAGCAGATCCGCCTCTCGCGCGATCTCGTCACGCTCAAATGCGATATGGACCTGCCGGACCCGCTGGAGGCTCTGGAGGTCCGCGATCCCGATCCGGCGGTGCTGCTCGATTTCCTGGCGCGGATGGAGTTCCGCACGCTGGCGACGCGGATCTCGGCCAAGCTGGGCCAGGAGGCGCCGGCGGTGCCCGCGTCGGCGGCTGGGGCGGGGGCGGCCGATGCGCGGCTGGACGGCCATTGGACCGAGCGCGCCGGCGGGCGCGACCTGCCGGCGATCGACCGGGGCGCGCATCGGATCCTGCGCGATGCCGCAGCGCTCGCGGCCTTTCTCGACCGCGCCCGGGATCGCGGCGCCATCGCGGTCGATCTGCGCGCCGATGGCCCCGACGAGATGCTGGCCGATCTCGTCGGCGTGGCGCTGGCGGTCGGACCAGGCGAGGCCGCCTATCTGCCGCTGAACCATCGGGGCGGCGACGGCGATCTCTTTGCCGGGGCGAGCCGGGCGGAGGGGCAGATGGCGCCCGACGACGCGCTCGACCTGCTGCGGCCGCTGCTGCAGGATCCGTCGGTGCTGAAGCTCGGCCACAACCTGAAATTCGACGCCAAGATCCTTCTGCGGCACGGCATCGCGATGGCGCCGGTCGATGACGTGATGCTGATCTCCTATGTTCTGCATTCCGGTTTGCATGGGCATGGGCTCGACCAGCTGTCGGAGACCTATCTCGGCCATGCGCCCGCGCCCCTGAAGGCGCTGACCGGCGGCGGCAAGGCGGCGCGGCATTTCGGCCAGCTCGCGATCGAGGAGGCCGCCGGCCATGCCGCGGAGGAGGCGGAGATCATCGTCCGGCTCTGGGCCGCGCTGAAGCCGCGGCTGCCCTTCGGGCGGGTGGCGCGGGTCTACGAGACGCTGGAACGGCCGCTCCTGCCGGTGCTGGCCGAGATGGAGATGCACGGGATCCTGGTCGACCGCCAGCAGCTGTCGCGGCTGTCGGGGTTTTTCGGCCAGCGGATGGCGGCGCTCGAGGAGGAGATCTACGGGCTCGCCGGCGGACGGTTCAATATCGGCTCGCCCAAGCAGCTCGGCGAGGTGCTGTTCGACCAGATGGGGCTGCAGGGCGGCAAGAAGGGCAAGACCGGGGCCTATGGCACCGGGGCCGACATCCTGGAGGAACTGGCCGCGCAGGGGCAGGATCTGCCGGCGCGGGTGCTCGACTGGCGCCAGCTCTCGAAGCTCAAATCGACCTATTCCGACGCGCTGCAGGCCTATATCAACCCGCATACCGGGCGGGTCCATACCTCCTACATCATCTCGGGCGCGGCGACCGGCCGGCTTGCCTCGACCGAGCCCAACCTGCAGAACATCCCCATCCGCACCGACGAGGGGAGGCGGCTGCGCGAGGCCTTCGTGGCCGAGCCGGGCAAGGTCCTGGTCAGCCTCGATTACAGCCAGATCGAGCTCCGGATCCTCGCGCATATGGCGGATATCCCGGCCTTGAAGCAGGCCTTTCGCGACGGGCTCGACATCCATGCGATGACCGCCTCCGAGATGTTCGGCGTCCCGATGGAGGAGATGACCGCGACCATCCGGCGCCAGGCCAAGGCGATCAATTTCGGGGTGATCTACGGCATCTCGGCCTTCGGGCTCGCCAACAATCTGCGGATCCCGCGCGAGGTGGCGAAGAAGTTCATCGACACCTATTTCGAGCGCTTTCCCGGGATCCGCGAATATATGGACCGGACGGTCGCCTTCGCCAAGGCGAACGGCCATGTCGAGACGCTGTTCGGGCGGCGCATCCACACGCCCGAGATCAATGCGCGGGGGCCGCATGCCGGTTTCGCCCAGCGCGCGGCGATCAATGCGCCGATCCAGGGTTCGGCGGCGGACATCCTGCGGCGCGCGATGATCCGGGTGCCGGCGGCGATCGAGGGGCTGCCGGCCAAGCTGTTGCTGACCGTGCATGACGAGCTGCTGTTCGAGGTCGAGGCGGGGGCCGCTGAGGCGGTGATCGGCGCGGCCAAGGCGGCGATGGAGGGCGCGGCGCTGCCCGCCGTGGCGCTCGACGTGCCGCTGGTGGTCGAGGGCGGGCAAGGGGCGAACTGGGCGGCGGCGCACTGAGCCGCCGCCCCTTGGGCCCTCCGTCAGGCGGCGGCCGTCTGCAGCGTCGGGTAGTCGGTATAGCCCTTGGCGCCGCCGCCATAGAAGGTCGCGTTGTCGGGCGGGTTCAGGGTCGCGTCGCGGCGCAGGCGCTCGACCAGGTCGGGGTTGGAGATGAAGGGCTTGCCGAAGGCGATCGCGTCGGCCCGCCCGCTCTCGACCGCCTCGACCGCCATCCGCCGGTCATAGCCGTTGTTGGCGATATAGGCGCCGTCGAAGAGGGCGCGCAGGGCGTCGATCGAGGCGCCTTCGGGCAGGTCGCGGCTGCCTCCGGTCGCGCCCTCGACCATGTGCAGATAGGCGAGGCCGTAGGGATTGATCCGCTCGATGCCGCGGGCGAAGGTTTCGGCGGCGGTTTCGTCCACCACGACATTGTTGGCCGGCGAGAACGGGCTGAGGCGGATGCCGGTGCGGGCGCCGCCGATCTCGCCCGTCACCGCCTCGACCACCTCCTCGAGGAAGCGGGTGCGGTTCTCGACCGAGCCGCCATAGAGGTCGGTGCGGTGATTGGCGCTCGGGCGCATGAACTGGTCGATCAGATAGCCGTTGGCGGCGTGGATCTCGACGCCGTCGAAGCCGGCTTCGACCGCGTTCCGGGCGGCCTTTGCATAGTCGCCGAGGATGCGGGCGATGTCGGACGGCTCGAGCGCGCGGGGCGCCGAGGTCTCGACGAAGCCGGTGCCGTCGAAGGTCTTGCTCGCCGCGCCGATCGCCGAGGGGCCGACCGGGGCCTGGCCGCCCGGCTGCAGCGAGACATGGCTGACCCGGCCGACATGCCAGATCTGGGCGACGATCTGCCCGCCTTCGGCATGGACCGCGTCGGTGACGGCGCGCCAGCCGGCGATCTGGGCCGGGCTGTAGATGCCGGGGGTCCAGGCATAGCCCTTGCCCTCGGGGCTGATCTGGGTGCCTTCGGTGATGATCAGGCCCGCCGAGGCGCGCTGCCGGTAATAGTCGACATGGAGCGCGATCGGCGCATCGTCGGCCGGCCGGGCCCGGTTGCGGGTGAGCGGCGCCATCACGACGCGGTTGGCCAGATGCAGCGCGCCGGCCTGCAGCGGCGTGAAGAGTTTCAGCTCGGACATGGATCTCTCCAGGGATTGAGGACTGAACGGTCCAGAAAAGGGCATGGTTCGGGGGTTGGGCGGGGTCGGTCAGGCGGGGGGCGAGATCAGCGGCGCGGCGAGGGCCAGCACCGCCTCGGTCGATCCGGGCGGGGCGCCGGATTTGTGCAGCGTCTGGGCGCCGAGCGCCAGCGCGAGCAGGGCGCGGCCGCGCGGCGCCGCGGTGGCGGGGTCAGGCAGCCTGCTGGCCAGGATTTCGGCGACCCGGTCGAGATGGCGCGCGGTCAGGGCGGCGACCTCGGGGTCGCGCGGGCTGAGCTCGGCGATGCAGTTGACCATCAGGCAGCCATGGCTGTCCGCCAGTCCGGCAATGGCCGAGAGCAGCGGCGCCACCCCGTCGCTCTGGGCGGCGAGGTCTTCCAGCGTGGCGAGGCGCTGGCGCGAATAACGCTCCAGCGCCGCCAGCAGCACGCCATGCTTCGAGCCGAAGGCGGCGTAGAAGCTCGACCGGCTGATCCCCATCGCCTCGGTCAGCCCCTCGAGCGAGGTGGCCTCGAAGCCCTGGCGGCGGAACAGGTCGATGCCGGCATCGACCGCGCGGTCGGCGTCGAAGCTCCGCGGCCGTCCGGGGCCGGCATGGGGGTCGTGTTTGGTCATGGCCGGATATTTGGACCGACCGATCCGGAAAGCAAGGGGTGTCAGGATCCGAAAACCGACCAGCCGGTGCGCTGCGCCAGCCGTTCGAGCGCGACAGAGCCGAGCGCCGAGTTGCCGTTGGCATTGAGCCCGGGCGACCAGACCGCGATCGAGGCCCGGCCGGGGGCGATCGCGAGGATGCCGCCGCCGACCCCGCTCTTGCCGGGCAGGCCGACGCGATAGGCGAAGTCGCCCGACCCGTCATAGTGCCCGCAAGTCAGCATCAGCGCGTTGATCCGCCGGGCGCGGGCCGCGCTGACCACCGAGCCACCGGTCAGCGGATGCCGGCCGTTCGCCGCGAGAAACAGGCCCGCCCGCGCGAGCTGGCGGCAGGACATGGCGAGCGCGCAATGGTGGAAATAGACCCCGAGCACATGCTCGACCGGATGGCGCAGGGTGCCGAACGAATGCATGAAATGCGCGAGCGCGCGGTTGCGGTCGCCCGTCGCCTCCTCGGAGCGGGCGACGGCCTTGTCGACCAGGATATCCTCGTCGTCGGCCAGGAAGCGGACGAAGCGCACCACCTCGGCGATCGCCTCGCGCGGGGTATGGCCGGCGAGCAGCGCGTCGGTGACCACGATGGCGCCGGCATTGATGAACGGATTGCGCGGGATGCCGTGCTCGTGCTCGAGCTGGACGATCGAGTTGAAGGCCGAGCCCGAGGGCTCGCGCCCGACCCGCTTCCAGATCGCCTCGCCATAGCGGCCGAGGGCCAGGGTCAGGACCAGCGCCTTCGAGATCGACTGGATCGAGAAAGGCATCTCCGCATCGCCCGCCAGGTGGGTCTGGCCGTCGAGCGTCACCACGGCAAGGCCGAAGCGCTGCGGATCGACATGGGCGAGTTGCGGGATATAGTCCGCAACCTTGCCCTCGCCGAAGCGCGGGGCGAGCTCGGCATGGATATCCTCGATGATCGCCTGCAGGTCGGTCGGCGTCGCGTCGCGCATCGCTGTGGCGCCTCCTCGGGCCGGGCGCTGGCACCGGCAGATCGCGTCGACGAGACCGAAGGTGTCCCGCGCCGCTTCGCCTGCTATAGCGAGCTTTTCGCTCGGAGCTCAATCCCATGAAGCCGCTCGCCTTCGTCGCCTTCATCGTGGTCTTCACCATGGTCGGCGACTATCTGCTGAAGCTCGCCTCGCTGAAGTCCCAATCGCTCGCAAGCATCGAGTTCTTCGCCGGCATGGCGCTCTATGCGCTGAGCGCGGTCGGCTGGGTCTATGCGATGAAGCATATGACGCTGGGCGCGATCGGCGTGTTTTACTCGATTCTGGTGGTGGTCCTGCTGGCTGCCATGGGTGTCCTGTTCTTCGGCGAGCGCCTTTCGGCGCGCGAGATCGCCGGACTTGGCCTCGCCTGCGCCTCGCTGGCGCTGATGAGCCGGTTTCACTAGGTCCAGGCGCGCCGAGCGGTCGATTTGGCGAATGCGGACACAGTTGCGTGGTCGGAACAATCGGGGGTTGAACGAGACCGAAACTACCGGCTATGTCGATCCAATTATCCGTTGCGTTAACCACTGGAACCGCTAAGTGTATACAGAACGCGTGTCTCCCCGGTTTCCAGTGGCGATGAGTATGACTGTAGTGTTAAGCGGCGCCGACGAGTGCCGGTGCGCTCAAAACAAAGTTTCCGAAATGCTTGTACGCGGTCATGTAAAATGGTTTGACACCACCAAAGGATACGGCTTCGTGATAGCCGACGATGGGGAGGGCGACATCCTTCTTCACGGGAATGTCCTGCGGGTATTCGGGTTCACCTCCGTCGCGGAGGGCGCGGAGATCGTGTTGCAGGTTCAGGTGACCGAGCGCGGTCGCCAGGCGGTCGAGGTGGTCGACATCGTCCCCGCCCATCAGCACGAGCCGCCCCTGGTTCCGCCACCTGCCGAGGGTGCTGCGACCAGCCCGCTCAGCCCCGCGCGCGTGAAATGGTTCGACCGGGTGAAGGGCTTCGGCTTCGTCAACATCTATGGCCGCACCGAGGATGTCTTCCTGCATATGGAGACCTTGCGCCAGTATGGCTACGGCGAGGTCGTTGCGGGCGACGTGCTGGCGGTGCGGGTGACCGCGGGTCCGCGCGGCCCGATGGTCTATGAGGTGCGCAGCTGGGATTATGTCGCGCGCCAACGCCAGAGCGGCGATGCGATCGATTAGCCTGGCGGCGGCGCTGGCCGCGCTGCTTGCCGCCGGCGGGGCCGCGGCAGAGACCTGCAAGCCCAACATCGTCGATCTGCGCGATCCGGCCGGAACGGCGCGCATCTCGGTCGAGGTCGTGGATACTCCGGAGGGCCGCGAGAAGGGCCTGATGTTCCGCCAGGCGCTGCCGCGCTATTCGGGCATGCTCTTCGTCTACGAATATCCGCAGCCTGCGGCCTTCTGGATGAAGAACACGCTGATCCCCCTCGACATGCTGTTCTTCGACGATGCCGGCCGGCTGACCCGGATCCACGAGAATGCCCGGCCCGGCGACCTGACGCCGATCCCGGGCGGCGACGCGGTGCGCTACGTGCTGGAGATCAATGCCGGCATGGCCGAGACGCTGCATCTCGCCCCGGGGGCCGAGCTCCGCCATCCCGCCGTCGATCAGGCCGCCGCCGCCTGGCCCTGCGACCCGTCCTGACAATTCCGCTTCCCTCGCCGCGGCGCCCGGGCTAGACGGGCGCTGTTCGGGGCGTGGCGCAGCCTGGTAGCGCGACGGTTTTGGGTACCGTAGGTCGTAGGTTCGAATCCTATCGCCCCGACCACCTCGCCTCCGCCGCACCCCCCTTGGCATTTCGGGCAAAGCCCGAACATTTTTAGCCGTTTTACGAACATTTAAGGAACATGGCCTTAAGTAAACCGCATCGCCGCCTGCGGGCGCCGCTTTCGGGAGACTCGCCATGGACCGGATTTCGCCAATCGACGCTGCGAAGCTCACCCGCTCCCTGCTCGATGGCGAGGGCGGGCTCGCGGTCAGCCGGATCGAGGCGCGCGCGCGGATCCGCTTCACCGTGGCCCAGGCGCTGGCGCAGGGGCGGGTCACCTTCCATTTCCAGCCGGTCGTCCGCTCCGACAATCCCCGCTTCCCCGCCTTCTACGAGATGCTCGCCCGGCTGCGCACGCCCGAGGGCCAGCTGCTGGCGGCGGGCAGTTTCCTGCCGCTCGTCGCCGATGGCGAGATCGGCCGCGCCATCGACCGGCTGGCGCTCGCGACCGCGCTCAAGGCGCTGGCCGCCGATCCCACGCTGCGCCTGTCGATCAATCTCTCGCCGCTCTCGATGGGCGACGAGGAATGGCTCGCGATCCTTGGGGCGGCGGCGCGCGGCGGCAGCGGGGTCTGCGGCCGGCTGATCCTGGAGATCAGCGAGGATGCGGCGATCGCCCAGGCCGACCAGACGATCGATTTCATGCAGCATGTCCGCGCCGCCGGCTGCGCCTTCGCCCTCGACGATTTCGGCGCCGGCGCCACCGGTTTCCGTCATCTGCGCGAGTTCCGCTTCGACATGGTCAAGCTCGACGGCACCTTCGTCCAGGACATCGACTCGCGCGGCGATTCGCAGGTCCTGGTCGAGTGCCTGCTCAAGGCGGCGCGGCATTTCGAGATGCTGACGATCGCCGAGCGGGTGGAGACCAAGGCCGAGGCCGACTGGCTGCATCAGCGCGGGATCGACTGCTTCCAGGGCTATCTGTTCGGCCGTCCGGCCGCGCAGCCGCAGATGCCGGGCGTCGAGACCCGCGAGCGCGCGGCCGGCTGATCCCCCGCTATTCCCGCGCCCGCAGCACCGCGGCGGGCCGGGCGCTCAGCGAGGGGAGGGCGAAGCCGAGCCCGGCGAGCAGGCTCGCGAGCGCGCCCGCCCCGACGATGCCGAGCGCCGACCCGACCGCGAAGCGATAGTCGGCCTCCATCACCCGGGTGATCACCCACCAGCCCGCCACCGCGCCGGCGGCGATCGCGACCAGCCCCGCCGCCGCGCCGACGAGCGCGGCGCGCAGCGCGAAGCTCGCGAGGATGCGTCCGCGCCCCGCGCCGAGCGTCCGCAGCACCGCCGCCTCGTAGCGCCGCGCCGGCACGCCGGCCGCCGCCGCGCCGATCAGCACGACGAGCCCGGTCAGGAGCGTCGCCGAGGCGCCCCAGCGCGCCGCGGCCGAGATGCCGCCGAGCGCGCGGGCGACCTCGCCGATCGCCTCGCGCACGCCGATCGCCGTCACGTTGGGATCGGCCTCGGCCACCGCGCGCAGGAGGGGCGCCTCGGCGGCCGGATCGGCATAGACCGTGGCGATATGGGTGTGCGGCGCGCCGGCCAGGGCTGCCGGATCGACGATCATCAGGAAGTTGATCCCCATGCTGCGGAACTCGACCCGCCGGAGGCTCGCGATCGTCGCCGTCAGGTCGCGGCCGAGCACGTTGATCGTCACCCGGTCGCCGAGCTTCAGCCCCAGCTCCTGCGCCTCCTGCGCGGCGAAGCTCATCAGCGGCGGTCCCTGGTAGTCGGGCGCCCACCAGGCGCCGGCGGTGATCTCGGTGCCGGGCGGCGGCTCGGCGGCGAAGGAGATGCCGCGATCGCCGCTCAGCGCCCAGTGCCCGCCCGCCACCTCGCGCGCCGGCCGGTCGTTGATCCGGGTGATGATGCCGCGCAGCATCGGCGCGGTCTCGACCCCGGTCACGCCGGGCTGCGCCTTGGCGATCTCGAGAAAGCCGGGCAGCTGGTCGTCCTGGATATCGACGAAGAAATAGGCCGGCGCGCGCGCGGGCAGCTCGGTCGCGACCAGCGCCCGCAGATTGCTGTCGATCTGGCCGATCGCCGCCAGCACCGCGAGCCCGAGCCCGAGCGACAGGACCACGGCGCGGGTCTCGTCCGCCGGCCCGCCGAGCGCCGCCAGCGCCCAGCGCAAGGCGGGACGGCCCCGCACCGCCTCGGCCCGCGCCGCCCGGCGCGCCGCCCGGGTGAGGCCCAGCGCCGAGAGCGCGAGCAGAGCAAGCGCTCCGATCACCCCGCCAGCGGTCCCGAGGGCGAGCTCCGGCGCGCCCGAGAGCCGCGCGGCGAGCCCGACCAGCGCCAGGGTGAGGAGCAGGGTCGCCGCCACGAAGCCCGCGCCCGGCCAGCGCCGCCGCCCGGCCGCATCGCGATAGAGCGCCGCCGCGCGGATCTCGCGCGTGCGCGCCAGCGGCCAGAGCGTGAAGATCAGCGCGGTCAGCCCGCCATAGAGCGCCGCCTCGATCAGCGGCCGGGGATAGGCCGCGAAGGCGGCGGGCACCGGCAAGCGGCCCTCGATCAGCGGCGCGGCGAGCAGCGGCAGCGCGGTGCCGAAGCCGAGCCCGAGCAGGATCGCGGCCGCGCCGACCAGCCCGATCTGAATCAGATAGACCGCGAAGATCGTGCCGCCGGAAGCGCCCAGCGTCTTGAGGGTCGCGATCGTCGCGGTCTTGCCCTCGATATAGGCACGGACCGCCGAGGACACCCCGATGCCGCCGACCGCGAGCCCGGCAAGGCCGATCAGCACCAGGAACGATCCCAGCCGGTCGACGAATCGGTCGATCCCGGGCGCGCCATTGCGCCGGTCGCGCCATTGCAGCCCGCTGTCGGCGAAGCGCGCCGAGGCCTCGGCGCCGAGCGCCGCGACATCCGATCCGGGCGGCAGGCGCAACCGATAGGCCGAGTTGAACAGCGACCCCTCCGACAGCAGCCCGCTCGCCGCCAGATCGGCCCGCAGCACGATCACCCGGGGCCCGAGCCCGAAGCCTGCCGAGGCGCCATCCGGCTCGACCAGCAGCCGGTCGGCGATGCGGAACCGCTGGCTTCCCAGCCGCACCACGTCGCCGGGCACGAGCCCCAGCCGGTCGAGCAGGATCGGCGCCGCGACCAGTCCCGGCAGCCCGTCCTGCGGCGCGAGCGCCATGTCGAGCGGCTCGCCGCCGGCGAGCCGCACGGCGCCCGCGAGCGGATAGAGCCCGTCCACCGCCTTGACCTGCACCAGCGCGCGCTGCGCCTGCGGACCTTCGGTCGCGACCATCGAGCGGAAATCGACGAGCTCCGACACGGCGAGCGCGTGGGCCGCCATCCAGTCCCGTTCGGCATCGCTGGCGAAGCGGTAGGTGAATTTCATCTCGGCATCGCCGCCGAGAAGGACCGCCGCCTCGCGCCGCAGCCCCTGTTCGATCGCCGCGCGGACCTGTCCGACCGCGGCGATGGCCGCCACCCCGAGCGCGAGGCACAGCAACAGGACCCGGAACCCGGCCAGTCCGCCCCGCAGATCGCGCAAGGCCAGCCGCGCGGCGACCGACAGCATCACCACGGCCCCTCGACCGGGCGCGCCTTCAGCCACAGGAACAGCGGCAGCCGCCGCCAGCGGTCAAGGCGGGCGTCCGCGCCCGGATCGGGCCGCGGCTCGCGCAGCGCGGCGATCGTGAAGCCCGCCCCCTCGAGCGCCAGCGCGTAGGCCTCGATCGGCTGGGACCAGCCGGCGAATTCCATGCTGATCCCGTCGCGCGCCTCGGTTGCCTCGAAGCGCCGGCGCTCGAAATAGGGCTGGTCGCCGAGCGCGCCGTTCGCGCCGGCGGCCTGGACGAGATCGGCCAACGGATGCACGATCGAGAGGACCAGAGCGCCGTCCGGCCGCAGCACCCGGCGCAGCTCGGCGAGCGCGCCCGGGACATCGGCGACGTCCATCAGCATGTTGTAGGCGACCGCGAGGTCGAACCGTCCATCCTCGAAGGGCAGGGCGCTCGCCGGCGCGATCGCATAGGCCTCGGCCGACTGGCTCTCACGCGCCGCGGCGAGCAACTCGGCGACCGGATCGGTGGCCGTCACCCGCCAGCCGAGCTCGCCGAGCAGCCGCGAGACCCGTCCCTCGCCGCAGCCGACCTCGATCGCGCTGCCCTCGCCCGGACCCAGGAAAGCGCGCAGGCCCGCGCGATAGGACCAGAAGGCATCATGTCCCGGCGTCCGGGCCCAGGCGATCCACTGGCGCGCCACCCGGGTCCAATGCGCGCGGTCGGGCGCTTGCGCGGTCATCGCGCGCTATTCCGCCGCCTCGGCCACGGGCCCGGCCAGCGCCCCGTCGCGGAGCTGCAGGATCCGGTCGCAGAGCCGGGCGAGCTCCGGCGCGTGGGTGACGAGGACGAGCGTCGCGCCATGCCGGTCGCGCAGGTCGAAGAGCTGCCGGATGATCGCCTCGCCGGTCGCTCCGTCCAGATTGCCGGTCGGCTCGTCCGCGAGCAGGATCTGCGGCCGGGTGACGGCGGCGCGGGCGAGCGCCACCCGCTGCTGCTCGCCGCCCGAGAGCTGGGCGGGGTAGTGCTCGCGCCGCGCGCCGAGCCCGACCGAATCGAGCTCGGCCCGGGCGCGGGCGAAGGCGTCGCGCGCGCCCGCGAGCTCCAGCGGCACCGCGACATTCTCGAGCGCGGTCATGGTCGGGATCAGGTGGAAGGACTGGAACACCACGCCCATATGGTCGCGCCGGAACCGCGCGAGCGCGTCCTCGCCCATCGCCGTCAGCTCGGATCCGAGCGCGGTGATCCGCCCCGCGCTCGCCGCCTCGAGCCCGCCCATCAGCATCAGGAGCGAGGATTTGCCCGAGCCCGAGGGGCCGACGAGCCCCAGCGTCTCGCCGGGCCCGACCGCGAGGCTGATGTCGCGCAGGATGTTGACCGGGCCGGCATTGCCCGTGAGGGTAAGGGACACGCGATCGAATTCGAGGACGGGAGTCGGCATGCGGGGACCTGAAGCGATGCGATCCCCGGGATATGGGGCAATCCCGGGCCTTCGCAACCTCGCGGTGGCCCTCCTGCTTCTCCTCGCCGCAGGGCTGCCGGCCTCGGCCGGGATCCGCATCCTCGCCTTCGGCGATTCGCTGACGGCGGGCTATGGCCTGCCGCCCGATCAGGGCTTCACCGCCCAGCTCCAGGCCTGGCTCGCGGCGCATGGCGCGCAAGACGTCACGGTGATCAATGCGGGCGTGTCGGGCGACACCACCGCCGGGGGGCGGGCGCGCATCGACTGGGCGCTCGGCGACGATCCCGACGCGGTGATCGTCGAGCTCGGCGCCAACGACCTGCTGCGCGGCCTCGATCCGGGGGCTGCCAAGGACAATCTCGCGGCGATCCTCGCGGCGATCGACAAGCGCAAGCTGCCGGCGATCCTGGCCGGCGTCCCGGTCCCGCCGAATTTCGGCGCCGAGTACCGCGACGCGTTCAAGGCGATCTATCCCGATCTCGCCAAGCAATATGGCGCGATCCTCTATCCGTCCTTCTTCGCCGGGCTCGGCGAGGGGCGGAGCATCCCGCAGATCATGCTGCTGTTCCAGGGCGACGGACTGCACCCGAACGCACAGGGGGTGGCGGCGATCGTCGACAATATCGGCCCGGTGGTGCTCGACCTCGTCGCCCAAGCCCGCAAATGAACCGAAACCGGCGCGCGGCCGGTTTCGACGGAATGTCAGAGGATGGGCTGGCGCAGCTCGTTGGCGATCTCGGCGCGGGTCACGCCGATATCGCGCAGCATCCGGTCGTCGAGCGTCTTGAGGATCTGGTGCTGGCGGTGCAGGGCATCAGCGGCAACCAGGGCGTCCAGGATGCCGCGTGCCGACAGGCGCGGCCACACGATCCGGGCGAAACGCGGTTCGGAACTACGGGCAAACATTGGGGTCTCCATCAGGATTCGTGACGTTTCTTTGCGGTGGCATCACCGTGCTTGATAAATACGACAGGAACGGTCATACTCAAAACGAATAAATGTGGTTGGTCGCATAACGGAACGTGATGCGCCTGACCGGTGGACGATCAAGGCTGGTGAGCAGCGGCATGGGTCGCATCACCGGTCTTGATGAATTGGGCGGCTTGGCGCATAGTGAATCGTCATAAGTCCCGGCTCACGGATCACGGAGGCTGATATGGCCCGCAATCTCGACCTGACGGCACTGCGCTCCTTCGTGGCCGTCTCCGATGCCGGCGGCGTCACCCGCGCGGCGGCCCAGCTCAATCTGACGCAATCGGCGGTCTCGATGCAGCTCAAGCGCCTCGAGGACTCGCTCGGCCAGCCGCTGCTCGACCGCAGCGCCAGGACGATCGCGCTGACCGCCGAGGGCGAGCAACTGCTCGGCTATGCCCGTCGGATGCTCGCGCTCAACGACGAGGCCTGGGGGCGGATGACCAACCAGGCTTTCGAGGGCGAGATCACGATCGGCGTGCCGCAGGACGTGATGTATCCGCATATCCCGCGCGTGCTGCAGCGCTTCGCCCAGGAATATCCCCGCGTCCGGGTGATGCTGCAATCGGATGTCACGATCGACCTCAAGGCCCGCTTCGCCCGCAACGAGGTCGACCTCATCATCGCCACCGAGGCGGAGGCCGAGCCGGGGGGCGAGTTGCTCGACCGCCAGCCGCTGGTCTGGGTCGGGGCCCCGAACGGCCAGGCCTGGCGGGCCCGTCCGGTCCGGTTCGGCTCGACGGCGCGCTGCATGTTCCGCCGGCCGGCGATCGAGGCGCTGGAGGCGGCGGGCGTGCCCTGGCAGCTCGCGGTCGATTCGGTGTCCTGTTCGGCGGTCGAGGTCAGCGTCACCGCCGATCTCGGCATCTTCGTCCAGCTCGCGGGCTCGATTCCGGCGCGCTGCGAGGAGATCCGCCATGGCGGGGCGCTGCCTGTGCTGCCCGACTTCTCGATCACCATGTATGTCAATGACGGGCCCCGCGCCGCCCTGACCGAGCGCCTGGCGGGCTTCATGCGCCAGGCCTATGGCGGAACCAGCCTCCGGGTTGCGGCGGAATAGCGCCTCGATCCCGATCGGTCCGCCGAAAGGGTGGCGGACGCATCCGCCCGCGCGGGTCAGATCCGCAGCACCACCTTCCCCGTGGCGGCGCGGCTGCGCAGCAGGTCGAGCGCCGCCTCGGCCTCGTCGAGCGGCAGCACGTCGCTCACATGCGGCCGCAGCCGCCCGGCCTCGTACCAGGCGAACAGCGCCGCCAGGCTCGCGCGCAGCACCTCGGGATGGCGCATCACATAGCCGCCCCAATAGAGGCCGAAGACCGTCAGGTTCTTCACCAGCAGGATATTGGCCGGAATCTGCGGCACCTTGCCCCCGGCGAAGCCCAGGGGCAGCAGCCGCGCCTCCGGGTTGCAGGCCCTGAGCGCGGCGTCGAACGACGCCCCCCCGACCGGGTCATAGACCACGTCCGCCCCGCCGAGCGCCTTCACCCGGGCGCGCAGATCGTCCTCCGCGTCGATCAGATGCCGCGCCCCGGCCGCGGCGGCGAGCGCGAGCTTTTCGGCCCCGCGCGCCACCGCGATCACCTCGGCCCCCATCAGCGCGCCGAGCTCGACCGCGGTCAGCCCGACGCCCCCCGCCGCACCCAGGACCAGCAGCCGCTCGCCCGGCTGCAGCCGCGCCCGGTGCGCCAAAGCCACATGGCTGGTGCCATAGGCGATCAGGAACCCCGCCACCGCCTCGTCCGGCATCGCGTCCGGCACCGGCACGCAGCGCGCCGCCGGCGCGACCAGCGCCTCGGCGAAGCCGCCGCCGCCGGCATAGCAGGCGACCCGCTGCCCCAGCGCCAGCCCCCCGGCGCCCGACGCGACGCCCTCCCCCAGCGCCGCCACCGTGCCGCAGACCTCGAGCCCCGGCACCAGCGGCAGGGGCGGCTTCTCCTGATAGGTCCCGGCGATCATCAGCGTGTCGGCGAAATTGACCCCGCAGGCCCGCACCGAGAGCAGCACCTCCCCCGGGCCCGGCTCCGGCTCCGGCAGCGTCACCGGCTCCAGCCGCGCGCCATGGCTCCTGATCTGCATTGCCCGCACTGCCCGTTCCTCCCCTGGCCTCGCCGCGCCCGCACTATGGCGGGCGCCGGCCCACGCGTCACCCTCCCCGCGCGCGCGCACGCTCCCCGCGACGGCGGGGAGAAGTCCGCTGTTCCGGCCGCCGGCCAATCGGCGTACTGTGCCTGGATCCGAACGGCTCAAGCGGTGACGGCGATGGACCAGCCCCGTGAATTCTCTGCCGCACTGCCCGGGGAGAGCGGCATCGTCGCCTCCAGCGTCTATTCGGGCGGCGTCCGGGTCTGCGACATCACCATCGAGGAAGCCGGCCCCTGGGCCGAGCGGGACGGGCATGTCGTCTGGATCGGCCTGCTGGAGCCCAGCCGCGAGCTGCTGGCCCGGGTCCAGCAGCAATTTCACCTGCACGATCTCGCGATCGAGGATGCCGGCCATCCCCATGCCCGGCCCAAGCTCGAGCAATATGGCGACGCGCTGTTCATCGTCGCGCGCACCGCGCAGCTCATCGACGGCAGGGTTTCGTTCGGCGAGACCCATATCTTCGTGGGCAAGGGCTATCTCGTCACCGTGCGCCACGGCGCCTCGACCTCCTATACCGCGGTGCGCCGCCATTGGGAGAGCTGCCCGGCTTCGCTCGCCAAGGGCGAGGACTTCATCCTCTATGCGATCCTCGATTTCATCGTCGACAACTACATGCCGGTGCTGGAGGCGATCGAGGAGGAAGTCGACGCGATCGAGGACCAGGTCCTGGTCCGTCCGATGGCCGCGGCCGAGATCGAGCGCCTCTACATGATGCGCCGCGACCTGCTGCGCCTGCGCAACGCGGCGGCGCCGCTGGTCGAGATCTGCCGCCGCCTGACCAGCACCGAGCTGCCGCAGATCCGCGCGGCGATGCATCCGATGTTCAACAGCGTGACCGACCATATCCGCACCGTGCAGGAGAAGATCGACAATCTGCGCGAGGTGCTGGCCTTCGCCTTCGAGGCGAGCGTGCTGATGGGCCAGAGCCAGGAGACGGCGATCTCCAAGAAGCTCGCTTCCTGGGCCGCGATCCTGGCGGTCCCGACCGCGCTCGCCGGCATCTACGGCATGAACTTCGCCGACATGCCGGAGCTGCAGTTCACCTATGGCTATCCGACGGTGATCGCCGGCATGCTCTGCATCTGCGGCGTCCTCTATTGGCGCTTCCGCAAGAACGGCTGGCTCTGATCCTCGCGCGGGCGGCGGGGGGATTGGCGGCCGCGCCCGGGGCTTCCCGCGGATCTGTTCGGGGTTGGTCGGGATTCGGTGGCGAGGGCGGCGCGTGCAGCGCATTAACACAGGTTGAGATTCGGTTGACAGGATTCTGATTTTTAAGCGATATCAATCGGGTAGGTGTTTTCGCACGCGTGCGACGCGCGTGCGCGCGACCGGTTTCGGCGTTGCCTTTCGGGCCCCGCGCCTCTAAGGGTCGGCCCGACATATCCCCAGGACGCCCCGATGGATCTCAGGAATATCGCAATCATCGCCCATGTCGACCATGGCAAGACCACCCTGGTCGATGCCCTGCTCAAACAGTCGGGCACCTTCCGCGACAACCAGGCGACCGTCGAGCGGGCGATGGATTCGAACGATCTCGAGCGCGAGCGCGGCATCACCATCCTCGCCAAGGCCACCTCGGTCGAGTGGCACGGCCACCGGATCAACATCGTCGACACTCCCGGCCACGCCGATTTCGGCGGCGAGGTCGAGCGCATCCTCTCGATGGTGGACAGCGTCGTCCTGCTCGTCGATGCCGCCGAGGGGCCGATGCCCCAGACCAAGTTCGTGCTGGCCAAGGCGCTGCGCCTCGGGCTGCGCCCGATCGTGGTCCTCAACAAGGTCGACAAGCCCGATGCCGAGCCCGACCGGGCGCTGAACGAGGTGTTCGATCTCTTCGTCGCGCTCGATGCCAATGAGGACCAGCTGGATTTCCCGGTCCTCTATGCCTCGGGCCGCGCGGGCTGGGCCGATACCGAGCTCGAAGGGCCGCGCCAGAACCTGGACGCGCTCTACCAGCTCGTCCTCGACCACGTGCCGGCACCCGCCCAGGCCGCTCAGACCGCGGAACCGTTCGCCATGCTCGCCACCACGCTGGCCGCCGATCCGTTCCTCGGCCGGCTGCTCACCGGGCGGATCGAGAGCGGCACGGTCAAAACCGGCCAGATGGTCAAGGCGCTCAGCCGCGACGGCAAGGAGATCGAGCGATTTCGCGTCTCGAAGGTCCTGGCCTTCCGCGGTCTCGCCCGCCAGCCCATCGACGAAGCGGAGGCCGGCGACATCGTCAGCCTCGCCGGCATGGCCAAGGCGACCGTCGCCGACACGATCTGCGACCTGTCCGTCGCCGCGCCGATCCCGGCCCAGCCGATCGACCCGCCGACGATCAGCGTGACCTTCGGCATCAACGACAGCCCGCTGGCCGGCCGCGACGGCGACAAGGTGCAGTCCCGGGTGATCCGCGACCGCCTGATGCGCGAGGCCGAGAGCAACGTTGCGATCCGGGTCAGCGACACGCCGGGCGGCGAGGCCTTCGAGGTCGCCGGCCGGGGCGAGCTGCAGATGGGGGTTCTCATCGAGAACATGCGCCGCGAGGGGTTCGAGCTTTCGATTTCCCGCCCCCAGGTCCTGTTCCGCGAGGAGGGCGGCGAGCGGCTGGAGCCGATCGAGGAAGTCACGATCGATGTCGACGAGGACTATTCCGGCGTCGTGGTCGACAAGCTCAACCAGCGCAAGGGCGAGCTCGTCGAGATGCGTACCGGGGCAGGGGGCAAGACCCGCATCGTCGCGCATGTCCCCTCCCGGGGGCTCATCGGCTATCACGGCGAGTTCCTGACCGACACCCGCGGCACCGGCGTGCTGAACCGGGTGTTTCACGACTGGGCTCCCTGGCGCGGGGCGATCCCGGGCCGGCGCAACGGCGTCCTGATCTCGATCGAGGACGGTGTCTCGGTCGCCTACGCGATCTTCAACCTGGAGGATCGCGGCCGGTTCTTCATCGGCACGGGCGAGCAGGTCTATCAGGGCATGATCCTTGGCGAGCATAGCCGCGATAACGACCTCGAGGTGAACCCGCTCAAGGGCAAGAAGCTCACCAATATCCGCGCCGCCGGCAAGGACGAGGCCGTGGTCCTGACGCCGCCGCTTCGGATGACCCTCGAACAGGCGATCGCCTATATCGAGGAGGACGAACTGGTCGAGGTGACCCCGCTCAATATCCGGCTGCGCAAGCGCTATCTCGATCCCAACGAGCGCAAGCGGCAGTCGCGCCAGGCCGCGTCCTGATCCGAGCCCGCTTTGCATTTTGCAAAATCCTTTGCAAATCACTCGTAGGATAAATTTGCGGTTTTGCAATTGTCGCGCCGCTCGCCTTCTGATTGTGGCGCGGCGGGCTCTACCGAGGGGTGAAACACCCCTGATTGAGTGGATTCCCAGAACGACACGCACACCTTGAGAGTTGGCACGGTCCTTGCTTGGCTACAATCAGCGAAATCTGTAAGTTTTGGGAGCCAGAGTATGAGACATCCGGTTGACGTGCATGTGGGGCGGCGGGTCCGGCACCGGCGCTGGATGGTTGGCATGACCCAGCAGCAGCTCGGCGACATCGTCGGGATCAAGTTCCAGCAGATCCAGAAATACGAGACCGGGATGAACCGGATCTCGGCCTCCCGGCTCTGGGACATCGCTCAGGCGCTCGACGTGTCGATCAGCTTCTTCTTCGAAGGGTTCGACGGCGAGGAGGGGACGGTCGAGGCCCCGGCGGCGGTTGCC
>JAXMDG010000010.1:0-10903 GCA_046348955.1 Amaricoccus sp.
CGCCGGAGCTTGAACCCGCTGTTCGTCGAGGCGCTGATGGGCTGGCCCACCGGGTGGACCGGCTTCGGCTCTGTGGCAACGGCGTGGTCCCGCTGGTTGCGGCGCATGCGCTGCGAACTCTGGCGGCTGAGCTGGCCGGCGACCTCCTGCCGGCATGACGATGAACCGCCGCCCCTGCGTGGGCGGCGGCTGCCGACGTGAAGATCAGCGGATCAGGCGTCCGGCTTCCGGAGCGCGGCGTGCGCCGCCTTCCAGTCGACGCCGGCGTCGGCGAGCGCCTCGCGCAGCTCAATGATGAGCCGCCAAGGCACGCGCGCCTCGTAGGCGTGCTCGTGCTTGCGCACCGGCGGGTGGGCCGCCAGCTGCAGCGCGATCCCGAGGATGCGATGCCGCGGGTCAGGACGGTCGGCGGGGCTCATCGCCCCGCCTCGCCGGTGATGCGGTAGGTGCGCTCTCCGCCCTCGACCTTCTCCGAGGTGACGGTGAGGCCGAGCTTCTTCTTCAGCGCCCCGGCGAAGAAGCCCCTGACAGTGTGGGAAGCCCACTCGGTAGCTGCGACGATCTCGGCGATGGTGGCGCCCTGCTTGCGGCGGAGCATCGCGACCACGTGCGCCTGCTTGGTGCCGTCGCGGGTCTTCGGCGCAGGCGCGACGTCCGCGCCGGTGGGCGCAACCTTTCGCGGCCGGCCCCGACGCTTCGGGGTCGCCTCGATCGGCGCGTCGTCGGCGCCCGTGGGCGCACCCACCGCCGGCTCGCCCGCCGAGTTGGTGCCCTCGTTGAAGGCGTAGGGCACCGCCTCGGTCTCGACGCCGATCGCCTCGGCTCCGGCGGCGGTGATGAAGAGCAGCACCCCGCGGCCGTCCGGCTCGGGGAGGTTGCGCCAGACGGTGTTCATCGCCGCGTCCGCCTTGCGCGGGCTGTCGATGATCTGCTCGCGGATCAGCCCGCGGGCGAGCAGCGCGGCCACCACCTTGGTCGCAGCGCCCCCGCGGAGCGAGCCGGGCAGCGGCAGCACGTTGCCGTCGGCGCGCTGCGCCGCGGCCGAGAGAATGATCGACTGGGTGTCGGAGAGCTTCATCGGGTCGTCCTTCGTTGCGAGGCGCGGGACCATCCCGGGCCTGCTACGACCCCGAGCCGCGCTCGCCCGAGGCGGCGCGGCGGAGGCGGAAGGGATGCGCGATCAGTAAGGAAGCTCGGCCATGATCGCGTAGTGGTTGGCGTAGCCGGTCAGGTAGGGGAGCCCCTTCGGGATCCCGGTCTCGCGGCTGGTCTTGCGGTCGATGCGCCATCCCATCCAGCGGGCGATGGCAGCGTCGATCGCTTCCTTCAGCGTGTCGCCCCGGGAAAGCTCGCCCGCGACGTCGTCGGCGAAGTGGCGTCCGTGGCGGGAGTCGAGGAAGTCGCGCACCCCTTCGGGCGAGGCGGTAGTCACCTCCGCGATCCGGCGGGAGGCGATCTCCCAGGCCTTCGCCGGATCGGCGGCGGGGTCGTTCTCGATGCGGCTGATGGTGCCCCAGTAGCCCCAATCGAGGTTGGCGCTGGGGAGGATCGTGGTGGTCATCGTGGTCTCCGGGTTGGCGTCTTCTTGACACCACACATGCTCGCTTCCGCGGACAATCCAAGCGGATAAGTGGATCATATCATTGCTAAATCGAGGCCGCGATGCAGGGCATGAGCGAGCGCGAGTACGCCGCCCACGCCGGCCTCTCGCGCGGGGCGATCCAGAAGGCGAAGGCCGCGGAACGGCTGGTGCTGCACCCCGACGGCTCGATCGACGCGGAGGCCTCAGACGCGCGCAGGGCGGCTGCGACCGACCCGTCGAAGCAGCGCGGGGCGCGAACGCCTGAGCAATCGGCAGAGAGGCCGCAGCTTTCCTCGTCGCCAAAGCTGAAGCCGGTGCCGAATGCGGCGGTGGCCGCCGTCGGCGACACCCTGCGGGAGCACGGCCTGCCGTCGCCTTCGGGCAGCGGCGCAACCTTCCTGCAGGCGAAGACCGCCAACGAGGTGCTGAAGTCGCAGGAACGGCGGCTGAAGCTCCAGAAGCTCAAAGGCGAGCTGGTCGACCGCGCCCGTGCCGAGGCGCTGGTCTTCCGCCTCGCCCGCGAGACCCGCGACGCCTGGGTCAACTGGCCGGCCCGCGCCGCGGCGCTGATCGCCGCGGAGCTCTCGGCCTCATGCAGCGAAGCGGTAGGCCAGAAGATCATCCTCGACCCCGCCACGATGCAGAAGGTGCTCGAAGCCCATGTCCGAGCCCACCTCGACGACCTCGCCGAGGGGCGGATCGATCTCGGATGACGGCTTCTTCGCCTTCGACGGCGCCGAGGCGCTGCTCAGGGCCTGGGGCGGCGGGCTGAAGCCCGATCCGCTGCTCACCGTCTCGGAATGGGCGGACCGCTACCGGATGTTGAGCTCGCGCGCCGCCGCCGAGCCCGGGCGCTACCGCACGAAGCGGACGCCCTACATGAAGGAGATCATGGACGCGCTGTCGCCGGGCCACCCGGCCCAGCGCATCGTCTTCATGAAGGCAGCACAGGTCGGGGCGCCGCTCGCCACCGACACGCCGATCCCGACGCCGTTCGGCTGGTCGACGATGGGCGAGCTGGCGCCCGGCGACCTCCTCTACGACGACCAGGGCCAGGTCTGCAGCGTCACCGGCGTCTCCGAGGTGATGACCGGGCGGGACTGCTACGAGATCGTCTTCGACGACGGCGAGCGCGTGACCTGCGACGGCGAGCACCGCTGGCCGGTCTGGGACTTCACCAACGACGCACCCGTCCGGAAGGTGCTGAAGACCGACGAGATGAGGAGCCGGGTGCGGATCGGGGGCGGCAAGCGCAACCGCTACGCCATCGACTGCTGCCGGCCGGTGGACATGCCGGAGCAGGACCTGATCATCAACCCCTACGTGCTCGGCATGTGGCTCGGCGATGGCTCGTCGATCATGAACCACATCTCGGTGCACGAGGACGACCGCGAGGTCGCCGACCACCTCTGCGCCTGCGGGGTGGAGGCGGAGTTCCGGCTGCCAACTTGGCGCTGTGGCAAGATCGCCAACATCGTCATCGACCCGACGTTCCGAACCCGGACCGACGCCGGCGCTCCCGCGAGCGCCCGCTTCCGCTCGCCGTTCATTGCCCGCCTGCGCATGCTCGACGTGCTCGGTAACAAGCATGTGCCACACCAGTACATGCGGGCCAGCCGTGAGCAGCGCCTCGAGCTGGTGCGCGGTTTCATGGACTCGGACGGATCGATCGTGACCTGCGGCAAACGCTGCGAGTTCAGCAATTCGGATCCGAAGCTGATCAAGTCGTTCGTCGAGCTGCTGCGCAGCCTCGGCTACAAGCCGGGCATCTACTTCCGGCCGGGCCGGCGGAAGGTGTTCCGCGAGGGTCGCGCTCCCTCCGACACGCTGGAGGCCTGGCGCGTCTCGTGGACTGCCTACGCGGAGGAGCCGATGTTCCGGCTCTCCCGCAAGGTCGCGCGGATGCGGTCGATCGAGGACGGGCGACTGAACAAGAGCCGTCGCCGCCGGATCGTCGACATCCGTCCGGTGCCGAGCGTGCCGGTCCGCTGCATCTCGGTTGACTCGCCGAGCCACCTCTATCTCTGCGGCAAGGGCTGGATCCCGACGCACAACACCGAGGCGGGCAGTTGCTTCCTCGGCTTCATCATCCACCAGGCGCCGGGACCGGCCTTAGCGGTGCAGCCGACCGTCGAGCTCGCCAAGCGCAACTCGCGGCAGCGCATCGACCCGCTGATCGAGGAGAGCCCGGCGCTCCGCGACAAGGTGAAGCCGGCGCGCTCGCGCGACGCCGGCAACACCATGCTGTCGAAGGAGTTCGCCGGCGGCATCCTGATCATGACCGGGGCGAACTCGGCGGTCGGCCTACGGTCGACCCCGGCGCGCTACATCTTCCTCGACGAGGTCGACGCCTATCCGGCCTCGGTCGACGAGGAAGGCGATCCGGTCTCGCTGGCCGAGGCGCGGTCACTGACCTTCGCCCACCGGCGGAAGGTCTTCCTCGCCTCGACCCCGACGATCCGCGGGCTTTCCCGCATCGAGCGCGAGTACGAGGCGAGCGACAAGCGCCGCTACTTCGTCGCCTGCCCGTACTGCGCGACGCTGCAGTGGCTGAAGTTCGAGCGGCTGCGCTGGGAGAACGGCAAGCCGGAGACGGCCGCTTACGTCTGCGAGGCCTGCGACACCGCCATCCCCGAGCACGCCAAGACGCCCATGCTCGAGGGCGGCGAATGGCGGGCGACCGCGACCTCGGCCGATCCCTCGACCATCGGCTTCCACCTCTCGGCGCTCTACTCGCCGGCGGGGTGGCTGAGCTGGGAGCGGATCGCCCGCGCGTGGGAGGCGGCCCAAGGCTCGGACGAGGCGATCCGTGCGTTCCGCAACACCATCCTCGGCGAGACCTGGATCGAGACCGGCGAGGCGCCGGACTGGCGGCGGCTCTACGATCGGAGGGAAAGCTGGCCCGCGGGCACGGTGCCGAAGGGCGGGCTGTTCCTCACCGCGGGTGCCGACGTGCAGAAGGACCGCATCGAGGTCGACGTCTGGGCCTGGGGCCGGTGCTTGGAGAGCTGGCTCGTCGATCACCTCGTCATCGATGGCGGGCCGGAACACCAAGCTGGCTGGGACCAGCTCGCCGCGTTGCTCGGACGCACCTGGCCGCATGCCAGCGGCGCGGGTCTGCAGGTCGCACGACTCGCCATCGACACCGGCTACGAGGCGCCTGCGGTCTATGCGTGGTCCCGGCGGCAGGGGTTCGCGCAGGTCGCGCCGGTCAAGGGCGTCGAGGGCTTCAACCGGGCGAGCCCGGTGTCGGGCCCGACTTACGTCGACGTGACCGACGGCGGCCGACGTCTCCGCCGCGGCGCCCGGCTCTGGACCGTGGCGGTCTCGACCTTCAAGGCCGAGACCTACCGGTTCCTCCGGCTCGACCGGCCGACGGGAGAGGAGGTCGCCGGCGGCGCATCGTTCCCGCCCGGATCGGTGCATCTGCCGGACTGGGTGGAGTCGGAATGGCTGAAGCAGTTCGTGGCCGAGCAGCTGGTGACGGTGAAGACGAAGCGCGGCTTCGCCCGGCTGGAATGGCAGAAGCTCCGTGAGCGCAACGAGGCGCTCGACACCCGGGTCTACGCCCGCGCCGCAGCCTGGATCGCCGGCGCGGACCGCTGGTCCGAGGCGCGCTGGGCCGACCTGGAGGCGCAGCTCGGCGCAGGCAGCAATGATGATGCAGACGCGCCGCCAGCGGCGGGCGCGGTGCGGCCCGTCCGGCAGGTGCTGCGGCGGCGCAGCGTCCGATCCAGCTACATGGGGTGATTGATGGCGACCGTCGCCGAGCTGAAGTCCCGCCGCGAGGCGCTGTCCGCCTCGCGCGCCAGCGGCGTGGCGCGGGTCAGCTACGACGGCCGCACCGTCGATTATCGCAGCATGGCCGAAATCGACCGGGCGATCGAGGCGCTCGACCGCGAGATCGCCGCAGCCGAGGGCCGGCCGATCGTGCGCCAGGTCCGCGTGACCGCGACCAAGGGCCTCTGACCGATGGGCATCCTCGACGCCTTCCGCCGGCGACGTGCCGACGGCGGCCCCGCAGCCGTGCGCGCCCGGCTTGAAGGCGCGATGGCCAAGCGGCGGCTGCGCGGCTGGCAGCCGCCCCTGGAGAACATCAACTCGCTGGTCGCCTCCGGCGGCCCGCGGCTCCTCGCCCGCGCCCGCGAGCTCGTGGTCAGCAACGGCTACGCCGCCAACGCCTGCGAGGCCTTCGCCGCCAACCTGGTCGGCGACGGTATCAAGCCGTCGTCGCTGATCGAGGACGCGGAGCTGCGCGACCGCGTGCAGCGGCTCTGGCTCGCCTGGACCGATGAGGCCGATGCCGACGGGCTCACCGACTTCTACGGCCTGCAGGCGATGGTCGCGCGCGAGATGTTCGTCGCCGGGGAGTGCTTCGTCCGGCTGCGTCCCCGGCGTGCCAAGGACGGCCTCTTGGTGCCGCTGCAGCTGCAGCTCCTGCAGTCGGAGATGCTGCCGTTCGAGAAGACCGAAGACCTCGCGGACAGCCGCCGCATCCGCTGCGGCATCGAATTCGACCCGATCGGCCGGCGGCTCGCCTACCACTTCCGCCGTCGGCATCCCGGTGACAGCACCGACCGGGGCCCGGTCATGGGCGCGCCCATCCCGGAGACGGTGCGGGTGCCGGCGAGCGAGGTGCTGCACATCTACCGGCCGATCGACGCCGGCCAGATCAGGGGTCTGCCGCACGTGGCGCCGGCGATGGTGCGGCTGTTCCTGCTCGACCAGTACGACGACGCCGAGCTCGACCGGAAGAAGACCGCGGCGATGTTCGCGGGCTTCATCACCAAGACCGCCCCCGAGGAGGCGCTGCTCGGCGAAACGCAAGTCGCCGACGACGGCAGCGCCACCGCCAGCCTGGAGCCCGGCACGCTGCAGGTGCTGCTGCCGGGAGAGGACGTGAAGTTCTCGGCGCCGGCGGATGTCGGCGGTGGCTACGAGGCCTTCCAGTACCGGACGCTCCTCGGCGTCTCGGCCTCGCTCGGGTTGCCGTATCATCTGGTCACCGGCGACGTCCGCCAGGCCAACTACTCGAGCCTGCGCGCCGAGCTCGTCGAGTTCCGCCGCCGCGTCGAGCAGCTGCAGCACGGGGTGGTCGCACACCAGCTCTGCCGCCCGATCTGGGCGCGGTGGATGGAGGCGGCGGTGCTCGCCGGCAGCCTTGATCTGCCTGGGTTCGCGGCTTCACCCGCGGGGTATCGCGCCGTGCAGTGGATCCCGCCGCGCTGGGACTGGGTCGATCCGCTGAAGGACATCCAGGCACAGGTGCTGGCGATCGACGCAGGCCTCCTCTCGCGGCGGAAGGCGGTCGAGGCGACCGGCTACGACATCGAGGAGATCGACCGCGAGAACGCGGCCGACGCCGCCCGGGCCAACGAGCTCGGCCTCGGCTACCGCACGAAGCCCGGCGAGACCCAAGGCGCCCGGGCGACGCCCGAGCGGACCCCCGAAACAGACGAGGACTGAACCCCCATGCGATCCTGGTATGCGATCCGCGCCCGCGCCGAGGGCGCGGAGGTCTCGATCTATGACGAGATCGGCGCCTACGGCGTCTCGGCGAAGAGCTTCCTCGACGAGCTCGGCGCGCTGGAGGGCGAGGCACCGCTGACGCTGCGGCTGAACAGCCCCGGCGGCTCGGTCTTCGACGCGGTGGCGATCTACAACGCCCTGAAGCGCCACGCTGGCCCGGTCAGCGTCTGGATCGACGGCATCGCCGCCTCGGCCGCCTCCTACGTCGCCATGGCCGGCGACGAGGTGGTGATGCCGGAGAACGCCTTCCTGATGATCCACGACCCCTCGGGCGTGGTGTTCGGGACCGCGGACGACATGCGGGCGATGGCCGAGGCGCTCGACAAGATCAAGGGCAGCCTCGTCGCAGGCTACGTCGCGAAATCGGGCGGGTCCGAGGACGACATCGCCGCGCTGATGGCGAAGGAGACCTGGCTCGACGCCGCCGAGGCGGTCGAGCTCGGCTTCGCCGACCGGCTTGCCGAGCCGGTGCGCATCGCCGCGCAGTTCGATGTCGGCCGGTTCCGCAATGCTCCGCCGGCGCTGGTCGAAATCGTCGCGACGGTGGACGACGGCGGAGCCGAGGCGGACGGCGATACGGCTGGATACAGCGGTGCCGTGACGGACCACGTCCCCGACGCGGACGCCGATGCCGACGCCGAGGATGAGCCGGTAGCTGCCGCCACCGAACCGGCCACGCCGATCGCCGAAGCGTCGGACGCAGCCCACATTCGAGTCGAGGTTCTCGCGCATGCCGCCGCGGTGATCGACCTCTGCGCGCTCGCCGGCCTCCCGCTGCAGGCGCGGCGGTTCCTGGAGAGCGGCGCCAGCCTCGACGAGGTGCGCGCGGCGCTGCTGGCTGCCCGTGCCGACGCTGTGCCCGACATCTCCGCCGCCCATCCGCAACCGGGCCGCCCCTCGGGCGCCCAGCCCTGGGGCGAAGTGATCGCCCGCACCTTCAAGCCGAGAGGATAGCCCACCATGCCCACGCTTACCGAAGGCCGCCACACCGGCGGCTTTCTCGTCTGGGAGGTCTTCCGCGACTACTGCCGCGAGGTCGTCACCATCGACGCCGGCACGCTCGAGCCGGGCACGGTGCTCGGGAAGATCACCGTCGGCGGCAAGTACGTCGCCCACGACCCGGACGCCACCGACGGCAGCCAGACCGCTGTCGCGGTGCTCTGGGGCAAGGCGGACGCATCTGCCGGCGACGTGTCCGCCGTCGCGATCGTGCGCGGCCCCGCCATTGTCAACCGCCACGATCTCGTCTTCGCCGGCACGCCGAGCGAGCCCGAGATCACCGCCGCCCATGCCGCGCTCGCGGCCGCGGGCATCCTGGTCCGCTAAGGAGACGCCGAAATGGCCAGCATGGACATCTTCGAGGGCGACGCCTTCTCGATCATCGAGCTCACCCGGGCTCTGGAGAACATCCCCTTCAAGCCGGCGACGCTCTCGGGCTCCGGTCTCTTCGGCGACCGCGGCGTGCGTTCGCGCACCGTCGTCATCGAGAGCCGCGACGGTACGCTTTCGCTGATCCCGTTCTCCGAGCGCGGCTCAGCGTATGACCAGCAGGTCTCGGAGCGCCGCGACGTGCGCGCCTTCGTCTGTCGCCAGTTCAAGAAGCAGGACGTGATCTGGGCCTCGGAGATCCAGGGCATCCGCGCCTTCGGCTCCGAGAGCGAGGCGCAGCAGGTGCAGGTGGAGGTCGCCCGGCGCCTCAGGCGGCTGCGCACTGACGCCGAGGCGACCTTCGAGTACCACCTGCTGAACGGCATCCAGGGGGTGGTGAAGGACCCGAAGGACGGCGCGACGGTGGTGAACTACTTCACCGAGTTCGCCATCACCCCGGCGACCGAGGTCGACTTCGACCTCGACAACGCCTCGCCGGCCTCGGGCGCGCTGCGCAAGCGCTGCCAGGCGCTGATCGAGGACGTCGAGGCCAGCATGGGCGGGCTCGCCACGGGTGCGGTGCAGCTCCGCGCCGAATGCGGCTCGGCCTTCTTCGCCGACCTCGTCGCCCACAAGGAGGTGCGGGAGACCTACCTCAACACCGCGGCCGCCGCCGATCTCCGCAGCCGGGTCGCCGACGAAGTCAGCTTCGGCGGCATCAGCTTCCGGCGCTACCGCGGCAACGCCGCCTTCGGGGTGCCGGCCGACAAGGCGTTCTTCTATCCCGAGGGCGTCGACGGGCTCTTCGAGATTTACTATGCCCCGGCCGATACCTTCGAGACGGTCAACACCCTCGGCCTGCCGCTCTACGCCCGGGCGATCCCGGACCGCGAGCGCGACGAGTGGGTGCGGCTGGAGATCGAGAGCAACCCGCTTCCGATCTGCACCCGGCCGCAGGTGCTGCGCTCGGCGCGGCGGACGTGACCGCCTTCGCCGCCGCGGTCGACGCGCTCTTCGCCGATCCGAACCTCGGCCGCGCGGCGGTCTACGAGCCGGCCGACGGGGACCCGTTCCCCGTCCGCGTCATCGCCCGCCGCGCCGACGCGATCGCCGAGTTCGGCGAGGCGCGGCTTTGGTCGGAGACGACCCGGTTCGACGTGCGGGTCAGCGAGGTGGCCGCGCCCCGGCCGGGCGACCGCCTCGCGATCGACGACACCGAATATATAGTGCAGGGCGAGCCGGTGCGGGATCGCGAGCGGCTGGTCTGGACGCTCGATACGAGGCCGGCATGAAGCTCAAGCTCGACATCCGGCCCGACCTCGTGGCGATGATGAAGGCGGAGATCGCCGCCGGCGAGCGGGCAGTGTCGGCGGCGATGCGCGAGGCGGGCGCCGGGCTGAAGCTTGCGTGGCGGGGGCAGATCACCGGCTCGGGGCTTGGACCCCGGCTCGCCAACTCGATCCGGTCGGAGGTCTTCCCGAAGGCTGGGACGAGCCTCAACGCGGCGGCGGTGGTCTGGTCGAAGGCGCCGGTGATCGTCGGCGCGCACGATGCCGGGCCGCTCATCCGGTCGAGGAACGGCCTCTGGCTAGCGATCCCGACGCCGGCCGCCGGCAAGGCGCTCGGCGGGCGGCGCATCACGCCGGGCGCGTGGGAGCGGAAAACCGGGCTGCGGCTGCGGTTCGTCTATCGCCGCGCGGGTCCGAGCCTGCTGGTGGCGGACGCGGCGCGGATCAATACGCGCGGGCTCGTGGCGGCGTCGCGCTCGAAGTCCGGACGCGGCCAGGTCACCGCGCCAATCTTCCTGCTGGTGCCGCAGGTCAAGCTGCCGAAGCGGCTCGACCTGGCGCGGGATGCCGAGCGGGCGCATGATGCGGTGCCGGGGCTCATCGTGGGGAACTGGGTCGGGGATATGCTCTGAACCAACAAGCGTGTCACGCCCGCTCGGCCCCGGCCTTGGAAAAGCGTTCGAGAGCGTCCGGCGCGAGCTTGATCACGTCTTCGCGGAGCAGGGCGATACTGGCGAGAGAGAGCCATTTCTGCTCGTCCTCGGACATGCCCTCATTGAACATTTGCCTGAATATCCTCTCCACCTGGCGAGTCGTCTCGATAATGAAGAACACGTGATTGCCGTAGAGGAACTTAGCGAGTCCTCTGTTGTATTGCGGAATCAGGGTCGGCGCGCGAATCTCGCCCAACTCCACCGTGACCAGTTGGCGGGCAAGATCGTGCTGTGAGACGTGGGCGATTGAGTTCAAATCACCATATATCGGGCCGAAGTCGCGCATCGCCCCATTGCCAACATTGGGGGTGCGTCCATCCCTTCGTCGACCGTGCTCGAACTCATCTACGGCAGCAAGCGTTTCGAGTTCTTGCTTAAGAAGAGCCGCCGCCTGGGAGTACAAACCTTCGGAGATTGAGACT
>JAXMDG010000011.1:0-9343 GCA_046348955.1 Amaricoccus sp.
TCTTCTCAGCCATGGGAATGATCCATCTTTTCGTTGAGCTTGGCCACCATCACCGCTTCGATGACGGGCAAGAGTTCACCCGCAGCAGCGGGCGGGACGCCGAGCGCATTTCCCAGAGCGAGGGCCGCGGACAGGTCCCAGCCGACCACCGCGCCGGGCAGCACGCGCAACTGACCGCCGAGGCGGCCGACGAGATCCCAGACCTGCCAGCCCTCATGGGTAAGCGGCCGGTTCAGGCGCGTCGGGCAGTCTTCGCACGCTTGCGCGCAGGCTTCGCAGTAGCGCTCGCCCCCGCCGAAGGACCACTCGGCGAGAGCGCGGAGGCGTTTTTTTCCTGTTCCAGCAGCAGGCCTTTGGACACGTAGGTCAATTGGAAGGCCTCGAAGATCGGCCAGACGTCGAGCAGCGCGTCGATGGCCTCGGGGGTGGGATCGATCGGGTTGCCGTCGGCATCGCCGATGCCCTCCCAGCCGAGCACAGCCCGTCGCGCCAGCGCCTTGGCGAAGGCGACGGCGCGCTCCTCGTCGGAAGCCTCCTCGGGCACCGCCTCGACGGCGGGGTCGCTGCGCGTCGCGACCATCAGGGCGGTCGTCAGCGGGCGCAGTTGCACCCGGACGCCGGGGGCGAGGTCATGCCAGCGCGGCGCGTTGGTCAGGTCGAGCGTCAGCATCAATACGTCTCCACGTCATTCACGAGGGTGGCGGTGCACATCCGGCCGACGACGCTGTCGCGCGCGGCCTGCCAGTCGAATGTCGCCTGGACGCCCTGCGGCCCGGAAATCTCGATCCGTGGACGCGGCAGGTAGACGGCGTGCACGGTGAAGGAGAAGCTTTCGCCTGAAGGCAGGACGTAGGCGAATTCCATCTCGCAGGCCTCGCCGTTGATCGCCTGCGTCACCAGCGTCTGGTCGGCGAAGCGCACCTCGATCCGGCCCGTCAGCGCGGCAATGGATGGATCCGCGCCATCGATGCGGCCGTCCGAGCGGATGGTCTCGATCCGGTCGAGGTTGTTGGCGTAGGTGATCTCGGCCGAGACCACATTGCCGAGGGCGGTGCCGTTCCGGGTGATCGCCCCGTTGAAATGGCCGAAGCGCTTCAACTCCAGTGCGGCGGGCGTTCCGGCACTGGTCGTGGTGCCGACCGTCTCGCCCTGCGCCACCAGCCGCGCGGTCGCGGTGAGCAGGCCCGAGCGCTGCATCTGCCAGGTGATCTGGTCGAGCACGCAGCCCGAGTACATCGCATAGCGGGGCACCTCGGGCATGCCGGTCTCGATCGACATCGAGGGCAACGTCCAGGACCCCGACTGAAATTCGTGGCTGTACGGGGCCTCCGCGCCCGTGGTCGTGGGCGCGCCGAAGGCTGCCTTCAGCCAGAAGCCGAACGCCTCGGCGTCCAGCGGCACGACGACGTCGCCGTCGGCCGTCACGGCGTCCTTGATCGGCGCTAGCGGATCGCGGCCGTAGCCGAGAAGCTCCGAATTCAGCAGCGGCTGCTCCGCGCCGAGCGACGTGCTGGCGAAGGGCATGCGGGTGAAGCCGCTGACGGGCGGCGTTCCATAGGTCGTCTCGAACGCAAGCGCCATCAGCGCTCGCGCCCCTTGGGCTCGTGCCATGTTCGTCTCCTGTGGTCGGTTGGGTCAGGCCAGCGGGTCGGCCGTGGAATAGTGCAGCACGACCGGGATAACGGCGGCCTTCAGACTCGCCGCGCCCTCGACCGGCAGATCGACCGGGCGCGGGGCTTCGGCCTCGACCCAGTCGCAGAACCCGCCCAGCGTCCGGTCGGCGGCGAGCGCTGCGCCGATGCTGGCGGTCAGCGTGTCAAAGGCGGCGTCGCGATCGGCACCCTGAACGACCGCCTCGATCTCGGCTCGGTGCTGGTAGTGATAGCGCAGCGGCGACAGCGTGACTTCGGGCGCACCTGGTTCGCCATCGCGCAGGATCATCAGGCCCTCGACCGGCATGCGCTCGGGCAGCACGTCCCCGCGCAGAGCGGTGGCGGGCAGCGCCGAGAGCCGCGCGTGCAGCGCGACGAGGATGGTTTCGCGAGGTGTCATGGGTCGGCCGAGTTGGAAATCGCGTCGAGCACCGGACAATCGGGGACTTCGGCGCCCGAACACCTGGATGCAGTTGTAGCGAGGACGGATTCGATACGCCGAAGATCCGCGATCCTCGCGCGGACATCGGCAAGGTGCCGCTCCGTCCGTTCCTTGACCTCGGCGCAGGTCGGCGCGGCGCCGTCGCCGAGCCCCATCAGCCCGCGGATGTCCTCCATCGAGAACCCGAGTTCGCGGGCGCGCAGGATGAAGCGGAGGCGTGTGGCGTGTGCGGCGGAATAGACCCGGTAGCCGGCGTCCGTGCGGGGCGGGTCGGGCAGCAGGCCGGTCTTCTCGTAATAGCGGATCGTCTCGATGTTGCAGCCGGTCGCCCGGGCCAGGTCGCCGCGTGTGAAGCCGCTCTCGCGCTCGTGATCGGTCATGGGCAAGTTTCCTCTTGAGCCTGTAGTTGCTACAGACCCTACACCCATCGTCAATCACAGACGAGAGGTGCGCGACATGGCGCTGACAGACGACAGAACGGACAGCACGGGCGCGGATCGCCCCGCCCGAAAGGGCTGGCTCGCGGCGGGCGGTGTGGTGGGCGCCTTTCTCGCCTCGGCCTGCTGCATCGGGCCGCTGGTGCTTCTGACTCTCGGCATCTCGGGCGCCTGGATCGGCAACCTGACGGCTCTGGAGCCTTACAAGCCGATCTTCGCCGTGATCGCGCTCGGCTTCATCGCGGCGGGTTTCTGGCAGGTCTATTTCCGCAAGCCAACCGTCTGCGAACCCGGTTCCTACTGCGCAAGGCCAGCATCGGCGCGCATCACCAAGTCGGCTCTCTGGGCCTCCCTGATCCTCGTTCTCGCAGCCCTCACCATCGACTGGTGGGCCCCGCTTCTCTACTGACCCCGAAAGGACATCCACATGAAGAAGATCCTTGCACTCGCCTTGTTCGGCCTGACCGCCGTTGTGCCGATCACCGCCATCCCTGTTGCCGCGCAGACCGTCGCCGCCGAGCAGACCGTCACCTTCGCGGTGGACAACATGACCTGCGCGCTCTGCCCAGTCACCGTGAAGCGTGCGATGGAGGGCGTCGCGGGCGTGCGCGCCGTCGAGATCGACTTCGATGCCCGCACCGCCACGGTGATCTTCGACACCGCCGCGACGAGCGCCGACGCCATCGCGACCGCGTCGGCCAATGCAGGCTACCCGGCGCGTGTCGCGGGCTGACGAGATGACCGAGCAGTCCGACCGCAAGCTGATCGCGACAGGGATCGTCGGCACCGTCATCGCGGCGCTCTGCTGCTTCACTCCGGTGCTGGTGGTGCTTCTGGGTGCCGTGGGCCTGTCGGCCTGGCTGGGTTGGCTCGACTACGTTCTGCTGCCCGCGCTCGCCTTTTTCGTCGCGCTGACCGTGTACGCGGTCTGGAGACGGCAGCGGCGCCAGACCACTCGAACGGATGGATGACTTGATGAAAGACGATTGCTGCGCGCCCAAGGGCGATTTCGACCTTGCCGTGATCGGCGCCGGATCGGCCGGGTTCTCGGCCGCGATCACCGCCGCCGAGGGAGGCAAGCGCGTCGCGCTGATCGGCCATGGCACCATCGGCGGGACCTGCGTGAACGTGGGCTGTGTGCCCTCCAAGACGATGATCCGGGCCGCGGAAGCCCTGCACGGTGCGCAGACAGCACATCGGTTCCCGGGCCTGAACAGCGAGGCGCAGGTCGCCGACTGGTCGGCGCTGATTGCGGCCAAGGACGATCTTGTCGCGACACTGCGCCAGAAGAAGTACGCCGATCTGCTGCCGGGCTACGGCGGTGTGACCTATCTCGACGAGGGTCCGGCGCGTCTCGTCCTCGGCGGGGTCGAGGTCGGCGGGCGCAGGATCACGGCTCCCAAGGTGATCGTCGCGACCGGTGGCCGACCCGCCGTGCCCGACATCCCTGGGATCCAGGACGCACCAACGCTCGACAGCACGTCGCTGCTGGAGCTGGACCGGTTGCCCGAAAGCCTGATCTTCCTCGGCGGCGGCTACATCGGCGTGGAGCTGGCGCAGATGATGGCGCGGATGGGCACCCGCGTCACCATTGTCTGCCGCTCGCGCCTGCTGCCGCGCACAGAGCCGGAGGTGTCCCGGGCGCTGACGGAGACGCTGCGCGCCGAGGGCGTCGCGGTTGTCGATGGCGCGACCTACGACGCCGCACGGCGCGACGGGGCCCGTGCGGTCCTGACGGTGACGGTGGACGGCGCAGACCGCGATCTGACGGCCGACCGCCTCGTCCTGACGACGGGACGCGCAGCCAACACCGAGGGACTGGGCCTCGCGGAGATGGGCGTCGAGACCGACGCGCGTGGCGCGATCCGGGTGGGCGACGACATGCAGACCACGAAGGCCGGCATCTTCGCGGCGGGCGATGTGACCGACCGCGACCAGTTCGTCTACATGGCCGCCTATGGCGCCAAGCTCGCGTCCCGCAACGCCGTTCTGGGCGGGGCGGAGCGCTACGACAACGCCGCGATGCCGTGGGTGGTGTTCACCGATCCGCAGGTCGCCGGCGTCGGGCTGACCGAGGCGCAGGCGCGCGCCGCGGGTCATGACGTCAAGACCAGTGTGCTGACGCTCGACAACGTGCCCCGCGCGCTCGCCGCCCGCGACACGCGCGGCCTGATCAAGCTCGTCGCGGACCGGGCGACCGACCGCCTCCTGGGCGGCGTGATCATGGCGCCGGAGGGAGCCGACAGTGTCCAGACGCTCGCCATGGCGCTCAAGTTCGGCATGACGACAAAGGCGCTCGGCGAGACGATCTTCCCCTATCTGACCACGGTAGAGGGGCTGAAGCTCGCCGCGCAGACCTTCGACAAGGATGTCGCGAAGCTGTCGTGCTGCGCGGGGTAACCCGAGCCGTCGGTTTCGTGGCTGCCGAGCAAGATTGCGCATCGATGCGATCACAACCTACCCCCCACCCAGTTCGCCACGATCAGCCCCGGCACGCTGTCCAACGCCCGGTCTGCATCCCGCGCCAGATCCAGCCGCTTCGGCAGCTTGACCTGCGGCACCAGCAGGAAGATCGGCGCAGTGACCTTTCCGCGCCCGGTCTTCGACCGCGACACCACCGCCTGGCCTTTCGTGTTCAGCCGCCCCTCGGCGACCAGCAGGCTGGGGCCCGTCCGGCGATAGACGAAACGCAGGCGGAGGCCGCGTCGCCGCTCCCATTCACCGGGGGTGATCCGGCCGCCGCGCAGGGATTTGCCCGCCGCGGGCAGCGGGATCGCCAGCCAGAACCCGTTCTTCGATCGGATCAGCGGCCCGGTGTCATGCGCACCGACGATTACCGGCGCCTTCGACCAGACCAGCGCCGCAGCCTCAAGGCTCTCGCCCGACCTCGGGAAGTTCTGGCTCCGGATCGAGTTGGCGAGCCGTGTACCAAGCCCCGCGCCGGTGATCTGCAACCGCCACGCCGTCTTCAGCCCAGTCCCGGCCTCGCGAATGGCGGCGGTGACGGCCCGTTCACCCGCCGCGACCTCGGCCGCCATCATCGCGACGATGTCGGGATCGATGTCGAGCTTCAGTTTCACGCGGGCCTCAGGTCGACGGTCCAGACCAGCCGCTCGCGGTCGCGGACCGGCTCGCCCTGTATGAGGAAGGCGTCGCCGTCGATCTCGATGCGGTCGCCGGGACGCGGGTTCGCCACCTCGGCCACGCGCAGGTCGATCCGGGTGGTTTCGGACCAGAGCCGCGCGTCGCCGAAGTCGGTGACCGCGTCGGCGCGACGGGCGACGGCACGCACCAGCACGGGTGTACCGCCGTCGGCGATGTAGACCGCGTCCCGGCCGATGTTCGGATCGGCGAAGAGCGCGCCGATGGCGGCGGCGAAGGCCGACATCAGAACGTCGCGTTCAGGCGCACCCGGCCGATGGTGTCGCCGGCGCCGCTCGCCACCGCCTCGACGGCCGCGCCGATGAGGGTGTTGTCGGTCGCGACGGTCGTGGTGCGCTTGTTGGTGTCGTCCCAATAGACCTTGGCGCCAACCGTCCACGCCTGGGAGCCGACCTTGGTGATGTCGAACACGCCGACGAGCGCGGTCTCGACGGGCTCGCCAATGGCGGCGGCACCCGCGGCGATGCCGAAGATGGAGCCGACGAGCAGGCCATCGCCGGAGGCGACGGCATAGGGCGCGGTCAGGGTGATGGTGTTGCCGGGCTGGACGTAGGTTTTCATGATGGGGATCCTCGTGGAAAGACGAAGGGCGGCCCGTCAGGACCGCCCGTGTGTCAGGGTTCAGGAAGCGCGCCTTACGCGCCCGGGTTCTTGTAGAGGCCGCGCCAGTCGATGGCCTTGGCTCCGAAGTCGAGGCGGCACTTGATCTCGACCCCGTCGACGTCGAAGCCGTTGCGCGTCTCGATATAGGCGCCCTGCTGGCCCTCGAGATAGGCGTACTCGATGGTGTCGATCTGGTTCGGGCTGGCCGCCAGATACCAGGCGGTCTCGCTGGCGGCGTCGAGCCGGGGCTCGCTGATCGGCGCCAGCGTCCTGATCGACTGCGGCACCACGCTGGACGTCGCGGCGGGCACGAGGTTCTGGGCCACCAGCTGTTCGGCTTTCAGTTCCAGTGAGGCCGGCACGATCAGGAAGGCAGGCCGGACGTTCAGCACCGTCTTCTTGTCGAGGCCGGTCTGCTTGGCCATCGCCGCGCGCGCCGCTCCGACGCTGCTGACATCGAGCGCCGCGCCGGTGCCTGCCAGGTTCTTGTGGGTGGTGTGGAAGAGCGCATTGCCGTCGGCCATCGCCGGGTTGGCGGTGATGATGCCCCAGACCACGTCCGACTCCAGCTGGGCGATGGAGTTGCCGTACATCGCCGGGATGCGGGTGAAGGCGTCGAGATCGTCGTTGATCAGCGTCTGACGGGTGATGGCGACCACCCGGCCATAGGTCTTGACCTTGTAGCTCTCCTTGCTCTCGCCCAGCGTGCCGCGCTTGAACTCGCCGCTTTCGCCGACCTCGAGCAGCTGCGGGGCTTCGCCGAGCTGGACGCGATGCATCGCCTTGAAGTCGGTCGCCAGCACCTGGCGACAGAACAGCATGAAGGTGCGGGGATAGGCCTCGTAGGCCTGCCGCAGCGTCTTGTTGGTGACGGCCGACAGGATCTCGGGGAAGTCCGAGGTCGAGTGCAGCGCGCGCGTCGCCACCTCGTCACGCGACAGGCCGCGCGTGTTGACCCCGGCATTGCCGAGGCTTTCGCGGGCGAGCTCCAGCAGCGTCATGCCGCGATACTGGCGCGCGGCGTCCTCGAGCTGGAACAGCGTTGGGCTGTAGCGGTGCAGCAGTGCGTTCGCCACCGCGTCACGGCGGGTGATGCACTCGTCTCGGCCGCCGAGCGGGACGGAGACATGGGGGAAGTTCCGGGTCTCGTCGGATTTCGCGGCGACCTGGTCGAGGATCAGTCGGCGGGACTCGTCGATGCTGACGCCGCGCTTGACCAGATCCTCGGCGAAGCCGCGCTCGAGGTTCAGCCGCCCGGCCAGATCGTAAATGGTGGAGACGCGGTCGCGCTCGGCCTCGCGGGCGCGGGTGGCGACCACTTCGGTATCGGGCGCGGGAGTTACCTGCGTCTTCTGGCTGCGCGTCTCGCTGGCCGCGACCTTCGGGTCGGGCGCAGCCGGTTTCGGCTCGGTCATGGGGGTGTCCTCGGTTTCGACCGGCGCGGTCGGCTGGGTGTTGGCGGGGGTTGCGGCGTCGCTCGCCGGGGTCTGGGTCGTGTCCGTCATCGGGATCGGTCCTTTCGTGGTGGAAGGGGCGTCCCGGCGGTGGAGGACGCAGTCGTGAAGGGGGTGCTGGGCGCGGAAGCCCGCTGCTGGGTCGGCTCCGACCGCGACGGCGGAGACCTCGAAGGGCGTCCAGTCCACCGCGCGCCAGAGCTCGCGGGCGCCATCAGGCTTCGAGATATCAAACCGGTGGACCTGGTAGCCGATGGAGACGGCGCGGATGTGCCCCGCTTGGATGTCGCGCCAGATCGGCTCGACATCGGCACGCTCGCTGATCCGGACCAAGGCGATGCCGCGACCGTTCTCGATCCGGGCCGAGCCCGGCACGACCGAGCCGATCACCGCGTCGAGCGTGTCGAGCTCGTGCACCTTCAGGAACGGCGCGCCCGCGTTCAGCCGGTCGAGCCGGACATGGGCCGGGTCGAGGCTGAGTTCCTCGTCATAAGGCTCGCCGAAGAAGGTGGCACGGCGGACGCGAGCCCCGGCCGACCAGACCACCTCGACGGTGCGGTTGTCGGCATCGGCCGTGTTCGGCGCAAGCTCCGCCGACCGGCGCATGGCCGGCAGTTCGATCATCGTGTCCATGAAGGTCAGTCCTGTTGGTCGGCCTGCGCCGGGTCTGTATCCGCGTCGGCGGTCGGGTCGTCGGCGTCTGGTTCGTCGGCGGCCGGATCGTTCGCCGGATCGCTGGCCCCGTCTTTGGATTGTGCGCTGCCGGTCTTGGTGACGCGGCGAGGGTCGCTGTCGAGGACCAACCCCAGCGCGTCGAGCTTGGCGTTGGTCGCCGCGATCTCGGCCAGCACGGCGTCGGGGTTGCGGCCCTGCCGGGCGATCACCTCGGCCAGCGTCATGGTGCCCGAGCGGATGGACAGCAGGTTCGCCATCGCGTCCTTCTGCGGATCGACCGCCTCGAACTTCGGCGGCGACCATTCCACAGGCACGATCGGCGACGGGATCTGCCCCGCCGCCCATGCGGCTTCCGTGAACCACCGCCACACCGGGGCGCAGAACATCGGGATGAACAGCTGCCATTGGACGGCGTCGATCTGGCGGCGGAACTCCACGAGACCCGCCCGGATCGAGGAGTAGTTCACTTGGGACAGGTCCCCCGTCAGCAGCTCGTAGGGCACGCGGAAGCCTGCCGAGATCGTGTGCAGGCTCGCGCGCTTGTATTCGCCGTAGCCGCCCGTCGCCGAGGGCTGGTTGAAGCGGATGTCCTTGCCGCCGCGGGCATAGGCGATCAGCCCCGGCTCGAACTGTTCCACCCGGTTGCCGTCGGCATCGACCACGGAGGGCGCGATGCCCTGTTGCGCCTCGTCGTCGCCGAAGACGATGGCGGTGACGCAGGCCTCGGTCTTCTTGCGAACCAGTTCGGCCACTTCATAGTCGTCGAGATCACGCAACGACCGGATCACCGGCGCGCCCCAGGGGACGCCGCGCGCTTGCGTGCGCTGCTTCTCGTAGACATGGGCGATCTCGGTCGCGGGGACCGGGCGGCTCTGCAACCCGTTCTGCAAGGCCCCGTAGGCGTCGCCCGGATGCTCG